>NZ_JBIWOS010000001.1:0-282779 GCF_044767885.1 Streptomyces sp. NPDC101194
GTTGATAGGCCAGATGTGGAAGCCCGGTAACGGGTGGAGCTGACTGGTACTAATAGGCCGAGGGCTTGTCCTCAGTTGCTCGCGTCCACTGTGTTTGTTCTGAAATAACGAACGGCCGTGTTTTTTCCGGTGTTGGTTAATTTCATAGTGTTTCGGTGGTCATTGCGTTAGGGAAACGCCCGGTTACATTCCGAACCCGGAAGCTAAGCCTTTCAGCGCCGATGGTACTGCAGGGGGGACCCTGTGGGAGAGTAGGACGCCGCCGAACTCCTTTTACGGAGAAGCCCCGTGCCCTTGTGGCACGGGGCTTTTCTGCGTTTCAGGGTTAATCGGGCGGGTCCCTCCCCCGATGAGTGGATTCCGTTGATGTAGGTATAGGGGGCCGGTCAGAGGCGACCTGCCTCCTTCAGAGCCAGGTAGGCGTCGGCGAGAGCGGGGGCGAGGTTGTCCGGGGCGGCATCGAGAACCACCGCGCCGTGCCGTCGGAGTTGCTCTGCCGTGTGAAGTCGTCTCGCTCGGGCTTGTGCGCCGGCGGCGGCCTGGTAGACGGCATCCACGCTTCCCCTGGCCTCGGCCATTTTTTCGATGTGCGGGTCAGCCACCGAAGCCACCAGCACGGTGTGGCGCTGAGTCAGTCGGGGGAGGACGGGCAGCAAGCCCTCCTCCACGGGAGCTGCGTCCAGGCCTGTGAGGAGCACGATCAGGGAGCGACGAGGGGCGCCGGTCAGCACGGCAGTGCTCAGTCCCCGGGCATCCGTTTCCACGAGTGCTGGTTCGATCGGTGCCAAGGCATTCACCATGGCCGACAGGACGTCCCCGGCTGACCGGCCCTGGACGTGGGCGCGGATACGGCGGTCGTAGGCGAGCAGATCGACGCGGTCGCCCGCGCGAGTGGCCAGTGCGGTGAGAAGCAGTGCCGCATCCAGTGAGGCGTCGAGACGGGGCACGTCGCCTGCACGACCCGCCGATGTACGGCCGGTGTCCAGGACAACGAGAATGTGGCGGTCACGCTCGGGCCGCCACGTCCGGACTGCGACGGCGGATTGACGTGCCGTGGCTCGCCAGTCGATGGAGCGGGTGTCGTCACCAGGCACGTAGGCACGGAGACTGTCGAATTCCGTGCCGGCTCCACGTGTCAGGACACTGGTGCGGCCATCGAGCTCGCGGAGCCTGGCGAGGCGGGACGGCAGATGCTTACGGCTGGTGAAGGGCGGCAGGACACGTACCGTCCAGGGCACCTCGTGATTTCCCTGGCGGGCCGCCAGCCCCAGAGGCCCGAAGGAGCGGACGGTGACACGCTCGGCCCGGCGGTCACCCCGCCGTGTCGGTCGCAGAGTGGTGCTCACCCGTCGCCGTTCCCCTGCCGGAACCGTCAGCGCATGACGCGACGATGCCTGCTCGGCTCCGGTGGGCCAACTACTGGGGGGCCAGGCATCGCGGAGGTGTGCGCGCAGACGACGGCGGGAAGGATTGGTTACGGTGAGTTGTACGTCTGCGGTCTCACCCAGTCGAACAGTTGTATCGCCGGATCGAGTGAACTTAAGCGTTCGCACTGGTGCAGCCAGGGCGTAGTCGCACAGAATTGCTAGAGAGAGCGGTGCGTTGACCGCGAGCATGCCTGTCCAGCTGGGGGCCAGGATGCCTACTGGGAGTGACCCCAGGGCGGCCAGCAAGGCGGTACGTCCGGTGAGGACCACTTTCACCGCCTCATCGGGGTACGGGTACGTGGGCGAGGACCGCGGTGATGACGGAGTCGGGGGTGACGCCCTCCATCTCCGCTTCGGGCCGCAGCTGGACGCGGTGGCGGAGTGTGGGGAGCGCCAGGGCCTTCACATCGTCCGGAATGACGTAGTCGCGGCCGGTGAGCCAGGCCCAGGCCCGGGCGGTCGACAGCAGAGCGGTAGCGCCTCGGGGAGAGACTCCGAGAGAGAGCGAGGGGGATTCACGCGTGGCACGGCAGATATCGACGACGTAGCCGGCGATCTCGGGGGAGACCTTGGTCCTGGCGACTGCATCGCGGGCGGTTTCCAGGTCTGCTGCCCCGGCGACGGGACGTATGCCCGCTGATTCGAGATCGCGCGGGTCGAAGCCCGTGGAATGCCGGGTGAGGACGCTGATCTCCTCTTCGCGGGAGGGCAGGGGCACCGTCAGTTTGAGGAGGAACCGGTCCAGCTGGGCTTCTGGAAGCGGGTAGGTGCCCTCGTATTCGACGGGATTCTGCGTGGCGGCGACGAGGAACGGGTCGGGCAGGGCGCGGGGGGTTCCGTCGACCGTGACCTGGCGCTCTTCCATTGCTTCCAGAAGGGAGGACTGCGTTTTCGGAGGCGTGCGGTTGATCTCGTCGGCAAGAAGCAGATTGGTGAAGACGGGGCCGGGCTGGAAGGAGAACTCTGCTGTGCGGGCGTCGTAGACGAGTGAGCCCGTGACGTCGCTCGGCATCAGGTCGGGGGTGAACTGGACACGCTTGGTGTCGAGTTCGAGTGAGGCCGCGAGAGCCCGTACCAGGAGGGTCTTGGCTACGCCGGGGACACCTTCGAGAAGGACATGGCCTCGGCAGAGCAGAGCGACGACGAGTCCGGTGACTGCGGGGTCCTGGCCGACCACGGCCTTGGCGATCTCGGAGCGCAGCGCTTCCAGGGATGCGCGGGCTGTGTCGCCGTTCCCGAGAGTCTCGGTGGTGCCGGCGGGCACAGAGAGCGGGGCGCTCATGACGTGCGTACCTCTCTTTCGAGGGTGTCGAGTTGGTCTGCCAGATGTACAAGAGCGGCATCGTCGGACGGAGCAGGACCGAAGAGCAGGGCTTGGAGGTCGCTGTGGGTGGCGCCGAGACGGGCGGAAACAGCAGGGATGAGCGTTGCGGGGGAATGGACATCGCGCGGGGACACGCCGATGAGTGGGGCTATGCGAGTGCGGGTGGCGGAACGCAGCGCATCTGCAGCCCGATCGCGGGCGTTCGCCCTTCGGTAGAGGCGGGCTCGGCCCTCGGCGGATTCGGAGGCCCGTATGGCCACGGGCAGCCGCTCGGTGACCAGGGGGCCCAGACGACGGGCCCGCCAGACGGCGGCGAGCGCAGCGGCGAGCGCGAGTTGCAGGGTGCCCCATAGCCAGCCTCGAGGGATCAGATCGGCGAAGCTGCGGCTGCCCTGAGTGCCGTCGGCATTGTCTCCGCCGTTCCCGGCGGCAGCGGAGGTATCAGCGAGCGAGGGGAGGTACCAGACCAGATGTGGGCGGGAACCAAGAAGTTGAAGGGCCAGGGAGGCGTTGCCCTCGTTGTCGAGTCGGTCGTTGTAGAGAAGGTCGGGGGAACCGAGGAGAACGGTGTCGCCCGCGCTGTGTTCGACCAGGAGCAGGGTGGGAAGGCCCTCGCTCGGGAAGCAGCCGACGGTGTCGAGGCTGTCCGAGGCGTAGCGGAAGCCTCCTGTTTCGACATCGCCGGCGCTGCGGGCGGCAGGCAAGGAGCACTGCGGGGGGAGGGGTACCACCGGTCGCCGGGACTCCGCGCGGACGCCGGGAAGCAGGCTGCTCACGGACGGCGGGCCCGCCGCGAGCAGAACGGTTCGACCGGCCGAGCGCTCGGTCGTGGCGCGCAGTTCGCTCTGCTGGCGTGGTGTCAGCAGATCGGGGGAGGCGACGAGCAACGTGGTGTCGGCGCCGACCTGAGCTGTGGCGTCGACGAGCGTGGTGGCCACGTGAACGGAGACGCCGTGGTCCTTGAGGAGCTCGGCGACGGCCCGGCTGCCGTAGCGGTCGGCGGAGCGGGGGTCGAGGCGACCGTGCTGGTCACCGGAGCGCATGCTTGCCAGAGCGATTCCGGCTGTGAGGAGTACGAGCAGGGCGAGCAGCAGACCGCGGGTGCGGGACCAGAGCTGGCGTGGGGTGCGGGAGGCCGAGGCGGTGGGGGCGGCGGTGACCTCGGTCATTCGACTGCTCCCTGGGCCGCGGATGTCAGGAGAGGCTTCGAGGTCTCGAGATCGAGGTCAAGAGCTCGCAGGTCCAGATACGCCTGCTGGTCCGCGGCGCGGCCGCCGTATGTGACGTCGTCGAATGCTCTGGCGGCCGCGTGGAGTCGCGTGGCGAGTGCAGGCAGCGGATGGCTCGCCTCGGCGGCGGCCTCGTCGGCGGTACGTCCGGGGCGGGGGTCGAGCAGGGCTCGTTCTTCCAGAGCGCGGACGATGGCTCGCATGCGTTCCTGGACCGCCGCGTCCCAACGATGTGCAGCGGCGTGGGTTTCGGCGGCCGTCCGGTGTTCGGCCGCGCTGCGGGGGCTGTCGTCGAAGAGGGCGTCAGAGGAACGCACCGTGCGGTGCGGGGTGCCCAGCCGCCACCAGAGGGCGGCGACCAGGCTGATGACGATCAGTACGAGTACGACAAGGCCGAGCGAGCCGCCCGGCGCAACGCCGGAGGCTGTGCTCAGGAGATCCCCGATCCAGCCCCAGAGACGGTCGATGCCGCGTTGGAGGAGGTTGGGATCGTTCTCGTGGTACATCGGTTTGGACAACTCGTGCCGTGCCGCCTCGCGGGCGGGGACACGTGGAGTGTCGACAGGTGTGCCGCCGCTCGTGCGGATCAGTAGCCGTGCCGTTGCCGCGCCCCCCGCCCCCGACATGGCATCAGCTCCTGGTGTCGTATCCGGGCAGGCCGGCTGCGCGGGCGAGTTCGAGGTCGAGTGCCTCGCGACGGATGCGCTGATCGATGTAGAGCAGGGCCATCACGCCGGCGGAGAGCGGGTAGGTGATCGTCGCGGTGATCACTTGGCCGATGCCGGAGACGATCAGGAACGGCCAGCCGAAGTCCGTGGAGCCTTCGCTGAGGAAGCGGTCGATACCGCCGCCGTCCACGGTCATCGCGATGATGCTGAACGGGATGGCGATGATCACGGACACGACGAGTGTCAGCAGGCAGGTCAGAGCCAGGACGCCGAAGGTCCGCCACCACGCCCCCTTGACCAGCTTGTCGGAGCGACGCATGGAGGTCGTGATCGATTGCCGCTCCAGCATCAGGGCCGGCGAGGCGAGGCAGAAGCGGACCATCAGCCAGATGACGACGACGAACGCGGCCAGGAGCCCGATGACGACGAGCCCTGCGCCTGCGGTGGAGCCGATCAGCATGCCCGGCAACAGGCCGACCGTCATGATGGCGGCGCTGATCAGGGTCAGCAGCAGCGTGAGCCCCAGGAGCTGAGGAAGGCGGGGACGGGCCTCGCGCCATGCGTCGGCGAGTGTCACCGGGCGGCCCAGCACCGAGCGGCTGATCACCACGGTCAGTACGGATGTCGTGATCAGCGTGGCGATCATGGTGATGAGCAGGGACGGCACGCTGTTGATGAGTGCCGACTGCGCCGAGTCGGCGCTCTGCCGGAGTGCCTCCGGGCCGGTGGCGTTCGGGTCGATCGCTGCGGGTTCCGGCAGCAGATAGCGTTGCACAAGGGTGATCGCGACCTGGGCGATCACGGACACGGTCAACGTGATGCCGAGGACCGCGCGCCAGTGGGCGCGCATCGTGGAGACCGCGCCGTCGAGGATCTCGCCGACGCCGAGTGGCCGGAGCGGGATGACACCGGGCTTGGCCGCCACAGGCGGCGGCCCCCAGCCGTGGCCCTGAGGCCCTCCGCCCCAGCCGGGGGCCGGGGGAGGTGCGCCGGGGCCCGTGCCAGGAGCGCCAGGTGGGGACCACTGCCCTGCGGGCGGCTGAGTGGGGGACCAGTTCGCCGCCGGGCCGCTGCCGTCGATGGGCTCGGAAGGCCGGGGGACGCCTGCCCCCTGACCCTCGGAGGGGGCAGATCCGGGCGAGGCCCAGCCCGGAGTGTCGTTCATTCTCGCTCCTTCATGGTCCTGTCCGCGCATCGGGACGGCAGGTTGGCAGCCATCGTGCCACGCGTTGCTCGGGTACGGGTCTGGCGTCGTATCTCGTTCGTGCCTTCATTTGTGGGCGCCTCACCGGGCAGACTGGGCGGATGGCTGATCAGGACGCGCAATCGCGGATGGGCATCGAGCCTCACGCCGTACTTCGCTGGGAAGACCTCCCGGACGGCCCCGCACTGGTGCTTCTCGACCAGACGCGACTGCCTGTCGAGGAAGTCGAGCTGGTGTGCACCGATGTGCCCGCGCTGGTGCGGGCGATTCGGGTGCTGGCAGTACGTGGAGCGCCGTTGCTGGGCATCGCGGGGGCTTACGGGGTGGCTCTCGCAGCGGTGCGAGGCGATGACGTGGTGGAGGCCGCGGGGCTGCTGGAGCGGTCGAGGCCCACCGCGGTGAATCTTGGATACGGGGTGCGGCGGGCAGTCGGGGCGTACCGGGCGGCAGTCGGGAAGGGGGCCGGTCCGGAGCGGGCCGCCGAGGCGGCGCTGGCCGAGGCCCGGGCACTGCACCGGGAAGATGCCGAGGCCAGCGGGCGTATGGCGCGACACGGGCTCGCTCTACTGGACGAACTGCTGCCGGGTCCCGTCCATCAACTGCTGACCCACTGCAATACAGGGGCGCTCGTCTCGGGTGGTGGGGGCACTGCTTTCGCGGTGGCGCTCGGGGCACACCGGGAGGGCCGGCTGCGCCGGCTGTGGGTGGATGAGACCCGTCCCCTGCTGCAGGGGACGCGCCTGACCGCATACGAGGCCGCGCGCAACGGCATGCCGTACAGCCTGCTCACGGACAACGCCGCAGGCTCGCTGTTCGCCGCGGGGAAGGTGGACGCCGTGCTCATCGGGGCGGACCGCATCGCCGCGGACGGATCGGTGGCGAACAAGGTGGGCAGCTACCCGCTGGCGGTGCTCGCGAAGTACCACCACGTACCGTTCATCGTCGTGGCGCCGACCACGACCGTCGATCTGGACACCGTGGACGGGGCGTCGATCAACGTCGAGCAGCGACCCGGGAGCGAAGTGACGGAGTTCACATCCTTGCGGGCGGAGGCCGCGGGCGGGGACGTCGGCGGCCTGCTCGTGGCGCCCGTGGGCGCCCCGGCGTACAACCCCGCGTTCGACATCACACCGCCGGAGCTGGTCACGGCGATCGTCACGGAGGGGGGCGTGGTTTCCCCGGTCACGGGGGTCGGACTGGCAGAGCTGTGTGCCAGATCATCGCAGGTAACGATTAGCTAATGGGATGATGTCGATTATGAAGGGACGCGTCCTTGTCGTCGACGACGACACCGCACTGGCCGAGATGCTCGGGATTGTGCTGCGTGGTGAGGGGTTCGAGCCGTCGTTCGTAGCGGACGGCGACAAGGCACTTGCCGCATTTCGAGAGGCCAAGCCGGACCTGGTCCTGCTGGATCTGATGCTGCCCGGCAGGGACGGCATCGAGGTCTGCAGGTTGATCAGGGCTGAGTCGGGTGTGCCGATCGTCATGCTCACTGCCAAGAGCGACACGGTTGATGTGGTGGTGGGTCTGGAGTCCGGGGCCGACGACTACATCGTGAAGCCGTTCAAACCTAAGGAGTTGGTTGCCCGGATCAGGGCACGTCTGCGGAGGTCGGAGGAACCGGCGCCGGAGCAGCTGACCATCGGGGATCTGGTCATCGATGTGGCCGGTCACTCGGTGAAGAGGGAGGGGCAGTCGATCGCCCTCACCCCGCTGGAGTTCGATCTGCTGGTCGCGCTCGCCCGCAAGCCGTGGCAGGTCTTCACCCGTGAGGTGCTGCTGGAGCAGGTGTGGGGGTACCGTCACGCAGCCGACACCCGGCTGGTGAACGTGCATGTCCAGCGACTGCGCTCGAAGGTCGAGAAGGACCCGGAGAGGCCCGAGATCGTGGTGACCGTCCGAGGGGTCGGTTACAAGGCCGGACCGAGCTGACATGCCCCTGGGTAGCGCTGCTCCGCAGCCCGGGGAGCCGGGAGCCCGTGCGGAGCGGGCTGCTGCTCCAGGACACAAGGCGTCCCAGGTGGGGCGTCTTCTGCAGGGCGGCCGGTTGATCCAGGACCGGGCGCTCGGCGGTCCTGTGCCGCGATTGCTGATGCGTTGGGTGCGGCGTCCGCTGCTGCCGGCCGTGCGGCTGTGGCGGCGGAATCTGCAGCTGAGGGTCGTGGCGGGCACGCTGCTCATGTCGCTCGGTGTGGTGCTGCTGCTCGGCTTCGTCGTGATCGGGCAGGTGCGCAACGGCCTTCTCGACGCGAAGGGCAAGGCTGCCCAGACCCAGGCCGCCGGCGGTTTTGCCGCAGCCCAGGAGAAGGCCAACGCTCCGCTCGTCCCCGGCGGGCAGGGCGGTGACGCGACGGACGGCACGACGGCCAACAACTCCTGGCGGACCGAACTCGTCGATCAGCTCGCCAGCGGCGGCAAGAACGCCTTCAACGTGGTGGCGCTCAGTGCCGACGAGGGCACCCGCGCTCCGCGCGGCTCGGGCAGCGTGGAGGCGGTGAGTATTCCGCAGAGCCTGCGGGACTCTGTGAACAAGGGCCCCGGGGCGTTCCAGACGTACTCCTGGATCCAGTACGCGAACGGGCAGCCGTCGCAGCCCGGACTCGTCGTGGGCAAACGGCTGTACGACATCGACCACAATCCGTACCAGCTGTACTACCTCTTCCCGCTGACGCAGGAGGAGAAGTCATTGACGCTGGTCAGGGGAACGCTGGCAACAGCGGGACTGTTCGTCGTGGTGCTGCTCGGGGCCATCGCGTGGTTCGTCGTGCGGCAGGTCGTCACACCCGTGCGGATGGCGGCGGGCATCGCCGAGCGGCTCTCCGCCGGCAGGCTCCAGGAGCGGATGAAGGTCACGGGCGAGGACGACATCGCGCGGCTCGGTGAGGCCTTCAACAAGATGGCGCAGAATCTGCAGCTGAAGATCCAGCAGTTGGAGGAGCTGTCGCGGATGCAGCGGCGCTTCGTCTCCGATGTCTCCCACGAGCTGCGGACACCGCTCACGACCGTGCGGATGGCCGCCGATGTCATCCACGAGGCCCGCAGCGACTTCGATCCCGTGACGGCGCGCTCGGCGGAGCTGCTCGGGGATCAACTCGACCGGTTCGAGTCGCTGCTCTCCGATCTGCTGGAGATCAGCCGGTTCGACGCCGGCGCCGCGGCGCTGGAGGCCGAGCCGATAGATCTGCGACAGGTCGTGCGACGGGTGATCGGCGGGGCCGAGCCGCTGGCCGAGCGCAAGGGCACCCGGATCCGGGTGGTCGGTGACGAGCAGCCGGTGATCGCGGAGGCCGACGCACGGCGGGTCGAACGCATCCTGCGCAACCTGGTGGTCAACGCCGTGGAGCACGGCGAGGGCCGGGATGTCGTGGTGCGGATGGGGGTGGCCGGCGGCGCGGTCGCCGTGGCCGTCCGGGACTACGGTGTGGGGCTCAAGCCGGGCGAGGCAACGAGGGTGTTCAACCGCTTCTGGCGGGCCGACCCGGCCCGCGCGCGGACGACCGGCGGCACCGGACTCGGACTGTCCATCGCCGTGGAGGACGCGAGGCTGCACGGCGGCTGGCTGCAGGCATGGGGCGAGCCGGGCGGCGGCTCGCAGTTCCGGCTCACCCTGCCGCGTACGGCGGACGAACCGCTGCGTGGATCGCCGATACCGCTGGAACCCGAGGATTCCCGGCGCAACCGGGAGAACCGGGAGCGAGCCGCGACTGCTCCCACGATCGGGAGCGAGCACCGGCTGACGGCGGTGCCGCCGCAGTCCGGAGGCAACGACCGCGCCGCACTGCCCGTACCCTCGCGTGCTCCCGTGGCTTCCCGCACGGCGCCGGTCTCGGTGCATCCGGCGGCCCTGCCGGGGAGCGGCGCACGCGTGGTCGCGCGCCCCGCCGAGGAACGACCGGATGGAGATTTGGACACTGCAGGGCAGGACCCGGACCGGGGGGACACGAACCATGGGCACTGACCGTCACAGGGGCGGCCATGAGCGTGTACCGGGGCTGGTCGCACTGCTCGGATGCGGTGTCCTGCTGCTGTCCGCGTGCAGCTCGATGCCCGTCACCGGGGACGTCAAGGCTGTGGACGCGTCGCAGCCCGGTGACTCCCAGGTACAGGTGTACGCGGTGGCGCCGCGCGACAACGCCACCCCCGAGGAGGTCGTCGACGGCTTCCTGGAGTCCATGACCAGCGATGACCCGGGCTTCAGGACGACCCGCATGTACCTGACGAAGAAGGCGGCGAGCAAGTGGAGGCCGAGCGCGTTCACGACGGTGCTCACCAAGGCGCCGAACCGGAGCGACCGCCCCTTCCGCGACAGAGACCCCGGTGTCACGGACGTCACCTACACCCTGACCGGTGAGAAGGTGGCAACGGTCGACGCCCAGAGCGCCTATCAGCCGCTCGCGCCCACGGACTACAACCAGACGCTGCGCCTGGTGAGAGAGAACGGGCCGGAGGGCAAGGAGTGGCGCATCGATGGCGTGCCGGACGGTCTTCTGCTCGGGCAGTCGGACTTCAAACGCCTCTACCGTTCCGTCGACAAGTACTACTTCGCCGCAGGGCGGGCGGAGGCTCGGTCGACCCTCGTCGCCGACCCCGTCTACCTCCGCAGCCGGACGGACCCTGCCACCACGATGGACACCGTGACCCAGGCCGTCCGAAGCCTGCTGGTGGGGCCGACCAGTTGGCTGCGCCCGGTGGTCCGCTCCAGCTTCCCCGCAGGTACGACGCTGAAGAAGGGCGTCACCTCCCTGACCCCCGACGACCGCAATGTTCTGAAGGTCCCGCTCAGCAAGAAGGCGGACGGCGTCGGGCAGCGCTCCTGTCGCATGATGGCCTCTCAGATCCTCTACACCTTGAGGGACCTGACGTCCGCACGGGTCGAGCAGGTCGAGCTCCAACGCTCCGACGGCTCCCCGCTGTGCGTTCTCGGGACGGATCAGGCGGAGGAGTTCGCCCCGGACGGCTCGTCGAGCGGTCCGGACAGTCAGTACTTCATCGACGACAAGGGGCATGTGGAGCGCATTCCCGGTAGCACCAAGGGCAGTGGCACTCCGGAGACGGTGACCGGCCCGCTCGGCCATGGGCCGGTGCGGATGGGCGCGGTCGGTGTGGCGAGGGACGAGCAGTCGGCGGCTGCGGTCTCGCGGGACAAGAAGGCTCTCTATGTGTCGTCCATCGTCTCGGACGGCGAGCTTCCGGCTGCCTCGGTGACCAGCAAGGCAGCGAACCAGAACGACCGTCTGTCGGTGCCGAGCTGGGACGGCCGGGGTGACCTCTGGGTGGCCGACCGGGATCCCGGCAACCGCAGGCTGCTGCGACTGGCCGGCGGGGAGGGCAGGCCCGAGGAGGTCTCCGTGCCGAGCCTGGACGGTCGGATCGAGGCGCTGCGGATGTCCGCGGACGGAGTGAGGATCGCGCTCCTGGTGACCCAGGACGGCCACACCACGTTGAAGATCGGCCGTATCGAGCGGCACGGGCCGGAGACGGATCAGCAGGTCTCGGTGGTGGAGTTGCGCCAGGCCGCCCCCCAGCTGACGGACGTGACCGCGATGTCGTGGTCGGGCAGGAGCCGTCTCGTGGTGGTCGGCAAGGAGCAGGGCGGCGTCCAGCAGGTGCGCTATGTGCAGGTGGACGGTTCGACGCCCGCGTCCGGTGTTCTGCCCGGCGTGAACCAGGTGTCGTCGGTCGCTGCGGCTGACGACGAGCAGTTGCCGCTGATGGCGGCCACGTCGAGTGACGGGATAGTGAAGCTGTCGCCGGGTGACAACTGGCAGACGGTGGTCAAGCAAGGCTGGTCACTGGTCTACCCGGGCTGAGACCCCGCAAGTCCGGGCCGGGAAACCGTGCGCGCGGCGCCGCGTTTTCCACAGGGGTGGCCGGGTGCCTTCGAGGGGGGCACAGTGGAGTCATGCGGGGGTGGTGGCGGGAGATCTCCGGACTGGTCCTGCCGGTGTCCTGTGGCGGCTGCGGCAGGCCGCGCACGGAGCTGTGCGAGGAGTGCCGGGCGGACCTGTGCGGCCGGGCGCCGCGCCGGGTGAGGCCGGTGCCGGAGCCCAGGGGCCTGCCGGTGGTGCATGCGGCGGCCGGCTACGAGAACGCGGTGCGTGCGGTGCTCCTGGCCCATAAGGAGCGGGGTGCCCTGGGGCTTGCCGGGCCGCTCGGCAAGGCGCTGGCGGGGGCCGTACGGGCCGGGGTGGGGCATGCGGGCGTGGTCGGCCCGCTGCTGCTCGTCCCCGTGCCGTCGACGCGGCGGGCCGTGGCGGCGCGGGGCCACGATCCGACGCGGCGGATCGCGCTGGCAGCCGCAGGCGAGCTGCGGCGCCGTGGTACTGGGGCCCGGGTGGTCGCGGTGCTCCGACAGCGGCGTCCGGTGGCCGATCAGGCGGGGCTCGGAGCCCGGCAGCGGCAGGCGAATCTCGCGGGGGCCCTGGAGGTCGTGGCCGGGGGTGAACGGCTGCTTGCGGCCGGACGGGTGGTGCTGGTGGACGACCTTCTGACGACCGGTGCCTCGCTGGCCGAGGCGGCCCGGGCGATCGCGGCCGTGGGCGGGCGCGACGGCGTCGCACACGGCAGTGGGCTGGCGGCTGTTGTCGCAGTTTCTCCGTCGGCCTTCGAAATAAACCGGAACTGTCAGTGAACTTGCATCGTTGCAGGTAGTGGGTGAGTAAAAAGCCCTGAACGGAGGTACGTGCGAGTAGCAGGTGCCGACATCAGGCCCGGCAGGCTATGTTCGGTTGTGAGGAATGGTGAATGCCGGACCTCGAGGAATGCACCGCCAGGTTTCGGGCAGGCAACTCACCAGTAGTCCGGAAGCAGGGAATTCGGTGGGGTGGAGACCCTGCCGACGGGGGAGGAGGAGGTGGAAGTCACCGAGTCCGCGGCTCCGGTGATCACCGGAGCCTGGTGCAAAAGGGAGACGCTCCGCCGCTGAGCGGAGCGATCCGGGAACGGAGTTCTGCGTGGACATCGTCGTCAAGGGCCGCAAGACCGAGGTGCCGGAGCGGTTCCGCAAGCACGTGGCCGAGAAGCTGAAGCTGGACAAGATCCAGAAGTTCGACGGCAAGGTGATCAGCCTCGACGTCGAGGTGTCCAAGGAGCCGAACCCCCGTCAGGCCGATCGTTCCGACCGGGTGGAGATCACGCTCCGTTCGCGTGGGCCGGTCATCCGGGCGGAAGCAGCCGCAGGCGACCCGTACGCAGCGTTGGACCTGGCCACCGGCAAGTTGGAGGCGCGGCTGCGCAAGCAGCACGACAAGCGCTACAGCCGCCGTGGCAACGGCCGGATTCCCGCTGCGGAAGTCGCCGAGGCCGTGCCGGGCGCGGCGTCGTTCAACGGCGAGGGCGATCTGGTGGGCAGTGAGACGGGCCAGACCGTGCCCACCACCAGGTTCGGCTCGCTGGAGGTGCAGGGCGAGGGTCCGCTGGTGATGCGCGAGAAGACGCATGTCGCCGCACCGATGTCGCTCGATCAGGCGCTCTACGAAATGGAGCTGGTCGGGCACGACTTCTATCTGTTCGTCGACTCCGAGACGAAGGAACCCAGTGTCGTCTACCGGCGGCATGCCTATGACTACGGTGTCATTCACCTGAGGACCGATCCGTTGGCCGCCGATGAGGCGGGCGGCGCGGGCGGTGCGCTCGGCGGCTGACGCCACGCTTCCGCGGTGCCCCTGGAGCGTCTGTGCGCCCCCAGGGGCATCCGTGTGCGGGCACGGGATCGCCGCTCCGACGGCCAGGCATGAAATCATGTCGTCCCAAGCCAACCGGTGCTCTGTGAACTGCCGTTGGCGGACAGTTTGTGAACTTCAGGCCATGGCCTTCAGGGGGAGGAACGATGGCGGACACCTTCGGGCCCGTGCGCGATGCGAATGACGCCGGTGGCGCTGCCGGTACCGGCGCCGACACGGAAAGCGGTTCCCGCAAGGAGCCGATCCGGGTCCTCGTGGTGGACGACCACGCTCTTTTCCGCAGAGGACTGGAGATCGTCCTCGCCCAGGAGGAGGACATCCAGGTCGTCGGCGAGGCGGGTGACGGGGCGGAGGCGGTCGACAAGGCGGCCGATCTGCTGCCCGACATCGTGCTGATGGATGTACGGATGCCGAGGCGCGGGGGCATCGAGGCCTGTACGTCCATCAAGGAGGTGGCCCCCAGTGCGAAGATCATCATGCTGACGATCAGCGACGAGGAAGCCGACCTCTACGACGCGATCAAGGCGGGCGCCACGGGCTATCTCCTCAAGGAGATCTCGACGGACGAGGTGGCCACGGCGATTCGCGCGGTGGCCGACGGGCAGTCCCAGATCAGCCCCTCCATGGCGTCCAAACTGCTCACCGAGTTCAAGTCGATGATCCAGCGGACCGACGAGCGCCGGCTGGTACCCGCGCCGCGGCTCACCGACCGTGAGCTCGAAGTCCTGAAACTCGTTGCAACGGGCATGAACAATCGCGATATCGCGAAGGAGCTGTTCATTTCCGAGAACACCGTGAAGAACCACGTGCGCAACATTCTGGAGAAGCTGCAGCTGCACTCCAGGATGGAGGCCGTGGTCTATGCCATGCGGGAGAAGATCCTGGAGATCAGGTGACCTCTGCGACGACGGGACCGAATGGATCGAACAGGTCGGTGCCGGGTAAAGGCAAGGGAATGCGGGCTCACGCCAGAGCGCGGGCGACTTCCTGAGCGAGCGGCCCGCGCAGTTCCGGTGCGTCGACCCGCTCCAGCCGGACATCCGTGCAGCCGACCCAGGACGCGGCCTCCACCAGAGCCTCGGCCATCGGCACCACGGCCTTCCGGTTCTCCAGGGACACCTGACGGGCCACCAGCGTGCTGCCCTCGCGAGCCGGGTCGACGCGGCCCTGCAGCTTTCCGCCCGCCAGCAGTGGCATCGCGAAGTAGCCGTGTATCCGCTTGGGCTTGGGGACATAGGCCTCCAGGCGGTGCGTGAAACCGAAGATCCGCTCGGTGCGCGCCCGCTCCCAGACCAGCGAGTCGAACGGCGACAACAGGGTCGTGCGATGCCGCCCGCGCGGCTCCGAGGCCAGCGCCGCCGGGTCCGCCCAGGCCGGCTTCGTCCAGCCCCGCACCGTCACCGGCACCAGACCGGAGTCGGCCACGACGGCGTCGAACTGCTCCCCCTTGAGCCGGTGGTAGTCCGCGATGTCCGCGCGGGTGCCGATGCCCAGGGACCGCCCCGCGAGCGCGACCAGCCGGCGCAGGCACTCCGCGTCGTCCAGATCGTCGTGCAGCACGGCGTCGGGCAGGGCCCGCTCGGCGAGGTCGTACACCCGCTTCCAGCCGCGCCGCTCGGTGCACACCACCTCCCCGTACATCAGGGCGCGCTCGACGGCGACCTTCGACTCCGACCAGTCCCACCACTCCCCGCCGTTCTTCGCGCCGCCCAGCTCCGTCGCCGTCAGCGGGCCCTCGGTGCGCAGCTGCTTGATCACCGTTTCGTACGCGCCGTCCGGCAGGTCGTGGTGCCAGTGGGGGCGCGAGCGGTAGGCGCGGCGGCGGAACGCGAAGTGCGGCCACTCCTCGACCGGCAGGATGCATGCCGCGTGCGACCAGTACTCGAAGGTGCGACCGCCCGACCAGTACGCCCCCTCGACCGCGTGCCGGCCGATCGCGCCGAGGCGCGCGTACGGAATCAGTTCGTGCGAACGCGCGAGCACCGAGATCGTGTCGAGCTGCACGGCGCCGAGATGCCGCAGCACACCCGGAACCCCGACCCGGCGGTCCGGAGCACCCAGGAAGCCCTGGGCGCGCAGGGCGATCCTGCGCGCCTGGTCGGCGGAGAGTTCGGCGGCGGGGGGCGGCACAGACGTCATGTCCCGCACCCTAGAGGGAGGCACTGACATCCGGCGTGGAGTTCACCGATCGCGGTCAGCCGGCTGCGGGCAGATAGGCGTCGTTGTCCGGCAGGCCGAGATCGGACGGGAGCAGCGCACCGATCCAGGCGTCGCGCCGTACCCCCTTGTTGAGCAGTCCCGATCGCTGCTCGCCCTCCATCCGGAATCCCGTTCTCAGCGCCACGGCACGCGAGGGGGCGTTGCCGACCTCGGCCCGCCACTCCAGCCGGTCACCGCCGAGCGAGGTGAAGGTCCAGCGGGCGGCGGCCAGGACCGCCTCCGACGTGTAGCCGCGTCCCCGGTGCTCCCTGGCGGTCCAGAAACCCACCTCGTACGTGCCCGGCAGATTGCGGCGGATGATGCCGAGTGCGCCCACCAGCGCCCCGCTGCCGCGCAGGACCACCGCGAAGTCGTACGCGGAGTCGTCGTGCCAGCCGCCGGGGGACTGTTTCTCCGCGAAGAACTCCGCGTCGGCGCGGCTGTACGGGGAGGGTACGACCGTCCAGCGCTGGATGTCCGGGTCCTGACAGGCGGCATGGATCTCGTCCGCGTCGCCACCGGCGAAGGGACGCAGCAGCAGACGCTCGGTGGTGAGGGTGATCGGCTCCATGTACGGATTCTGCTGAGGAGCCGACCGGGAAGCGAACACTTTTCGGACTTCCCGGCACCTTCGGTGCCCCCCGGCCGTTGACTGGGAGGGGACGGTGGAGCCGACGCGGCGGCAGCCCTCCCGGCGCGGCGGGGTCCTCGCTTACGATGGCCGTTGCGGTGGGGCCCACCTGCCGTGCCCGTGCCAGAGTCCATTCCACGACCCAGTGCCAGGCCCGACCGGCAAGGAGACCAGCCTCAGTGTCCGTCTTCAACAAGCTCATGCGTGCAGGCGAAGGCAAGATCCTGCGCAAACTGCACCGCATCGCGGACCAGGTCAGCTCCATCGAAGAGGACTTCGTCAACCTCTCCGACGCCGAGCTGCGGGCGCTCACCGACGAGTACAAGGAACGGTACGCGGACGGCGAGAGCCTGGACGACCTGCTCCCCGAGGCATTCGCGACCGTCCGTGAGGCCGCCAAGCGGGTCCTCGGACAGCGCCACTACGACGTTCAGATGATGGGCGGCGCAGCCCTGCACCTCGGCTATGTGGCCGAGATGAAGACCGGCGAGGGCAAGACCCTGGTCGGTACCCTGCCGGCGTATCTCAACGCGCTCTCCGGCAAGGGCGTGCACCTGATCACGGTCAACGACTACCTCGCCGAGCGCGACTCCGAGCTGATGGGCCGGGTCCACAAGTTCCTCGGCCTGACCGTCGGCTGCATCATCGCCAACATGACACCGGCCCAGCGCCGTGAGCAGTACGCCTGCGACATCACGTACGGCACGAACAACGAGTTCGGCTTCGACTACCTCCGCGACAACATGGCGTGGTCCGCGGACGAGCTCGTCCAGCGCGGCCACAACTTCGCCGTGGTCGACGAGGTCGACTCGATCCTCGTCGACGAGGCCCGTACGCCGCTGATCATCTCCGGCCCGGCCGACCAGGCCACCAAGTGGTACGGCGACTTCGCCAAGCTGGTCACGCGCCTGACCAAGGGCGAGGCGGGCAACCCGCTCAAGGGCATCGAGGAGACCGGCGACTACGAGGTCGACGAGAAGAAGCGGACCGTCGCCATCCATGAGACCGGTGTCTCGAAGGTCGAGGACTGGCTCGGCATCGAGAACCTCTACGAGTCCGTGAACACCCCTCTCGTCGGGTACCTCAACAACGCCATCAAGGCGAAGGAACTCTTCAAGAAGGACAAGGACTACGTCGTCATCGACGGCGAAGTCATGATCGTCGACGAGCACACCGGCCGTATCCTCGCCGGCCGCCGCTACAACGAGGGCATGCACCAGGCGATCGAGGCGAAGGAAGGGGTGGACATCAAGGACGAGAACCAGACGCTCGCCACGATCACCCTGCAGAACTTCTTCCGCCTCTACAGCAAGCTCTCCGGCATGACCGGTACGGCGATGACCGAGGCCGCCGAGTTCCACCAGATCTACAAGCTCGGTGTGGTGCCGATCCCGACGAACCGGCCGATGGTCCGTGCCGACCAGTCGGACCTGATCTACCGCACCGAGGTCGCGAAGTTCGCCGCGGTCGTCGACGACATCGCCGAGAAGCACGAGAAGGGCCAGCCGATCCTGGTCGGCACCACCTCGGTCGAGAAGTCCGAGTACCTCTCGCAGCAGCTCTCCAAGCGCGGTGTCCAGCACGAGGTGCTCAACGCCAAGCAGCACGACCGCGAGGCGACGATCGTGGCCCAGGCCGGGCGCAAGGGCGCGGTCACGGTCGCGACGAACATGGCCGGTCGAGGCACCGACATCAAGCTCGGCGGCAACCCCGACGATCTTGCCGAGGCGGAGCTGCGCCAGCGCGGTCTCGACCCCGTCGAGCACGTCGAGGAGTGGGCGGCCGCGCTGCCCGCGGCGCTGGAGAAGGCCGAGCAGGCCGTGAAGGCGGAGTTCGAAGAGGTCAGGGAGCTCGGCGGGCTCTACGTCCTGGGCACCGAGCGGCACGAGTCGCGGCGTATCGACAACCAGCTGCGCGGTCGTTCCGGCCGTCAGGGCGACCCCGGCGAGTCCCGCTTCTACCTGTCGCTCGGCGACGACCTGATGCGGCTGTTCAAGGCGCAGATGGTCGAGCGCGTCATGTCGATGGCCAATGTGCCGGACGACGTGCCGATCGAGAACAAGATGGTGACGAGGGCGATCGCCTCGGCGCAGTCGCAGGTCGAGCAGCAGAACTTCGAGACGCGTAAGAACGTCCTGAAGTACGACGAGGTGCTCAACCGGCAGCGTGAGGTCATCTACGGCGAGCGTCGCCGGGTTCTCGAGGGTGAGGATCTGCAGGACCAGATCCGCCACTTCATGGACGACACGATCGACGACTACATCCGCCAGGAGACCGCCGAGGGCTTCGCCGAGGAGTGGGACCTCGACCGGCTGTGGGGTGCGTTCAAGCAGCTCTACCCGGTGAAGGTGACCGTCGAGGAGCTGGAGGAGGCGGCCGGCGACCTGGCCGGGATCACCGCCGAGTTCATCGGTGAGTCCATCAAGGACGACATCCATGAGCAGTACGGCGAGCGCGAGAAGCAGCTCGGCTCGGACATCATGCGTGAGCTGGAGCGGCGTGTCGTGCTGTCCGTCCTGGACCGCAAGTGGCGTGAGCACCTCTACGAGATGGACTACCTCCAGGAGGGCATCGGCCTCCGGGCCATGGCGCAGAAGGACCCGCTGGTCGAGTACCAGCGCGAGGGCTTCGACATGTTCAACGCCATGATGGAGGGCATCAAGGAGGAGTCCGTCGGCTACCTGTTCAACCTGGAGGTCCAGGTCGAGCAGCAGGTCGAGGAGGTTCCGGTGCAGGACGAGGCCGAGCAGGCCTCGCTCGCCAAGGAGGACCTCGTACCGGCGGCACGTCCGGAGATCCGGGCCAAGGGGCTCGACGCCCCGCAGCGTCCCGACCGACTGCACTTCTCCGCTCCCACGGTGGACGGGGAGGGTGGGGTCGTCGAGGGCGACTTCTCCAACGGTGACGGCGCGGCCGGGTCCGAGTCGGACGGGTTGACCCGGGCGGAGCGCCGCAAGGCCCAGAAGAACGGTGGCGGTGGGCGGCGCCGCAAGAAGTAGCGGTGGCGGTGACGTCGACGCCGGCGGCGTCGATCGGCTTCTGACCGGGGCCGGGCACCTTGTTCGGGTGCTCGGCCCCGGTCTGTTCTTTCCTGGGCCCCGTTCGGTTTGCCCCGACCCCGGTTCGATTTCCTGTCCCCGCGACACGGGGTGCGGCGGTGGACGGGCTGTGGGTGCGGAGGCGGTGCGGCCGCCGGGCGGAGCCGCGTGTGCGTGGATGTCGGGCGTTCGACGAGTGGCGGACCTCTGGGTGCCGGGAGGGCCGGGGACGGTCTCGGGGAACAGCGGCACGGCGGCACGGCGGTTGAGGCTGAGGCCGACCGGCAAATGGAGGGCGATGTCGCGGGGCCGCGCACGCACATCTGCGGCGTTGTCGTCGGTCGACAACGCTCCGCGTTGCCTCCCTCCTCCGCCTCGCAGCTGCACACACCCGGCCCGCTCCTTGTCCCACCCCCCCATGTGCCGGTCGGTCCAAGCCGGTGATCATGGGCTTCCGGCACAGCCGATCGGCCTGGCGCCGGGGTTCGGTGGAAGATCGTTGGGCGTCTGCGGGCGTCGTTAGCGTCAGGTCCATGCCAGTGGAGTTCTTGACCGACAGGCAGGCGGCTTCGCACGGGAAGTTCGACGAGGAGCCGACCCGGCCGGAGCCGGCGCGGTTCTTCTTCCTCGACGACGAGGACCGCAAGCTGATCGCGAAGCGGCGTAGTGATCACATTCGGCTCGGGTTCGCCCTCCAGATGTGCACCGTGCGCCGCATCGGCCGGTTCCTGCCGGACGACCCGCTGGATGTTCGTGGGCGGTGGTGGAGTACCTCGGTGAGCAGCTCGGCATCGAGGACGTCAGTTGCGGCGTCTTGACGATCACCCGCCCGACATCGGCATCGGTGATCTTCCGCGGCACGCCTGGACGCGGGTCGTCACACAAGCCGTCCGGGCCCCGTTCGAGGAAACGGCGTCGCCAGGTGCGGACCGTGTCCGCAGCCGGCGAGACACTTCCATGATCGAGTGGCCCTCAGCGCACTCCAGCACGATCCGCGACCGCTGGGCGAGCGCCTGGGCCGTCGTCCGCCGCCGCACCCAGCCCTCCAGAACAGCCCGTTGGGCAGCAGTCACCGGCGGAATCTTCGGCCCGGACGACTCATACCTGACCAACGACGAATCTCCGACTCAGGTCACTACTGATCTTTTCGTAAGTTCGGTGGGTGTGGTGGGTGGATGGTCAGGCCGGTGTGGGCGAGGAAGGACCATGGCAGTTGTGGGTTGTGGGTTGTGGTTGATGCGGTGGATGCCTTGCTCGGTGGCGTCGGCGACATCGGCGAGGTGGTCGCCGGCGAGGTTGGCGAGTTCACGTTTCTTGAGTGAGGACCACAGCAGCTCCACCGGGTCGAGCTCGGGAGCGTAGGCGGGTAATCGCTCCAGGGTGAGCCAGTCCTGGTCGGCGACCCAAGCCCGCATCGCGCGGCTCCAACGGGCGGACAGGCCGTCCCAGACCAGGACCACCCGCTCGCCGCGGTAGAACACCTTCATCTGCTCCAGGACGTCGATGAGGGTGGCGGTGTCGTAGCTGCCGGGCTTGAGATGGAAGCACAGGCGGGCCCCGCGACCGGGGTCGGTGGAGTGGTATCCCAGAGCCCCGGCCATCGACGCGCGCTTCCGGTTCAGACGGTGCCGCAGGAGCGGGGTCCGACCTCGGGGTGCGTAGGTGCGGCGGATCTGAGGCAGCAGAGAGACGCCTGATTCGTCGAGGAAGACGATCCAGGCACGTGTGTTCACGGCCCCTTTTTGATGCGCGGCCACTCGTGCGCGATCCAGCGGGCGATCTCCGACTCGTCCCGCTCGACCGCCTGCCGCTCGGGACGCTGCAGACTCCATCCGAGCCGGCCGGTCAGCAACCGCCACACCGACGCCCTCGACAGCACCACTCCCGTCACCCGCTCCACGACGGCACCGACTCGCTCCAGGGTCCACAGGTCGGCCTCGAAACCATGGGCTTGGGCTCCTCTCCCCAACGCGGCCCGGACGGTCTCGACCTGGGCGTCGTCCAGCTTGGGCGGATGACCGGTGGCCGCACGCCGCCGCAGGGCCGAAGCACCACCTTCCTCCCACGCCCGCCGCCGTCGCCGCACGCTCTCCGCACACACCCCTACCGCCTGCGCGATCTCCGCATTCGAGACACCGTCCTCGAACAACTCGACCGCCCGAACACGACGCGCCTCCGCCAACTGAGGCCGCGACAAAGGAGGAAGGGAGGCGCCAGCCGCAGAGGGCGGAGGTCGATAAGCCACCCCGACGGCCTCCCACCCACACCGCCACCACACCCACCGAACTTACGAAAAGATCAGTAGGCCGTGTATCGAAAGTAGGTCTTGGGCTGTGAATGATCACCGTTCATGGGCCGGGGAGATCTCACGGACGAGCAATGGGCGGTGCTGGAGCCGGTGTTGCCGAAGGGTGCCAAGACGGGGCGGCCACCCATCTGGCCTCGGCGGCAGCTGATCGACGGCATACGGTTTCGTGTCCGGACGGGAGTTCCATGGCGGGACGTGCCCGTCGAGTACGGACCATGGAACCGGGTCTACGACCTGTTCCGCCGATGGCAGCGGAACGGCACCTGGCACCGGATACTCACCCAGCTCCAGTCCCTGGCCGACGCGAAAGGCGCGATCACGTGGGACCTGAGCGTCGACTCCACGGTATGCCGTGCCCATCAGCACGGGGCCGGGGCCCGCAAGCAGGGTAGCTCGCAGAAGGAACCACCAGGCGGCATCTTCACCGAGTCTGGTGATCACGGGCTGGGACGCTCACGCGGCGGGTTCACCACCAAACTGCACCTGGCCGTCGAGCAGGGCCAGAAGCCCATGTCGATCGTGGTGACCGCTGGGCAGCGCGGGGACTCGCCGCAGTTCGAACCCGTCTTGGAGAAGATCCGCGTGCCCCGCATCGGGCCGGGTCGGCCACGTGTCCGTCCCCATCGAGTCCGCGCTGACAAGGCATACGCCTCCCGCAGAAACCGCGCCTACCTGCGCCGCCGCGGAATCCGCTGCACCATCCCCGACAAAGCCGACCACGCGCGCAACCGCCTCAAGCGTGGATCGCGTGGCGGCCGGCCGCCGAAGTTCGACAAGGACGACTACAAACAGCGGCACGCGGTCGAGTGCGGGATCAACCGCCTCAAGAGGCACCGCGCCGTCGCCACGCGATACGACAAGCTGGCGGTCCGCTACGAGGCGACCGTCCTCATCGCTGCCATCAACGAGTGGCTGTGATCAGTACCTCCACAGACGTCCTACGCGACCCTGACCACGTACTTGCCCTGGACACCACCCGCCTCCAGTGCCCGGTGTGCCGCTGCTGTCTCCTCCAGAGGGAAGACCGTGTCCACCGCAGGGCTTAGCTTGCCCTCGACCACATGGCGGGCGAGGTCGTCGAAGTCCGCCCGCGTGGGGTTGCCGCTGAAGAAACGCACCCGGCCGTGTCCGTGGACCGTGCTGGCCGCGAGGTGGCCGAGCGACGCAGCGGGCCGTTTCAGGTCGAAGGCGATGGTGACCATGCGCCCGCCGGGATTCAGTAGGCGCCGGAAGGCCCGCAGGTCGGTCCCCGCGGTGTCCAGGACCACGTCGAAGCGGCCCAACTCCGCCGGCCGCACGGTCCGGTGGTCGACGGCCTTGTGCGCGCCGAGCCCGCGGACGAAGTCGAGGTTGGCTGCACGGGCCAGGGCCGTAACCTCGGCGCCGTACGCCCGTCCGAGCTGGACGGCGGCGTTGCCGACACCGCCCGCCGCGCCCCGGACGAGGAGTCGTTCGCCGGGGCGCAGCCCGGCTTTGTCCCGCAGCGCGGTGATGGCCGTGGTGGCCACCGGCAGCGCGGCGGCGTCAACCAGGTCAAGGCCGTCGGGGAGACGGCCGACCCGCTCGGCGGGTACGGTCACGTACTCGGCGGCGCTGCCGAACCCGGAGGTGCGGCCCAAGACCCCCCATACGCGGTCGCCGGCCGCGAACCGGGTGACTCCGGCCCCCAGTGCGGCGACCTCGCCGGTGAAGTCCAAGCCGACGCGCTTGGGGAATTTCCGGCCGCTCAGGAGGCGGAGACGGCCGGCACGTGCTGCCAGTTCGCCGCCGTTGACGCTGAACGCGCGCACCTTCACAAGGACCTCGCCGGGGGCCGGCTCAGGGCGTGGCACGTGGCCCGTGTAGAGCACATCGGGGCCGCCATAGCGGTCGTAGAGCACTGCCTTCATCATGCGGTCGTTCATCGTTCTGCCTTTGCCGCCGGGGGCCGTACAGGGATCTGGCATCGACCGTAAGCTCTTAAGTGGACGCAATCGTCCGGTTGGACCGGAAGCGAGAGACAGTGATGGCGGAATCCTCTCGGATCACAGCCCGGGACGGGGTGCGGGCGGACGCCCGGCGCAACCGAGAGCGCCTCCTCGTCGCCGCCCGTGCGGTCTTTGCGGAGCACGGGATCGACGCCCCGATGGCGACCGTGGCCCGACGGGCCGGGGTCGGCGTGGCGACGCTGTACCGGCATTTCCCGACCCGGGACGCCCTGGTGAGAGGCGCGTTCGCACAGCAGATGGAGACCTGCGCGCGGGCGCTCACCGAGGCTCTGGCCGCCCCTGACCCGTGGCAGGGCTTCCAGCATCTGGTCGAGACGGTCTGCGCTCTGCAACGGGAGGAACGCGGGTTCCCGGCCGCGTTCGTCGCGGCCTTCCCGGAAACCGCGTCGGAACACGCGCGGTCCCGGCAACGTGCCGAGCGGGACTTCACGACTCTGGTACGCAGGGCCCAGGCGTCGGGCGCGCTACGGGCCGATTTTCACCCTTCCGACCTCGCCGTGGTCCTGTTGGCACACTGCGGTCTGGCGACCGCCCTACCGGATGACGGTGCAGCGTCCCAGCGCCTGGTGGCCTATCTGCTCCAGTCGTTCCGCACCGACCCGGCCAACAAACCGCTGCCCCCACCGGCTGCACTGACACTGCGCAGCCTCCCGATTGCAACAGACAGTCCCCAGGGGCAACGACCCTCCCGAGCCTGACAAGAAACGGTACCTGCCGCAGAGCACATCCAGCCCGATAACTCCACTTTCGCAACAGGCCCTAGGCCCTGTTCGGCAGTTCCCTTCTCAGATCCAGCCCCGCTCCTTGGCGAGAAGCCCCGCCTGGAAGCGGTTGGCCGCGCCGAGCCGCAGCATGATGTCGGCCACGTAGCGGCGGAACGTCCTCAGGGAGACGCCCAGTTCGCGGGCTGCCGCCTCGTCCTTGTCCGCGTGGGTCAGCGCGTCCAGGACACGGTGCTCCAGAGCGGACAGGACCGGCGCCCGTACCGCGAGGTCGTCCTCGGCGGGAAGCTCGTGGCCGGTGTCCCAGACCTGCTCGAACCAGGCCACGGTGTTGGCCACCACGCCCGGCTGGCGGACGACGAGCGTCGACTCGTAGTGGTCGTCCGGGTCGACGGGGACCATCGCGACGCCGCGGTCCCAGATCGCCAGCCGCCGGATCGCCTGCTCGGTGCGGCGCACCTCCCCGCCCAGCGTCTCCAGTTCCCGCAGATAGGCCAGGGTCGCGGGGTCGGCGAGCGCCTTCGGCGTGGCGACCGTACGCCAGCGGATGCCGCGGCGGAGCATCCTCAGGTCCGAGGCGCGGGCCTCGTCGATGCTGTGGGGGTGCCAGGGCGACGGGAGCAGCGACATGTGCTCGCGGAAGGTGAAGAAGGCCAGGTCGGTGAGGCGTTCGCGGATCGCCTCGGGTCCGTCAACCCGTTCGATGTCGTCGCTCGGGGAGCGGGCCGTGCCCTGCTTGTGGTCGTCGATGAGCGTGGCGATCACGGCCCGGGTGGCGAGCACCTCGTCGGTGACGGACTTGAGTTCCCCCAGGCGCTGTTCCACCAGCCACTCCACGGCGACCGCCGGATCGGAGACCAGCACCGTGTGCCGCTCGGAGAGCCGGATCAGGCTCCGTTCCTGTAACGCGTCCAGCCCCTCGTCGACGGTGTCCCGGTCCCAGCCGAGGGCGCCTCCGGCGGACTCGGCCCCGCGCTCGGGATGGCGCAGGAAATAGCGGTAGAGCCGCAGGTGTTCGTCGGACACCCCGACCGATGTCAGGCTCATGTTCTGTTTCCCCCCGGAGCCGGTCCCCCTGGCCTGCCCGTTGGCAGCATGGTGACAGTGGCCGCCCTTTCTGACCGTAGCGCAGTGATCAGCGGCACAACAGGCTGAACACATGCCCTGGATCTTCTCTTCGGCGGGTCGCACGACGGCGCCCGCATCCTCAGCCCTTTCGGACGGCTCCCGCTCCGGGGAGCCCGCCCCCGCGGTCCGGCTCGACGCCGTGAGCAAGGTGTACGGGCGCGGCGAGAGCGCGGTGCACGCGCTGCGCGGCCTCGATCTCGCCATCCCCCGGGGGAGTTTCACCGCCGTGATGGGGCCCTCCGGCTCCGGCAAGTCGACCTTCCTGCACTGCGCCGCCGGCCTCGACCGGCCCAGCGGCGGCACCGTCTCCCTCGGCGGCCAGGAGCTGACGGCCCTCGACGAGACCGCGCTGACCCGGATGCGCCGGGACCGCGTCGGCTTCGTCTTCCAGGCCTACAACCTGATGCCGTCGCTGACGGCCGAACAGAACATCACCCTCCCGCTGCGCCTCGCCGGGCGCCGGGCCGACCCGGACTGGTTGGCACGGATCACCGACCAGGTGGGGCTCACCGGACGCGGCGGGCGCAGGCCCGCCGAACTCTCCGGCGGCCAGCAGCAGCGGGTGGCCCTCGCCCGCGCGCTGGTCACCCGGCCCGAGGTCGTCTTCGGCGACGAGCCGACCGGCGCGCTGGACACCATGACCGCCAAGGAGGTGCTCGGGCTGCTGCGCCGGACCGTGGACGACCTCGGCCAGACCGTCGTGATGGTCACGCACGACCCGATGGCCGCGTCGTACGCGGACGCGGTGCTGTTCCTCGCGGACGGGCGGATCGTCGACCGGATGGCCGCGCCGACCGCGGAGCGGGTCGCCGACCGCATGAGCCGCCTCGGAGCGTGGGCGTGATGCTGACTCTCGCGCTGAGTACGCTGCGGGCCCGCAAGGGCGCCTTCGCCGGCGCATTCGTGGCCCTGCTGTTCGCCGCCGCCCTCGTCACCGCGTGCGGGACCCTGCTGGACACGGGGCTGCGCGGGACGATCCCCACGGAGCGGTACGCGGGAACTCCCGTGCTGGTCACGGCCGATCAGGAACTGCACTGGACGAAGGTCAAGAAGGGCAAGACCAAGGAGAAGTCCAAGCCGTTGACCGAGCGGGCCTGGGCGAAGGCGGACCCCGCCCTGCTCAAGAGGCTCGCGGCCGTGCCGGGTGTGCGCGCGGTCGTCCCCGAACTCACCTTTCCCGCCCATGTCGTGACGGACAAGGGTCCGCTCGTCGAGGGGGCGTCGTGGGGCCACGCCTGGGAGTCGGCGCGGCTCACGCCGTTCGCGTTGCGCGACGGCCGGGCGCCGACCGGGGCGGACGAGATCGTGGCCGACGCCGGCAGTGGCCTGCGCACCGGTGCGAAGGTGACCGTGCAGTCGACCGGCGCACCCGCCGTGTACGAGGTCGTCGGCATCGCCGCACCGGCCGGCCGTGACGCCCTGGCCCGCCAGTCGACGCTGTTCTTCAGCACGGAGCAGGCGCGGCGCCTGGCTGGACACCCGGGGCAGGTCTCCGCGCTCGGCCTGCTCACGGTCCCCGGCGCCACGGTGAGCGACGTACGTGCCCGGGCTCTCGAGGCCGTGTCCGGCACGTCCTCGCTGGAGGTGCGGTCGGGGGACGACCGCGGGTCCGTCGAGTTCATCGACGCCGGCAAGGCGCGGGTCAGCCTGATCAGTCTGGGCGGTGCGATGGGCGGTACGTCGCTGCTCGTCGCCCTGCTGGTGGTGGCAGGGACCTTCGCACTGTCGATCCAGCAGCGGGCCCGGGAACTGGCCCTGCTGCGTGCGGTCGGCGCGACGCCGCGCCAGCTGCGGCGCATGGTGGGGCGCGAGGCACTGGTCGTGGGGCTGCTGGCCGGGCCGCCCGGGGCGGTCGCGGGGCTGTTCCTGGCCCGCTGGATGCACGGGCGGTTCGTGGCCGTGGGGGCGCTGCCGGACACCCTGGAGCTCACCGTGAGCGCGTTCCCGCCCGTCGCCGCGATCCTCGCGACGCTGCTCGCCGCGTGGGGTGCGGCGCGGGTGTCCGCCCGCGGGCCGGCCCGGATGCGCCCTACGGAGGGGCTCGCCGCGGCGGCGCTCGGCTCGGAGCGGCCGCACGCCGGCCGGGTCGTCGCGGGTGTCCTGGCCGCCGTAGGGTACGTCGTCCTGGTCGTGGTCCTGTCCGGGCTGAAGACCGACGCGGCGGCCACCCCGGTGACGTTCCTGTCGGTGATCGTCGCGGCCGCGGCGATCGCGCTGCTCGGCCCGTCGCTCGCCCGGTCCGCGACCTGGGTGACGGGCGGGATCGCACAGCGGATCTCCCCGGCCTCCGGATTCCTCGCCGCACGGAACACCCGTGCCGGCGCCCGGCGTGTCGCGGCCGTGGTCACCCCGTTGAGCCTGGCCGTGGCGATGGCCTCGACGATCCTGTTCACGCAGACGACGTCGAGTCACTCGGCGGGCGAGCAGGCCGCGTCCGGCACGCGCGCCCCCTACGTCCTCACCGCCTCGGAGCCCGGTGTCCCGGCCGTGGCCGCACAGACCGTGCGCGAGCGGGTGCCGGGGACGACGGTGACGGAGGTCGTCCGCACCACAGTGCGGATCGGGCAGGACAAGTTCCCCGCCCAGGGTATGAGCTCACCGGGTCTGGCCCGGACCCTCGACCCGGAGGTCACCGCGGGCACGCTCGCCACAATGGGCGACGGAACGGTGGCGCTCAGCGACTTGGCGGCCCGTACCCGGCACGCGCAGGTCGGCGACCACATCACCCTCACACTCGGCGACGGAGTCAAGAAGGACCTCGAGGTGTCCGCCGTCTACGAACGCGGGCTGGGCTTCGGCGATCTGCTGCTCCCGCACCGGTTGGTGGCGGCGCATGTCGACCAGCCGCTCTCCTCGTCGGTCCTGGTGGCCGGGGCGCCGAGCCGGTCGGCGCTCACCACCGCGCTGCGCCCCTTCCCCACGGTCCACGTCCTGGACCGCACCGCCGTGGCAGCGGCGCGCCGCACCCAGGAAGGTGCGCAGGCCCAGGTCAACTACATCGCGATGGGACTCGTGATCGCCTTCACCGCGATCGCCGTGGTCAACACCCTCGTGATGTCGACGTCCGCCCGGCGCCGCGAGCTCGCTCTCCTGCGCATGATCGGCACGACCGGCCGCCAACTGCGCGCGATGCTCCGCTGGGAGACGCTCACGGTCACCCTGCTCGCGATCGCTCTGGGAGCGGCGGTGGCCTGCGCGACCCTGATCGCGTACAGCCTGGCCATGACCGGCGCCGCGACACCGTACGCACCACTCGTGCCGTGTCTTGCCGTCATCGCGACAGCCGTGCTCCTGGCCTCCGTCTCGACGGCCCTGCCGGCCCGTGCCGCGCAACGAAGCGGGGCGGGGACGCCGACCGAGGTGGAGTGAGCGCGCGATCACCATCGAGCAGGGCATCGACACCTCCACCATGGAGGGCCGCGCGATGTTCGGGATGCTGTCCGTGCCCGCCGGGCTCCAGCGCGAACTCATCGTGGCCAACGCCAACGCCAACGACGGGCTCGCCTCCGCACGGGCCCGCGGCCGGGTCGGTGGGCGTCGGTCCAAGCTCACCGACGAGCGGGAGAAGACCGTCCAGCAGATCGCCGACATGTTCGGCGTGCCCAGGTCGGCGGGGTACGGACACCTCGACCGTCCCCCGCCGGCCCAAAAAGACCCTGGCCCGACGTCCAGGCGCCACAGCGTGGCGATCCGGTTCTCGGCCAGGGCCTTGGTGCGGTCCGGCGGTGCCGGTCGCCGCTCGATGCCGATCGTCGGGTCGCCGACGATCCAGCCCTGGCATGGACCTGACGCCAACGACGCCCGCAGACGCTCAAGGATCTTCCATCGAACCCCGACGCCAGGCCGATCGGCTGTGCTGGACGCCCATGATCACCGGCTTGGCGTGGACCGCTGTACCGCTGTACCGCTGTTCCCCGAGGCCGGGAAGGTGCATGGTGGGGTGTCTACCGGGCTGCGGCCACCCGCAGGTGTTCGTCGCCCAGCTCCACCGCGGCGCAGCGCCAGCGGAGGTCCGGGCCCTGTTCCAGGCGGAAGGCCATCGCCCTCACCTGTTCGCCCGCGGCGATGCTCGCGCAGGCCTCCACCACACCCGGGGCCGGCTGGGCGCCGTGGCACATGCGGATCACGGGGCGGGCGCCGCGGGCCCTCAGCGGGGTGCGGGGAGCCAGTTCGGCCAGCTGGTCGTAGGCCGCCCCGATGGTGTGTCCGAGCATCCAGTGCACCGGGCGCTGGCCGCTGAGAACGGCCAGGAGGCGTTCGGCGAACCAGTGGTGGGGGCGGAGGCGTTGGGGAGTCCTGGTGCGCTGCGGTGGTACGGCTTCGGGCCTGCGCCGGTCGTGTCGTCCGGTGGGCCGGGTCCTGTTCGTGCTCATCGCTCATCGCCCCCGTGCTTCAGAGGCCCGGTCGAATACCGGGCGGTAACTTCTGCTGTGGATCTTCTACGGCGGCGGCGGAGGCGGCCGCAAGCGCCCCAGGGGTGCCGGACGCGATCGGGTGGAATCACCTATCCGGGTGATGTGCCGGGTGTCGTGCGGGGCGCGAGGCGGGCCGGGGGAGGGTGAGAGACGGTTGTCGGGTGGACGGGGCGGCGGTGGTGCACGTAACCCCAAAGAGGGACGTCGCACGTATCCTGAGGGCGTTTCCGACTACGAAAGCGGCCAGCCATGCGCGTGTACGTCCCCCTGACGCTCCCCGGACTCGCAGCGGCGCACAAGGCGGGCGAGATCGGTCCCGGTCCGCTGACCGCCTACGCGGTGACTCCCGGTCTGCGTGAGTGGTACGTCTCCGACGACATCGAGGAGCTGGAGTACGCGGCGCTCAACCGGGCCGCCTCCGCCTCGCTGCGCCTGATCGCCGGGAACCCCGACGTGGTCCGTCGGCGGGTCGTCGTGGCCGTCGACGTGCCGGACGGGTCGGCCGTGGCCGACCCGGACCACAGCCTCGACTCGTCGTCGATCGGTGAGGTGCGGATCGCGTCCCCCGTCGCGCTGACGGAGGCCGCCGCGGTGCACGTCGACGCGGACGACGCGGAGAAGGACGTCACGGCCGCCGCGGCGGCGCTGGGCGCCGCGGACCTCGGTGACGACGACGCGCAGTTCACCGTGGACGGAGCCGAGGACCACGAGCTGCTGTGGTTCGGCATCCAGGAGATTCCGAATCTGATCGCCTGAGACCGGGCCGGGGAGAGGCCCTTCCCGCGCCGTCGGACCGGTCCCCGGACCCGGCCCCCGGACCCGGCCCCCGGACCGGGCTCGGGACGGCTCCTGGATCGGCTGTCGGACCCTGCGGGTACTTTCTGACGCATGGGGACGCATGGGAAGCACCGCACACATCTGGTCTGGGACTGGAACGGCACACTGCTCGACGACAACGCCGCGGTCGTCGGCGCGACGAACGCGGCGTTCGGCGAGGTCGGTCTGGAACCGATCACGCTGGAGCAGTACCGGGAGATGTACTGCATCCCGATCCCCCGCTTCTACGAACGGCTGATGGGCCGGTTGCCCACGGAGGCCGAGTGGGAGCGGATGGACGGGATATTCCACCGCTACTACACCGAACAGCGAGCCGCCTGCGGGCTCACCGAGGGCGCCGAGGAACTCCTCGCGGGGTGGCGGCTGGGCGGGGGCAGTCAGTCCCTCCTGAGCATGTACGGACATGACCAGCTGGTCCCCGTGGTGCGGGGGTACGGCATCGAGCGTCACTTCGTACGCGTCGACGGGCGCACCGGGCCGTCCGGGGGCAGCAAGGCGCTCCACATGGAGCGGCACCTCGCCGCGCTGGGCGGGGTGTCCCCGGAGCGCACGGTGGTCATCGGCGATGCGGTGGACGACGCCGTGGCCGCCGCCCACGTCGGTGCGAAGGCCGTCCTCTACACCGGCGGATCGCACAGCAGGGCCAGCCTGGAGGCGGCCGGCGTGCCGGTGGTCGACAGCCTGGCCGAAGCCGCCGAGCTGGCCGAGGGAATGGCCGGATAGGAGCCGAGGGGCGAGGCCGGGCCCCCGGAAGGCGCCGTCAGGCGGTCACAGGGGCCTTCGTGCGGAGCACCTTCAGGAACTCGCGCATCCACGCCGAGTGGTCCGGCCATGCGCGGGACGAGACCAGCGTGCCGTCGACCACCGCCTCGTGGTCCTCGAAGGTGGCGCCCGCCGCCTGCATGTCGAGCTCCAGGGCGGGGTACGCGGTGACGTGCCGCCCGGCCAGTGCGCCGACGGCCGCCGTCATCAGCGGGCCGTGGCAGATCTGGGCCACCGGACGGTCCGAGTCGAAGAAGGCCTTCAGGATCTTGCGCAGCTCGGCGTCGTTGCGCAGATACTCGGGGGCCCGGCCGCCCGGGACGACCAGGGCCACGTAGTCCCCGGCATCGACCTCGGAGAAGGCGAGATCCGCGGGCCAGGTGTAGCCGGGCTTCTCGGTGTACGTGTCGAAGCCGGGCTCGAAGTCGTGCACCACGAAGCGGAGCGTCTTGCGGGCGGGGGCCGCGATGTGGACGTCGTACCCTTCCTCGCGCAGCCGCTGGTACGGATAGAGGACTTCCAGGGACTCTGCGGCGTCGCCGGTGACGATCAGAATCTTCGGTGCCATGGCGGGGCTCCCACGGGTTCGTCGGCCTGTTCCGTCTCACCAGAGTGCGGCAATACCGGCCGCCGCGCTGTCCAGAGTGTCAAACTTCGGGACCTTCTTTTGTACACATACGGGTCGTGACGGTTACGGGGGAGGGCGAGATAGCCTGGACCCCGTGATCAGCGCGATACGCCTCGGGGGCAGCGAAGCCCCCGGCCTGCGCCCGGAGTGCCACAGCACCCGGGCCATCACTGATCCTCACAGCCCGGCCCGACTGCCAAAAATGGCCAATATGGGCCCGGGCATCTCTCATAGCGGCATAGCGTCGACTCAGACCGGAAACCCCGTGTCGTGGCGGTACGTCGTCTTTTACACCTACGTCACGCAACGGCGCGCGACAGGAGCCAGAGGACATGCAGACCAAGCTGGACGAAGCCAAGGCCGAGCTGCTCGCACGGGCCGCCAAGGTAGCTGACAACAGCCCGGGCGGTGGTGTCGGTGGCCCGGGCGGTACCCCCCGGGCGAGTGCCGCGGCCACCGGGGCCGGGCAGGAGCGTCCCGGGCAGGACGTACTCCTCTCCTACCTCCAGCGCTACTACCTGCACACCGCTCCGGAGGACATCGCGGGCCGCGACCCCGTCGACGTCTTCGGTGCGGCCTCCTCCCACTACCGGCTCGCCGAGAACCGCCCGCAGGGCACGGCGAACGTCCGGGTGCACACCCCGACCGTCGAGGAGAACGGCTGGACGTGCAGCCACTCCGTCGTCGAGGTCGTCACCGACGACATGCCGTTCCTGGTCGACTCCGTCACCAATGAGCTCTCCCGGCAGGGGCGCGGCATCCATGTCGTGATCCACCCGCAGGTCGTCGTACGCCGCGACGTCACCGGCAAGCTCATCGAGGTCCTCGCCGAGGGCAACGGCCACGCCACGCGCCTGCAGGACCGCGCCAACGCCAAGGGTGCCAAGGCCGCCGGGACCGAGCTGCCGCACGACGCGCTCGTCGAGTCCTGGATCCACGTCGAGATCGACCGTGAGACCGACCGCTCCGACCTCCAGCAGATCGCCGCCGATCTGCTGCGGGTGCTGTCCGACGTGCGGGAGACCGTCGAGGACTGGGAGAAGATGCGCGAGGCCGCACTGCGCATCGCCGACGACCTTCCCGGCGAGCCGCTCGACGGCCTCGCCGACGAGGAGGTGAACGAGGCCGGGGAGCTGCTGCGCTGGCTCGCCGCCGACCATTTCACCTTCCTCGGCTACCGCGAGTACGAGCTCAAGGACACCGACTCGCTGGCCGCCGTCCCCGGCACCGGCCTCGGCATCCTGCGCTCCGACCCGCACCACAGCGTCGACGAGGCACACCCCGTCAGCCCGTCCTTCGACCGGCTGCCCGCCGACGCACGGGCCAAGGCCCGCGAGCGCAAGCTCCTCGTCCTCACCAAGGCCAACAGCCGGTCGACCGTCCACCGCCCCAGCTACCTCGACTACGTCGGCGTGAAGAAGTTCGACGCCGACGGCAACGTCATCGGTGAGCGCCGCTTCCTCGGACTGTTCTCGTCCGCCGCGTACACCGAGTCCGTGCGCCGGGTGCCCGTCATCCGCCGCAAGGTCGCCGAGGTGCTGGAGGGCGCGGGCTTCTCGCCCAACAGCCACGACGGCCGTGACCTGCTCCAGATCCTGGAGACGTACCCGCGCGACGAGCTCTTCCAGACGCCCGTCGACCAGCTGCGTTCCGTCGTCACGTCCGTCCTGTACCTGCAGGAGCGCCGTCGGCTGCGGCTCTACCTGCGCCAGGACGAGTACGGGCGCTACTACTCCGCGATCGTCTACCTGCCGCGCGACCGCTACACCACCGGTGTGCGCCTGCGCCTGATCGACATCCTCAAGGAGGAGCTGGGCGGCACCAGCGTCGACTTCACCGCCTGGAACACCGAGTCGATCCTCTCCCGGCTGCACTTCGTCGTCCGGGTCGCCCCCGGCACCGAGCTGCCCGACCTCACCGACGCCGAGGCCGACCGCATCGAGGCCCGGCTCGTCGAAGCCGCCCGCTCCTGGGCCGACGGCTTCCAGGAGGCGCTCGGCGCCGAGTGCGGTGAGGAGCGCGCCGCCGAGCTGCTGCGCCAGTACGGCCACTCGTTCCCCGAGGGCTACAAGGCGGACCACACGCCGCGCGCCGCCGTCTCCGACCTGGTCCATCTCGAAGCGCTCAAGAAGGGCGAGAGGGACTTCGCCCTCAGCCTCTACGAGCCCGTCGGCGCCGGCCCCGGCGAGCGCCGCTTCAAGATCTACCGGACCGGCGAGCAGGTCTCCCTGTCCGCCGTCCTCCCGGCCCTCCAGCGGCTCGGCGTCGAGGTCGTCGACGAGCGTCCGTACGAGCTGCGCTGCGCCGACGGCACCCACGCCTGGATCTACGACTTCGGTCTGCGGATGCCGCAGACCAACGGCAACGGCAACTACCTCGCCGACGACGCCCGCGACCGGTTCCAGGAAGCCTTCGCCGCCGTGTGGACAGGTGAGGCGGAGAACGACGGCTTCAACTCGCTCGTGCTGGGCGCCGGTCTGAACTGGCGGCAGGCGATGGTGCTGCGCGCCTACGCGAAGTACCTGCGCCAGGCCGGATCGACCTTCAGCCAGGACTACATGGAGAGCACTCTCCGCAACAACGTCCACACCACCCGGCTGCTGGTCTCGCTCTTCGAGGCGCGGATGTCGCCCGAACGCCAGCGGGCCGGTACGGAGCTGACCGACGGGCTCCTCGAAGAGCTGGACGGAGCCCTGGACCAGGTCGCCTCTCTCGACGAGGACCGGATCCTGCGGTCCTTCCTCACCGTCATCAAGGCCACCCTGCGCACCAACTTCTTCCAGATGTCGGACGACGGCAAGCCGCATTCGTACGTCTCGATGAAGTTCGACCCGCAGTCCATCCCGGATCTGCCCGCGCCCCGCCCGGCGTTCGAGATCTGGGTCTACTCGCCGCGCGTCGAGGGCGTGCACCTGCGCTTCGGCAAGGTCGCGCGAGGCGGTCTGCGCTGGTCGGACCGGCGCGAGGACTTCCGGACGGAGATCCTCGGACTGGTCAAGGCACAGATGGTGAAGAACACCGTCATCGTGCCCGTCGGCGCCAAGGGCGGCTTCGTCGCCAAGCAGCTCCCCGACCCGGCCGTCGACCGTGACGCCTGGATGGCCGAGGGCATCGCCTCGTACCGCACCTTCATCTCGGCGCTGCTCGACATCACCGACAACATGGTGGCGGGCGAGGTCGTGCCGCCCAAGGACGTCGTCCGTCACGACGAGGACGACACCTACCTGGTCGTCGCCGCCGACAAGGGCACCGCGAAGTTCTCCGACATCGCCAACGAGGTCGCCGTCTCGTACGGCTTCTGGCTCGGCGACGCGTTCGCCTCCGGCGGCTCCGCCGGCTACGACCACAAGGGCATGGGCATCACCGCCCGCGGTGCCTGGGAGTCCGTCAAGCGGCACTTCCGCGAGCTCGGCCACGACACCCAGACCGAGGACTTCACCGTCGTCGGCGTCGGTGACATGTCGGGTGACGTGTTCGGCAACGGCATGCTGCTCTCCGAGCACATCCGGCTCGTCGCCGCCTTCGACCACCGGCACATCTTCATCGACCCCACCCCGGACGCCGCCACCTCGTACGCAGAGCGGCGCCGCCTCTTCGACCTGCCGCGCAGCTCCTGGGCCGACTACAACAAGGACCTGCTCTCCGCGGGCGGCGGCATCCACCCGCGCAGCGCCAAGTCCATCCCGATCAACACGCACATCCGCGAGGCGCTCGGCATCGAGCCGGGGGTCACCAAGCTGACGCCCGCCGAACTGATGCAGACCATCCTCAAGGCCCGCGTCGACCTGCTGTGGAACGGCGGCATCGGCACGTACATCAAGTCCTCCGCCGAGTCGAACGCGGACGTCGGGGACAAGGCCAACGACGCGATCCGCGTCAACGGCCAGGACCTGCGGGCCAAGGTCGTCGGCGAGGGCGGCAACCTCGGCGCCACCCAGCTCGGCCGGATCGAGTTCGCGCGCAACGGCGGCCGGATCAACACCGACGCGATCGACAACAGCGCCGGTGTGGACACCTCGGACCACGAGGTGAACATCAAGATCCTGCTCAACGGTCTGGTGCGGGACGGCGACATGACCGTCAAGCAGCGCAACAAGCTGCTCGCCGAGATGACCGACGAGATCGGCCGTCTGGTGCTGCGCAACAACTACGCGCAGAACGTGGCGCTCACCAACGCCACGGCCCAGTCGCCCTCCCTGCTCCACGCCCACCAGCGCTTCATGCGCCGGCTGGTCCGCGACGGGGACCTCGACCGAGGCCTGGAGTTCCTGCCCAGCGACCGGCAGATCCGTGAACTGCTGAACGCCGGAAAGGGGCTCAGCCAGCCCGAGCTGGCCGTGCTGCTCGCGTACACGAAGATCACGGTGGCCCGGGAGCTGATCCGGACCAGCCTGCCGGACGACCCGCACCTGCAGAAGCTGCTGCACGCCTACTTCCCGGAGCAACTGCGCGAGCAGTTCCCCGAGGCGGTCGACGGGCACGCGCTGCGTCGCGAGATCATCACCACGGTCCTGGTCAACGACACCGTGAACAGCGGCGGTTCGACCTTCCTGCACCGTCTGCGGGAGGAGACCGGAGCCTCGATCGAGGAGATCGTGCGGGCGCAGTTCGCGGCTCGCGAGATCTTCGGCCTCGGCCAGGTGTGGGACGCCGTCGAGGCGCTCGACAACCAGGTCGCCGCCGATGTGCAGACCCGGATCAGGCTGCACTCGCGCCGGCTCGTCGAGCGCGGTTCGCGCTGGCTCCTCGGCAACCGGCCGCAGCCGCTGGAGATCGCCGGGACGATCGACTTCTTCAAGGCCGGTGTCGAGCAGGTCTGGGCCGAGCTGCCCAAGATGCTGATGGGCGCCGACCTGGAGTGGTACCAGTCGATCCTGGAGGAGCTCACCGAGGCGGGTGTCCCGGGCGAACTGGCCCAGCGGGTCGCCGGATTCTCGTCCGCCTTCCCGGCGCTGGACGTCGTGGCGATCGCGGAGCGCACCGGCAAGGACCCGCTTGCCGTCGCCGAGGTGTACTACGACCTCGCGGACCGGCTGGGCATCACGCAGCTCATGGACCGGATCATCGAACTGCCGCGGGCCGACCGCTGGCAGTCCATGGCACGGGCCTCCATCCGCGAGGACCTGTACGCCGCGCACGCCGCGCTCACCGCGGATGTGCTGTCCGTGGGCAACGGGACCTCCACGCCGGAGGAGCGGTTCCAGGCGTGGGAGGAGAAGAACGCGGCGATCCTCACGCGGTCGCGTTCCACGCTCGAGGAGATCCAGGGCTCGGACTCGTTCGACCTGGCCAACCTCTCGGTGGCCATGCGGACGATGCGGACGCTGCTGCGCACGCACGCGTAGCGGGTTCTGGGGCGGGGCGGTTGCCGGGAGTGTCCGGCGACCGCCCCGCCCTTCGTCGTCGGACGGTGGACGAACGGGCCGGCGCCCGATGTAGCGGGGCCCGCACCCTGTTCTGCGTGGTCGGACCCCCGCACCCCGTCGTGACTCCGCCGCCCGACCGACCACGAAGTCACGACGAAGGACTACGCGGTTGTTCCGCGGCTGGGCCAAGCGATGTCGTCAACGGCGAGAAACGGCTCGCCGGCCACGGTCGCGGGGGTCGCCCCGGTGAACGCCTTGACGTCCCGATGCAGGTGGGACTGGTCGGCGTAACCGGTGTCGGCCGCGACCCGGGCCGCGCCCTCACCCGCGACCAGGCGGTGGGCGGCATGGTCGAAGCGGACCAGCTTCACGGCGCGCTTGGGCGGCAGGCCGAGCTGCGAGCGGAACCGGGACCACAGCCGCTTACGGCTCCACCCGACCTCGGTCGCGAGTCCGTCGACCCGGACCAGGCCACGGCTGACGACGATCCGGCGCCAGGCCCAGGCCACCTCCGGGTCCACCGGCGGCCCCGCCTCGTGCCGGCGGGCGAGCAGCGCGTCCGTCAACGCGAAGCGGTCCTGCCACGACGAGAGATCGCCGAGCCGCTCGCGGATCCGTGACGCTTCCCGGCCCCACAGGTCGCCCAGCGGCACGACGGCGCCGTCGAGGTCGGCGGGGGAGGTGCCCAGAATCGCGCGTGCGATCACCGGGGACAGGCGCACCTGCACGCACTCGATGTTCTCTCCCCGCGCCCGTACCGCACCTTTGGACCCGAGGCCGGGTCCGGCGACGAAGCTTCCCGGCTGCTGCCGTCCCGCGGCACAGTCGAGGACGGGCGAACCGGCACCGAACTCCAGGAGCAACGTCACGGCCGGGTACGGGACGATCCGGAGCGTCTCCAGGTCATGGACATGGAACCCGGCCATGGTGACGCCGGTCACCGGGCTGGGCCGCCGCGGGCACTCGACGTCCCACACAGCCGCACCGCGCACGAAGCTCCGCACCGTCCCATGCTAAGGGGAACATTCGTCCAATCCACCGGCGCGTACCGGCGGAGACAGTGGGCTCATGACTGTTTCTGACGGCGAGTCGTACATGAACGACGGTGCCGGGGCCACCGAGAGTTCAACCCTGTCGCTGGACGACGGCGACATCCACGTGTGCCAGGACGGCCCACGCGACGCCCCCGCACTCCTGCTCATCCACGGGTCCGCATCCTCGACCCGCTCGTGGAACCCGATGGTTCCGCTGCTGACCGGATCTCACCATGTCATCCGGATCGACCTGCTCGGACACGGCCGGTCGGCCAAGCCGGCCGACCGCAGCTACGCGATCTCGGACCAGGCACGTCGGGCCGGCGTGGCACTGGACCGGCTCGGCATCGAGCACGCCGTGGTCGTCGGCCATTCCAGCGGCGGCGCGGTCGCCACCGCCCTCGCCGAACGGCGGCCGGACCTGGTGACCGGGATCGTGCTCGTCAACACCGGACCCGGCCTGGGCGCCTTCATCTCTCCGGAGTCCGCCGCGGCCGGCCCGTCGCAGTGGCCGCCGACCGACGCGCAGCTCCGGCAGTTCGCGAGCACGGGTTTCAGCCGCGCGGGCTACCGGATCCCGGAAGAGCTCCTGGACGACGTGCGCGGAATGACCCAGCACACGTTCACCACGACGATGCGGGGCACCCGCTCCTACCTGGAGCAGCGGACGCTGCCGGATCGGCTGAGGGTCCTGGGCAAGCCGCTCCTGGTGATCTTCGGCGAGGACGACCGCAGATGGCGATCCTCGTCCGCCTCCGACTACCGCGCCGTTCCGGGCGCGAAGGTCGAATTGCTGCCCGGACTCGGCCACTCGCCCCTGCTCGAGGACCCGCCGCGGACCGCGGCTCCCCTGCTGGCCTTCACCGCGGCCCACGCCGTACCGGTGGACTGAACGAAGAGGAGGGGTGCCATGCGGATTCTGGTCTCCGGCGCCAGTGTCGCCGGTCCGGTGCTGGCCTACTGGCTCACCAGGCACGACTTCTGCGTCACCGTCGTCGAGCGCGCGCCGGCTCTGCGCAGGACCGGCGGCCACGCGGTCGACCTGTTTCGGCCCGCGATGTACATCTCGAAGAAGATGGGCGTGCTCCCGCGTATCGAGGAGCGGGCCATCGGCACGAACCGAATGACCGTCTACCGAGAGGGCTCACGGCGTCCCGTCCGGGCGGACCTCTCCAAGATCTTCGGCGCCGCCTCCGACCGGCACGTCGAGATCATGCGCGACGACCTGAGCGAGATCTACTACGAGGCCGCGCGCGACGACGTCGAGTACGTCTTCGGCGACTCGATCACCGCGATCTCGCCCGACGGCGAGGTGCGGTTCGAGAACGGTGCGCCGCGCCGCTTCGACCTCGTCATCGGCGCGGACGGGCTGCACTCCAACGTGCGCCGCCTCGTCTTCGACGAGGAGTCCCGCCTCGATGCCTTCATCGGGGCCCACCTCGGGGTGCTGACCCTGCCGAACGTCTTCGACCTCGACAACGAGCTCCTCATCCATGTCGGCGTCGGCCGCACTGCCGGCATGTACGGCGCGCGGCACCTCGGCGACGCGCGGGCGTTGTTCCTGTTCCGGAGCGAGCGCGAGTTCGACCACCGCCACGACGTGCCTCGGCAGAAGGAGCTGCTGCGCGGTGCGTTCGCCGGCATGCACGCCCATGTGGACCGCTGGCTGGACGAACTCGACCGCACCCCGGCGTTCTACTTCGACTCGATCACCCAGCTCCGCATGGACACCTGGTCGCGGGGGAGGGTGACGCTCGTCGGCGACGCGGGCTACTGCCCCGGGCCGGCCGTCGGCGGCAGCACCAGCCTGGCCGTCGTCGGCGCGTACGTCCTCGCCGGGGAGCTGGCACGGGCGGGCGGCGACCACGAGCGCGCCTTCCCCGCCTACGAGCGCGTGATGGCGGAGCACGTGCGCGGCAGCCGCGCGGTCGCGCTGAGCGCGGCGAAGACCCTGATCCCCACGTCCCGCCTCGGCGTGTGGGGACTGGCCCAGGGCGCCCGCCTGATCTCCGCCCTGCCCGCGGGCCCCGGCCGCGCCCTCGCCCGCCTCACCACCAAGAGCGCACGCCTGCACAACTCCGTGACCGTCGACGACTACCCGCCGTCGCCCGCCGTACCGGGAGGCCGTCTCGGGGCGGAGTGAGGAGTGCTCGCCGGGGCGCTCCTCGTGGTTGCCGGCCGCCCTCGCCCACCCGCTCTCCGCGGCCGCCCCGGAGGCTCGTCCGCGCCGCCGCTACTTCTTGCCGGTGAACCTCTCGTACGCGGCCACGACCTCGTCCGCCGGACCGTCCATCCGCAGCGTCCCCGCCTCCAGCCAGATCGCCCGGTCGCAGGTCTCGGTGATCGACTTGTTGCTGTGACTGACCAGGAAGACCGTGCCCGCCTCCTCGCGCAGCTCCTTGATCCGTTCCTTGCTGCGCCGCTGGAACCTGGCGTCGCCGGTGGACAGCGCCTCGTCGATCAGGAGGACGTCGTGGCTCTTGGCGGCGGCGATCGAGAACCGCAGCCGGGCGCCCATGCCGGAGGAGTACGTGCGCATCGGCAGGGTGATGAAGTCGCCCTTCTCGTTGATGCCGGAGAAGTCGACGATGCCCTGGTAGCGCTCGCGGATCTCGGCCCGCGTCATGCCCATCGCGAGGCCGCCGAGGACGACATTGCGTTCGCCGGTCAGATCGCTCATCAGTGCCGCGTTCACCCCGAGCAGAGAGGGCTGGCCCTGGGTGTGCACCCGGCCCTTCGTCGCGGGCAGCAGTCCGGCGATGGCCTTCAGCAGCGTCGACTTGCCCGAGCCGTTGGAACCGATCAGACCGATCGCCTCGCCCTTGTAGGAGGCGAAGCTCACCCCCCTCACGGCGTGCACCTCGCGCACCCCGGGGGCCTGCCGGCGCGAGACGATCCGGCTGAGCGCCGAGGTGGCGCTGCCCTTGCCGGTGCGGGCGCCGTTGACCTTGTAGGTGATGTGGACGTCGTCCACGACGACGGTCGGCACCCGCTCGTCGGTGTGTGTCATGTGGTCAGCCACGTCCGTACCGCTCCTCCGCCTGCCAGAAGTACACGAATCCGCCCACCCCGCACACGAGCGCCCAGCCCGCGGCGATCGCCCACACGTGCGGCGGCAGATGGGACGCGCCGAAACTGTCGATGAGCGCGAACCGCATCAGGTCGATGAAGACGGCGGCCGGATTGCACTCCAGCATCACCACCACGTAGTGCGGAACCCGGTCTCCCGCGAGCATCCTGTCCACGCTCCACATGACGCCCGAGGCGTACATCCAGGTGCGCAGGATGAACGGCATCAGCTGGGCGATGTCCGGCGTCCGGGCGGCCAGCCGCGCCACCACCATGGAGACGCCGGTGTTGAACACGGCCTGCAGGAACAGCGCCGGAACCGCCAGCAGCCAGGACGGCCTGGGGAACTGCCCGAACCCCACCAGGATCAGCACCAGCGCGCCCAGCGAGAACAGCAGCTGCTGGAGCTGCTGGAGGGCGAGTGCGATCGGCAGCGAGGCGCGCGGGAAGTGCAGGGCCCGTACGAGGCCCAGGTTGCCGCTGATCGCGCGGGTGCCGGCGGTGATCGAGCTGCTGGTGAAGGTCCAGATGAACACGCCCGTGACGAGGAACGGGACGAAGTCCTCGATGTCGCGCTTCGTGTTCATCAGGACGCCGAAGATGAAGTAGTAGACCGTCGCGTTCAGCAGCGGGGTCATGATCTGCCAGATCTGACCGAGCTTCGCCTGGCTGTACTGGGCGGTGAGCTTGGCGGTGGCGAACGCCGTGATGAAGTGCCGCCGCCCCCACAGCTGCCGGATGTACGCGCCCAGGGAGGGCCGGGCCCCGCTCATGGTCAGTCCGTGCCGGGCGGCGAGCGCGGCGAGCTCGCCCGGCGCGTACACCGGGAGGAGAGCACCGGCGGGGGTGTCGGCCGGGGCCGCTGGGGTTGTTGTCTGGCTCACCACGATCGCTTTCGACGGGAGGGCAGGAACGCGACGACCGACGGGACGGGACCGTATCGTCGCAACGCCGAGGGTAGGACGCATGTACGTCGCAACGCAACCGTTTCGTCGTTACGGACTATGATTCGGCCATGACCACCGACCCGGGAACCCGCCGCCGTGTCCCCGCCGGAGCCGCCGTGCTGCGCGAGGACGTCACCGATGCGATTCGCAGCGCCGTCTTCGAGGAGCTGGCCGCGGTGGGTTTCGCCCGGATGTCGATCGAGGGCATCGCCCGGCGCGCGGGCGTCGGCAAGACCGCCGTCTACCGCCGCTGGAAGTCCAAGCTGGCCCTGGTCCTCGACCTGGTCTCCGCCGTCGCCGTCCAGGGCATGCCGGCCCCGGCCACCGGTTCGCTGTACGGGGACGTCCGCGCCGTGCTGGGGCTCGCCTCCTACGCCCTGCGTCACCCCGTCGCCTCGCAGGTCATCCCGGACCTGCTGGTCGAGGCGGCCCGCAGTCCGGAGATCTCCGACACGATCAAGGCCGCCCTGCTGGACCCGCAGCAGGGCATCGCCGCCGTCGTCGTGCGCGACGCCGTGGCGCGCGGCGAACTGCCCGAGGGCAGCGACCCGGACCGCGCCCTGGACCTGATCGTCGGCCCGCTCTACTGGCGGCTCGCCGTCGTCCGCTCCCCGCTGCCCAAGGGCTACCTCGACGACCTGGCGGCATCCGCGGTCGCCGCGCTCAAGAACCGGGCCGGCTGAGGGGTTCGGGCCGGCCGAGGGATTGCGGGACGGCCCTCACCCCTCGGCGAGCAGCCGGTCCGCCACCCGCGCCGCCGCCCCGCCGTCGTCCAGGTCGCAGAAGTCCCGGCGGAAGCTCTCGTACGCCTCCGCGTGGCGCGCCGCGGACGCGGCCAGCGTGCCCGGGTCGCGCAGCGTCGCGGCGATCTCGTCCGTGCCGACGAGCAGCGGGCCCGGCGCCCGCGTCTCGAAGTCCAGGCAGAAACCGCGCACCGTGTCGCGGTAGTGCTCCAGGTCGTAGGTGTGGAAGAGCATCGGGCGGCCCGTGTGCGCGTAGTCGAACATCAACCCGGTGTAGTCCGTGACCAGCACATCGGCGATCAGCAGCAGTTCCGCGGCGGCCGGGTGGGCCGACACGTCCCGGACGCCGTGCCCCTCGGGCACGCTCCCGGTCACCCTCGGGTGGCGCCGCACCAGCAGGGTGTGGCCGTCGGCGAGCGACCGTGCCAGGGCGGACAGGTCGAGTGCCGGATCCCAGCGGTAGCGGGGCCGCCCGCCTCCGGTGCCGGGCGGGTGGGCCAGCTGGTCACGGTAGGTCGGCGCGTACAGCACGACCTGGCGGCCGTCCGGGATGCCGAGCCTGCGCCGTACCCGCTCGGCGGTCTTGGTCCGGTCGGCCGAGAAGAGCAGATCGTTGGCCGGGGAGCCCGCCTCCAGGACCTCGCCCCCGTAGGCCAGCGCGCGGCGCAGCAACGGGGTCGAGTGGCGGCTGGGGGAGACCAGGACGGACCACTGGGCCGCCCGGTGCGGCAGCGAGGCGAGCTGGTGGTGGTCGGTGTACAGGGTGCCGCCCAGGTCCGTGCCGAAGCGGCCGAGCGGGGTGCCGTGCCAGGTCTGCACGACGGTCTGGCCGGGCCGTCGCTCGAACCATTCGGGCAGCTGGTCGGCGGTGACGATCCGGCGGGACCGCGCGAGCGCCTCGTACCAGCCGGCGCTGTGCTCGACGACCGGGACGGCGGTGGCCGGGGTGTGCCCGTGCAGCCCGTCGGTGACCCAGAGGTGCTCCGACTCCACTCCCCGGCGCACGAGTTCGGCGTGGACGGCGCGCGGCGAGTCGCCGCCCGTGTAGAGCACGGCGTCCCGCAGCGGCAGTGCGCGCCGGGCCGGATAGTACGTCCCGCGCAGTTCGGCCCCTCGGTACGCGCCCCGCTCGGCGACGGCGAGTACCGGCCCGGCCCACACGGTCAGCCGGTCGCCGAACCTGCGGTCCAGCGCGAACTCCCGGCCGGGCGCGGGGGCCGCGCCGTCCGCGCCGGCGCGGTGGAGCGGCAGCCGGGTGCCGAGCGCGGTCAGCACCCGCACCGGCCGGCCGCCCAGATACGCGTCCCAGCGGCCCTCGTGCAGCCCCGCGGCCACCGAGGGTGCGAGGAACGCGGTGAAGCGGCGCCCCTCGCAGGCCGCGGCGCCGGCCCCCTCGCAAGGTCCTTCGGACGCCTCTTCGGACACCCCGTTGCCGGCCGTGCCGTACGCCCCGGCGCGCGGCTCCTCGTGCGTGACGGGGACCGTCACCGTCACGCGCAGCGCCTCGTGCCGCAGTACGAGCCGGTCGTCCGGGCCGTCGTCCTGCCGCGCACCCGCCCCGGCCCCGGTCACCCCCTCCATCCGCAGCGCTCCCTCCGCCGTCCACGCGGCCCCGTCCACGAACGGCTGCCCGCTCAGGTCCAGCACCAGTTCGCCCGCCGCGTCGGCCACGACCGGCGGCGCCGCCTCCGGGGCCGCGGCCAGCGGTACCCGCGACCCGTCCGCCAGCACCAGCCGGGCCCGCCACCGCCCGCCCTGCTCCGGCTCGACCTCGCGCGGCGCCCGGTGCGGCGCCGGTGAGGCGGCCGCCATCCCGGCGAGGTCGGCGAGCGGGATCCGCACCGTGAAACGACCGTCCGCCCGGCACTCGACCGGGTGGCCGAACTCCTGGTCCCGCACCCCTTCGCAGGTCAGCACCAGGGCCTTCGGCCGGGCGCTCCCGTACAGCCGGCCGGTCAGCTCCAGGTCCTCGCCGATCCGGCGGTCCTCGCAGCGGGCGGGCAGCTGGGCCAGCGTCAACCGGAGCCGACCGCCCAGGTAGTCGAGCACGGCCCGCCGGCCGTCGCCCAGGTCATGGACCAGCGGCTGGACGGCCCCCGCCTCCACGGCGCGCACGGCCACCCGGCGGACCGTGCCCTGAGCGGCCACCATGACGCCCACCAGCCAGCCGCCGGGCCGCAGCCGGCGCGGATCGAGTGTGAGCTCGAAGCCGGAGTGGTCGTAACTGTGCAGCTGCTGACCGGAGTCGATGGTCGCCTCGGGCGCGGGGACGTTCCGTACCGGCACCGTCCGCAGCTGCTGGCCGCGGGCCGAGCGGACCATGCCCACCTTCAGCGACTGACGCGACGACGCGGCCGGCAGATTGCGGATGTACGCGTAACCGCGCAGCCGCAGCTTCCCGCCGTCGTCCCACCGCGCCTCCAACAGCCGGGCCACGGCCGGGAGATCGGTACGGGCCGGCCGGGTGCTGACCGGCACGCCGGGGAAACCGGCCTGCCGCCGCCCCGGCACGCCGCCGACCATGAACGTCCCGGTGCCGTTGGCCCGTTCGAAGGCGAGCACGGACAGCAGCTCCGTGAGCCTGCGCTCCTTCACCAGCCGCCACTTGATCCGCAGCTCCGCCGGCAGCTCGTGCGCCACGGCCCGGCCCGATCTGGCCGGCCCGTCCATGCGTTCCATCCGGTCCAGGAACGCCCCCGCGCCCGCCATGAACGCGTCCCGGTACTCGGGCCCGCCCATCGTGAGCCCCTCCAGGAAGTACACGAAGTCGTCGCGCAGGCACGAGAGGTCGTAGCGGCGCCGCGCGGCGCCGTTGGCCATCCCGCCCCGGCCCGCCAGGAACGCGCTGACCTGTTCGCACGCCGAGATCCGGTCCCGTACGCCCCGGACGTCCGTGCGCCGCCGGGTGATCGACCCCTCCCGCACCCGCCAGTAGTAGACGTGCTCGTGCAGCACGTCGACCGAGCCCGCCAGGTAGTGCGCCGGGATCATCACCGGGGTGTCCTCGTAGAGCTTCCCCTCCGGGAAGGCGAAGGCGTGCCGGTCCCAGAAGGAGCGCCGGAACACCTTGTTCCAGGCGACCCGGTCGGCGAGCAGCCGCGGATCACGGCTGATGTGGGTGCGTGTCCGGGTGGCGGTCAGCCAGCGGTACTGCCAGGCCTGCTGCCGTCCCCGCTCGTCCAGCCGCCACACATTGCCGGTCGCGAGGTCGGAGCCGGTCGACTCCAGGGAGGCCAGCATCCGTTCGTAGGCGTCGTGGACGACGATGTCGTCGCTGTCGACGAACGCCAGGTACGGCACGTCCGCCGTGGTGTGCTCCACGCCCGTGTTACGGGCCGCGCTCAGTCCCCCGTTGGGCCGGCGGACATAGCGGAACCGGCGGTCGCGGGCAGCGAAGGCCTGGGCGACGGCGGTGCTGCCGTCCGTCGAACCGTCGTCGACGAGGACCACCTCGATGTCGGTGACCGACTGTCCGGCCACCGACCGCAGGCAGTCCTCCAGACAGTCCTCGACGTTGTGGACGGGGACGACGACACTGAGGCGCGGCTTCATGTCCGGTCAACCGGGGCGGACGCCCCCGGTCACCGGCACTGCCCCGAACGGGTGAACACGCGATTCGGCGCTCGGTGAGTGCGCGATTACGCTCGGCTGCCATGCTTCTCAGTGTCGTCGTGCCCGTCCACCGCGCTCAGGGATATCTCCGGGCCACCCTGGAGTCCGTGCTCGGCCGGGCCGGCGGCCGACCGGAACTGATCGTCGTCGACGACGGCTCCCGGGACGGCAGTGCCCGCATCGCCGCCGAGTTCGCGGCGCGCGACCCGCGGGTCAGGGTGCTCACCCTCCCCGGGCACCGCGGCGCGGGCCCGGCACGCAACGCCGGGGCGGCCGAGGCGCGCGGCCGGTATCTGCTCTTCCTCGACGACGACGACCAGCTGCGACCGGACGCCCTGGAGGCGATCAGCGCCCTCCCGGCCGGGAGCGAACCGGACGTGCTCCTCCTCGGACACGACCGCGTCGACTGGTGGGGCGACGTCACGTCCCCGGAGCCGGTGCCCGATGCCTTCTCCACCACCACCCCGCGCCTCTTCCGTCGCGGCTTCTGGACCGCGCACGGCCTCCGCTTCACCGACGGTCCGTACGAGGACGTCCTCCCCGTCCTGCGTGCCACCCTCCTCGCCTCCGACGCCGGCACGCTCGCCACCCTCGACCGGATCTGTGTCCGCCGGCGCGTCCGCCGCACCGGCACCTTCGCCACCACCCCGGGGCGCCGGCACTTCGAGATCCTCGACGCGTACGAACGGCTGCTCGCCGAGACCGGCCACGACCCGCGCGTCCGGGCGGCCCGCACCCGCCATCTGCGTGCCGTCCTCGCCGACCCCGGCCGGATCGCCCCCGAGGACCGCGCCGCCTTCCACCGTGCCGCCGGCCTCCCCGGCAGCTACGCGGTCGACCGGGCCCGGGAGGCCGCCCGCACCGCCCGCATCCGCACCCGGGCCGTGCTGCTCCGCCGCAAGAAGACGCTCCGCGCCCGCGTCATGCGCGCCGCGTACCGCGCGGATCTGCACCGTCCCCTGGACCCCCGTCTCGCGGTGTACGGGGCCTACTGGAACCGGGGCGTCGCCTGCAACCCGGCCGCGATCCACGCCAAGGCACTCGAACTGGCCCCGCACATCCGGGGCGTCTGGGCCGTCTCGTCCCGACACCGCGATCGCGTGCCGCCCGGCATCCCGTACGTCATCGAGGGCTCGCGCGCCTACTGGCGGGCCATGGCCACCGCCACGTATCTGATCAACAACTCCAGCTTCCCCGGCGGGTTCACCAAGCGCCCCGGTCAGCGCTACCTCCAGACCCACCACGGCACCCCGCTGAAGACCATGGGCCTGGACCAGCGTCCCTACCCGGCCCTCGCCCACGGCATCAGCTTCGAGAGGATCGTCGCCCACGCCGACCAGTGGGACTTCTCCCTCTCGGCCAATCCGCACACCACCGAGATCTGGGACCGCGTCTACCCCTCCGGCTACGAGCACCTGAACCTCGGCTACCCGCGCAACGACATCTTCTTCACCGCCACCGCGGAGCAGACCGCCGCGATCCGTCGGCGCCTCTCCCTCCCCGCGGACCGGACCGTGCTGCTGTACGCGCCCACCCACCGCGACTACCGCAAGGGCTTCGTCCCCCACCTCGACCTGGACCGGCTGGCCCGCGAACTCGGGCCGCAGTACGTGGTGCTGGTCCGCGCGCACTACTTCTACGGCCGCTCGGCGGGGGTGGGGAGCGCCCGGGTCCTGGACGTGACCGGACATCCGTCCGTGGAGGAACTCTGCCTGGTCTCCGACGCGTTGATCACCGACTACTCGTCGCTGATGTTCGACTACGCCTGCCTGGACCGCCCGATCATCAGCCACGCCCCGGACTGGGCCGCCTACCGGGCCTCGCGCGGCACCTACTTCGACCTGCTCTCGGGCCGCCCCGGCGACACCCCGGGCGCGATCGCCACCACCGAGGACCAACTCCTGGACCTGTTCGCAACGGGCGAGTGGTGCTCGGCGCGGACGGCGGAGCTGCGGGCCGCGTTCCGGGAGCGCTTCTGCCCGTACGACGACGGGCACGCGGCCGAGCGTGTGGTGCGGCGGCTGTTCCTGAGCGACGCGAGGTAGCCCCGCCCGGCAACGCGGCGCGAGCGATGTCACCCGTTCGGGAGAGACCGCAACCGGTGACCCCCGGCCGTCCCCGGGGTTGAGCCGTACGGACAACCAGGCCCCGATGAACGGACGTGCCCAACATGCCGCCACGGCTCAGTGTCGTCGTACCCGTCCACAACGTCGAGCTCTATCTGACGGACTGTCTGAAGTCCCTGGCGGAGCAGACCATGGCCGATCTCGAAGTGGTGATGGTCGACGACGGGTCCACCGACAACAGCGCGGTCCTGGCAGCCGCGTTCGCCGCGCAGGACGGCCGGTTCCGGCTGGTGAGCCAGGAGAACGGCGGACTGGGGCACGCCCGCAACACCGGGGTCCGCAACTGCGATCCGGGCGCCCGCCATCTCGCCTTCGTCGACAGCGACGACGTACTCCCGCCCCGCGCGTACGAACTCCTCATCGGCGCCCTGGACGAGACGGGCTCGGACTTCGCGTCCGGCAACGTGCTGCGGCTGCGGGCCTCCGGCAGGCTCCAGCAGTCGCCCAACTTCCGCAAGCCGATGGCGACGACCCGTCTGCGCACCCATATCTCGCGCGACTGGGACCTCGCGGCCGACCGGATCGCCTGCAACAAGGTGTTCCGCCGGTCGTTCTGGGACGAACACGCCTTCGCCTTCCCGGTCGGCGCCCTGTACGAGGACATCCCGGTCGTCCTGCCCGCCCACTTCCTGGCCCGCTCCGTCGACGTGCTGAAGGACGCCGTGTACCACTGGCGCGACCGGGAGGGCTCGATCACCACCCGTCGCGCCGTCGTCCGGGGCGTCCAGGACCGGGCCTCGCACGTACTGGGCGTCTCCACCTTCCTCGACGAGCACCGCGGCGCCGCCGACAAACGGCAGTACGAGGCGCACGTCCTCGCCCACGACCTCTGGTACTTCATGGAGGCGCTGCCCGACGGCGACGAGGAGTACCGGCGCGCCTTCCTCACCTACGCCAACGAGTTCACCGACCAGGTCGACCCCGCCGTCCTGGAGGCCCTCCCGCTGCGCCTGCGGCTCATGTGGCACCTCGTGCGCGAGCGGCGGACCGAGGAACTGCTGGCGCTCCTCGCCTTCGACAAGGCGGAGCCGGGGGCGTTCGCGGTACGGGGCGTGCGGCGCCGCAGCGCCTCCTTCCCGGGTCTCACCCGGCCGGTGCCGCGCCCGGTGCTGCGGGTCACCGACCGGGACCTGCCGCTCACGGCCCGGCTGCGGGAAGCCCGCTGGCGGGACGGCAGGCTGCACCTCAAGGGGTACGCGTACATCCGGAACCTGCCGGCCACCTCGCGCGGCAGCGAGTTCCGGGCCGGGTGGCTGCGGGCGGGACGACGGCACGTGGTGCCGCTCCGGCTGCGCACGGTCGTCGAGCCCGAGGCCACCGCCCGGTCCCGGCAGAGCCTGCACGACTACGACCGGTCCGGCTTCGAGACCGTCATCGACCCGGCCAGGCTCCGCATCGGCGCGGGCGGCAGCCTCGAACGGCTCACCTGGCGACTGGAGATCGGCATCGCCGGGCACGGCATGCTGCGCCGCTCCGGCCTCTCGACCAACGAGGCGGCCGCACCACCGCCCGTGCACCGGCCCGACGGCGACCACCGGATCGTGCCCGCCTTCGACGGCGGCAGGCTGGTGCTGCACGCCGAGCGGATCGACGCCCGCTTCGAGACGCACCGCGCGGGCGACACGGGCGACGGCGACGCCACCGTGGTGATCGACGGGATGATCCGCGACCGCCTGGGCGCGGGGCCGCTGCGCCTCGCGTTCGACCACCGCGCCTCCGGAACCTCCTTCGACCGTCCGGTGACCGTGCACGAGGGGACCGTGCCCTCGGCCGCGGGCTGGCGGCGCTTCACCGCGGACGTCCCGCTCGACGCCTTCACCGACGCCCGGCCGGGAACGGGAGAGGGGGCGGCGCCCGCGCAGGTCGCCTACAGCCTGCATCTCGTCGGCCCGGACGGCCGCCGGACACCGATCGATGTGCCGGGGCCCGTCCTGCCGGGCCGCTATCCGCTGGGCCCGCACGGCGGCGAGCGGCGCGAACTCGGCCTCACCGCCGGCCCCCGGGGCAACCTGCTGATCAGCGACCGCACCGTACAGCCTGCCGTCGACCTGGCGACCTGGACGGAGAACGGACAGATCCTCCTGGAGGGCACCTGTCCCGGCGACCCGGACCGGCCCGTCGAACTGGTGGCCCGGCACAGCGGGCACGGTGAGGAGGCCGTCTTCCCCCTGGCCCTCTCCGAGGTCGCCGGATCACGCCGGTTCGGGGCGGTGCTCCGGCCGGACGCCGTCGAAGTGCCCGGCGGGGAACTGCCGCTGGGCGAGGGCCACTGGTACCTCTTCCTCCGCGAGAAGGGCGCGCGGGGCGACACCGGCGGCACCCCCCTGCGCATCCCGGCCGCCGCCCACCGCACCCTGCCCGCGGCCCGCACCCTCGCGGGCCGGACGTACGTCATCGAGCGGCGCTTCCACGACCAGTTGCTGATCGACTGCGCATCGGTCCTCACCGCCGCGGAACGCGGTCCGCGCGGCAAGCGGCTGCTCCGCGAGGCGTACCGCGGCCGTCGGGCGGCGCCGCTGCGCGACACCGTGCTGTACAGCAGCTTCGACGGCCGCCAGTACTCCGATTCGCCGCGCGCGATCCATGAGGAAGTGGCCCGGCGGGGAGTCGGGTTGGAGCATCTGTGGGTGGTGCGCGACCAGCAGGCCCGGATCCCGGAGGGTGCCACGGCCGTCGAACACGGCTCCGCCGCCTGGCACGAGGCGCTGGCGAGCAGCCGTCACATCGTCACCAACACTCAGCTGCCGGGGTGGTTCGAGCGGCGCGAGGGGCAATGTGTCGTCCAGACCTGGCACGGCACCCCCCTCAAGCGCATCGGTCTCGACCTCGCGGGCACCGCACGAGCCAACGCCGCCTACATCGCCACCATCGAGCAGCGCGCCCGCCAGTGGAGCGTCCTGGTCTCCCCGAACCGCTTCTCCACCCCCGTCCTGCGGCGCTCGTTCGGCTACCGGGGCGAGGTCCTGGAGTGCGGCTACCCCCGCAACGACCTGTTCCACGCCGCGGACCGGACCAAGGTCGCCTCGGCGGTGCGCGAGAGGCTCGGCATTCCCGAGGGCAGGCGGGTCGTGCTCTACGCGCCGACCTGGCGCGACGACCGGCCGCAGGGCGGCGGCCGCTACGCCCTCGACCTGCAACTCGATCTGGCCGTGGCCGAGCGTGAACTCGGTGCGGACACCGTCCTGCTGGTGCGTCGGCACTATCTGGTGACCGACCGTCTGCCGGACAGCGGCAGCGGCTTCGTCCGCGACGTCTCGCGCTACAGGGACGTCGGCGAGCTGATGCTGATCAGCGACGCGCTGGTCACCGACTACTCCTCGCTGATGTTCGACTTCGCCCAGACCGGCCGCCCGATGCTCTTCCACACCTACGACCTGGCGCACTACCGCGACACCCTGCGCGGCTTCTGCTTCGACTTCGAGGCCCGCGCCCCCGGCCCCCTGATCCCCGGCTCCGCCGGACTCGTCGAGGCGCTGCGCGACCCGGAGCGGGCCACCAGGGGACACGCGCAGGCGTACGAGGCGTTTCGCCGGGACTTCTGCGACCTGGACGACGGACACGCGGCGGCGGGGGTGGTCGACCGGATGCTGCGGGAGCCGGTCCGGCCCTGATCCGGCCCGGCCCGCGCGGACCGGCCGTCCCGGCAGCGGCCGGACGATGCCACCCCGCGCCGCCTGAACCGTTCGAGTGATTCAAGAATTCGGACGTTTGCGCAGATACGCAGGGCATGGAAGTCGCGATCCATATAAGTGTGGTTATCGGTGCGTTGTCCGGCGCCTCAGGGTTGCTACGTTCTGCTTTCATGGGTATCCGAATGCGGTGCGAAACCTGGGACGTGCGGCGGGCAAGAGCGGTGGTGCTCATCGCCGCGGCCGCCGGTCTTCTCACCCGAATGCTGATCGCGGCGAACATGCCGGGCCCGGCCGACGTGCGTATTTTTCACGGTTTCGCCAAGGCCGTCGTGCGGTACGGCCCCATTCGGATTTACGAACAGCCGCTGCCGGGGCTGCCCGTCTACAATCACCCGCCACTGGCCGGCTGGATGCTTCTCGGCCTGAACGACCTCTCCGAACTCGGAATCCCGTTCGGAACGCTGATCAGATCACCTGCCTCGATCGCCGACTTCTTCTGCGCGCTCGTCGTGTTCGAAATCATGCGCCGACGTGGCTCCGTCGGCCTGGCGGTCGCCTGCGGGGTGGGCGTGGCACTCAGCCCCGTACTGATCGCCACGTCCGGCTATCACGGCAACACCGACGCGGTGGCCATCACCTTCGCCCTGGCCGCCGCCCATCTGCTCGTGGACCGGAAGTCCCCGCTGGCCGCCGGGGTGAGCGCCGCGCTCTCGATCAGCGTGAAGTTCATCCCGGTGGTGGTGATCCCGGCGCTGTTCGTCGTCGCGGTGCGGGCCGGCCGGCCGGTGCTCATCCGCTTCACCGCCGGGTTCACCGCCCTGATCGCCCTCGTCTGGGGGCCGGTTCTGCTGGCCGTGCCGGAGAACCTCAAGGAGAACGTCCTGGAGTACGCGGGCGGCAGCTACCGCCTGTGGGGCATCGTCCGGTTCGCCGATGTGCTCGGACTGCCCCGGTCGTTCATCACCTTCGTCCAGGGCGAGGGCCACTTCCTCTTCGTGCTGGTCTGTGTGGCGGCCGGGGTCTGGCTCGCCCGACTGCGGCCCGCGCAACTGCCCGTGGTCGTCGGCGTCACGATGGGCCTCCTGCTGCTGCTCTCCACCGCCTCGGCCCTGCAGTACCTCACCTGGGCCGCCGCCGGGCTGTTCGTCGTCGGGTTCTGGGAAGGCGCCGCGTACAGCTGTCTGCTCGGCGTGACCGCGGTCCTCGGCTACCAGGGACGCTCCGCCGTGCGCTGGAGCGAAACGGTGCTGCACTTCGCCGAGGCCGGCTGGTTCGTCCTCGCCGTCGGCCTCGTCAGCGGAATCCGCAAGATCATTGCCGCACCGCCGACCCTGCCCGCGCCGTCCACCGCCGGACGGGCCGCGGTCATGGCGCCGTGCGCCTCGCGGCCCACCGGTTCCACCGGTTCCACCGTCAACTGATCGCATCCCCCGAGCACCGAGCACCGAGCACAACTGGAGAACGCCCCGTGAAGGAAAGCCCGAGCCCCAGGATCGGCATCCTGGTGGTCGCGTACAACGCCGAGACGACGCTGGAGAGGACCCTCGACCGCATTCCGGAGGACTTCCGGTCCAAGGTCGCCGAGGTCCTCATCCTCGACGACGCGAGCCATGACGCGACGTTCACCGCGGGCTGCCGCTGGTCGCAGACGGAGGGAATGCCGCGGACCGTGGTGATGCGGCACACCAAGAATCTCGGATACGGCGGAAACCAGAAGGCCGGATACGCGCTGGCCGTCGAACACGGACTCGACATCATCGTGCTGCTGCACGGCGACGGGCAGTACGCGCCGGAATTCCTGCCCGACATGGTCGCGCCCATCGAGCGCGGCGAATGCGAAGCCGTTTTCGGCTCCCGGATGATGAAATCCGGATCCGCTCTCAAGGGCGGCATGCCGATGTACAAATGGCTCGGCAACCGCATTCTCACCCGTCTGGAGAACGCCCTCCTCGGATCGCAGCTCACCGAATTCCACTCCGGGTACCGCGCCTACAGCGTCGCGGCACTCAAGAAGCTGCCGATCCACCGGAACACCGACGCCTTCGACTTCGACACCCAGATCATCGTCCAGCTGCTCAACGAGGGAATGCGGATCAAGGAGATCCCCGTCCCCACTTACTACGGCGACGAGATCTGCTACGTCAACGGCATGAAGTACGCGAAGGACGTGGTCAAGGACGTCCTCGAATACCGGCTCGCCGTCAAGGGGTTCGGCACCTGCGCCTGGATCCCCAAGCCCGTCGAGTACGCGTTCAAGGAGGGCGACGGTTCCTCGCACGCCGTCATCCTGGAGAAGATGCGTGGCCTCCCGCCCGGCCGGGTCCTCGATCTCGGCTGCTCCGGCGGCCTGTTCGCGCAGCGTCTCGAAGCCCTCGGCCACGAGGTGACGGGCGTGGACTACGTCGAGGTCCCCGGCGTACGCGAGAAATGCACCCACTTCCACCTCGCCGACCTGGAGGAGGGCCTGCCCGCGGGGATCGGCGCCGACTTCGACTACGTGGTCGCCGGCGACGTCATCGAGCACCTCTCCCGCCCCGAGCGGGTGCTCGCCGAGGTCGCCACCGTGCTGCGGCCCGGCGGCCATGTGCTGCTCTCCGTACCGAACTTCAGCCACTGGTACTCAAGACTGCGGGTGGCGCTCGGGGTCTTCGACTACGACCGGCGGGGCATCCTCGACGAGACGCATCTGCGCTTCTTCACCCGGGCCAGTCTGCGCCGCACGGTCCGGGCCGCGGGCTACGACGTCCTCCACGTCGTCTCCACCGGTGCCCCGTTCTGGGCACTGCTCGGCGGTGGACCGCTTCCCGCGGTCCTCGGCGGGGTGTCGAAACTGCTCACCCGGATCCGGCCGACGCTGTTCGGCTATCAGCACGTCGCACTGCTCACCCCGCACGCGGCCGAGACGATCATCGCTGGAGAGCACGTCGATGTACAGGACATCCTCAACCGACAGCACGTCCTTGCCGACCGGGTCGGCGTCTGAGGCCGCCGTTCCCCCTCCCGCCCCCGCACCATCGTCCGCAACCCCGGTCGTCGCAGTCAGGAGCAAGGCCTTGACCCTTCCCAGTCTGATGCTGCTGCTGTTCGCCGTCTTCTCGTCGGCGGGCGGCCAGATCATGCTCAAGCACGGGATGAAAGGCGCCGCGGCCGCCGCCGCGCAGGGCGGCGGATCCGTCGCCCTGCGGGCCGCCACCAGCCCCTGGGTCGTGCTCGGCCTGGTGGTCTTCGCGGTGTCGGCCCTCGCCTGGATGACCACCCTGGCCAAGGTGCCGCTGTCCATCGCCTACCCGTTCAACGCTCTCGGGTATCTGCTGATCGTGCTGGCCGGCGCGACCGTGCTGCACGAACGGACCTCGATGTGGACCTGGGGCGGCTCGCTGCTCGTGGTCGTCGGGCTCGTCACGGTGATGGCGGGCCAGCAACGCTGAGACCGCGCCGGCGGACGGACCTCGTCCTCAGGCCCGTCCGCCGACCGGCGCCGCTTCCCCCAGCAGCACCTGCCGTACCACCCGTTCCGCGGCGCGCCCGTCGTCGTACGGGCAGAACCGGGCCCGGAACGCGGCCCGCAGCGCCTCGTTCGCCGGGCTCCGCCAACTGCCGTCGAGGAGGATCCGGGCCAGCTCCTCCGTGTCGGTGGAGACCGCCCCAGGGGTGTCGCCGGGTCTTCCGGACAGCAGATCGAAGCAGACCCCCCGGACCGTGCGGTACGTCTCCCAGTCGGGGGCGTGCACCACGATCGGACGGTCCAGATGGGCGTAGTCGAACATGACCGACGAGTAGTCCGTCACCAGCGTGTCCGCCGCCAGGCACAGCTCCTCGATCCGCGGATGGTCGCAGACATCGAGGAGCCGGGGGTGCTCCGGCAGCCCCGCACCCTCGTAGAAGTAGTGGGCGCGGACCATCACCACGGTGTCCGGGCCGAGCGTCTCGCAGAGCCGGACCAGATCCAGCCGGCTGGTGAACGCCGCCTCGTAGTCGCGGTGCGTCGGCGCGTACAGCACGGACCGCTGCCCGGGACCGATGCCGAGCCCCGAGCGGATCTCCGCGATCCGCTCGTCCGTCGCCGTCGCGAAGACGTCGTTGCGCGGATAGCCCGCTTCGAGGGACCGCGCGGCGCCCGGGTAGGCGCGGTCCCACACCTCGGTGGAGTGGGGATTGGCCGAGACGCTCCAGTCCCACCGGTCGACGCGCTGGAGCAGCCGGTCGAAGTTCAGCCCCTGGGCCGCCGCCGGATAGTCCTGCTGGTCGAGTCCCATGATCTTCAGCGGTGTGCCGTGATGGGTCATCACATGGATCTGGCCGGGCCGCTTGACCAGGTGATCGGGGAAGTTGACGTTGTTGAAGAAGTACGTGGCACGGGCCAGCACCTGCCAGTAGCGGCGGGTTCCCGGTACCACGTGGTCGATGCCCTCGGGCAACGAGTCCACCTGGTTCCTCGCCACCACCCACACCCCGCGCACCTGCGGGGCCAGCTCCCGGGCCTTGCGGAAGACGGCCTCCGGATTGCAGCTCATCCCGCGGTTCCAGTACGCGGCGTAGACGGCGAGCCCGGGGTCCAGCGGAAGCCGCCGCCGCCACCAGTAGTAACGCGCGGACAGGGTGCGTCCGGCCCGCGCCCGGACCGCACCGGGCACGGCCCGCAGGTTGCGGCGCAGAGCCAGGACCGTGTCGAGGACGGCGAGTGCGACGTACCGGCCGCCGCCCATCAGCCTCGGCCGCAGCCCCTTGGCACCATTCGGGAAACGGTGCTCCTCGGGCCGGTGAGCCCGGTGGAAGGCCGCCACGGACCGTACATAGTGCCTGCGTCGGCGGGTCACCGACGGGTACCCGGCGAGGAGTTCCGAGGCCGCCCGGTCGAAGAGCAGGGCCCGTACGGGACGCAGTGGCGGCCGGTTCCGGACGAACTCCATCAGACCGGTGTACGCGTCGACGAGCCGGTGCGGTGCGGTGCCGTCCGCGGGTTCGGGCCCGTCGGGCTCGACGGGCAGGCCGCGCCGGCCGCGGTGCTCGACGCACGCGATCGGGAGCACGGCGACGGATCCGGCCGCGGCGAGGGTCTGGACCGCGTACATCCGCTCCCCGTGCCGCCCCGGTCCGAAGACCAGCTTCTCGCCCTCGTGAAGAGCGCGGCGCACGGCGCGGTTCCAGGAGACCGGTGCGATGTCCAGGAGCACGGGATGCCCGGCGAGGGTGAGCCGCTTCTCGGGCAGCGCGCGGAGCAGCTCCAGTGACCGGGACGGCCGGGGGCGGCCCCGGAACGGCCGCCGGTGATGACCGAACAGCAGCAGTTCGGGATCACCACAGGCCTCCAGCCGGTCGGCGACGGCCCGCAGGGCGCCCGGCAGCAGGACGAAGTTGCCCTCCAGGAAAAGGAGATAGTCGCCGACGGCCCGCTCGGCCCCGGCGTTGCGCCGCCCGTCCTGGCCGGCCCCCGGCGGCAGATGGACGGCCTGCACCCGGTGGTCCCGTGCGGCGAACTCGTCGAACAGCAGCCCCGATCCGTCCGGCGCGCCGTCGTCGACCCCGATCACCTCGATGTCCGTGAACGACTGGGTGAGCACCGATTCCAGGCACTCCCGCAGCTGCCCTCGGGCGCGACGGACGGGGATGACGACACTCAGCCGGGTCATGCGGGCTCTTTCTCGGATTCGGTTCTCGGGGTGGGCAGGGGAACGGAAGTGGGGCGGTCAGGGAAGGTTGGTGGGCCGTGTCCCTGCGAGACCGAGGCCCGTGGAGGCCTGCCGGTCCCCGGGGAGCGCGGCGCGGGCGGGGGCCGGGACCGGGACCTGAGCAGGGTCGCCCGCCGCCGGTGCGGGCCGCCGCAGCGCCGGAGGGACCACCGGCGGATGCGCGGTCGTCTCGCCCAGGAACACCCGGCGCACCACCCGCTCCGCCGCGTACCCGTCGTCGTACGGACAGAAGCGTTCCCGGAACGCCTCGCGCCGCTCGGCGGAGCGGGTGCCGCACCAGTGGCCGGTCGTGAAGACGTCCAGCAGTTCGGCCTCGCTGTACGCGATCGCGCCGGGCGGGCAGGAGTGCAGGTCGAAGTAGGTGCCGCGGGCCGCTTCGTACGCCTCGCGGTCGCCGCAGTGGATGACGACGGGCCGGTCCAGATTGGCGTAGTCGAACATCAGCGACGAGTAGTCCGTGATCAGCGCGTCGGAGGCGAGCGCGAGGGCCTCGACGGACGGGTGGCCGCTGACGTCGACGACCCGCGGATGCGGCTCGCGGATCGGCTGGGCCCCGTACGAGTAGTGGGCGCGCGCCAGGATCACGAAGCCCGGACCGAGGTCCCGCGCCACGCGGGCCAGGTCGAGCACGGAGTGCTGATCGCGCCGGTAGTCGCGGTGCGTGGGCGCGTACAGCAGGGCCAGGGTGCCCTCGGGGACGCCGATCGACTCGCGCAGCCGCGCCACGTCGTCGGCGGTGGCCCGCTGGTAGATGTCATTGCGCGGACAGCCGTACTCCAGTGTCGCGCAGCTCGCGGAGGCCGACGGATACGCCTTCTCCCAGACGAGGGTGGAGTGCCGGTTCGCGGAGAGGGAGAAGTCCCACTTGTCGACGTTGGCGAGCAACTGCCCGAAATCGGTCCCGCGGGCCGCCGCCGGACGGTTCTGCAGGTCCAGGCCCATGGTCTTGAGCGGGGTGCCGTGGTGGGTCTGGAGCAGCACCTGGCCGCGCCGCTTGACCAGCCGCCGGTCGAAGTTGACGTTGTTCACCAGATAGCCGGAGCGGGCCAGCGCCCGCCAGTAGCCGTACGTCCCGGGGGTGATGCTGCGCGTCCCGGTGGGCACGGTGTGCGCGTCCTCGGGACGGCAGATCCAGGCGGTCCGCAGACCGGGCACCAGCTCGCGGGCCTTCGCCTCGATCGCCGCGGGGCTGCAGGCGTAGCCGCGGTGCCAGTACGCGGCGAACACCGCCAGGTCCCTCTGGACGGGCAGCCGCAACTGGACGCGGTAGTACGCCTGGAGGGCGGCGGCCCGCAGTACCCGGCGCACGGCCGCGGTGACCCTCCGCAGCCTTCTGTGCAGCAGCTGCGCCGCCCACAGCGCGCGGTAGGTACGGCGCGCGCCCAGCCGGATCAGGCCGTGGCGCAGCCGGGCGCGGTGCGGCGCGGGGGCGCCGGGGGTGCGGTAGCGGCCGCAGTGCGCGCGGGCACGGCGGAAGAATTCGGCGTGGCTGCCGCGCGGCAGCCTGCCCCGGGTGGTGAACAGCGTGCAGAAGTGGTCGAGCATCCTGCGGTGGATCACCGGCCGCCAGGGTGCGAGCCGGGGGCGGCAGTCGATGAACGCGAAGACCCGGTCGTACTGTTCGAAGATGTCGAAGTGCTTGCGACTGGTGGTGGCCAGGATGTTGCCCTGGCGCCGCTGCCGGTAGCCGACGCACACCCGGTCGAGCACCGCGATCGAGCGGGCGGCCATCAGCACCGGGTAGGTCCAGGGCGTGTCCTCGTAGTAACCGGCGGGGAAGGCGAACTTCTCGGCCTCGACGAACTCGCGGCGGTACGCCTTGTTCCAGACGACCATCAGGACCTTCAGTAGCCCCGGCCGGTCGGCGAGCGTGAAGGTGGTGGGGCCGGTCTGGGAGAGGTGCTCGGCGAAGGTGTTGCGCACGCTCTCGCCGGTCCAGTACGTACGGGCGTAGTCGTAGACCAGGACGTCGGGTTCCCCGGTCTCCTCGATCCGGTCGGCGACGGCCCGCAGGGCGCCGGGGGCGAGGGTGTCGTCGCCGTCCAGGAAGAGCAGGTAGTCGCCGGTGGCCTGCGCGATCCCGGCGTTCCGGGCCCGGCCCAGGCCCACGTTCTCCGGCAGGTGCAGGGCCCGCACCCGGTCGTCGCGGGCCGCGAACTCGTCGATGACGGCGCCACAGGCATCGGGTGAGCAGTCGTCCACCGCGAGGAGCTCGAAGTCCTCGAACGACTGGGTCAGCACCGAGTCCAGGCTCTCGTGCAGATACGCCTGAACCCGGTACGCGGGCACGATGACACTGAACCGGGGCACAACACATCCATGGGTCGTTCGCAGCGCGGGCGGGCGGTCCGCAAACGGCCGATGGAGTGACGGAGTTACGTCAAAACGTGGCAAACCTGTGAAAGTGCAGGTGGGGTGGCCCTGTTGCGGTGAACAGGACCACCCCGTGTTGACGTACGACTGTGCGGCGTACTACTTCACCGCACCCGCCATCACGCCGGAGACGAACTGGCGCTGGAAGGCGAAGAAGACCGCCAGCGGAATCACCATCGACACGAAGGCGCCGGGCGCCAGCACGTCGATGTTGTTGCCGAACTGCCGCACCTGCTGCTGCAGGGCCACGGTGATCGGCGGGGAGCCGGAGTCCGCGAAGATCAGCGCGACCAGCATGTCGTTCCACACCCAGAGGAACTGGAAGATTCCCAGAGAGGCGATCGCCGGGCCGCCGAGCGGCATCACGACCCGGGTGAAGAGCCGGATCTCGCCCGCTCCGTCGAGCCGGGCCGCCTCCAGCAGTTCCCTCGGGATCTCCGCGAAGAAGTTCCGCAGCAGGAAGATCGCGAAGGGCAGGCCGAAGGCCGTGTGGAAGACGACCACGCCGAAGGTCGTCTCGAAGATCCCGACCGCGCCGAAGAGCTTGGACACCGGGACCAGAGCCACCTGGACCGGCACCACCAACAGCGCCACGACCACCAGGAACCACCAGTCGCGACCGGGGAAGTCCATCCAGGCGAAGGCGTATCCGGCCAGTGAACCGATCACGACGACCAGGACGGTCGCCGGGACGGTGATCATGACCGTGCTGAGGAGGGAGTGGGTGATGGTCGAATTGTCCAGCAGCCGGGAGTAGTTGTCGAGGGTGAGCTGGGAGGGGGCCGTGAAGATCTTCCACCAGCCGCTCGACGCGATGTCGTCCGCGCCGCGCAGCGAGGAGAGCAGCAGCCCGACGGTCGGCATCAGCCAGAACAGGCCCACCAGGACGAGGAAGACCCGCATCGCACCGCCGCCGGCGCGGGCGGCGATGCGTGCTCCGAGGGACCGCTCGGCCTTCACCGGTGCGGTACCGGCCGTCGTGCTCGCGGTCGTGGCCGAGGCTGTCGTCATCGGCGCCCCTCCTTCCGGATCCGGCGGATGTTGACGTACATCACCGGGAGTACCAGCAGCAGCAGGAGTACGGCGATGGCGCTGCCGATCCCGAGGTCGGCGTCCGTGCCGAACGACGAGCGGTAGAGCTGGAGCGCCAGCACGTTCGCGTCGGCCAGCGAGGAGCCCGGGGAGATGATGAAGACCAGGTCGAAGACCTTCAGGACGTTGATCATCAGCGTGACCAGTACCACCGAGAGGACGGGCGCGAGCATCGGCACCGTGATCCGGCGGAACACCTGCCACTCGTTCGCGCCGTCCACCCGGGCCGCTTCGAGGAGTTCACGCGGCAGGCCGGCCAGGCCCGCGGCGATCAGCACCATCGCGAAGCCGGCCCACATCCAGACGTAGGAGCCGATGATCGCCGGTGTGACGAGCGTCGGGCCGAGCCACTCGACCCCGTTGTACGGCTCCTTGAAGTTCGATGCGGGCAACCGGAGCAGGGCGCCGTCGGCCGAGGCGGGCAGGGTGAACGTACCGTCCGCGCCCGCGGTCGCCGAGGCGACCACCTTGCCGTCCACGACCGCTTCGACCTCGATGCCCTTGAGCCCCAGCTCCTTGGCGTCGATGACGTTCGGTCTGCCGCCGCCGCCCTTGGTGAAGTCCAGCCACGCGGTACCGGTGATCTTCCCGGACTCCGTCGCGGCGGCCTTCGCCGGCTTCGCGTCCGCCGGCATCTTCGCCGGTGCCACACCGACCAGCGGCAGTTGGACCGGCTGTCCGGCCCGCACCGGGGCCTTGGTGACGAACGAGCCGCCGCCGCCCGCCTTGAGCGGATGGACGGGCAGCGGATGCGCCTTCGGATAGCTCGCCGACTCGGCGAACGTGTCGTGTACACCCACCCATACGGCGTTGGCGACCCCGCGTTCCGGGGCCTGGTCGTACACCAGCCGGAAGATGATGCCGGCGGCGAGCATGGAGATCGCCATCGGCATGAAGACGATCAGTTTGAACGCCGTGCCCCAGCGGATCCGTTCCGTCAGCACCGCGAAGATCAGCCCGAGGGCCGTGGAGACCGTCGGCGCGAACACGACCCAGATGGCGTTGTTCTTGATCGCCGTGCGGATGGTGTCGTCGGTGAACAGCGCCTTGTAGTTGTCGAATCCGGCGAAGCCCGTACCCGCTTGGTCGAAGAACGACCGGTACACGGAGTACACGATCGGATAGACCACGAGCGCGCCGAGCAGCACCAGCGCGGGCGCCAGGAAGAGCGCGGCGATGATCCGGCGGGTGCCGGTCACACTCCTGCGTCCGCGTCCAGGGCCACCGGCCGGCGCATCGGACGGCTTCCTGGGCGCGGGTACCGACGGCTGTCCGGACGGATGCTTGTCGGCGGGGGGCACCGCGTCGGCGCCCCCCGCTGCGGCTGTCGTCATCCCGTCAGCTCTTGTACGCCTTGGCCGCGTCGGACTCCAGCTTCGCTTGGGTCCCCGCGATGTCCTTCGGGTTCTTCAGGAAGTCCTGGAGGGTCTTCCACTCGCCCTTCCCGGGCGTCCCGCCGAAGGACTGCGGGGCCTGGTCGGACATGTCGAACCGGACCGCGTCACCCGCCGAGATCAACGCCTTCGCCATCGTGCGCTGCACCTCGTTCGGATACGCGGCGGCGTCCAGGGACTTGTTCGGCGAGATGAACCCGCCCTGCTCGGCCATGATCTTCGCCGCGTCGGTCGAGGCCAGCCAGGTCAGCAGGGCCTGGGCGCCCTTGCCGTCCTTCAGGGCCACCGCCGCGTCGCCGCCCGTCACGACGGGGGACTCGGCTCCGACCGCCGGGAACGGGAACACCTTGGCGTCCGTCCCGATCTTCGCCTTCGTCTGCGCGATGTTGACGGCCACGAAGTCGCCCTCGTAGACCATGGCGGCCTTCGGCTGATCGCCGCCGGTGAAGGTCTGGGTGACCGAGGCCGGGAACTCCGTCTGCAGCGCGCCGTCGGCGCCGCCCGCGATCAGCGACGGCTTGCCGAAGAGCTGCGCGAGCGTGCTCAGCGCGTCCTTGACGGAGGGGTCCGTCCACTTGATCTTGTGCTGGGCCAGCTGGTCGTACTTCTCCGGGCCCGCCTGGGAGAGATAGATGTTCTCGAACCAGTCGGTGAGGGTCCAGCCGTCCGCGCCGCCGACCGAGACCGGGGTGACACCCGAGGCGGAGACCGTCTCCGCCGTCGCCAGGAAGTCCTTCCAGGTCTTCGGCTCGGACGCGCCCGCGTTCTCGAACGCCTTGGCGTTGTACCAGATCAGGGACTTGTTGGCGGCCTTGAAGTAGACGCCGTACTGGGTGCCGTCCACCGCGCCGAGGTCCTGCCAGACCTTCGAGTAGTTCTTGTCCAGCTGGGCCTTGGCCTCGGGGCCGACCGGCTTGGCCCACTTCTTCTGCGCGGCCTGCTGGATCGCGCCGACCTGCGGGATCATCGCGACGTCCGGCGGCTGACCTCCCGCGATCTTCGTACCGAGGAAGTTGACGATCGGGTCCTGCGCCGGAACGAACGTGACCGTCGCCCCCGTGCGGTTCTCGAACTCCTTGAGGACCTTGACGAAGTTGGCCTGCTCGGCTCCGGTCCAGACCGCCGCGACCGAGAGCTTCTCGCCGTCCAGCTTCGGCAGGGCGACGCTCGACGAGCCCCCCTTGCCGTTCCCGGAGCTCTTTTCCGGCTTGCCCTTTCCGTTGCCGCCGTCGTCGCTGCAACCGGTGAGGGCCAGTGCGCCGATGGCGCTGAACACCACGGCGGCCCTGCTGATCCGAAGGGTTGTGCGCATAGCTTCCCCGTCTCTCACATCGTCGTGTGCGCACAGTCCTACGCCCGGTGCACGGGTGCCGCAATACCGTTCCCTGCGTCAACTCCTTGATCGTAATGGGCTCGTGACGTGATGTCAGTGCATGTCCGGACCAGGCACACCTCAGGAGCGGACGGGCCCGAACGGGGCTATCGGCTCCGCGCCGACGGACCGGGCGGCCCGCTCCAGCGCGCTGGCGAGCAGCGCCAGGTCCGTCGGGCCGTTGCCCAGCTCCCGGACCGGCCGCCGGGTGGGCGGATCGCCCATCCGCTCCCACTCCAGCGGCACGACGGTGGGGCGCAGCGTCGCCGTACGCGGAATGCGTCCCGTCACCCGGCCGCCCTGGAACGGCGTCACCCGCCCGTCCGGATGACCGAGGCGCCCACGGCCGGGTGCCGGGTCCTCGGGCGAGGGCGGGACGACCGGCGCGTCCAGCACGATGCGCAGCCGGGCCCCGTGGGTCAGGTCCGTGTCCTCCGTACGGTCCGGGCGGGCGGATGTCGCGACCAGGTGGACGCCGAGCCGGCCGCCCTCCCGGGCCACGGCTTCCAGAGCCCGCACGACCGAACCGGCGGCCGGCCGGCCGGGACTGCCGAGCGCCGGTGCGACCAGCGCGTCGAAGTCGTCGACCAGGACGACGAGCCGGGGCAGCGGGGAAGGCCCGGGTGCCGCGGGCCGCGCTGCCGCGGGCCGCAGCCGGAGCGTCCCGCTCATCGGCGAGTCCACGTCGCCCCGCTGCTCGGCGGCCGTCGGCGGCCGCTGACCGACCGTCCGCTGCGCCACGGCGTGCCGGTGGTGCCACTCGGTGAAGTCGTACGAGCCGAGGAGCTCGGCCCGCCGCTTCAGCTCACCGCCCAGCGCCTGCGCGAACTCGCGCATCCGTACCGGATCGGAGGCCACGAGGTGGGTGAACGCGTGCGGGAGTTCGGCGCACGGGCCGAGGCTCTCGCCGCGCTCGCCCCCGGCGCCGTCGACCAGCAGTATGCCCAGCAGGTCGGGGCGGGCGGCCGCGGCCAGCGAGGCGGCGACGGCCCGCAACAGCTCCGTACGACCGCTGCCGGGCGGCCCCTCGATGAGGAGATGGGGGCCCTCCTGCGCGAGATCCACACCGACCGGGCCCCGGGGACCGGCCCCGAGCACCACGAACGGCCGCCCGGCGGCCACCGGGGCGGTGCCTTCGGCGGGGGCGGCGGGGGTGCCCGTGCCGGCGTCCGCGGTCACGGCGGTGCGTCCGGCCGCCGCCGCGCCCTCGGCGGTCCGCGCCGCGATCCGGGGCGTGTCGCCGCCGCGCGGTCCGCTCACACGGTTCGGGGTGCGCTCGCCCCCGGCGGAACGGAGGCCGTCGGCCCCCGGGGCATCTCCACCGCCACGGAACTCCGGCCCGGCAACGGCGCGGGAGCCCGGGACGTCCCCGGGCGGGCCGCCGTAGTGCCCGCCGCTGACCCGGGGGGCGGCGGTGCCGGGGTACGGGGCGCGCCCCGGGCCACGGGTGTCGTGGGCGTCGTCGCGCGCCAGGCCGTGGCCCGGTACGCCGACGTGGGTGACGGTCTCGCTGCCGGGATACGGGGTACGGCCCGAACCGGGGACGTATCCGCCCGCACCGTCCGGTGCCGAGCGCTGGGCGCCCACGCGGGGGGTCGCGCCCCGCGAGTGCTCCGTACGGCCCGCACCGCGGGCGTCCGCGTCCGTTCCGCCACCGGCCGCGCCTCCCGGCCCGCCCGTCCAGCGACCCGAACCGCGGACCGTGGCGCCGGGCTGGTCGTCCGCGGTGGAGGCCCAGCGGGCCATCAGGGAGGCCGGGGTGGCACGCGCCAGGCCCAGCTCGTCCAGCAGCCGGGCGGTCGGCGGGAGCGCGGCCGACGCGGGCCGGCCGTGGGACGTGGCCGAGCCCTCCGTGCGCAGCGGGGCCAGCGCCCGGCCGAACCGCTCGGCCCAGTGCGCCGACACCGCGTCCACCGCGGCGACCGTGCCGCGGCCCGCGGCCCGGCCGTCCGCGGTGCGCAGCAGTCGCAGGGCCGTCGCCACATCGCCGCTCAGCATCGCCACCGCCCCGCACTCGCGGAACGCGATCGAGGCGTGGCAGGCGGCCTCGTACGTCGCCGCGACCGGCGAGGTGGGTGTGGCGGCAGGGGTCTCCGCCAGACAGATCAGATGGATCCCGGCGGCCGAGCCCGCGGCGGCCAGCCGGGCGGTGGTCTCGCGCAGCGCCGCCGAGCCGGGGTCGCCGTCGACGATCACCACGGTGTAGGGCCCGGTGTACTGCCCGGCGGCCTCGGCGACCGTGCTCCGGTCGAGGCTCGCCCAGCCGGGTCCGAGCGGCCCCTCGTCCAGTCGGCGCACCAGCTCCGTCGTACGGGCGACGGCCTGTTCGCGGTCGTACGCGAGGAGCAGCCGGCAGTCCTGGCCGTGCATCGGCCGCAGATGGGGCAGCCAGCCCAGCCAGGCCCACTCGCGCCTGCGCTCGTCCGCGCCGCGCGCGCGGTCCGTGCTGATCAGCACGATCTCCAGATCGGCGGGGGAGTGCAGTGCGGCGAGCTGCGCCACCGTCGAACGGGCGAGTCCGGCCAGCCGCGTGCGCGGCCCGGCGAGCCCGAGGGAACCGGCCTCCCGCAGCCCCACGGTCACCGGTACGGCGGGCAGACCGGCCCGGTCCGTGGTGCCCAGGCGCACCACGAGGGCCTCCGGGTGCGCGGTGCCGCGCTCCCAGAGCCGGGGGCCGGGGCCGAGCGCGGTGAGCAGTACGGCCGCGGGGTCGGGCCAGCTGCTGGACGCGGCGGACCCCGGTGGCGCCAGGGGGCCGGTGGACGGATACGGCCCTGCCTCCCCCGTGCCGTCGGGTGTCGCCTCGTGGACCGGCTCGCCCTTGTTGCCCGCGAGTCTGCGCGCCCAGGCGCCTATCCCGCCCCGCCGGGGCGATTCCTCGCCCGCGGACCGGGGGGAAGGCTCGGCGGGTGACCGGCGGCGGGCGTCGGCGTGCCCGTCGTCGCCGTTCCCGTACGCGTGAGGGTCGTCGGCCCCTTCCCGGGGGGTGGGTCCGGAGCCGGGGGAGGCGGCCCGGGCGTACGCATGACCGGAGCCGTGCGCCTCGGGGTCGCCATCGGCGGCGGCCGCGCCCGCCGTGCCGGACACCCGCAGATGCCCCTCGCCGTCCGGCGCCGTCGCCAGCGTCGGCGTACGGGCGCCGGAGGTCAGCCGGAGCGTGGACTCACCGAGCCGCAGCAGCGCGCCGGGATCCAGGCGGACCGGGCGGTCGCGGACCTCCGTGCCGTCGAGCAGGGTGCCGTTGGTGGAACCCAGGTCCGCGACCGAGACCAGGCCGTCCGCGGAGACCGTCACCGCGCAGTGCAGCCGGGACACGTCGGGGTCGTCGAGCGGGACGTCCGCGTCGGCGGAGCGGCCGATCCGGATCCGGCCGCCGTGCAGCAGGTGGACGCCGCCCGCGTCGGGCCCCGCGACCACGTGCAGCTGCGCCGGGACGGCGTCGTCCGCCACCTCGTCCTCGCCCGGGACCTGGAGCGAGAGCACCGCTCCGTCGACCAGTGGGGGCTCGCCCAGCGCGCATCGTTGTGCGTCCAGCCGCTCACGCCCGGCGAACAGCACCACCGCACCGCTGCCGAGCGAGCCGTCGGGCCCGGAGACCGCCGCCGCCAGGGGGGACGCCACCGTGGCGAGCGCCGTCCCCGACGGGGCGGTGACCAGCACGTCGCAGGCGCGCGCCGGGGTCTGGCCGCTGCGCGGCGCGAGGACGGTCAGCCGGATCTGCATCGCCGTCAGCGGTCCCTTCTGCGCGGGGCGCCGGGCAGGGGAAAAGCCCTGTGATTCCCCCCACCCGACACGGACGCGTCGTCCGGTACAGGTTCGTCACGTGCCGCAGGGCTCCCGACCCCACAGTCCCGTGCTGAAGGCATCCTCGCACCTGCCACTGACAACACGCCCGGGGGTCACCGCTAAGTGATCTTGAAACGTCTGCTGTGCGCCCATAAGTGCCTGCTTGGAAGGCTCTCCGGGACGGAACCGTTCCGGGAGAGTGTCCGAAACGATTCGTCGTACAGGTGTGCGGCAACCATCGGCCCGATGTGGGCGTCTTGTTCCCCGATGGGTCCTCATACCTCCCCCGGAGGCATCCGGGCCCGGCGGGCGCAACCGGCGGTGAGCGGCGGGCGGACCGGCGCGACCCCGCCGGCCGCCCCACGCCAGGGCCCGCCGACGGACCGCCGTCCGTCGCGCGGGCCGGGCGCCGCACGGCAGCCCTCCGGGCGGCGACGGCAGTTTGACGACAGGCCCTAGAGTGGGCCGGAACTCCCGGGCCGATCCGGGAGCACCGCAAGCACCACGATCAGCAGGGAGCGCATGACGTGCGGCCGGTAGGCAGCAAGTACCTGCTCGAGGAGCCGCTGGGACGCGGCGCCACGGGCACCGTCTGGCGTGCCCGCCAGCGGGAGACCGCAGGCGCCGAGGCGGCTGTGGCCGGCCAGCCCGGCGAGACCGTGGCGATCAAGGTCCTGAAGGAGGAGCTCGCCAACGACGCGGACGTCGTGATGCGATTCCTGCGCGAGCGTTCCGTGCTGCTCCGGCTCACCCACGAGAACATCGTGCGCACCCGCGACCTGGTCGTGGAGGGTGATCTCCTCGCCCTCGTCATGGATCTGGTCGACGGCCCCGACCTGCACCGCTACCTCCGCGAGAACGGCCCGCTCACCCCGGTCGCCGCCGCACTGCTCACCGCCCAGATCGCGGACGCGCTCGCCGCCAGCCATGCCGACGGCGTCGTCCACCGCGACCTGAAGCCCGCCAACGTCCTGCTCGACGAGCGCGACGGCGGGATGCGCCCGATGCTCACCGACTTCGGCATCGCCCGACTGGCCGACTCCCCGGGGCTCACCCGGACCCATGAATTCGTCGGCACGCCCGCCTACGTGGCGCCCGAGTCCGCCGAGGGCCGCCCGCAGACCTCCGCCGTCGACATCTACGGCGCCGGCATCCTGCTGTACGAGCTGGTCACCGGCCGCCCGCCGTTCTCCGGCGGCACCGCCCTCGAAGTCCTGCACCAGCACCTCAGCGAGGAGCCCCGCCGCCCCACCACGGTCCCGGCACCGCTCTGGACGGTCATGGAGCGCTGCCTGAGCAAGGACCCGGACCAGCGGCCCAGCGCCGAGAACCTGGCCCGCGCGCTGCGCACCGTCGCGGCCGGCATCGGGGTGCACGCCAGTGCCGCCCAGATCGCGGCGGCCGACGGCGTGGGTGCCCTGCTCGCACCCGACCCGGCGCCCGCGGCCGTTCCGCAGACGCCCGGTGCGGCCGACCCGACGCAGGTGCTGCCGAGCAACGCGGGCTCGTACGATCCGAACGCCGCGACCAGCGTCATGCAGCACGCCCCCGGTCAGGGCCCGGGCGGGCACGCCGACCCGACCTCGGTCATGCCGCCCGTACCGCCGCGCCCGGACGGCGCTCCGCAGTCCGAGGACCCGCACCCCTGGCAGTCCCAGCTCCAGGCGGCCCGTGACCGCAACGAGCAGACACAGGTCCAGCCCCTCGACCCGAACCAGGACCCGCTGCGCCGCCGCCCCCAGCGGCCGCAGCCGCAGCAACGACAGCAGCCGCAGCAGTACCAGCAGCAGCCGCAGCGGCAGTACCCCCAGCCCCAGCGGCAGCAGTATCAGCCGCAGCACCAGCCTCAACAGCAGTACCAGCGGCAGCAGTACGCGCCCCCGCAACAGCCGCCGCCCCCGCAGCCTGCCCCGAGGCAGCCCCGCGAGCCCAGGCAGCGCAGTGCCAACCCGATGAGGATCCCCGGACTCGGCTGCCTCAAGGGCTGCCTGTTCACGCTGGTCCTGCTCTTCGTCGCGGGCTGGCTGATCTGGGAACTGACCCCGCTGCAGGACTGGATCGGCCAGGGCAAGAGCTACTGGCAGGCGATCACCGGTGCCGTCTCCACCGTGACCGACTGGGTCTCGAAACTGGGTGGCAGCGGCGGCTCCTGAGCAGTCGACGCATCATCAACTCTGTAGCCAAATCGACTTCTGCGGGCCAGTTTCCATCTCATTTCGCCCGCAGAAGTGAGGGTTGGCGCCATCCCGGGCACTCAACACCCCGATCGACGCGTAACTTTGTCGACCGGGGGTCATGAGCGACGGTCCATCGCCAGCCGCTGAGGGAGCAGTCTTGGCACGGAATATCGGCAGCCGGTACACCGCCCACCAGATCCTGGGGCGCGGCAGCGCCGGCACGGTGTGGCTCGGCGAGGGGCCCGAGGGCCCGGTGGCCATCAAGCTGCTCCGCGAGGACCTCGCGTCCGACCAGGAGCTCGTGGGCCGCTTCGTCCAGGAGCGCACCGCGCTGCTCGGCCTGGACCACCCCCATGTCGTCGCCGTCCGCGACCTCGTGGTGGACGGCAATGATCTGGCACTGGTCATGAACCTGGTCCGCGGCACGGACCTGCGCAGCCGCCTCGACCGTGAACGCCGCCTCGCCCCCGAGGCCGCCGTCGCGATCATCGCGGACGTCGCCGACGGCCTGGCCGCCGCGCACGCCGCCGGGGTGGTCCACCGCGACGTCAAGCCGGAGAACATCCTGCTCGACATGGAGGGCCCGCTCGGCCCCGGCGGCTCGCACCCCGCGCTGCTCACCGACTTCGGCGTGGCCAAACTGATCGACACCCCGCGCCGCACCAAGGCCAGCAAGATCATCGGCACGCCGGACTATCTGGCCCCCGAGATAGTCGAGGGCCTCCCGCCCCGCGCCGCTGTGGACATCTATGCCCTCGCCACGGTCCTGTACGAACTGCTCGCAGGCTTCACGCCCTTCGGCGGCGGACACCCCGGCGCGGTCCTGCGCCGCCACGTCACGGAGACCGTCGTCCCGCTCCCGGGCATCCCCGAGGAGCTCTGGCAGCTCCTGGTCCAGTGCCTGGCCAAGGCCCCGGCCTCCCGGCTGCGCGCCTCCGAGCTGGCGGCCCGGCTGCGCGAGCAGCTCCCGCAGCTGGCAGGCATCCCGCCGCTCGACGTGGACGAGCCGGACGCCGAACCGGAGCCCCGGGCATACGACGAGCAGCAGTACACCCCCGTGCCCGAGGAGCCCCGCCGCCGCGGCGCGGTACCGCTGGTTCCCGGATCGTCCACGGACTCCAACCGGGACACCCACACGAGCATGCGTGTCCCGGCCCCCGACGAACTCTCCGGCGGTCCCCGGGGTACGGCCAGGGCCCCGCGCGCTCCGGGCAGGCCCCGCCCCGGTTCGGCCCGCAACAAGTCCGCGGCGGTCCGCAAGCGCCGTCTGACGCTGGGCGCCGCGGCGCTGGTGCTGGTGGTCGCCCTCGGCGTCGGCGGCTGGCTGGCACTGGGCGACGACGGCGCGGACGCACCCGCACAGGACACGAAGAGCTCGGCGCCGGGAACACCCTGACCGGGGTGCCCCCCCACGGGGCACCCCGACGGCTTCCCGGGCCGGGCGGCTCCCTCGGCAGCCCTCCGGCGGCAGGGTGCGCGGAGGCCCCGCGCACCCGGTCACCGAGTCGTGATCATGCGGCCCGAGGAATGTCCGCGCCGACAGCCGTTACGCTGGACCCGTGGCAGTCGTCGATATTTCCGAAGAGCTGAAGTCCCTCTCCTCGACCATGGGGTCGATCGAGGCCGTCCTGGACCTGGATGCGCTGAGGGCGGACATCGCCGCGCTCGAGGAGCAGGCGGCCGCTCCCTCCCTCTGGGACGACCCGGAGGCGGCGCAGAAAATCACCAGCAAGCTTTCGCACCTCCAGGCCGAGGTCCGCAAGACCGAGGCCCTCCGCGGCCGGATCGACGACCTCGAGGTCCTGTTCGAGCTCGCCCAGGACGAGGGCGACGCCGATGCCCTCGCCGAGGCCGAGTCCGAGCTGGAGTCGGTCAGGAAGGCGCTGGACGAGATGGAGGTCCGTACGCTCCTCTCCGGCGAGTACGACGCCCGCGAGGCCCTGGTCAACATCCGGGCCGAGGCCGGTGGCGTCGATGCCGCCGACTTCGCCGAGAAGCTCCAGCGCATGTACATCCGCTGGGCCGAGCGGCACGGCTACAAGACCGAGGTCTACGAGACGTCGTACGCGGAAGAGGCCGGCATCAAGTCGACCACCTTCGCCGTCCAGGTGCCGTACGCCTATGGAACGCTCTCCGTCGAGCAGGGCACCCACCGGCTCGTCCGGATCTCGCCCTTCGACAACCAGGGCCGTCGCCAGACGTCCTTCGCGGGTGTCGAGGTGCTGCCCGTGGTCGAGCAGACCGACCACATCGAGATCGACGAGTCCGAGCTCCGCGTCGACGTGTACCGCTCGTCGGGTCCGGGCGGTCAGGGCGTCAACACCACGGACTCCGCGGTGCGCCTGACCCACCTCCCGACCGGCATCGTCGTCTCCTGCCAGAACGAGCGCTCGCAGATCCAGAACAAGGCGTCCGCGATGAACGTCCTCCAGGCGAAGCTCCTTGAGCGCCGCCGCCAGGAGGAGCAGGCCAAGATGGACGCCCTCAAGGGCGACGGCGGCAACTCCTGGGGCAACCAGATGCGCTCGTACGTCCTGCACCCGTACCAGATGGTCAAGGACCTGCGGACGGAGTTCGAGATGGGCAACCCGGAAGCGGTCTTCAACGGCGAGATCGACGGCTTCCTGGAGGCGGGCATCCGCTGGCGCAAGCAGCGGGAGAAGTAGGCGGGCGGCAGAGGCCGGTTCCTGTTCTCTGCTCCTCGGTTCTGTTTCTTACGGCGGTGCCGGAATCCCCACGGGTTCCGGCACCGCCGTTCTCGTCGGGGGCGGTACGGAGCGGCTCCGAAAGGGAGTTGGGCCTCCGAGTTGCGCAGGCGCCGTGGCGAGTGCGTCACAGTCGTGATGCTGAATGAAGGTCAACTACGAGCAAACCGGTTCACATTGCCCGGAACGGCCTTGACGTAGTCCTTAACTCTGGACAGGGTGCTAGGGCAGCATGCGTATGTCTGGGACGGGTGTGAACGGGGGCGGGCGGCATGGCCACGACTCGATGTGGCGCCGTTCGGAGCGAACCCCGCAGAGCCGGGGCCCGCATATGGCTGCTCCACTGACGAGAACAGCTACTGGGGGTAGCAGCAGATGACCAAGAAGACGCGAGTACGCGTCGCGCGGATAGCCGCTGGTGCGGTGATCGCCGCGGGCGCCTCGCTCACCGCTGCCGGTGTGGCATCGGCCGTCGGTGTCGATGTCAACGTTGCCGGGCTGTCGGCCAACGCTCACGTCGACGAATCCGGTCTGGGGATCGACGCCGGTCTCAACGGGCCGTCGGGCGAGTCCCAGGGTGGCACCGAGGGCGGCGACCCGGGCGGTGTCGACCAGGGCGGCACCACAGAGGGTGGCGACCAGGGTGGCGCGGGCGACCAGGGTGGCGCGGGCGACCAGGGTGGTGCCGGTAACCAGGGTGGCGCGGGCGACCAGGGTGGCGCGGGCGACCAGGGTGGTGCCGGTGACCAGGGTGGCGCGGGCAATCAGGGTGGCGCGGGCGACCAGGGTGGCGCGGGCAATCAGGGTGGTGCCGGTAACCAGGGTGGTGCCGGTAACCAGGGTGGCGCGGGCGACCAGGGTGGCGCGGGCGACCAGGGTGGTGCCGGTAACCAGGGCGGCGCCGGTAACCAGGGTGGCGCGGGCGACCAGGGTGGTGCCGGTAACCAGGGCGGCGCGGGCAACCAGGGTGGTGCCGGTAACCAGGGCGGCGCCGGTAACCAGGGTGGCGCGGGCAACCAGGGCGGCACCTCGGACAACGGTGCTACCACCGGTAACGCCTCCTCCGGCACCACCGGTGGTGACGCCAACACCTGCACCGTCGACCTCGACGGTGCGAAGTGCGCGGACAACACCACTCCCGACTCGGCGGGCAACCAGCCGGTCGAGCAGGGCAAGGGCAAGGACGAGCTCGCCGAGACCGGTGCCGCCGAGACCACGTTCCTGCTGGTCGGCGCCGCGACGATGATTGCCGGAGGCATCGGCTTCCGGATCCTGCCGCGCCTGATGAACGGCCGTACGGTCGCCTAAGGGCCAGATGCGCACAGAGGGGCCCGGGACGCCTGTCGGCATCCCGGGCCCCTCCGCGTACATGTACACGCTTTCGCAGGCGGACGGACGGTCTCGACTGCGCGGTCCGGTGCTACACGGTCTGGTGCGCCAGCAGTGCCAGCGCCCCCAGCAGCACCACGAGCAGGGCCACCAGCGTCACAGGGCTCAGGCCCGCGAAGGCGCCCTGTTCCTGCTGCAGCCGCTCACGGCTGGCCCGGCACACGGGGCAACGGCCCTCGTTCACGGGCGCCGCGCAGTTTGCGCACACCAGTCGGTCATAGGTCATGCGCTTTCCTCCTCCCGCGCGGCGGAGCCGCATACGCCTTCACTCCGCACAACGCTCATGGAAACGCATCCGTTCCCCCTACCACTGTGCCAGCTCGCGCGGATTTCGGCGCGGCCCGCCGGACATCGCCCGATCTGTAGTGCTTCGGCCCTGCTGCCGACCAGTGTCGTTCCGCCATAAAACGCCCATCCCCGGACGCGCGCCTGCACGCCTCAGTCCGCTTCGCGTATGGTCACGCACACCTACTCCCGGCCGACCGTGGTGCATCCGTGATCCGATTCGACAACGTCTCCAAGACCTACCCGAAGCAGAGCCGTCCCGCTCTACGGGATGTGTCTCTCGATATCGAGAAGGGCGAGTTCGTCTTCCTGGTGGGCTCCTCCGGCTCCGGCAAGTCCACCTTCATGCGACTCATCCTCCGTGAAGAGCGCGCCAGTCAGGGCATGGTCCATGTTCTGGGCAAGGACCTCGCGCGCATGTCCAACTGGAAGGTGCCGCACATGCGCCGCCAGTTGGGCACGGTGTTCCAGGACTTCCGACTCCTCCCCAACAAGACCGTCGCGGAGAACGTCGCGTTCGCGCAGGAGGTCATCGGCAAGCCGCGCGGTGAGATCCGCAAGGCGGTGCCGCAGGTTCTCGACCTGGTCGGCCTCGGTGGCAAGGAGGACCGGATGCCCGGCGAGCTCTCCGGTGGTGAGCAGCAGCGAGTGGCGATCGCGCGAGCGTTCGTGAACCGCCCCATGCTGCTGATCGCGGACGAGCCGACCGGCAACCTCGACCCGCAGACCTCCGTGGGCATCATGAAGCTGCTGGACCGGATCAACCGGACCGGTACCACCGTGATCATGGCGACCCACGACCAGAACATCGTCGACCAGATGCGCAAGCGCGTCATCGAGCTGGAGCAGGGCCGTCTCGTACGCGACCAGGCCCGCGGCGTCTACGGCTACCAGCACTGAGCATCGAGCACTGAAAGGACGCCATGCGCGCCCAGTTCGTCCTGTCGGAGATCGGCGTCGGCCTCCGTCGCAACCTCACGATGACCTTCGCCGTCGTCGTCTCCGTCGCCCTCTCGCTCGCCCTGTTCGGCGGCGCGCTGCTCATGCGCGAGCAGGTCAGCACGATGAAGGACTACTGGTACGACAAGGTCAACGTCTCGATCTTCCTCTGCAGCAAGAGCGATGTGACCTCCACGCCCAAGTGCGCCAAGGGTGCCGTCACCACGGAGCAGAAGAAGGAGATCGAGGCCGATCTCCACAAGATGGACGCGGTCGAGACGGTCACGTACGAGTCGGCCGACCAGGCGTACAAGCACTACCAGCAGCAGTTCGGCGACTCGCCCATGGCGAGCAACATCACGCCGGACCAGATGCAGGAGTCGTTCCGGGTCAAGCTCCACGACCCGAAGAAGTACAAGGTCGTCGCCACCGCCTTCGCCGGCCGCGACGGGGTGCAGTCCGTCCAGGACCAGAGATCCATCCTGGACAACCTCTTCCAGCTGATGAACGGCATGAACGTGGCCGCCCTCTTCGTCATGGCGCTGATGCTGGTCATCGCGCTGATGCTGATCGTCAACACCGTCCGGGTGTCCGCGTTCAGCCGACGGCGTGAAACCGGCATCATGCGGCTCGTCGGTGCCTCCGGCTTCTACATCCAGATGCCGTTCATCATGGAGGCCGCGTTCGCCGGACTCATCGGCGGCGTGCTCGCCTGCGTGATGCTGCTGGCCGGCCGGTACTTCCTGATCGACGGCGGTCTGGCGCTGCAGAGCAAGCTCAATCTGATCCACTTCATCGGCTGGGACGCGGTCTTCACCAAGCTGCCCCTGGTCCTGGCGATCGGCCTGCTGATGCCCGCCGTTGCCGCTCTCTTCGCGCTCCGCAAGTACCTGAAGGTGTGACAAGCGCCCCTGCGGCGCACGGTCAACCGGCCGTGCGCCGCAGGGGCGTTGTCCTAGACTCGACGCCATGTCGGGTCCCACGCAGTGTTTCGGGCCCCGCGGTGTGCGCCGCGGGGCGGCCCTGACCTTGGTCTTCGCGAGCGTGCTGGCCACCGCCGCGGCCACCGGCTCCCTGCCGCGCGGCGGCCCGAAGTCCTCGGAGCCGGTGACCCGTTCCGTCGCCGCCACCCTCGACGGCGACGAGGTGGCCGCCGCCGCGGCGCGGGCCGTGGCCGACGGCAAGTCCGGCAAGGAGGCGGCCGAGGAAGCCGTCAGCCGCAGCGGCGACCGCTGGGGCGCGGTCTACGACGAGCGGCAGTACGAGGAGTTCGAGCAGGCCCTCGACGGTTCGTACACCGGCGTCGGGATCTCCGCCAGGCGCTCCGCCGACGGACTGGTCGAGGTGGCCCGGGTCCAGCCCGGCGGCCCCGCCGAGCGGGCCGGCATCGAGCCGGGAGACCTGCTCCGTACCGTCGACGGCCGTCGGGTCGACGAGCGCCCCGTCTCCGAGGTCGTCGCCCTGCTGCGCGGAGACCGTACGGAGGCGGGCGTCGGCACCACCGTCGCCCTGGGCGTCCAGCGGGGTGCCGTGCTGCGGACCGAGACCTTGCGGCGGGCCGAACTCACCACCGAGGCGGTCACCGTGCGGCGGATCGGACCGGACCGTTCCGATTCCTCCGCAGCTGTACTGATCGAGGTCGACTCGTTCACCAGGGGCTCGGGCGCGAAGATCCGCGACGCGGTCCGGGACGCACCGGCGCGCGCCGGGGTCCTCCTCGATCTCCGAGGCAACTCCGGCGGCCTGGTGACCGAGGCCGTCACCGCCGCCTCCGCGTTCCTGGACGGCGGCCTGGTCGCCACGTACGACGTGCACGGCGAGCAGCGCGCGCTCTATGCGCAGCCGGGCGGCGACACCGTCCGCCCCCTCGTCGTCCTCGTCGACGGCGGCACGATGAGCGCGGCCGAGCTCCTCACCGGCGCGCTCCAGGACCGGGGCCGCGCCGTCACCGTCGGATCGCGCACCTTCGGCAAGGGTTCGGTGCAGATGCCCAGCAAGCTCCCGGGCGGTTCGGTGGCCGAGCTGACCGTGGGCCACTACCGCACCCCGGCGGGGCGAGGGGTCGACGGCCGAGGCATCACCCCCGACCTCGCGGTCGGCTCCGGGGCCGAGCGGCGGGCCGAGACGGTATTGAGTGGCCTCGGGGGTGGGTCGTAGTGCGAAAATGGCCGCACTATGGCTAAGGAAAAGGACACGGGGCGCAAGCTCATCGCGCAGAACAAGAAGGCGCGGCACGACTACCACATCCTCGACACCTACGAGTGCGGTCTCGTGCTCATGGGCACCGAGGTCAAGTCGCTGCGGCTGGGCCGGGCCTCCCTGGTGGACGGCTTCGTCCAGATCGACGGGGGCGAGGCATGGCTGCACAACATCCACGTCCCGGAGTACGTGCAGGGGACCTGGACCAACCACTCGGCCAAGCGGAAGCGCAAGCTGCTGATGCACCGGGCCGAGATCGACAAGCTGGAGTCGAAGTCGGGCGAGACGGGCCACACGATCGTGCCGCTCGCGCTGTACTTCAAGGACGGCCGGGTCAAGGTCGAGATCGCTCTGGCCAAGGGAAAGAAGGAGTACGACAAGCGGCAGACCCTGCGTGAGAAGCAGGACCTGCGGGAGACCAACCGTGCGATCTCCGCAGCGCGCCGGCGCCAGCGGAGCGCGTAGGCGCGTTCCTGCGGGGTGCGTGGGCGGGTCCGGGAGGCGTGCGGACGGGCCCGGCAGGAATAGGCTGGCATCGTCGTGCGTCGGTCACGTACGATGGCACTGCACTCCACAGCGGGTGCACACATTGAAAACACAACATGGGGATGATCGGTTTCGACAGCGGATGTCGAAGCAGGGGAAGCGTGTCGAGGAAGCGGCAATGATCTCGTAAACCATATGTCGCAACCAATAATCGCCAACACCAAGCGCGATTCCTTCGCCCTCGCTGCCTAAGTAGCGACTTGCGAAGTGTCAGCCCGGGGGTGATCCCGACCCGGATCCTGGCATCATCAAGGGATCTAAACTTCTGAGCCCGGTCACGGGGCCCAGAAGGAAATCAAACAGTGACTGGGCCTGTCGGTAGCTTGTTCGCGTGACTACCGGGGCCGAGAAAAGCACAGCGAACTGCACACGGAGAAGCCCTGATTCTGCACCGTTGGACGCGGGTTCGATTCCCGCCATCTCCACAATTCCCATGTGAACGAGGACCCCGTTGCCCACCGGCAACGGGGTCCTCGCCCTTGTGCCCGGGATTTTGCCGCCCGGCATCAGCTCCGGGGGGCACGGACCCCGGCCCCCGCGACGACGAGCGCCAGCCCCGCCGCGCACATCGGTACGGCATAGCCGGTCACCTGCCCCGTGTGCTCCACCATCCAGCCGCCGGTCGCCGATCCCACGGCGATCCCGCCCAGCAGCGCGGTCACGGCCAGGGTCATGCCCTCGTTCAACTGACCCTCGGGAGTGAGGCGTTGCACCAGCGTCATCCCGGTGACCATGGTGGGGGCGGTAGCGGCGCCGGCCAGCAGCAGCGCGCCCGCGAGCGCGAGCAGCGAATCGGTCGAGGAGGCGGCGAGCAGCGGCAGGGACATCAGCGCCGTCATGCCCGCCAGGCAGCCCAGCAGCCGGCGCCGGATGTCCGCGGCAGGGCGCAGTGATCCGTACCACAGCCCCGCCACACATGATCCGGCCGCCTGGAGGGCCAGAATCGCGCCCCCGGCGTGGGCGATCGTGACGACCTCCATCGCGCCGAAGACCGCTCCGGTGGCCAGGAAGGCGGCGAGCAGGGCCGGCATGCCGGAGGCGCGGAACGGGGAGCCCGCGTGGGTGCGGGGCGCCACCGGCGGTTCGGTGGCGCGCTGGGCGGCGAAGATCAGCACACCGGTCATCAGCAGGATCGCCCCGACGAGTGTTCCTGCCTCCGGGAAGAGTGCCGCACACAGCACGGCGGCGAGGGCCGGGCCGAGCATGAAGCAGAGTTCGTCGACGGCCTGTTCGAAGGAGTTCGCGGTGTGCAGGGCGGCCGGGTCGCTCCGGTGCAGATGGGCCCAGCGGGCCCGGGACATCCCGCCGGTGTTGGGGGTGGTGGCGGTCGCGGCGTAGGAGGCGAAGAGCGTCCAGACCGGGGCGCCGTAGTGCACGCAGAGCAGCAGGGCGATCGATCCGAGAGCGGCGATCGCGGTGGCGGGCACGGCGACCCTGGCCTGCCCGTACCGGTCGACGAGCCGGGCCGTCCAGGGGGCGACCACCGCCGTCGCGGCGAGGCCGGTCGAGGTGACGGCACCGGCCAGGGCGTAGGAGCCGCGCGAACCGGCGATCATGATCACCGCGCTGACGCTGAACATGCCCATGGGCACCCGGGCGAGAAGGTTGCCCGCGGTGAACGCACGCGCACCCGGGGTGGCGAGCAGCCTGCGGTACGGATTGGTGGACGCGGGCCGGTCTGGGGCGGTCGCCCGCGGCGCGATGACCAGCAGATCTCCGGAGACGGCGAGCAGGGGGGCGGTGGACGGGGTTCTCTCGTACGGCATGGCTCAACCCTCGGGGCGCGCGGCCCGCACGGTCCAACACCTTCTCCGCACCGATTGACGCACTTGTGTTGTAAATTCTCGGTGTGGCTTCCTCCGCTGCCGATCCGGGCGCCCCCCATACCGACCCCCGGCTGCTCCGCGCCTTCGTCGCCGTGGCCGAGGAACTGCATTTCACCCGCGCCGCGGCCCGGCTCTACCTCGCCCAGCAGGCGCTGAGCCGGGACATCCGCCGACTGGAACGCGAACTGGGCGCGGAGCTGTTCGTACGGACCACCCGACAGGTCTCCCTCACCGCCGACGGCGAACGACTCCTCCCGTACGCCCGCCGGGTGCTGGAGGCACACGCCGATCTTGCCGCGGCCTTCGCCGACCCCGCGGCCCGGCCGCTCTTCGTCGACCTCAACACCGACGGCATGACGGCCGCCCGGGTCCTCGCCCGCGCACGGGAACTGGCTCCGCGGTGCGAGCTGATGGCGCGCTTCGAGAGTGGGCTCGCCTGGGCCGCGGGGGAGATCCTCGCCGGCCGGCTCGACGTCTCCTTCGGCCGGGCCGCCGGACTCGACCCCGCGGTCCGGGCCCGGCTCGGCGTCCAGCCGGTGAGATACGAGCCGATGGCCGTGCTGCTCCCCGTCGATCACCGTCTCGCCGCGCACGAGGCCGTCGCGCTGGACGACCTGGCCGGTGAGACCGTGTACGCGGGCGCCGGGAACCCGCGCACCACGGAGTGGACGGACCTCGCCCGGCTGCTCTTCGCCGAGTGGGGCATCGAACTGGCACCGCCCGTACCGCTCGCGATCGGCGTGGCCGAATTCCAGCGGGTCACGGCCAAGTCGGGGTACCCGGTGCTGTGCATGGTCGACTTCCCGCCGTTGCCGGGCACCGTGATGCGTCCGCTGGTCCGGCCCGTACCGATCTCCCCTCTCCTGCTGGTCTGGCGCAAGGGGCTGCGTCACCCCGGCCTCGACGCCCTGCGCGAAGCCGCGGTCCGGCTGGGTTCCGAGGAGGGCTGGATGGTGCGTCCCGGTGGGAGCTGGCTGCCGGAACCCGACGCGTCGCTCATGGCGGGGCCCGCCTGATCCGGGCGTCCGGAAGGGCGGATCACGGAAGCGGCCCGGGCGACGGAGGGACGGTATACCTTCGCCGGATCCCACCCGACCGGTCCTCCCACCCGCCGTTCCCCGGCTCGGCCGCGCCGCGTGCGGGCGAGGTGCGATCATGACCGTTCGACGTCATGCGACGTAACGGGCGGGAAATGCGGGTGAACCAGGTCTGTCACGCACCGTTGGCAGGCTCGGCCCTCGGCATCATCGGGCAGCAGCGGGACGAGAGCCGGGTAGACCACATGCACCAGGACGAACAGCACGGGCCACTCACGGGCTTCACCGTCGGGGTCACCGCCGCACGGCGCGCGGAGGAGTTCGGCGCGCTGCTGGAGCGACGGGGAGCGGCCGTCGTGTACGCGCCCGCCCTGCGGATCGTGCCGCTCGCCGACGACGGTGAGCTCCTCGCCGCCACCCGCCACATCGTCGACTCCGCCCCCGACGTGGTCGTCGCCACCACCGCGGTCGGCTTCCGGGGCTGGATCGAGGCCGCCGACGGCTGGGGTCTCGGCGGCCGGCTGCTGGAGACCCTGGGCGGCGCCGAACTGCTGGCCCGCGGCCCCAAGGTCAAGGGCGCCGTCCGGGCCGCCGGGCTGACCGAGGCGTGGTCCCCCGCCTCCGAGTCCCTGACGGAGGTGCTGGACCGGCTCCTCGACGAGGGGGTGGCAGGCCGCCGCATCGCTCTCCAACTGCACGGCGAGCCCCTTCCCGGCTTCGTCGGACCCCTCCGCGAGGCGGGGGCCGAGGTCGTCGCCGTACCCGTCTACCGCTGGGTGGACCCCGAGGACATCGCCCCGCTCGACCGGATGATCGACATCACCCTGGCACGGGGCCTGGACGCCCTGACCTTCACCAGCGCCCCCGCCGCCGCCTCGCTGCTCGGCCGGGCGGAGAAGCGCGGGCTGCTCCCGGAACTCCTGGGCGCGCTGCGGGACGACGTTCTCGTGGCCTGCGTCGGGCCGGTCACCGCCGTGCCGCTGCGGGCCCGCGGGATCGGCACCGTCCAGCCGGAGCGGTTCAGACTGGCGCCGCTCGTCCAGCTGCTGTGCCATGAACTCCCCGCCAAAGTACGTGCGTTGCCGATCGCCGGACACCGGGTGGAGATCCGCGGTCACGCCGTGATCGTCGACGGCGCACCGCGCCCGGTGCCGCCCGCCGGAATGGCCCTGCTCCATGCCCTGGCCCGCCGGCCGGGCTGGGTGGTGGCCCGCGCCGATCTGCTGCGCGCACTGCCCGGCAGCGGCACCGACGAACACGCGGTGGAGACGGCCATGGCGAGGCTGCGTACGGCGCTGGGCGAGCCCCGACTCATCCAGACGGTCGTCAAACGCGGCTACCGGCTGGCGCTGGACCCGGTGGAGGACAGTGAGTACACGGGTTCCTGAGGGCGGCTCGGACGCGTCCGAGCCGTCAGGAACAGGGCACGAAGGAGCAGGGCGAGAGCAGCCGTGCACAGGACGGCCCGGACGGCGTTCCAGGCCGCCCAGGCACCCTCGAACCTCTCACGCACGGCCGCGGGGTCGGCGATCCGCGCCGGATTCCCGGCGTGCGCGAGGGCGTTGTTCAGCGGGACGTTGACGCCCGAGGTCAGCAGGAAGGCGACGGCGTACACGGCGAGGGCGGCGAAGACCCACAGGCGCGGACCGGGGGACCGGCGCTGCTGCCAGGCGGCGACCGCCGTCAGGATCAGCGCCCCGAAGAATCCGGCGAAGAAGACCGGATTCTCGATGACGTCGTTGATGTTCTGCATGACCTCGATGAAGGTCCGGTCGTCGCTGCGCCCGAGGGCCGGCATGACCGCGCAGGAGAACACGTAGAACGTGCCCGCGACCAGTCCGGTGGCGACGGCGGCACCACCGAGCACGAGGTGCTGCGGGGTGCGGGAGGGGCGCATGGGCCGAGTGGTTGTCATGTCTCCGAGTGAAGCGGCGCGGACGGTCCCGCTCCATCGCTCAGGCGCGCAGCTCCATACGCGGGCGTCCAGGAGCGCACGGCGCCCGGGCGGCCCGCCGTCGCAGCTGCGGCTCGCCGCGACGCCGCCCGCCGTCGCCGGCGGGGCCGCCGGGTGGAACCCGGCCGTTGTCGGTGCGGCTTGCTAGAACGGTCGCAGGCACGGAACGACGACCGGAGGGGGCCCTGTGGGTACCTGGGGCAGTGGGAATTTCGACGACGACACGGCGGCGGATCATCTGTCGGGCATCACCGGGCGGCTCGTCTCGGAGATCGAGGAGGCCATGGCCGGCGACCCGGTCGGCCTGGAGCCGGACGAGTACTGGGGCGTCGCCGTGCCGTGCAACGTCGAGCTGCTGTGTCTGATCGCCGAGCGGCATTACGTCGGCGCCACGGTGCCCGGGGCGGCGGTGGTCGAGCGCTGGAAGAAGACCTTCATGGACGTGTGGGAGCGGACCGTCGACGGTCTCGAACCCGAACCGGAGTACAAGGAGAAGCGGCGGGCGGAGCTGATCCGCACCTTCGACCGGCTGAGGGCCCTCTCGTGATCCCCGGCGGGCGTACGGTCCTTTCCGTGCGGGAGGCGGCCCGACCGTGTGCCGAGACAGGGCGGAGGCGGCGTGATGCGCCCGGGATAGCGTGACGGGATGATCGACGACATCCACCGGCTCGACGCGGACATACGGCTCCGTCCCGCCACCCCGGCCGACGCCGCCTCCCTCGCTCTGTCCCTGACCCGCAGCCGCGCGTACATGAGCCGCTGGGAGCCCGAGCGGCCCGACACCTTCTACACCGAGCAGGGGCAGCGGGAACGGCTGGCCGGAATGCTCGCGGACCGTGACGCGGGGCGGGCGATGCCGTGGGTGCTCGCCGACGAACAGGACCGTGCGGTGGGCGGGTTCAACCTCACCGGCATCGTGCTCGGGCCGTTCCGCAGCGGAGTTCTCGGCTACTGGGTCGATGTCGAGCACGCGGGCCGCGGCCTGGCCACGGCCGCCGTGCAGCGGGTCTGCGAGGTGGCCGGGGACGATCTGCGGCTGCACCGGGTCGAGGCCGGGACGGTGCTGGACAACGAGGCCTCGCAGCGGGTGCTCGCCAAGTGCGGCTTCGAGCAGTACGGCATGGCCCCGCGCTATCTGCACATCAACGGCGAGTGGCGTGACCACCGGCTGTTCCAGCGGATTCTGTACGACGGTCCGTCGCTGACGGGGTGACGGCCCCGCACGGGCCGACCGGCGCCGGTGATCCCGGACGGCGCGCCGAGTGATGTCCTCGAACGGCGGACGGGCCGACCACCGCCGAGATCCCGGAGGGGCATCGTTCCGCCGGGCGTGCGCGGGAGCGGAGTCCGCCCGGCGACGGGACGGGACGGCTACCGGACGTGTCCGGTGCGCAGCCGCACATGCCGGTGCCCGTCCAGCGGCCACGGCGGCCGCGCCGGAAGAACCTCCGCGAGGCCGTAACCGCTCTTCTCGGCGACCCGGCAGGACGCGTCGTTGCCCACCTGGTGGAGCAGGTCCAGCCGCACGAGCCCGTCCCCGGCGAACGCCTCGAACGCCCAGTCGGTGAGCGCCCCGAGAGCCCGCGGAGCGACCCCGCGGCCGCGCGCCCGTGCCGCCGTCCAGTAGCCGACCTCCCCGCCGGCGGAGCCCGGTGCCGGGTACTTGAGCACCACATTGCCGACCGGCTCGTCGTCGAGATCGCGATCGATCACCGCGAAACTGAAGCGGCTGCCGGATTCCCGGCCCTCCCGCTCCACCCGCAGCCAGCGCCGCGCCTCCGCCTCGTCCGTGACCGGCACGAGCAGCTTGGCGCGCATCACGGGATCGCGGTGCGCCTCGATCAGGGCCGGCATGTCCTCGGGCAGCCAGGGCCGGAGCAGGAGCGGCCCGGCCTCCGGAGTGGCGGTACGGGGATCGTTGTCCATCGGGACACCGTAGGGCCCCGCCGGTGCCGGTCCGTGCGGCAGCAGGGGTTCCGGGGTGGCCGCCCGAGGGGCACCCTGGGGGAGACCCCGATCGGAGACCCCGAGGCGGTGACCTACGCATGGCGGCGGGCAAGAGCTCGTACGACTGGCGGTTCGACTCCGGGCGCCCGTGCCTGGACCTGGTGGCAACAGGGATCGGCACCTCCGGCGCCTGCGAACTGCTCGACGGCGCCGAGCGGCTCGCCGACTGGCTGGTGGCCACGGGACTCGTGCCGAGCGGCACCCACCTCGGCGCGGTGGACGACACCTGGGTGGTGCGCTTCCGGCAGTTGAGGGCCGGCGTGGAACACCTGCTGACCGCCGAGCTCGCCGGCCGCAGGGCCGAGAGCGCCCTGGCACGGGTCAACGCGCTCGCCGCGGCCGCCCCTCCGGGACTGCGGGCTGTACGTGGCGGGAGCGGCACGCTGGTACGGGCCCTGAGCGCCGATCCCGAATGCGGGGCGCTGCTGGCCGCCGTGGCCCGCGACGTCGTGGAGCTGTTGACCGACCCGGTGGCCCGAGCCGGACTGCGCCGCTGCGAGGCCGACAACTGCCACCGGCTCTACCTGGACACCTCACGGGGCCGCCGACGCCGTTGGTGCTCCAGCGAGGTGTGCGGAAACCGGGAGCGGGTGGCCCGCCACCGGCGCAGAGCGGCCGCGGTGGCGGTCATGGACGCGGGTGTGTCCGGGGGCGCGGGCACGGAGCCCGGCACTCCCGCGATCCCGGACGCGGGGGCCGATGCCTGATCGAAATCCCCGCGAGCCATTTCGATACGCGCGGCAGGTGCGCGGCGGGCCCCCCTTCGCATAGGGTTGACGGCTGCCCAATGCACGTCAGAAGGGGGCCTCGGTGGCCGCGCAGGATGCCGCTGTCGATTCGTTGCGGGACCGGGAAATCGGTGTCGAGCAGGAACATCTCGACCGTGTCTACGACCGTCTCGAAGAGAAGATCCACGAGGCGGAATTTCTCATGGACGACGCCGTCAAGCGCGGCCAGGTCGGTACCCCGGGCGCGCTCGCGGAACGCGACGCCCAGGTGTTCCGGGCCGGAATCCACCTCAACCGGTTGAACAGCGAGTTCGAGGACTTCCTCTTCGGAAGGATCGATCTGCTGCTCGGCAAGGACGGCGAACGCGGCCCGGACGGCGCGTACACCTCCGTCGAGCCGGCCGACGACGCCGTACGCGAGGACCATTCCGCCGACATCGCCGAGACGCTGCACATCGGCCGCATCGGCGTCCTCGACTCCGACTACGCGCCGCTGGTCATCGACTGGCGCGCACCGGCCGCCGCGCCGTTCTACCGGTCGACGCCGAAGGAGCCGGGCAGGGTGGTGCGCCGCCGGGTCATCCGTTCCAAGGGCCGCAGGGTCCTCGGGGTCGAGGACGACCTGATGCGCCCCGAGCTCACCGCGTACCTGGGCGGCGACAAGCTTCCCGTCATCGGCGACGGCGCCCTGATGGCGGCGCTCGGCCAGGCCCGCAGCCACACGATGCGGGACATCGTCTCCTCCATCCAGGCGGAGCAGGACCTGGTGATCCGGGCGCCCGCCGCCTCCGTCACCGAGGTCTCGGGCGGTCCGGGCACCGGCAAGACCGCCGTCGCCCTGCACCGTGCCGCCTACCTCCTCTACCAGGACCGGCGGCGGTACGCGGGCGGCATCCTCGTCGTCTCACCGACCCCGCTCCTGGTCGCGTACACCGAGGGCGTGCTGCCCTCGCTGGGCGAGGAGGGGCAGGTCGCGATCCGCGCGGTCGGCTCGCTCTCCGACGAGGCGGCCGGCGTCGAGGGCGCCACCACCTACGACGAACCCGCCGTCGCCCGGATCAAGGGCTCCTCCCGGATGCTCCAGGTGTTGCGCAAGGCGGCGCGCGGGGCACTGGAACAGCCCGGCACCCCTCGCAGGGCCCCGGAGCAGGAAGGCCGGCTGTCCTTCGGTGACGAAGCCGACGGAGCCGACCCGGCCCCGGGCACCCCGACCCGGCTGCGGGTCGTCGCGTTCGGCGCCCGTGTCGAACTGAACGCGGACGAACTGCACCGCATCCGGCAGTCCGTGCTCGGCGGCACCGCCCCGGTCAATCTGCTCCGCCCGCGCGCCCGCAGAATGCTCCTGGACGCCCTGTGGAACAAGTCCTCCGGCCGGGGCCGCTACACCGACCCCGAACTGGCCGCGGAACTGCGCTCCTCCTTCGACGAGGACGTCTCCACCGAGACCCCCTTCCTCGACTTCCTGAACGCCTGGTGGCCCGAACTCACCCCGCGCGGGGTGCTCGCCGCGATGGCGGACGAGAAGCGGCTCGGCCGCTGGGCGCGCCGGGTCCTCAACCAGGGCGAGGTGCGCCGCTTCGCACGCTCGCTGAAGCGGCTCGACGGCGAGGGGAACGGACCGCTCTCCGTGCACGACGTCGCCATCCTCGACGAGCTGCAGACGCTGCTGGGCACCCCGCACCGGCCGAAGAAGAAGCGCGACCTCGACCCGCTGGACCAGCTCTCCGGTCTGGAGGAGCTGATGCCGCAGCGCGAGGAGACCCAGCGCGAACGGGCCGAGCGGCTGGCCGCGGAGCGTACGGAGTACGCGCACGTCATCGTCGACGAGGCGCAGGACCTCACGCCCATGCAGTGGCGCATGGTCGGCCGCCGCGGCCGGCACGCCACCTGGACGATCGTCGGAGACCCGGCGCAGTCCTCCTGGTCCGACCCGGACGAGGCCGCCCGCGCGCGCGACGAGGCGCTCGGCAACCGCCCGCGCCGCCGCTTCACCCTCACGGTCAACTACCGCAACCCGGCGGAGATCGCCGAGCTGGCCTCGAAGGTCCTGGCGCTGGCGATGCCCGGCATGGAGTCCCCGGCCGCGGTCCGCTCCACGGGCGTGAAGCCGCGCTTCGAGACCGTACGGGACGGCGATCTGGCCGCCTCGGTGCGCGAGGAGGCACGGCGGCTGCTGGCCGAGGTGGACGGCACGGTGGGTGTGGTCGTCGCGATGAACCGCCGGGCCCAGGCCCGCGACTGGCTCGCCGAGCTCGGCGACCGGGTGGTGGCGCTGGGCAGCCTGGAGGCGAAGGGCCTGGAGTACGACGCCACGGTGGTCGTCTCGCCCGCGGAGATCGCGGACGAGTCCCCGGCCGGCCTGCGGGTGCTGTACGTGGCGCTGACGCGTGCGACGCAGCAGCTCACGGTGGTCTCCGGGAAGCGTGACCTGCCGGACGAGGACGGTGTCCCGGACCTGCTGAGGGACTGACGAGGGCGTCGTCCCGGCCCCGGACCCGGATGAGGTTCCGGGGAAGGCCGTCGTCCCGCGCCCGGCGAGCGACCGGGCGAGCGGGCGCCGGCGCCGCCGGGCGGGCGGATTTTCGAATCGACCCGTACTCCGGGAATCACTTCTGCGGGGTCTTTGTTAGCCTGGTGTCGGCACCGGCTCGATCCAAGCCCCCGGGCCCAACCTTCGTCGCTTCGAGCGACCACTTGCCGCGAGGCGAGCATGGCGGGTCGGTGCCGCTCGACCAAGAAGACAGACCCGCGTCACCTTCCGGTGGCGCGGGTCTGTTCTTGTTTGTGGACCCGGCCGGGTCCATGGAGGCGGCCGGGTCGGAAGTCATTGGGGGTTCCGCTGAAGCGGTCATCTCTCGTATGGTGGAAACTACTTTCCGAAGAGTGGCAGTCATTACCGGCTACCGGCCAGTAGGTGCGACGATCGGGGAGCGTGTCCGAGGCGAGCGCCCCGGCCGCGCGGCAAAGAAGCTAAGGAAAGCGAAGGACTCGGCCATGGCAACGGCGCCCAGCGTCTCGTACTCGATGACGGTCAGGCTGGAGGTGCCCGCGAGCGGCACAGCGGTCTCCCAGCTCACCACGGCCGTGGAGTCCTCCGGCGGTTCGGTCACCGGCCTCGACGTGACCGCCTCCGGCCACGAGAAGCTGCGGATCGACGTCACCATCGCCGCCACCTCGACCGCGCACGCGGACGAGATCGTGGAGAACCTGCGCGGCATCGAGGGTGTCGTGCTGGGGAAGGTCTCCGACCGTACGTTCCTGATGCACCTCGGCGGCAAGATCGAGATGGCGTCCAAGCACCCCATCCGCAACCGCGACGACCTCTCGATGATCTACACCCCGGGTGTGGCCCGGGTCTGCATGGCGATCGCCGAGAATCCCGAGGACGCCCGCCGCCTCACCATCAAGCGCAACTCCGTCGCAGTTGTGACGGACGGTTCCGCGGTGCTCGGCCTCGGCAACATCGGTCCGATGGCCGCCCTCCCGGTGATGGAGGGCAAGGCGGCCCTGTTCAAGCGCTTCGCCGGCATCGACGCCTGGCCGATCTGCCTGGACACCCAGGACACCGACGCCATCGTCGAGATCGTCAAGGCGATGGCCCCCGGCTTCGCGGGCATCAACCTGGAGGACATCTCCGCACCCCGCTGCTTCGAGATCGAGGCGCGGCTGCGCGAGGCCCTGGACATCCCCGTCTTCCACGACGACCAGCACGGCACCGCGATCGTGGTCCTGGCCGCGCTGACCAACGCGCTGCGCGTGGTGGGCAAGGGAATCGGGGACGTACGCGTCGTCATGTCCGGCGCCGGAGCGGCCGGTACGGCCATCCTGAAGCTCCTCATCGCCGCCGGCGTCAAGCACGCCGTCGTCGCCGACATCCACGGTGTGGTGCACGCCGGCCGCGAGGATCTGGTCTCCGCCGACGCCGATTCGCCGCTGCGCTGGATCGCCGACAACACCAACCCCGAGTCCGTCACGGGCACCCTCAAGCAGGCCGTCGTGGGCGCCGACGTCTTCATCGGCGTCTCCGCCCCGAACGTCCTGGACGGAGCCGATGTCGCCGCCATGGCCGACGGTGCGATCGTGTTCGCGCTCGCGAACCCCGACCCCGAGGTGGATCCGGCAATCGCTCGCCAGACGGCGGCAGTTGTCGCCACCGGCCGCTCCGACTTCCCGAACCAGATCAACAACGTGCTGGTCTTCCCGGGTGTCTTCCGCGGTCTGCTGGACGCCCAGTCCCGTACCGTCAACACCGAGATGATGCTCGCCGCCGCGCGTGCCCTCGCCGACGTCGTCGCGGAGGACGAGGTGAACGCGAACTACATCATCCCGTCGGTCTTCAACGACAAGGTCGCCGGAGCGGTCGCCGGTGCGGTCCGGGACGCCGCGAAGGCGGCGGGCGGTACCGTGACGGGCGCGGGGGAGCTCGGCTGACGCCGGCCGTCCGCGGAACCCGCCGCGCCCCCTGGCGGCGTCCGGCCGCGACCTCGGCGCCCCACGTCGGCCCCACGTACGGCGCGTCGCGGGTCGCGGCGCCCCAAACGCCCCTTTAGGGTGGGCGGGCGGCGCGTCCCGCAGAGCCCCGCATCCGCTGCGGACCGCTTTCGGGGAGTCGACGGAACGTCACCACGATGAGGCAGTGGTGCTTTTCGTGTGACTCCGGAGGGTGCCGGATTGGCTTTCCCGCCGCAGGTGGGGGCAGGATGCGTAATCGGGCGCGAGGGTCTGACGACAGACCCGGGTCCGGGGACTGTCCGAGGGCCCTGGCAGCATCGGCTTCGATCTCACGCCTCACAGGCAAGAAGAACACGGGAGTAACAACATGAACCGCAGTGAGCTGGTGGCCGCCCTGGCCGACCGCGCCGAGGTGACTCGCAAGGACGCCGACGCCGTGCTGGCCGCGCTCGCCGAGACCGTCGGTGAGATCGTCGCCAAGGGCGACGAGAAGGTCACCATCCCCGGCTTCCTGACCTTCGAGCGCACCCACCGTGCCGCTCGCACCGCTCGTAACCCGCAGACCGGCGACCCGATCAACATCCCGGCCGGCTACAGCGTGAAGGTCTCCGCGGGCTCCAAGCTCAAGGAAGCCGCCAAGGGCAAGTAAGCCCCACAGGCGCGACGAAGGGCGGTCACCCGACCAGGGTGGCCGCCCTTCCGTGTACCGGCCCGAGAGGGCCCTTTCCGGGCCTCTGTCGCCAACGTGGACCCGGAGGGACGAACCAGGACCCTCCGTGGAACGGGAAACGGGGGTCCGGGGCAGTGCCCCGAACCCCCGTCAGCAGCCGTCGGCCGCCGGGTCTCAGACCAGCGCCCCGCCGGGCAGCTCCACCTTCGCGCCCAGCTTCTCCAGCTTCTCCATGAAGTTCTCGTAGCCGCGGTTGATCAGGTCGATGCCGTGCACCCGCGAGGTGCCCTGCGCCGCCAGCGCGGCGATCAGGTACGAGAAACCGCCGCGCAGGTCCGGGATGACCAGATCCGCGCCCTGCAGCCTCGTCGGCCCGGACACGACCGCGGAGTGCAGGAAGTTGCGCTGGCCGAAGCGGCAGTCGGAGCCGCCCAGGCACTCGCGGTAGAGCTGGATGTGCGCGCCCATCTGGTTGAGCGCCGAGGTGAAACCGAGCCGGGACTCGTACACCGTCTCGTGGACGATGGACAGGCCCGAGGCCTGCGTCAGGGCCACGACCAGCGGCTGCTGCCAGTCGGTCTGGAAACCGGGGTGCACGTCCGTCTCCAGGGCGATGGCGTTCAGCGCGCTGCCCGGGTGCCAGAAACGGATGCCCTCGTCGTCGATCTCGAACGCGCCGCCGACCCGGCGGAAGGTGTTCAGGAACGTCATCATCGAGCGCTGCTGTGCGCCCCGTACGTAGATGTTGCCCTCGGTGGCCAGCGCCGCGGACGCCCAGGAGGCCGCCTCCAGGCGGTCCGGGATCGCGCGGTGCGTATAGCCGTCCAGCCGGTCGACCCCGGTGATCCGGATCGTCCGGTCGGTGTCCATCGAGATGATCGCGCCCATCTTCTGCAGTACGCAGATGAGGTCCTCGATCTCGGGCTCCACGGCCGCGTTGGACAGTTCGGTGACGCCCTCGGCGAGCACGGCCGTCAGCAGCACCTGCTCGGTGGAGCCCACCGACGGGTACGGCAGTCGGATCTTCGTGCCGCGCAGTCGCTGCGGGGCCTCCAGGTACTGGCCGTCCGCGCGCTTCTCGATGGTCGCGCCGAACTGCCGCAGCACGTCGAAGTGGAAGTCGATCGGCCGACCGCCGATGTCGCAGCCGCCGAGCCCCGGGATGAACGCGTGGCCCAGCCGGTGCAGCAGCGGGCCGCAGAACAGGATCGGGATGCGCGACGAGCCCGCGTGGGCGTCGATGTCGGCGACGTTGGCGCTCTCGACATGGGTCGGGTCAAGGATCAGTTCGCCCGGTTCGTCACCCGGCCGGACCGTCACGCCGTGCAACTGCAACAGTCCGCGCACCACCCGCACATCGCGGATGTCGGGCACATTGCGCAGCCGGCTGGGCCCGCTGCCGAGCAGCGCGGCGACCATTGCCTTCGGCACCAGGTTCTTGGCGCCTCTGACGCGGATCTCGCCCTCCAGCGGGGTTCCGCCGTGGACAAGCAGGACATCGTCTGTGCCGGTCATGAATCTCGCGTTCCGGAGTGGTCGGGCAGGGGGCCAAACGAAAGGGTAATGGCCCGCGTACCCCCTTCCGTAAGAGGTCGGGGGGTGTACGAACGTCATGAATCCGCCACAACACGCTCTGCTTCCCAACTCTTGCGGAGGGTTACCGTCCGCAACGCGCCCGGGGCTGTGCGCTCTCCGTGCCTCCATGCGCCCTGAGCTGCGCTCGGGCCCGTTCGGTGACCGGGCGGCCCACTTGGCCCCCGCGAGGGGCGAAGATGCGGGATCATTTCTGCCATGACCGAGGTGTCCTCGCTCACAGGGCGACTGCTCGTGGCAACACCCGCGCTCGCGGACCCGAATTTCGACCGCGCGGTGGTGCTGCTCCTCGACCACGACGAGGAGGGCTCGCTCGGCGTGGTCCTGAACCGCCCGACCCCGGTCGGCGTCGGCGACATCCTCACGTCCTGGGCCGGTCTGACGGGAGAGCCGGACGTGGTCTTCCAGGGCGGCCCGGTCTCGCTCGACTCGGCGCTCGGGGTGGCGGTCATCCCCGGCGACGAGGGCTCCTCGCCGCGCTCCCGTCCCCGTCCGAACAGCGGGGACCCCCTGGGCTTCCGCCGGGTGTACGGGGCGATCGGCCTGGTCGACCTGGAGGCGCCGCCGGAGCTGCTGGCAGCGGCGCTCGGCTCGCTGCGCATCTTCGCCGGATACGCCGGCTGGGGTCCCGGGCAGCTGGAGACGGAGCTGACCGAGGGGGCCTGGTACGTCGTCGAGTCCGAGCCCGGAGATGTCTCCTCCCCGCGCCCGGAACACCTCTGGCGGGCGGTCCTGCGCCGTCAGCGCAGCGAACTGGCGATGATCGCCACCTACCCGGACGACCCGTCGCTGAACTGAAGCTCCGGGCTTTCAGTACCCTTGGCGGTTATGAGCACTCTTGAGCCCGAGCGCGGGGCAGGTACGGGGACCCTCGTAGAGCCGACGCCACAGGTGTCGAACGGCGACGGCGACCACGAGCGCTACGCCCATTACGTCCAGAAGGACAAGATCATGGCGAGTGCCCTGGAGGGCACCCCCGTGGTCGCACTGTGCGGGAAGGTCTGGGTGCCGGGGCGCGACCCCAAGAAGTATCCGGTCTGTCCCATGTGCAAGGAGATCTACGAGTCCATGGGCGCCGGTGGCGACAAGGACAAGGGCAAGGGCGGCAAGGACAAGAAGTAGTCCTTGGGCCGTTCGGCCGCCACTGCTTCGGGCCCCCGGGGTGCGCGTTGACGCGCACCCCGGGGGCCCTTCGCGTTGCACGGGCTGCTTCCCCGGGTCACAGAGTGGTTGAGACCACTTGTCGGCGTCCGCACGCGCACCTACTCTCCTGCCAGTTGTGCAGAACGAAACGAGCGTTGCGCATGTTGCAACGCCTATCGGTAGGGGTTCCGGATGAAGCTGTCTGCCCGAATTGCCGCCCCGGCCGCGGCGCTTGTGCTGGCGGGTCTCACCGCCACCGCCTGTGCGCCGCAGACCTCCGACACCGGAGCCAAGGGGGACGAGAAGACCGGCACGCTGCGTGTCTGGCTGTTCCAGGAGGTCGGCAACAAGCCCAAGGAGCGGGTCGTCGACGCGGCGGTCGCCGACTTCGAGAAGGCGCACAAGGGCGCGAAGGTCGAAGTCGAGTACATCCCGGTCGAGACCCGCGCCCAGCGGATCAAGGCGGCGTTCAACGACCCGAAGAGCGCCCCGGACCTCATCGAGTACGGCAACACGGACACCGCCGGATACGTCAAGGACGGCGGACTCGCCGACGTCGGTGCGGAGTTCGCCGCCTGGGACGAGGCCAAGGACACCGATCCGACCGCCGAGCAGTCCGTCACGGTCGGCGGCAAGATCTACGGGGCCCCGTTCTTCGTCGGCGTCCGCGCGCTGTACTACCGCACCGACGTCTTCAAGGACTTGGGGATCGAGGCCCCCAAGTCCCAGGCCGAGCTGATCTCCACCGCGAAGAAGATCCACAAGAAGAAGCCGGATCTGTACGGACTGGCGGTCGGTGGCGCGTACACGTACGGTGCGATGCCGTTCATCTGGGCCCATGGCGGTGAGCTGGCCGACGACGACGGTGGCACGTACAAGGCGGCCATCAACAGCGACAAGGCCCGCAAGGGCATCGAGGCGTACACCTCGCTCTTCGGTGACGACAACTGTCCGGCCGCCAAGTGCGCGTCCATGGGCGGCAACGCCACCGTCACCGCGTTCGCCTCCGGCAAGGCCGCCATGGCGATCGGCGGCGACTTCAGCCACGCGGCCGTCGAGGCGGGCGCGGTGAAGGGCGCGTACGCGGTGGTGCCGCTGCCGGGTGTCGCGGAGGGCTCCATCGCCCCGGCGTTCGCGGGCGGGAACAACATCGGTGTGCTGAAGAGCAGTGCGCACCGCAGCCTCGCCGTGGACCTGATGAAGTCCCTGACCGGCAAGGAGACCCAGGCGAAGATGTTCGACGCGATGGGCTTCCTGCCGACCTACACGGATGTGCGGGCGACGGTCGCGAAGAAGCAGCCGTTCGTCGAGCCGTTCGTCAGGACGCTCGGCGCGGGCGCGAAGTTCGTCCCGGCCTCGCCGGGCTGGGGCCAGATCGACTCCTCGCTGGTCCTGCCGACGATGTTCCAGGAGATCGTCAGCGGCCGCAAGGACGTGGCGAAGGCCTCGGACGACGCGGCGAAGAAGATGGACGCCGCGTTCGCCGACGCGGGCTGACGATGACCGCGAACAGTACGGCGTACAAAGCGCCCAGCACGTCCGGGACGGGCGCCTCCACCCGCACGCCCCGGCGCCGCCGCTCCGCCCCGTCCGCGCGCCGGCCCGGCTGGACCCCCTGGCTCTACCTCCTGCCCGCGCTCGTGCTCCTCGGCGGGCTGCTCGTCTACCCGATCTACCAACTCGGCCTGATCTCCTTCCTGGAGTACACCCAGGCCCAGGTCAGCGGTGGTGAACCAGCCACCTTCCAGGGGTTCGGGAACTACGCGACGCTCTTCGGGGACGGCCAGTTCTGGCAGGTGCTCCTGGCGACCGTGGTCTTCGCCGCCGCCTGCGTGCTGGCGACCCTGCTGGTCGGCTGCGCGCTCGCCGTCCTGCTGACCCGGATCCGGGCCGTGCCGCGGCTCGCGCTGATGCTGGCCGCGCTCGGCGCCTGGGCGACCCCCGCGATCACCGGTTCCACCGTCTGGGTGTTTCTCTTCGACCCGGACTTCGGCCCGGTCAACCGGGTGCTGGGGCTCGGCGACTTCTCCTGGACGTACGGGCGCTACAGCGCCTTCGCCCTGGTGCTCCTCGAAGTGTTGTGGTGCTCGTTCCCGTTCGTGATGGTGACCGTGTACGCGGGCATCCGGGCGATCCCCGCCGAGGTGCTCGAAGCGGCCGCGCTGGACGGCGCCTCGCAGTGGCGGATCTGGCGCTCGGTCATGGCCCCGATGCTGCGGCCGATTCTCGTCGTCGTCACCATCCAGTCGATCATCTGGGACTTCAAGGTCTTCACCCAGATCTACGTCATGACCAACGGCGGCGGTATCGCCGGCCAGAACCTGGTGCTCAACGTGTACGCGTACCAGAAGGCGTTCGCGTCCTCGCAGTACAGCCTCGGCTCGGCGATCGGCGTCGTGATGCTGGTGATCCTGCTGGCCGTCACGCTCGTCCATCTGCGGCTGACGCGGCGCCAGGGGGAGGAACTGTGAGCGCACGGAGCATGCTGAGCATCCGCCGGCCGGGCCGGCTGGCCGCCGAGGCCGCGGCCCTCCTGATCGCCGCCGCGGTCGCCTTCCCGCTGTACTGGATGGTGCTCTCCGCCCTCAAACCGGCCGGCGAGATCCAGTCCACCGATCCCCGCCCATGGACGCTGTCACCGTCCCTGGACTCGTTCCGCCGGGTCTTCGAACAGCACGACTTCGGGCGGTACTTCCTCAACAGCCTGATCGTCGCCGGGACGGTCGTCATCGCCTCCGCGCTGATCGCCTTCCTGGCGGCGACGGCCGTGACCCGGTTCAGATTCCGCTTCCGCACCACGCTGCTGATCATGTTCCTGGTCGCGCAGATGGTGCCGGTCGAGGCGCTGACCATCCCGCTGTTCTTCCTGATGCGGGACTTCGGCCAGCTGAACACGCTCGGCTCGCTGATCCTGCCGCACCTCGCCTTCTCGCTGCCGTTCGCGATCTGGATGCTGCGCGGCTTCGTCAAGGCCGTCCCGGACGCGCTGGAGGAGGCCGCCTGGATCGACGGTGCCAGCCGCGCCCGCTTCCTGTGGCAGATCCTCTTCCCGCTGGTCTTCCCGGGGCTGGTGGCGACCAGTGTCTTCTCGTTCATCTCCACCTGGAACGACTTTCTGTTCGCGAAGTCGTTCATCATCAGCGACACCTCCCAGTCGACGCTCCCGATGGCGCTGCTGGTCTTCTTCAAGCCCGATGAGAACGACTGGGGAGGGATCATGGCAGCCTCGACGGTGATGACCATTCCCGTGCTGGTCTTCTTCGTACTCGTACAGCGCCGCCTGGTCTCGGGACTCGGCGGAGCGGTAAAGGACTGACGCCATGGCCATGGAACTGATCCCGGCGCTCATCCCGGCACCCGTGCACGCCGGTGACGCGGCTGATTCCGGTGACGCGGCGGGGCGGGACGGATTCCCGCTGGACCCGCTCACCACCATCACGGCGGCCCCCGGTACCGAGGACACCGAGCGCTGGCTGCGCTCCACGCTCGGAGCCGCCTTCGGCCTGCCCCTCGCGCCGGGCGGCGAGGACGCCACGCACACCATCCGGCTGCGCATCGACCCGGCTCTGGACCCCGAGGGGTACCGGCTGTCCACCGGGCCCGGCGGCCGGTACGTCGAGATCACCGGAGGGAGCGCCGCCGGAGTCTTCTGGGGCGCGCAGACGCTCCGCCAGCTCCTGGGACCGGAAGCCTTCCGCCGCGCGCCGGTCGACCCCGGCACGCGGCGCGTCGTCCCCGTCACGGACATCGAGGACCGGCCCCGCTTCCCGTGGCGCGGCATGATGCTCGACGTGGCACGGCACTTCCTGCCCAAGGACGACGTCCTGCGCTACCTCGACCTCCTCGCCGCCCACAAGCTGAACGTCTTCCACTTCCACCTCACCGACGACCAGGGCTGGCGCATCGAGATCAAGCGCTACCCGAGGCTCACCGAGGTCGGCTCCTGGCGGGCCCGCACCAAGCACGGCCACCGGGCCTCCGAGCTGTGGGACGAGACCCCGCACGGCGGCCACTACACCCAGGACGACATCCGCGAGATCGTGGCGTACGCGGCCGAGCGGCATATCCGGGTCGTCCCCGAGATCGACATCCCGGGCCACTCGCAGGCCGCCATCGCCGCGTATCCCGAACTGGGCAACACCGACGTCATCGACACCACCACCCTCTCCGTCTGGGACACCTGGGGCATCAACGCGAACGTACTCGCCCCCACCGACAACACCCTGCGCTTCTTCGAGGGCGTGCTCGAAGAGGTCCTGGACCTCTTCCCCGCCGCCACCTCGCCGTTCATCCACATCGGCGGCGACGAGTGCCGCAAGGACCAGTGGAAGGAGTCCCCGGCCGCCCAGGCCCGGATCGACGAACTCGGCCTGGCCAACGAGGACGAGCTGCAGTCCTGGGTGATCCGGCACTTCGACACCTGGCTCACCGCGCGCGGACGCCGCCTGATCGGCTGGGACGAGATCCTCGAAGGCGGCCTCCCGACGGGCGCCGCCGTGTCGTCCTGGCGGGGGTACGGCGGCGGCATCACGGCCGCCGAGGCCGGCCACGACGTCGTGATGTGCCCGGAGCAGCACGTGTACCTGGACCACCGTCAGGACGGCGGCCCGGACGAACCGATGCCCATCGGGTTCGTCCGCACCCTGGAGGACGTCTACCGGTTCGAACCCGTGCCCGCGGGCCTCTCCGAGGATGCGGCCCGTCACATTCTCGGCACCCAGGCCAATGTGTGGACCGAGGTCATGCAGAACCGGGCCCGCGTCGACTACCAGGTCTTCCCGCGCCTTGCCGCGTTCGCGGAGGTCGCCTGGTCGCCCCTGCCCGCCCCCGCCGACCGGGACTACGCCGACTTCGAACGCCGGATGACCACGCACTACGCCCGCTTGGACGCCCTCGGCGTCGATTACCGGCCACCGACCGGCCCGTTGCCCCGGCAGCAGCGCCCCGGTGTCCTCGGGCGCCCTCTGGAGGGACCGCCCCCGAACGTGTGATCCCGCCGCGCTCCGGGACCGGCCGTCACGCTCCGAGGGGGGCGTGACGGCCGGCGCACGTCACCCGGTACGCGTGCCACGGACACTCCGTCACGGGTACGTCCGACCGTAAGAACCCTCAGCCCTGTGCGCCCCACCGGTCCGCGCCCCGGGCGGAACGCGCCCCGTCGGAACGGAGCCGGGCGAGTGCGAACGACCCGTGCGGGGCTCGCCGGGAAGCGGCGATTCGCACTCCACACGGAAGTGGGGCGAATCGGGATCATCCCCCAGGTCGCGGACGGATATGCCCTTCGTGGACCCTCGCGTCGGTCCGATCGGAAGATGTGCCAGAGTTGCCACGTCCAGGCTTTGAGCACGTACCGTACGGCGATACAAGCCGGACAGCCGGGACACCGGGAAGGGGCAGCTGGGTTGACCACGCACGCACCGCAGGCGACGCATTCGGTGACGCTGCCGGCCTCGCTCGACGAGGCCGTGGCGGCACTCGGCGCCATGCCCGCCGCCGTTCCTGTGGCAGGCGGGACAGACCTGATGTCGGCCGTCAACAAGGGGCTGCTGCGCCCCTCGGGACTGGTCGGCCTGGGCCGGATCAGTGAGCTGCGCGGCTGGCACTACCAGGACGGCCACGCCCTGCTCGGTGCCGGACTCACCCACGCACGCATGGGGCGGCCCGACTTCGCCGCCCTCATCCCCGCTCTGGCCGCGTCCGCGCGCGCCGCGGGCCCGCCCCAGATCCGCAACGCCGGAACGCTCGGCGGGAACATCGCCACCGCCGCCCCGACCGGTGACGCCCTGCCGGTGCTCGCCGCTCTGGAGGCCGAACTCGTCATCGTGGGCCCGGGAGGCGCCCGCCGCGAGATCCCGGTCTCGCATCTGCTGGCCGGCCGCGACATGCTCGAACCCGCCGAACTGATCGGCTTCGTCCGCGTGCCGCTGCTGCACGCCCCCCAGGTCTTCCTGAAGGCCACCGGCCGCACCGGCCCCGGCCGCGCCACGGCGTCCGTCGCGATCGTCCTCGACCCGGCCCGGCGCGGGGTGCGCTGCGCGGTCGGCGCCATCGCGCCGATGCCGCTGCGCCCGCTGGAGGCCGAACACTGGATCGCCTCACTGATCGACTGGGACGGCGAACGGGGCCTGGCCCCCGACGCGCTGGCCGCCTTCGGCGAGTACGTCGCCGCGGCCTGCATCCCGGACCAGGCACCGCCTGCCGACGGGGGAGAGGCGCCACCGCTGCCCCCCGCCGTACTGCATCTGCGGCGTACCGTCGCCGCGCTGGCCCGACGCGCGCTGGGGAGGGCACTGTCGTGAGCAACGAGGAACACAACGAACAGCACGGGCAGCGGGAGCAGCCGCAGCACGGGGGCTGGCAGCCGACGCCGCAGGGCGGCGAGTACGACGCCGAGGCGACCGCCTTCGTCCACCTGCCGCCGGAGGACCTGGCGAACATCCCGCTGGCCGCGCCCGGCCAGGGCTACGTACCGCCGATGATCGTGCCGCTGACACCCGCGGCCGGACTCGACCCGGCGGCCACCGGCAGCTGGGTCGTACAGGGACAGGGCGGGCAGGAGCGGGGTACGGGAGCGGAGCAGCCCGAACCCGACACGGTGCACTGGCCGGACCCGAACCAGCAGCCGCAGTACGGGTACGGGTACCCGCAGCAGGAGCAGTACCCGGGACCGTCGGTCGCGACCGGCCAGTGGAACTTCACCGAGTCCGCGCAGGTCGCCGAATCCATGGAGTTCGGCGGGCACCCCGAGCATGCGGCCCATGTCGACCACACCGGCCACGGCGGTCATGCCGACCACGGTGGTGTGGTCGGCCATGGTGACCACGGCAGTCACGGTGGTCACGGCAGTCACGGCAGTCACGGCAGTCACGGTGGTCCGGTCGGCCACGGTGACCACGGTGGTCCGGTCGGCCACGGCGGGTCGGTCGACCACGGCGGGTCGGTCGGCCACGGCGGGTCGGTCGGCCACGGCGGTTCGGCTGGTCACATCAACCACGTCGACCACACCGGCCAGTCCGGACCGGCCGATCACACGGGCCAGGCGGGCCACACCGGTCAGTGGACGATTCCGGTCGCCGACGGCGACCTCCCGGAGGAGTCCGGCGAGTTCGCGGCCTCGGCCCTGGCCTCCCAGTGGTACGCGGACCGGACTCCTCCGGCCACGTTGCCGGGCGGTGCTCCCGCACCGTGGGCGACACAGCAGCCGGTCGCGGAGCCCGGGGCCGAGGTCGGGCCCGAGAGCGCGATGGAGCCGGCCCCCGGCGCGGACATCGAGCCGCAGCACGCACCGGAAGCCGATTCCGCACCCGATGCGCAGCTTTCCGCGACGCCCTCCACGACATCCCCGGAGACCGCGCCCGCACCCCCTCCCGCGACGCACGCAGCGCCTTCTGCCGCGTCCTCAGTGGCGCCTTCCGTGGCGTACGAGGAGTCCTCGCAGGTCTCCGAGACGGCACCGGAGACACCGGTCACCGCCGTACCGGACGGCCCCGCACCCGTCGCCGGAGGCACCCCCGCTTTCGGAGTGGACCTCACGCAGGTCCCCGCCGCCGACGCCGCACCGACGGCCGTCAGCCTGCCCGAGCAGCGCCCGGCCGAGCCGTCGACCGACACGGCAGCCGACCCCGAACCGGGTACGACGGACGCCGCGGACCCCGACACGCCCCTCCGGGGCACCCCGGGAGAGGCGCCGCTGCCCGAGGCCGCGCCGCTCGAAGCGCAGAGCTCCGAAGCCCGCCCCGTCGAAGCGCAATCCCCCGAAGAGCAGACCTCCGAAACCCGAACCCGCGAGGCCGAGCCCCTCGAAGCCGAACCGGCCGAAGCCCAGCCGCTCGAAGCCCAGCCGCTCGACGTCCCCAGTGAGCATCCCGCCACCTCCTACGTCCTGCGCGTGAACGGCGCCGACCGCCCCGTCACCGACGCCTGGATCGGCGAGTCGCTGCTCTACGTGCTGCGCGAGCGCCTCGGCCTCGCCGGCGCCAAGGACGGCTGCTCGCAGGGCGAGTGCGGTGCCTGCAACGTCCAGGTGGACGGCCGTCTGGTCGCCTCCTGCCTGGTCCCGGCGGCGACCACGGCCGGGAGCGAGGTCCGTACGGTCGAAGGCCTGGCCGTGGACGGTGAGCCGTCCGACGTCCAGCGCGCCCTCGCCAAGTGCGGTGCCGTCCAGTGCGGTTTCTGCATCCCCGGCATGGCCATGACCATCCACGACCTCCTGGAGGGCAACCACGCCCCCAGCGAACTGGAGACGCGTCAGGCACTCTGCGGCAACCTCTGCCGCTGCTCCGGCTACCGGGGCGTCCTCGACGCCGTGAACGAGGTCATCGCAGGCCGTGAGGCCGGCGCCGAACCCGCCTCGTCGGACTCTTCGTCCCCGGAGTCCGACGAGGCCCGCATCCCGCATCAGGCCGCCGCCGGCGCCGGTGGTGTCCAGCCGCACTCGCAGGACGGAGGCATGGCGTGAGCAACGACGCAGCCACCGCTGCCAACGCGACCAGCACACGGATCACCGCCCCATCGGTCGAGGGTCCCGACACCGAGCCGGTCGCACTCGGCCTCGGTGTCTCCCTGCCGCCCGCCGACGCGCGCGCCAAGACCGAGGGCACCTTCCCCTACGCCGCCGACCTCTGGGCCGAGGGCCTGCTCTGGGCGGCCGTCCTCCGCTCCCCGCACCCGCACGCCCGCGTCCTGTCCATCGACACCTCGGGCGCCGCCGAGATGCCGGGGGTACGGGCCGTCATCACGCACGCGGACGTCCCGGGGGAGGGCGCGTACGGACGCAGGGTCGTCGACCGCCCGGTCTTCGCCTCCGACCTGGTCCGCCACCACGGTGAGCCGATCGCCGCGGTCGCCGCCGACCACCCCGACACGGCCCGGCTCGCCGCCGCGGCCATCGCCGTCGAGTACGAGGTCCTCGAACCGGTCACCGACCCGGAGAAGGCGTTCGAGGCCGAACCGCTCCACCCCGACGGCAACCTGATCCGCCACATCCCCCTGCGCTACGGCGACCCGGAGGTGACCGGCGAGGTCATCGTCGAGGGCCTGTACCGCATCGGCCGTCAGGACCCGGCCCCGATCGGCGCCGAGGCCGGACTCGCCGTGCCCCGGCCCGACGGCGGTGTGGAGATCTACACGGCCTCCACCGACCCGCACACCGACCGCGATCTCGCCGCCGCCTGCTTCGGTCTGGAACCGGACCGGGTGAAGCTCGTCGTCACCGGTGTCCCCGGCGCGACCGGCGACCGCGAGGACCCGGGCTTCCAGCTCCCGCTGGGCCTGCTGGCCCTGCGTACCGGCTGCCCGGTCAAACTGGCCGCCACCCGCGAGGAGTCCTTCCTCGGCCACGCCCACCGCCACCCGACACTCCTGCGCTACCGCCACCACGCGGACGCCGAGGGCCGGCTGGTGAAGGTCGAGGCGCAGATCCTGCTCGACGCGGGCGCGTACGCCGACGCCTCGTCCGAGTCGCTGGCCGCGGCGGTCGCGTTCGCCTGTGGCCCGTACGTCGTCCCGCACGCCTTCATCGAGGGCTGGGCGGTCCGCACGAACAACCCGCCGTCCGGCCATGTGCGCGGCGAGGGCGCGATGCAGGTCTGCGCGGCCTACGAGGGCCAGATGGACAAGCTGGCCGCCAAACTCGGCATCGACCCGGCCGAGCTCCGCCTGCGCAACGCCCTGTCCACCGGCGACATCCTCCCCACCGGCCAGACGGTGACCTGTCCGGCACCGGTGTCCGAACTCCTCGCCTCCGTACGCGACTTCCCTCTCCCCGCCCTGCCCAAGGACTCCCCGGAGGACGACTGGCTGCTCCCCGGCGGCCCGGAGGGCGCGGGCGAGCCCGGTGCGGTGCGCCGGGGCGTCGGCTATGCGCTCGGCATGGTCCACATGCTCGGAGCGGAGGGCGCCGACGAGGTCTCCACGGCCACCGTCAGGGTTCACGACGGGGTCGCCACGGTCATCTGCGCCGCGGTGGAGACGGGGCAGGGCTTCTCGACCCTCGCCCGCCAGGTGGTCCAGGAGACCCTGGGCATCGAAGAGGTCCATGTGGCGTCCGTCGACACCGACCAGCCCCCGGCGGGCCCCGCCACGCACGGCCGCCACACCTGGGTCTCGGCCGGAGCGGTGGAACGCGCCGCCAAGATGGTCCGTACACAGCTTCTCCAGCCCCTGGCCCACAAGTTCGGCATGTCCACGGAACTGCTGCAGATCGCCGGCGGCAAGATCACCTCCTACGACGGGGTGCTGTCCACGACCGTCACGGAAGCGATGGACGGCAAGGAACTCTGGGCCACCGCCCAGTGCCGCCCCCACCCGACCGAGCCTCTGGACGAGTCCGGCCAGGGCGACGCCTTCGTCGGCCTCGCCTTCTGCGCGATCCGCGCGGTGGTGGACGTGGACATCGAACTCGGTTCGGTCCGGGTCGTGGAGATGGCGGTCGCCCAGGACGTCGGCCGGGTCCTCAACCCGTCCCAACTGGCGACCCGTATCGAGGCGGGCATCACCCAGGGCATCGGCGCCGCGCTCACCGAGAACCTCCGCACGGCCCGCGGCCTGATCCGCCACCCCGACCTCACCGGCTACGCCCTGCCGACGGCCCTGGACGCACCGGACATTCGCATCGTCAAACTCATCGAAGAACGCGACGTGGTGGCCCCCTTCGGCGCCAAGCCGGCTTCCGCAGTACCGGTGGTGACCTCCCCCGCTGCGGTGGCCTCAGCAGTACGAGCCGCCACCGGCCGCCCGATCAACCGCCTCCCCATCAGGCCCCAGGCGGCAGTGGCGGCGCCCAAGTCCTGAGCTCTGCACGGGTGGCGTGATCCGATGCGATCCGGGTTGCAGGTGCAACCCGGAGATGCACACTGTCACCGCTGCTGGCTAAGGTGAACCCCGAGGCTGAAGTCGAAGCGTCAATCGGCTGTTGCTAAACGGGGGAGGTTGCTGTGGGACAGAGTGATCCGGGGGCGGAGTCTTCGGCGTATTCGTTGGGCGTGCTGGGTGGCATGGGAGCCATCGGCGCGGTGGCCCAGAACGCCGTGGGCGAACTGGTCACCGAACTCTCGTCGTTCACCAAGTTCCGCGACCGCATCGATGAGCTCCTGCGCGACCTCAAGGCGTCTCCGGCCGGGCCGGGGAAGGTCGGCGAAGACACGATGGGGCGCGAGCGATTCGGCGGCGGCAAGGGCGAGTGGTCGGAGGCGGATGGCCTCCACGGCGCGTACTCCAAGGTCGTCACGGAGCTGGAAGGGCTTTCCCAACTCCTGTCCGACTCCATCGAGGGCATGAGCATCGCGGTTCTCGCTTCCCACAAGGGCTACGAGAACGTCGACTTGGACGTCCGCGACCGCATGAGTGCGATCCAGCGCAGCACGATCGCCCACCACGAGGCCGCACAGGTTGCGGCGGACGCTGCGGCGAAGAACGCACACAAGCCTCCGGCCAAGTCGGAGGAGCCGGGGGACACGTCTGACAGCCGTGCCTATTGATGCCGGTGGGGATGTTCTCTGCATGCGAAGGACAGGGACGAGGACGGGGAGAGGGACGGCGTCATGGGTACGGATTTCGACAAGAAGACCCACGAGGAGATGCTGAAGTGGCTGGACCAGGCCAACAGCGGTGAGATCCAGGGGGCTGCTGATCGTCTGAAGAGCGCGGCGTCGGAGATTCGTAAGATCGCCGAGGAGCTGAAAGTTCGCCCGCAGCTGGTTGAGTGGAAGGGCGAGGGGGCCAAGGCATTCCATACATGGAGCGCGGATCTGGCCAACGCAACACTGCGCCTGGGGGATTACAGCGAGGACACCTCGAAGTTGCTCAGTGAGGCGTCGAACGCGATTGCGTTGGCGAAGGCATCGATTCCTCGGACGGAGGCGAGCGCACAGGCGAATTTGGAGGCGGCTCTCGCTGCAAGGAACGATCCTGATGCGTCGGCGGTGGCGAAGAAGTCTGCAGAGACGTTGATTGCGTCGAGGGAGAAGAACCGCGAAGAGGCGGCTGCGCGGATGCGTAGCCTGTCGCAGACGTATACGCACTCGTTGGAGCAGATGACATCTCTGGACAAGCCGGTGTTCCCGGCCATGCCGGAGGTGATCGCGCCAAAGGACGAGCGAAAGCGTGCTGGCGAGGAAAGCGGGAGCGTCTACCGCGAATCCGGAGGTAGCTCGGCTGCGGGCGGTACGGCGTATGTCACTGGGCAAGGACAGGGCGTTGACGCAGCAGGCGGTGTGACCGGGCCCTCGGGACGGGTGGGTAATACCCCGCACCTCGTGCCGCCTTCGGTCTCGACACCGGTGGACATGGGGATAGATGGAGTCACCGCACTGCCAGACACTCCACCCTCCCGGGTCGCAAATCCAGTGGGGCCGCCGACCGGCCCCAGGTCCGACACTGTTCTCCCGCCGACAGTGGGGACTGTGCCTCCTGTCCCTAACATCAGTCCCGCCGTACCGCGCAGGACCAGCGGAGGGGGAAAGACAATTGGGATGCCACATCCGCCAGCATCTGCCCCAGGCGGGAGCCCGCTTGGCCCGGGACCCGTGGGCCGTTCCCCCGGACCGAACGGGATCACCGGCGGCCGTGTTGTGCCCCCGGGCTCCGGGCGTTCTGCGGTTGGTATTCCGCGTGGGTTGGTCATGGGCAGCGAGAACGCCCATGGTTCGACGCCCATGGGACGCGCCCCGGGCATGGGCGGTGGGATCGGTCCCGGCGCCTCACCGAACGCAGCGGGCGGTGGCCGTCGGCTGGCCGGTGAGGCGGGCGGCGTGGTTGGGGGACGCCAGCAGCAGGGCCGTGCGGGTGTGCGACCGTTCACGCCTGGGGGGTCAGGTTTGCCGATAGGACGGGGGGGTGGCTCTCGGGCGCATACGGAAGGGCGTGACGAGGGCAGCGAACGTCCGGACTACCTGGTCGAGGACGATGAGACTTGGCAGCAGGGTGGCCGACGGATCGTCCCGCCGGTCGTCGACTGATCAATAGAGCACTCACGAAGGATTCGGATGCGCATCGAAAGCGGGAGACTCACCCGACGGCGAACCATGATGTCAGCCGCATTGGGCCTGCTACTGGTGTGTGGCGCTACTGTGCCTGCGGCTGCCGACTCCATTCGTTCCAAGCAGTGGCACCTTGATGCCATGAAGGCCGACGAGATGTGGAAGACGAGTACGGGCAAGGGCGTCATTGTTGCCGTGCTCGATAGCGGTGTGGATCCGTCGAATCCCGACCTTGTTGGCCAGGTCCTTGAGGGAAAGGACCTGGCGCCGGGCGTCGCGGGCGACGAGCACACCGACTACGACGGACACGGCACGAGCATGGCCGGACTGATCGCGGGGACGGGTCGGAGCGGCGGAGGAGATGGCGCGTTCGGGCTCGCACCCGGAGCCAAGATTCTTCCAGTGCGCATTCCTGAGGGTGGAGCCGGAGCGACCCAGACGGAAGCAGACGAGGAGTTCAACAGGATCACCCCTGTGGCGATTCGGTACGCAGTTGACCGAGGCGCAAAGGTCATCAACATCTCCCTGGGCGCACACGCCGGATCCCAGCAGCTCACGGATGCGGTGAAGTACGCGCTCGACAACGGATCGTTGATCTTTGCTGCCGCCGGCAACAGCGGTAATGGGTCCAACATGCTTGAATACCCCGTCGGAACGCCCGGGGTTGTTGGTATCGGTGCCATCGACCAGGACGGGAAGAAGACCGACGAGTCCCAGTACGGGCCGCAGATCGATTTCACGGCCCCGGGCATCCACATGGTCCACGCCTGCATGGGCGGAACACAGTTGTGTAAAACGAGCGGAACCAGTGACGCCACCGCGATCGCCTCCGCTTCCGCTGCCCTCATCTGGTCCAAGCACCCTGACTGGACCAATAACCAGGTCCTCCGCGTCATGTTGAACACGGCCGGTGGTCCGACCAGCGGTGCCAAGCGGAATGACTACGTGGGTTACGGCTCTGTCCGTCCCCGTATTGTGCTGAAGAACCCAGGCGACCCCGGCCCGGCCGACGTGTACCCGCTCCCCGATCTTGCGGCGGCCGAGAAGCCCAGTGCTTCCTCCGAGCCTTCCAAGGCGACCGGAAGTTCAAAGGACAACGACACGCCCGCCACAGCAGCCCCCACATCCGACGACAACAGCAGCAACACCGGCCTCTGGATCGGCATCGGAATCGGCGCAGTCGCGCTCATCGGCGCAGTGGCCGCCGCCCTGACCATCCGCTCCCGCCGCCGCAAGTCTGCAGCCGCAGCCGCACCGGCTGCCTACCCGTTCCAGCCTTCGCACCTCAACCCGTACCAGCAACCCCAGCCCCAGCATCAGGCCGCGCATCCGACCTTCGGGCCCGCTCCGACCGATCCCCCCGGCTCCAACTCGTACAGCGGCAGGCCTCCATACGGTGAAGGGCCGAGGAACTGACCAGGAGTTGAAGAACGACAAAGCCGGCCAGCAGTCAGACGGGGACGTCATTGCCGGCGGTCGCTCTGCTCACGCAGACTTCCGACTGGTCGACGTGCAGTCTTCCTCTGGCAGGCCAGACCGGTTGGCTGGTTGGTGGCCGCCCACAGCAGCCCGGACACTGGAGCGCTCGCCCCTTCACCCCAGCGGGACCGGTTCGGTGCCGGGGCTGAAGGTGCGGGTTCCAGCGGACCGGCAGGACAGTCGAGGGCGTTCGCTGCACAGCATCAGTGTGATGCCCGTCGCGACGAGTGCGAAGGGCAGCCGAATTACCGAAGCCGTGCCGCCTGCGTTTACGAACCAATCTTCGTATCTGTACCGGCCTTCCTGGCCGGAGTATTAGTTCACACCCCCGGCAACCTTTAGGCCCCTTCCTGCAGCTTCTTGTGGTTCCAACTTGCCGCACAGCGGACCTCCGTACGTCCGGCCGAGCAGCTGAGTTCGCATCCATACCCCCTTTCTCGTGTCCCTGTGCTGCGCCGGGGAGTTGGGGTGGGCTGGTAGGTTCCGTTTCGGCAAGGTCACTGACGGTGACCCGGCGTTTTTGACTTCCTCGCGAAGGCGTAGACATAACCAAGCGTGAGAAGCAACCCTAGTATGCCAATCCCGATAAATGGAAGAAGCTCATGAACTCCCGCCCCATCGGCAATTAGGGAAACCGTTCCCACGGCACCCGCCAAGGTCCCCAGGATCCCCATAATGAAGATTCTGTGATTCCCGAGAAGGCCATCGAGAAAGAATTGTTGGCTTCGCCCCGACGTGCCTTCCCTTCTGTTTTGTGAACGCCTCACTTCCAATGAATTCTCCCTGGATCTCCGGGTGTCGTGATATTTGCGTCCATCTGCTCCCCATTCAACTGCTGTCAGGTCAATTCCTCGATGACCCCAGGGTCGAGTACGTACAGTAGCCGAAGAGCCGTTCACCCACCGGCCCGTCATCTGTGATTTTTCACTTGCTACTTGGCTTGAAATTGCTAGGGCAGTGAGGTGGGTCGGTCCTAGTTTCCGTGCCGACACGGTCGGTTGCGTTGCGTGTTGTGCGGTACGTGGGGGCGTCCTCGTGAATCGTGTCAGATGGGTTGTGAGGGCGGGATCGAGCCGCTGTTACTGGAGAAGGAGAGGAAGTTCCGATATGTGGGCCGTACCGAAGAAGTCTGGGCGGCGCTGCTCGGGCCCCGGATTCGGGCCAAGGACCCCGACAGTCTCACCGCCTTCACGGAAGTCGGCAGCATCGGCAACGTGTTCCTCAGCGCGGGACTCAGCCGTGCCGAGAACTCTGCGATGACCCATCCGACAGGGACACCCGGCCGTCCTGACGGACCGAAGGTGGAGGAGCTGACACCGCGGGAACAGACGGCCTTCTGGCCGTCCCGAGAGAGTCGTTGATCGCAGGGCGCCCGGTCTCCAGTCCCCCGAGCCGGTCCCTTGACCGCTGCCGGCCGCGGCCTCCGCGTATCCGGCCCTGCCTCTACGATCAAGGCATGGCGAAGCGCAAGGTGCAGCAGAAGGCCAAGAAGATCCTGGGTGCGGAACCGTTGGCCCTGGTGTGGTGCACCATCCCCCGGGCCATACCGAAGCCGCCCAAGGACGTGCACCGGGCAGCGGGCAAGGGACGGCTGAAAGGGCGCCACCACTGGCTGGTGTACGTGGGCGCGGTGGTGTTCTGTGTCGTCATCATCCCGATCTATCTGATCGACATGCTGGGGAAGCAGATCGACAGGCTGCTCCAGGGGCGGGCGCGGCGCAGTGAGCCCGGCCGGAGAAGGGAGACGCCGAACGAAGACCGCGGGCCCGGGGACGGTGTCTTCGACGGGGACTGGAACCTGGCGGCAGGTCAGTTGCTGCTGCGCTGGTTCTCGCAGTCGCCCACTCCGCGACGGCTGGTCCTGTTGGACCGGGACCGTATCTGTGTCGCGGCCTCGCCGCGCCGCCGTCTTGCGGCAACGAAGGCCAACGACTTCGGGATCGTGGCGGAATTCAGGGCCGACGAGGCGCGCATCGAGGCGGAGGCGGGGCAGCCGAGAGGCTTCGCCACGTTCCGTATCCGTTTCGCGGACGGTTCCTGGTTGGAGCTCGGCAATCTGGCCGAGCCTGAGGACGCCGACCACTTCCTGAGGACGGCGGCGGCCGGGGCCACAGGCTGAGCTCGGCCGCGGAGCCCTCGCGGGCACGTCGAGCGGGCTGCGTCGATGGAACAGACCGTGGTGCCGGGATGACGTGCGTGGTGAGACCGGTACGACTTCTGCGATGTGTGCCTCGGGTGTCGGCACTCGCGGCCTGAGGGACCGACAGTGAGCAGGGGCAGGGGCAGGGGCAGGGGCAGGGGCAGGAGCAGGGGCAGGGGCAGGGGCAGGGGCAGGGGCAGGAGCACGGGGAGGGCGGGGGAGGACCAGGATGGCCGGAGGCCGAGCAGGCGAGGGTGGCATCGTCCGTCTTCATCCCTCCTCCGGCGCCAACTGCGCCATCACCAACCCGTACAGCAGCTCCACGTCCACGAACTCCCCTTTCCGCGGCGCGCCGCACCGCCAGCTCAGCGGATAGGTATTGCCGTCCGGTGCGGGGATGCCCACGTACTGGTCCCGGGCGGTCGGGCCGAAGCACCTCGCTCCCGGCGGCCAGTCGTACTCCTTGCTCGATCCGGGCGGGATCAGGAAGTACGTCCACCGAGAGCCCGCGACCTCCCGTACGACCGGGCCCGGTTCGCCTTCGGTGAGCGTTCCGAGGTGCTGAAACACTGCCTCGCCCCGAACGCCTCGTAGCCGGATGGCGTCGAAGTGGATGCCGGCCAGGTGGAGTTGCAGCCCGGCGGCGGGTACCCATTCGGGGAGTCTCTTGCTCGTCATGACACCAAGGATTCCGGCGACTGCGTAGCGTGACCAGGAGGACGCGGTCCACATCGACGGGATGTGGTGAGGGTGGTGGTGGCTGTGGGGACGAGTGGTGAGCCGTCGCAGGTGCGGCGGCTCGTGGGTGAACTGATCCGTATCCATCGGGTGCGAGCCGGGCTCACACAGAAGGATGCGGCGGACAAGGTGTTGATCTCGGAGTCGCTGATGGGGGCGGTCGAGCGGGCGGAGCGCATTCCGACGCTGGAACTGCTCGCCGACGCGGACCGGGTCTTCGTTGCCGGGGGTGCGCTGAAGGCGTGCATCGAGCTGATCGACGCGGAGAAGTACCCGGCGAAGTTCCTGGACTGGGCACGGTTGGAACGGCAGGCGCGGGTCATCAGCGCGTACGAGACGATGCTGATCCCGGGGCTGCTCCAGACGGAGGCATACGCGTACGCCCTGTACCGGGCACGCAAACCCGCGTACACCGAGGACGAGATCGTCCGGCACGTCGAGGCGCGACTGGAACGGCAGGCGGTGCTGATGCGCACGCCTCCGCCGTACGTCGGGTTCGTCATCGAGGAGTCGATCCTGGACCGGACGCTCGGCGGCGCTGAGGTGTTGAAGGAGCAGTTGTTGCATCTGCTGGAGTGCATGCGGCGGATGAACCACCTCACGGTGCAGGTGATGCCGTCGGATCAGCACACGCATGCGGGGTTGAACGGGCCGATGCAGTTGATGTGCACGGCGGAAGGCCGCAATCTGGTCTTCGCGGAGAGCCAGGGCGGCGATAGGTTGATCTCCAGGCCGGAGCAGGTGGGTGACATGTTCGACCTCTTCGGCATCCTGCGGGCCCAGGCGCTCAACCCCTGGAAGTCGGCGGAGATCATCGAGACGAAGGCGAGACAACTGTGACCACCGGGCCCCAGCTCTCCTGGTTCAAGTCCAGCTACAGCAACAATGAGGGCGGCGCCTGCGTCGAAGTCGCCTACGACTGGCGCACGTCCAGCTACAGCGGCAACGAGGGCGGCGCGTGCGTGGAGGTGGCCACCTGCCCCCGCGCCGTGCACGTCCGCGACTCCAAGGTCACCGACGGGCCCAGCTTCGCCGTCGCCCCCGCTGCCTGGACCGCCTTCCTGGCGGGTGCTGTTGCGGGATGACCGCGATCGAGTTGCGAGTCGCTGATCCCGGTCCCGCCGTCGTGCTCATCACCGGCGTGATGGCCTCCGGGAAGTCCACTGTTGCCCAGGCCCTCGCCGAGCGGCTGCCGCGGGCGGTGCACGTGCGGGGGGACGTCTTCCGGCGGATGGTGGTGTCCGGGCGGGCCGAGATGGTGCCGGGGGCGTACGAGGAGGCTGCCGCACAACTCAGGCTCCGTTACCGGTTGTCGGCGATGACGGCCGACACGTACGCGGACGAGGGCTGGACCGCCGTGGTGCAGGACGTGGTGCTCGGGGAGGAGCTGTCCGCGTACGTCGATCTCGTGCGGACCCGACCGCTGTACGTCGTCGTGCTCGCTCCCGACCCGCGGGCCGTTGCCGAGCGGGAGGCCGGGCGGAGCAAGAACGGCTACGGGGCCGGATGGACGGTCGAGTCGCTGGACCGGGTGCTGCGGGAGGAGACGCCGCGGATCGGGCTCTGGCTGGACACGACCGGGCGGAGCGCGGAGCAGACGGTCGACGTGGTCCTCGCGGAGCTCGGCCGGGCGCGGGTGGTGGGAGCGGCGGAGAGCTGAAGCAACTGGAGGGTTGATGCATTCGGACTTAATGTCTTATTTAACAACAGTTCCTCTATGGTTGGTGCGGTAAAGCACCACTAGGAGGAGTCAGCCGCATGAGCAATCTGTTCGTCATCGCCTACGACGATCTCGCCACCGCCGACCAGGTCCGCGACAAGCTGCTGTCCATGAACCGCGAGCACCTCATCGACCTGGAGGACGTCGTCGTCGTCGAACGGCGTGAGAAGGACGGCAAGATCAAGCTGCATCAGGCCGTCAACCACGTGGGTAACGGTGCAGCGGGCGGCGCGCTGTGGGGGAGCGTCATCGGGTTGCTCTTCCTCGTGCCGTTCCTCGGTGCCGCGGTGGGCGCCGCAGCCGGCGCCGCCGGAGGGTCCGTCGTGGACACTGGTGTCAACGACGACTTCATGAAGGAACTGAGCGCCAATCTCCGGCCCGGCGCCGCCGCCGTCTTCGTGCTCGTCAGGAAGTCTGCCCGCGACAAGGTCATCCCCGAGATCGTCAAGTTCGGCGGTCAGCTTGTGCAGACCTCGCTCAGCAAGGAGGACGAGACACACCTGCGGGAGATGGTGAAGGAAGCGCTCAAGGAAGAGACGACGATCGCCTCCTGATCTCCGGACCATACGAGAGAAGGCGACTGTCCACGCCGCGCGCAGGGTGGTCGCCTTTCGTGTATGGGGGACCCGGTGCGGATCAGGGTTCCCCGCGGAAGTACGCCGTCCTTGTCGAACTCGGCGAATCCAAGCCGGTACCCGAGGGCGTCGTCGACCGCCGCGAAGCGCTGAAGGAATTCATCAGCGGTTTCGTACCGTCCGCGCTCAAGGAGGCCGAGGGCTGTTCCTGAAAAACGCCGACCCCGCCCGGCGTGACAGAGGACGCGTGCAGGGCGGGCGTGCTGCGTTCGCATGGAGGCCGTGACCGGATTCGAACTGGTGTTACTCGAGTTGCAGTCGAGCCCCTGAACCGCTGGGGCACTCGGCCGTGTGTTCCTCGTTGTGGTTCGACCGTAGGGCCGGGTGTTCGCGCTGCTCAAGGGTGCGGGGCGGGCCGCAAGGCGACTGCCATACCGCGTTCACGATCGGGGTCTGTCGCCGTCCGCGCGGCATGTCGCGGTCCTGCGGCTGCCCTGGAGTCACGAGACGCCGGTACAAGGTACCGACACATCCGCTGGCGCACGCATACACCCCGCCGGCCACGATTGCGGCGGCACCCCGGCTACTCCTCGTCGTCCTCGTCGCAGTCGCCCAGCACGTCGGAGAGGTGCTGGGCGATGGGGTTGCCCAGCTCGTCTTCGGTGGAGAACAGTTCGTGCACGGCGCCCATCGGATAGATGGCCTCATATGTGTCTCCTCCAGGCATCCCTACGCAGGGGTGGTCGTTGACCCCTGACGGATCCGCCTCCCCGAACAGGGAAGGAAGTTCGGAGCCCTTCGCTGCGAACGGCTCGAACGTCCACACCACACCCTGAGTGCGGCAAACCACTTCCCCGAAGTACCAGCATGCCCCTTGAAGGAATGCGTCGCGTCGTGCTGCGAGGCTCTCCGCGTCGCTGTCGTACTGACTGCGGATGAGTTTTTCCAGCGCGTCCAGGGACTGGGGGAGAAGTCCCATGCCTCGGGGGTGCTGGTGTTCTCGGCCCATTGGCCGAAGTTCTGAGTGCGTTCGGCCAGCCACGCCAGCAGGCCGGGGTGGGTCTGCGGGTCGATGCCATGGTCTGTGTGATCAATCAGGCCGCCCACTGTAGAGAGCCTCTCGGGCGGTAGGCGCGAACTGGCCGTGCCCTCAGGCCAGTTGACGCACCGCTCCTTGACAATCCGAACGGCCTCCGCTTCCCCCGTGGGGCCATTCCGGTTGCAACTCGCCTACGGCTGGGGATGTTCGTGGCGCACAGCGACGTGCGGAGCCGCCTTCATTTCGAGGGTGGCGGTCCGTGTGGGGGTGCGGTGAGGAACCAATGAACGTTAGACATGGCTGCCCTTGGTTTCCATTTCATCCGGTTACGCCAGAAAAGGGAGTAACTCCCGGGGTGCATCGACTGAGGCTGAGCGGCTAGCTTGAGTGTTGGCGAGAATGGCTTCGACGGCATCCAGGAATGGGTTACGGGGGAATTCGTGACGTTCGACGCAGAGTGAGCGGCGCTTCGTGCAGAATCAACGCAACGGGTCGATATGCGGCTCAACGGGGTCGAGGGTGGCGCTGGTGGTCAAGCCGGACCCATCAACGCCGATCTGGCGGTCAATCAAGACCACTTGGGTGCCATTGGGCATGATGCGTACGGTTTGCGCACCCGGCTTTCCAGGGAGGGTGACCGCGCCAGGCCTACCACCTTCGAGGCGGCGATCGCGCTCACCAATGGCAACTTCTCCAGCGGCTCCGCGTTGCTGAAGGTCCACGACCGATGGAACACGCACATGAAGACACTTCTCGACGCCTGCGCGCAGATTTCTAACCATCTCGATTACAGCAAGTCCGCTCATGCGAAGGATGATGTGCAGATCGGTGGCGATCTGATTTCTGTTTCCAAGCTCAACGAGTATCTGAAGTAGTGCGTGGGGGGAACAGGGACATGCTGAAGTTCGAGGACATAGTCGACGCGCCTGTGAGCAAGCTGAAGACGGCGGCTGACGACTGGGCAAAGATGGTCACCGCTCTGGACCGGATGGCCGAGGACGCCCAGGACGGCATGAAGGCCAAGGCGGACAAAGCCGAGTGGGAAGGCGTCAACGCGGGCGTCACCAAGGGGTTCATCGGTAAGACGGCCAATGAGTTCAAGGACGCCGCTGCCGAGGCCAAGGGTGTCAAGCAGATTCTTGAAGATGCTCACGCAGCCATCAAGAAGGCCAAGGACAGCCTGATCAGCATCCGGGACGACGAGGGGCCGGCGGCCGGAATCCATGTCGACGCCAAAGGTAAGGTGACGGCTCGACACCCGTTGGAAAAATCCGGAATTTCGCCCAATCGGGATCCCGATTATTTTGAAATGCTGAGCCAGCAGAAGAAGGCGATCGAGGCATGGCAGAAGAAGATCGACCTCATCGTCGACAACTGCAACGACACCGATGTTGCCTTCAAGAACGCGCTTGAGGCCAATGTTGCCGAGGGCCACGACTTCAGTGCGCCGAAGTACACGAACCTGGATCAGGAGGAGGCGGCACGCGCCGCCGCGCTCGCTGCCAAGGGCCGCGACATCACGCACACCGAGCTGCAGGCGCTCAACGAGCTGCTTCACGACAACGGAAATTCGCGCGAGTTCGCGAAGAACTTCTACGAGAAGCTGGGCCCGGAGAAGTCGCTCGCGTTCTTCGGTCAGCTCTCGACCGATACGTACGAGTACGGAAAGGTCGACAAGGAGCGGCTGAAGGACGTCCAGGCCCTCCAGAAGAACCTGGGTCTCAACCTGGCCACTGCTTCCCACGACAAGAACTTCACCGCCGAGTGGGGTCCGGAGCTGCGCAAGCTCGGCACGGAGCGCATTCCGCTGGCCAAGAACGACTACAACGGACCGTTCGGCTACCAGCTGCTCGGCGGGATCATGCGGTACGGGAACTACGACGCGAAGTTCCTCAACCCGATAGCCGAGCACGTGGCGCAGCTGCACCAGAAGAACCCGGACATGTTCCGGGGGAACAGCCTGGCAGCCATCCCCGGTAGAAACCCCTTCAACCCGTCCGGGGTGAACGGTTCCGGTTTCGACCCGACCGTTTCCATGCTGGAGGCACTCGGTCACAGCCCGGACGCGGCGAAGCACTTCTTCACCGACACGGCGACCGCGTACAACGAGGACGGCACGGTCAACAAGGACGCGATGGCCAACCTCGGCAAGAAGGATGGCAAGGCCATCGACAACTACCTCGACTTCTTCGGCAACGAGAAGTGGCAGAACTTCGGGGACGTCGACACACACACACCGAAGGAGATGGAGAGATCGCTCGGCTTTATGCCGGACGCGCTGGGACACGCGTTGGAGTCGGCGACTCTCGGCTATCCGTACGACAGCCCGCACGAGGGCGTCACGCGGGACGCGGACAACGCCACAGTCATGCGCAGCGTCATGGAGAAGTACGGCGAGGATGCCGGCTTGCTCAAGACGCAGGGGGCGATTTCCGACAGTCTGGGTGTCATGGCAGCCGGGTACATCGACGACATCAACTGGGCTCTGACCAAGGACGATTCATCGAGTGTCTTTGCGCCAGGAAGTGCTTCGGAAGGCCGCCTCGACTTCTCCGATGTGGAAGGGAGAGACACGAGAGGCATCGCACGTAAATTCCTTACCACCTTGGGCCAGCACCCGGACGCATACGCGACCGTCTCCACTGCCGAGCAGATCTACAGCTCCAACATGCTGGAGCACCAAGTGGGTCCGGACGGCAAGATCCACGAGGGGGATGCACGGGCAGTGGTGCGTACGGGCGCGGAAGTGCAGGGCGTGCTCGACCAGTCCCGTGCGGATCAGGTCGCGGCAACGAACGTGAAGATGCACGAGGATTACGAGAAGGCTGTGAATGCACGGTCTGGTTGGATCCAGTTCGGAGCCGGCGTGGGCGTTGCCGCAGGGGTCGCTTTTCTGCCGGAGGTCGCAGCCGCGGGGGTGGCGGCGACCCTCATCGGGTTGGGCACTGATGCGGGCAGCGGACTCGTGGAAAACGTCGTCGGCCAGTTCATCGGGGATCTGTCCGATAATTCTGTGGATGAGCACAAGGAAAAGATGGAGCAGCTCACCCGGGACGAGAAGACCAAGGTGTACAAGGGCGGCGAGTCCATGGCTGAGTCGCCCATGGAGAATTTCTTGGATCGGCATACGACTGATTCTGATGCCGACAAAAAATTCCGTGAGGATCTGAGGGAGTCGATGCTGATCGGATACGGGGTCGGGAACGCCCGTGCGCAGCAGCAGGGTAACGATCCCCAGACGTGAGACCCGATTCGGTGAAGGGCGCAGGAGGGGTGAGGTGTATGAGGGCGGTTCGATCGAGGCGTGTCTGGTGCGTTGTCGGGGTGGTGGCTGTCGGCGTTGGTGTGGCCGGCTGCGGCGGCGAGGAGGAACCCCCGGACTATGTCGGGGCAGGGCAGGTGTGCGGAGGGCTGTTCGCGGGTCCGCTGGCGAAGACGGTTGAGTCCGTCACGGGTGCGACGTCCTTTGCCTGGAGCGGCACGAATGGTATGCAGCGGGTAGTGGACGGGCTGAAGGCCGGGTATGAGGAGGGGCGCACATTGGCGTCAGGAGGAAGGCTCTGCGAGATGAATCCGAAAGGAGGTGCACTGATAGACCGCTCGAAGATCGATTTCGATATATATCCGCCGCAGGACTTGAACGAAGGTTATTCGAACGATGAGCATTACTACACCATGGGAAAGCGGTCCGGGGCGACCAGCGCAGGGGCATTTCTCTATTTTGAGTGTGTGAGTCCTCAGTTCAAGGGGTCGAAGGAACGCCCGCTCCGTGTCCAAGGCAGCTTTTACCACCCGAAGGCCACCGCGCAGAACACGTCCGAGCACATGGCGGCCAATATGGAGATTCTCCATGCCGCGTCCCTTGCTGTGGCAAAGAAGTTGCAGTGCGAGAAAAACGGCGGGCTGCCCGAGAAGCCTGTGCTGAAGCCCCGGATCTGACACGGGCTGGCCTGTCGACCGGGCTCCCATCGGCGACAGAGGCAGGGCATCGACGCTAGCGAGTGGCGCAAAGCCGGTTTCACGGTGAAGGGCATCGTGGAGGACGCTGTCGGGGGCGCCATGGCCCGCGTGGCCCAGTACGTGAACGGCCGGCCCCACGCCATGGGGACGGCTGTTCACGTATGAGACGTTCGTCCGGGGCGTGACCGGATTCGACCCGGTGTTACTCGAGTTGCAGTCGAGCCCCTGAACCGCTAGGGCATACGGCCGTGTGGTCCTCGTTGTGGTTCGACCGTAGGGCCGGGTGTTCGCGCTGCTCAAGGGTGCGGGGCGGGCCGCAAGGCGACTGCCATACTGCGTTCACGATCGGGGTCTGTCGCCGTCCGCGCGGCATGTCGCGGTCCTACGACTGCCCTGGAGCCACGAGACGCCGGTACCCAGTACCGACACATCCGCCGACGCGCGCATCTTCGCGCACGCGTCCAGGATGTACGCCCCGCGTCCTGATTGTTCGTGGCGAAGGCCGGGGTGCTGAGGTGCTGGACAGGCAGCGAAGGTCCCGTGGTCGTTTCGGGATGGAGCGGCGTGGGGCCGCCATGCGCGGGCGTCGTGCATGGCGGTCGGCCAGCGGCCGACGAATCGGCTGGTGACGAGAAGGGTTACGGGGATGAGTGAAGTGGGTGTGCACGGATGAGGCGATGGCTGACGGCCGTCGGTTTGGTGATGGCCTTGGGCGCCGGGAGCGTGGCATGCGCTGCGGAGAAGAAGGAGGAGAGGACGTTCGTCGGGGCCGCGGAGGTCTGCGGCGACGTGTTCGCCGGTCCCTTGGCGGAGATGGTCGAGAAGGTGACCGGGGACAAACTCTTCTTCGCGAAGAGCCCGAAGGGCATGGAGAGAGTGGTCGCGGCACTCAAGGAAGGGTATGAGTCGGGCCGTCCGTGGGCCGGGGGTGATCAGTTGTGCCGTTTGGATCCGAAGGGGGCCAAGCAGACGGACCACGGGGGAGTGGTGTTTTCCATGTATGCCCCGCAGGATGTTGAGGATGAAGGGCTTCCGGCTGGTCATGAGCTGTACACCATGGGTGTGCAGTCCTCGGTCGGGCGGGGCGGCGCGTCGCTCTATTTCGAGTGCGTCAGTCCCCAGTTGAAGGGTTCGGACAAAACTCCACTGCGCATCCATGGCGGCTTCGGGCGTGGTGAGAGCGATGCACCGGACACACGTGAGTACCGCAACCTGAACATGACCATCCTGCATGCCGTTTCGCTCAAGCTGGTGAAGGAACTCGGCTGCGAGAACAACGGCGGTCTGCCGAAGGCCCCCGTGCTCACGCCGAAGTAGCAGGTTCTGCGTCTGGTCGGACTGAGGTCCTGCTCGATGCGGCGACTGCGCTGACGGCCGGTGATTCGCCAGGGGTTCGGTGTTCCGGACCTACTTCAGACCTGGCCCATGCGGCTGCCATTGGACAGGTCTGGGCATCAGCACGGCCTGCCACGCCGTGGCTGTCTGCTTACCCCGCACCAGCCAGCACGCCTGGCACCTGGCATACGCCCGCCCCGGCGGCCTCTCCTTCGACACGGCCTGGCGCCACACCCGAGTGAGCCTCCACCCCGACGAAGCACTCTCCCGCCAGGTCGGCCACCGCGCTGAGGTCCAGCGGGGGCCGTGGACGACGACTGCCCCGCTGACGTCGGTCCTACGCCTCGCAGTCGTACTTCTTGGCCAGTTTGGCAGCGGCTTCCCGCACCACGGCCGCGCTGTTGCGGAGCGCCGTGTCTCGGTCGACGAGGTCCTTCTTCTCCGCCTGCGAGGGCGCGCTGAGCGTGACGGTGATGTACGGGGCCGTCGAGCCCATGCGGGCGGCGCAGCCGGTGGGCAGCATGGCTTCGGCCTCCTCAGGGAGAACCCAGCCCGTGAATCCGGACCCCAGAGGGACGGAGTCCTTCCTCGGACCGGAGTCGTACCGCTCGTCCGAAATGATCAGTTGGAAGATGCCTCGGGGGTAGTCGCTGTCAGGGTTGGCCCGCAGCACCTGGCACGTCTTGAACACCGCGGTGTCGCCCTTGCCCGGGCTTTCCCACTCCTCCGTGCTGACCTCGCCCCCCTTGCCGTCGTCGATCAATTCTGCGGTCTGTCGGCTGAGCGCCCCGTAACACAAGGTCTGCGGCAGCGGCGGCTTCTCCTCGTTGTCAGGCCAGAGGCTCGCCGTCACCACGGCCACCCCGGCGGCGCCGAGCACGATGGTCAGCGGCAGCCACTTCTTGTCCATCGACTACTGTCCCATCCACTTGTCGGCATCGACCATGCCGTTCTGGTACCACTGCTCGGCGATTGCCTGGAGGTGGTCCTCGTACTCGCCGGGGCTCGCGTCCAGCTCCTTCTCCGACAGCCCGCGTTCTGTAGCCATCCCGCGCAACATGCCGTACATCTGCCGTTGGCCGTCGTCGTAGTGCTTGATCATGTTGTTGCGGGTCTCGGCGTCGACCTTGGCGTTCTCGTTGTTCACGTACTCGCTCAGACCCCAGTCCAACGAGCGTTGGACTGCGTCGCCGGCGACCGGGATGGGAGTCAGCAGCCCACCGACGACGTGGTAGTTGACCATCCTCTTCCAGGCGTTGGCGTCCTTCTCCGCCTGGCCCAGGTCGTAGATGACGTCACCGCGCACGCCGTCGAGGTGACCGAGCACCGAGGCGGACTGCTTGACCCAGGCACGCAGCTCCGGGTCCTCCTTGCGGAAGGAGTCCGCCGGGAAGCGGTCGAGCCCCTCGCTGGTGACCACGCTCTGGGAGGCGTGGATGATCTTGTAGGCGTTGGGGTCCTCCGCTGTGGCGCGGATGATCCGGGTGAGGTCGCCCCGGTCGATCTCGAGGTTGTTGAAGTCCGTCGGCCCGTCCATCTTCTTGCCGAGGATCTGGTGCACGTCGGATCCGTAGTCGGCGATCATGTCGGCCATCGGCAGGCGCATGGAGACGGGGACGGCGCTCTGGTCCTTGTTGAGCGCCTCCGTGTACTCGCCCATCACCCGCTCGAAAATCGCGGTCTCGGCGCCGTCGTGGTGAGCGGGCACCGGGTGCATCGGTGAACCGGGCACGCGGCCGGTGGCTGCGGACTCGAGCGCGAGGCCGAGTTCGGCGCGGGCCGAGGTGTACTGGGTCTCGGCCGGCATCTTGCTCTCGACTTCGCCGCCGGGCCACTCCCGGTCTTCCAGGAAGTACTTGAGGTTGTCGGTGGTGTTCGGGTCGAAGTAGTGGGTGGAGGCGGACGGGTTGCGGCTCATGGCGTTCAGCAGGCCCTTCATCGGGTCCTCCTGCGTGCCCTGCCAGTTCTTCATGACGCCGTCGTAGGCGTCGTCGTTGTTCGTCTCCCACTCACGGATGCTGTCGCCGACCTCCGTCAGGAAGGCCTCGCTGTAGACCGGGTCGCCCTCGTCCTTCTTCCAGGGCGAGGACTTCTCCTTGGGGTCCTTGTTCGGGTCGTACACGGCGTCGTCGCCGGCGTCGGCGGCCATCAGGTGAGTGAGGGCGTTCCAGCCCGAGGCCCCTCCCTTGAGCGCCCCGGGGTGCTGGGCGGGCAGGCCGTTGCCGTCGCGGGCCGTGGCGATGAGCCGGTCGGTCCAGGCGGAGGTGATGCCGCCGGGAGAGCCGATCGGGGAGTCGGGGCCGGTGGCGGTGGCGAGGCTGCCGGACAGAGCCTTGTAGAGACGGGCGTCCGTGGCGGAAACCTGGCCGTCGCGGCCACCGCCCTCCAGGCTGCCGGCGAGCAGCAGCACCGCCTCCCGTCGACACCCCCGTGTCCCTGATCGGAAAACTGCCCCGCGCCACGTTAACCGCGTGATCAACGGTCCACCACAGGTGATCGATCATACGTGCGGGTTCTTCACGCGCGAGCGTGTCGATCCCGGCGGCCCGGAGCAGGCGAGCGAGTACGGCCCTTCCCTGCCGTTCCCTGTCGCTCCGTCCGGTGCCGACGCCGCCTACGTACCGCAGATCGCCCTGCTGCCGCTCGCTCACGAGAACCGCGCCGGGGAAACCGGTCAGCCGACCGCGGCCGGGCACCCGACCGACGGCGACCACGTCGACGGCGCGCAGGTTGCGGATCTTGATCCACGTGTGGGAAATGGACGCCGGGCTCGTGGACGGAGGCGAGCCGCTTCGCGTTCCGTGGCCCGCGCCCCGGACTCGGGAAAGGCGCCCGCCCCGGAATATCCCCGGGGCGGGCGTACGGGCGTGGAGGCCGTGACCGGATTCGAACCGGTGTAACTCGAGTTGCAGTCGAGCCCCTGAACCACTCGGGCACACGGCCGTGCGTTTCTTGCTGTGGTTCGACCGTAGGGGCGGGTGTTCTCGGTGCTCAAGAGCGCGGGGCGGGTTGCCATACGACTGCCATACCGTGTTCACGATCGGGTTCGGCCGTCGCGCGTGCGGCAGGCCCCGGTCCTACGACCAACGGACGAGCGGCGGACCGTCTCGCGACAGGGTCCATATGAGATCTTGCCCCTTACGCTTGGGCTCATGAGTGCCCTGGAACCACGAGACGCCGGTACCGATACCGGCACCGCCGTCCCCGCGGCGGTGTCGACCCCGCCCGTCGAATCCGAAGGCGTGCTCGGGCGTACCTATCGGGCACTCAGTGTCGGCATCGTCTCCGTCGTGTTCCTGATCGCCTTCGAGGCGACCGCTGTGGGGACCGCGATGCCGGTCGCCGCCCGGGAGCTGCACGGCATTCCGCTCTACGCTTTCGCGTTCTCCGCTTACTTCACCACCAGCCTGTTCGCCATGGTGCTCTCCGGGCAGTGGGCGGACCGGCGTGGGCCGCTGGCGCCGCTCGCCACCGGGATCAGCGCGTTCGGGGCGGGGCTGCTGCTTTCCGGCACTGCCGGGACCATGTGGATGTTCATCGCCGGGCGGGCCGTCCAGGGGCTCGGCGGCGGGCTGGTGATCGTGGCGTTGTACGTGGTGATCAGCCGGGCCTACCCGGAGCATCTGCGGCCGTCGATCATGGCCGCGTTCGCGGCGAGCTGGGTGATCCCGTCCGTCGTCGGGCCGCTCGCCGCCGGGAGTGTGACCGAGCACCTGGGGTGGCGGTGGGTCTTCATCGGCATCCCCGTACTGGTGGTGTTCCCGCTGGCGCTCGCGCTGCCCGCGATCCGGCGGCGGGCGTCGGGACCGGCCGATCCCGCCGCACCCGTCGAGCCGTACGACCGGCGCCGCATCGTGCTCGCGCTCGGGATCTCGGTGGGGGCGGGGCTGCTCCAGTACGCGGGGCAGGAGCGGAACTGGTTCGCGCTGCTTCCGGCCGTGGTGGGCGTCGCTCTGCTCGTTCCCGCCGTGCGCGGGCTGCTTCCCCCGGGTACCGGCCGGGCGGCGCGCGGGCTGCCGTCGGTGGTGCTGCTGCGCGGGGTGGCGGCCGGGTCGTTCATCGCCGCCGAGTCGTTCGTACCGCTGATGCTGGTGACCCAGCGCGGGCTGAGCCCGACGATGGCCGGGCTCTCGCTCGCGGCCGGGGGCGGGACCTGGGCCCTCGGTTCGTATGTACAGTCCCGGCCGCGCCTGGAGCCGCACCGGGAGCGCCTGATGGTGGGCGGCATGGTGCTGGTCGCCGCGGCGATCGCGGCCGCGCCGTCCGTGCTGATCGACGCGGTGCCGGTCTGGACCGTGGCCGTGGCCTGGGCCTTCGGGTGTTTCGGCATGGGCATGGTGATCGCATCGACGAGCGTGCTGCTGCTGAAGCTCTCGGCGCCGGAGGAGGCGGGGGCGAACTCGGCCGCTCTTCAGATCTCCGACGGGCTGTCCAACGTCCTGCTGCTGGCCGCGGGCGGGGCGGCCTTCGCCGCACTCGGCGGCGGGACGGTGGGAGCGGTGCACGACGCGGTGGAGGCAGGGACCTCCGGATCCCATCCGGGGGCGTTCGCGGTGGTCTTCCTGCCGATGGCGGGGGTGGCGCTGGTGGGGGCTTGGGTGGCGGGGCGGGTGCGGACACGGTAGCTGGTACCACTCTGGCCCCATCCGGTGGTACCGTTTTGGTATGGCTATGAACCTGCGTCTTCGTGACGATCAGACCGAAGCACTGAAGCAGCGCGCCGAGCAGGAGGGGACCAGCATGCACGCCATACTGCTGCAGGCCGTGGACGACTACCTGGCCAGGACGGCTCAGCAGGCCATCGTCCGCAAGACGGCCAAGGAGCAGGCAGCCAAGTGGAGCGAGCTCATGGAGCGGCTCAAGTGACCTGTGTCTACCTGACCTCCGAGGACATCCTCGTCATCGCCGACCATGCCTGCGCGGACATGCACGTCGTCGTGCGCGACGCCGGGCTCCTCGAATCGGCGGCCCACCGCCCCTCCGCGGCCATGTTCGGTGAGGAGGCATACCCGGATCCGATCGACAAGGCCGCCGCGCTCCTGCAGTCCTTGGCGATCAATCCCCCGTTCTTCGACGGCAACAAACGTACGGCCTGGCTGTCGTGCGTGACCTTCCTCGCCATGAACGGGATCGATCTGCGTCCGGACATCGATGCCGCGGAACGCCTGGTCATCGCGGTGGCCACGGGGGAAATGGACGAGGTGAAAGTGATCTCTCAGGGGCTGCGCGAGCTGGTCGTCGACGACGTGTGACAGCCATCGCAATTCTGTGCGGGGCGGCGTAGTTCGAGGCGGTTCACGCAGCGCCCCCCGGTAGGGTGGCCCGGTTGTCGTATCGCGTACGGGTCCGTCCCGGCCCGTACGGACAGCGCCCCACGTACCCGAGAGACCCGAACCGGAGACCGTGACTACTACCGCCTCCCACCACCTCTCACCCGCCTTCCCCGGCCGCGCCCCCTGGGGCACGGCCGGCAAGCTGCGAGCCTGGCAGCAGGGCGCCATGGAGAAGTACATCCAGGAGCAGCCGCGCGACTTCCTCGCGGTCGCCACCCCCGGCGCGGGGAAGACCACCTTCGCGCTGACCCTCGCGTCATGGCTGCTGCACCACCACGTCGTGCAGCAGGTCACCGTCGTCGCGCCGACCGAGCACCTGAAGAAGCAGTGGGCCGAGGCAGCGGCCCGGATAGGGATCAAGCTCGACCCCGACTACAGCGCGGGCCCGCTGAGCAAGGAGTACGACGGCGTCGCGGTCACCTACGCGGGTGTCGGCGTGCGGCCGATGCTGCACCGCAACCGGTGCGAGCAGCGCAAGACCCTCGTGATCCTCGACGAGATCCACCACGCCGGTGACTCGAAGTCCTGGGGCGAGGCGTGCCAGGAGGCGTTCGACCCGGCCACCCGGCGGCTGGCGCTCACCGGCACGCCGTTCCGGTCCGACACCAATCCGATCCCCTTCGTCGTGTACGAGGAGGGCAACGACGGCATCCGGCGCTCCTCGGCCGACTACACGTACGGCTACGGCAACGCGCTCGCCGACGGCGTCGTCCGGCCCGTGATCTTCCTCAGCTACAGCGGCAACATGCGCTGGCGCACCAAGGCCGGTGACGAGATCGCCGCCCGGCTCGGCGAGCCGATGACCAAGGACGCCATCGGGCAGGCCTGGCGCACCGCGCTCTCGCCCACCGGGGACTGGATCCCCAATGTGCTGAGCGCCGCCGACAAGCGGCTGACCGAGGTGCGCAAGGGCATTCCGGACGCCGGTGGGCTGGTCATCGCCACCGACCAGGAGTCGGCGCGCGCGTACGCCAAGATCCTGAAGCAGGTCACCGGTGAGAAGGCCACCGTGGTCCTCTCCGACGAGAAGGCCGCGTCGAAGCGGATCGACCAGTTCAGCCAGGACGATTCACGCTGGATGGTCGCGGTCCGCATGGTGTCGGAGGGTGTCGACGTGCCGCGTCTGGCCGTGGGCGTGTACGCGACCACCATCTCCACGCCGCTCTTCTTCGCGCAGGCCGTCGGGCGTTTCGTGCGCTCGCGCAGGCGCGGCGAGACCGCTTCCGTCTTCGTGCCGACCATCCCGATGCTCCTCGACTTCGCCAATGAGATGGAGGTCGAACGGGACCACGTCCTCGACAAGCCCAAGAAGGGCAGCGACGAGGAGAACCCGTTCGCGGAGGAGGACAAGCTCCTCGCCGATGCCGAGAAGCTGGAGGACGAGGAGACCGAGGACCAGCTGCCCTTCGAGGCCCTCGAATCCGACGCGGTCTTCGACCGGGTGCTCTACGACGGTGCCGAATTCGGCATGCAGGCGCATCCCGGGAGCGAGGAGGAACAGGACTACCTGGGGATTCCGGGGCTGCTGGAGCCCGACCAGGTGCAGCTGCTGCTCCAGAAGCGGCAGACGCGTCAGATCGCACACAGCCGTCAGAAGCCGGCCGGGGAGGCCGATCTGCTGGAGAAGCCGGCCGAGGCGCGGCCGGTGGTCACGCACAAGCAGCTGCTGGGGCTGCGCAAGCAGCTCAACACCATGGTGTCCGCGTACACGCACCAGAGCGGCAAACCGCACGGAGTGATCCACACCGAGCTGCGCAGGGTCTGCGGCGGACCGCCGAGTGCCGAGGCCACGGCCGGGCAGATCCAGCAGCGGATCAATAAGGTTCAGGAGTGGGCCACGCGCATGACGTGAGCCGACGTGTCAGGGACGTACGGGTGCCGGCCCGGGGCGAGGACAGTGGTCCTCGCCCCGGGCCGGCGTCGTGTCCGCCGATCCGGTGGGGAGCGGATCGGGTGGGAGCGGGGACCCGTGGTCCCCACCCCCGTTCCCGTCCCGCTTCCGCATCGTCCCGTCCTCGGTCGGCGTCGTCCGGGCGGACCGGGTGCGGTCGGCAGCCGGACGGACGTCGGGTGCCGTCGGCTACCGGACGGGCGCCGGGGCGGCTACCAGACGAACGCCGCGGACTGGTCGATCGTCGCCACGCACGGAACCGTGGCCGACGTCGGGGACGAGGCCACGATCTGCAGCGACCAGTTGGTGGCGCTCGGCGGACCGGACAGCACCGCGGAGTTCGTGGTGTCACCCGCTGCCAGGGTCCCGGAGGTCAGCTTCAGCGGTCCCAGGGTGATCGGGTTGGGGCTGATCATGCCGGGGTTGGTCTTCCCGGAGAACTGCACCTGACTGGTGACGCCGCCCGAGGTCTTGGTGAGCTTGAGCGTCGTCGTGATGCTGTTCGGGTCGGCGCTGGTGCCGGGCGGCATGGTGATCGCGTTGGAGTTGATCTTGATGGTCTTGGACGTGCCCGAGTCGGCCGCGGTCAGGGTGGCGAGACCGCTGCCCCAGGTGCCGCAGTCGTAGGTGGCCGTCGCGGTGAGCGGGGCCACCGCCTGGGCCGTCGGTGCCAGGGCGAGAGCCGCGACGACGGAACACGCCGCGGCCGGCGCGAGCAGGAGGCGTCTTCGGTTCGAAGACAGCACTGAGGGGATCGACATGACGGGGAGAACTCCTTCCGGTTGAATTCCACGGATTCGCGGTGAGTGCGGATCTGCGTGCCGGGCCCGGCATGTCGGGTGCAGTGAAACTGTGATCTTCAGAGATGTCAAGAGATGCCAACAGGTGCACTTAAAGTGCCCGCGGAAATGCTTTTCGGGCATTTCAGATAAGGATCAATCAATTCTCTCTTGACTTCTCCGCACGCGACCTCCTCAATGTGCGCAATCAATGGGCCATGGAGGGGTGTCTGGTGATTCGACGACGAAGACCCGGCGTGACCGGTCTGCTCGCTGCCTGCTTCGTACTGTCCCTGAGCTGCGTCGGCGCCACCGCCCAGGCGGCACCGCCGCCCGCGCCGCAGGCCGCCGGTACGGTCGCTCCGACCGTCCACTGCACCCTGCCCGCCGGTCAGGGCGAGGCCACCGGGCCGCAGCAGATGACCGTCGAACTGTCACCCCCGGTCGTCGCCCCGGGTGGCAAGGTGCACGCGAAGGTCACGCTCGGTCCGTCCCCCGCCACCAGCGCACTCGCGCTGGACGACGTGCCGACCATTCCCAGCCTGGACCTCGCCATGTCCGGCGGGGCCACCGGCACCGTCACCGTGCGGGGCGCCGAGTTCACGATGGACATCCCGGCCGGCACGCCCATCGAACTCCCTCCGTACGAGGGGGACTTCCTGGTTCCGGCGGACGCCTCCGGCGAGATCTCCTTCGCCCCGGTCCGTACGCTGACCCAGACGAAGGTGCTCGGTTCGGTCTTCGAGACGCCCTGCGACGTGGTCGACGGGGGCGGCTCCGTCGGCACCGTCACGGCGGAGGGAACCGGCTCCGAGCCCGCGCACCTGACTGCTCCCGGCGACCCCGTACGTCCCAACACCGCCGTGACGCTGGGTGGTTCGGGATGGACGCCGGGCGGCGCGCCCGTCCCCTCGCTCTGTGCGGTGGGCGGTGGCGGCTGCGATCCGCTGAAGTTCAAGAGCCACACCCTCACCATCGACAGCTACGGAACGCTGCACGGAACGGCCACCCTCGCGGAGGCCGGCGCGGTGCCGGACGGCGCGTACGAGGTGAAGGTCAACGACGGTACGAAGGAAGCCACCGCTCCCCTCACCGTCAAGGCCGTCGCGGCCGGCGACCGCGAGATCTCGCTGTCGCGGAGCAGTGGACCGGTCGGCAGCGTGATCACGGTCAGCGGCAAGAACTACAACCCGGACCGCTGGATCAACGTCATCGGTCTCGACGCGACGGGGACCGGGCTCGACGACAGTGCGGTCTACGTCAAGAGCGGCCCGGACGGCACCTTCGCCGTCGAGTTCACCGTGATCTCCGACGCCGTCGTCGCCGTCCAGGCCGACGAGGGCAATGATCCGGCGACCGTACGGACCGCCCCGTTCACCGTCTCCACGGGCGGGGGAGGGGGCGGCGGCAGCGCCGACCAGCGGCTGAACACCTCGGTGCGGGCCGGGACGCTGTCCATGGTCCAGGACGGCGACACCGTCGACTTCGGCACGACGGTCCTGGGCACCGGCAGCGGTGTGCAGCGCTCCCGGCTCAACCGGGTCGAGGTGGAGGACGCCCGAGGCGTCAACAGCGGCTGGTCCCTCACCGCCACCCTCACCGGCTTCACCAGCGCCGACGGGGGCACCATCCCGGCGGACGCCGTCCGGTGGACACCGAGGTGCACGGCGCAGAACGGAAGCGTGGGGGTGCCGGTGGCCGGCTCGCCCGCCGCGCTCGGGAGCGAGGCGGCGAGCCTCTGCCGGATGAATCCGGACGGATCCCGCCCGTTCACGGGCGGCCGGTTCGACGCCGATGCCGACCTCACTCTGACGGTGCCCGGATTCACCCGGCCCGGAGATTACAGCGCCACCCTGACACTCACTCTTCTCTGACGGTCCGTCGAACTCGGAGAACTCGGAGAACTCGGAGAACTTGGAGAACTTGGAGAACTCGGAGAACTCGGAGAACTCGGAGAACCCGGAGAACCCGGAGAACCCGGAGGACTCGGAGAACTCAGGTAACTCGGGGAAGTCAGGGAAAGTACCGGAGACGCCCGCCTGCTCCGTATCGCCATGGAGCAGGCGGGCGCCGCCATTTCGAATGCGAAGAATTTCCGTAGTCGCGAAGGAGTCTCATGTCCGTACGGCCGAGATCGAGAAGACCAGAAGGGCCGGGAAGGCGAGGAGGGCAGGGCGCGGCGTTACGTCGTGCCGTTGCGCTCACCGCGGGGGCCGTGCTCGTCTGGACCGGTGGGACCGTCGTACTCGCCCCCGCCGCCCACGCGGGTACGGTCACCCCGACCGTCCACTGCTCCCTGCCCGCCGGTCAGGGCGAGGCCACCGGGCCGCAGCAGATGAGTGTCGACCTCTCGCCGGCCATCGTCGACCCGGGCGGCAAGGTCCACGCCAAGGTCACCCTCGGACCGTCGCCCGCGACCAGCGGGCTCAGCCTGAGCAATGTGCCCACCACCCCCAGCATCGACTTCGCGATGTCGGGCGGCGCGACCGGCACGGTCACCGTCACCGGACCCCAGATCAACCTCGACATCCCGTCCGGGAAGCCCATCGAGATCCCCCCGTACGAAGGGGACTTCATCATCCCGGCCGACGCGAGCGGGCCGATCTCCTTCACCCCGGTGCGCAATCTGACGCGCACGAAGGTGCTCGGCTCCACCTATGAGACCCCGTGCGACGTGGTCGGCGGGGGAGGCTCCATCGGCACCGTGACCGCCGAGGGAACCGCAGGACATCCGGCCACCCTGACCGCACCCACCACCGCCGTCAGGCCGTCCACGGCCGTCGCCCTGGCCGGCAGCCTGTGGACCGTCGGTGCCACCCCCGTGGCGTCGCTGTGCTCGGCGGACGGCGGTGGCTGCGACACCGGGAAGTTCGTCTCCGGCACCCTGGCGATCAGCAGTTCGGGGGAGCTGACCGGAAGCGCGGTCCTCGCCCCCGCGGGCACGGTGCCGGACGGCTCGTACCTGGTGAAGGTCGGCGACGGCACGAAGGAGGCGACCGCACCCCTGACCGTCAAGGCGTATCAGCCCGGCGGGCCGCGGGCCATCGCGCTCTCCCGCTCCGGCGCGCCGGTCGGCAGCGTCGTCCAGGTCACCGGCAGCAACTACTTCCAGGACCGCTGGATCAACACCGTCGGCCTGGACGCGGGCGGGGCGACGCTCGACGACACCGCCGTCTACGTGAAGAGCACCCCCGACGGCACGTTCAGTGTCGACTTCACCGTCTCCGACCCGGCCATCGCCGCGATCCAGGTCGACGAGGGAAATGATCCGGCCACCGTGCTGACCACGCCGTTCACCGTGACCGACGCCTCCGCGACGCTCTCCGCGGGCGCGGCGAAGGTCAAGCCCGGCGGGACGATCACCGTCTCCGGTGGTGACTGGCCCACCGGCGCCGCACCCGTCGCCGCGCTCTGTGCCGCCGACGGCAGCGGCTGCGACAGCGCGCGGATCAGTGGTTCCACCCTCCGGATCACCGCCGACGGAACGCTCGCCGGCACGGTCACCGTGGCCGGATCCACCCCGCGTGCCGTGTACGCGCTCCAGGTCACCGCCGCAGGAGCGCAGGCGGTCACCCCGCTGACCGTGGCCCCGTCCTTCGTCGTCCTCACTCCGTCGGCCGGTCCGAAGGGCACCGCCGTCACCGTCCTCGGTCAGGGCTTCGCGAAGGTCGCCACCGTGTCCGTCGTCGGTCTGCGGGCCGACGGATCGCAGACGTCCGACCCGGCGAGGACCAAGGTGGTCGGGCTGGACGGGGCGTTCTCGCAGACCTTCACGGTCAACGCCACCGACACCGTCGCGATCCGGGTACGGGAGGTCCTCGTCAACCCCCGTACCGAGACAGCGGCGTTCACCGTGCAGGACGGGAGCGTTCCCGCCGGGCCCTCCTTCGCGCTCTCGCCGCCCGAGGGCCCGGTCGGCACGGCGGTCCAGGTGACCGGGCGGGGCTTCGCCCCCGTTGCCACGGTCTCGGTGACCGGCCGCACCGCGGACGGGAAGCAGACCTCGGACTCGTACGTCACCCGGGTCATCGGACTGGACGGCACCTTCGCCCTCAACTTCACCGTCCGCGACCCGGCGACGAAGGCGATCAGGGCCTGCGAGGTGCTCGTGAACGGAAAAATTGTGCAACAGTCGTTCACGGTGAGCTAACGCCCGTTCACGTCCGGTGTACGAAGCGTCGCCGCGACGTCGGCCGACATGGACGCGCGTAGACGTCCAGGCGTCGGCCGACGCCGCGCTGACCGGCCCTTATGCTTCTTCACCACAACTCCTCTTCCGCTGACGCCCGGATTCTGGACGAGGTCTTCCGCTGAGCGGACTGGCTCGCTACTGTCCCCAAAAATGAACGCCCCGTGGCAATGCCGCCGCGGAGCGCAGCCGGTGCCTTGGCCAGGCCGGCGGCCTCTCCGTGCGTCGCCGCTGGGACCGGCGGCGCACCTTCCGTGGGACCAGCCGCCGCCGCTCACCAAAGAGGAGAGGGCGTCGTGACCGCGGAGACCTCCCAGACGCTCGACCGGGGACTGAGGGTCCTCAAACTGCTCGCCGACACCGACCACGGCCTGACCGTCACCGAGTTGTCCAACAGACTCGGCGTCAACCGAACAGTGGTCTACCGTCTGCTTGCCACCCTGGAACAACACGCCCTGGTGCGCCGCGATCTGGGCGGCCGGGCCAGGGTGGGCCTGGGCGTGCTGCGCCTGGGCCGCCAGGTGCATCCGCTCGTCCGGGAGGCCGCGCTCCCCGCGCTGCGCTCCCTCGCCGAGGACATCGGCGCCACCGCGCACCTCACACTGGTCGACGGCAGCGACGCGCTGGCGGTCGCGGTCGTCGAGCCGACCTGGACCGACTATCACGTGGCCTACCGGGCCGGCTTCCGTCACCCGCTGGACCGGGGCGCCGCGGGCCGGGCGATACTCGCCGCCCGCCAGAAGCCGGTGGGGGAGACGGCCTTCACCCTCACCCACGGCGAACTGGAAGCCGGGGCGAGCGGGGCCGCGGCCGCACTGGTGGGCGTGACGGGGGTCGAGGGCAGCGTGGGTGTGGTGATGCTCGCCGACTCCGTACCCGAACGGGTCGGCCCCCGCGTCGTGGACGCGGCCCGTGAGGTGGCGGACGCGCTCAGGTAGGGCTCCTTGCACCCGTCCGGCGATCCGGACGAGGCGGGCAGCCGGGCACTTCGGCAGTCGGACGAGCGGGTGCGGGCCGGGGCGCCCGCACCGCCCGGCCCGCGCGCGGTCGTCCCGGCGGTTAGATTGGGCGGGTGCTCACTCGTCTCTCGCGCTCCCGCACCCTCGCTCTGTGCGCCCTGCCCGTCCTCGCCCTGTTCGGGGTGGCCGCCTTCGCGCCGCTGCCGTTCACGCTGGCGCAGCCCGGCACGACCGCGAACGTGCTCGGAAACGATCACGGCACGCCGGTGATCAGCATCAAGGGCGCGCCCACCCGCCCCACCAAGGGCGAGCTGCGGATGACGACGATCGTCGCGACCGGGCCCACCGCCGACATCGGCATCGGCGACGTGGTCGACAGCTGGTTCCGTACGGACCGGGCGGTGCTGCCCCGCGAATCCGTCTACCCGACCGGCGGCTCCGAGAAGGAGATCGAGAAGCACAACCTCGAAGACATGAGGAAGTCGCAGAACTCCGCCGTCGACGCGGCCCTGAACTACCTCGGCAAGCCCAAGGGCTCGGTCGACGTCACCCTGCACCTCGCCGACGTGGGCGGCCCGAGCGCGGGACTGTTCTTCGCGCTCGGCATCGTCGACAAGCTCGCCGGCGACGGCTCCGGCGGCGATCTCACCGGTGGCCGCACCATCGCGGGCACCGGCACGATCCAGGCGAACGGCGAGGTCGGAGCGGTCGGAGGGGTGTCGCTGAAGACCCAGGCCGCGCACCGCGACGGCGCGAGCGTCTTCCTCGTCCCGAAGGCCGAATGCAGGGAGGCGGGCGCCGAGCTTCCCCAGGGGCTCCGGCTGATCCCGGTCACGACCCTCAAGAACGCGGTGTCCTCGCTCCGGGCACTGGAGCAGGGCCACAAGGTACCGAGCTGCTGACCTCGGCGGCCGGTGACGGCACGGCGGCGTCCACCGCTTCCGCAACCCCGGACCCCGGCCCTTCTCCGGCCCCGGACCCCACCTCGTCCATCGTGCGCCACACCGGGAACACCACCGGGCTCAGCGTCGCCAGCAGGTACACCCCGCCCATCGCCAGCAGCGCGCCCCGCGCGCCCGCGCTCTCCACCAGCAGGCCCGCCGCGAGACCGCCCACCGGCATGGCGAGTTCGCCGCCCGCCGTGAGGACCCCGGAGACCCGGCTGCGCAGCTCGTCGGGCACGCTTCCGTAGATCACCGTCGTCAGGACCGGGTTCAGCACCCCGCCCGCGATGCCGCTCAGCGCCATGGTCACGGCGAGCGGCAGCGTCGTACCGGTCAGCGCCGCGACGGCGTACCTGGGCGCACCGCACAACAGCACGCACACCGTGAACACGGCCCGCCGCGAGAAACGGTCGCCGAACCATCCGTACAGCAGCGCCCCGGTCAGTCCACCGGCGCCGAACAGCGCGGTGAGCAGCCCGATGTCCCGGGCACCGCCCAGTTCGGCGGAGGCGTGCACCGGCAGCAGGACGGCGTTCCAGCCCTGATCGGTGCCGTTCATGAAGAGGACCATCACCACGACCGCCAGCAGGAGCCGGTTGCCCAGCAAGTAGGCGAATCCCTCGCGCAGTTCGGTGCGGTAGGCGCGCAGCGACACCGGTGCCGCGGCCCTGCGGGGTTCGGCCGCCCGCACCCCGCGCACGCCGAACGCGATGAGCAGCGCGGACGTCAGAAACGTGGCGGCGTCCAGCAGCAGCACGGTCTCCGCGCCGACCAGCGCGATCAGCATGCCGGCCAGCGCCGCGCCGACCATCCGGGCGCCGCGCGAGACGGCGTCGAAGAGGCTGGCGGCACGGGCGAGGGTGGTCCCGGCGTGTTCGGCGAGATCCGGCACGAGGACGTAGCGCGCCGTGTTGCCCGGGGTGTGCAGGAGCCCGCTGACGGCCATCAGCGCGCACAGGGTCCAGAACGCCAGGGCGTCCGCGTAGTACAGCAACGGGACGGCGGCCACGGCGAGGCCGCACACCAGGTCGGAGGCGACGGAGACCCGCCGGCGTCCTGTTCGGTCGATGACGGGCCCGCCGATCAGTGCGGAGACGACGATCGGCAGCGTCGCGCAGAAGGCGACGACGCCGGCCCGCCCCGCGCTGCCCGTGGTCTCCAGGACGAACCACGGCACCCCGATCAGCGTGAGTGAAGTACCGGCCGTGGAGATGGAGTTGGCGGAGAGTACGGCGATGAGCGGGGTGCGGTCGCGACTTCGGTCCCCCCGGCCGCTCATGCCGTACCGGGCGCGACGCCGGGGCGCTCGGGGCCGCGGGGCATGATGCGCAGCCCCGCCTCCACGAGGAGCCAGCCCAGCCGGGCGCGCAGCGAGGCGTGCGGATCAGCCGGAGGGAGGTCGAAATCCGTTGCCCGCCGCCGTAGTTCGGCGGAGCGCTGGTGGTGCAGCAGCAGATGGGTGTCGGGGTGCATGGCGGTGTCCTTCCGGTCGGAGGGGCTCGTTCCTCAGCGACTTCGTTCCTCGGTGACGTCCTCGCACGGCCGGCTCGGTGCCCGGCGGCTTCTCGCGCGGCCGGCCGGCGGCATCGCGCGGTGGTCGCGTCCGCCGGACGGGTCCGTCGCTCTTCGGGCCGTTGCCCGGCGGGATCGTCGCTGGGTGGGTTGTTCGTCGCCCGGTGGCCTCGTCACTCGGCGGGGCGGGGGAAGAGGTGCACATGGCTGCGGACGGTGGCCGAGCCCTCCGTGCCCTCCGGGACCTGGCCCTCGTAGCTCGCGATGAGATCGTGGATCTTCCCGATCAGCTCCCTGGAGAGATCGGGGGTGAGGCGCACCTTGAAATCGCTGACGTCCCAGCCGTGCAGCCACTCCTCGGGCCATTCGTGCATCGTGCCGAGCCAGGTGTTCAGTTCCTGGGCGTGCGCGGTGGCGATCTCGTGGAGTACGACGCCTATGGCGCCGCGCACCTCGGGATCCGGGTGGCCCATGAAGCGGTCGCTGTCGAAGGCGGTGCCCGTGTGGACGGCCCGCCACCAGCGTTCGCGGCCCTTGCCGCGCTCGGGGTCGTCCTCGACGAAGCCGTACGCCGCCAACTGCCTGAGGTGGTAGCTGGTGGCGCCGCTGGACTCGCCCAGCCGGTTCGCGAGACCGGAGGCGGTGGCGGGGCCGAACTCGCGGAGAGCGCTCAGCAGGCGCAGTCGCAGGGGGTGGGCGAGCCCGCGCAGGGTGCGGGCGTCGACCGTGTGGACCTTTTGACCGGTGACGGCGCTCTTGCCGTCGTCCTCTGTTGCGGGCATGGCTCCACCGTAGAGTTGCAAAACTCTCTTTGCAACAGTTTTTTTGCAGCGATTCCTTTGCATCATGTCGGGAAGGCCGCGCCGGCTCACCCCTTCTTGATGAACCCCTCCTGGATCAGCCACTCCTTCGCCACGTCGTGCGGGTCCTGCCCGTCGACGTCCACCTTGGCGTTGAGCTCCTGGGCGACCTCCGTCGTCAGCTTCCTGGTGACCGGGTCGAGCAGCTCCGCGATCTGCGGGTACTTCTCGAAGGTCTTGGTGTGGACGACGGGCGCCGCGTTGTAATTGGGGAAGAAGTGCTTGTCGTCCACGAGTACTTCGAGGTCCATGGCCTTGATCCGGCCGTCCGTGGTGAACACCTCGCCCAGCAGGCAGGAGTCGGACTTCGAGACCTGGGTGTAGATGATCCCGGCGTCCATCTTCTTGATGTTGGCGGCCGGGAGGGACATTCCGTACGCCTTCTCCATGCCCGGCAGCCCGTCGTCGCGCGAGGCGAACTCGTTCTCCACGCAGATCGTCACCGCCGACGGGTTCCTCCCGGCCAGCGCGGCGACGTCGGAGAGCGTCCTCAGGTGATACTTCGCGTTGTTCTTCCGGCTGATGGCGAGCGCGTAGGTGTTGTCGAGGGTGGACGGCGGCAGCCAGGTCACGCCGTTCCTCCGGTCCTCGTCACGGACCGCCTCCCACTGCTTCAGCGGGTCGGCGATCGGCTTCGCGTGGCCCAGATAGGTGATCCAGCCGGTGCCCGTGTACTCGTACATGGCGTCCGCGCCGCCCTTGACGATCGCCTCGCGCGCGCTGATCGACCCCGGCAGGTTCGTCCGGTCCAGGACCTCCGCCCCGGCGGCCTTGAAGACCAGGCCGATCATCTGGCCCAGGACGATGTTCTCGCTGAAGTTCTTCGAGGTGACGGTCAGCGAGGCGCCGGACAGCGGCTTTCCCCGGCCGACGGAGCCCGGCACCACGTCGTCCACCATCGGCGAGCCGCTCTTCAGCCCGCACCCGGAGAGCAGCAGTGCCGGAGCGAGCACCCCCACGAGCCCGGCACACACCTTTCGCGGGCCCATGCTCACCCCACCTCCAGTCCACGCGGCGTCAGCGCCAGCTCGACCAGCGAGGCCAGCCAGTCCACCAGCAGCGCCAGCACCACCGTCAGTACGGAACCGAGCACCAGCACCGGCATCCGCTGGGTCTGGATGCCCGAGGTGATCAGGTCCCCGAGGCCGCCGCCGCCGACGAAGGTGGCCAGGGTCGCCGTGCCGACGTTGAGCACCAGCGCCGTCCGCACACCGGCCAGGATCAGCGGTACGGCGAGCGGCAGTTCGACCTTGGTGAGCGTCCCCATCGCGGACATGCCGATGCCGCGGGAGGCCTCGACCAGGTTCGGTTCGATCGCCTTCAGACCGGCCACCGTGTTCGAGAAGACCGGCAGCACCGCGTAGATCACCATGCCGATGATCGCCGTCGACGGGCCGATGCCCAGCCAGATCACCAGCAGTGCCAGCAGGCCGATCGCCGGTGTCGCCTGCCCGATGTTGGCGATCGCCGTGACCAGCGGGGCGCCCCTGCGCAGCCCGCGCCGGGTCAGCGCGATCCCCAGCGGGACGGCGATGATCAGCACCCAGAACGTCGAGATCGCCGTCAGCCGCACATGCTGCCACCAGCGCAGCTGCACATTGCCGCCGGTGAGCGAGTTCCGCGCGATCGAGTCGAGGTGGACGTTGGTGATCCACAGATAGGTGGCGGCCAGGACGACCGCGAGCGCGAGCGGCAGGAACACCAGCTTGCGCCAGGTGACCCGGCGTCGCGGCCCGGCGGGTGGCGGCGCGGGTTCCTCCTCCTCGTCGCGGAAGGCGTGGCCCCTGACGTCGTGTTCGCCGGGCGGGCGGTCCTTGTCGGACGCGGGTGCCGGGCGCAGGGAGCGCCGGGACCGCCTCGATCCGGGATCCAGCGGGGAGTTGGGAGTCATGTGCCCGCACCGCCCTCCAGCTCCTGTTCGGTCTGGTGGGTGCGGAGCTCCTCCAGGTCGTGCTGGTGCTCGATGGCGGCGAGCCGGTCGGCCTCCAGCAGTTCATGGACGGAGTTCATCAGGGTCTGCATGTCGACGACCCCGATGAACTCGCCGCGCCGCCCCGTCACCGCGACCCGTCCGCCGCTGTCGGTCAGCACCGCCTCCAGCGCGTCGTGCAGTGTCGCGTCGCGCGTCACGGTGTCGTGGACCAGCTGCCCGGCGCGCGCCAGTGAGCCCCGGGCCCGCATCAGGTCGCCGCGCCGCAGCCACTTGTACGGACGGTTCCTGCGGTCCAGCATCAGCAGCTCGTTGTGCGTGCCTCCGCGGAGCCTGTTGAAGATCGACTGGAGCGGGTCGTCGACCGTCACCGTCGGGAACTGTGCCATCTCGACATCCCGTACGCGGGTGAGGTTGAGCCGCTTCAGCGCCGCCCCGGCACCGACGAAGCCCGAGACGAAGTCGTCCGTCGGGTTGGTGAGGATCGCCTCGGGGGTGTCGAACTGCGCGATGTGCGAACGCTCCCGCAGCACGGCGATCCGGTCACCCAGCTTGATCGCCTCGTCGAAGTCGTGGGTGACGAAGACGATCGTCTTGTGCAGCTCGTGCTGGAGGCGGATCAGCTCGTCCTGGAGGTGGTCGCGGGTGATCGGGTCGACCGCGCCGAACGGCTCGTCCATCAGAAGCACCGGCGGATCGGCCGCCAGGGCCCGTGCCACGCCCACTCGCTGCTGCTGTCCGCCGGACAGTGCCCGCGGATAGCGCCCGTGGAACTCCCGCGGATCCAGGCCGACCAGATCGAGCATCTCCTCGACCCGGTCCTTCACCTTCGACTTCGACCAGCCGACCATCCTCGGTACGAGGGCGATGTTCTCGGCGACCGTCATGTGCGGGAAGAGCCCGGACGACTGGATCGCGTATCCGATCTTGCGGCGCAGCTTCACCGGGTCGATGTCGGTGACGTCCTCGTCGTTGATCCTGATCCGCCCGGACGTCGGCTCGATCAGCCGGTTGATCATCTTCAGGGTGGTGGACTTGCCGCAGCCGGACGGGCCGACGAAGATCACCGTCTCGCCGGCCCTGATGTCCATCGAGACGTTGTCCACCGCCGGGTTCGGGTTGCCCGGGTAGCGCTTGGTCAGGTTGTCCAGGTGGATGGTGGCGCCGGACGTGGTCCGTGTCGTCGCGGCGTCACCGGCGACCGTGCTCCCGTGGGCGGTGGCGGAGCCGGAGGGCCCGGAGCCGGCGGTCTCAGACACGGATCCCCCTGGGGATGGTGAGCCGCCCGAGCAGTACGTACGCGGCGTCGAAGAGCAGGGCGAGGACGACGATGCCGAGCGTGCCCGCGAGCACCTGATTGATCGCGTTGGCGCTGCCCAGCGAGGCGATGCCGCGGAAGATCTCGTTGCCCAGGCCGGGGCCCGAGGCGTACGCGGCGATGGCGGCGATGCCCATCAGCATCTGCGTGGAGACCCGGATGCCGGTGAGGATCGGCGGCCAGGCGAGCGGCAGTTCCACCCGGCACAGCCGGGCCGCCCGGGACATCCCGATGCCCCGTGCCGCGTCGACCAGCGCCGGATCGACGCCGCGCAGCCCCACGATGGAGTTGCGGACGATGGGCAGCAGCCCGTACAGCGTCAGCGTGATCACCGTGGGCGCGACCCCCAGCCCGACCAGCGGGATGAGCAGACCGATCGCGGCGAGCGAGGGAATGGTGAGGATCGTCGCCGTCGATGTGATGGCCAGCGACCCGGCCCATCCGCTGCGATAGGTGACGACGCCGATCAGGACGCCGAGCAGTGTGGCGATGACCATGCACTGGAACACGGCGCTGACGTGCTGGTACGCGTCGGTGAGCAGCTGTTGGTGCCGGTTGCCCAGATACTCCCAGAAGCTCACACGTCACTCCTCGGCTCAGTCGTCGTCCCCCGCGGCCTGCTCGACGAGCGGGATGACGCGCAGTGGAACCGGGTTCTCCATGACGATGGCCGTGGAGGCCCGGACGATGCCATCAAAACCGACAACCCGGTCGATCACCCGTTGAAGATCGGCGTTGGAACGCGCGACGAGACGGCAGAGCATGTCGCCGTGCCCCGTGGTCGTGTGCAGCTCCAGCACTTCCGGAACACCGGCCAAGTGGGCCCGCACGTCGACCCCTTGACCCTGCTTGATCTCCAGGGTCGCGAACGCGGTGACGGGGTAGCCGAGCGCCGCCGGATCGACGGTCGGGCCGAATCCGCGAATGACTCCATTCGACTGAAGCCGGTCGAGGCGGGCCTGCACCGTCCCGCGCGCCACGCCGAGCCGGCGCGATGCCTCCAGGACGCCGATACGGGGTTCGCGGGCCAGCAGTACGATGAGCCGCCCGTCCAGTCGATCGATCGCCATGGTCCGCCTCCGGGGTCGCTGTGATGGTCATCATGTACAGATAGCCCGGCCATCGTCCGTTTCGGCTGGGCATATTGCCCAGTGAATTCGCGAACTGTTGCGCACCTTGCGAAGCGGCGAGAGCCTTCGAACATGACTGAGACTCTGCACACCACCCCCGACACTGCCCGGCAGGCCGACCCCTTCCCGGTCAAGGGAATGGACGCGGTCGTCTTCGCCGTCGGCAATGCCAAGCAGGCCGCGCACTACTACTCGACGGCCTTCGGCATGAAGCTGGTCGCCTACTCCGGACCGGAGAACGGCAGCCGCGAGACGGCGAGTTACGTCCTGACCAACGGGTCCGCCCGTTTCGTCTTCACCTCCGTCATCAAGGCGTCCACCGACCACGGCCGCTTCCTCGCCGACCACGTCGCCGAGCACGGCGACGGTGTCGTCGACCTGGCCATCGAGGTCCCGGACGCCCGAGCGGCCTACGCGTACGCGGTGGAGCACGGCGCCCTCGGTCTCACCGAGCCGCACGAGGTCAAGGACGAGCACGGCACGGTCGTGCTCGCCGCCATCGCCACGTACGGCAAGACCCGTCACACCCTCGTCGAGCGCACCGGCTACGACGGCCCCTACCTGCCCGGCTTCGTCGCCGCGACCCCGATCGTCGAGCCGCCCGCCAAGCGCTTCTTCCAGGCCATCGACCACTGCGTCGGCAATGTGGAACTCGGCCGGATGAACGAGTGGGTCGGCTTCTACAACAAGGTCATGGGCTTCACCAACATGAAGGAGTTCGTGGGCGACGACATCGCCACCGAGTACTCCGCGCTCATGTCCAAGGTCGTCGCCGACGGCACGCTCAAGGTCAAGTTCCCGATCAACGAGCCGGCCATCGCCAAGAAGAAGTCCCAGATCGACGAGTACCTGGAGTTCTACGGCGGCGCGGGCGTCCAGCACATCGCGCTCGCCACGAACGACATCGTCGCCTCGGTCCGCGCGATGCGGGCGGCCGGCGTCCAGTTCCTGGACACCCCCGACTCGTACTACGACACCCTCGGCGAGTGGGCGGGCGAGACCCGGGTCCCGGTGGAGATCCTGCGCGAGCTGAAGATCCTCGTCGACCGCGACGAGGACGGCTACCTGCTGCAGATCTTCACCAAGCCGGTCCAGGACCGCCCGACCGTCTTCTTCGAGATGATCGAACGCCACGGCTCGATGGGCTTCGGCAAGGGCAACTTCAAGGCCCTGTTCGAGGCGATCGAGCGCGAGCAGGAGAAGCGCGGCAACCTCTGATCCCCGGGGCGTGACGGCGGGGCCTGGGGCGAGACCGGGGCCCCGCCCCTGGTACGGCCCCACCGGGCGGGCACGCCCCGGTCCCCGAGCGCGGGCGGATCGTCCCCGGCGGCCTGTCAGCGGCTGCCCGGGGCGTGGGTGCCGGGGCCGGGCGCCCCCGCTGCGGGCCACAGGTCCGGATCCGGCGGTCTCGGCCCGGCGGTGCCCGGTGCGCTCGGCTCCGCCGGCGGGGCCGGGGTCCTCGCGGAGGCCTGCCGCTGCGGCGTCGGCGCGGGTGCTTTTGGCCCGGCCCACGCAGCCGGCTCGGGTTCCGGGGCGGGCCGCATGTCCTGCGGTCCGCCCGCCGTGAGCCGGGCCAGCGAGTCCAGTGCCTCCTGCGAGGCCGGGGCCTCCAGCGGTGAGAAGTGCGGATTGGTGCGCAGTGCCGCCGCCAGGTTGCGGCGCGCCGGACCGTAGTCCTTCAACGCCTGCTGAATCGCGCCCAGGTGGGACATGTACGAGGCGTTCTGCCCACCCGTGTCGACCGCCTGCGTCGCGTACTGCAGCGCGGCGGACGAGTCGCCGGAGCGGTGCAGCGCCCAGCCCAGCGCGTCCGCCACGGCCGCGCTGCGGTGCGATCGGCCCCACTCCGTCCGCAACAGCTCCACCGCCACCGCCGCATCCCCGTGAGCGGCCTCGAAACGGCCGCGCAGCAGCGCGTTGTCCACTCCCTGGGCGTCGCCGCGCGCGAGAGCCTCACCGAGCTGTCCGTACTGGCTCCGGGCATCGTCGTCCCGGCCCAGCGACTCGTACAACTCGCCCAGTTCGAGCATGTACTCGGGCCGGGGGAGGAGAGCCAGCGCCGCCCGGTAGTCGCGCAGCGCCTCGTCCGTACGGCCGAGCGCGGCCAGCGCCCTGGCCCGGCCCGCGAGCGACCCGGGGTGGGCGCGGTCGGTCCGCAGCGCCGCGCCGTACTGCGCCACCGCCCCCTCGGGCTCGCCCCGCTCCCAGGCCAGTTCGCCCAGCAGATACAGGCATTCCGCCTTCTGCGCCGGGGCCGTGGCCCGGTCGGCCGCCGCCTGCGCGTTCGCCAGAGCGGCCTCCCGCTGCCCGCGGTCCCGGTACATCCGCGCCGTACGCAGCAGCGCGGCGTCGCCGGGGCGCAGCGCCGCGAACCTCTCCACCGCCGTGCGCGAGGCCTTGTAGTCACCGAGGCCGTTGTACGCGTCGATCAGGGGCGGGTAGGCCGTCCACTGCTTCGGCTCCCGCGCACGGACCTTCTCGCCCCACTTCTTCGCCGCGCCGAAGTCGCCCCGGGCATTGGCGAGCGTCGCGAGTCCCACCCAGGCCGCGGTGTTCCCGTTCTCACCGGGCCGGACGTTCAGCGAACGCTGCAGCGCCTGCTCGGCCCGGCCGTAGTACGACTCGTCCGCGGAGCGCTGCCCCCACTCCACGTAGGACGTACCGAGCAGGGCCCACGCCCCCGCGTCGGAAGGATGCGTGCCCACCCACTGCTGCCGGTCCCCCATCAGCGCCGTCAGATCGGAGAGCGAGGCGGGACGGCCCAGGCCCGTCGCCTCCAGAGCCCGCGACACCGGACCCGGCGCAGGCGGCGGCGCGGACTTCTTCTCGTCCTCCGGCACGGCCACCACCGCACCCGCCACCAGCACCGCACCCGCCACCATGCCCATGGCCGCCCTGCGCAGCGTCTTCCGCAGCGACAGGGGCGGCAGCTCGTCCGACGCCGCCGGGTCCGGCGGTACCGGCCGGGTTCCGGGGGGCTCCAGGGGAGGCTCGGTCGAATCGGGGGACTCCGGAGGCTGCTGCGGCATGACATCCATGCCGATCACTCTGCGTCAGTACGAAGAGCACACCGCTCCTTGCGGAGGCAGCCGCAAACGGGTTCACACCAATGGGCCCCGGGTGCCACGCTCAGATCATGAACGGTCTTCTCGAACGACTGCGTGCGGGGCTGCCCGACGAGGCCCTGATCACCGATCCCGACATCACCGCCTCGTACGCCCACGACATGGCGAGCTTCTGCGACGCGGGCACACCGGCCGTCGTGGTGCTCCCGCGCACGGTCGAGCAGGTCCAGCACGTCATGCGCACGGCCACGGCCCTGCGCGTCCCGGTCGTCCCGCAGGGGGCCCGCACCGGCCTGTCGGGCGCGGCCAACGCCTCCGACGGCTGCGTCGTGCTGTCCCTGGTGAAGATGGACCGGATCCTGGAGATCAGCCCGGTCGACCGGATCGCGGTCGTCGAACCGGGCGTCGTCAACGCGGTGCTCTCCCGGGCGGTCGACGAGCACGGTCTCTGCTATCCGCCGGATCCCTCCAGCTGGGAGACATGCACCATCGGCGGCAACATCGGCACCGCGTCCGGCGGTCTGTGCTGCGTGAAGTACGGGGTCACCGCGGAGTACGTGCTCGGCCTGGACGTCGTCCTCGCCGACGGGCGGCTGCTGACCACCGGCCGCCGCACCGCGAAGGGCGTTGCCGGCTACGACCTCACCCGGCTCTTCGTGGGCTCGGAGGGCAGCCTCGGCATCGTCGTCAGGGCCGTGCTGGCGCTGAAGCCCCGGCCGCCGCGGCAGCTGGTCCTGGCCGCCGAGTTCCCGAGCGCGGCCACCGCCTGCGACGCGATCTGCCGGATCATGGAGCGTGGTCACACCCCGTCACTCCTCGAACTGATGGACCGTACGACGGTCCGTGCCGTCAACAGGATGGCCTCCATGGGCCTCCCCGACACCACCGAGGCGCTCCTGCTCGCCGCCTTCGACACCCCGGACCCCTCGGCCGACCTGGCCGCCGTCGCCGAGCTGTGCACCGCCGCGGGCGCCACCGAGGTGGTCCCCGCGGCGGACGCCGCCGAGTCCGACCTGCTGCTCCAGGCCCGGCGGATGTCGCTCACCGCGCTGGAGACCGTCAAGTCGGCCACGATGATCGACGACGTCTGCGTACCGCGCTCGAAACTCGGCGCGATGCTCGAAGGCACCGCCGCCGTCGCCGAGAAGTACGGCCTCACCATCGGTGTCTGCGCGCACGCGGGTGACGGCAACACCCACCCCGTCGTCTGTTTCGACCACACCGACGCCGACGAGTCCCGGCGGGCCCGTGCGTCCTTCGACGAGATCATGGCGCTCGGACTGGCGCTCGGCGGCACGATCACCGGCGAACACGGGGTCGGGGTCCTGAAGAAGGAGTGGCTGGCGCGCGAGCTCGGCGAGGTGGGCGTCGAACTGCACCGGGGCATCAAGCAGGCGTTCGACCCGCTGGGGCTGCTCAACCCGGGCAAGGTGTTCTGACGGCCCGCCGGCACCGCGGCCGTTCACGCGTCGCCGTCCTGCGAATCGTCCGGCCCCCACGGGTCGCTCAGCCACAGGTCGTCGGCCGGCAGCGGCGCGAGCAGCTCGGCGAGACCCTCGTCGATGCCCAGCCGCTCGGACTCCGTGCCCGGCGGGACCAGCCGCAGCGTCCGCTCCACCCAGGCGGCCACCGTGGCGGACGGCATCTCCAGCAGCGCGTCGCCGTCCGGCGAAGTCAGCGCCACGAAGATGACGTTGTGGACGTCGACCTTGGTCGGCCAGATCCGTACGTCCCCGTGGCCGCACGGCCGGAACACGCCCTCGACCAGCAGTTCGCGGGCGAACGTCCAGTGGACGGGGTACTCGGAGCCGATGTGGAAGGCGACGTGCACGGCGTACGGATCCTCCGTGCGATACGTCAGCCGGGCCGGGACGGGGATGCTGCGCTCGGGCGACAGAACCAGCTTGAACTCCAGCTCGCGTTCCACGACGGTGTGCATGAGTGCGTCCTTCCAGTGCCTGTGGGCCGGTCCCGTGACCGGTCCGCACTGGGAGAGAGCGCCCTCCCCGCCACCTATGACGCGACTTCGGGAAAGAATTTCCGGGTGACCGGAAAGTGGCCCAATCCCCTGGAGCCACCCAGGGGCAGGCGGGCGTCTGATAGATGTGGACCCGTTGAATTGCGGCCTCGAAGAGATACGGGACCACGGTGATGAGCGCCCCAACCCCGGCACCCGGTGACGAAAGCCCCCGCGAGGGGTACTACCCCGACCCGTCCATTCCCGGATACGTCCGGTACTGGAACGGCGCTTCGTGGGTGCCCGGCACGAGCCGGCCCGCCCCTCAGCAGGGCGATCCGGCGCCCGCGGCACCCGCCGGAGGGGCGGGTGGACCGCAGTCGACGGCCCCGGTGTCCGCGTCGGCCGACGCACCGGTGGACGAGACCGGTCCGGTCTTCCTCGACGAGGAGCCCTTCGCGGACAACCGTCCTGAACCGGCCACCGCCTGGCAGGCGGACGCGTCCCGGCAGACCGGCTTCGGCGGAGAACACGACCGGCGGGTCTCCTGGGGCGGCACCGGACACCCCGGCGCGCAGGACCCACGCGGTGAGCCGAGCGGGCCGTCGGGGCCGGAGGCCGGCCGGGACCGGGCCGACCGTCTCCCCGCGGTCCGGGCGCCGGGCGGCCTGGTCCCGGCCGATCGCGCCCCCGCGGTCCGGACGCCCGTCGACCGTGCTCCCGCGGACCCGCGCCGGCCCGCTTCCCCGGACCCGGCGGGCGGTGCGCTGCCCATCGTGCGCGACGGCGGCGGGGCACCCGAGAACACCGTCGCGATCCGGGGCGACCGCACGGGCCGTCCCGGTGGCGGCGGTACGGGCAGCGGCGGCGACGCGGGAGGGCCGCCCACCGACGGGACGGTCGCGATCCGCGCCGTGGGCCCCGGTACCCGTCCGCCCGCTCCCCGGACGACGGAACAGCCGCCCGCGGACGGGACGATGGCGATGCGCGCGCTCTCCCCGGGGACCGGCCAGCGGCCTCCCGCGCAGACCCCGGCGCAGCCCCCCGCCCCGGCTCCGGACCCGCGTCCCGCGCCTGCCCCGGCCGCCCCGGCCGCCCCTGCCCCAGCCGGGCCCCACAGCCCTCTCACGGCGGGTCAGGGCGGTGGCGCCGCCTCCTGGGCGCAGCAGGTCCATCAGCTGGCCCACCCCGAGCAGGCCGCCCACCCCCAGCCCCGGTTCCCGCTCCAGGCGCAGCAGCCCCAACCGCAGTTCGGTGGGCGGGGTGGACAGCCGGATCAGCCCGTCGTGCCCTGGAAGCCCCCGGTCGAGGACCCCTTCCAGCAGCTCGCGCAGGCCCAGGCATCGGCGAGGCCCGCCGGACTCGGCAAGCGGTTCGCCGCCCGGCTCGTCGACACGGTGGTGCTGGCCGCGCTGGTCGGCGCGATCGGGTTCCCGCTCGTCTCGCGGGCGATGGACCACATCGACGAGAAGATCAGCGCGGCGAAGCTGTCCGGCGAGACGGTCACCGTCTGGCTGGTGGACTCCACCACGGCCGGTCTGTTCGGCGCGGTGCTCGGCGCGTTCCTGGTGCTCGGCGTCCTGCTGGAGGCGCTGCCGACCGCCAAGTGGGGCCGTACGCTCGGCAAGAGGCTCTGCGGGCTCGAAGTACGGGACATCGAGTCCCACGAGGCCCCGGCCTTCGGGGCCGCGCTGCGCCGCTGGCTGGTCTACGGCGTGCTGGGTGTCCTGGTGGTCGGGGTGGTCAATGTGCTCTGGTGCCTGTTCGACCGGCCGTGGCGGCAGTGCTGGCACGACAAGGCGGCGCACACCTTCGTCGCGGGCTGACACCGAACGCCGGCCTGTCGTACCGACAGGACGGGTCGGCCGCGCGGCATCGGGGCCGACCCGTCCGGGGGAGCCGCCGAGCGCACTCGTCCGGCTGACGGCCCATCGGGTGAGGGTCTCGGAGGAGACCCCGTTCCCCCGAACGCACCTGAGCCGTTGCGGGCGCCCGTGGGCCGGGATGCACTGCCCCCATGAGCAACGATCAGCCGACGTCCGGTGAGCCACCCGAGGACGACCCGTTCCTCAAGAAGCCGCAGGGGTCACAGGGACCGCAGGAGCCGCAGGGTCCTCAGGGTCCCCAAGGGCCTCAGGGGCCGTCCTCGGGTTCGCCGTACGGCGGCGGTCCTCCGCCACCGCCTCCTCCTCCGCCGCCGTACGAACCCGGTCCCTATGGCGGCGGCCCGTACGGGGGTGTCGATCCGCTGGCCGGTATGCCGCCGCTCGGCGAGCCGGGAAAGCGGATTCTGGCCCGGCTGATCGACTTCCTGATCATCTCGATCCCGCTGTACCTGATCTCGTTGCCCTGGGGCGGCGCGGTCGAGGTGTCGAACGACAACACCGGCAACAACGGTGTCGGCAACGTCTTCAGCCAGACGTACAGCGGGCACCAGCTGCTCTGGTCACTGATCGGGCTGGTGGTCTACGTCGCGTACGACACGTACTTCACGCACAAGGACGGCCGGACCATCGGCAAACGGCTGCTGAAGCTGCGGGTCGCGATGCTCAACGACGGCCGGGTGCCGGACACCGGGGCGGCGTTCCTGCGGGCTGTGGTGCTGTGGCTGCCGGCGCTGCTGTGCTGCCCCTGCCTGTGGTGGCTGATCAACATCGTCCTCATGTTCACGGACAAGCCCTACCGGCAGGGCCTGCAGGACAAGGCGGCGAAGACGGTGGTCGTCCAGACCAACTGATCCGGGCACTCACCCGCGCCACGAAGGCCTCGGTCTCCGTACGGGTTCGGTCGTCGAACCCGTACGGAGACCGAGGCCTTCGAGCTCAGCGCCGCAGGGAGTGCTCGTTCAGGCGAACGTCCGCACGCGCCGCTCCGCGCTGCTCGGCGGCGCGGGCCGCCGGGCTCGGGGCCTGGGCCCCGTCGCGGGCGAGGCCCTCGGCCTCGACGGCGGCGGAAACCACGTCCTGGTTCGCACGGGCTGCGGCCCCGGCCCTCGACGGCTTCGCTGTTTTCGCCCGGGACGGGAGGGGTACGGTCACGGCCACCAGCAGACCGAGCGCGAGCGCCGCGGTCCCGATGACGGCGATGCCGAGGCCCGAACCCGTACGGGAGAGCAGCAGCATGGCGAGGGTCGAGAAGACGACGGTGACCGAACCGTAGGAGAACTGTGCGGCAGTGATACGCGGCATGGCGGTATCCGTCCTCGGGGCATCGGATGGGCAATCTCTCAACACGGTCGCACTGTCAAGCGACTCTACGACGGTGGATGCCCGAGAGGAGCCGGTAGTAAGCGTGACCTAACCCACGGTACCGGTGCATGGGGGGCGCACGGAGTCATTCCGTGCTTCGGGCTTGGGCTGTGACGCGCTGGTTGCCTGCGTGGTGAACGTCCGGATAACGGAAATGTGCTCCTGCATAGTGCACTTGGCCTGTTCAAGTCAAGATCTGTCTTTTCTCTCGTAACTCCGGTCGAATGTCGTCACTTGTGACGCGTATCCGCGCGCGGCCCCCACCACACCACCCCAGGCCGCAGCCGCGGGCGCGGGGAGGACTGCATCAAGTGACCACTCACAGACGGGCGCTTCGCGCCGCAGCGGTTGTCGTGGCCATGGCCGCCACGGCTGCCACGGCGTCAGCTTTCGCCACCGCTCAGGCGGATGACCATGCATCAGGGGCCAAGGGCTCCGCGGTCGAGCGCCGCGACCCGGGCTCGGCCAAGGGCAACGAGCACGATCTGAAGGGCCCCTTCAGCGAGCAGCAGGACGCGCAGCGTCAGGCCGCCCTGGAAAAGGTCATATCGGGCGACAAGAAGATATCGAAGCGGGACGGCTCCCAGGTCGTCAAGCTCGACGACAAGAAGTACGTCGAGCTCGGCCGTGAGAAGACCGACAAGATCTTCACGATCCTGGTCGAGTTCGGCGACAAGGTCGACAACACGACCATGTACGACCCGGACGGCGACGGCCCCGAGCCGGCCGTTCCGAAGTACGGCGGCACGCCCGGCCCGGCGCACAACACGATCGCCAAGCCGGACCCCAAGAAGGACAACAGCACCGCCTGGCAGGCCGATTACAACCAGGCGCACTTCCAGGACCTCTACTTCGGTACGGGCGCCGGCAAGAACTCGCTGAAGACCTACTACGAGAAGACGTCCTCCGGGCGCTACTCGGTCGACGGCCAGGTCACCGACTGGGTCAAGATCCCGTACAACGAGGCCCGTTACGGTTCCAACTACTGCGGCTCGACCAACTGCGCCAACGTCTGGGACATGGTCCGCGACGGCGTGAACGCCTGGGCCGCCGACCAGAAGGCCAAGGGCCGTACCACGGACCAGATCAAGGCCGATCTGGCGCAGTACGACCAGTGGGACCGCTACGACTACGACAACGACGGCGACTTCAACGAGCCGGACGGCTACATCGACCACTTCCAGATCGTCCACGCCGGTGAGGACGAGTCCGCGGGCGGCGGCGCGCAGGGCACCGACGCCGTCTGGGCGCACCGCTGGTACGCCTACGGCACCGACGCCGGCGCGACCGGTCCGGCCTACAACAAGGCCGGCGGCACCGAGATCGGTGACACGGGCATCTGGGTCGGCGACTACACCGCGCAGCCCGAGAACGGCGGCCTGGGCGTCTTCGCCCACGAGTACGGCCACGACCTGGGCCTGCCCGATCTGTACGACACCACCAACCGCGCCGAGAACTCGGTCGGCTTCTGGTCCCTGATGTCGGCCGGTTCCTGGCTCGGCACCGGCAAGAACCAGATCGGTGACCTGCCCGGCGACATGACCGCCTGGGACAAGCTCCAGCTGGGCTGGCTCAACTACGCCGAGGCCAAGGCCGCGACGGACTCCACGCACAAGCTGGGCGTGTCCGAGTACAACACCAAGGACAAGCAGGCGCTCCTCGTCACGCTGCCCGACAAGCCCGTCACCACCCCTGTCACGAAGCCCGCGGAGGGCTCCAAGCAGTGGTGGAGCGACATGGGCGACAACCTGAACAACACCCTGTCCCGTTCGGTCGACCTGACCGGCAAGTCCAAGGCGTCCCTGGACCTCGCGGGCTTCTGGGACATCGAGAAGGACTACGACTTCCTCTACACCGAGGTGTCGGAGAACGGTGGCACCAGCTGGACCGCGATCGACGGCACCGCCGACGGCAAGGCGCTCCCGCGCGACGCCAGTGACAAGCCGGCCCTGACCGACGTCTCCGGTACGTACCAGAAGCTCTCCTACCCGCTGGACGCCTACGCGGGCAAGAAGATCGACATCCGCTTCCGTTACGCCACCGACGGCGGTGCGGGCGGTGTCGGCTTCGCGGCCGACACCATCTCGATCACCGCCGACGGCGCCGTGATCTTCTCGGACAACGCCGAGGGTGACGACAACGGCTGGACCGCCAAGGGCTTCTCCCGCGTCGGCGAGTCGTTCACCAAGGACTACCCGCAGTTCTACATCGCGGAGAACCGCCAGTACGTCAGCTACGACCAGACCCTCAAGGTCGGCCCGTACAACTTCGGCTTCTCCAAGACCCGTCCGGACTGGGTCGAGCACTACCCGTACCAGAACGGTCTGCTCATCTGGCAGTGGGACACCTCCCAGAAGAACAACAATGTCTCCACCCACCCGGGCAAGGGCCTGATCCTGCCGATCGACGCGCACGCCAAGCCGCTGAAGTGGGCGGACGGCACGATCATCCGCAACAAGATCCAGCCCTTCGACGCACCCTTCAGCCGGTACGCGACCGACGGCTTCACCCTGCACAACGCCGATGTGCCGGTGCAGATCAAGCCGCAGCTCGGCATCCCGGTCTTCGACGACCACAAGGGAACCTACTGGTACGCGGAGAACAAGACCGGAAGCGTTCAGGTCGCTGACACGAACACCCGGATCACGGTCGTCAGCGAGCCGCGCGACGGCTCGACGATGATCGTCAAGGTGGGACCCTCGCACAAGTAGTTCCACATCACCGCAGGTCAGAGCTTGATCGGCCGTCGCCCTCTAGCGGGCGGCGGCCGATCGTGTTTAGGTGCCTCTTGTTCAGATCCTTATTGACATGACGTCTCACGGGGGAGCGCGGAGCATGGCAGGCGGAGGGTTCAGCAAGTTGCCGAACGGCACGGTGGTGGTGGCGATCACCCTGACCGGTCCGGCGGACGGAACAGGTCCGGGTACCCCGGTCCGGGTCCTGGTACACGCGGCCAACCGGGCCAGGGCGCTGACCCGGCTGCGCAATCTGGGCCTGCGCGCGGTCTATCTCCGCGGCAACGCGGAGCCGCCCACGCCCGACGAGATCACCGCCGTGCTCCACCACCCCGACGGGGTGCTCTGGCGGGCCCGGCCCCAGCGGGCGCAGGAGCTCTGGCATCCGATCCGAGCGCTGCTCCGTCCGTCCGTACCGGCCCGCCGCCCGGCCTGAGGCAGGGGCGACGGGGGAGCGACGGGGTGGGGCCTCGACCGACCCGCCCCGCTACACCACGGGCTTGCCGGAGAGCTTCACGCCTGCCCTGCGGAGCTCCTCCAGCGCCCGTTCCGTGGTCTCCTCGGCGACCCCCGCGGTCAGGTCGAGCAGCACGTGCGTCGTGAGGCCGGCCCGGACCGCGTCCAGCGCCGTCGCCCGCACGCAGTGATCGGTCGCGATGCCGACCACGTCGACCTCGGCGATCCCGTGGTCCCGCAGCCAGTCGGCCAGCCCCACACCGTTCTCGTCGAGGCCCTCGAAGCCGCTGTACGCAGCGGCGTAGGCCCCCTTGTCGAACACCGCGTCGATCGCTCCCGAGGCGACCGCGGGAGCGAAGTTCGGGTGGAATCCCACCCCCTCCGTGCCGGCGACACAGTGGGCGGGCCAGGAGTGCTCGAAGTCCGGCTGTGCGGAGAAGTGGCTGCCGGGGTCGATGTGGTGGTCACGGGTGGCCACCACATGGCGGTACCCGGGCTGGGCCTCGCCGATCAGGTCGGTGATGGCGGCGGCGACATCGGCGCCCCCCGCCACGGCGAGGCTGCCGCCCTCGCAGAAGTCGTTCTGGACGTCCACGACGATCAAGGCGCGGTGCATGACGGGTGTCCTTCGGTGGGGGACGGGTCGGCGGTCATGAGGGACGTGTTCGAGCCTAGAGACTCGGGAGCGGTTCAGGGAGGGGACGGTGTGCCGGCAGCGGGTTCAAGCGCTGCCGGGCCCGTTCGGCGACGGGGGACGGCACGGCCGCCGGGCGGGCCCGGTCACCTTCCCCGTGCCCGCACCCTCACGCGTACTCCGTGGGGATCACCGGTTCCCCGCGGGACAGCTGCATCGCCGACATCGGCAGCGCCGCCCGCGCCGTCATGTGCCGCGCCCGCGCCGCGTCCAACGGCTCGCGGGCGATCACCTCACCGCCCCTGACCAGCTCGGCCAGCAGCTGCCGGTCGGCCAGCTCCGGGGGCACGGGACCGGTGCCGATCACCTCCGCCTCGGCCACGCCGTTCGAGTCCAGCCGGCGCGCGGCCCACTTTCGACCGCCCATCGACGACTTCGAGCCGAGCGACTTCTTCGCGACCGGGCGCAGCGGCTCCGCGGGGTCGGCGGAGCCGGCGCGGGCGACCAGCTTGTACACCATCGAGCAGGTGGGCTGCCCGCTGCCGGTCACCAGCTGCGTGCCCACCCCGTACGCGTCGACGGGCGCCGCGGCCAGCGAGGCGATCGCGTACTCGTCCAGATCCGACGTCACCACGATCTTCGTCCCGGTGGCGCCCAGCTCGTCCAGCTGCTGCCGCACCCGGTGCGCGACCAGCAGCAGGTCCCCGGAGTCGATGCGTACGGCACCGAGGTCGGTTCCGGCGACCTCGACCGCCGTACGGACCGCCTCGGCGACGTCGTACGTGTCGACCAGCAGCGTCGTCCCCCGGCCCAGCGAGTCGACCTGGGCCCGGAACGCGTCGCGCTCGGTGTCGTGGAGCAGGGTGAAGGCGTGGGCGCTCGTCCCGACGGTCGGGATGTTGTAGCGGAAGCCCGCGGCCAGGTCGGAGGTGGTGTCGAAGCCGCCGATGTACGCGGCACGCGCCGACGCCACCGCCGACAGTTCATGGGTGCGGCGTGCACCCATCTCGATCAGGCCGCGTCCGCCCGCCGCCGCGGACATCCGCGACGCCGCCGCGGCGATCGCCGAGTCGTGGTTCAGGATCGAGAGGATCACCGTCTCCAGCAGCACGCACTCGGCGAAGGAGCCCTCGACCCGCAGGATCGGCGAGCCGGGGAAGTACACCTCGCCCTCCGGGTAGCCCCAGATGTCGCCGTTGAAGCGATAGTCGGCCAGCCAGGCGAGCGTGGGCCCGTCGACGACGTCCTGTTCGCGCAGGAAGGTGAGCATCTCGTCGTCGAAGTGAAAGTTCTCCACCGCGTCGAGCACCCGTCCGATGCCCGCGACGACGCCGTAGCGCCGGCCCTCCGGCAGCCGGCGGGTGAATGCCTCGAAGACCGAGCGCCGGTCGGCCGTGCCGGCCTTCAGCGCGGCCTGCACCATCGTGAGCTCGTACTGGTCGGTGAAGAGTGCCGTCGACGGCACACCGACCCGTCGCCCAAGGTCCGCAGAGTTCATGCTCCGGATGCTACCCCTATTTCGTCAGAGTGACGAGATCTCGGGTCGTTTGTGCGATGACCCCTCCCGAGTGGCAGCATGGGGTGGGTGAGCGTCGCCCCCACAGAGATCGAGCGTCCCGAATCGGCCGAGGAGAGTCTCGTCGTCCCCGAGCCCGACGTCCCCTGGGTGACGCTGGTCCACAACGACCCGGTCAATCTCATGAGCTATGTGACCTATGTCTTCCAGGCCTACTTCGGCTACTCCAAGGACAAGGCCCACAAGCTGATGCTGGACGTCCACCACAAGGGCCGCGCCGTCGTCTCCAGCGGCAGCCGCGAGGAGATGGAGCGCGACGTCCAGGCCATGCACGGCTACGGACTGTGGGCCACCCTCACGCAGGACCGCAACTAGAACGATCCGTTCCCTCACTGCCCCGCCCGACCCACCATCGGAGAAAACCCATGGCCGGCCACTTCGAGGCCACCCCCGGCGGCGGCGCGGCCGTCGCGCTCGACGACGTGGAGGTCGCGATCCTGCGCTCCCTCGCCGTCCAGCTGCTGGAACTGATCGGCCCCGGCGACGAACCCGCCGACGGCGAGGACCCGCTGGCCGCCCTCTTCGCGGAAGGGCCCAGCGAACCGCCCACCGACCCCGCGCTGGCGCGCCTCTTCCCCGAGGCGTACGGCGACGAGGACAGCGAACTGCGTGCCGCGTCCGCGGAGTTCCGCCGCTTCACCGAGAACGATCTGCGCGCCCGCAAGCGTGAGGACGCCCTCACCGTCGTACGAACCCTGGACGCCCTGTCCGTCGCCGAGGACGGTGGCGCCGTGCTCAAGCTCTCCGGCGACGAATGCCGTCACTGGCTCGGCGCCCTCAATGATCTCCGGCTCACCATCGGCACCCGTCTGGAGGTGTCCGACGACGACGAGGGCGAGGCCGGATCGCTCTACCGGCTTCCCGACAGCGATCCGCGCAAGCCGATGGTCATGGCCTATCTCTGGCTCGGCGCGCTCCAGGAGACCCTGGTGGAAACCCTGATGCCGTAGTTCCCGGCATTCCGGTCCCCCGGCCTCCGGGCCGCTATTCCGCGCGCTTCTCGAACGGTCCTGGTGTCCGTGCTTCCCGGCCCCGGTCCAGGTCCCGGCTTCCGTGCTTCCGGGCCCCGATTCGGTCGCGGCTTTCGGGCTCTTCGGGCCCGATCCGGGTTTCCGGGATTCCCGCGTCCCGATTCCTTGATCCCGGACGAGGAGCGTTCGCTCAACAGACGCTCAAATCCGAATAACGATCCCGTCACCTGAACGGTCGCTTATGCGGCGACTGAAAACCCTTGTCCGCTTTTTCCTGTGCTGTGCGACACATGGGCTCCGGTGATTCACCCGTGTGCCTGTGATAAATCTTCACGACCACTCGGGGACGCCACCCTTGTTCCCGAGGGCGCTACAAGCCGGCGACCGCCGGTGGCACTCCATCCATATCCGGGGGGATCAGGACCTGGTCCGCGGCTTCGACGGCGCGGACCGGCGTGGAGAAAGGCGCAGCACATGACATCGGCGCAGGTCGACAAGGGACAGAGCGGCCGACCGGCCGCACCGGCCGCGGATGCCGGCGCGACGGGCGAGGGGTACCAGCGGGCCCTCGGCGCCCGTCAGATCCAGATGATCGCCATCGGCGGGGCCATAGGCACCGGCCTCTTCCTCGGCGCGGGAAAGGCGATCTCCAAGGCCGGCCCCAGTCTCGTCCTGGCTTATGCCGTCGCGGGCCTGGTGATCTTCTTCATCATGCGCGCCCTGGGCGAACTTCTCATGTACCGCCCGGTGTCGGGATCCTTCTCGGAGTACGCCCGTGAATTCATCGGGCCCTTCGCAGGTTTTGTCACCGGCTGGACCTACTGGCTGTTCTGGGTCGTCACCGGAATCACCGAAGTCACTGCCGCCGCCCAGTACATGACGTTCTGGTTCGACATCCCGCAATGGGTGTCGGCATTGGTCTTCACGGTCATCCTGTATGGCGTGAACCTGATCTCCGTAAAGCTCTTCGGGGAGCTGGAATTCTGGTTCTCGATGGTCAAGGTGACGGCGATCGTCGGCATGATCCTCATCTGCGCCGGAATTCTCACCCTCGGCTTCTCCGACGCCGGGGACACCGCGTCCGTCGCCCACCTCTGGGACGACGGCGGTTTCTTCCCGCACGGCATCAAGGGCACCCTGATGACCCTGCAGATCGTGATGTTCGCGTTCCTCGCCGTGGAGCTCGTCGGCGTCACCGCGGGCGAGTCCAAGGACCCGAAGACCGTCCTGCCCAAGGCCATCAACACCGTGCCGTGGCGCATCGCGGTCTTCTACATCGGCGCCCTCGTCATGATCCTCTCCGTGGTTCCGTGGGCCGAGTTCCAGCCCGGCATCTCACCGTTCGTCGCCTCGTTCCGGAAGATGGGCCTCGGTATCGGCGCCGGCATCGTCAACTTCGTCGTACTGACCGCGGCCCTCTCCTCCTGCAACTCCGGCATGTACTCCACCGGCCGCATGCTCCGCGACCTCGCGCTCAACGGACAGGGCCCGAAGTTCTTCACCCGTCTCACCAGGAGCGGTACCCCGCTGGTCGGCACCACCTTCTCCGCCGCCCTGATGCTCGTCGGCGTCTGGATCAACTACCAGTGGCCCGGTGACGCCTTCACCTACGTCGTCTCCTTCGCCACCATCTCCGGCATGTGGGCGTGGATCATGATCCTCGTCTGCCAGATCCGCTACCGCCGCCTCGCCGACCTCGGCGTACTCCCGCGATCCGGCTTCCGGGCCCCCGGCGCCCCGTACACCAGCGTCTTCGCACTGGCCTTCATCGGCCTGGTCCTCGTGATGATGGGCATCGACAAGGACACCAGGGTCTCGCTGTACTGCGCCCCGTTCTGGGCGGCCGCCCTCGGTGTCTCGTACCTGGTGCTCAGGGCCCGCAACCCCGAGAACAAGGCCTTCGCGAAGAGCTGAGACCACGTCGCGCGGACCCCGAACCGTCCCCGGCGACCGCCGTCCCGACGGCCGCGTCCACCATGCGGGCCCCCGCGTACCACTCCTCGGTACACGGGGGCCCGCCCGCCTATCCTGGGCGCCATGCTGACCATCACCCAGGCGCTCTACGACCAGATCGTCGCGCACTCCCGCGCCGACCACCCCGACGAGGCGTGCGGCGTGGTCGCGGGCCCGGCCGGAACCGGCCGGGCCGAACGGTTCATCCCCATGCTCAACGCCGCCCGCTCGCCCACCTTCTACGAGTTCGACTCGGGCGACCTCCTCAAGCTCTACCGCGAGATGGACGACCGCGACGAGGAGCCGGTGATCGTCTACCACTCCCACACCGCGACCGAGGCCTACCCCTCCCGCACCGACGTCACGTACGCCAACGAACCCGGCGCGCACTACGTCCTCGTGTCCACCGCGGACACCGACGACGCGGGCCCCTTCCAGTTCCGCTCCTACCGCATCGTGGAAGGCGAGATCACCGAGGAGCCCGTCGAGGTCGTCGAGGCGTACGAGCCCGCCTGACCCCCTTGCCCCGCCCTGCCCCGTCGCCCCGTGGGCCGGGCGGGGCCGGGCCGTTCGCGGCCCTGTCCGCCTGGCGAACGTCAATCATCCACCAGGTGAGATCACACTCCGGATCACGGACCGGGAATCGATACGATGACCGCATGGTTCCCCATGACGTGAGCGAGAAGACGCCGGGCATGCTGCTCGTTGCGCGGCTGCACGTCGACCTGTGCAGGCTCTCCAGCGCGATCTGTACGAGCCGCCTGCCCGCCGGCCGCCGGGCCTGAGCCGGGCCCCGAGGCCCGAGCACCCGTCCGAAACGCACCAAACCCCTGCGCGGGGGCAGAGCCGCGCGCCCCACGCCACCTCTCCGCATCCGACAGGAGCCCACGCCATGGCCATCGAGGTCCGCATCCCGACCATCCTCCGCACCTACACCGACGGCGCCAAGGCCGTCGAGGGCGACGGAGAGACCCTCGCCGACCTCTTCACGGATCTGGACAGCCGCCACAACGGGATCCGCGAGCGCATCGTCGACGGCGGCGAAATCCGCCGCTTCGTGAACGTCTACCTCAACGACGAGGACGTCCGCTTCCTGGACGGCATCTCCACCAAGCTCAGCGACGGCGACAACGTCACCATCCTCCCGGCCGTCGCCGGCGGCATGAACTGATGCGGTACGACAGCCCGCTCGCCGCGGTGGGCAACACCCCGCTCGTCCGCCTGCCGCGGCTGTCGCCCTCGGCCGACGTCCGTATCTGGGCCAAGCTGGAGGACCGCAATCCCACCGGCTCGATCAAGGACCGCCCCGCGCTCCACATGGTCGAACAGGCGGAGAAGGACGGCCGGTTGACCCCCGGCTGCACCATCCTGGAGCCCACCAGCGGCAACACCGGCATCTCGCTCGCCATGGCGGCCAAGCTCAAGGGCTACCGCATCGTGTGCGTCATGCCGGAGAACACCTCCCAGGAACGGCGTGACCTGCTCGCCATGTGGGGCGCCGAGATCATCTCCTCCCCGGCGGCCGGCGGCTCCAACACGGCCGTACGCGTGGCCAAGGAACTGGCCGCCGAGCACCCCGACTGGGTGATGCTCTACCAGTACGGCAACCCCGACAACGCGGGCGCCCACTACGCCACCACCGGCCCCGAGATCCTCACCGACCTCCCGTCCGTCACCCACTTCGTGGCGGGCCTCGGCACCACCGGCACGCTCATGGGCGTCGGCCGCTACCTGCGCGAACACAAGCCCGACGTCAAGATCGTCGCTGCCGAGCCGCGCTACGACGACCTGGTCTACGGGCTCCGCAACCTCGACGAGGGCTTCGTGCCCGAGCTGTACGACGCCTCGGTCCTCACCACCCGCTTCTCGGTCGGCTCCGCGGACGCCGTCACCCGTACCCGCGAACTCCTCCAGCAGGAGGGCATCTTCGCGGGCGTCTCCACCGGCGCCGCGCTCCACGCCGCGATCGGAGTCGGAAACAAGGCCGTCAAGGCGGGGGAGCAGGCCGACATCGTCTTCGTCGTGGCGGACGGCGGCTGGAAGTACCTGTCGACGGGCGTCTACACCGCCCCGACGACGGAAGCGGCCATCGAAACGCTGCACGGCCAGCTTTGGGCGTAAGGGCTGCCCCGTCATCCCTGGCGGGCGCCCGACCAGCTACGTCACCTCGCCGCGTTGTCGGAACATCCGCATACATCCAGTATGCGGATGTTCCTTCGCCTTGCGACGCACCGCATCCGACGCCGCGCGCTCCTCCACCACGGATTACGGGGCAGCCCTTGGCCCCCGTACCCGATCACCGGACGAGCCGGACGGGCCGGCCCGTCCGGCGGGCGGGACCGTCCCCCGGGCCGCACCGCGGGCGCCTCGCGCCCCGGCCTCAGCCGAGCCCGCGCACCCGCTCCCACACCGCCGGGTCCACCACGCCCACCCGCCGTCGGAACCCCCGCACGGCGACCTCCCGCAATTCGTCCGTCTCCAGGAAACTCGCCCTCTCCCGCGCATCCCCCACCGTTCCCGCGGGCAGCGCGATCACCCCGGGCCGCTCCTGGTGATGTTTGCTGGTGATCTTCGCGACGCGCGCCGAGCCACCCCGTACCGACAGCACGAGACAGGGCCGGTCCTTCGCCCCGGGCCCGTCCTCGTAGGGCACCTCGGCCCACCAGATCTCACCCGGACGCGGCTCGCGCTCCGGCCCCGGCCCACGCCCCGGCCCCGCCGGCGGGCGCGTCCGCCCGCCCGGACGCCCGCCCGAGCGCGCCCCGGCCGACCTGCCGGAACGCCCGCCGGGCCGCCGCCCTCCCCGCCCCCGCCCATCGGCGAGCGCCGCCACGAGCGCGAGCAGCACGACAACAGCGAACGCGATCCACCACCAGGACATGTCCATGTCCCGACCGTACCGGCGTTCCCACCTCTTCCATCGAACCGGTGACAGAGCAGGTGAGTTCCCCCACAACGGACGGCCGTGGAGGAGCGACCGGCTGTTTCGCGCTTTACGCTCGACAAACCGCTCAACACACCGCACGAACCCTCCCCGTTCCCACGTCTCGGAGGTTCACGCTCCATGAAGCTCACCGTCGTCGGCTGCTCCGGCTCGTTCCCGTCCCCGGGATCGGCGTGCTCGAGCTACCTCGTAGAGGCCGACGGCTTCAGGCTGCTCCTCGACATGGGCAACGGCGCCCTCGGCGAGCTGCAGCGCCATGTCGGTCTCTACGACCTCGACGCCGTCTTCCTCAGCCACCTCCATGTCGATCACTGCATCGACATGTGCGCCTACTTCGTCGTCCGTTACTACCGGCACGACGGAGGCCCTGCCGGCCCCCTCCCGGTCTACGGTCCCGACGGCACCGAACAGCGGCTGACCATCGCGCACGGCGACACCCCGTCCGAGCGGGCGATGAGCGAGGTCTTCGACTTCCACACGCTGAAGCCGGGCTCGTTCGAGATCGGCCCCTTCTCGGTCCGCACGGAGAAGGTCTGCCACCCCATCGACTCCTTCGCCATCCGGATCGAGCACGGCGGCCGCTCGCTCACGTACTCCGGCGACACGGGTGCCTGCGAGGCCCTGGACGAGCTCGCCGAGGGCGTCGATCTGTTCCTCTGCGAAGCATCGTTCATCCATGGCAAGGAGGACATTCCGGACCTCCACCTCAACGGCCGCGAGGCGGGCGAGATCGCCGCCCGTGCCGGAGTGGGGCGTCTCGTCCTCACCCACATCCCGCCGTGGACCGACGCCGACCGCAATCTGGCCGATGCCCGCATGTTCTTCGACGGACCGGTCGAGGTGGCGGCGCCGGGCGCGGTCTACGAGATCTGAGGCCCGAGACCGGCACCGGGGACACGACGAAGCCCTCACCTCCCGTCGGGGAGGTGAGGGCTTCGAGCCGTTATGGCGTACGGGCCGGGCCCGGGCCGAGGGTTACTTCGCCTCGGCCTTGAGGAGCTCGGCCAGTTCCTCGTCGGACTCGCGGCCCGGGGTCGGCAGGTTGAACTTGGTGATCGCGAAGCGGAAGACCACGTAGTAGACCACCGCGAAGCAGAGACCGACCAGTACCAGCAGCCATGGCTTGCTCGCGATGCCGAGGTTCAGGAAGAAGTCGACCGCACCGGCGGAGAAGCCGAAGCCGTCCTTCATGCCGAGGCCCCAGGTGAGGGCCATCGAGACACCGGTGAGCACCGCGTGGATCGCGTACAGCGCCGGGGCGATGAACATGAAGGTGAACTCGATCGGCTCGGTCACACCGGTGACGAACGCGGTGAGAGCGAGGGAGAACATCATGCCGCCGACGACCTTGCGGCGCTCGGGGCGGGCGCAGTGGACGATCGCGAGGCAGGCCGCCGGGAGGGCGAACATCATGATCGGGAAGAAGCCGGTCATGAACTGTCCGGCCGTCGGGTCGCCGGCCAGGAAGCGGTTGATGTCGCCGCTCTTGCCGTGGTACTCACCGGCCTGGAACCACGGGAACGAGTTCAGCAGGTGGTGCATGCCGACCGGGATCAGCGCACGGTTGGCGACACCGAAGATGCCCGCGCCGACCGCGCCCGAACCGACCAGCCACTCACCGAAGTTGTGCAGTCCGGTGCCGAGCACCGGCCAGATGTAACCGAAGACGATGCCGATGACCAGGCCCGCGAAGGCGGAGAGGATCGGGACCAGGCGGCGGCCGCCGAAGAAGCCCGCCCAGGCCGGCAGCTTCGTCCGGTAGAACCGCTGGTAGAGCAGCGCGACGACGATGCCCATCACCACACCGCCGAGGACCTTGGCGTCCACGGGGGCGTCCGTCATGACGACCTTGCCGTCGACGACCGTCGCGACCTGCGGCAGGTTGCTGTCGGTGAAGGTGGCGAGCACCTTCTGGAAGACCAGGTAGCCGGTGACGGCGGCGAGGGCGGTCGAGCCGTCCGACTTCTTGGCGAAGCCGATCGCGATGCCGACGGCGAACAGCAGCGCCATGTTGTCGAGGATCGCGTTGCCGCCCGCGGCCATGAAGCTCGCGATCTTGGTGATGAAGCCCGGGAACGAGTCCCTGCCGAGCATGTCGTCGTTGCCGAGACGGACCAGGAGCGCGGCCGCGGGCAGCACCGCGACCGGCAGCATGAGGCTGCGGCCGATGCGCTGCATGACCGCCATCGCGCCGGCGCCCTTCTTCTTGGTGACCGCGGGCGCGGTGTCTGCCGTGGACATCAACTTCCTCCATTGGACAAGGCGCCGCCCAGGTCGATGAGGGGGGAGGCGGCGACTCGAAGAACGCGGCAGATCGCCACGTGGTCTGAACCACTCAGTGGTGTAGACCAGTTGTAGCACGGTGTGGGCGAGATAAGGAACCTTCACGATCCGACTACTTCGCATGAGCTATCGTCCACGCTCGGTGACATGGCGAAGACCCCCGGAACCAAGGGTTCGAGGGCCTCTGCCGATGGGGTCGAAAGACCCGTCTGATCTGCTATTTCGTGAGATCCCTCTCGATCTCCTCCTCCAGCTCGTCGGGCTCTCGGCCCGGTGTCTGGAGATTGAATCGGGTGATCGCGAACCGGAAGATCGCGTAATACGCGGCAGCGAAGACCAGGCCGATCGGAATGATCAGCCATGGTTTGGTCGCCAGGCTCCAGTTGATGACGTAGTCGATCAGGCCCGCGGAGAAGCTGAAGCCGTCCTTGACTCCGATCGCCCAGGTCACCGCCATCGAGACACCGGTGAGCACCGCGTGGATCGCGTACAGCAGCGGCGCGACGAAGAGGAACGAGTACTCGATCGGCTCGGTGATGCCCGTCACGAACGACGTCAGCCCGACCGAGAGCATCATGCCGCCGACCGCCTTGCGGCGATGCGGCTTGGCGCAGTGGTAGATCGCCAGCGCCGCCGCGGGCAGGGCGAACATCATGATCGGGAAGAAGCCCGAGGTGAACTGACCGGCCGTCGGGTCGCCCGCCAGGAAGCGGTTGATGTCACCGTGCACGACCGTGCCGTCCGGCTTGGTGAAGTCGCCGAACTGGAACCAGACGAACGTGTTCAGGAACTGGTGGAGACCGATGACCAGCAGTGCGCGGTTGGCGACACCGAAGATGCCGGAGCCGGCCCAGTCCAGGTCCACCAGCCACTTGGAGAAGCTGGTCAGACCGTCGCCGATCGGCTGCCAGAGCCACGCGCACAGCGCGGCGAAGAGCAGGCCGACGAACGCCATGATGATCGGGACGAGTCGGCGGCCGTTGAAGAAGCCGAGCCAGTCCACCAGCTTGACCCGGTGGTACCGCTGCCAGAACCAGGCGGACAGCAGGCCCATCACGATGCCGCCGAACACCCCGGGGTTCTGGTACTGCGCGGCCGTCACCTTGGCGTTGCCGGTGACGCAGGTCCCGAACCAGGTGCCGCCCGAGGTGAACGTCGAACCGGGCGCGCAGTCCACCGGGAAGGCGTGCAGCACCGCGTAGTAGACGAGGAAGCCGGCCACCGCGGCGAGTGCGGTCGAACCGTCCGACTTCTTCGCCATGCCGATCGCCACACCGACGCAGAACAGCAGCGGGAGGCCGAGCCCCGAGTCGAGCAGCGCACCGCCCGCGGCCTCGAACACCTTGGCCACGTTGCCCCAGCGCAGGCCCTCGTCGCCGAATACGTCCGGCTGGCCCAGCCGGTTGAGAATGCCTGCCGCGGGCAGGACGGCGATCGGGAGCTGAAGGCTGCGGCCCATCTTCTGGAGGCCTTGGAAGAAGCCGTTCCACCATGTCCTCCGTGGCGCTGCGGCGCTGCTCGTCGAGCTCATCGGCGTCCTCCCGGAACACGGTGCGGTCGGCGGTCGTTGCACACTGGTGTAGACCAGTTGGGGTACGGTGCGTAACCCGCCTGGAAGACAGGGCACCGGTGATCGTCATCATTGAGGACGGTCCAGACACTCGCTCGCGAAGCTGGGCCAAACGTGCGTTACGGTGACGAAACGGACCCAGGGTGGGCCGTCGCACGCATGTGAACAACCAGGGAGAAGGCCATGGCCAGCAAGGCTGAGAAGATCGTCGCCGGGCTCGGCGGTATCGAGAACATCGACGAGATCGAAGGCTGCATCACGCGCCTCCGCACCGAGGTCCACGACCCCAGCAAGGTCGACGAAGCCGCGCTCAAGGCCGCCGGAGCCCACGGCGTCGTCAAGATGGGCACCGCGATCCAGGTCGTCATCGGCACCGACGCCGACCCCATCGCCGCCGACATCGAAGACATGATGTGACCGGCCGTCGAACCCTCCGCATAACCCCCCGCTGAGCCGGACCGCTCAGCGCCACGCAGGCCCCGCCCGCCCGGACGGGGCCTGTGCCGCAATCGAACGGACACCACGCCGGACCCCGCACCGCATCGCTCCGGCAGCCGCCCCGGGCACCCGAACGGCCGCCCTCCCCGCACCGGATACAGTCGACGCCATGTCTCGTATCGACGGCCGCACCCCCGAACAGCTCCGCCCCGTCACCATCGAACGCGGATGGAGCAAGCACGCCGAAGGCTCCGTACTCATCTCCTTCGGCGACACCAAGGTCTTCTGCACCGCCTCCGTCACCGAGGGCGTCCCCCGCTGGCGCAAGGGCAGCGGCGAAGGCTGGGTCACCGCCGAATACTCCATGCTGCCCCGTTCCACCAACACCCGCGGCGACCGGGAATCCGTACGCGGCAAGATCGGCGGCCGCACCCACGAGATCAGCCGGCTCATCGGCCGCTCCCTGCGCGCCGTCGTCGACTACAAGGCCCTCGGCGAGAACACCATCGTCCTGGACTGCGACGTCCTCCAGGCCGACGGCGGCACCCGCACCGCCGCCATCACCGGCGCCTACGTCGCCCTCGCCGACGCCGTCACCTGGGCCCAGCGCAAGAAGCTCGTCAAGCACGGCCGCAAGCCGCTGACCGACACCGTCTCCGCGATCAGCGTCGGCATCGTCGACGGCATCCCCCTCCTCGACCTCTGCTACGAGGAGGACGTCCGCGCCGACACCGACATGAACGTCGTCTGCACCGGCGACGGCCGCTTCGTCGAGGTCCAGGGCACCGCCGAGGCCACCCCCTTCGACCGCAAGGAACTGGGCGTCCTGCTCGACCTCGCCACCGCAGGCTGCGCGGACCTCACCGTCTTCCAGAACGACGCCCTCGCCCGCACCCTCGGCGAGTGACCACCCCCGCGAGGCGCAGGTAAAGAAGCAACCAAATACGCACCACAACGCGTCGTTACGAACACGGGCGCACGGGTCGAACCGTGCGCCCGTCCGCGTATCCGCACCCGGGGAGGAACCGCACCATGGCCAAGGCCGCCCGCCACCGCCGCATCACCCTCGCGCTGACCCTGACCGCCCTCACCCTCACCGCGGCAGCCGGTTGCGGCGCGGTGGACAAGGCGCTCGACTGCGTGCGTACCGCCGACGCCATCGCCACCGGCGTCGACAACCTCCAGCAGGCCGTCTCCAACGCCTCGAACGACCCCACCCAGGCGTCCGAAGCCCTCGACGACATCGAGAAGGAGCTCGCCGACCTCGGCGACAAGACCGACAACGCCGACCTCGGCAAGGCCGTCGACGACCTCCGGTCCGGCGTCGGCAATGTCCGCGACGCCATCGACAAGGGCGACGCCACCCCCGACATCACCCCGGTCACCGACGCCGCCCAGGAGATGGGCAAGGTCTGCACGCCCTGACCACCCCCGATACTGGGTGACATGACCCGCCTCATCCTCGCCACCCGCAACGCCGGGAAGATCACCGAACTCCACGCGATCCTCGCCGACGCAGGCCTCGACCACGAACTCGTCGGCGCGGACGCGTACCCGGACATCCCCGACGTCAAGGAGACCGGCGTCACCTTCGCGGAGAACGCCCTCCTCAAGGCCCATGCCCTCGCGAAGGCCACCGGCCACCCCGCCGTCGCCGACGACTCCGGCCTCTGCGTGGACGTACTCGGCGGCGCCCCCGGCATCTTCTCCGCCCGCTGGGCCGGCACCCACGGCGACGACCGGGCCAACCTGGACCTGCTCCTGGCCCAGCTCTCCGACATCGACAACCCGCACCGCGGCGCCCATTTCGCCTGCGCGGCGGCCCTCGCCCTCCCCGACGGCACGGAACGCGTGGTCGAGGGCCGCCTCCTGGGCACCCTGCGCCATGCCCCGTCCGGCACGAACGGCTTCGGCTACGACCCGATCCTCCAGCCGGAGGGCGAGACCCGCACCTGCGCCGAGCTGAGCCCGGCGGAGAAGAACGCGATCAGCCACCGCGGCAAGGCGTTCCGGGCACTGGTGCCGGTGGTGCGGGAACTGCTGGGGTGACGGTCTCTCGGTGAACGTGACAGGCCCGGCGCGCTGCAGAAGCGATCCGGGCCTGACATCGGGGTGCGCGAGGAGGGACTCGAACCCTCACGCCACTAGGACACTGGTACCTAAAACCAGCCTGTCTCACCAATTCCAGCACTCGCGCGTCTCCGGCAGTCTACAAGGGAAGGCTGCAACGGACCCGAAGACCTGTACGGCGGCCCCGGTTTGTGCGTGTTGACCCTTGGGGCCCGAGAACCAGGGTCGTCGGTGCGATCGCTCCGGGCTCGCGCACCTGCATCAGAACCTCGGATCCGGTGTCCGGGCCGCGGCCAGTTCCGCCGCCTCCTCCTCCGTCTCCACCGACGGCGGGGAGCCGGCCAGGGGCTGTTGGGCGGTCTCCTTCATGCAGGCCACGGCGATCACGCCGACCAGGGCCGCCGCCATCGCGTAGTAGGCGGGCATCAGGTTGGTGCCGCTCCAGCTGATCAGGGCCGTGATCACCAGCGGGGTCGTGCCGCCGAAGAGGGAGGCCGAGAGGTTGTAGCCCACGGAGAGGGAGCCGTAGCGGACGTGGGTCGGGAAGAGCGCGGGAAGAGCGGCGGACATGGTGCCCAGCATGCAGACCAGTGAGAGCCCCAGCATCAGCATGCCGGTCGTGATCGCGGGGATGCCGCCCTGGCGGATGAGGAGGAAGGCGGGGAGGGAGAGGAAGAAGAAGCCGAGCATCCCGGTCATCAGCAGCGGCCTGCGGCCGAAGCGGTCGGAGAGCTTGCCGACCTGACTGATGATCAGCATCAGGAAGAGCATGACGACGAGCAGGACGAGCAGGCCGTGCGTCTCGCTGTAACCGAGTTCGTCGGAGAGATAGGTCGGCAGGTACGACAGCAGCATGTAGTCGGTGATGTTGTACGCGCCGACCAGGCAGATGCAGAGGATCAGCGTCGGCCAGTACTGCCGGAAGATCTCGGCGAGGTCGCCCTTGGTGGTGGTCTCGACGCCGTCGGCGGCCTCGGTCGCGTGCGCGGTGCCGCCCTCCAGCTTCTGGAAGGCGGGCGTCTCGTCCAGGCGCAGTCGCAGGTGGAGACCGACCAGGCCGAGCGGACCCGCGACGAGGAACGGGATGCGCCAGCCCCAGGCCTCCATCTGGCCGGAGTCGAGTATCGCGGTCAGAGCGGTGACAAGTCCGGCGGCGCCCACGTAGCCGGCCAGCGTGCCGAATTCGAGGAAGCTGCCGAAGTAGCCGCGGCGTTTGTCGGGGGCGTACTCGGCGATGAAGGTGGAGGCGCCGCCGTACTCGCCGCCGGTGGAGAAGCCCTGGACCAGCCGGAAGAAGATCAACAGGGCGGGGGCCCAGAGTCCGATGGTGTCGTGAGAGGGGATGACTCCGATAGCGAAGGTGCCGACCGCCATCATGATCATGGTGAGGGCCAGGACCTTCTTGCGGCCGATCCTGTCGCCCATGGGGCCGAAGAACATGCCGCCGAGGGGTCGTACGAGGAACGCGACGGCGAAGGTGGCGAAGGAGGAGAGGAGCTGGGTGGTGTCGTTCCCGGACGGGAAGAAGACATGACCGAGGGTGACGGCCAGGTAGGAGTAGATGCCGAAGTCGAACCACTCCATGGCGTTGCCGAGAGATGCCGCCTTCACCGCCCGCTTGACCGCCCGTTCGTCGGTGACGGTGATGTCCGTCCGGCGCAGCTTCGGGTTCTTTCGCTGCCGGATGGCGCGGAACAGGGTGGGGTGGCGTTTGACCGCTTCCGGATCGGCCGCCTGGTGGGGGTCGGGGGCCGCCATGGTCGGGTCCTTTCCTCGGGTGGGTGTTCAGGAAAGGCTTCTGCGCGGCCATGGCGGTCGCAAACCGGATCGGTGGCCGAATGGGATGTCCCTCACATCCCTCCGGCCCGTCCGGGGGCTCCTGGGCTCTCTCCGGCGGTCGGGGAGCCGGCGGTCGGGGGGTCAGGCGGCCGCAGGAGCCGTTCCCGGCCGGGCGGGTCAGATGCCGAGGTCCTTGATGATCTTGGCTACGTGGCCGGTGGCCTTGACGTTGTAGAGGGCTCGCTCGACCTTGCCCTCCTCGTCCACGACGATCGTGGAGCGGATGACGCCCGTCACCGTTTTGCCGTAGAGCTTCTTCTCGCCGAAGGCGCCGTATGCCTCAAGGGTCTCCTTGGAGGGGTCGCCGACCAGGGTGACCTCGAGGTTCTCCTTCTCGCGGAACTTGGCGAGCTTCTCGGGCTTGTCGGGAGAGACGCCGATGACGTCGTATCCGGCGCCGGCGAGCAGCTCCAGGTTGTCGGTGAAGTCGCAGGCCTGCTTGGTGCAGCCGGGGGTGAGGGCGGCCGGGTAGAAGTACACGATGACCTTGCGGCCCTTGTGGTCGGCGAGCGAGATCTCGTTGCCGTCGGCGTCGGGGAGGGTGAAGGCCGGGGCGGTGTCGCCGGGCTGGAGTCGCTCGCTCATGGTTCTCCTCAGGTGGCACGTGGGGTGTACGGGACCGAGCGTAATAGGGGTGCCGCCGGGTGCGTGGGCGGTGGAGCTGACAGACTGTCGATGAAGGTTTACCGGACGAGGACCACGGAGGCGGCGCGGTGTCGGATGCCAGGACCCCTGCGCAGATCGAGGCGGACATCATCAGCAGGCGTGAGCAGCTTGCGGTGGTGCTCGATGAGATCGGGGTGCGGGTGCACCCGAAGACGATCATGGGTGACGCGAAGGCCAAGGCGGCCGAGGCCGTGGACCGGACGGCGGGGCGGGCTTTTGTCGCGGTGAACCGGACGGTTTCGGACGTGAAGGCGCAGTTCGTGTCCGAGGACGGTGCTCCGCGTCTGGAGCGGGTGATCCCGGCGGCATTGCTCGCGGTGGGCGTCGTGGGTCTGGTCGTGGTGTCGAAGCGGCGCAGGAAGAAGTGATGCCGCGATCCGCGTACCCCGGGGGCGTGCGGAGCCGCGGCGGGCAGGTAGGTTGCGGGGCGTGAGCGAGAACACCGACGACAAGCTGCCCATCCGCATGCTGCACGACCGTGTGCTGGTCCGGTCCGATACGCCGGAGGGCGAGCGGCGCTCGGGCGGCGGCATCCTGATTCCGGCGACGGCCGCGGTCGGCCGTCGGCTGGCCTGGGCCGTCGTGGTCGCGGTGGGGCAGAACGTGCGGACGGTGGAGCCGGGTGACCGGGTGCTGTACGACCCCGAGGACCGTGCGGAGGTCGAGGTGCGCGGTGTGGCGTATGTGCTGATGCGCGAGCGGGATCTGCACGCGGTGGCGGCGGACCGGTTCGAGGGGTCGGTGGATTCCACCGGGTTGTATCTGTAGACCGTGGCAGTCGCGAGTGGCCTGGTGACCGGTGTCACCAGGTCTTTTGCTTGTTCTTTGCTACGGTGGAACCACCCCGACGAGACGCGCCGTACCGGGTTTCGCAAAGACGACGCACCCCGTGTTGTTCGCGTTCTGTCTTGTCGGAGGTGCCGTCATGGCGTGGGTTCTGCTGGTTGTCGCCGGTCTGCTGGAAGTGGCCTGGTCGATCGGGATGAAGTACACCGAGGGGTTCACCCGGTTGTGGCCGAGTGTGTTCACGGGGCTCGGGATCGTGGCGAGCATGGTGATGCTGTCCCATGCCGCGAGGACGCTCCCCATCGGTACGGCGTACGGCGTGTGGGTCGGTATCGGGGCGGCCGGTGCGGCGGTCCTCGGCATGGTGGTGCTGGGTGAGCCGGCGACCGCCGCCCGGATCTTCTTCGTCTGTCTGCTGCTGGTGGCCGTCGTGGGGCTGAAGGCGACCTCGGGTCACTGACGCGGCGCCACCGGAACCACGGGTGCCGGAGGTGCCGGGGTTGTCGGGGGTGCCGGGGGTGCCACGGGTGCCGAGGGGGCGGGGGTGCCCGGGGCGCCCGGGAGCAAGTCGTAGTCGTCGCCGGGGCCGTCCGGGCCGCCGATGCTCCCGTCGCCGTTCGCCGCGCCGCCGCCGGCCGGGCTGCCGGTCTCCGTGTCGCCGGTGACGGGTCCGCCGGTTCCGGGGCCGGGCGGGCCGCTGGGCGAGATGCTTCCGGTGGTGCCGGGCGGAGTGCCGGTGGGGGGCGCGGACGGCGTCTCGGTGCTGCCGGGGCTGCTGCTCTGCTCGGTGGGCGGTGCTGTTTCTTCGGCGCCGCTTTCGAGTTCGAGGTCGAAGTCCTGGACCACGGTGCCGCGGAGCGCGGCCTCGGTGTACTGGCCCCAGGTCCGGGCGGGTGTGTCACCGCCGTTGACGCGGTCCAGTCCGAGTGCTCCGTAGAGCGGTTTCTGCACGCCGGTGTCGGGGTCCTGGCCCATGACGGCGATGACGGTGGTGAGGTCGGGGGTGTATCCGGCGAACCAGGCCGCCTTGTCGTCCTCGGCGGTGCCGGTCTTGCCCGCGGCGGGGCGGCCGGCCGCCTGGGCGGCCGCGCCGGAGCCGCTCTCGACGACGCTCTGGAGGATGGAGGTGGTGGTGTCGGCCGCTTGCCGGCCGACGGCCTGCTCGGTGTTCCTGTCGGGGAGATCCAGGTCCGTGCCGCCCTTGCTGACCCTGCCGACGAGGACGTACGCGCCGTGCCTGCCGTGGTTGGCGAGGGTGGCGTACGCCTCGGCCATGTCGAGGACCCCGGCGGTTGCGACGCCGAGCGCGATGGACGGGTACGGGGTGAGGTCGGGGGTGTTCTCGGGGATGCCGAGGTCGATGGCGGTCTGCTTGACCTTTCCGGGACCGACGTCCTCGGCCATCTGGGCGTAGACGGCGTTGACGGACTTGTCGGTGGCCCTGCGGACGGTGATGGGGCCGTAGTCGATGTCGTCCTCGTTGGCGGGGGCGTATCCGGTGGGTCCGTCGGGGCCCTCGACCATGCGTCTGTCCATGCCGTCGTAGATCGTGTTGGGAGTGATGCGCCGACCGTCCTGGGTGGTGGCGCCGTTGGCGACGGCGGAGGTGAAGACGAACGGCTTGAAGGTGGAGCCGACCTGGTAGTCGCGGCGGGTCGCGTTGTTCACGTACTGCTTGGTGTAGTCGACACCGCCGTACATGGCGACGACCCGGCCGGTGCCGGTGTCGATGGAGGCGCCGCCGACACGGACGTTGCGGTCGGCCTTGCGGTCGGTGCTCGTTTGGGACATGACGTTGTCGTCGACGGCTGCGACGAGCGCGTTCTGTTTCTTCCTCTCCAGGGTGGTGGTGATCCGGTAGCCGCCGGTGGCCAGGGTGTTCTCGTCGATGATCTTGTTGTTGGTGAGGTAGTCGTCGACGGCCTGGACGATGTAGCCGCGCTGTCCCGAGAGTCCGGTGGGCGGCTTGACCTTGCCGGGCACGGGGAACGCCATGGCGGCGCGTTCCCCGGTGCCGAGCCACTTCTCCTTGACCATGCCGTCGAGTACGTAGTTCCAGCGAGCGACGGCCGCGGCCTTGTTCCCGGGGTGGACGACGACGTCGTACGCGCTGGGGGCGTTGAGGAGGGAGGCGAGGTAGGCGCCCTCGGCGGTGGTGATCGCGCCGATGTCCTTGCTGTAGTAGGCCTGGGCGGCGGCCTGGATGCCGTAGGCGTTGCGACCGAAGTAGCTGGTGTTGAGGTAGCCCTCGAAGATCCGGCTCTTGGATTCCTCGCGGTTGAGCTTGACGGAGATGAAGAACTCCTTGATCTTGCGGGCGACGGTCTGTTCCTGGCCGAGGTAGTAGTTCTTGACGTACTGCTGGGTGATGGTCGACCCGCCCTGCGTGCCCTTGCCGGTGAGGGTGTTCCAGGCGGCGCGGGCCATCGCCTTGAGATCGACGGCCCGTTCGGAGTAGAAGTCGCGGTCCTCGGCGGCGAGCACCGCGCGCTGGACGGTCAGCGGGATCTGGGCGAGCTTGACGTTCTCCCGGTTGACCTCGCCGGAGCGGGCGATGACGCTGCCGTCCTTGTAGAGGTAGACGTTGGACTGCGCGGTGGCGGTGGCGTTGGCGGGCGGGATGCCGACGAGTTCGTACCCGGCGATGAAGCCGCCGATCAGGAGGACGACGAGGACGAGGAGGGCGCCGAGGACCATCCGCCAGGTGGGGACGGCGCGGCGCCAGCCGGTGCGCCCGGGGCGCTTGGACTTCCTCGTCCTGCCGGGTCCGCCACCCCGTTCTCCGTCGTGGCCTTCGTGGCCTTCGTGACCGCCGTGGCCGGCGTGAGCGCTGTCGTCGTGGGCGGACGGATCCCTGGGGACCCAGGGCCGGTGTTCGTTCCCCCCGCTCGGCTGCTGTGGCTCGTCGCTCATGTCCGTGCAGACTCCTCGGCCGCGGTCAGTTCCCCCATAGTGCCCTTTTCCATGGAATAAGCACCGGATCGACCCCGAAAAGCGGTCGCGGCGGTCGTCCCCATGGGTCTAAGGTCTTGCGCTTTGGTGTCCAACGCCGTTGGGCGCCCGAGCGATGAGCGACGGGGGTGGATGCGGTGCGGCTGTACGCGGTGGTGGCGGCGGGCGGGTTCCGGCGCCATGCCACCTATCGGACGGCGACGGCGGCGGGAATCTTCACCAACACCGTCTTCGGTTTCATCCTGGCGTACACCTATGTGGCGCTGTGGGACCAGCGTCCGCGGCTCGGCGGCTACGACATGTCCGAGGCGCTCACCTATGTCTGGCTGGGGCAGGCTCTGCTGATGACCTGCGCCATGCTGGGCGGCGGTTTCGAGGACGAGCTGATCGAGCGGATCCGTACCGGCGATGTCGCGGTCGACCTCTACCGCCCGGCGGATCTCCAACTCTGGTGGATGGCGGGCGATGTGGGCCGGGCCGCATTCCATCTGCTGGGCCGCGGCATCGTGCCGATGCTGGTGGGCTCGCTCGCCTTCGATCTGGCGCTGCCCGCCTCACCGTGGGTCTGGCCGGCCTTTCTCGTCTCGGTGACCCTCGGTGTCCTGGTCAGTTTCGCGATCCGCTATCTCGTGGCGCTCTCCGCGTTCTGGCTGCTGGACGGGGCGGGGGTGTCGCAGATGACGGCCCTGGCCGGGATGTTCTTCTCCGGGATGCTGCTGCCGCTGACGCTGTTCCCCGGCGCGCTCGGCGAGGTGGCACGGGCGATGCCGTGGTCGTCGCTGCTCCAGGTTCCCGCCGATGTGCTGCTCGGCAAGCACACGGGGTGGGGTCTGGTGGAGGCGTACGCCTTCCAGGGCGGCTGGGCGGTGACGCTGCTGCTGGTGGGGCGGTTGGTGCAGTCGGTGGCGACGAGGAGGGTGGTGGTCCAGGGTGGCTGAGACGGCCGGTGCGGTGAAGACGGCCGGGGCCGGGACGGCGGACCCGCCCGAGGTGGTGTTCGTCGAACGGTCGAGGCTCGTCGAGGGGGTCCGGGCGTACGGGCTGATCGCGGCGATGTGGCTGCGGTCGACGATGGCGTACCGTGCCTCGTTCGCGATGACGGCGTTCGGGAACTTCGCGGCGACCGCCTTCGACTTCGTCACGATTCTGCTGATGTTCTCGCACGTGGACGCGCTGGGCGGTTACTCACTGCCCGAGATCGCGCTGCTGTACGGGGCCTCGGGCACCGCGTTCGGGCTCGCCGACCTGGTGATGGGCTCGATGGACCGGCTGGGACGGCGGGTGCGCGACGGCACGCTGGACACGCTGCTGGTACGGCCGGTGCCGGTGCTCGCCCAGGTCGCGGCGGACCGGTTCGCGTTGCGCAGGCTGGGGCGGATCACTCAGGGGGTGCTGGTCCTCGGGTACGCGCTGGTGGCGCTGGACGTCGACTGGACGCCGCTGAAGGTGGTGATGATCCCCCTGATGCTGCTGAGCGGGGCGGCGATCTACGCCGCGGTGTTCGTGGCCGGGGCGGCGTTCCAGTTCGTCGCGCAGGACGCCTCCCAGGTGCAGAACTCCTTCACGTACGGAGGGAACACGCTGCTCCAGTACCCGCCGTCGATCTTCGCGAAGGATCTGGTGCGCGGGGTGACGTTCGTGGTGCCGCTGGCCTTCGTGAACTGGCTGCCCGCGCTCTACGTGCTGGGCCGGGACTATCCGCTGGACCTGCCGGACGGGGTGGCGTTCCTGCCCCCGGTGGTGGCGGGCCTGTGCGGGTTGCTCGCGGGTCTGGCCTGGCGCGCGGGTCTGCGTGCCTACCGCAGCACGGGAAGTTGACGGAGCACCGGGCAGGACAGGTCGGGACGGGACAGGGCCGACAGGACAGGGACGAGAGGCATGGACGCGGAACTCACCACCGACACCGCCACCGGCGGTGTGGACACCATCGGAACCACCGACACCGCACGCACCGGCGCCGGAGCCGGTTTCATCGAGCTCGACAACGTCGAGAAGGTCTTCGACGTGCGCCGGAAGACCGGCTTCATGCGTGGTGAGCGCCACCAGGTGCGCGCGGTCGACTCCATCAGCTTCCGCGTCGCGCGCGGCGAGATGGTCGGTTACATCGGGCCGAACGGCGCCGGGAAGTCGACCACGATCAAGATGCTGACCGGCATCCTCACCCCGAGCGGCGGCCGGCTGCGGGTGGCGGGCATCGACCCGTCCAGGGAGCGTACGAGGCTGGCGCACCGGATCGGTGTGGTGTTCGGCCAGCGCACCACACTCTGGTGGGACCTGCCGCTGCGCGACTCGTACCGGCTGATGCACCGGATGTACCGGATCCCCGACGCACGCTTCCGCGAGAATCTGGACCGCTGCGTCGAACTCCTCGATCTGGGCGAGCTGTTGGACGTACCCGTACGACAGCTGTCGCTGGGGCAGCGGATGCGCGGTGACATCGCGGCGGCGCTGCTGCACGATCCCGAGGTGCTGTACCTGGACGAGCCGACGATCGGCCTGGATGTCGTGTCCAAGGTCAAGGTCCGACAGTTCCTGCGGGACCTGAATGCCGAACGCGGAACGACCGTGCTGCTCACCACGCACGACCTGACGGACATCGAGCAGCTCTGCAGGCGCGTGATGGTGATCGACCACGGCCGGCTGATGTATGACGGCGCGCTCGCCGGACTGCACGAGGTGGGCGAGAGCGAGCGGACCCTGGTGGTCGACCTGGAGCGTCAACTCCCCCCGATCCGGCTGGACTCGTTGCCTTCGGTCCGCACGGTGAAGGTGGAGGGGCCGCGCCAGTGGCTGGCCTTCCCGGCCTCGGAGTCGGCCGCGCCGCTGGTCGCCCGGATCGCCGCGGACTACCCGCTGGTCGACCTGTCGGTGCGCGAGCCCGACATCGAGGCCGTGATCGCGAAGATGTACGCGTCGTCCGGCGGCAGGCAGGTCGGTGACGGGAGCGTACGCGTTCAATAGGCTGCGCGGTATGACAAGTGACCTTCCGGAAATGCGTGCCTCCGATACCGAGCGTGAGCGTGTCGCCGAGACCCTGCGCGAGGCGGTGGCCGAGGGCCGGCTGGAGATGGAGGAGTTCGAGCAGCGGCTCGAATCGGCCTACAAGGCGCGTACGCACGGGGAGTTGGAGCCGCTCGTACGCGACCTTCCGGCACCGGGCACGGAGGTGTCCTCGTTGAGCCCGGCCCCCGCACGCGCGGCGAAGGGATCGGCGGTGCGCTGGGCGGAACGGGTCGGCAAGCCCGCCACATCGAGCGGGGCCTTCGCGTTCTGGGGCGGGTTCGGCCGCCGGGGGAACTGGACGGTGGGCCGGAAGTTCACCGCGTTCGCGATGTGGGGCGGCGGTGAGATCGATCTGCGCGAGGCGAACTTCGAGGACCGCGAGGTGGTGATCCGCTGCATCACGATCATGGGCGGTATCCATGTGGTGGTGCCGCCGGAGCTGAATGCCGACGTCAGGGGCATCGGCATCATGGGCGGCTTCGGGGAGCACTCGAAGGACGAGGGGGTGCCGTCGCCGGATTCCCCGCGGGTGCGGATCACCGGGTTCGCGCTGATGGGCGGCGTCGGTGTGGAGCGCAAGCGGAGCAAGGCGGAGAAGCAGCGGCTGAAGGAGGCCGAACGGGCCCGGGAGCTGGACGGGGAGCGCGGTGACGGGCGGGGCCGGCTGGAGAAGGGGCCGTCGGACTGAGTGGCTGTGCGTGCGCCGTAAGTCCGGGCGGCCTGCGGCCGGTTCAGTGACCCGGCCGGACATCGGGGTTCTGCGGCGCGTGCTCGCTGGGTTTGAACGGGTCTGACGATCGCGCATGCCGACGCCGCCCCGGGCGTTCCGGTCCGGCCGCTCCCGTGGAGGTGGTCGCCGCCGTCGCAGGCCGGCCGGAGCAGCGCCCAATGGTGCGGCGGCATCTGCTCCGGGCGGTCTGGCGTGGTGTGTGCGGTCAGCGGGGGGAGAGGCCGGCGAGTTCCCGGCCGAAGCCGGTCAGCAGCTTCCCGCCCGGTGCCACCGCCACCGCGCGGACAGGTGCGGGGAACACCAGCTCCGCACCGATCATTTGGCCGGTGGCGAGGTCCCACACCCGTACCGCCCCGTCGCGACTGCCGGTGACGGCGACGGTGCGGCCGTCGACCGTTCCGATTGCCACCGCACCCACGTGGTCGGCGTGGTGCCCGAGGGGCTCATCGGCGTGCCGACCGGTGGTGAGATCCCACCTGCGCACGGTTCCGTCGCGGCTGCCGGTGACCGCCACGGTGCGGCCGTCGACCACCGCGGTCGCCACCGCCAATACCGTGTCGGTGTGGCCGGTGAGGGGCCGGCCGATGAGCCGACGGGTGGCCAGATCCCATGCCTGCACCGTCCCGTCCTGGCTGCCGGTGACGGCCACGGTGCGGCCGTCGAGCGTCCCGGTCGCCACCGCGGACACGCTGTCGTCGTGGCCGTTGAGGGGTTCGCCGATCTGTCGGCGGGTGGTCAGATCCCACACCCGTACCGTCTCGTCGCGGCTCCCCGTGACGACGACGGGGCGGCCGTCGACCACCGCGGTCGCTGCCCCCCACACCCTGTCGACGTCGTCGGCGAGGGGTTCACCGAGCGGCCGGCCGGTGTCCAGGTCCCATACCCGTGCGGTCTCGTCCCGGCTGCCGGTGACCGCTACAGGACGGCCGTGAAGCGTCGTGGTCGCCACCGCCCACACCTGGTCGGCGTGGCCGATGAGGCCGGTGCCCGCCGGCCGGCCGGAAACCAGGTCCCACACCCGCGCCGTGGTGTCACCACTTCCGGTGACAGCCACCTGGCGGCCATGGATCACCGTGACCGCCACGGCGTTCACATCGCCCAGGTGACCGGGCAGCGGCCGGCCGGCCGACGGTCCGGCGGCCAGGTCCCAGACCCGCACGATCCCGTCCCCGCTGCCGGTGACCGCGACGGGGCGGCCGTCGACCACCGCGGTCGCCACCGCCTCCACCCCACGGGGGTGGCCGGTGAGGAGGTCACCGATCTGCTCGCCGGTGGTCAGATCCCACACCCGCGCCTCGTCGAAGGTTCCGGTGACGGCCACCGCACGGTCACCGATCACCGCAGTTGCCACCGTCTCCACCCCGCGGGCGTGGCCGGTGAGGGGTGCACCGATGAGCCGGCCGGTGGCCAGGTCCCACACCCGCTCCTCGTCGTAGGCGCCGACGACGGCCACGGGGCGGCCGTCGACCGCCGCGGTTGCGACTGCGAGGGCGGGGCCGAAGAGAGGGGCATAGATGAGTTGGCCGGTGATCAGGTCCCACACCCGTGCGGTCTCGTCATCGCTGCCGGTGACGGCGACGGGGCGGCCGTCGACCACCGTGGTCGCCACCGCTGTCACCCCGCCGGTGTGGCCGGTCAGGGGTTCGCCGAGGGGCCGGCCGGTGGTCAGGTCCCACATCCGTACGGTCTTGTCGTGGCTGCCGGTGACGGCGACGGGGCGGCCGTCGACCACCGAGGTTGCCACCGCTGTCACCCCGCCGGTGTGGCCGGTGAGGGGTTCGCCGAGGGGCCGGCCGGTGGTCAGGTCCCACATCCGTACGGTCTTGTCGTGGCTGCCGGTGACGGCGACGGGGCGGCCGTCCAGCGCCGTGGTCGCCACCGCTGTCACCCCGCCGGTGTGGCCGGTGAGGGGTTCGCCGAGGGGCCGGCCGGTGGTCAGGTCCCACATCCGTACGGTCTTGTCGTAGCTCCCGGTGACGACGACGGGCCGGCCGTCGACCACCGTCGTCGCCACCGCCGGCACGCCATCGGTGTGGCCGGTGAGGGTGTGCCAGAGCTGGTGGGAGAGCGTGCCACCGGTGGCCCAGTCCACGCCCCACCGCGCCGCGGGCTCGCCCTCCACCGGCACGGCCGTGATCCGGGCGGCCAGCTCCCGCTCGCCGTACCGGGTGGCATCCATGGCCAGCAACTGCCGCCGCGCCCCGGCCCCCGCCTTCCGGTGCAGATGCGCCGACGCCCGGTACACCGCGGCCGTCAGCACTTCCTCCCGGCCCACCGCACCACCCAGCGCCGCCAGGACCTGTGCCGGGTCGGTGTTCACCAGCCATTCCGGATCAGCCAACCGGTCGCCTGCCATCGCGTTCTCGTGCGGGCCGTTTTCTCGAAGGTAGTCAGACACGGCCGCCACCGTAACCACCCCCACTGACACCGACCCGCCCTCAAGCGCACGCACCGGCAAAGGAGTTCAGAGCAGGCCGGAGGCGGGCCGCTCGTGCGCCAGTGCCGTCAGGTCCACCGTGGACGCCAGCTGCTGGTAGCCCGCGTCGTTCAGGTGGAGGTGGTCGCCGCAGTCGTAGGACGGCAGGAGCCGGGAGGGGCGGTACGGGTCGCGGGCCGCCCTGTCGAAATCGATGACCGAGTCGAAGACACCACCCGCCCGGATGAGCTCGTTGACCTGTTCCCGTACGGCGTCCTGGGCGGGCGTCCAGGTGCGGAACCCCTCGTACGGCATCAGCGTCGCCCCGACGACCTGCAGTCCGCGTGCGTGGGCGCGCCGGGTCAGGGACCGCAGTGCGTCCGCGATGCGTCGCGGGTCGGTCTCCTGCGGGGACTGCTGCACATCGTTGATGCCCAGCGCGATGACGACGGTCCTCACCCCGGCGACGTCCAGTACGTCGCGGTCGAAGCGGGCACTCGCCCGTACGCCGCGTCCGTCGCGCAGGATGCGGTTGCCCGCGATGCCCGCGTTGGCCACCGCGTACCGGTCGTGCAGCCGGTCGGCCAGGACGTCGGGCCAGCGGCTGTTGGCGTCGAGGGTGGAGCCGGTGCCCGCCGTGAGCGAGTCGCCGATCACCGCGATCGTTCCGGCGGCGGTCTCGTTGTGCACGTCGACGGCGGTGAGGTAGCGCCAGTCGGTGGTGCGCCAGGTGCCCCGCTCGTCCTCCACGTACGACGTCTGGTGCGTACCCGGGTGGATCGTGACGGGACCCTCGGCGGTGGGAGTGCGCAGGGCGACGACGAGATCCGCGTCGGCGGCGACCGGGACGACGACCGGGTCGCTGACGACCCGCCCGCCCGCGGCGACGGTCACGGCGGACGTGCCCCGGAAGGTCACGGGACGGGTGTTCACCGTGGCGTGGTCTATCACCAGCGGGTGTGTACCGAAGAGGTTGGAGAGGGTGATGCGGGCCGCGTCGCCCCCGATGCTGGTGTGCACGACGTTACGGATGGTGCGCCGGGCCGGGTCGCCGCCGTGGTACGGGTCGATCACGCCGGTGGTGGGTGCGGCCGTCCAGGTGCTGAGCCAGAGGCCGGTGGAGCGGGCGGGCGCGGCGGGTGTACGGGCCACGGACCGCGGATCGGGCGCGGCGATCTGCTTGCGGCCGGTGCCGGAGCCGGAGAGCAGCAGCGGGCCGGCGAACGCCACACCGGCGGCGAGTGCGGCGGTGCCCGCCACGAGGGCGATGAGCAGGGCGTACCCCTGACGCCTGGGCATGGGCGGTGTGTCTCCTCGTGGTTGTCGGGCTGACCCCATGATGGGGCAGGGCTCCGGGAACTCGACGTGCGGCCCGGGAGTAGGTCAGGTAAGGACAATGCGTACGGGACACCGGGGGCGAGACGTACGCGGACGGGTGGAGCGGATGGAACGGATCGATCGGACCGGGCCCGGGGAAGAGGGTGCGGGGCAGGCGGAGCGTGCCCATGAGCAGGCGGCGGGCGCGGCCCGTTCCGGGCCCGGCGGCCGTCCGGCCCCCCTTGCCTCGTTCGCGTACACCGCCGCCGACGAGGAGAAGCGGCGCGGCGTACGCCGGATGAAGACCACGGCGACGGGCCTCCTTCTGCTGGTCGCGCTGGTGTACGCCCTCGCCACCTGGGCGAAGAACGCGGGCGTGGGCGGCTGGCCGGGCTTCGTCGCCGCGGCAGCCGAGGCGGGGATGGTGGGTGCGCTGGCCGACTGGTTCGCCGTCACGGCGCTGTTCAAGCGTCCGCTCGGCCTGCCGATCCCGCACACCGCCATCATCCCCACCAAGAAGGACCAGCTGGGGGCCTCTCTGGGTTCCTTCGTCGGGGAGAATTTCCTCTCCGGCGATGTCGTGCGCAGCCGGATACATTCTCTCGGCATCGGCGGCCGGCTCGGGGCCTGGCTGGCCGAGCCGCAGCACGCCGACCGGGTCACCGCCGAGCTGTCGACCGCGCTGCGCGGCGCGCTGACGGTGCTGCGGGACTCCGATGTGCAGGCCGTGGTGGGGGAGGCGATCACCCGGCGGGCCAACGCGGCGGAGATCGCCCCCGGCCTCGGCAAGATGCTGGAGAAGATCGTTGCCGACGGCGGGCACCGCAGGGTGGTGGACCTGATCTGTGTGCGCGCCCACGACTGGCTGGTGCTGCACGGCGATTCGGTGATGGACGCGGTGCAGGGCGGGGCGCCCGGCTGGACGCCGAGGTTCGTCGACAAGCGGGTGGGGGAGCGGGTCTACAAGGAGCTGCTGCGCTTCATCACGGAGATGCGGGACATGCCGGGGCACCCGGCGCGCGCCTCGATCGACACCTTCCTGACGGACTTCGCCGCCGACCTCCAGACGGACACGGACACCCGGGCGCGGGTGGAGCGGCTGAAGTCGGAGATCCTGGGGCGCGGCGAGGTCCAGGAGGTCATCGCCTCGGCCTGGTCGTCCGTACGCACGATGGTCATCGCGGCGGCGGACGACGAGCAGAGCGAGCTGCGGCTGCGGGCGCGCGCCTCGCTGCTGACGTTCGGCGCGCGGCTGGCGACGGACGGGCGGATGCAGGCCAAGCTCGAGGGCTGGCTGGAGGACGCGGCGGTCTATGTCGTCACGACGTACCGCACGGAGATCACGTCGCTGATCAGCGACACGGTCGCGAGCTGGGACGCGGACCAGACGTCGAAGAAGATCGAGGCGCACATCGGCCGTGACCTGCAGTTCATCCGGATCAACGGCACGGTGGTGGGTGCGCTGGCGGGGCTGCTGATCTACACGGTGTCGCGGGCGCTGGGGGCGTAGGGCGCAGGGCGGTCCGGGGCGTCGCAGGGCGCGTGCGGAGTCCGGGGCGTCCGGTCCCACGGAAGCCGTGGGAGCGGACGCCCCGGGTCCGGTTCCGCGGGGACGGGCGGGCGCCGGGCGCCCGGAGGGGCACGGGTCAGGCGGTCCGGCGCGTGACCGCCCATGACGCGGCGGCCACCCCGCCCGCCACGGCGAAGACGGCGGGCCAGGCGCCGACCTTCTTGGCCAGGGGGTGCGAACCGGCGAACGCGGCGACATATGCCGCGGTCAGCCCGGCGGCGGCACGCGGTCCCGCCTGACGGTTCCACTCGTACGCGGCGACGCTGCCCGCGGCGGCGAGGGCGACCCCGCCCAGCGGCCGCTTCTTCGTCCACCGGGCGACGGCGTACCCGCCGACCAGCCCGCTCGCCGCCACCGCCGCTGCAGGAACCTTCGCCATCGCAGCCACCTTCGCCTTCTCGTCCGTGTCGTCCGGGCCAGGAGCCCGGGTCTTCGAGGCTAACGCGGTGTCCGTACTTCCTGTCGCCGAGGGGGTGCACAGGCGTTTACCCTGAGGGGGTGAACGCTCGTGCACCCCTGCGCGACGCCCCGGCCGACGAGCACCGTACGGAGAGCCATGCCCGCGGACATACCCGCCCCGACCGCCGCCACCAGCACCGGTGAACAGGCCCCGCATCCCCGTTTCGCCGTCGGCGTGCTGGCCTTCTGCGGCGTCGTGGTCGCGGTCATGCAGACGATCGTCGTACCGCTGCTTCCGCACATCCCGGCCCTCACCGGCGCCTCCCCGGCCGCGGCCAGTTGGCTGGTCACCGTCACCCTGCTCACCGGCGCCGTCTTCACGCCCGTCCTGGGCCGCGTGGGTGACATGTACGGCAAGCGGCGGGTGCTCGTCGCCTCGCTCATGGTGCTGGTGCTGGGTTCGGTGCTGTGCGCGGTCAGCTCTCACATCGGGGTGCTGATCGTCGGCCGTGCCCTGCAGGGCGCGGCGCTGGCCGTGGCGCCGCTGGGCATCAGCATCCTGCGTGACGAACTCCCGCCCGAGCGCGTGCTGTCCGCCGTGGCGCTGATGAGTTCGACGCTCGGCATCGGCGCGGCGATCGGGCTTCCGGTCGCCGCGCTGGTCGTCGAGAACTTCGACTGGCACACGATGTTCTGGGTCTCGGGAGCGATCGGCGTCATCGACATCCTGCTGGTGCTGTGGTGCGTGCCGGAGTCCCCGATCCGCACCCGCGGCCGTTTCGACGCCGTCGGCGCGCTGGGCCTGTCCGGGATCCTGGTCTGTCTGCTGCTCGCGGTCACCCAGGGCGCGGACTGGGGCTGGACCTCGGCCCGTACGGTCTCACTGCTCGTCGCGGCCGTGGTGCTGGCGCCGGTCTGGGGCGCGTACGAGCTCAGGATCGCGACGCCCATGGTCGACCTGCGCGTATCGGCCCGCCCGGCCGTCCTGCTGACCAATGTCGCGGCCCTGCTGATCGGTTTCGCCTTCTACGCCAACTCCCTGGTCACCGCGCAGATGGTGCAGGAGCCGAAGGCGACGGGTTACGGGCTGGGCGCCTCGCTCGTCGTCAGTGGGCTGTGTCTGCTGCCGGGCGGCGTGATGATGGTGGTGCTCTCACCGGTCTCGGCGCGGATCTCCGCGAAGTACGGTCCGAAGGTCAGCCTGGCGGTGGCGGCAGGGGTGATCGCGGCCGGATACGTGGTGCGGTACTTCACCAGCCACAGCCTCTGGTTGATCATCACCGGTGCGACGGTCGTCGCCTCGGGCACGGCCATCGCCTACTCGGCGCTGCCCGCGCTGGTGATGCGCGGCGTCCCGGTCGGCGAGACGGGCGCGGCCAACGGTCTCAACACTCTGATGAGGTCGGTCGGGCAGGCGTTCTGCAGCGCGACGGTGGCCGCGGTGCTCGCCAACCTCACGTTCCTGGCGGGTGGCCGCACAGCCCCGACGCTCCACGCCTACCAGGTGGTCTTCCTGATCGCGGCGGGCACGGCGCTCGCGGCGCTGCTGGTCACGCTGTTCCTGCCCGGCAGCCGTGCATCCGCGACAGGTACGGTCGAAGGGAGCCGCAACGCCGCCCGTGACCGGGAGGACGGTGTGCGGACGATGTCGATCCGGGAGGGCGCATGACCAGCGGGCAGGCCACCGTACCGGCGCCGGGCGCCGTGGACGCGGCGGGCACGGGCCGGGACGCGATCCTGCGCGCCGCCCGCCGGGCGTTCACGCAGCGTCCGTACGCCGAGGTGACCATCAGGGCCATAGCCGCCGACGCGGGGGTGAGCCCGTCGTTGGTCGTCAAGCACTTCGGCCGCAAGGAAGAACTCTTCAACACCGTCGCCGACTTCGGCCCCGCGGCCGCGGAACTCTTCGACGCGCCGCTCGGCACGCTGGGCCGCCACATGGTCGTGACGCTGGTGAGGCGACGTCGGGAACTGCAGTCCGACCCCTTGCTGCGGGTCGTCTTCTCGCTCGGCAACCGCGACGAACGCTCCCTGCTGCGCGACCGCTTCCAGGAACAGGTCACCGACCCCCTGGCCGCCCGCCTGCCCGGCCCCGAACCCGCCCTGCGCGCCGAACTGATCGCCGGCCACCTCCTCGGCCTCGGCGCCACTCTCAGCCTCCACCGCGACGGTGCCGGCGCGGAGGCCGGCCCCGAACACATCGCGGACCTGTACGCGCCCGCGCTGCAGGCACTGATCACCGGCTGAGGACCCGGCCCGTCAGCGGCCGGAGGCCGGATCCCACGGACCGTACGTGTCGGCCCCCACCCGCGGCGACCTCCCGTACCCGCCCGTGGCAACTCCCCGCCTCGTGACGACCGCACCCCGGCACGAGCGGTGCGGCTCGTACCGGGGTGCGGTCGGACGGTGGTGAGGGACCAGGATCAGCTGAAGACGACGGACCGCAGCTTCAGCCGGCTGGAGGCGTGGCCGCCGTTCGGCCGGAGGATGAAGTAGTCGCCCTCGCAGCCGGCACCGGAGAAGACGATGGCGGTCGCGTCGGTGTGGTTCCACGGCGTATGGGCGGGGCTCGACGAGGCGGGGTCGGCGACCTCGGGCAGGGTGATGCAGACCCTGCTCGGCGGGTTGAACAGGAGGCCGATCTGCGGGGCGCCGTCGAGGCCGCTGTACGTGTAGCCGAAGTCTCCGGAGGCCGCGTCGGCGGAGGCGGGCACGGCGACGACGAGCGCGAGCGCTCCGAAGGCGGCAGCCACGGTGGAACGAAGACGCATGAAAGGCACTCCTTGTGCGGGAGAAGAAAGATCGGAACCGGCCCAAGTCTGCGTCGCTGACCTGCGATTACCGACGGACAAGGGATTTCTTCACCCGGACGGGAACTGCTGAATCGGTTCTGCCGACGGCCGTGTGGGTCATGTGTGAACCCTCGCCGGCGGTGGTTCCCCGGGGCCCGGCCGGACGGGCCCCGGCAGCCGGACGGCGCACTCGGAGACGGCCAGGCAGGGCGTCAGCCAGTGGTAGAGCCACGACCACCGGAACCCGCGTACGAGTATTGGTGTCAGTGGTCGATGCGATCCTGCCCGCATGGACGAGCTGATGCGGCGCCGGGTCTACGGCGCCGACCACGACGACCCCGATCCCGGACCGCAGCCCGGCCACGAGTACGTGGAACTCGTCGGCGGCCCCCTCGACGGGCTGCTGCTGGACGTGACCGGGTGGACAGCAGGGGAGCGTGCGACCGGAGCCATGCTGATCACGGAGATCGGCGCCTACGGTCCGGGTGGCCGCGCCGAGTACGGGCCCAGGCCTGGCACACCGGACAGGTGGGACTGGCTGGGGGACGTGCCGTAGCTCATCGCGTCCGGGTCACCGCCGGCGTTCCTCGCTTCCTGTTCCGGCACGGCTGGGAGCGCCGCTTCGGTGGCCGGCGCGGTGACCGGAAGGGTTCACCGGCCGGGGCGCCCGGCATGACCCGGACGAGAGACCCCGGCGGCGAAGCGGGACGGGGGCATGCCGAAGGTGCGCGTGAAGGCGGCGGTGAACGCGGCGGGAGAGGCGTAGCCGAGACGACCGCCGACCTCGCTGACCGAGGCGGTGCGCAGCAGCGGGACGGCCGCGAGCAGGCGGGCGCGGGCCCGCCAGACGGCGGGGCTGTCACCGGCCTCGGAGCGGAAGCGGCGGGTGAAGGCCCGTTCGCTCATGGCCGTCCTCGCGGCCCATGCGGCATTGGTGACGCCGGCGTCGGGGGCGGCCAGGTACTCCCGGCAGAGTCCCGCGAGATCGGCGGAGGCGGGGATCCCGACGTGGAACGGGAGCGGGGAGAGCTCGGCGATCTCGTGCAGGAGGAGCGCGGCGATGCTTCCCTCCCGCCCGGAAAGGCTGTAGTCGGCCTCGAACTCGACTGCGGCCAGCAGCAGTTCGCGCAGCAGCGGCGACACGTCCACGACCGTGCAGGTGCCGGGCCACCAGGGAATGGCATCCGGCTCGATGTACAGGCTCCGGGTGCTCACCCCCATCATGCGGACCCGGTGCCGGGTGGCGGCCGGAATCAGTACGGCGCGCTCGGGCGGAACGGTCCAGCTGCCGTCGGCGGTGTCGACGACCATGACGCCGGTGGCGCCGTAGAGGAACTGCGCGCGCCGGTGTTCGTGCCAGTCCAGCACATGGCCGGGCGGGTAGTCGGTGCCGATCGGCAGGACGGCCCGGTCGACGTGGTCGACGCCGTCCAGGGAGATGTTCTTCACCTCAGCCACCCTACTGGCCGAGACGCGAAGGAATGGTGCCGACCATCGCATGCGGGAACCTCGTCGCAGCTGGTGGAGTGAGGCCATGGATGTTGTGGCATTGATCGGGATCGGACTCCTCACCGGGACGACGACGGTGTTGTTCGGATTCGGCGGCGGATTCGTCGCGGTGCCGGTCGTGGTGTGGGCGGACGCCGCACTCGGCGCGGACGCGATGCGGGTGGCGACGGCCACCTCGGCCCTGGTGATGCTGGTGAACGCGGGGTTCGCGACGGCCGTCACACCGCGGCGTGTCCTCCTCGCACTCCGCGGCAGTGGCACGCTGCTGCTCCTGCTGGCGGCCGGTGCCTCGGTCGGCGCACTCGCCACGCGCCTCGCCCCGGCCGATCCGGCCCGCTGGGCGTTCGTCGCGTACGTCGCTCTCACCATCGCCGACCTGCTCCTGCGCCCCGGCTTCCTGCGCCCGCGCGCTCCGGTCGAGGCGACCTCCGATGTTCCGCGTCCGCCGTCGGCCGTCCTCGGCGCGCCGATCGGTGCGGTCGCGGCCTTCCTCGGCGTGGGAGGCAGTGTCATGACCGTCCCCGCGATGCGGCGGGCCGGGCACACGATGCAGGTGGCGACCGCGCTGGCCAACCCCCTCACTCTCGCCATCGCGCTCCCGGCCACCGCGCTGTCCCTGGGCGGCGCCGCGGTTCCCGCCGCCTCGGACGCGCATGTGCACCTGGTGGGTCTCGTCGACCTCCGCGCCGCCTCGGCGCTGCTCCTCGGAGCGCTGCCGGTGATCGCGGTGCTGCGACGGCGCCCGCCGCGGATCCCGGACCGCACCTACGCCTGGGCGTACGTCGGGCTGCTTGCCACGGTGGCGGTCGCGATGCTGCTCCCGGCCTGAGGTCCTTCGTTCGGGGCAGGGCGGTCATGCATCCTTCCCGCACTCGCCCGAGTGCCGGCGCCGGCAGGGCGCCTGCGCTCCTCGTGGCGTGCCGGGACGTCGGGCCGGCCGGATCGGGAGAGTCGATCCGGCCGGCCCCGGCCCGGGACACCGTCGCCGGTGCCGTCAGTCGCTGTAGACGCCGACCTCGTGGAGCGAGTAGCCCCACTGGGTGCCGCGCTCCACGCCCTGGATTCGTACGTAGCGCGCCGGAGTCCGGGCGAACCACGCTGTGTCCAGGCCGCCGTCACCAGAGGTCGTGGACCATACCGTCTGCCAGTTCTCGCGGTCCTCCGACAGTTCGATGCGGTACGACTTCGCGTATGCCGCCTCCCAGTCGAGGGTGACGCGCTTGACCGGCTTCACGGATCCGAGGTCGATCCGCAGCCACTGGTCGTCGTTCCACTCGCTGGCCCAGCGGGTGTCCTTGTCTCCGTCCACGGCCTTGCCGGGAGCGAAGCTGACGAACGGGTTCCACCACTCCGACGTGGACGCGTAGGCTGCCGCACCCGAGGCCAGATTCACCCCGGACTTGTGCCTCTCGGTGCTCCCCCAGGTGCGGAGGTAGGACTCGGCACCTGAGAAGAGGTCGTCCACGACCTTCTGTCCGCCGACGTTGCGGATGTCCTCGATCCAGTCCGGGACCATGCCGTAGTGCGCCGCGCCATCGGTGTTGAAGTCCCATGTGCGCTCGCCGGTGGTCTGCTTGTCGATCACCGAGCCGCCGTCCGTGCTGCGGAAGGGGTACTTCACCGGGTTCGGGGCGTTCGCGCCCCGGGGGGCCGGCCAGCCGCCGACGCCGTTCATGTCGGTGCCGTAGCCGTAGCCGACCTTGTACTTCTCGCGCAGCGCCTCCTTGCTCTTTGCCTCCGCGCTGAACGGCCCGGCGACGCTCATGTACTGGGCGGCGAACCCGCCGAGCTTGTAGAGACGCTCGGTCCACCCCGAGTCCATCCAGCTGTGCGAGGAGATGGCGCCCGGGTACGACTCGGACTCAAGGATGTCGAAGGCCTGACCCGCGGCCTTGACGCTCATGTGGTCGAGTTCCAGCATCATGTGGCGCTTCATCATCCCGCGCACCGCGTACTCGCCCAGGCTGGTCAGCCCGCGGGTGTTGCACTGCGCGCCCGAGGCGTACGTGGGGACGTCGACCCCCTCCGGCAGTTCCTTCTCCGCCTGCGCCGCCACCGCGTTGCCGATGGGGTTGTCGTGCTGCGGGCCGCGGCAGGTCTCCGTCTTCCAGAAGGTGCCGGTCGACAGGAACTGGCCCACGTTGATCGCCGTACCGAGGGCGCCGGAGTCGAAGCGCACCCCGCACAGGGCGTTGTCGAACTTGTGGCACAGGAACATGCTGCTCACGCCCAGTTCGCGCAGCTCGTCCAGACCGCGGTCGATGTCCGCCTTGCTGCACTGCGCGATGTCCAGGATCTGCTTGCAGCCGAACGGCTCGGAGGTCTCGACCCCCAGGACGACGGCCAGCTTGCCCTGCTCGATGACCTTACGGGCCTGCTCGCTGCTGGTGACGATCCGGAACCACCCCTTGCCCGGACCGCCGTACATCGTGTCGATGTAGGCCTGCATGTCGTACGACTTCTTCGCCTCAAGACGGATGGCGGTCATCTCGTCGCAGGTGCGGTCCTTGAAGAAGTAGACCGAGCAGATCACGCCGTTGGTGACCAGGTCGTTGACCAGCACCCGCTGGCCGCCGCGCCATGCCCGCTCGATTCCGGCGTAGTAGTTCTGCTGGTGGGTCAGCGAGTCGTGGGCGGGCCAGTCCTTGAAGGTGGGCCACCCGTCGGGGTCGTGCTTGCCGTCGCCGCCCTTGGTGATCATGTCGAAGATGGCGAGCGAACCGTCGGGGTAGTGCTCGGGGCAGTCCTTGAGCGCATCGGCCACGCCCTGCTCCGAGAACGGCTTGCCGCAGATCAGCCGGCCGCCGAATCCCTCGTTGGACATGATGTGGTCGTGGGCGTCCACGAAGCCTCGTACGCGGCCCTGGGCGTCGGTGCCCTTGAAGGGCTCGCCCGTGACGTCGATCTGCGCGTCGGGTGCGGGCCGCGCGGTCGGGAGCCACCAGCCGGGGTCGGGCTCCGCCGCGGAGCTGGGCATCGGGCCGAGTACCAGGGCCATCACGGCGAGGAGCAGTGACGCCACCGTGAGGGATCTGAGCCTGCGGCGCGGAGGTCGAACCATGGTCATCACTCACTTTGATTGACATGTGCATTCAAGTTACTGACGAGTTTTCAGAATCCCGACCGCCGTCGGCGGAGTCAACGGCCCGGACCGAAAAACATGAGGATTTCTCAACTTTGGTGAACTCGTGTTCCGATGAGGCCAGTTGAGGGTCGAGTGAGCGTCGGAAGTCGAGTGGCCCGGAGGGACGGGTCCGCCCGTCCGGCCGACGTCAGGCCACGCTGCGGATGCGGTTGACGAGAAGGCCGCCGATGAGGATGACCAGGGCCGCGGTGGTGTAGAGGCCGGTGTAGCCGCCGAGGTGGGTGATGATCGGCGAGGCGAGGGCGGGGGCGAGGACCTGCGGGCCGGAGTTGGCGATGTTGATGACCCCGAGGTCTTTGGCGCGGTCGGCGGCCTCGGGCAGGACCTGGGTGACCAGGGCCTGGTCGACGGCGAGGTAGATGCCGTAACCCGCGCCGAGGACCGCCGCGGCGGCGAGGGCGGACGGCCAGGTGTGGAGCAGGGCGAGCAGCGCCGCCGCTGCGGTCATGACCAGCGAACAGAGGACGACGAAGACCTTGCGGTGTCCGACGCGGTCGGACAGGGCGCCGACGGGGACGGCCGTGAGTGCGGCGCAGAGGGTGTAGATCACCGTGAGGATCAGTACGCCGGTGCCGGGGTCGTCGTAGTGGACGGCGTCGGCGAGGAAGTAGAACAGGTAGAGGGTGCCGAGGGCGTTGCCGAGGTTGATCAGGAACCGGGTGAGCCAGGCCCAGCCGAAGTCGGGGTGCTGCCGGGGACTCACCCAGAGCGAGCGGGCGAACGCGCGGGCGTCGAAGGCGGGGCGCAGTGCCCGGGGCAGGGGCGGCTCCGAGTGGCGCAGCGCGAAGGGGAGGGCGAGTGCGACGGTGAGTACGGCGAGGGTGCCGTAGCCGGAGCGGACACCGGTGATCAGCAGTGTGGTGATCAGCGCGCCGAGGACGAGGCCGAAGGACTGCATGAGGCCGGTCCAGCCGGAGACCTGGGCGCGTTGGGTGAGTGGCACACGGTCGGCGATCGGGGTGGTGACCCCGGCCAGCATCGCGTTCAGCCCTGCCTGCGCGAGGCACCAGCCGACGGCGACCCCGGCCACGGTGTGCTGGGTGGCGGTGACCGACAGCCCCGCTGCCCCGGCGAGGGCGCCGCCGAGAATCCAGGGCCGACGGCGGCCGAACCTGCTCGTGGTGCGGTCCGACCATGCGCCGGCGAGCGGGTTGGCCAGTACCGCGACGAGCGCGCCGAGGCCGGTGACGAGCGAGAGCGCATCGTTCTTGCCGTGCGGGTCGATGCGCTCCAACTGGAGTGGCAGCAGGATCTGAATGGGTGTCATGAACGCCATGAAGACGGCGAGCGTGGCCAGCGAGAGGCTCACCGTCCAGCCGGCTCTGACCGGGACGGTGGGCTCGGCGAGGACGGCGGTGTCGTCCGCCGCGGAGGCGTGGGACATGACGACTCCGTCGCTCAGGACCGCTGGGAGGCGATCAGGTCGCGGTACCACTCGAAGCTCGCCCGGGGCGTGCGACGTCGGGTGGTGAAATCGACCTCGACCAGGCCGAAGCGCTGGTGATAGCCCTCGGCCCACTCGAAGTTGTCGAGCAGCGACCAGGTGAAGTAGCCGCGCACGTCCACCCCGCGGGACACGGCGCGGGCGACCGCGGCGATGTGTCCGGCGAGGTACTGGATGCGCGCCCGGTCGTGCAGTCCGGCCGGCTGCGAGCAGCCGTTCTCGGTGATCCACACCGGCGGAAGGTCGTCGCCGTAGCGGGCCTTGAGGTCGGTGAGCAGTTCCGTGAGACCGTCGGGGACCACCGGCCAGTCGAACGCGGTTCGCTCGTACGGATCCGCGGGCTCGGCCAGGTCGAAGGGCAGCGCGGCGGCAGGATCGGCCGGGGCGGTGACCCAGGTGGGGTTGTAGTAGTTGACGCCCAGCCCGTCCAGCGGAGTGGCAATCGTGGCGAGATCGCCGTCGCGCACCACTCCTCCCCAGCTCGGGTCGGTCATGCCGTAGGCCGAAAGGTCGGGATAACTCCCCAGCAGCAGAGGGTCGTTGAAGAGCCGGTTGTGCAGGGCGTCATAGGCGGAGGCCGCCGCCACGTCCTTGTCCTGCTGGGCGTCGGGGCGCAGCCGGACGGGCGTGCAGTTGTTGGCGATCAGTATCTGCCCGCCTGGAACGGCGGCCCGCAGCGCCGCGGTCGCGAGGCCGTGGCCGAGCAGTTGGTGATGTGCGACGGGCAGTGCGTCCAGCATCAGCGCGCGGCCCGGGGCATGGACACCGAAGCCGTAGCCGAAGGACATGTGGACGAAGGGCTCGTTCAGGGTGATCCACCGCTTGACCCGGTCGCCCAGCCGTTCCGCGACCACGGCCGCGTACTCGGCGAACCGATCGGCGGTCTCGCGGTTCAGCCATCCGCCCTCGTCCTCCAGGGCCTGCGGCAGGTCCCAATGGAACAGGGTGGGTGTGGGCTCGATCCCGGCGTCGAGCAGCGCGTCGACCAGGCGGTCGTAGAAGTCCAGTCCGCGCGGCTCGACCTTGCCCGCGCCGGTCGGCAGGATGCGAGGCCAGGAGACCGAGAAGCGGTACGCGTCGAGCCCGAGTCGGCGCATCAGAGTGACGTCCTCGTCGAACCTGTGGTGGTGGTCGCAGGCGATGTCGCCGGTGTGGCCGTCGCGTACGGCCCCGGGGCGCCGTACGAAGGTGTCCCAGATGGACGCTCCCTTGCCGTCCTCGTCGGCCGCGCCCTCGATCTGGTACGCGGCGGTCGAGGCGCCCCAGACGAAGTCGGCCGGGAGCCGGGGGAGTCGGGTGGCATCGGTGGAGCTCGTCGTCACTTGCGCCTGCCTTCATCGGTGATGCGCGAGTCGCCCGGGTTCGGCCGCCCGCGCGCGGCTCCGGAATTCTGCCGATGGCCGCTCTCGCGCCCCAACGGCGCCCTGGGTGGGCCGCACCGTAACATGAACCACCGTTCACGTTCTATGGGTCGGGCCTGGCCACGAACCGGCCGACGGGGCGGAGGGGGCGGGGCGCTGCTCGGGCCGTGGCGGCGTCGGCCGGGACCCGGGGCGGGCGTCGAGGCCGAGACCACGGTCCGCGGCGGCGGACCTGGGGTGGTGGCCGGCTCGGCGAGCCCTCGGAGCCGGCCGTCGACGGGGGACCTCGGGTGGTCGGACCCGGCCGGCGCGAGTTGCCGGGCAGGGCCTCGCCGGGATGACCGCGCGTGTCACGACGCCCAGGGTGCGGGCCGGTCGGCGGCGGTACAGGGCGGCCCGACAGTCCGGGCCCGCGACCCGGCGAACCGCTGAACGCCTCGGTTCACCCTTCCGCGGCCGTCAACCGGCCGCGCAGGTCCTCCCAGTAGGCGTTCAGCATCCGCTTGAGCTCGTCCACGGTTTCCAGGTCCGGCTCGCCGCCGCTCTTGAACACTTCGTGCAGCACGGCGTTGGCGGCCCACACCACCATCCGCGTCGCCCGTTGCGCCCGGTGACCGCCGGGCCCGCCGGTCAGGTGCTCCACGATGCGCTGCAGGCCCTCGGCGATGTGTGTGTTGCTCGCCTCGTCGGCCCGCGCGAGCTCGGGACTGAGGTGCCGCCCGGCCCACAGAGCCATGCCGCCCGCCTGGGACCGGAAGAGCTCGGCGTAGACGCCGACCATCATGCCGACCGGGTCGGTCAGTTCGCCCTCGACGGTCCGCTCGACGAGTTCGTCGATGGCGGCCTTGAAGGCATCGAGGTACCGCTGGCCCAGCGCGTCCACGACGGCGCTCTTGTCCGGGTAGAACTGGTAGATGCTGCCGACCGGCGCGCCCGCCTCCTGGGCGATCCGCCGCATCGTCAGCGCCTCGTACCCGTCCTGAGACAGGATCCGGTCGGCCGCGGCGAGGATGGCCTCGACCCGGGCCCGGCTGCGTGCCTGCTGAGGCTGCCTCCGCAGCCGCGCCCGCGACGACGGCTGCGGCTCGCCTGCTTCCGTCACCACGTGCCCCCGGTCGTCCGATGACGCGAACGTAGCACGCGGCCACGGAGCGGGGGCCGGCCACCGGACTGCCGATCGGGAGAAGTGGTTCACGGCGCATGCAGCCCGACGCCTCGGTCGCGGCCGACGTGCGCCACACACCACGCACGCCCACCGGCCCGTCGGGCAGGATGAGAGCATGTCCAGGGCAAGCCACCGAGACGCTCGCCCGGCGACCGACCGGTCGCACCCGCGTCGTCCGGCCGCCGTGCACGTTGGCACATGAAGCGCACGACACGGGAAGAGGGACGCCATGACACGTGAGACCGCAAGTGCCGCGACGAGTCCGGTGTCCTGGGCCGCGCGTCTCGCCTGGGGCGCGCTCGGGCTCCTCCTGCTCGCCTGGACGGTCTTCGAGGCGGCGAAGCACACGGGCCTCACCATCCCGTTCGCCGTGATCGGGCTTCTCGTCCCCTTCCTGACCAGGCTCGCGCCAGGCTCGACGGCCGTTCGGCACACGCTGCTCCGGGTCTGGATCCCGCTCGCCGTCATGGTGATCTGCTCTGTCATTCCCGGCCCCGCCGACAACGCCGTTGCGCCCTTCACCTTCGGGATGGCCTGGCTGACCCATGTCGCGCTGTGGCGGGCTCGGGGAAACGGTCTCTGACACGTACGAAGACACCGTCTCGCCCACCGGCGGCTTCGTCGCCACCCCGAGAGCGCCCTTGACTGCGCCTGTGGTTTCTCCCGCGCCGCCCCCGACAGGAACGAAGTCTGCAGCCGGGATCAACTCCCCGAAGGACGTGTGGAGCCGACCACTAAGTGGTCGAGCTCCTAAATCCTTCGGGGGTTGATCACGCTGCCAGCGCGACGGAGGATTCTTCTTGTTGATCGGCGGTGTGCCGGTCGAGTCTGGCCAGCAGATCGTCCAGGTCGGAGGTGGTGAACTTCCACTGGAACGGCTGTGCCGTGGCGTTGTAGCGGTCTTCGAAAGCTCGGAGCCGGTCCCCGACCTGGGTGAGGTCGGTGAAGTCGTTGGGCGTGACGACCTTGCGCTGGACGACGGAGAAGTAGATCTCCGCCTGGTTCAGCCAGGAGGCGTGCACGGGGGTGTGGACCATTACCGTGTTCGGGAACGCCGCCGTGAGGCGGGCGGCGGCCTTCTGTCCGCGGTGGGAGGAGCCGTTGTCGACGATCCAGAACACGCGCTTGGCGCTGGCGTACGGCTCCTGGCTCATGACCTGGGTCACCAGGTTCATGAACGGGTCGATACCGGTGCGCGGCTCGGTGCGGCCGGACACCTTCGCATGGTGGACGTCGTAGGCGGCGAGGTAGGCCAGGGCGCCGCCGCGGCCGTAGGTGTGGTTCACGCGCATGGCGCGGGCCTGGCCGGGGGCGAGGGTGGGGTGGCAGCGGCAGCGGGCCTGGATAGAGGTCTTCTCGTCTGCGCTGATGACGTACTCGTCCTCGCCGAGTGCCTTGCCTTGCCAGGTGCGGGCGTACAGGTCCAGCACGCGCTGGGCCCTGGGCCGGAAGTCGGGATCGGTGATGAAGATCCAGGAGCGGTGCTGCCATGGTTTGAGCGCGTCGGTGGCGCTCAGAGGCGGTCAGCACGATGGGAGCGGCGGAGACGGGAGGCACGAGATGAACGAGGCCGATCATTCGGGGTGACAGAGGACGGGGCCGACATCAGGCCGCCCCGTGCCCCCAATATTGCATGAGGGCGCCTCGACATCCGAGTACCGGCACGAAATTCACGATACCTCGTTAATTGCCCCGCCAACAGTCCGCCTGCAGAATACTTGACCCTGAAGCTGACCTATTAAGAAGTCCCGGAGGGGCGATCTAGTCGAATTCCTCGGGCTCAGGAATATATTCCTCCGGATAGGTCGAGATTTCAGCGATGGATTCTTCAAGCAGGTCTTCAAACCCCGGAGCGACATAGCTCACCTCGTCCGGATCATGCACGTATGCAATGATTTGGCCAGGGGTACCTTCCTGTGTAGGGCAATAATCCTGCATCAGAATCCCCGCACCCCCGCCGAACTCGGCGAACGGCAGCCAACCGTCACTGAACCAGCCTGCCCTGATCCGAGGATCCCGTGGCTGTGGACCGACATAGTCGGTATAGCGTGGGGCGTTGCGCTTCATGGAGCGTCGCCGCTCAGTCGCTGCCTCAATGGAGAGAAAACCGTAACCACTCAGATATCCCGGCCTGGCGAACACTGGCATCCAAGTTGGTCCCCCATCTGCCTCCAGCCATGCCGCCCGCAAGCCTGGATCCAAAGGGAATCCAAGATCATTTTCAAATGATCGAAGTGCGACCATGGAGGCCGCCGGAGAAAGTTCGAGCTGACCCTCGGACGCCAAGTAGATTTCTGCCAGAACTTCCCGGTAAGTGTTGAATTCCATGGGGGGCTCCTATTATTCGCACTCAGTCCGCGTGCATCAGGGAATCTTTGCACACCGCTCGAACGAGCCGTTGCTGATGGTGCACAGGTGAAGGTGGCGTCTGCGGGCCTCTACCGCACCACCCTCGATCGCTGGCCCGCACTTCCCACGGGCTCTACTACTCCGTCAACCCCCGACGGACTTACGGCGCCGACCACTAAGTGGTCGCCGCTGAAAGTTCTTCGGGGGTTGACGTGTCGGTTGGTTATGTGGTCCGGGGTGCTCAGGCGGGCAGACCGCTAAAGGGCCGCGATCACTATGGTTTTATCGGGGTAGCCCCAGCTCGCCTGCACGCAGCCCGGCCTGGAAGCGGGAGTCGGCCTCGAGTTTGGCCATCAGCTCGGCCACACGCCGCCGGTAGGTGCGCAGTGAGACGCCGAGCCGTTTGGCCACCGATTCGTCGGTGAGGCCCGAAGCGAGGCCTTTGAGGATCATGCGGCCGTCGGTATCGAGGTGCGGGACGTCGCTGTGCAGATAGGTTTCGAGATCGACGGCGGCGTCCCAGATCGCTCGGAACAGCGAGTGAACGCCGTCGACCAGGATCTGTGACGTCGTCACGGTGTACTCGCGGCCGGTGGGGGTCTCCTGGCCGGCAAGGATCATCACCCGCCGGTCGATGAGGATGGTCTCGTGCGGCAGCGGCGAACGGCTGACCCGAACGAGAGCGCCCTTACTCCGCACCAGCCGCAGGTGCGCGCGGGCCTCCTCGTCGGCGAGTGCCACCGGGCTGAGCAGCTTCCGAGGGGTGAAGTCAGCGGTATCCGCCGCACGCATCCGATTCCGGACCGCGGCCCTGGCCCCCGGTTGCGACCAGGTCTTGAGATCCCGGGCGGCGCACAGGAACTCGGTCCGCGCGGACTCGAAGAGATGACCTGCGCGCGCGATCAACTCTGCGTCTCCTCGCATTGAAAACACCTCTTCGTTCCGCATCCCGCCAGTCTGGCAGCAAGCTGCCACGACCTCGCCGGGAGTCGTGCCGGCGGACACGATGAGCGTCATGACGATCAAGACCTTTTCCCTCGGCGGAGAGCTGACAATCAACCGGCTCGGCTTCGGCGCGATGCGCCTGGCGATGGGCACCTTCGCCGGTCCAGCGCGAGATCCCGAGACGGGCATCGCGGTGCTCCGCCGGGCCGTGGAGCTGGGCGTGAACCACATCGACACGGCCAGCTTCTACGGCAGGGACGCGGTGTGGGCCAATGAGCTGATCCGTACGGCATTGACCCCCTACCGCGACGACCTGGTGATCGCGACGAAGGTGGGGCCGTTGCCCGGACCGAACGGTGTGCCGAGCGGGCAGGCGACGGCTGATCAGCTGCGAGGCCTGGTCGAGGCGGATCTGCGCTGCCTAGGTCTCAACCGGCTCGACCTGGTCTATCTGCGGGTCGGCGGGATGACCGGGCCGGGTAACGAGTCGATCGCCGAACGGTTCGCGGTCCTGGCTGAGCTCCGCGCGGAGGGGCTGATCCGACACCTGGGCGTCAGTAACGTCGACGCCGCCCAGCTCGCCGAGGCCCGGGCGATCGCGCCCGTCGCGGCGGTGCAGAACCGGCACACCAGTGACATGGGGCTGATGGAGGAAAGCGAGGAAGCGGGCATCGCGTACGTGCCGTACTTCCCGCTGGGCGGCGGCGTCGGCAGCGGCCCGCTCGACGCCGAACGGCTCGGCAAGGTCGCAGCACGCCTGGGCGCGACCACAGCGCAGGTCACCATCGCCTTGCTGCTGGCGACCTCGCCGACGGTGCTGGCGATTCCGGGCACTGGTTCTCTCGAACATCTGGAGGAGAACCTCGCGGCGAACGATCTCGGTCTCAGCGATGAGGACCTGTCTGACCTGCGAGGCTAACTGGTCGGCTCCGGAAGTTAGCTTGCCTGCCATGCCCGTTGCCGCCGCCCGCCCGATATCCCCGACTGCGACCGGGCGGCACCGGTTGAAGAAGGCAGCCCGGGGCCACAAGACCGAGCACCGGCTTCGAGTGCGCTCGCAGATCGTGCTGCACGCGGCCCGCGGGCTGCCGAACGCGCAGATCGCCGAGCGCGTCGGCGTGCACGTGGACACCGTACGCACCTGGCGGAGCCGCTTCGCCGAGCTGGGCATGCCGGGCCTGGCCGACCGTAAGCGCACCGGACGCCCGCCCTCCTTCACCCCGCTACAGGCCACCCAGGTCAAGGCCCTCGCCTGCCAACTGCCCGCCGAGACCGGCGCGCCCCTGTCCCGCTGGACCACCCCCGAACTGGCCCGCGAGGCTGTCAAGCGCGGCATCGCGCCCTTCCTGTCGGCCTCCACCGTGCGCCGCTGGCTCGCAAGGGATGCCCTCAAGCCCTGGCACCACCACTCCTGGATCTTCATCACCGATTCCGTGCCAAGGCCGCGCGCGTCCTGGATCTGTACGCCCGCACCTGGAACGGCGAGCCGCTCGGCGCAGACGAATTCGTCGTCAGCGCCGACGAGAAGACCTCGATCCAGGCCCGCTGTCGCTGCCACCCCACCCTCGTCCCGGGCAAGGCCCGCGCGATGCGCGTGAACCACACCTACGGCCGCGGTGGCGCACTGGCCTATCTGGCCGCCTACGACGTCCGCCACGCGAAGGTGTTCGGCCGCACCGAGCCCCGCACCGGCATCGACCCGTTCATGGCTCTGGTCGCCCAGGTCATGAGCCAGGAGCCGTACGCCAGCGCCAAGCGCGTGTTCTGGATCGTCGACAACGGCTCCTCCCACCGCGGCAAGAAGGCCGTCGACCGGTTGGCTGCCGCCTTCCCCAACTCGGTGCTGGTCCACACCCCGGTGCATGCCTCCTGGTTGAACCAGGTGGAGATCTTCTTCTCCGTCGTGCAGCGCAAGGTAGTCTCGCCCAACGACTTCACCGACCTGAGCCAGGTCCGGGACCGGCTCCGAGCCTTCGAAGACCGCTACAACGCCACGGCACGGCCGTTCCAGTGGAAGTTCACCACCTCCAACCTGGACGCTCTCTCCGTCGCCCCGACAACGTGATCAACCCCCGAAGGACTTCCGGAGCCGACCACTAAGACCGTGTCCTATGTGGTGAGCCGGAGGAGTCGTTTGTAGCAGCAGAGGGTGGCGGCGAGGCCGAGGAAGGCCAGGTAGTTGCGGGGGTGGCGTTCGTAGCGGTGGTTGAGTCTGCGGTAGCCGGACAGCCAGGACATGGTGCGTTCGATGACCCACCTTCGGCGTCCGAGTCGTTCACTGGATTCGATTCCCTTGCGGGCGATACGGACGCCGATGCGCTTCCCGCGCAGCCATCTACGCAGGTCAGGGATGTCGTATGCCTTGTCGGCGTGGAGCTTGCGGGGTTTGTAGTTCCAGCCGTTGTGGGGGTCGTGTCTCGATTGGAGACCGGCCACCATGGGCTTCAGACCTTGGCTGTCGTGGGTGTTGGCGGCGGAGACGCCGACGACCAGGGGCAGTCCGTTCGCGTCCGACAGGACGTGCATCTTGGAGCCCGGTTTGCCCCGGTCCACGGGGCTCGGACCTGTGAGTCCGCCCCTTTTTTGGCCCGTACGTGGGCGGAGTCGAGGACCACGCGGGTCACGTCGAGCAGTCCGCACTCGTCGATGCGGTCGAGCACCGCTTCATGCAGCCGGCCCCAGACACCGGCCCTGGACCAGATGACGAAGCGCCGGTGGGCGGTGGACTTCGAGATCCCGAAGCACGGCGGCAGGGCCCGCCAGGCACACCCGCTCACCAGCACGTAGACGATCGCGGCGAACAGGGTCTCATCAGGCGTGTCCTGCGTCCCGCCGCCCTGCGGACGCACCTTCGACGGCGGGATCAACGGCTTCGCGATCTCCCACAGCCCGTCCGGAACAATCCAACTCCACGTTTCCCGCCCCATGAACAGCCCAACGAGTGATCACCACATAGGACACGGTCTAAGCCTCCGACCAGCCATCGAGTTCATCCGGCCGGAAGCCCATCATGACCGAGGCGGTCCACAGGAGTACGACGAATACGCCGCTCACGATCTCCCAGACGAGGTGGAAGACGTCCCTGCCGGGTCGGGGACCGAGGGCCGGGTGGACCTTGCGCTGCGGGTCGATGGTGATGAGATACCGATCTCCGGTCCGCAACTTCCGGTTCACCGTGGACAGCTCGCGCTGACGCAGGTGCCCGGGGTAGGAGACGGCGTAGGAGTAGGTCACGACGTTGTCCGGGTCGGAGGATGCGGAGGTCTCCTCCTCTATCACGCCGTACACCTCCCGGCCGCGGTCGTGCAGGGCGTTGGACGAGAGGTACTGCATGTGCAGGGCGCAGAAGAACATGGCCGCTATCCCTCCCAGCAAACCCCACGAGTACCCGACGCCGGTGCCCAGTCGCGTGAGTGCCATGGCGCAACCGATGGCGATGCCGCTCCCCAGCAGCAGCAACAGTCCGAGCGAGCCCTCCCGGGTGTAGAGGGCACGACCGAGCAGGGTCAGCAGCCACAGTGTCACCAGCCCGGCGGCCGGGCCGAGCACGATTCCCGCGCACAGCCGCAGACTTGGAACCCTCACTCGGCGGCGTGGCATGGACGACCCCCTCTGACGACACTGATCCGGCCTGTTCCGGTCTCCTATGGACTCATGAGCCCGGCGGGGACGTCCAGAGCTTATGGATCTGTCGGGTGAGCTCGGAGGCGCGGTCGTAGAGTTGCGTCGTGATGACTCGGATGATCGTGCTCAACGGTGGCTCCAGCTCGGGGAAGTCCGGGATCGTCCGGTGCCTGCAGGCGGTCCTGCCGGAGCCCTGGCTGGCCGTCGGTGTCGACACACTGGTCGATGCGATGCCCGCGTCCATGCAGGCATCGGACACGGGCATCGAGTTCGCACCGGACGGCGAGGTGAACGTGGGCCCCGAGTTCCGCGCGTTGGAGGCGGCGTGGATCGAGGGGGTCGCCGCGATGGCCCGTGCCGGAGCCGGGGTCATCGTCGACGAGGTCTTCCTCGGCGGAGCGGAGTCCCAGCGGCGCTGGCAGAAGGCGCTGGACGGCGTAGGGGTGTTGTGGGTCGGCGTACGGTGCGAGAGCGAGGTCGCCGCGGCCCGCGAGGTCGCGCGCGGTGACCGGGTCACAGGCATGGCGGCGTCACAGGCGGACCTGGTCCACCGGGGAGTGTTCTACGACCTGGAGGTGGACACGACACGGAGCGAGTCCATGGAGTGCGCCCGGATCATCGCCGACCGAGTGGAGTGAACCGTTCGTTCACGCCCCCGTCGGGGACCATGGTCATTTCCGGCCACGACACGCAGGCCACGCACCACACATGCGGCACACGCGACAGGTACGACGCGCGCGGCGCCGACGGCCGCACCGCGTGCCACCGACGGCCGCACGGCAAGCAGCGGGACCTCGGCCGGCCGACGGCCCCGTCCCCGCTCCTGTCACGGCCCGGAGGCCGCGACGGGAGCGGCGACGTACGGCTCGCGCCGTTCTCCTGCGAGGGGCGTCAGTTGGCGGGGGCCTGGTAGAGGCCCCGGCCCGCGCGGTGGGCGCGGGAGGTGGCGACGAGCCGGTCCAGGGTGCTGCGGACGGTGTTGATGCCGTTGGGGGTCAGCTCACGCCCCAGGGCCTTGGTGACGTCACGGGCACGGACCGGGGTGTCGCCGAACGTGGACAGCACCTTGATGGCCATTTCGGTGAGGCTGCCACTGTCGTCGACAGCGGGTGCGGCGGGCGCCGCCTTCTTCGGGGCCGCGGCCTTCACGGACTTGGTGGCCTTGGCGGGCGCCGCGGCCTTCTTGCCCTTCGGGGCGGCGGACTTCTTGGCCGCGGGCTCGGCGGGCTTCGTGGTCTTCACGGACTTGGCGGCCTTGGTCGCGACGGCCTTCTTGGCCTGGCCGCGCTCGCTCTTCGGCTTGGCGGCGGCAGCCTGCTTGCGGCCCTTGGGGGCGGAGGTCTTCCGGGCGGTGCGGCGTGCGGGGGCAGCCGCTGCCGGCTCCTGCGGAGCCTCTGCCCGGACGGCGGAGTCGATGGGGCCCTGAGCCTGCTGCGGGATCTGCGGGGTCTGCGGAACCTCGGCAGTGACAGCGCTCTCGGCCTCGGCCTCGATGTTCTCGTCCTCGGCCTTGACGTCCTCCGTCCGGACGTCAGGTGCCTCCGTGTTCACGGGAACGGGGGAGGCGGCCAGCGAACGCAGTGCCGTCAGTGCGGTCCGCACCGACTCCAGCCGCTCGGTGACATTCGCGAGTTCCTTCTCCAGGGTCTGCTGGTGCTGCTCAAGGCGCGGAAGTTCCGCCTCCAGCACCGCAGTTGTGGCATCGATGGTGCCCAGTGTGTTGGTCTCTGAGGTCATGTTGTCGCCCTTCTCTCCCGGCCGACCGTTGGTGACCGATGTGTTGCAGCGTAAGGGGCGTTGTGTTGTGGCCGGAAATCGACCCTTCGGTGCGAACAGTCAGGAGCCGCTTCCAGTGCAGGCCGCCAGTCTCCTGAATCCTCCTGCCGTGCGCCCCGAGACCGGCCCAGAGGCACTCGTTTGGCCGCATGCGCTTCATCGGTGGAGTGCCCGGTTGGACTGCCACGGTCTACGCGTCGCAACGTGACGCGGCACGAGGAGGGGCGACGGAACGCGATGCGCCGGGAGACGGCAGGGCGTGAGGTTTTCGTGGCGTGGGCGCCGCTGCTCGTACCCGCTGCCGGAGGCTGGGGTGGCGGCGAAGCGGCCGGGGGGCGACGTCTCGGGGGACGGGGGCGACGCTTCGTGGCCGGAACCGGGATGCCGGGTCGGCGGTCGCTCTGTTCGGCCTCGCGGGGAGAGGCGCCGGTTCGCGGTGGCGGCGGCTCGTGCTCGATGACACACCGGGGGACGCGCATCGCCCCGGACCGCGTACCGCGCAGGTCCGGGGCGGACACGTGTCCAAAGGCGGACCCACGACCTGGGCGAGACCCACGCCAGGAGGGATCCACGCCAGGGGCGGGGCCCACGGCCGGGACGGACCGCCGGGCCCGCCCCGGCCGTCAGCTTCCGATGCCGCTGCCGTCGCCACCGTCTGCGCCGGTGCCGTGCGAGGCGGCCTCGGCCATCCGGGCCGTGGTGCTGGCACCGTCCAGTGCCTCGCGGATGATGTCCGCGTGCCCGCAGTGGTGTGCGATCTCCCGGAAGACATGCAGCAGCACGTGTCGCACGGTCCATGTGATCGGCTCCGGCGGTGACCAGGGGTACCGAGGGAGTGTCACGAGTCGGCCGAGATCGGGCTCCTGCCGCACGGTGCGGTCGAATTCCGCCGCCGCCGCGTGAAACGCGTCGAGCAGGGCGGCCAGGGTCTCGCCGTCGGTCATCCGATTGCCGTCGGGATCGAGGTCGGCCCAGCCGACCTCGGCGGGCGCCGTACCGTCCACCACGGCGAGCCAGGTCCGCTGCACGTCACCGAGATGCTTGACCAGGCCGCCGAGCGTCAGCTCGCTGACGGTGGTGGTGAGTCCGGCCTGTTCGTCACCGATGTCGGCGACCGTGTACAGGAAGTTGGTGCGCTGATCGGCGACGATCGTGAGGAGATCCTCGCGTTCCCCGGCCCGTACATCGTCGGCGCTGGTCGTTCCCATGAAACGTTCCCCCTTCGGACGGTTCCCGGCCGCACACACTACGGCTCCTCCCGGACGGCCGCGGCTCGGAGACGAGACGGGGGCAGATGGGTACGACGGGTTTCAGGTTCGCGCCTCTGCGCGCTTCTGTCCGCCGGGGACGGCCGACGGTGCCTGCCGCACCCCGGCACGGTCCAGGCCCAGCCGCAGAGCCGTGACCAACAGGGCGGCGACGGCGAACCCGATTCCCACCCAGGTGAGTTGACGGGCTCCGTACGCGGACAGCACCCACCCCCCGACCGCCGTTCCGACCGTGATGCCGAGGTTCGAGAACGAGATGAAGAGGCTGTTGCCGAACTCGGGCGCGTCGGAGGCGTCCCGTCCCAGCCAGCTCTGGCTCACGACGAGCCCGCCCGAGTGCACGGCCCCCCAGACCAGCACGGCGACGACCATCGGCGCGAACAGCGGGCCCACGGCGTACAGGAGCACGTAGACGAGCAGGCACAGAACCGGGTAGCCGACCACGGTGCGGATGAGATCGCGCCGCAACAGCTCGCCGAAGGCGAAGTTGCCGAGGACCATCACCACGCCGAACGCCATCAGCATGCCGCTGACCCAGGTGCCGTCCATGTGCGTGACCTGGCCCAGGTACTCGGCGAAGTAGCCGTAGACCGAGAACATCGCCGCGAAAACGAGAACGACGGACGCGATGGTCAGCCACAACCGCAGCCGCTTCAGAACCTTCAACTGGGCACCGTAGGAAACGCGTTGACCGACAGGCATCGGCGGGACGAACAACAGCACGCCGATGAGGGCGAGCAGATTGACGAGCGCGCCGAACCAGAACGCCGAGGCCAGGGACACATGCTCGGCGAGGTACGAGGTCAGCGGCACCCCGAAGGCGAAGCCGACGGTGACACCGCCGAACACGGTGGTCGTGGCGCGGGTGGCGTCCTCGGCGGGCACCAGCCGCGCGGCGGTCGCGAGCGCGACCGCGAAGAACACGGGATGGAAGAGCGCGGGAACGATGCGGAAGGCGAGCATCACCTCGTACTGCGTGGTGAGCGCGTAGACGGCGTTGGACACGGCGAACACGGCTGTCGCGGCCGCGAGCACTCTCTTGCGGTCGACGCCGGAGGCGAGCAGCGTGGTGAACGGCCCGGATACGGCGATGACCAGGGCGAACACTCCGACGAGCCAGCCTGCGGTGGACGGCGCGACGCCGAGCTCCGCCGAGACCTGGGGGAGCACGCCGACCATGCCCATCTCGGTGGTGATGATCCCGAACACGCCCAGGGCGAGCACCAGGACGGTGACGGAGGCCTTTCTCATGGCGACCTTTCATCAAATCTAGAAAAGTAGATATATGCGGTGCCGGGGCGGCACTCGCGGGGGATTGACCGGGATCTACAGCTCGTCGCGGACGTGCGCGGCGAACTCCGCGATCACCGGCTCGTTGCGCCGGTAGTACGTCCACTTGCCGATGCGTTCCGAGGTGAGCAGCCCCGCGTCCTTCAGGGTCTGCAGGTACCCGGAGACCACCGACTGCGCCAGTCCGGCGCGCTTCTGGATGTCGCCCACGCACACCCCGATGTGGAAGCCGAGCCCCTGCTGTCGGTAGGAGTCCTCGTCGAAGTACTTCTCCGGCTCCCGCAGCCACTGCATGAACTGCAGGCGCGCGGGGTTGGCGAGCGCCTTGTGTACGGCCAGGGGGTCCACCGGTCTGCCTCTCCGTGCTCTCCGTGCTCTCCGTGCTCTCCGTGCCCCAACGGGGGACTCATCTAGCTTTCGCGATATGTAGGAGCAAGTCAAGTCGGCCGAGCGGGCCCCTGCGGCACGATCCGGTACCCGGCGGCCGTGCGCTCCCGCACGGGAAACACTCGCTGCGGCGACTCTCCGCCATCGGCTCGACACCGGCACCGGTCGGCATCCGCGCGTCCTCGGACACGATCGGCGCGCAGATGCTGACCGGGCAGTGGCGCCGTGACGGCCGTCAGGGCCCGTCAGGCGCGGCTCGGTGCGGGCTCCGGCCCGGCGAGGGACGCCGTGGCGCGCCGGGGAAGCAGCAGCGGGGTCGCCAGCAGGAGCACGCCGGCCAGGCCGATGGCCGTGCGCGGGCCGAGCAGGCCGCCCAGTACGCCCCATGCGGCCGTCAGGAGCGCGGTCGAGGCCTTGGTCGTCACCGACCAGGCGGTCAGGGTGCGGGTGACCCGCTCGGTCGGGGTGCGCTCAAGGCGGTAGGTGGCCTGAACGGGGTTGAAGACCCCGCAGCAGAAGATCAGCCCGAGCTCGACGCCCATCACCAGCAGCAGCCCTCCGGCCCCCGGCCCCAGGAAGGCCAGGCCCACGGACCAGACCGCGCGCAGCGCCCCGGACACGACCAGGACCCGGTGCTGCCCGAACCGGGTGACGAGCGGTCGGGCCAGCCGCGAACCGAGCAGGCCGCCGATCGCGGGCGCGGCGAAGGCGAGGCCGTACTGCCATGGCGCGAACCCGAGTGGGCCGAGCATCAGGACGGCCAGCAGCGGCTGGGTGGCCATCACCAGGCCGTTGAACAAGGCGGTGTTGAAGAACAGCGGACGCAGCGTCGCGTCGGCGAGGATGTACCGCCAGCCGTCGAGCAGGTCCCCGGCCCGCATGCGCGCGGCCTCCCGGCGCTCGGGCCGCGGCTCCCGGCCGCCCGTCGCACGGATGCCCAGGGCCGAGAGCAGGTAGCTGACCGCGTCGGCCACCACCGTCGCCACCGGACCGAGGAGCCCGATCGCCGCGCCGCCCAGTGGGGGGCCGATGATCGTGGTCGTCCAGGTCGTCGACTCGAACCGGGCGTTGGCGACGAGCAGGTCCTCGGGCGGCAGCAGCGTCTTCAGATACGCGCCGGAGGCGGCGCGGAAGCTGATGTCGGCCGCCGCGACGACGACCGAGACCAGCAGGAGCTGGACGAAGGTGAGCACGCCGAGCGCGACCGCGGCGGGGATCGTCAGCAGCGCCGCGAACCGCACCAGGTCCATCCCGATCAGCACCGGCCGCTTGCGGCGGAACTCCACCCACGGGCCGAGCGGCACCGCCACGGCGGCGCCCACCGCCGCCCCCGCGGAGGACAACGCCGCGACCTCCGTCGGCCCGGCGTGCAGCACCCGGATGGCGATCAGGGGGAACGCGCCGAAGGCGAGCCACGTGCCGAGCGCACTGGTCCCGTACGCTCCCCAGAGCCAGCCGAACTGTCGGCCCAGCCGATGCCCGTTCCTCATGTCCGACGCCCCTCGTCGCTCACCCGCACAACCGATCCGCGATCGGAAGCATCAAAGCGAGCGCCGTGCCCGGGGATCAAACAACCACAGGGCCACCCGGCCACAACCAACGGTTGTGCCCATAGGGTGTCGGCATGGACCTCGAAACCGTCCGGACCTTCGTCGCCGTCGCGGAAGCGGGGCAGTTCCAGGAGGCCGCCGCCGAGCTGGCGGTCACCCAGCAGGCCGTCTCCAAGCGCATCGCCGCGCTGGAGCGCGACCTCGGGGTGCGGCTGTTCACCCGCACCCCGCGCGGTGCCGAGCTCACCATCGACGGGCAGGCGTTCCTGCCGCACGCGCACGAGCTGCTGCGCGTCGCCGAGCGCGCGGTCACGTCCGTGCGCACCGGCCACCGTCCGCTGCGCGTCGACGTGATCGCCTCGCGCAGCGCGCAGTCGGGCCTGATGCGCGGCTTCCACCGCGCGCATCCCGAGATCGACCTCGACGTGGTGATGCTGTTCGACATCGAGACGGCCGTCGCCGCCATCCGGTCCGGTGCGATCGACGCCTCCTTCCGCGCCGTCGCCGCGCCCGGCCGGCCCCTTCCCGCGGACATCGAGTCCGTCCGGGTCCTCGACGAGCCGCTCCAGCTCCTCACCGGCCCCGCCCACGCGCTGGCGCGCGCCCGGTCGGTGACCCTCGCCCAGCTCACCGGGCACCGGATCTGGATGCCCGGCATCGTCCCCGGTACCGAGTGGACCGCCTACTACGACGACCTCGTCGCCGAGTTCGGCCTCACCATCGAGGCGACCGGCCCCAACTTCGGCTCCGACGCGCTCCTGGACACCATCGCCGACACCCCGGCCCTGGCCACCTTCATGGGCGAGCACAGCCGCCTCATCTGGCCCGCGGGCCACGGCCTGCGCCGCATCCCGGTGACCGACCCGACACCCGTCTACCCGCACTCGCTCCTCTGGCACCGCGACAATCCCCACCCCGCGCTGACCACCCTCCGCGCCCACCTCGCCGCCACAACGGCCCGCCCCAACGCTGCCGGGACCTGGATGCCGCGCTGGGTGATTCCCCGCTGAGCATCACCACGATTCCGATCAACCCGGCCGGATGGACGGACGCTGATCCGGGGGCACGCGCGGCATCGGCAAACCACCGGAACAGCTCGATCCGGTTCATCTGATGGAGCGAAGTCCCGTTCACATGGCGAGAGATGGAAACAATGCGGTACGGTGACGAAATCATCACCCTCTGTGCGCATCCGTGCACATGAGGCAGCCCCCGGCGGTGCGCCAACACCATCCGAGGGCCTACACCACCAGTGGAAGCGACCCACCAGAAATGTTGCGTCATGCTATCGCGCCCTCCGCGCGCTACACGAAGGCATCACACGATGTCGTTCGCCATCCGCGTCTGAGCAGTGACGCGAAGATCCTGCTCCTGTACGTCCAGGGCCTGCCCGAGGACCCCACGTACAAGCCGTTGAGCGAGCTCGCCCAGAAGCTGGGCATCAAGGGCCGTGCGTACCAGAAGGCGAAGGAACAACTGGTCGCGCACGGGTACGTGCACGAGTGGCGGAGCCAGGGCGGCGGGGGCCGCTGGGCCACCGAGCAATTGGTCGCCAACAACCCTCTGACGGGCGAGCAGGCGGGGCACCTGCGAGAGGCCTCGCCCACGGCCGCCGCGCCACCGAGTACGCACTTCCCGACGGTCGGCGAACCGACTGCCCGGCCGGCCGGTGGCTGTCAACCGGTAGAAGACCACAGTGACAAGACCACTCCCCACCCACCCTCCGGACCCACGGCCGGACCCACGGCCACATCCGCACCGGAACCGACCTTCGAACCGCCCCTCGAATCGACCCCGCCGGTCTCGACGGCGGACCCCGCCCAACTCGCCTGTGCAGAACGGGTCCTGCTCTCCCTGCGTCACTCCCGCCGCGAACTGCACCTGGGCGTACGGGAAGCGCGCGCGCTGGCCGTGGAGGCGGTCAAGTGGCTGGAGCGCGGCCTGACCGAATCCGACCTCCGCCACGCCTTACTCGCCGAACGCCCCGAGAACGGTGTGCGCTCAGCGGTCGGCTTCCTCCGCTACCGCCTCATCCAGAAACTCCCCGAGCTCCCGATCCCATCGCTGCCCTCCCAGCCCCATCCCGTCCACGAGCTGTTGGAGTGCAAGGGTCCGGGCGGCAAACACGTCTTCCGCCCACTGGCCGACGAGACGGAATGCGCACCGTGCCGCCGGTCCGCGGCGCAGGCACCCCTCCACGGCGCCCCCGCGCCGCAGCCCGACCGCATCCCGTGGCGGGAACGGATCGCGAGAATCAGCGGGACGTCGGCGGCCCTGCCCGCACGGCAACAGGACTGTCCGACCCGACTGCCATAGTGCGGCCCATGGATGAGAACTCCTTCTGGGCCCTGCTGGAGGGCTCTCAGCAGCAGGGCCGTGACCCGGACCAGCGGCTGGAGGTACTGCGTGAGCAACTCATGCAGCGACCACCGGCGGAGATCGTGCAGTTCCAGTCGTGCCTGCACCGGGTGCGAACGCGGATCGACACATGGGAGATGTGGGCCGCCGCCGAGCAGATCCACGGCGGATCGTGCTCCGACGACAGCTTCTGGTACTTCCAGTTCTGGGTGCTCGGCCTCGGCCGAGAGGCGTACGAGAGGGCGGTGGCCGATCCGGATTCGTTGGCGGAGACCCCGAAGCTGCGCGCGCTGGCCGGACACCCCCTGAAGGACTGGTCGGACGACGAGTGGCCCGACTGGGAGTCGCTGGACTACGTCGCGGCCGAGGCCTTCGACCTGCTGACGGGCGAAGAGGAGGGCCTTGAGAAGGCGCTGGAGGCCGAGGGCCTGGACCTCCCCTGCAATCCCGAACCGAGCGGCGAGGCCTGGGACGTACGGAACACGGACGAAGCCTCTCGTCGACTGCCGCGCCTCAGCCGGATGTTCCCGCTCGCCGGCTGAGCGCAGGGGGGAAGTCTTGAGAGAGAAGGCCGTCGGCTCGCCATTGACCACAAAGGGGCATCCCTGGTGTTTCCGCTATCCGGCCACGACTGCACGCCTCGCCGCCCAGAAACGGTAGACAGCCCAGCCGACACTGAACACAGCGGCCGTCCAGACGACGACCTCGGCGAGAACAATGGTCGTGGTCAAGGTGGCGTGCGGTCGGGGCGGTAGCACGACCATCTGCACGGCAGCACCCACCGGAACCGTCAACGCCGCAAGCAGGCCGACCAATCCAGGCCGCCGGAAGGCTGAACCCACCGCGCCCAGGACCAGCCCGAGCGGCACTGCTGCCACCCCCCACCTGACCATCTCCGTTTCGGCCCCCGAGGCGAAGGCGTCCGTGACGTAGTACGCCCCCGTGGCAGCGATCAGCGCCAGAGCCCCGACCAGCGCGCCTCGGACCGGTGCCCCGGCCAGCCAGCCCACCGCCACCACCAGCGCGGCCCAGGACCAGCCTGCGTCCACCAGCAGGCTGAGCACCTTGGCAGCGCCGGCTCAGGCGGTGCCCCTGAGAGGGGCGCCGAGCTCCCCGTACGGGGAGGAAAGCGCGTTGATGAGCGAGGTAGCCGCCCCGAATCCCGCCCCGGCCGCAAGAGCACCCATCGTGATCTTCATACTGGGAGAGTAGCCAGCGGGCGCGTGCGCCCGAGCCGCGAGTGGGCGCTGTCGGCTCTCCACGAGTGGCTGTATCGCCTGGGCAAGAGGCTTCATGTCCTGAGGTGGGCAGCCACGCGCCCAACCTGATCTGCCCTCCACAGGTACTGGCTGCGCAACTGGATCGCCTGGCCGACGTCATCGGCATGGACACTGTCTACGTCGGTGTCGTCTCCCTCCACGCATCGATGGAGGTTCCCCGGCCAACGGCTTCTGGAGCTTCGAAGCCCGCCCCGTGATCACCGAGGAATGGCATGCCGAACTATGGCTCGACGACGCGGACACCATTGCCACGTACCAAACGTGTGTGGAAGTCCCTGAGTGAAGAATCCGCCCTGTTCGGAGCGGAGGCACAACACGTGATCGCCAGGGCGCGCCGGAGCCTCGACGTGCGTTGACGGTGGCCGCGACGTTCGAGCGAGGCTGACCTACTGGGTCCGCAGAGAGGCCACGAACCGCGCCCACGCATTGTGGCGTACGACTATGTGGGGCCCGCGGGGCTGCTTGGAGTCCCGTATGCCGACTGTCGATTGCAGGTCAGCGACCTCAACGCATTCCGTGCCGCTGCCACCGCTGTGACCACTTTTCCGCCACTGGGGTCCGAGGGAGGGCTGATCCATCATGAGTACACATCCTTGTCACTTGACGGAGCCGCGGGGCGCCGCCCCTGGAATTTGAGGCACTTCCTGCAAGGCAGAGTGGACGCCGCCACAGGAGGTGGGCCTACCACGCGCCGAGTTGCTGATGCCGTACAGCGGTGAGGAACCCCTCCCACGATGCATGGCCGAATGTCAGCAGCGGACCGTCAGGGGCCTTCGAGTCGCGGACCGCAGTGGCCTGGGGGAGGCGGGCTGCCTCAACACACTCAGTCGTATTCGCTCCGCTGTACGACGACTTGAACCAGCGGAGAGACTTGGCGGAGTGAGGAACCGAAAGCATTACATCTCCTTGCGAACGCGCTCGATCAAGGCCGATGAAGCGGCCATGTCCAACGCTTGTGCACGCAGGTAGTCGAACGCAAGTCTGTATCGGTCGAGTTCTTCGTCCTTCTCCATGAAGAGCGGGCCGACATGCAGGTCGACGTAGACGACGTCCAGACTCGCCTCGGGCCCGCCGAGGATCACGAAGCTTCCCAAGGCCGCGCCATGGGTGCCCTTGGAGAACGGCAAGACCTGCAGGGTGATGTGTTGTGAGTTGTTGGCCCCCAGCAGGTGACCCAGCTGATCGCGCATGATTTCGGGGGATCCGACCACGCGCCGGATCACCGACTCGTCGAGGATCGCCCAAAGGTGGGGTGGTTTCGGTCGGCTCAGGATCTCCTGGCGCTTCATGCGGATGTCCACGAGACGCTCGATCTCCTCGGGGGCCAGGCGCATCTCGCTGGCTCCCTGAATCGCTGTGCTGTAGTTCCGCGTCTGCAGAAGACCAGGTACGTAGGTGCAGGAGAAGTGGTCCTCGCGCACCGCCTCGTCTTCAAGGGTCAGCAAGAGACCCATGTCAGCGGGGATGGAGTCGGTGTACGGCCCCCACCAGCCCTGCTGCTTGGCGTCCTTCGCCAGAGCGACCACGGCAGCCCGCTCCGCTTCGGTTGCGTCGTACTGCCGGCAGAGGGCGTCGGCGATGGGCCACTTCACTGGCCCTTCCTGGGTTTCGTAGCGGCTGACAGTGGCCTTCGAAAGCCCGACGAGCCCTCCGGCCTCCTCCAGCGTCATGCCTTTCCGTGCGCGCAACTTGCGCATCATCGCGCCGAGCTGTCGGCGTCGTGTTGTGGTCCTGACGGACATGGCGGGTGGCCTTCCGTTCCGTGCGTTGAGGATTCCGAAGCCAACAAGGCTATGGCTGGAGCGAGTTGCCGCCATCTGGATTCACTCGATCGAGTCTCGTGAGAAGTTTCATGGAGAGACTTCTTGCTGCCATACTCGCAAGCCTGGCCACTCAGTGCAGTCGTTTGGATACGGCAGGTGCAGGGCTGATGTGGCGCCGTAAGGAGAGCGCATGTCCGTACACGACAACGGTTCGCAACTCCGCAGTGTCTTGCCGTTCACGGCTGAGCCCGTAGTGGTTCGGGATCTTCGAAGAGCTGTCAGAGGGCAGCTTGTGGAGTGGCAGCTGTCAGCCTTCATCGAAGAAGCTGAGCTCGCGGTGAGCGAGCTGGCGGTCAATGTGATCAACCACGTGGGAAGAGGTGCGGCTGCCACCCTGGTCCTGGAGACGGCAGGGGCCCGGCTGCGGATCGAGCTCCATGACGAGAGCTACCGGTTGCCGGTCCTTGGACCGGTGGCTTGCGAGGACGAGTGCGGACGGGGTCTGCACCTGCTCGCCGGCATGGCTGCCGACTGGGGGACATTGCTGACTGCGACGGGAAAGGCAGTCTGGTGCGAGCTGTCGGGCGACCCCGAGATGCGTTGCCGCAGGGTGCAGCGCGCTGAAGCGGCCCTGGCGAAGTATCGGAGTGATGTCGGTGCACCGCCTTTGCTTCAAAGCCGCTCCGCTCAGATCCTTGAGGAATCTGCCATCGATCTCATCGCGGATGTTCTGCACTGGGTCACAGCCCGGGGTGGCGACCCGGACAGTCTGCTGGACCGCGCGCAGATGCACTTCGAGGCGGAGACGGCGTGATCAGCGAAGTGCACGAGTCGGCGGTGGGCGGTTATGAGGTTCCGTCCACCTTGGCGGCTTTCTCGATCTCAGCCCGCAGGGCCGCAGGGGTGCGCCAGGATGCGCCGCGATGGCCTCTGTGGCACATGCGGTGGCAGTTGGCACAGAGGAAGGCGAGGTCTTCTAGCTTGGTCTCGCGCGGGCCCGAGAGGTGGAGGGGAAGGACATGGTGCACTTCGATGTAGCCCTCGCCGAGGATTCCGTACCGCTGACCGAAGTGGAACGCGCACACGGAACACTGGAGAGGCTGCCCGAGCCTGCGCGCTTGGGCGATCTTGCGCTTGCGCAGTGCGGGATTCCGTTCGCGAAAGGTCGCCCAGCGGGTCAGGAGACGCCCTTCGGCGGCCGGGACGCCGTTCTCATCCACTTCGTCTGGCTGCTCGGGGATGAGGGCGAGCTCGCCGGAGGCGATCCCGTCCTCAATGGCCTGGGCGGCGAGCAGCATCTCTGCCTCGCGTTCCGTGAACGCCTCAGCGACGAGCTTGGTCAGCCGACCACCTCTGGTGGCGGGGCCGGAGTAATCGCGGTGGCTTGTGATCAAGTCTGCGCTCTTGCGACTGATGCTCGCGGCCGACCGGAATTCGGGCACGTTGCGTGCCGCGTCCCTATGGAGGGGCAGAGAACGGAGAAGGTCGGCAAGGTCGTGTGTGGGCTGCTGGTACGCCCTGAGCTGGCCCCAGTCGTTGTTGACGACACGCGAGCAGATCAGCAGCAACTCGTCCCAGGTCCAGTCAGGGCTACGCATGGGCAATATCGTATGTACGTTCGCCATGGTGCGGGTGATGTGTCGCAGGTGGTGTCTGGGGCACGGCGACTCGTGCCGCACACTGGAGGACGGTCGTGATGTCAGTGGGGTCTGTCACCCTCTGTGATGACTGGTGGCAATCGGCGCCAGTCGGGCAAGTCTGGAAGGAGGGTGCATGACCAGCACCAAGAGGGAGTTCACCTCGGTTGAGATCTGCGCCGGGGCGGGCGGGCAGGCATTGGGCCTGCACAATGCGCTGTTCAGGCACCTAGCGTTGATCGAGATCGATACGAGCGCGGTAGCCACCCTCAAGGCAAACGTGGAGGGGAACGCGGAGTGGGAGGGCTGCGAGGTCAAGCAGGCTGACTTGACGCTGCTCAAGCCGCTGGATCTGAGGCTGGAGCTGGGACTGGAAGCGGGGGACCTTGACCTGCTTGCCGGCGGTGTTCCCTGCCCGCCGTTCTCCATCGCAGGCAAGCAGTTGGGACCGGACGACGAGAGAGACCTGTTCCCGACCATGCTTGACCTGGTCCAGGAACTTGAGCCCAAGGCCGTCATGATCGAGAACGTCCGTGGGCTCCTTGAGCCGAAGGAGAAGTTCCAGGGGTACCGGGAACAGCTTCTGGAACGTCTTGAGTCCATGGGCTATGAGAAATGCTACTGGGAAGTTCTGGAAGCCAAGAATTATGGGGTTCCGCAGCTCCGCCCGCGCGCCATTCTGGTGGCGATGAAGAAGGACTACACTCCGTTCTTCGCCAATACGAAGCCAGAAAAAAGGCCGCTCGTTACCGTAGGGCAGGCGCTGGAGAAGACCATGAAAAAGCGCTTCGACGACGTCGATGACCCACGGTCCGAGAAGGTATTCCAGAAGTGGCTGAACCAGGCGTCGAAGGGTGTCGCACCCACGCTCGTTGGGGGCTCCAAAAAGCACGGCGGCGCTGACCTTGGCCCCACACGGGCCAAGAAGGCGTGGGAAGCGCTAGGTGTATGCGGGCTTGGCGTTGCGAACAACGCAAAGGACATGGAGCGGCTGCAGAGCCACGACCGTGATCTCTTCGCCAAGGCCGGGCCGAAGCTTACGGTGACGCAGGCGGCCATTATCCAGGGCTTCCCGGAGACCTGGAAGTTCTCAGGCAAGAAGACTGCTGCGTACCGGCAGGTGGGGAACGCTTTCCCGCCGCCGGTCGCTCAAGCAGTGGGAGAACAGATTATCGCTGCTCTCAAAGCAGCTCGCGAGGCCGGAGCCGTAGCCCCGGTGCGGCAAGGACAGGTCCCGACTGGCGAACGCGACAGTGAGTTGCTGTTCAAGCTGGCCGACCTCTCAGCGCCTGTCATCCCGGAGCCGACTGACCGCAGCGGCGATCGTGAGGGCGCAGTCGTCGGGTGACTCGTGCTCCCAGAACCGGAGCACGGTCCACCCAGCTTCACGGAGGCGTTCGTCAGTGTCTCGGTCCCGAGTCACGTTCCGCATGACCTTATCGGACCAGTATCCAGAATTGGTTTTCGGAGAGACGTAATGCTCCGGGCAGCCGTGCCAGTAGCAACCGTCAATGAATACTGCAAGCTTCGCCGGACGGAAAACAATGTCTGCCGTCCGGCGAAGGTCTGGCAGCGGCTTAGCCGCTACGCGGTATCGCAGTCCCTGCGCGTGCAGAAGCTTCCGGACCAGGAGCTCCGGCTTGGTGTCCCTGCTTCTGATCGCCTGCATGTTCCGACGTCGGGCGGCCGACGAGGCCCAGGAGCCCTCTGGTGGTTCCCAGTGACTACCGCTATCCATTCTCAGAAATTCCCGCGTTCTTGAAGATCTTCTGCTTCTCACTCTGTGTGAGTGACTTTGTCTGCCTTACTTTGTTCCTCATAATGGCTGGAATCATGTCGAAATCTAGATTGAGTGATTTGAGTTCGTAGACGCTGATTTCCTCAGTCTCATACCAGTGAACATCGAATCCAAGCTCGCGTAGTTCGCGAGCCCTCCGTTCGGTATGAACGTCATCACCGGTCACGATTCTTAGCATGGTGGCTGGCACAGGCTGGGCCAAGCTTTCCTGAAGTAGGGAAAACAGGCGCTCGTGTGTTTTCCCGCTGTACGGAGCTCCGAGGAGCCGAGCTGGGATCTTCCCCTGATAGCGTGAGTGGATCTCCTGCTGAACCCTCGCGTGCAACGCCTTGAACTGCTGGTTTTCGTCCGGCAAATGCATCAACATTCGAGACTGTATGGCGCGGGCAGTGATTTCCTTGGCGTAGGTGTACGCCTCGAACAATGACTGAGGATCCTGATGATCAGAGATCTCTGAAAGCAGGTTTCTCAGTGCATGTTCAGCATCTGGTCTGAGTCGCTGCCACTCGTCTCCAGGGGAATGCAAGGAAGTCATGTGGTGATTCCGTTCTGCAGGTTTTCTGTAAGGTGTTAGCGCTGATCTGCCAGTTCGAACGCCAGTTGCTGGGCAGCGAGGCCCTGCAATATTTTCCTGTCTCGCCGAGACGAGCAGTTGACGGACTCTGAGAACCACGGGGCGATCCATGATGAGCTCCTGTACGGCCACTCACCAAGATGGAGCCTGAGTCCAGGCACCCAGTTCGGATCCGGCTTTACCGCTGAGCGAGTTGCTGGCGCGAGTGAGACGTCTGGTTCATCGTCGAGGCGCGGACGCCGTTCCAATTGTGCCGTGACGCCAATCAGCCACCAGATGAGGATCAGGCGCGAGGAACCACTATCGATATTGTCTACCAACGACTCGTCCAGACCCGCTGCATCGAAGGCTGCGGCGACGAGGTCAGGCGGAGGCTGGGTATGGGGGGCGCTCTGCTCAGTGACGGCCATTTCGGCAGTGCTCACAGCGGCGCGGTCGATCTCTGCGTAGGTGGCCTCGGCGATTTCCGCATCGAGGAAACGGTTCACTCCGCGATAAAAGTCCCCTGGTGTCTCGATCCGCAGCTCAGCCCCCGTGCGCTGCCTTAGCTCACTTGCCAAGGAAGGCCAAGGGCGTGAGGCGCTCCGTCCTTCCCCTTTCGGCTGATACCAGTCTTCCTTCGTGTCGTTGGAGACGAAGAGTAGGTGAGAGCGTTCTGGCGAGTTTGCCATGTACCCGATAGTTTCCTCCCAGAGAAGGAAATCACCCGATGACGTCAGACTGGTCCCCTTGCCGGCATCTTTGAAGCCTGGAGGAATGAGGTTGGGGAATCTGTATGACGAGGCTTCCTCGACGCGTCGCCGGGTCTCTGCCGCATCTGGAGGGACCGCAATCTTATCGCCGAACAAGGCAGCCACTTGGGAGAGTACGGGATCGCCTTGGCTGCCTGCCGATACAGAGATGTCGTACTCTCTGAGCCGCTTGACCTGCGCTTCGAGCCTTGCGCTCCATACGCTGAGTAGCTCTTCGATGGCCTTGTTTGAGATCTCGGTGTCAAGCTCGCGACTGGCCTCGGTGTCCTGCGCGTACTTGATCAGCAGGCCCTGAGTGAACGAGCGCGCATCCTTGATTGCCGTCTTCGCATCACGGAGTTTGTTCTGGAGGGAACGCTGGGCATCATCAAGCGCCTTTTTCCTGCCTGTGATGATACGAAACCGATTCTGGACGAACTCAAGCCCAACCTGGTGCGGGAGCCATAGGCGTTGCTGCACACTTTGGAGAGCTTTTAGTACCTGCTCGCGCGCGGTAGGGGTGTACTCATACAGGCTGAGCAGGACGTTTGTGTCAAGAACGACGATCCCGCCCGTGAAGAATTTGGCACGATCTGGATCCGCCTCAGACGGGCCGTTCTGAATCCAGTCCCGGTACTGCCTGATTAACGGGTGCTCACCCTCAGGGTTGACCACTGATCACTCCTTGTTCTCGGGCGGGGATGAAGAAGACGAACCCGTCGTCAGTGTGGTCGTGTTACTGGGCTGAGCAGCTCACTCGTGCTCCGACTTGGCTCTGCTTTCCTGGGCCTCGGGAAGCTGTGGTGCTGCGTCATCTGCTGCTTCACCGGGCTGGACCACAACCCAGTACTCCCCGGCAATCTTTGCCTGCGGGCGATTGCTGTGCTCCGGCCGGGCGCGCATAACTCGGTGGGCGACGAACTCTCCTTCGCGTGGCACTGGGCCGCCGAGGGCGTGGGCTACTGCTTGGTGTGACTTGTAGTCGCCAAGGATGATGATTCCCTGTGGACGCAGGGCGGGACGGGCGCGCCCCTTGTCCCCCTCGCGAACCCGCGCCATGTAGTCGAGTTGCTGAGCGGCGGTTCGTACTACGCCGCGACCGATTCGCTTGCCGTGCACGGAACGGAACAGCTCGCGGACACGGGCTTGCCCCTTCTGCTTTCCCGGGATCAGGATGCGTGCCCGGGTCGCTGGGTCAAGGTGGAGCAGCACGTTTTCCGGAAGGGCTTCGTCCTTCCACAGCCAGGTGATCTTGCTCCGGTGCTGTGCCTTGATGGTGAACTTCATGTCCCGGTTAGTTCCGCCGTTGAGCCACTCGGGCTTGATGCGCAGCAGCCCGGCACTCCAGCGGCTCTGGTAGTCGTCCGCCCAGACAAGCAGACACAGATGCCCCTCAGCCTCGGGCGGAATCATCCAGGAACCAAAATTTTGAGAGAACTTACAGTCGACGTCGATTCCCTCTATGCGGTAGTCCATGTCGATGCCGTCTGCGAACTCAAACTCACGCTGCAGGTTGATCTCAACGAGTGTTCCTGCGTGCGTCTTCTCGGTCTTGAAGAGGGTGCTCCAGTCGTACCGGCCGGTTGCTTCACCGTTCAGCAACTGGTCAATAGTGTCACGCAACACACGGGAGAAGCGTGCTCCCGCAGGGTCGAGCTTCATCAAGTGCTGGTGCACCAGCATGAGTTCAGGGTCGTCGCATACGCCGGACACCGGCCCCGGGGGGTCAAATAGGGTCACTCTGTACTCTTTCGTGAAGCAAGCAGGATGTCGATGGCACCTATCCTGACTCTCGGGGCTTGGGAGGAGTTCCCGTCAGGGGGAAGTTGCCGCCGCGAAGACGTCGTTGGCGCGCCCAGAGTCCTTGGCTCGGAATCGAGGCAGGTGTTTCGACGAGGCGATTGCGGATGACAGGGGCATCAGGGTGAACGCCATGATGACCTCGGGCGGGACAGCCGCACCCTGTCTCGGCGTTGCTCTGACCCTCGACAACCGGGTGAAGCAGAACCACACCCGGGGCGGAGCCGACAGGCAGTCCGTTGCTGCCAGTGCCGTTGACCAACTGCAGTACACCGGTCTGGTGTTCCACGCTTGCGATACGGCCGAAGTCCGTCTTCCCTGCCTGACGGCTACGGCGAACGAGCGAGAACTAGTGCCGCATCAGACAACCTTTGCCCCGTTGTGGCGTGACGCGGCGTCCGGAGGATGCTCCAGGTGACGCTTCTACGTCAAGCTGTGCGGGTGGCAGAGCGAGTACGGATCAGAGAGATCGATGACGACGAAGGGCAGCGGTTGCTGCGGATCGTCCGGCGGGGCACCGGGTCGGTGGTGACCTGGAGGCGGGCCCAGATGGTGCTGCTGTCCGCACAGAACATGAACGTCGGCAAGATCGCCGAAGTGACGTTCACCAGCGCGGACCGGGTCCGCGACGTGATCCACAACTTCAACGCCGACGGCTTCGACTCCCTGTACCCGAAGTACCGGGGAGGCCGGCCGAAGACGTTCACGCTGCCGGAACGCCGGGAAATCAAGAAGATCGCCAATCCAAGCCGGCCGAGCACGGCCTGCCCTTCTCGACCTGGAGCCTGGCCAAGCTGGCCGACTTCCTGGTCGCCGAGGGGGTGGTCGACGACATCAGCCACGAGGGCCTGCGCATCCTGCTCCGCGAAGAAGGCGTCAGCTTTCAACGCGTGAAGACCTGGAAAACCTCGAAGGACCCGGACTACGCCGCCAAGAAGGCCCGCGTTGAGCACCTCTACGCCATAGCCGACGGCGAGGTCATACCCGAGGAAGGCGAGCCGCAAATCGTCTTCTGCATGGACGAGTTCGGCCCGCTCAACCTGCAGCCTCACCCTGGCCGGCAGTGGGCCGAGCGCGGCGGCACGCACAAGGACCCCGACCGCGAGCCCCGCCCCCGACGCCGGGCCACCTACACCCGCCCGCACGGCGTCCGGCACCTGTTCGCCGCCTACGACCTGGGCAAGGACCAGCTCTACGGCCACATCAAGAAGACCAAGAACCGCTCCAAGTACCTGGAGTTCTGCCGCTACCTACGCTCACTGCACCCGGCCGACGTGCGCATCGCGATCATCTGCGACAACTACTCCCCGCACCTGACCACGAAGCGCTGCCGTCGGGTCGCGGACTGGGCCGAGGCCAACAACGTCGAGATCGCCTATACCCCGACGAACAGCTCCTGGCTCAACCGCATCGAGGCCCAGTTCACCGCTCTGCGCTACTTCGCCCTCGACGGCACCGACCACCCCAGCCACTCGGCCCAGGGCAGCATGATCCGCCGCTACATCATCTGGCGGAACAAGCACGCCGCCGACGAGCGCCTGCGCGCGGTGGTCAACAGGGCGAACGTCGCCTGAGCTGGCCATCGCAAGCAGGGCCAGGTCACCCCTCGATACCCGGCTCGACCGGGCGGACGTACCACTCCGAGCAGAAATCCGCTTGCAGGACTACTTCGTCCTGCCTGAGGTGGTCGGCGTCATGAAGGACGACTCCGCTCACCACGAAGTGGCCGACGCCCGAGTCGACCGAGTCGCGCATCTCACCCGACCGAGGACGCAGCGGCACATCGATACGTAGCGGAGCCTCGGCAGGCAATCCCCTGAGAGCTTCGAGCAGCTCCCCCACCGTCAGCTCCACGGCCTCATGCCGGTAGGGCTCTATCTCAATGTCATCAGCCATACGGCACAGGATAGGAGTAAATGTCTTTACTCAACCGGTCTCGATCAGCTCCGCTCAGCCGCAACACCGGCAGGGCAAACGTTGCTTGATGCGGCACTAGTGCGGGCCGAGGGTACTAGCTTCGATCCGTCTGGAACGCGACGGCTGCGGAGCGCGTGCCCGCACGTATCTCACACTCTGCGGCTGTTCAGTGCGGCGAAGCCTGAGCAGTTGCCACGGAGTTGATGGCTTCGAACCCCTTACAACTTCGCCGATTTCGGATGGCCAAGCGGGCCTGTATAGGGCCACGAAATCGGCGAAGTCTTCGCAGAGGTACTTCGGACCGGACGGCTTCAGCCGTATGTGCTGGTGCTCCTCGTGCACCCACCAGATCTCGAAGTCGGTCGCAGTCCCCTCGACGGGCCAGTCCTCGATTCGACGAGGCAGAAGCGCGACGTCTACGAACCCTTCGACGCTGAGGCCAATGTCCACGAAGATGCCGATCGCTCCGGGCCTGGGCACCCGGACGACTGTGCCCGTGACGACCTGACCGAAGCGCAACTAACCTTGAATTCGCTCCCACTCCGCCTCCGTCACCACGCGCGCATCCTCGCACGAGCACCGGCCCGGACAGGGAGATCCGGTGCGAGCCCCGGCCCGTGCCGGGCCCGACGTCTGAATGCGCCAACAGCGTGAGCGTCTGCCGGGGCGGTTGGGGGAGTGGATGGTGTGTCACCCGAGGGCATCGGTTCGACGCGGGCAGCGGTCGGACAATGGGCGTGCAGGAGGGTTTGTTCCGCGGTGTGACCGTCCGTGTCGCGTGGCGCGGCCTTCAGGGAGACGAAGGAGCCGGACCCGAGGGGAGGGCTGGTGGTGACACGGTGGCTCGCGGTGCCGTCCGAGGTGACGGGGGTGTCCCCCTGCTATGCCGCACCGTCGCCCAAGGAGACCTGCTCCGCCGTACTCCGCACGTACCCCAGCCCCGCCCGCCCGCTCAGCAGGACTTCCTCGCCCGTCGGGACGAAGCCCGCGCGGGTCAGGACCGCTTGTGAGGCCGGGTTGTCGAGTGTGGTGGCGGCCCGCAGTGTGGTCAGGCCGTACTCCTTGGCCGCCAGGGTGCACAGGCGGCGGACGGTGGCCGTGGCCAGGCCCCGGCCGGTGGCCTTTTCGGCTACGCGGTAGCCGAGTTCGGCGGAGCCGTTCGCCGCGTCGACCAGGTTGAAGCGGCCCAGGATCTCGCCCTCGTCGTTCACCAGGACGTGGAAGTGGCAGATTCCGGCGTCCTGTTCGGCGAGCAGGGCCGCGAGGCGGGCGTCGAAGTTCGTGAAGTAGTCGTCGCCGCGGTCCGGGACCGATGCGGCGAAGAACGTGCGGTTCTCCTGCTCGAACGCGAGCAGGGTTGGGGCGTGATCGGGGTGGAGGCGTTGCAGTTCGGGCATGGCTGCACCATACGGATCGGCGGCATGACGGGGCCATCGGGATTTCGGGGGATGCCACCCCCGTAGTGGCCGTGTGGTGACGGTCGCGGCCCAGTGTGTCACGTCACGCCCGCGCGGGGTCATGGGCGGCCGTGCGGTACGGGAACGGTCCCGGCCCGGCCGGGACCGCCCCTTCGTACGTCGTTCAGTCCGTCCCGTGGCACTCCCGGTACGTCCGGCCCGAGCCGCACCAGCACGCCGCGTTGCGGGCCGGGGGCCAGGGGATGGCCCGGCCGCGGGCGGCGAGGGTGGTGGCGTACTGGGGGAGGAGGTCCGGATCGGCCGGGGACGTGGCCTCCGAGGCGGCGAAGGCCTCGTACGACGGGACCGTGCCGGTGACGATGCCGAGGTTCGGGGTGCCGGCGTGGTGGAGGTCGCGGAGGGCGGCCTCCAGGCGGGCCAGGTGGTCGGGGTGGGAGGGGTACTCGCTGCGCAGGTTCGGGTACGCGGCGAGGAGTTCGTCGAGTTCGGCGGCCGGCCAGTGCAGCACCGCCACCGGGAACGGGCGGGACAGCGCGGTGCGGTACGTGCCCAGTTCGGCGCGGATGCGGGTGATCTCGGCCCGGAGCTCGCCCGGGTCCGAGGAGCCCAGTGCCCACAGGCGCTTCGGGTCGTGCAGCTCGTCCAGCGGGACGGCGGCGGTGTGGAGGGTGTCGGCCAGTTCGTCCCAGACGTCGTGGTCGGTGCCCATCAGCCTTCGCACACGGTGGCGGCCGATCAGCAGCGACTGCGTGGCGTACGGGACCTCCTCGCCCGGCGTCAGCAGGAGGGTCAGCGCGGTCGTGAAGCAGTCGTGGGCCGCGGTCAGCTCGTCGTGCGATTCGAAGGTCTCGGCCACGATCTCCCACGGCGCGGGATCGAGCGGGCCCGCGGCGCGGATGCCGTCGAGGATCGCGCGGGCCTCGGCCTCGTGGCCGTACTCCCACAGGTTGGCCGCGTTCAGTGCCTTGACCAGGTGCGGGTGGTCGAGGTCGGGGGAGGCGAGCAGTTCGTCGTAGAGGGTGGTGGCGCGGGCGCGGTCGCCGGCGAGTTCCAGGTGGGCCGCGGCCTGGAGGAGCAGCGGCTCACGGTCCTGTGGATACTGCGCCGCGGTGCGCAGCAGGCGCTCGGCTTCGGTGGTGTGGTCGGCAGGCGTGTCGGGGCGCATGAATCACACCGTACTGCTGTACGGCACCTGCACGGAGGGTGGTTCCGGCTCTGGAGAGTTGGGGGACATGGCCCTATCGTGCGGGCCGTGCGAGAGCGGATACCGGTTGTGACGCAGCACAACTCGCGAGGGCGCAGGGCCGCCGCGCGCGGGCTCTGGACGGGTGCCGAGGTGGTGGTCACCCTCGGCGTCGTCCTGTTGTTGCTCGTTGTTCATCAGCTGTGGTGGACCAACCGGCAGGCCCGCGCCGACGCCCGGCACGAAGTGCGGGCCCTTCAGCGGGAGTGGGCGCAGCCGGAGGGGGAGAAAGCGGGGGAGGAGGGGAACGAGGGGCAGTCGCGGGGGCAGGGGGGCGGTGACGGTACGGGGGGCCGCGGTGGGTCCGGCCCGGGGACCTCCGGTGACCGGTCGTCCGCGGGGCGCACCGCACCCACCGGACCCCGCCGGGATCAGGCGTACGCCGTCATCCGTATCCCGCGGCTCGGGCTCGCCGCGCCCGTCGCCCAGGGCATCAGCAAGCGCGGCGTGCTCGACAAGGGGTACGTCGGGCACTACCCCGGCACCGCGCAGCCCGGTCGGACGGGGAACTTCGCGCTCGCCGGGCACCGCAACACACACGGCGAGCCCTTCCGGTACATCAACCGGCTGCGGCGCGGGGACCGGATCGACATCGAGACCCGGGACGCGGTCTACACGTACACCGTCGACCGGACGCTCGGGCAGACCGGTGCGCGCGACGGCGGTGTCATCGCGGCCGTGCCGCGCAGCAACGTGAAGCCGTACGTCGGCTACACCGCGGCCGGCTCCTATGTGACGCTCACTACGTGCACGCCCGAATTCACCTCCCGTTACCGGCTTGTCGTGTGGGGGAGGCTGACGGATGTCCGGGCGCGGTAGTGGTGCCGGACTAAGGTTTTCCGACGTGCTCAGAAGACGTCCGCATCTGTTGTGGTTGCTGGTCCCCTATGTGCTGTACCTGGGGGCGCTGCCGTTCGTGAACCGGGTCCGTCCGGTGGTTCTCGGACTGCCGTTCCTCTTCGTGTGGCTGCTCGGCGCGACCCTGCTGACCCCCGTCGCCGTGTGGCTGACCCGACGGGGGGACCGCCGGTGAACGCCACGGTCGCGACCTCCGTCTTCGGGGTCTTCATGGTCGCCACCGTCGCCCTCGGGCTGCTCGCGATGCGCGGGCGGCGGAGCGGGGACGGGGGCGGCGGCGGGCTCGCGGAGTGGTCCGTGGGCGGGCGCAGCCTCGGGACCGTGTTCATCTGGGTGCTGATGGCCGGTGAGGGCTACACCAGCTTCAGCTACCTGGGCGCCGCGGGGTGGGGCTACAACTACGGGGCGCCGGTGCTCTATGTGGTGGCGTACATGTCCTGCGGCTACGCCGTCGGCTATGTCGTCGGGCCGATGCTCTGGGCGTACGCGCGCAAGCACGGGCTGGTCGGGATCACCGACATGGTGGCGCACCGCTTCGGGCGGCCCTGGCTCGGCGCGCTGGTCGCCGTCCTCGCGACCGTCTTCCTGCTGCCGTACATCCAGCTCCAGATCACCGGCATGGGCGTGGTGGTCTCGACCATCTCCTACGGTGCCATCGGCCTGAACTGGGCCTACTTCATAGCCTTCGCCGTCACCACCGGCTTCGTCGTGGTGAGCGGGCTGCGCGGCAGCGCGTGGGTGTCCGTCCTCAAGGACGTCCTCGTGATCGCCACGCTCGGCTTCCTCGCCTTCTACGTGCCGTTGCACTACTTCGACGGGTACGGGCCGTTCCTCGACCGGCTCGTCACCGAGAAGAGCGAGTGGCTGACGTTCCCGGGTCACGGGGACAGCGGGCTCGGGCAGGCGTGGTTCATCACCACCTCGTTCCTCAACTCCCTCACCGTGGTGATCTTCCCGACCACCGTCGCCGGCTATCTGGGCGCGAAGAACGCCGATGTGCTGCGCCGCAACGCGATGTTGTTGCCCGCCTACAACGTGCTGCTCTTCGTGCCGATGCTGCTCGGCATGGCGGCTCTCTTCGTCGTGCCGGGACTCGTCGGCGCCGAGTCCAACCTGGCGCTCTTCAAGCTCGTCGTGGACTCCCTGCCGGCCTGGGCGGTCGGCATCATCGGTGTGGCCGCCGCGCTCTCGTCGATCGTGCCGATGGCCGTCTTCATGCTGGTCATCGGCACGATGTGGGGGCGCAGTGTGCTCTCGCTCGTGCCGCGGTGGGAGCGGCGGCAGAAGGGCGCCGCACAGACGGTCGTGGTGGTCGCGGGGGTGATCGCGCTCGTGCTCACGTACACCGCGCCGAACACCCTCGTACGGCTCTCCCTCATCTCGTACGAGGGGATGGCACAGCTGCTCCCCATGGTGTTGCTGGGGTTGATGTGGCGGCGGCTGACCCTGCTCGGGGCGATGAGCGGGCTGATCGTCGGGGTGGGTGTGGTGTGCGGGTTCGTGTTCACGGAACACGATCCGGTGTGGGGGGTGAACGCGGGCATCGTGGCGCTCGCCGCCAACCTCGTCGTCGCGCTCGCCGTGACGTACGCCGGGCCGCGCGAGCGCGACGACCGGCCGGACGACGAGGTGCTCGCGCGCGACGAGATCGGCACCGGGGAGGACGGGCAGGGGGTCAGCGGCGCTCGCGCAGGAGCAGGACGCTGACCGTCGCCACCAGGGCCAGGGCGACCGACAGCAACAGCGCGCCGTTCGCGCCCGACCCCGTCGCGGCCGTCGCGATCGTCAGGGCCACGCCCGCCGACGAGCCGATGTACCGGGCGGTGTTGTTCGCGCCCGAGCCCATCGCGGCCCGTTCGGGCGGCACCGACTCGACCGCCAGGCGCGGCAGCGCGGCGTTCAGCAGCCCGCTGCCGATGCCGGCCACGACCAGGGCGAGCAGCAGCCGCAGCCACAGCGACGCGCCGATGTGCGTGCTCGCCGTGTCCAGGGTGCCCAGCAGCGACAGCACCGCCACTGCGTGCAGGACGAAGCCCACGGCCAGCTGGTGCCGGGCCGCGACCTTGCCCGCGAGCCGTCGCGCCTGCAACGCCACCACGAACGACGTACCGGACCAGAGCAGGAACAGCCAGGCCGTCCCCAGCGCCGACATCCTCAGGGCCTGCTGGAGCAGCGTCGGCAGATAGCTGAACAGACCGATCACCGACAGGCCGGTGAACAGCCCGCCGGCCGACGACGCCAGGAACAGGCGGCTGCGGAGCAGAGACAGATCGATCAGCGGAGCCGCGGCCCGGCGCTCCACCGCGACGAACCCGGCGGTCAGGGCGAGCGTGGCGAGCAGCAGCAGCCCGATGGGCGCCCGCAGCCAGCCGTCCCGGCCGAGCGTCAGCGCGGTCAGCAGGGCCGTCATCGCGAGGCCCAGCGCCGCGGCCCCCGCCAGGTCGGGGCGGCCACCACGAGGGGAGCGGGACTCTTCGAGCGTACGGAACGCGAAAACGCCCGTGAGCAGGGCCACGAGCGCGAGCACGGCGTACGGGAGCCGCCAGTCGACGGAGCCGAGCGAGCCCGCGAGCAGCGGGCCGAGCGCGATGCCCGCGCTGACGAACGCGCCCCAGATCCCCGTCGCCCTGATCCTGGCCGCTCCGGCGGGGAACGCGCCGACCAGCAGGCCGAGGCTGGCCGCGAGGATCGCGGCGCTCGCCGCGCCCTGGGCCACGCGCGCCAGGGTGAAGGCGACGGTGGTGGTCGCGAGGGCGCCGAGGCCGGTGGTGATGCCGAGGGCGAGGGTGCCTATGAGGAAGAGCCGACGGCGGCCGTAGTCGTCGGCGAGGCTGCCGACGATCAAAAGGAAGACCGCGAGACCGAGCGGGGCGCCGTTGAGCAGCCAGGCCCGGCCGGACACGGGGGTGGCGAGGGCGGCGGAGATGCCGGGGACGGTCGTCATCGGCGCGGTGTAACTCATCAGCGCGACGGCGGTGGCGGTCGCGGTGGTCGCGAGCGTGGCGCCGGGGCGGAGGGCGGCACGGCGGCGGGTGAGGGGGGCGGTGGCGAGGGTGGTGGCCGTCGGGGGGCGGGTCAGGGGCTGGGGCGGGGCATCACGGCTCCGGTGCGTCTCGGGTGTCTCCTGCGCGGCGGAGGGCTGCGGGGGACCGGGGCGTGCGGGCTGTGCCATGGCTTCGCTCCAGGGATGTGGGCTGCGGGCGGGGCTGACGGGCTGTGGGCCGGGCGGACTGTTCGACGGAGAAGGGAAGGTTCGGTGATTGAACTCATGCGTATGCGTCAGACGCTAGCACGGCAGGTTCGGTCATTGAACCGACACGGGGTAAAGTGGTCGGCATGGCTCTCGGCAAGGACTACGCGGCGCAGCAGTGCTCGATGGCCCGCGCGCTGGAGGTGGTCGGGGAGCGCTGGACGCTGCTGGTGGTCCGCGACGCCTTCTTCGGCGTACGCCGCTACAACGACTTCCTGACCCACCTCGGCATGCCCCGCGCCGTGCTGGCGACCCGGCTCCAGTCCCTCATCGAGGCCGGCGTCATGGAGAAAAGCCGTTACCAGGACTCGCCGCCGCGCGACGAGTACGTCCTCACCGACAGCGGTGAGGCCCTCTGGCCGGTCGTCCGCACCCTCGGGGTGTGGGGGCGCGACCATCTCCCCGGCACCCGGCGGATGCGCTTCTTCGTTCACGCGTCCTGCGGTACGGAACTGGGCTCGTACGGTGAATGCCCGGCCTGCGCCGGGCCCGTGCCGCCCCGCGACGTCGAGATGCGGCCGGGGGACGGACTCGATCCGGACCCCGCCGATCCGGTCGGCCGTGCCCTGCTGGTGCCGCGCCTTCTGCTGCGACCGCTGGACACCGGACGCCCCTGAGCGCGGACGAGTGCGCCGGACTCATCGTGTATAACGGCTGAAGAGCCGAACGCGCGCACGCATGCGTGGGTGCGTGATCGATGCGGTTGTGCGCGTGCGAGGCGTGCGTGCGAGGCGCGCGCGACAGGCGGGCCCGGCCGTCCGGCCGTGAAGGGGAAGAAGGGAGGGGCCGATGAGCGGTGACACGAAGCGTCTGCGCGGAGTTCTCGCCCGGCTGCTCCGCCCCGCCGGACTGCTGCTCTTCTTCGTCACCGAAGTGCTCCTCGCCGAGGGCGGCAGCCTCTCCGCCGCCGTCGCGCTCGCCGCCACGGCCGCCGCAGGCTCCGCGCTCGTCGCCGCCTCGGTCATCAGTGCCCGCTGCGCCGTCCCCGTGCCCCGCACCCGGGTCCGTACGGCCATCCGCGACCGGGAGAAACGCACCGCGTTCCTGCCGCAACGAGATCCTGACGCCAAGGGGCGCCGACGCCCCCGAGCCCCCGGCCGCGCCCTCCCGACGGCCGCGTAGGGGTTCACGCAGCAGCAAGCACCCCCCTCGCGGTCCGTCATGCCGAGTTCGTTCTCCTTCCCGGCACGACGAGACCCCCGGAGGGCTCATCCATGTCCGTCTTCATGTCCGCATTCGCCGACCTGGTCGGCGCGCTGGCCGATGTGCTGCACCCGCTCTTCCAGACCGCGTCCACCGCCGCCGCCATCGTGCTGTTCACCGCGCTCGTGCGGCTCGCCGTGCACCCCCTGTCGCGGGCCGCGGCGCGCGGACAGAAAGCCCGCACCAGGCTCCAGCCGCAGATCGCCGAACTGCGCAAGAAGCACGGCAAGAGCCCCGAGCGCATGCAGAAGGCGCTCATGGAACTGCACAAGGAGGAGAAGGTCTCGCCGCTGTCCGGCTGCCTGCCCAGCCTGCTGCAGATGCCCGCCTTCTTCCTGCTCTACCACCTCTTCTCCAGTCAGAGGATCGGCGGCGAACCCAACGCGCTGCTCGGCCACCAGCTCTTCGACGCCCCGCTCGGCGAGCGCTGGCACGACGCCCTCGCGCACGGCGGGCTGTTCGGGGCACAGGGCATGGTCTACCTCGGTCTGTTCGCGATCGTCGCCGTCGTGGCCACCTTCAACTTCCGGCGTACGAAGCGGCAGATGGCCGCCAACCCGGTCACCCCGGCCACCGGCCCCGACGGACAGCCGGTACCGGGCATGGGCGCGATGACGAAGCTGATGCCGCTGATGTCCTTCGCCACCCTCTTCACCGTCTCCGTCGTGCCGCTCGCCGCCGCGCTGTACGTCGTCACCAGCACCACCTGGACCGCGGTCGAGCGAGCCGTCCTCTACCGCGACATACCGGCCGCGGGCGCCGCCATGGCCACCGCGGCGTGATCGGGGCGGCGAGCGCATCGGTCCAGTGTGTGAACAGGGTCTTGCGGAGTGATCGGATGTCTTGGACGATCGGACAAGCCTGCGATGGCCGCCACCCATCCGACGGGCCCGATCTCTACCAAGGGGAGAAAGACCGTTGAAGCTGCTTCGTGTGGGTACGGCAGGTGCGGAACGGCCGGCGCTGCTGGACCGGGACGGAACCCTGCGTGACCTGTCGGGAATCGTCACCGACATCGACAGTGCGCTGCTCGCCGACGAGTCCGCGCTCGCCCGGGTGCGGGCCGCCGCGGCCGCGCCCGGCGAACTGCCCGCGCTCGACGCCGCTGGACTGCGGGTCGGCCCGCCGCTCGCCCGGATCGGCAAGATCGTGTGCATCGGGCTGAACTACCACGACCACGCCGCCGAGACCGGTGCGGAGATTCCCACCGAGCCGATCCTGTTCTTCAAGGCGCCGGACACCGTCGTCGGGCCCCACGACACGGTGCTGGTGCCGCGCGGCAGCGTCAAGACCGACTGGGAGGTCGAGCTCGCCGTCGTCATCGGGCGCACCGCCCGCTATCTGGAGTCCGCCGAGGAGGGACTCGCGCATGTCGCCGGATACGCGACGGCGCACGACGTCTCCGAGCGCGAGTTCCAGATCGAGCGCGGCGGCACCTGGGACAAGGGCAAGAACTGCGAGACGTTCAACCCGCTGGGGCCGTGGCTGGTCACGGCGGACGAGATCGCCGACCCGCAGGCGCTGCCGCTGAGGCTCTGGGTCAACGGTGAGCTGAAGCAGGACGGCTCGACGGCCGACCAGATCTTCCCGGTGGGCGAGGTCGTCCGGTACCTGAGCCACTTCATGACGCTGTACCCCGGCGATGTGATCAACACCGGGACGCCGGCGGGGGTCGCTCTGGGGCGGCCCGATCCCAAGCCGTACCTGAGGGCGGGGGACGTCGTGGAGCTGGAGGTCACGGGGCTCGGGCGGCAGCGGCAGGAGCTGAAGGACGCCTGAGGGCTGTCCCGTGGTCCCGCCAGGGGCCGCTTCGTCCTCGATCGGACAGGCCGAAGAGCACCGAAGCAGAGATCGGAGGGGTGGGGTGCCGCGTCGGCGGTGCCCCACTCCTCCTTCGCGTCATGCGCCGATCGTCGTCGCGAACTGCTCCAGCGCCTCGACCACCAGGGCGTGGTCCTCCGCCTGGGGCAGGCCGGAGACCGTGACCGAGCCGATGACGCCCGCGCCCTCGACCGCGATCGGGAACGAACCGCCGTGCGCGGCGTAGGTGCCGAGGTCCAGGCGCGAGGCGTCGTCGAACGTCGTCCCCTTCGCCCGGAACCGGCTTCCCACCAGGTACGAGCTCTCGCCGAACCGTTCCACGACCTTGCGCTTGCGGTCGATCCAGGCGTCGTTGTCGGCACTCGATCCCGGCAGCGCGGCATGGAAGAGCTGCTGTGCGCCGCGGCGGATGTCGATCGCGATCGGGGCGTGCCTCTCCCGGGCCATCGCGACGAGCAGGCCGCCGAGCGCGTAGGCGTCGTCGTAGCTGAAGTGCGGCAGCGTCAGTCGGCGCTCCTGGGCGATGAGCTCGGAGATGGTCGGAGCGGTGGGGTTCATACGGGGTGCTCCTCGTTGTCGGCGGGGGCGGAGGCGGACGGGGGTGCGGCGGGCAGGGTCACGGTGACGCCCTCGCGGGCCGAGCGGCGGGCGGCCTCCAGTACGTCCAGGGCCGCGGCGGCCTGCAGAGCGGTCACTGGATTGTCACCCCTTCCGCGCAGCGCATCGGTGACCGCCGCGTAGTACGCGGGGTAGTCGCCCGGCTGCGTGCGGATCGGGGCGCCGCCGCCCGTCAGCGGGGACTCGCCCGAACCGATCCTGCCCCACAGCGCCTCGGGCTCCTCGCCCCACGGAGCGCCCGGCGTCGGACGTGCTCCCGCGCGCAGGGCGGCCTCCTGCGGGTCGAGGCCGTACTTCACATAGCCGGCGGCCGAACCGAGCACCCGGAAGCGCGGACCGAGCTGGGCGGCGGTGGCGCTGACGTACAGGTGCGAGCGGACCCCGTTCGCATGGGTGACCGCGAGAAACGTGTCGTCGTCGGCGGCGGCTCCGGGGCGGCGTACGTCGGACTCCGCGTACACCCGAACCGCCGGTCCGAACAGCACGAGCGCCTGGTCGACGACATGGCTGCCCAGGTCGTACAGCAGCCCGCCGATCTCCTGCGGATCGCCCGACTCGCGCCAGCCGCCCTTCGGCTGCGGGCGCCACCGCTCGAAACGGGACTCGAAGCGCTGGACGTCACCCAGCTCGCCGTCCGCGATCAGCCGGGCGAGCGTCAGGAAGTCGTTGTCCCAGCGGCGGTTCTGGAAGACCGAGAGCAGCAGCCCGCGCTCCTCGGCGAGGGCCGCGAGCTCCCGCGCCTCGGCGGCCGTACCGGCGACCGGCTTGTCCACGACGACCGGCAGACCCGCCGCGAGCGCGGCGGTCGCGATCGGGACATGGGTCCTGTTCGGCGAGGCGATCACGACGAGATCGAGCGCGTCCGCACGGTCCCACAGCTCCTGGGGCGACGCGGCGAACCGTACGCCGGGGAACTCGGCGCGCGCCTGCGCCCGCCGCTCCTCGTTCGACGTGACGACCGTGTCGAGGGCGAGGCCCTCGGTCGCGGCGATCAGCGGGGCGTGGAAGACGGAACCTGCCAGGCCGTAGCCGACGAGCCCGACGCGCAGGGGGGTCTCGGACGGTCCGGGCGTCTCGTGAGTCGCGTTGCCAGTCATGCATGTCACTTAAGCAACGCTGTTGCCAAAGTGCAAGCGACAGCGACAATGGTGCGGTGAACAGGAGTAAGAGCGGCGCGAACCTGCCGACGCTGCGCAGCCACAATGCGGCGCTGCTGCTGGATCTGCTGCGGGTGGCGGGCGAGCCCGGTATCAGCAGGCTCGAACTCGCCGAGCGCACCGGGCTCACACCGCAGGCCGTCAGCAAGATCACCGCCCGGCTGCGGGCCGACGGCCTGGCGGCCGAGGCGGGCCACCGGGCCTCCACCGGTGGCAAGCCGCGCACCGTGCTGCGGCTGGTGCCGGACGCCGGGTACGCGGTCGGTCTGCACCTGGACCGTGACGAGCTGACGGTGGTGCTCGTCGACCTGGCCGGCGCGGTCGCCGCGAGCCGCACCGCCCCACTGGACTTCGGCGCCCCGGCGGACGAGGTGCTGACGACGGCGGCGGACGCGGTCGCGGCGGTGCGCGGCGCGGGTGCGGGGACGGCCGAGCGGGGCGGGGACGTGCTCGGGGTCGGCGTGGCGGTGCCGGGGCCGCTCGACCACCGGGGCGGGGTGCTGCACCGCGTCACCGGGTTCCCGCAGTGGGACGGGTATCCGCTGCGGGACGCGCTCGCCGCGAGGACCGGGCTGCCCGTCGTCGTCGACAAGGACACCAACGCCGCCGCCCTGGGGCTCGCCCTGCATGCGGCCGGCACGGGCGACTTCGCCTATCTGCACCTCGGGACGGGGCTCGGCGCCGGGCTGGTCCTCGGCGGGGCGCTGCATCGCGGGGTCCGTACCGGGGCCGGTGAGTTCGGGCACCAGACCGTCCAGCTGGACGGTCCGGTGTGCGGCTGCGGCGGGCGGGGCTGCATCGAGGCGCTCTGTCTCGCCGCCGTCGCCCGCGGCGACGTCGCGGAGGCCGCCCGGGTGCTGGGCACCGGCGCCGCCAATCTCGTCGGGCTGCTCGACATCGACCGGGTGGTGCTCGGCGGCCGTACCGTCGCCGCCGATCCCGAGCCGTACGTGCGGGGCGTCCGCGCCGTGATCGACGAGCGCGCCCGCCGGGGCGGCCCCGACACGCCGGTGCCGGTCACCGTCGCACGGGGAGGGGACAGGCCGGTCGCGGAGGGGGCCGCGCAGCTGGTCCTGGCCCCGCTGTTCGGACGGGTCGGGAGCGCGGACACGGGCGAGCGGGGCGCGCGACTGGGCTGATCGAGCGGTGCCCGGCGGCCGGCCGGCGGACCCACCGGCATGTCGGTGCCGGTCGCCTCGCGCGTGCGTGGCAGCGTCGCCGACCACGACCGGTGAACTCCGCCGCACACAGGCTGGGCGGGTGCTGAGGATCTTGGCCGGACCCGTGGTGGTCGGCATGCACAGCTCCGGCGCCTTGTGGTTGTACGCGCCGGCCGCCGCTCCCAGGTCCGGCCAAGGTCTTCAGCGCTCTCCCAGCCGACCGTCCCGCGAGCCGCGAAGGGTGATCCCCGCATGCCCTCCACACCGCCCCCGTCCGCCACGCCCTCCCCGGTCGGCTCCGGGACGGGCCGCGCGGCCGACGCCGTATCGCCCTTCACGTCCGGCACCGCGTCCCTCCCCATGGCGAGCCCCGTGTCCGTCCCGCTCGTGGGAGGGGCGTCCATCCCCGTGTCCACCGCCTCCGCGCGGCCTCCCTCGCCGCCCCTGCGCGTGTCGCCGCTCCCCGGGCGGACGCGGCACGGGCTGGCGCTCGGGCTGGCGGCGGCGAGCGTGGTTCCCGCCGTCCTCGGCGGCGCGTCGGCCGCTCCGGCCGCCGCGGCGTCCTCGGCCGCCCCGGTCTCGAAGCCGGGGGCCGCCACCGCCGACCAGCCGCCCGCCTGCGGTGATCCGGCGGCGAGCGAGTTCCCGATCAGCGCCCGTATCCGCGGCGGCCCGGACACCTACGCGCCCGGCGGCGGCTACGGGACCTGGTACCTGGACCTGACCAACACCACCACCGAGCCGTGCCGGGGCATCCACCCGGTGCTGGTCCTCACCGACGAGAACCGCAGGCTGACCTCCGACCAGATCCAGCTGAAGTTCTCCGAACCGACCCGCCCCGAGGTGGAGCACCGGGTCAGCTGGGAGACCACCGACCAGGACGAGCAGATCGGCGTCTTCGACGGCGACGGCGACGGCGACGGTGACGGTGACGGTGACGGCGACGACACCTTCGAGGGCTTCACCGTCCCCGCGGGCGGTACCGTCACCGTCGAGGTCCGGATGGCGTTCACCTCCGACACCGACCCGGGACGGATCACCGCCACCGCCGCCATCGTCCAGCGACAGCACGGGGCGAGCGGCACGTCCGAGAAGGACGACGGGGCCTGGGTCGGTGAGACCGACGACTACCCGTTCGCCGTTGTCGACGACGACGGCGGGACGGAGGAGCCCGACGAGCCCGAGGGCGTCGACGAGCCGGCGGACATCGGCGGAACCAAGGACACCGTCCAGAACTCCCGTGACACCCCCCGCGACGCGGCGCCCGACGGAGCCCGGGCCGCCGGGCGCGGCGACACCGCCCGGCCGGTCCGGCCCGGCCGGGCCCCGGGGGAGAGCGGCCTCCCCGAGCTGGCCGCGACCGGCTCGGACGCCGTTGCGTACATCGGCGTCATCGTCGCCGGGTTCCTGATCGGCGGAGGGGCCATGGTGTTCCGGACCCGTCGCCCGCGTCGCTGAACCGCCCCTTCCGGCCCCCTTCCCGCCATCGGCCGTTCACGCGTGTTCATGTCCGTCTGTCACCATCGGGCGCGTGGACTACCCGCACGACCAGACACCTGGCGCACCCATCCGCTCCGGCATCCCGGAGCACGGCCGCATCCCCAAGTACTACGCGGTCAAGGCCCATGTCTCCGTCCTCATAGAGGAGTTGGGCGAGGGCGGCATGCTGCCCACCGAGCGCGATCTCGCCGAGCGCTACGAGGTCTCGCGCGAGACGGTGCGTCAGGCGCTGCGCGAACTGCTGCTGGAGGGGCGGCTCGCCCGCCAGGGGCGCGGCACCGTGGTCGCGGGCCCCAAGCTGGAGCAGCCGCTCTCGCTGGCGAGCTATACGGAGGGCGTACGCCGCCAGGGCCGTACCCCCGGCCGCCGCCTCATCGGTCTGGAGCGCTTCCCCTGCCCCGAGGCGCTGGCCGCCGACATCGGGGTGGCGCGCGGCGAACCGGTCTGGCACCTGGAGCGGGTGCTGCTCGCCGACGACGACCGGGTCGGCCTGGAGAGCACCTACGTCTCCGTCGCCCGCGTGCCGGACCTGGACACGGGGTTCGACCCCGACTCGTCCTTCTACGCCCATCTGCGCGACCGGCTCGGGATCTCCTTCGGCGATGCGGACGAGCGGATCGAGACCGTGCTCGCGACGCCGCGCGAGGCGCTGCTCATCGGTACACCGCCCGCGCTGCCCATGCTGCTGATCCACCGGATCTCGCGCGACACCGACGGCGAGCCGCTGGAGCGCGTACGGACGCTCTTCCGCGGGGACAGGTTCTCCTTCACCGCGCACCTGGGCGCGCAGGACGGACACTGAACGACTCCGGGGCGACGGTGGCCGGCCGGTTCCTTTCGATAACGAGAAGGTAACGGGTCTAGTCCAAGTTTGGGGCCCAGTTCACCCTCCCGTTGCCGTAGCGATCCGTACGGGTCACCGGCCCCGAGGAGCGTAGCCGCCGTGAGAGTCATCGTCGTAGGAGCCGGCGTGGTGGGAACCATGCACGCCTGGCACGCAGTGAACCGCGGCCACGAGGTCGTACAGATCGAGCGCGAGAGCGAGGCGCGCGGGGCATCGCTCCGCAATTTCGGACAGATATGGGTCAGCGGCAGGGCCGGTGGCGAGGAGCTGGAGACCGCGCTGCGCGCCCGTGAGCTGTGGGAGGGCATCGGGGCCCGGGTCCCCGATCTCGGCTTCCGGGCCTGCGGCTCGCTCACCCCGCTCCGCACCGGGCTGGAGATCGCCGTCGCCGAGGCGGCCGGCGCCCGCCCCGACGCGGCGGCCCGCGGCTACAAGCTGCTCACCGCCGACGAGGCCCGTGCGATCAACCCCGCGCTGCGCGGTGGATTCACCGCCGCCCTGTGGTGCGAGCGGGACGCCGCGGTCGAGCCGCGCACCGCCCAACTGGCGCTCAAGCGAGAGCTGTTGAAGTCGGGCCGGTATACGTACCTCGGTGGGCGCGAGGTCCGCGAGGTGGTGGGCACCGCCTCCGTCCGCGACGACCACGGCGATGTCCACACCGGTGACGCCGTGATCCTGGCCACCGGGGCCTGGCTCGGCGGACTCGTGCGCGAACTGGCCGGCCCCGATCTGCCGGTGCGCCGCGTCCGACTCCAGATGATGCAGACCGACCCGCTCGGTGAGCGGCTCACCACCTCCGTCGCCGACGCCGACAGCTTCCGCTACTACCCGGCGTACCGCAGCGAGGCGCTGGACACCCTCAACGCCGAACAGGCGCAGGCGCCCACCGCCGCACAGCACAGGATGCAGCTCCTGATGGTCCAGCGCCACGACGGCGGGCTGACCATCGGCGACACCCACGAGTACGAGCACCCCTTCTCCTTCGACACCGTCGAGGAGCCGTACGAGCACCTCACCGGAGTCGTGGAGTCCTTCCTCGGCCGCCCGCTGCCGAGGATCCGCCACCGCTGGGCCGGGGTCTACGCCCAGTGCACCGACACCAGCCGCGTCGTCCACCGCCAGCAGGTGCGGGACGGCGTCTGGCTGGTCACGGGACCGGGCGGGCGCGGCATGACCTGCTCGCCCGCCATCGCCGAAACGACCGCCAACGAACTGGGCTGGTGAAGAAGTTGAGCAACACCGACACGTCGAACACCACCGACGGGCTGAACCTGATCGTCCTCGACATGGCCGGCACCACCGTCGCCGACGGCGGCCTCGTCGAGCAGGCGTTCTCCGTCGCGGCCGAACGCCTCGGCGTGGAGCCGGGCTCCGCCGACCACGCGGAGAAGCTCGACCACGTGCGCGCCACCATGGGCGAGTCCAAGATCTCCGTCTTCCGTCACCTCTTCGGCGACGAGGACAAGGCCCAGCGGGCCAACACCGCCTTCGAGGAGGCGTACGGGGAGCTGGTCGACGGCGGCCGGATCGCGCCGGTGCCCGGCGCCCGCGAGGCCATCGAAAGGCTCAGGGCCGAGGGCCGGACCGTGGTCCTGTCCACCGGTTTCGCCCGTACCACCCAGGACGCCATCCTGGCCGCGCTCGGCTGGCAGGACCTGGTCGCCCTGACCCTCTGCCCGGCCGACGCGGGCGGTCGCGGCCGCCCCTACCCCGACATGGTCCTCGCCGCGTTCCTGCGCACCGGCGCCGTCGACGCCGTCCAGCGGATCGTGGTCGCGGGCGACACCTCGTACGACATGCTCGGCGGAGTGCGCTCCGGGGCCGGGATCGTCGCGGGCGTGCTCACCGGCGCCCACGACAAGGACCGGCTGACCCGTCACGGCGCCACGCATGTGCTCGGCTCGGTCGCCGAGCTCCCGGACCTGATCGCGCGGGCAGAGGCATGACGGGCGGGGCCGGCGCCGTCCGCAGCGGCATCAGGTTCGACGGGGTCAGCGTCGCGTACGGCGGGAACACCGTCCTCGACCGGCTCGATCTGACCGTCGAACCCGGCGAGGTCATGGCCCTGCTCGGGCCCTCCGGGTCCGGCAAGACCACCGCCCTGCGCGCCGTCGCCGGATTCGTCCGGCCCGTCTCCGGCCGGGTGTACCTCGGCGACCGCGACGTCACCGGCCTGCCGCCGCACAGGCGCGGCATCGGCATGGTCGTCCAGCAGTACGCCCTCTTCCCGCACATGCGGGTCAAGGACAACGTCGCCTTCGGGCTCAAGGCCCGCAAGGTCGCCAAGGCCGAGATCCCCGAGCGGGTCGCCGAGGCACTCGAACTCGTCGGCATGGCCGGCTACGCCGAGCGCTACCCGCGCGAACTCTCCGGCGGCCAGCAGCAGCGCGTCGCCATCGCCCGCGCGCTGGCCATCCGCCCCGGCGTTCTCCTGCTGGACGAGCCGCTCTCCGCGCTCGACGCCCAGCTGCGCTCCGGAATGCTCGCCGAACTGGCGCGACTGCACCGGGAGCTGCCGGACGTCTCCATCCTGTACGTCACCCACGACCAGGTGGAGGCGCTCACCCTCGCCGACCGGATCGCGGTCATGGACAAGGCCCGGCTGCAGGACTGCGGCACCCCGCAGGAGCTGTACCGCCGTCCGCGCACCGAGTTCACGGCGTCGTTCGTCGGCAACGCCAATCTGCTGCCGGTCACCGTCGCCGACGGCGCCGACACCGTCGATTTCGCGGGGCGCGCGCTCGACGTACCGACCGGCGAAGTGCCCGGCGGTGCCACCGCCACGCTGTGCGTCCGGCCCCACCTGGTCGGGCTCGGCGACGGGCCCAACGCGCTGAGCGGCACCATCGCCGAGGTCCAGTGGCGGGGTTCCACGCACCGGCTGTACGTCGACGTCGACGGGCACCGGGTCAAGGCGGACCTCCGCGAACTGCGCGAGACCCCGGCGCTCGGTGACAAGGTCACGCTGCACTTCGCGGCCGAGGACGCGGTACTGCTGCCCGTGGGCGCGGCGCCGGGAGCCGGGGGAGGGGCCGATGGCTAGCACCGCGCAGCCCGTCACCCCGGGCATCACGGCGACGAAGGCGCCGCGTCGGCGCACCGGCTCGTCCGGGGTGACGCCCCCGGCGGCCGGCCCGCAGGCCCCGGCCCGCGAGGCCCGCAGCATCCCCCGCTTCGTCTGGGCGCTGCCGCCCGTCGCCGTGCTCGCCCTCGTCTTCCTCTACCCGCTGGCCCTCGTCGTCCAGCAGTCCTTCAGCCCGGACGAGGGCGGTACCTCGCTCGCCCCGTACGGCGAGGTGTTCGCCTCCGAGTCGTTCCGCTCCGCGCTGACGACCACCGTCTGGCTGGCGGTCGGCTCGACCGTCGGATGTCTGGTGCTGGGCTTCGTCCTGGCCATGGTCATCGCGTTCGTGCCGTTCCCCGGCGGCAAGGCGGTCGCCAGGTTCATCGACGTCTTCCTCTCCTTCCCGTCGTTCCTGATCACGCTCGCGCTGCTGTTCATCTACGGCAGCGTCGGCATGGCCAACGGCCTCTGGACGGACGTCACCGGGGCGTCGAGCGGCCCCTTCGACTTCCTCACCACCCCGTGGGGTGTCCTGCTCGCCGAGATCACCTACTTCACCCCGTTCGTGATGCGCCCACTGCTCGCCGCGTTCTCGCAGCTCGACAGCGCGCAACTGGAGGTGGCGTCCTCGCTGGGCGCGAAGCCGGCCCGGATCGTGCGGCAGGTGATCCTCCCCGAGGCGATTCCCGCGCTCGCGGCGGGCGGCAGCCTCGTCCTCGTGATGTGTCTCAACGAGTTCGGCATCGTGCTGTTCACCGGCGCGAAAGGGGTCACGACCCTGCCGATGCTCGTCTACAGCAAGGCGATCCTGGAGTCCGACTACCCGGCGGCCTGTGTCGTCGCAGTCGTCAACATCGCGATCTCCGTGGGTCTCTACAGCCTGTATCGGATGGTGAGCCGCCGTGTTGGTGCATAGCCGTACGGGGAAGTGGGCCGCCTGGGCCGTGTTCTTCGCGCTCTTCGTCCCCCTGTTCGCGGTGCCGCTGCTGGTCATCCTGGCCGCGTCGTTCACCACCAACTGGTCCGGCGCCTTCCCCTCCGGGCCGACCACCGGGCATTACGCGGCCGCGACCGGCGGCGACTCCCTGCAGGCCCTGACCACCAGCCTGATCACCGCCGTCAGCGCCAGTCTGCTCGCCCTCACCGTCGGTTCCTGGGCCGCCCTGGCCGCCGCCTCGCTGCGCAGCCGCGGCAGGAGGTTCCTCGACGCGCTGTTCATGCTGCCGGTCGCCGTGCCGTCCGTCGTCGTGGGCCTCGCCGTGCTCGTCGCCTTCAGCAAACCGCCGATGCTGTTGAACGGGACGAGCTGGATCGTGATCCTGGCGCACACGATTCTTGTCACGGCGTTCGCCTATTCGTCGGTTTCGGCGGCGATAGTGCGTCTCGACCCGATGTACGAACAGGCGGCGGCCAGTCTCGGTGCCCGACCCTCGTACGTCCTGTGGCGCATCAAGCTGCCGCTCCTGCTGCCGTCCCTCACGGCGGCGGCGGGGCTCTGCTTCGCGCTGTCCATGGGGGAGCTGAGCGCCACGATGATGCTCTACCCGCCGGACTGGACACCACTGCCGGTGCAGATCTTCGCGGCCACCGACCGCGGCTCGCTCTTCACCGGAGCGGCCGTCGCCGTGGTCCTGATGGGAACGACGCTGCTCGTGCTGCTCGGCGTCTCCCGGATCCGCACCAGGGCCTCGTTCCGCTGATCCGCCGACACCCCCGTACCGACTCCGGCCGGCTCCCGGCCGACTTCCAGGAGATACGACTGCCATGCGCAAGAACCACCTCAAGCCCATAGCCGCCGTCACCGGCTGCCTCGCCCTCGCCGCCACCCTCTCCGCCTGCGGCGGCTCCTCGGCCGCTTCCGACGAGAAGGTCGTGACCGTCTACAGCGCCGACGGCCTCAAGGGCGAGAACGGCGACGGCTGGTACGACAAGGTCTTCAAGGACTTCGAGAAGAAGACCGGCATCAAGGTCAAGTACGTGGAGGGCGGCTCCGGCGAGATGGTGCAGCGCGCCGTCCGCGAGAAGTCCAACACCCAGGCCGATGTGCTGGTCACGCTGCCGCCGTTCATCCAGCAGGCCGACAGCAAGGGGCTCCTGGCGGCGTACGCGCCGGCCGGTTCCGACCAGGTCGACGGTGCCGACAAGGCGTCCGACTCCAAGTGGACCTCGGTCGTCAACAACTACTTCGGGTTCATCTACAACAAGAAGGAGCTGAAGTCGGCACCCACCACCTGGGAGGAGTTGCTCGACGGCGGGTTCAAGAACAAGATCCAGTACTCCACGCCCGGAGTCGCCGGTGACGGCACGGCCGTACTCATCAAGGCCATGCACGACTTCGGCGGCAAGGAGCCGGCGATGGCGTACCTGAAGAAGCTCCAGGCCAACAACGTCGGCCCGTCCGCCTCCACCGGCAAGCTCGCCCCCAAGGTCGACAAGGGCGAACTGCTCGCCGCCAACGGTGACGTGCAGATGAACTACGCGCAGTCCAAGGACATGCCCAACCTCGGCATCTGGTTCCCCGCGAAGGAGGGCGGCAAGCCCACCACGTTCGCCCTGCCGTACGCGGCCGGCCTGGTGAACAAGGCCCCGCACAGCGCCAACGGCAAGAAGCTGCTCGACTTCATGCTCTCCGAGCAGGCCCAGAAGGACGTCAGTGCGGTCGGCGGCGGCTTCTCCGCCCGCAAGGACGTCGAGGCCACGGACGCCAACGCCCTCGCGCTCGCCAAGCTGATGGACGGTGTCGAGGTCTTCGCGCCCGACTGGTCGGACATCGGCACCAACCTGGACGCGTACGTCGGGGCCTGGAAGTCGGCCACCGGCAGCTGACCGCGGCCGAAGACGCATCGCGAGGGAACCGGGCCCCGGTGCATCATCGCGAAAAGGTAACGGGTCTAGTCCATCCGGTGGGGTCGGGCCGGCCCGACCCCACCGGACGGCCGTGGTCCCGGTCCCGGCTCGCGCCGGGCGTCCCGGCAGTACCTGCAGGTCGAACGGACGCTCTAAAATCGGGGACGTCGGCGCTGCACAACGCGGTGCCGCCGGCGTCCCCGCACACGGCGTACGGCAGGAGTCCCACATGGCAGAGCGCAAGCCGATCTCATCCTGGCTCACCGACATGGACGGAGTCCTGATCCACGAAGGGACGCCGATCCCCGGGGCGGATGCCTTCATCAAGCGGCTGCGGGACTCGGGGATGCCCTTCCTGGTCCTCACGAACAACTCGATCTACACCGCGCGTGATCTGCACGCCCGCCTCGACCGCATGGGTCTCGACGTGCCCGTGGAGAACATCTGGACCTCCGCCCTGGCCACCGCCCAGTTCCTGGACGACCAGCGGCCCGGTGGCACGGCGTACGTCATCGGAGAGGCCGGGCTCACCACCGCCCTGCACGACATCGGCTACGTCCTCACCGACCACGACCCCGATTACGTGGTGCTCGGCGAGACCCGTACGTACAGCTTCGAGGCGCTCACCAAGGCGATCCGGCTGATCAACGGCGGTGCCCGATTCATCTGCACCAACCCGGACGAGACCGGCCCGTCCGCCGAGGGTCCGCTGCCGGCCACCGGGTCCGTCGCCGCCCTCATCACCAAGGCCACCGGCAAGGCCCCGTACTTCGCGGGCAAGCCCAATCCGCTGATGATGCGCACCGGGCTCAACGCGATCGGGGCCCACTCCGAGTCCAGCGCCATGATCGGCGACCGGATGGACACCGATGTGCTGGCCGGGCTGGAGGCGGGGATGCAGACGTTCCTGGTCCTGACCGGCCTCACCACCGTCGCCGACATCGACAAGTACCCCTTCCGGCCGTCCAGGGTCGTCGATTCCATCGCCGACCTGGTCGACCTCATCGACGTGGGCTGAGCACGGCGGGCGCCGCCCGGGGAAGGGCGGGGGCGTTCGGGGGCGGCCCCCTGCGCGCCCCGTTCCGCCCGTTCCTGCGGATGCGGAATGCCGACGCAGGCGTGAACCTTTGTTGAGGAGGTTTACGATGCGTTCCATACCCCTCACGTTCTGTGCCGTCGCGGTGGTCGCGGCGACCCTGGTGCCGGCTTCCGCCGCACTGGCCGACTCCGGCACCGGTTCCGGCCCGGGGACGGGTTCCGGCAGTCGCGCCGGCCTCTCGGTGACCCCGCTCTCCGCCGCCCCGGGCGGCGGGGTGGACCTGCGGCTGGACGGCTGCGAGGGCAAGGAGGCCAAGGGCGAATCCGATGCCTTCGCCTCCGGGGCGCGGTTCTCGCCCGCCACGGACGGGGGCCTCCTGGCGCAGGCCCGGATCAGCTCGGACGCCTCCCCGGGCGACCACGACATCCGGGTCGTCTGCTCGGACGGCCGGGGCACCACGATGTCCGGCAAGGTCACGGTCGCCGACCGGAACAGGCCCACGCCGCTGGCCCCGGTCCGCGCCGGAGGTGGCGGCACCGCCCTGCTCAACGAAGAGACCGCTCGTCAGAACGGCCCCGGCCTCGTGCAGGCGGTGATCGGCCTGGTCCTGGCCGCCGTCGCGGTCGTCGTCGTGGTGGTCCGCAGCGTGCGCCGTCGCCGCCCGGCCAAGGACTGACGTGTCCGCCCCGGCCCGCCCCTCGGACCACGGCCGACTGCTCACCGGAGTGGCCTGGGCCGTCCTGCTGACCGGCCTGTGGCTCTGGGGTCGCGACATCACCGACGGCTCCGGTGCCAGCTCCGCCCCGACCACCGGCGACGTCGCCGCGGTCGGGCGCCCGCTCGGTGTCCCGCTGCCCCCGCCGCACGACCCGGTCGAGGGCTCCGTGCCGAAACGCGTCGAGATCCCGTCGCTCGGCATCGCGGCGCCCGTGATCGCCCGGGGCCTGGACGGGGACGGCGCCATCGAACCACCGTCGTTCGACACCCCCCGGGCCGTCGGCTGGTACGGCGACGGCACCGAGCCCGGCGCGAAGGGCCCCGCCCTCTTCGTCGGCCACGTCGACACCGCGACCGAGCCCGCCGTCTTCTACGGACTGAGCGCGGCCCGCCCCGGCGCCAAGGTGGAGGTGACCCGCGCGGACGGCAGCGTCGCCGAATTCACCGTCGACGACGTCCAGGTCCTCACCCGTGAACGCTTCGACGCCGACAAGGCCTACGGCCCCCGCAAGCGGGGCCGTGCGGAACTCCGCCTGATCACCTGCGGCGGCAGCTACGACCGGGCATCGCACTCCTACGACGCGAATGTGGTCGTGTCGGCCTACCTGACCGGAAGGAAGTCCGGGGGGAGCGAAGGCACCTGAGGCCGTGGAGCGGCGGACCGGGGACGACGGCCCCTCCCGAAGGGTGAGCTGTGGGTCGGGTGCCCGGTGACCCGCTTGCGGTCGGGGCCGCCGGGAACGCCGGATGGTGCGGCGGCCCCGACGCGTTCTTCCGGCCGCCGCGACGCACGGGAATCGGGGCGGCGGACGCTCTTGCCGTCGAGGTGTCCAACTTCCCTGCCGCGGCGGACAGTACGGACTTCGACGGACGGCTCTCGGCGAAGGCCGGCGACATGCCGTTCGCCATTGGCACCGGCCGGGACGGCATCGGCCCGTAGGACGGGGCGCGCCCGGGGAGAAGTCGCCGGTGCCGGATGTACGGACAGGTCCGGGGCGCAGAGGCGCGGCCGCACCGCATCATCCCGACCGTCGGGTCGCTCTGCACGCCCGAGGCGCCCGTCCCCGGGACCGGCGCACAACTCGGTGCCGCGGGAATCCAGTTCGGGGAGGACATCGGTTGGAAGATGATCAAGGCGGTGCAGTTGAGGAGCTTGCCCGTGGGGGGGAGTGGGAGGAAGCTCTCCGGTACTGCTTGCGGATCGTCCCGTACGCCCCCTGCGGCCGACGCGGCTGCCGGCTGAAGGAAGGGGTCCACGCGGCCGGACCCGCGCCGAGTGTGGTGCCGTACGCGGTCCGTGCGCGGTCCGGGCCCTTCTGCGACGGAGGGCTTTGCGTGACGGGGTGGTGACCGTGTGTCCGTCGCGGGTCGACTGTGCACCTGTCGCACGTCGGCCGCGTGGCGGTGGCGCGATGCTCGCGAAGGTGGCGATACGGAGGCCCGCTTCGGGAACGAACAAGGCCCCCTCACGCGTGGTGAGGGGGCCTTGACTCTGCGTGCGCCGCCAGGGACTCGAACCCCGGACCCGCTGATTAAGAGTCAGCTGCTCTAACCAACTGAGCTAGCGGCGCCTGCTGACCTGGAGAACTCTACCCGAAGGTGGGGTGTGCTCCTGACCATTTCCAGCCCCTCACGGCCTGTCGGATGGTCGTTTTTTCACTTCTGTCCGTCAAAATGCATTATGTCAGGAGAGTTGAGACACTGACGCCCGTGCACATGCGCCCAAAGATCTTGACGAGTGCGGAGGGGAATCGCATGACTGTGCCGGCTTTCGAGGAGTACGTGCCCGCCATCGACTGCATCTGTGCGGGGTGCGCCGCGCAACGGCGAACCGCCGCCGGTGCCTTGCCCGTGCGGTACGGAGGCCATCCGGCCGCCCATGGCGCGCGCCGTGCGCTGGTGCTGGTCACCGCGGCCGGCGTGGTGCTGAGCACCGGCGCCGCGGAGGCGACCGGAGTCGCCCGGACGGACGGGACGACGGCGCCGACGGCTTCGGCGGACGAGGGCGATCCGCTCGCCCTGGCCGACGGGGATCCGGACAGCCCGCAGGGCAGGCCCGGACCGCTGCAGGGCGCGGGGGCCTCGGGGCCGCCCTCGTCCACGGGTGGCACGCTGCCCGTGACCAGCCGGGCCGCGATCATCAACCGCGCGAAGAAGTGGGTGGCCGCGCAGGTTCCGTACAGCATGGACAAGTACTGGTCCGACGGATACCGGCAGGACTGCTCCGGCTATGTGTCGATGGCCTGGAACCTGCCCGGCAACGAGTGGACCGGCAGTCTCGCCACGTTCGGGCAGCGGATCGCTCGGGAGGATCTGCAGCCCGGCGACATCCTGCTCTTCCACAATCCGGCGAACCCCGCGAAGGGCTCGCACGTCACGATCTTCGGCGGCTGGACCGACTACACGCACACCCACTACACGGCGTACGAGCAGACGAAGCCGCACACCCGCAAGCAGACGACACCCATGGCGTACTGGACCAACTCCGGCAAGTACGTCGCCTACCGGTACAAGGGTCTCAGCAGCGGGAGCGCAGGCAGCGGTCCGTCGTCGACGCAGTTCCCGGGCGCCGGGAAGTTCGGTCCCGGAGCGAGCAACGAGTACGTCACCCGGCTCGGGGCGATGCTCGTGGGCCGGGGCGGCAAACGTTTCTACAAGGTCGGTCCCGGCCCGGCCTGGGGCGACGCCGACCGGCGAGCGACCCAGGCCTTCCAGAAGGCCCAGGGCTGGAAGGGTAGGGAGGCGGACGGGATCCCCGGCCCCGACACCTGGCGGTTGCTGGTCGGTGGAACCGGTCGTGACATCCCCACCGGAAGCGGAGGCGGTCAGGGGGGTTCCCCCTCCGATCCGACGTTTCCGGGCCGGGGCCATTTTCGGCCCGGCCAGTCCAACAGCCAGGTCGAGAGGCTCGGCAAGCAATTGGTGAAGAAGGGATACGGCACGTACTACCGGTCGGGACCGGGGCCCCGCTGGACCGAGGCGGACCGGCGCAATGTCGAGGCCTTCCAGCGGGCCCAGGGCTGGCGGGGCGGAGCGGCCGACGGCTACCCCGGTCCGGAGACCTGGCGGCGACTCTTCGCGTGACACGACGGCGGACATGCATGACGGAGGCGGGAATGGGATCCACGGTGTCGGACAGCTCCGGAACCCCGGAGAACGTCAGGGGGCGGGAAGAGGAGCAGGTGCAGGGGGCCGGCGCGGAGCCGGACGCGGCTCCGGTTCCGGGAGCCGGCGGGGAGCCGGATACGGCTTTGGGGGTGGCGGCCCCCGACCGGGCGGCCGGTGCGGGCCCGGGACCGGGTTCCGTCCCGGACGGGGAGCCGGGCGCGGGTCCGGACTCCGTGGTCGACCTCGTGCTGGACCTGGTACCGGGCCAGGCCGTGAACTCCGCGACGCCCGGCGCGACCTCGGCAGCCGTGTCGGCCCCGGCCATGGGCACCGCGCCCGTCCCGGCCGCGGGTGTCGCGTTTCTCCCGGTCATGGGTGCCTCGGCCACGGCTTCGGGCAGCGCGGCCGTCGAGGACCCGGTGCCGGGCCGCGCGCCCGTGCCGTCCTCGGCCGGGCACCGCACCGGGCCCGGTTCCGACGCCCCGTTCCCGTCCCCCTTCTCCCGGCACCGGGCGGCGGCCGGCACCGTCCTCGGCTCCCTCCCCGTCCCCGGGGGCGTCGGGGCCGAGCGGTCCGGCGGCAGCCCGCGGGGTGCCGGGCGTCATCACGCCGTCATCGCCGGTGAGCGGACCGCGTCCATTCCCGTGCACCTGCTCTTCCGCGAGGATTCCGCACACTCCGACGCCGCCGCGCTCCCCACCGGTGTGCTGCCCGGGGGAGCCGGCGGCGGCGGTGCGGCTCCGCGGGTGCGGCGACCGCCCGCGCCGAGGGGACCGCGGGTGCGGCCGTCGACGAGGCCGGCGCCGGCCGGTGACCCCCGGCTGGCCGAGCGGCCGGGGCCCGCGCTGCCCGGCTGGGTCGCGCTGCTCGCCGGACTGGCCGGGATCACCGCCGGGTTCGCCGTCCTCTGGTGGGTCGGCGCGCTGCCCGCCGCCGCGTTGGACCGGCTCGGGATCGGCTCGCGTCCGTACCACGGAATCGGCGTCGTGGCCTGGGCGGCGCTCGCCGTGCTGGTCACGACGGTGCTCTTCGCGCTCGGCGGTCTGAGCCGCGGACGGGTCGGATACGCCTGGGTGCTGACCCTCTTCGGCGAGTACCGGGGGAGTGTGCGCCGGACCGGACTGATGTGGATCAGCCCCCTGCTGCTGCGCCGTCGGGTCGACGTACGTCTGCGGCACTGGCGCAGCGAACCGCTCCCCTCGGTGGACGCCAACGGTACGGCGCTGCGCGTCGTCGTCCTCGTCGTGTGGCGGATCAGGGACACCGTACGGGCGACGCTCGGGGTCGCCGACCACGAGGCGTATCTGCGCGAACAGGTCGAGGCGGCGATGGCCCGGGTCCTCTCGCAGCTGCCCGCCGACGCGTTCCACGAGGACGCGCTCACGCTGCGCGACGCGGAGGCGGTCGGTGACGCGCTGACCCGGATGCTCAAGGCCGACTGCCAACCCGTCGGCGTCGAGGTGTACTCGGCGCAGCCGACCGGCATCGAGTACGCGCCCGAGGTCGCCGCGGCCATGCACCGACGCCGGATCGCCGCCATCGACGCCGAGCACCGTGACAGCGTGCTGACTTCGGTGGTCGACGCCGTGGACGACACGGTCAACCGGTTGACCGCGAGGGGGATCGTCGAGTTGGACGACTACGAACGGAAGTCGCTGGTCAAGGACTTGACGGTGGCCTTCTACACCGGACGCAGTGGCAGGGAGGGGGCCTGAGGGGCTCGTGGGGGCGCTCGGGCGGCGAAGCGGAATCCAACTCCCATTGGTCTGGACATGTTCATATCCCGTCAATAATCTATGGCTTGGTCTAGACCGCAACACGCGCGCAGCAGGGCTCATGGAACCTCCCCCACGTTCTTGAGGAGCGACAGCAATGCGTAAAAGGGCAAGCGCGGCCGTAGTCGGCCTGGCGGTGGCGGCCGTCTCGATGTTCGCAACGGGCAGCGCCGGCAGCCACGGCTACACCGACAACCCCATCAGCCGCCAGAAGCTCTGTGCCAACGGCACGGTGACGGGCTGCGGCAACATCCAGTGGGAGCCGCAGAGCGTCGAGGGCCCCAAGGGCTTCCCGGCGGCAGGTCCGGCCGACGGCCAGATCTGCTCCGGCGGCCACTCCGAGTTCGCCCAGCTCGACGACCCGCGCGGTGGGAACTGGCCGGCCACCGCTGTCACGGCCGGGCAGGGCTTCAGCTTCCGCTGGCAGTTCACCGCACGCCACGCCACGACGGACTTCCGCTACTACATCACCAAGGACGGCTGGGACCCCACCAAGCCGCTCACCAGGGCCGACCTGGAGCCGCAGCCCTTCATGACGGTGCCGTACGGCGGCAAGCAGCCCCCGGCGACCCTGACCCAGCAGGGCACCATCCCCACCCAGAAGTCCGGGAAGCACATCATCCTGAGCGTCTGGAACATCGCTGACACGGCCAACGCGTTCTACGCCTGCTCCGACGTGCAGTTCTGACGCATGGTCGACGACTGATGCGGAGCGGGGCGGCCCCATCCGGACCGCCCCGCCCCGTCCCCACCCGGGGCCTGTCACCGACCGGGGCCGGTGAGGCGCGCCGGTTGCCCCGGCCCCCCGCCTCGATCCGGACCGGTCGACCCGATTCAAGCGGGAGCCCCTAGCTCGTCAGGGCCAGTTCGTCCCGGCTTGCCGGTGCGGTGCGCCGTCGCAGCAGCGTCGCGGTCAGCACCGCACCCGCCAGCAGCAGGGCGGCCCCCGCCACCGAGGCGTACTGCATGCTGTGCACGAACGCCTCCCGCCCGACGGAGATCAGCGAATCGTCTCCCGTGGCCACCGCGCCCGGCAGCGTCTTGCGGGCGACCTCCGGTGCCGAGTCCGGCATGTCCGCGGTGTAGACCGCCGTGGCCACCGCGCCCAGCAGGGCCATCCCCATCGCGCCGCCGAACTCCTGGCCGGTCTCCAGCAGCGAGGCCGCTGAACTGGCCCTGGCGGGCGGGGCGGTGGACAGCGCGAGATCCGAGACGAGTGCCATCACGGTGACGATGCCGCAGCTCATCACGGCGCAACCGCCCAGCAGCAGCCACAGCGAGTCCGTACCGGTCAGGGCGAGGACGGAGAAACCGGCGGCGGCGATCACGAAACCGGCGCAGATGACGCGCGTGCGGTCGGTCCGCTGGGCGATCGCCGTGGCCGTCGGGGCCGCGGCTCCCACCGCCAGGGACGGGGCCAGGCTCCACAGCGCGGCCTCCATCGTGCCCATGCCGAGCACCGACTGCAGATACTGCGTGGTGAAGAATGAGGAGCCCATCATGGCGAACGTGGCCAGTGCGTTCAGTCCGATGCCCGCCGCGAAGCCGCGGTCGCGGAACAGTTCCCGGCTGATCATCGCGTCGCCGCGACCGCGCTGACGCCGGACGAAGAGCAGGCCGACGAGGAGCCCGGCGGCGATGAGCAGCCCGCGCGGCACGTCGAGCCCGTGGGCGGCGCTCTCCTTGACCCCGTAGACGACGGGCAGCACGGCGCCCATCGACAGCGGCACGCTCAGGAGGTCGAACCGCCCGGGGTTCGGGTCCTTGGACTCCGGAACCAGCACCGGCACCAGGACCAGCAGCAGCACCATCGCCGGCACATTGATCAGAAAGACCGAGCCCCACCAGAAGTGCTCCAGCATGACGCCGCTGAGCACCGAACCGAGCGCGATGCCGCCGGCCATGGCGCCCGACCAGATGCCGATCGCCCGGCCCCGCTGCCGCTCGTCGTGGAACATGCTCCGCACGATCCCCATCGTCGACGGCATCAGCGTCGCACCGCCGATCCCGAGCACGGCGCGGGCCGCGATCAGCATCTCGGGGCTGGTGGAGTACGCGGCGGCGACGGACGCGGCACTGAACGCGAACGCGCCGAGGAGCAGCAGCTTGCGGCGGCCGATCCGGTCGCCGAGCGAGCCCATCGTGATGAGCAGGCCGGCCAGGGCGAAGGCGTACACATCGAAGATCCAGAGCTGTTGGGTGGCGCTGGGCGCGAGGTCCCGGTCGATGGACGGGATCGCGAAGAAGAGGACGGAGACGTCCATCGAGACGAGGAGGAGGGGGAGCAGGAGGACCACGAAGGCGGTCCATTCCCGGCGACCGGCGAGGTCGCCGCGCGCGGCGGTGGAGCTCGTAGCGTTCGTCATGCCCAGGAATATACGAGCGTGTAAAACACTTGTCTAGTACGAACGTGTAAGACGTTCGTTCATTTCTCGGGGCAGCAAAAAACGCACTGGGCGGCTCACGTGTGTACGTGAACCGCCCAGTGCGTTGTCTGTGCGCCGCCAGGGACTCGAACCCCGGACCCGCTGATTAAGAGTCAGCTGCTCTAACCAACTGAGCTAGCGGCGCCTGCTGACAGGAAAATAGTACCTGCTCCCGAGGGGTGCTGATGACACCGAGGATGAACGGGGGCAGGTCTGAACGAAACCGGATGAACTGGTCTGAAGTGGTTCGGGTCGGGAGGGCCGGGTCGGCCGGAGCGGCGTCGAACCTCTCCGCGGGGCTGTCCGGGGTGCCCTGCGCGGCGTCAGAGCGCCAGCGACAGCAGTACGGGCGCCGCCCGGCGGTTGAGCGTGTCCGCCGCCGCGCGCAGGCGATGCGCGTCCTCGATCGGCAGTGACAGGGCCAGGCATCCGGCCGACGAACCGGCTGTGAGCGGCACCGCCGCGCACACCGTGCCGACCGCGTACTCCTGGATGTCGAGCACCGGGACCGTGGCCGGCTGGCTGTCCAGCTTGGAGAAGAGCACCTTCTCGTTGGTGATCGTCCGCGAGGTGAGCCGGGCCGTCTTGTGGCGCGAGAGGTGGTCGCGGCGGCCGTTCTGGTCGAGCTGGGCCAGCAGGCACTTGCCGACCGCCGAGGCGTGCGCGGAGGAGCGGAAGTCCACCCACTCGTTCACGGCGGGGGTGTGGGGACCGTCGGCGTACTGCGTGACGCGGATCTCGCCGTCGACGTACCGGCTGATGTAGACCGCTGCGCCGACCGAATCGCGCAGCTGTGCCAGCATCCCCTGGAGCTTGGTCTCCAGCGCCTGTCTACGGGCCGCGCCGGAACCCAGGAGCAGCAGCGAGGAGCCGATGACATAGGCGCCTTCGGTGATCTGCTCGACGTACCCTTCGCGGCGCAGCATCAGCAGCAGGGAGGTGAGGTGTCCGAGGGGCAGTCCCGTCTCCCGGGAGATCTGGGTGTCCGTCACACCGTTGCCGTGCTTGGAGACCGTTTCGAGAACGCGAAGGGCGTACTGCACCGAATGGAACGGTGCGGTCGGTTCGGGCTTCAGTGTCACGGTTTCCCCCCACCAGGTTGTGACCGCAAGCTCTGCCCTCACGATAGCCGCCAAGGGCCTTTTCGGGGGCGGGTGTTGGTGATGTCACGGTGCGCCCCGGCTCCACGAGCTGGGGCGCATCCGTTTGGCATATGCCGGAGTCAATGACATGCGACGAGTGACGAGGTCACAGCACTGCGGCCAGGAATTCGCGCGTACGTTCGTGCGCAGGATCGGTGAAGATTTTTTCCGGCGGACCCGACTCGATCACGCGTCCGGCGTCGAACATCAGTACCGTCTCCGAGACGTCCCGGGCGAAGTTCATCTCGTGGGTCACGCAGAGCATGGTGATGTCGGTGTTCCTGGCGATGTCGCTCAGCAGCTCCAGCACGCCGGCCACCAGCTCCGGGTCGAGCGCGGACGTCACCTCGTCCAGCAGCAGGATCTCCGGCCGCATCGCCAGCGCGCGGGCGATCGCCACCCGCTGCTGCTGTCCGCCCGAGAGCTGGGAGGGGTGCGCGTCGATCTTTCCCGAGAGCCCCACCAGATCGAGCAGCTCGCGGGCGCGCGCCTCCGCCTCGTCGCGGTCCAGGCCCAGCACGCTGACCGGGGCCTCGGTGATGTTCTGCAGCACCTTCATGTTGGGGAAGAGGTTGAACTGCTGGAAGACCATGCCGATCTTCTTCCGGGCCTCGCGCAGGTGCTTCTCCGTCGCCGGCCTCAGCGATCCGTCGGGCGCCTGGACGTGGGACAGCGGTGCGCCGTCCACCCAGATGACCCCGTCGCTGACCTTCTCCAGGGTCATCAGCAGACGCAGGATGGTGGTCTTGCCCGAGCCGCTGGGCCCGATCAGGGTGACGTGCTCGCCGCGTCGCACCGAGAAGTCCAGGCCGTCGAGGACGACATGGTCCCCGTACCGCTTCACGACGTGGTCGAAGCGGACCAGCGGATGGCCGGTCCCCGGCGCGGCGGAGACCGGTGCGGCGTCCTCCGGGACCGGGGCCGCCGTCTTCTGCAGGGGGAGGGGTTCAGTGGCCAAGGCGCTTCTCCAGCTTTCTCATCAGCAGCGAGGTGGGGTAGCTCGCGACCAGGAAGACCAGCCCGGCGAGCGTGAATGCCTCGGTGTACGCGAAGTGGTCGGCGCCGTACTTCCGCGCCTCGAAGACCATTTCCTGCACCGTGATCACGGCGAGGAACGGGGTCTCCTTGAACATCGCGATCGCGTAGTTGCCGAGGGCGGGCAGCACCTTGCGCACCGCCTGCGGCAGGATCACGGCCTGCCAGGTCCGCCGGGGGCCGAGCGAGAGCGCCCGGCAGGCCTCCCACTGGCCCTTCGGCACGCCGTCGATCCCCGCGCGGTACACCTCGGAGGTGTACGTGGCGTAGTGGACACCCAGCACCGCGATGCCGGTCACCAGCGGCTCCACCGAGGTGAACAGGGCCGCTGCCCCGACCAGTTGGACGAGCAGCGGGGTGGACCGGATGAACTCCATCACGACCCGCACCGGTACCGTCACGAACCGGCTCGGGGCTCGTCCGGCGACCGCGATGGCGAGCCCGAGGACCGCGGCGACGAGCGTGCCGAGCACCGTCGCGAGCAGCGTGACCTCGAAACCTCGCAGGAGCAGGGGAAGGGCGTCCCCGGCGGCGTTCCAGTCGAAGCCGTTCACCGGGCACCTCCGGTCGCCGACGCGGCGGCTTCCGCGGCGCTGCGGCTGCGCAGCAGCGAGCCCGCGCCGGTCGCCAGGCCGAGCCGCCGCTTGGCGCTCCGCTCCAGCAGGTTCATGAGCAGGGTCAGCGCGTAGGCCAGGACGAAGTAGACGACCAGCAGGGTCAGGTACGCGGTGAGCGTCTCACCGGTGCGGTCGCGCAGCTGCTGGACCACGGTCATCAGGTCGGCCGCGGAGATCAGCCACAGCAGCGGGGTGCACTTGAGCAACTGGATCAGCAGATTGGTGAAGGACGGGATCATCTGCACCCAGGCCTGCGGAAGGATCACCTTCCACATCCGGCGCGACGGCGTCATGTTCAGCGCGACGGCCGCCTCGTACTGGGCCCGCGGTACGGAGTTGATCGCCCCCCGCACCACCTCGGCCCCGTACGCGCCGTAGTTGAGACCGAACGCGACGACACCGCAGAGCAGCGGCGTCAGCTCGTACCCCGTCAGCGTCGGCATCGCGTAGTAGAGCCAGAACAGCTGGATGTAGAGCGAGGTGCCGCGGAAGAACTCCACGACCACGCGGGACACGCCGCGCAGCACCGTCAGCCGGCCGACCGACATCAGACCGAGGACGAACGACAGGAGCAGGGCGGCCAGCGCGCCCAGGACGGTGGCTTCGAGCGTCACCCACAAGCCCGAGCGCAACTGCGGCAGATCGTCGAAGAAGGCGGTGAAGAAATCACTCATGCGGTGCGGTCCGTCCCCGTCAGCCCTTGCACAGATCGGCCGTCTTCAACGTGGCCGGCGGGAGCTCGGTGGCCCCGAAGCCGTAGTCCCGGAGCAGGCCCACATAGCGCGAACTGTCCGAGACGATCTTCTTCAGCTCGCGGTTGAAGGCGTCCCGCAGGTCCTCGTTGCCCTTGCGGAAGACGGCGCCGCCGGGGCTGTACTGCTTCTTGCCGTCGAGCTCGGGCAGGAAGGGTTCGGTGACCTCGGTGTCGGGATTCGTCTTCGCCAGCCAGCGCAGCGAGATGCCGGTGAGCAGGAACGCGTCGATCCGGCCGCCCTTGACGGCGTCCGCGCCGTCCTGCGGCTTCTGCAGCGACTTGATCCTGTCCTTGGCGATGCCGGCGCCCTCGGCGTACGCGCCCTCGACGGCGCCCGACATCACGCCCACGGTGATCCCGGCGGCCTTCGCCGACGCCAGGTCGGTGACCTTCGCGGGGTTGCCCTTCTTCACCATCAGCGCGGTGGGCGAGATGAACTCGGGCTCGGAGAAGAGGGCGTTGGCGCAGCGCTCCGGTGTGATCGCCATGCCGGCGCTGACCACGTCGTACTTGCCCGCCTGAAGTCCGGGGATCAGACCGTCCCACTCGGAGAGGGTGGGCTTCAGCTCGTCGACGCCGAGCGCCTTGAAGATCTCCCGGTGCAGGGTGGGTGCCTCGCCCTTGAGCTGCTTGCCCTCCAGATAGCCGTACGGGGCCTCATTGGCGTACGCGACACGGACGAAGCCCTGCTTGCGGAGCTTGTCGAGCGCCCCCGCACCGTCCGCCGAACCGGCGTCCGTCTTACTGCATGCGGAGAGGAGACCGGGGACGACGATCAGGCCACCCACGGCTGCCGATCGGTTGAGGAAGCCCCGGCGGGACAGGTTGGGGAAGTCAGCCATGGTTCGTGATCTCCTGGAGCGGGCGAACAGTCCGGACAGGGGGAGCGCCTGCCCGATCCCGTGCGTCTATGCAGGAAGACGCCGCCTGTGATCGAACGGTGGCCGGAAGGTGACCTTCCCGTGTCCGTTCGCGGGCGGCGTGCGACGGCCGCCGCGCAGCGCGTACGGCCCGGCCGGGAAAGGTCCATGACGATCCGTCATGGGGAGATGTCCGTCGCGGAAGGGTGAAACGGGCGACGGACCGGTCCGGTTGAGGTCACTCGTTCCGGTCCCGCACGGGGACGTACCCGCGCTGCTTGTCCACCACGTTCGGCAACGGCTCACCCGCCGCCCAGAGTTCGTACATCTCCACGAACTGCTCGCCCAGCCGGTCCCGCCAGCCCGCCGTGTCGCCGCTCATGTGCGGCGACACGATCAGATCCGGCACGTCCCAGAGCGGGCTGCGCGGTTCCAGCGGCTCGCGCTCGAACACGTCGAGCGCCGCACCCGCGATCCAGCGCTTGCGCAGCGCGGCGGCCAGATCGTCCTCCACGACCAACGGTCCGCGCCCCACGTTGATGAAGCGGGCCGAGGGCTGCATCAGCCCGAAGAACCGCGCGTCGAACATGGAACGGGTCGACTCCGTCAGCGGCGCCGCGCAGATCACCCAATCGGCCATGGAAGCCAGCCGGTCCAGCTCCGCCACCCCGTGGATGGTGCGCCGCGCCCTGCGTCCCACGAGGGCCACCTGGACCCCGAGGGTGATCAGCATCCTGGTGATCTCCCTTCCGACGGGGCCCGCGCCGACGACCACCGCACGGCTGCCCGCGACCTGGACGCTCTCCCTGTGACGCCACAGCCGCCGCTGCTGGAGCTCCAGCGTGCGGGGGAGGTCCTTGGCGAAGGCCAGCACCAGGCCCGTCACGTACTCGGCGATCGGCCGCTCGAAGATGCCCCGCGCGTTGGTCACCACCGTGTCGGACGCGGCCAGCTCCGGGCAGAGCAGCCGGTCCACGCCCGCGCTCGCCGTGTGCACCCATGCCGGGCGCGGCCCGTCGCCGGGCCAGGCGGCCCGTACCGCGTCGGAGGTGAAGTCCCACACCAGCAGCACGTCGGCCGCCGGAAGCTGCGCGGCGAGTCCGGCCTCGTCCGTGTACCGGATGTCGGCCCTGCCGGTCAGCCGGCCGAGACGCGGCGACGGGTCGGTGTCCAGGACGAGCAGGGTGGGCTCTGACATGGGGGACGGTCGCTCCGCTGCCTCTGGGATGTGCGGATTGACCACGCTCGCAGCCGCGCCCCTCTTCGTCAACAGCTCACCGGGGGAGCGACGACGGATGGGGGAATACTGGGAGGGACGGGCGAAAACGCTCACGCGTGCGTGCGCCGCTCCCGCCCCGTCCAGGCACCCGCAGGAACAGAAGGGGTGGACATGACGACCCTCGGTTTTCTCTACCCGGGCCACTTCGCGGAGGACGACTTCCCGCGGATGGAGATCCTGCTCGACGCCGTCAGGCTGGTCGTGAACCACACCGACGTCGACGAGGACGACTACGGGACCGACGCGCTGATGCGGACCGGTACGCCCGAACGTCTGGCCGCCGGGGTGACGGAGCTGCAGCGCGCCGGCGTCGAGTCAGTCGTCTGGGTGAGCAGCAGCGGCAGCTTCCTGTACGGCTGGGAGGGCGCCCATGAACAGACCGCCGCCCTGGCCAGGGCGGCGGGGGTGCCCGCGTCCAGCACCTCCTTCGCCTTCGTCCACGCGGTACGGGAGCTGGACGCCGCCCGTGTGGCGGTCGCCGCGACCTACCCCGAGCCCGTCGCCGCGCTGTTCGCCGCCTTCCTGCACTCCGCGGGCATCGAGGTGACCGCCACCCGCTCCGCCGGTCTCGCCTCCGCCGCCGAGGCCGCCGCCTGGGACCTCGACCGGTTGAAGGACCTCGTCACGGCCGCGGACCGGCCGGAGGCGGAGGTGATGCTGCTGCCCGACACCGCCCTGCACACCGTCGCGCACGTGACGGAACTGGAGAGGCTGCTCGGCAAGCCGGTCCTCACCGGGAACCAGGTGTCGGTGCGGGAGGGGCTGCGGCTGGCGGACCGCCGGGCCTGGTCCCCGAGGCTCGGCAGGATCTTCGCCGAGCGCGAGGCGCCCCCGGCCCCGGTGGCCACCTGGGGTGCCGGCCGGGAGCGCGCGCGCAGCGGAAGGAAGGGATGGTCCGGGAGGCAGGCCCACTCCGGCCGGTGAGCCGGGGAGGCCGGCGGTCCGGGAATAAACGGAGACCACCTCCTGTTGGGCTCTTGCGGACGTACGAGCCGGACGTAGGCGCATCACCGGAGAGGCCAGGACGTGGACGAGATTCGAGGCGACGAGATCCGTGGCAAGACGGAGGGAACGGCCACCGTTCCGCTCTCCGTGCTGGACCTGGTGACCGTGGGCCAGGGCCGCACCGCCACCCAGGCGCTGCGCACGAGCGTGGACATCGCGCAGCTCGCCGAGCGCCGGGGATTCCACCGCTACTGGGTGGCCGAACACCACTCCATGCCCGGCGTCGCCTCCTCCTCGCCGGCCGTGATCCTGGCCCATCTCGCCGCCCGCACCGAGCGCATCAGGCTCGGCTCGGGCGGCGTGATGCTGCCGAACCACGCACCGCTCGTCATCGCCGAGCAGTTCGGCACCCTTGAGGCCATGGCGCCGGGCCGCATCGACCTCGGCCTCGGCCGCGCCCCCGGCACCGACGGCGCCACGGCGGCCGCGCTGCGCCGGTCGGACCGCCTCAACGAGGGCGCCGACGACTTCCCGCAGCAGCTCGCCGAACTGACCCGGTTCCTGGACGACGACTTCCCCGACGGCCACCCCTACTCCCGTATCCACGCGGTCCCCGGACCGGTCCAGGCCACGGCCGAGGGCGGCGTCCAGTCCGCGGCCCGTCCGCCGATCTGGCTGCTCGGCTCCTCCGGCTTCAGCGCCCGGCTGGCCGGTGTGCTCGGCCTGCCGTTCGCCTTCGCCCACCACTTCTCGGCGCAGAACACGGTGCCGGCCCTCGATCTGTACCGGGAGTCGTTCCGGCCGTCCGCGGTGCTCGACGCCCCGTACGCCCTGATCGGCGTATCGGCGCTGGCCGCCGACGACGCCCGCGAGGCCCGCCGCCAGGTGCTCTCCGGAGCCCTGTCCATGGTCCGCCTGCGCACCGGCCGACCCGGCCTGGTCCCGACACCCGAGGAGGCGGAGGCGTACGCCTTCAGCCCCATGGAGCAGGAGTTCGTCGACAGCTGGCTGGTCAACATCGTCCACGGCACGGCGGACGAGGTCCGCACGGGCCTCGACGACCTGGCCAAGCGCACCGGCGCCGACGAGCTGATGATCACCGCGAACGCCCACGGCGGCGAGGCCCGGCTGCGCAGCTACGAGCTCATCGCGGACGCGTACGGGCTGCCGACGGCCTGACCCGGCAAACCGGTGGTCCGGCCCCCGGCGGAGGGCCGGACCACCGGGGTTCAGACCTTCAGCCCGCCGCCGATCAGCTCGGCGATCCGTTCCGGGGCCACCGCCCGTGAGTACAGCCAGCCCTGTCCGGTGTCGCACCCGATCCGGCGCAGTCGTTCGGCCTGCCCCGCCGTCTCCACGCACTCCGCGGTGACGGTCAGGCCGAGGCGGTGCGCCAGGTGCACCATCGCCTCGACGATCGTCTCGTCGGCCGGGCTCGGGTGGGCGCCGTCCTCGTAGCGGAAGCCGCGCACGAACGAACCGTCGAGCTTCAGCACGGAGACCGGCAGCCGGCTCAGATTGGCGAGGTTCGAGTAGCCGGTCCCGAAGTCGTCGATGGCGATGCGTACGCCCATGTCGCTGAGCGACTGGAGGGCCTGGAGCGGACGCCCCGCCGAGCCCATCACCGCCGACTCGGTCAGCTCCAGCTGCAGCAGTCCGGGATCGAGGCCCGTCTCGGCGAGGATCTCCGCGACATCGGTGACCAGGTCGGAGTCCCAGACCTGCCGCACAGCGACATTGACGCTGATGAACAGCGGTGGCTCGGTGGGGTGATCGAGCTGCCAGCGCCGGGCCTGGCGGCAGGCGGACCGCAGCACCCACCGGCCGAGCTGGACGATCGAGCCGTCCTCCTCGGCGATGGCGACGAACCGATTCGGTGAGAGCATGCCGAACTGCGGGTGGTTCCAGCGGACCAGCGCCTCCACACCGCGTACGACTCCGTCGGCCATCCCGACCAGCGGCTGGTACTCGATGGTGAACTCGCCCCTCTCGACGGCGGGCCGCAGATTGGAGGAGAGCGTCTGCCGGGTCATCCGGTGGGCGTTGCGCTCCGGGTCGAAGACCGTCCAGCGTGACTTGCCGTCCGCCTTCGCCCAGTACAGCGTGGTGTCGGCGGCCTGCATCAGCCCGGTCGCCGAGGTGCCGGCCACGGCCCGTTCCACCACCCCGATCGAGGCGGAGACGGAGAGTCGCTGCCCGGCCAGGTCGAAGGGCTTCTCCAGCGCCGCCAGGACCGCGCGGGCCAGGTCGGTGAGCTGCTGCGTACCGGCGGAGTCCTCGACCAGGACGGCGAACTCGTCGCCGCCCAGGCGTGCCACGAGATGAGCACCGCGCCGGTGCGGGCCGTGCTGGGTCGCGCAGTCGGTGAGCCGTGCGGCGACGGCGGCGAGCAGTCGGTCGCCGACCCGGTGGCCCATCGTGTCGTTGACGGCCTTGAACCCGTCCAGATCGAGGTAGCAGAGCCCGATCCGGCCGTGCCGCGTGGTGCCGTCGTCCCGGCCGTCCTGGTGCCGGGGGGTCTCCAGGACGGCCGAGAGCCGCTCGAAGAACAGCGTCCGGTTGGGCAGCCGGGTCACCGGGTCGTGCATCTGGAGGTGGCGCAGCCGCTTCTGCAGCTCACGCCGGTCGCTGACGTCCGCGACGGAGAGGAGCACCCGGCCGGATCCGGGGCCACCGGCCCGGCCGGCCTCCGGTTCGGGCATCGGTACGACGGTGATCTCGGCCCACATCGAGCGCCCGTCGGGGTGCTTGAGCCTGCGGGTGCAACGGAACCGCGAGCGCCGCCCGTGCAGCACCTCGCGGTACGCGCGCCAGGTGCGGCCGTCCGCGACGAGGTCGAGCAGATCGGCCGCCGACTGCGCGGTCAGTGCCGCGGCCGAGTTGCCGAGGAGCCCGCCGAGAGCGTCATTGGCGGCGACGACGAGGCCCTCGTGGTCGACGACGGCCATCGGGAGCGTGGCGGCCCGGAAGGCGGCCCGGTAGCCGTACTGCTCGGATCGCTGGGCCCCGGCAGGGGGCCACAAAGTGTGACACTCCGTGACCGACGGTCCTGCGGAGTGGGGGTGTGTGCCCGCCGCGGGCCTCGGCCCTTCGGAGGTTCCGCTCACCGTTCGCTCCCGCCGTGCAGTTCTGTCCTGAACAGGTGTGGCCGGACTGGCCCACCGCGCGGAACGCCGCTCTCGGGGGCGGGATCCACGCGGGAAAGCCTGGTGAAGCATAGAGGTTGGCACGTCGGCCGTTCCAGCGCCCGCCCCCTCCACGCCCCGGGTTCGCCCCGCATGGGTCAGTCCCGAGCTGATCTGGATTGCCCAGGGCTGGTCGTTCCTGAGTGGTTCCGTTCTTTCACGATCTTCCGGTGATTGATTGTGACTGTCCGTGAGGGTGAACGTCGTGGCCGACTGCTGACTCGACTGGGGCAGCTCAACAGGACGGAAGCCTTAAACCGTCACAGGGTGGGTGCGTGAGCGCAGTCCGCACCCGGAGGTAGATGTGCCGCGTCAGCACAGGACCGGGGGAGTGGAGAGGCCGAGCCTGCGCGGCGTGGCCGCGGCCGTGACCTCTCTCCTGGCCCTCGCGGCCACCTCCCTCGTCGCCGGGCCGGCCGTGGCGGCCACCGGCGAAGCCGGCCCGTGCGCACTGCCCCGTACCGAGGCGCACCATTCGCTCGGCCTGGGGGACTGGAACGACGCCTACCCCCGTCCCGTCCGCTCCCTCGACGCGGTCATGATCTTCCTGTCCTTTCCCGACCACCGTCCCACCGTCACCCCGAAGGAGCTCACCGCCGACCACTTCCCCGCCACCACCCAGTTCTTCCAGCGCGCCTCGTACGGGAAGTTCACCCTGCGCCCGCACCCGCTGAAGCAGTGGATCCAGATGCCCAAGGCCTCCGACTGGTACGGCATACAGCGTGACTGGAACAGCGAGAGGCGCAGTGCCTATCTGCGCGATGCCATCGCGACGGCCGATCCGAAGGTCGATTTCTCCCGGTACGACATCGTCTATCTGGTCGCCGACCCGGACGCCCCGGGGGTCGACTCCGACGCCACCAAGGTCGTCAACTTCCAGCAGCCGTTGCACGCGGACGGCGTGGAGATCCGGCGTCTCGTCACCGTCTTCGAGCAGCACCCGCCGGACCACAACGTGCTGGCCCATGAGACCGGCCACGTCTTCGACCTGCCGGACCTCTACCACCGGCCGTCCGACGGCAAGGGCGACTGGGACACCTATGTCGGTGACTGGGACGTGATGGGCAGCCAGTTCGGTCTCGCACCGGACCTCTTCGGCTGGCACAAGTGGAAGCTGGGCTGGCTGGATCGCAGACAGGTGGTCTGTGTCCAGCGCAGCCGGGACATCACCCTGGAGCCGATCGCCGCCGCACCCGCGCCCGGCGGCTCCCTCGGTACCCGGCTCGCGGTGATCAGGACCGGTGAGGGCGGCGCCGTGGCCATCGAGGCGCGGGGCGCCACCGGCAACGACCGGACGACCTGCACCGAAGGTGTCCTGCTCTACCGGGTGCGGAACGCGATCCCGTCCGGCGGCGGACCGGTCGAGGTCCTCGACACCCACCCCACCACCGACGCCTGCTGGGACCGGTCCGTCTACGCCCCGCTCGCCGACGCCCCGCTGCAGGTCGGTGAGACGTACAGCATCCCCGGCGCGCACGCCAGGATCGAAGTCGCCGACCGGACGCCGTCGGGCGCCTGGACGGTCCGGATCACCACGGGAACATAGGTTTCCGTGATCACGAAGAAGCCCCCTCGCTTCCGCGAGGGGGCTTCTTCCGTCTGTGCGCCGCCAGGGACTCGAACCCCGGACCCGCTGATTAAGAGTCAGCTGCTCTAACCAACTGAGCTAGCGGCGCCTGCTGACGTCGTAGACATTAGCACCCTGATCGGCGGGAGGAAAAATCGAATTCCGGGCCGCCGACGAGGGCGTCGACCTGGTGACCCGTACGCAGGCCCAGAGCAGTACGTCCGGACCCGGCAGCCAGGGGCCGCGGGTGTCGGGGGCGACCACCCAACGGGGCCCCGGGGTGGCGGCCGTGCAGGTCAGGGGCGGGACGGTCACCGCGTCCCCGGTGCCGTGGCAGAGCAGCGGCGGGACCTTGGCCTCGTCGCCGTCCTGTTCCCGCGGGTCCGCGGCGGCCCGCGGTTCGAGTCCGCCGCCCCACTCCTCCCAGTCGAGCAGCGACGGCAGCCGCTGGGCGGTACCGGGGGAGGCGAAGAGCAGCATCCGTCCACGATGCGTGGCGACGGGCCCGGAGCCGGGTCCGTCGGACCACAGGTGTTCCAGCATCCGACGGCCGAAGAGCGTGGGCACGTTCACCACATCGAAGGCCGATCCGCACGGCAGTACCCCCGGGGCGGTGGGGTGGGCCTCCCACTGGGCCAGCGTGCTGCGCGGATAGGCCGTGGCGCCGGCGAGCCAGGCGGCGCCGGCCGCCGTCACCTGGGCCGTCTGGTTCGCGGCCCGGTCCCGCAGCAGGGCGAAGACGTCAGGGCAGTGCCGGGGGGTGTCGCCGGTGTGCAGGGTCGATTCGTCTGGCAGCCATGCGCTCATGCAGGCATGTCTACCGGGCGTGATCAAGCGGATTCCGAGAGTTGCCGGAAATTGGGACACATGAGGGTGCGGAGGAGTATCTTGCCCGCGGGCATATGCCACTGGTGGTACCCGCGGTCAGGGCCGGGCCCGGGGGCGGAGGTCAGGGTGTGGACCCGCCCAGCAGGCTCCGGCCGAACTCCACCATCTTCTTGGCGTAGTCCTCGGTCCACTCCGCGCGCTGCGCGATGTCCGCAGTCGTCAGCCGGTCGAACCGGCGCGGATCGGCGAGCTGGGCGGCCGCGACCGCCTGGAACTCGACCGCCCGGTCGGTCGCGGCGCGGAACGCCAGGGTCAGCTCGGTGGCGCGGGCCAGCAGCTCCTGCGGATCGTCCATCGACTCCAGGTCGAAGAAGTGCTCGGGATCGGCGACCGCCGCCGACGGCTCGAAGAGCAGGGGCGCGGGGCGCAGCCGCTGCTGCTCGTTCCGCTCGGGTTGTGCCATGTGGTGTTTCCTCCTTCGGTGGGCCCGACGGCCACCCTCCATTGTCCAACGTCCCGCAAGGGGCCGTCCGGCGTTCCACGAACGGCCGCCCTCACGCCTGCCACCGCACCCGGTGCTCCGCCAGATGCGCCAGTACCGCGTGGTTCGCCTCCCAGCCGTCGGGGAACTTCACCGTGACCCCCAGCTGCACGGGCTCCGTCGACGGGTGCTCGTCCAGGAGCTCCGCGACGCCCGCGCGGCACACCACGACGCAGGCGTGCCGGTGACGCGAGGCCAGTACGCACAGCCGTCCCGTCTCCAGATGGAACGCCGTGGCGTCCGGTCGGCCGGAGAGCGGGTGCAGGACCACCGTCACGTCGAACTCGCGGCCCTGGAGCCGGTTCGCCGTGTCCACCGCCACGCCCGTCACCCCCAGTTCCGTGAGCGCCGCCCGTACCGCCGCCGCCTGGTCGCGATGGGCGGTGCCGACCGCGACCCGGTCCGCCGTCACCGGTACCGGCTCGGAGGAACGCTCGCTCGTCGCCGCGCCGCCCCGGTCCAGCAGCCGGCGGACGACCGTCGCCACCGCCCGTACCGCCTCCGGGTCGGTGCGCGGGGTGTGCCGGGCCGGGAGGTCCAGCAGGCCCCAGCCGGACTCCGCCGCCTCGTCCAGCACCCGGTCCGGTGCCGAACCGTCGGACGCGACGCCGAACGACAGCCGCCGGTCCCCGTGGTCCGTACCGCTGCGGAACGGGGTGTACGGGTAGAACGCGTCCGAGACCAGCGGCGCGGCGGAGGCGGGCAGCCGCCACGACACCGGCAGCCGGTGCTGCGGCAGCCGGGGATTGTGCGCGAGCAGGGTGGAGACCGCGCTCGCGGACGGGTCGTACGACAGCCCTGCCCACTGGTCCGCGCCGACGATCGAGAACGGGTCCAACTGGCCCGGGTCGCCGACGAACAGCGCCCGTTCGAAGAGCCCCGCGACGGCCAGGAGAGCGTCCGAACGCATCTGGTACGCCTCGTCGACGATCGCGTGCCCCCACGGCTCGACGTTCTTCACGTGCGCCCACTTGGCGGCCGTCGAGATGACGACGTCGAGTCCGGCGAGGTCCGACGCCTTGGCCGACTTCCGCACGTTGGCCAGGCCGTCCAGCACCTTGTCGTAGGGGTCGGTGTCATTGCTGTGCAGCCGGCCGACCGGCAGTCCCGGGTCCTTCTCGGCCAGCCGCACCACCAGGTCGTCGACCTGGGCGTTGGTCTGCGCCACCACCATCAACGGGTGCCCGGCCGAAGCGAGTTCGAGAGCGGCACGCACCACGAGCGTCGACTTGCCCGCGCCCGGCGGGGAGTCGACCACGATGCCGCGCGACGTACCGCTCAGGGTGTCGGCGAGGATCGCGTCGGTCGCCCGCGACGCCTGCGCGCCCGGGTCGGATACGGCCGTCACAGAAGGTCCTCCGCGGTCACGGGATCGGGATGCTCGGCGCGCTCCGAGGCCGCGCCCGGCGGTCCGCCGTGGGTCCACGGCGTCTGCTCCGGGTCCGGCAGCTTCGGGCCGCCGCGCTGATCGTGCTCGAACAGCGTCCAGGAGATCCGGTCGCCCTGTTCGGGCACCGAACCCGGCGCCGGTTCCCTGCTCCTGCCCATCCGGTCGGTGATGCGCAGCACCAGCGGCGGCGGGCCGCCGTCCTCCGGTTCCGCGGCGAACCCCACGAACTCGGCGGTCTGCGGCCTGCCTTCGAGCGAGCGGTACACCTTCGTGCGCTCGCCGAGATGCGGGCGCTCGTCCGTGCGGACCGTGACCAGCGGACGCGGGGACGGGCGCTTCGACTCGCTGTACGCCATCACCACCTCCGTCACCTCGCCGACGAATGCCTCACCGGCCAGCCGTCGCCCGGCCAGCACCAGCGGATCGTCCAAGGCCTCCTGCGCCTCCAGCTGGGCCTGCGCCGTCTCCCGCGAGGCCAGCTTCTGCGCCGCCGTCACCGCGTCGTCCCGGCGTGGCTGCGGCGGCTCACCGGAACGCACCCGGTCCCGGTGCCCGGTGAACGACCAGCGGTCCCTGGTCCAGCGGTCCTCGGCCCTGGCCCCCTCGGGCAGCTCCCTCAGCAGATCGAGCCCCCGCCACACCGCGTCCCACGTCGGCCGCATCACCCCGGCCAGCAGCGCCCGGATCTCCCGCTCGGCGGCGGTCAGTTCGCCGAGCCGGGCATCGGCGGCGAGACCGTCCTCGGCCGCCGCGAGCGAGGTGCGCGCCCGGTCGTACTTCTCGATGGCGGGTGCCAGCAGCCGGTTGTCGAACGCCGGGTCCGTCGCCGGGCCGGCCGGCGGGCACAGCAGCTGGCCTTCGTCGTCCCGGTCCCGCTCCGCACGGAGTGCCACCCGCGCCCCGGACTCGCCCGCCGGGGCGTCGATCCAGGCCAGCAGCGCGCCCAGGTGCTGGTCCTCCAGGCTGCTCTGCCCGGTCGCCCAGTGCCGGTTCAGCAGATCCGTCGTGGCGAGCAGCAGGGAGGAGCCCGGCACCCTGGCCCGCTCCCCGTAATGCGTCAGCCAGCGGCCCAGCAGCGGGACGCGGGCGGGCGCGGGGTAAGGGGCCTCGGGATCGTCCTCCGCCGTGCGCCTGAACCGCATCGACCGGCCGAGCAGCCGTACGAAGTCGATGCCCGTACGGCTCGGCACGATCAACTGCGGTGCGTCCGCGCACAGCTCGACCTCGACCTTGACCTTCTTCCCGGTCTCCGGATCGGTCTCGCTCCGCTCGGCGGGCTCGACGACGTCCTCGTACGCCTCGATGTGCGGCAGCACCGCCTCGGCCAGCTCGGCGAGGAACGCGAACCGCAGATCCCGGTCGCGCGGCTGCGCGACCGTCAGCAGCCGCGGCGCCTCCCGGTCGGTCCCGACGAGCGCGCCCAGCGGGGCGCCCGCCTCGCCGGCGGTGGTCAGTGGCACCAGGACGAGCGGCCGGGCGGTGAGATGGCGGTGCAGGACCGTCGTCATCGGCTGTGCCCGGCCGCTCTCCACGGCCTCCAGCCGGGCCAGGGTGCTGATCAGCGACATGCCGGACCGCCCTCCAGGGCCTCGGCGCGCAGCGCCGCCGCCCGCCGCAGGGCCGCGACCGTCGGATCGGCCGGGTCGCCCTCCTTGCCCGCGGCGGCGGCCAGCACCGCACCCACCGTGGTCAGCCCGCCGAGCTCGCCCCGCACACTCCGCCCCAGTGTCTCCACCGCACCGGCCGCGCGGGACTTCGCCCGGCAGTGGAAGGCCAGCTCACAGGCGGACAGACACTCCGGGGCATACGCCGCGCCCACCGATTCGACCGCCGTGTCCAGCTGCTGCCGGGGGCAGTTCGGGTCGAAGGTGGTGCCCTCGGGCAGCGCCGCCGCGATGTCCTCGATCCGGGTCAGCCTGGTCAGCTGGCGCCGGGTGACCGCACGCTGCTTGCGTACGTCGACGACCGAGGCGGTGGGCAGATTGGAGAAGTCCTTCGGGCAGACCAGCAGGACCCGGTGACCGACCTCGGCGCCCTCGGTCAGCTCCGCGATCCGTTCCAGAGCCAGTACGTAGACGGCGGACTGCCGGGCCGCCGCGCCGACCTTCGCGGCGTCGGCGGAACCGTCGATCATCGGGAAGGACTTGATCTCGATGACCGTCCAGGTGCCGTCGGGATGCACCGCCACCGCATCCGGCTCCAGGTAGGCCGGGGAGCCGGCCACCTCCAGGGCCAGCATCGGGTGGTCCAGCAGCGCCCAGCCGCCCGACCCGGTCGCCTCCCGCAGCGCGAGGGCCGTACGCGCCGCGCGGCCCTCGGGACCGGCGGCGGTCAGATCGGGGACCAGCACCTCGCGCGGGGCCTCGCCGTCGCCGCCGAGACGCTCGTGCAGCAGCCGCATCAGCTCCGTACCGCCGTCGGCCTTGACCTTGGCCTCGAAGGCGTTGCCCCGGACGAGAGCGAACTGGGACTGGCCGAAGGGGGCCGGCGAACCGAGCGCGGCGGCCAGCGCGGCCTTGTCCACCCCCGCGCCGTCCAGCAGGGCGCGGCGCCGGCAGCCGGGGTTGGCGGCGAGGGCCGCCAGTGCGCGGGCGTCCAGCGGCCGGGCCGCGACGGCCGGGCCCCGCAGCTCAGCGAGCCGCTGCCGGAGCGTCGTCCTGTGCTGGTCGAGCGCCTGTGGGGGCTGTGGCGTCGGCCCGGGACGCGCGGCCGTCCGAGGCGGTTGCGTCGGCCGATGCCGGGGTGTCGGTGGAATCTGCGGAGGTGGTCCGCTGGCCAGGGATTCGCTCACCCGCCGAAGTCTCGCATCCGGCACTGACAACCGGGGACTTCGTGGTCGCGACGAGCCTCGGGAAGCGGGCTCCGAGCCGGTCCCTGATCCGGTCCGCGAGACGCATCACCGGTCCGGCCAGCAGGGCTCCGACGCCCATCACGGCGGCGCCCGCGACCGCGTCGAGGAAGTAGTGGTTGGCCGTGCCCATCACCACGAACGTGGTGACCAGGGGGTATGCGATGCCGGCGGCCCGTACGAGCGGGTGGCGGCCGTGGCGCCACAGCAGGATTCCGCACCAGAGCGCCCAGCCGACGTGCAGGCTCGGCATCGCCGCGTACTGGTTCGTCATCCCGCCCATGCCGCGCGGGGCGCTCGCCTCGTTCCCCCACCACCCGTACGAGCTGTACTGCGCCATCGTGTCGACGAAGCCGTGGCTGGCGTGCAGCAGCCGGGGCGGGCAGGTCGGCATCAGGGTGAAACCGATCAGGCCGAGCAGTGTGGAGGTCATCAGCCAGGTGCGGGCCCGGCGGTACAGGGCCCCGCGGCGGCGGAAGAGCCAGACCAGGACGGCCGGGGTGACCAGGTAGTGCAGGGACGCGTACGCGAAGTCGGCGGGTATGCCTATCGAGGGGTGCGCGGTGAGCAGCCGGTTGAGCGGGTGCTCGAAGTTGATGCGGAGCGCCTTCTCCAGGTGCAGGATGCTCAGACCGTGGTCGACGGCCGTGGACACGTCGCCGCGCGCCACCAGCCGGCCCGCCGAGTAGGCTGCGTACACCAGGGCCAGCAGCGGCAGCTCGGTCCACCAACGGGGCCGGGGGCGCGCCACGGGCGCGGTGCTGGCATGCTGCATCCGGAAGCTCTCCATCATGTGTTAATGCGACCGACGGCGGGCGTTCAACCGTACGGTGCGGGCCTGCCGCGATTCCCCCGGGGGTCCCTGTCGAATACCCCGTGCGTGTACGGACTTTTCCGTCGGATTTCTCCGCCGGATGTCTCCGCCGGATGTCTCCGCGCAGAGAGGGACGCCTGTTCGGCCCCGGGGGTTGCTCCCGTACGCGTGCGCGATGATGGGAAAACCGGACGATCCGTTCAGTCCCGATCTCCGGCCTCAGATCTCAGTTTCAGGGAGAGCCGTCATGGCACCGCGTATCCTGCTCGCCCGGCACGGCCAGACGGAATGGTCCGTCAAGGGCAATCACACCGGCAGGACGGACATTCCACTGCTCGACACCGGCCGTGCGGGCGCCAAGCTCCTCGGCGAGCGGCTGCACCGCGGGCCGTGGGCCGACCTGCCGGGCCTCGAAGTCCGCACCAGCCCACTGCTGCGGGCCAGGGAGACCTGTGAGATCGCGGGTTTCGCGGACCGGACCGAGCCGTGGGACACGCTCATGGAGTGGGACTACGGGGCGTACGAGGGGATGACTCCGGCGGAGATCAAGGCGATCCGTCCCGACTGGTTCATCTGGCGCGACGGCGTGCCGGAGGGGGAGACCCTGGCCGAGCTGTCCGGCCGCGCCGACGAGATCGTGGACTGGGCCCGCTCGGCCGACCGCGACGTCCTGGTCTTCGCCCACGGGCATATCCTGCGGGCACTGGGGGCGCGGTGGCTCGGCGAGGACGTGTCGTTCGCGGCGCGCATCCGGCTCGATCCGACATCGCTCTCGGTGCTGGGGTGGGCGTACGGGGCCCCCGCGCTGGAACGCTGGAACGACACCGGTCACCTGGACCGGTGACCCGGCCGCTCCTGGAGCGGCCCCGCCCGCGAAGCGCGCCCGCACCCCTGCTGCCCGGACCGGCGGCGGGGGCGCTGCGCCCGGACGGCTGACGGGCCCGGTTCGCCGGCCCGGCCGATCCCTGGGCCCGTCGTCCGCCGCGGTGCGACGTCACGCGCCCGCCGAAGCCGCTACACGCCCGCCTCCGCGACCTCCGCGTACCGCTCCAGGAACCCCCGTACCTCCACCGCGCCCCGCTGCGGCGCCAGCACCGCCGTCGCCCCCGCCAGCATCGCCCGGATACGGGACGACTGGACGCGGTCCAGCAGGTCCAGCACCTGATGGCCCGCCGTCGCCGCCTCCGCGGCCCGGCCGGCCCGCGCGAGGTCCGTGGTCAGTTCGGCCCGGTACAGCGCCAGGTTCCGGGTGAAGTGCGGGTCCTGGAGCCGCGTCGCCCGCAGCGCGTGGCGGGCCGCCCGCGACCAGTCGCCCAGTGCCGACCAGCACTGGGCCTCCAGCATCTCCAGCTCCGCCTCCCGGAAGAAGGTCATCCACTCCGGATCGCCGTCGCCGGGACCGCGCCCGAACGCGCCATGCGCGCGGCCGATCGCCCGTTCGCAGCCCGTACGGTCCCCGAGCCCCGCCCGGCCCCCCGCCTCCCGCAGGGCGAGCAGGGCCAGCAGCCGCGGCGAGCCGAGCGACTGTGCCGCCCGCTGCCCGGCCTCGGCCGCGTGTACGGACTCGCGGGGCCGTCCCGTGTCCCTGGCCAGGAACGACGTATTGCAGAACGCATGCGCCTCCAGCGCCGCGTCGCCCGCCACCCGCGCGGTGGCGAGCGCCTCCGCGTAGTGCGAGCGGGCGTCCTCGAACCGGCCCGAGTCATGGGCCAGCCAGCCCACCGAGATGGCGAGTTCGCCCGCTCCGGCATGCAGCCGGTCGGCGGTGGACCGCTTGGTGGCGGTCCCGGAGTCGAGCAGCGCGTACGCCGCCCGCAGTGGCTGGGACGCTCTGCGGTACAGGCCGTCGCCGCCGTGCCGGTCGTCGAGCAGCCGGATCTGCCGTACCGCCTTCTCGACGGCGCTCACCTCGGCCTCGCCGACGCGTCGCGGGTCGGGCAGGGAGGCGGCGGCGGATGGGGCGTCCAGGCCGAGGCCCAGGGTCGCGGCCGCCATCGCGGTGGAGCCGCTCGTCATGAATACGCGACGCAGCACGTCGCTCTCCTCGTCGGTGTCGCTGTGGACCGCAGGGGGCGGTGGGGTTTCGGCAGTGGCCCGCGCAGCCCGGCCGCGTACGGATTCGCGCGGCGAGAAGCCCAGGTCCGCCAGGGTCGTTCCGGGGAACATGTGCAGGAAGACCCGCTCGTACGCGTAGTTGGGGCAGCGGATCTCGCCGGACTCCACGCGTCCGATGTACCGGGCGTCGCACGCGACCTGCTCGCCGATCTCGCGGGCGGACCTGCGTACCGCGGCAGCGAACTCCCCGGCGGAGCGCGGGCCGCGCAGCCGCCGGAAGGCGAGGTTGGGAACCGCCCCAGTCGACACCATGGGCTAGGACCTCTCTTTCGCAGCCGGGGTTCCTGCTTCCGGTGTCCCGGCGGAGCAAGAAGGTACCGGCTGTGACGGTTCACACATGCAGCGTTTATGTGCAAAAGGGATATTTAGCCCCCGATCCGCCATGAACTGCCACCCTTTGCGGCGGCGTGGCACCGTAGCCCTTGACGCCGTCGGCGCGTTGGTCCATGCGGAGACGGAATCGGCTCCGCCCGGCGATGAGAGGAGAGGTCCCTTGTTGCATCTCGGCACGGAGACCGGCTCGCGGACGACCCCGGCCGCAACGGGTGCCACGGCGCCCGCCGCCCTCACGGAGGACCACGGCGCCGAACCCTGCGACCTGGTGACGGTACCGGCCCGCCAGGGACTGGAGGCCGTGGACATCCTGCGCCGCGGCGCCGACCTGGAGGCCGTCGGCCCGGTTCTGCACGACGGCGCCTGCGACACCCTCGGCTTCCTGGTGCCGCCGGGCACCGCGGAGGCGTGGGACGTACCGGGCAGTGCCTGCACGCAGACCGACGGCCGCGGGCTGCGCGTCCCCGCCGAGCCGCCCGTCACCGGCAGCGGCTGGCTGCTGCCGCCGGGGGAGGACGCCCCGGTCACCGACCCGGCCGCGCTGCGGGCCGCGCTCGACCAGGCGGCCCGGCTGATCGAGGCGGCCGACAGCTGCCGCTGACCACCGCCTCCTTGCCCGCACGCCCATAATGGGCCGGTGGCCGGATCTCCCCCGGCACGGCCGGTTCCGTACCGGCCCGGAGCGATGAGCAGTGAGCAGGCGCGAGCAGCAGTGGCACGTCGAGGAACGCCGGGCAGCGGCGCGGGCGCGCGCAAGCGGTCCGACCGCAAGGCCGACGCCAGGTCCGAACGCGCGGGTGGGCGCAGGTCGGAGCCCCTCGCCGAACGCGTGGACGACGGTCTCGCCGAGCTGGTGCCCGACCGGGAGCGCCCGCACGCCTGGACGCTGACGCTCGACGGCGCCCCCCAGTCCCATGTGGACCTCGACGACCCCACGTATCTGTCCTTCGAGTACCAGCGCAGGATCGGCCACATCGCCGACCTCGTCGCACCCCCCGGGCAGTCCCTGCACGTCGTGCACCTGGGCGGCGGCGCCTTCACGCTCGCCCGCTACATCGCCGCGACCCGGCCCCGCTCCACCCAGCAGATCGTCGAGCTGGATGCCGCGCTCGTCCAACTGGTCCGCCGGGAGCTGCCGCTGGACCCGCAGGCCAGGATCCGGGTCCGGTCCACCGATGCCCGTGCCGGGCTCGGGAAGATCCAGGACGACTGGGCGGACCTCGTCATCGCGGACGTGTTCAGCGGCGCCCGTACCCCCGCGCACCTCACCAGCACCGAGTTCCTCGCCGAGGTGCGCCGGGTCCTGAAGCCCGGCGGGAGCTACGTGGCCAACCTCGCGGACGGGCCGCCGCTGACCCATCTCCGCGGCCAGATCGCCACCGCGGCCACGGTCTTCCCCGAACTGGCGCTCGCCGCCGACCCGACCGTGTGGCGCGGCCGCCGCTTCGGCAACGCGGTGCTGCTCGCCTCGGACCTGCCGCCGAAGATCGCGGAGCTGACCCGCCGGGTCGCGACCGATCCGCACCCCGGACGCGTCGAACACGGGCGGGCACTTGCCGACTTCACCGGTGGCGCGGCGGCGGTGAGCGACGCGGACGCCAGACCGTCACCGGCCCCACCGCCGTCGGCCTTCGGCTGAGGGCTGTACGCGGCGGAGCCGTCCGGCGGCCAGGGTCCGGGCGGTGCACGCGGCGGAGCCGTCCGTCCGGACCGATCCGAACGAAGGACGCCGGTGCCGGGACGGCCCTCAGACGATCTCGACCCGGGGCGGATGGTCGTTCCAGGTGCAGAAGACCGACACCACCCGGTCGCCGTCCCGGCCGAAGTCCACCCGGATCCAGGTGGTGTTCGTCCATACCTGCATCGACCAGTCCGGCGCCGGTGTCGCCGAGACCAGCTTCGCCGAGTCCTTGCCGAGCTCGAAGACGACCCGGCCGCCGTCCGTCCCGTAACTCCTCACCGTGCTCCGGCGCGTGGCGGAGCCGGTCGGTGAGGGGCCGGCCGGTGAGGGGCCGGCTCCCGCAGGGCTGCGGGACGGCCGCCGGGGCGGGGAAGCGGACGCGGGCGGCTTCGGGGCGGTGCGGGGTGGGGTGGTCGCGAGGGTCGGTGACGGCGTCGGCCGGGGGCGACGTGTCGAGGACGAGAGTTCCTCCGCGGGGCCCCGGGTGCCCGCCGAGATCGGCACCGCGCGCGGCGGGTCGTACGCCGTGCCCGCCATCACCGTGTGCACACACCACCACGTCAGCGTGACCGCCGCCCCGGTGGCGAGCGACCACGCGAGCGCGTGCACGAGCCCTCGTCGCATCCGGCACATCCTGCACCACCGGGCCCCGCGCTGTCCCGGTACCGCTGGGGACGGGACCCGGTACCGGCGCATGGCGTACGGTGCCGCCCATGCCAAGTGTGCTCGTGGTCGAGGACGACCAGTTCGTACGATCCGCCCTCATCCGGCACCTGACCGAGGCCTCCCACACGGTACGGAGTGTCGGCACCGCGCTCGAAGCGCTGCGCGAGGTCGCCCACTTCCGCTTCGACGTGGTCGTACTCGATCTCGGCCTGCCCGATCTCGACGGCGGCGAGGCGCTGAAGATGCTCCGGGGCATCACCGACGTACCCGTGATCGTCGCGACGGCGCGGGACGACGAGAGCGAGATCGTCCGGCTGCTCAACGACGGCGCCGACGACTATCTGACCAAGCCGTTCTCGGTGGAGCACCTGTCCGCGCGGATGGCCGCCGTGCTGCGCCGCTCGCGCGCCGCCGGGGGCGAGGCGCCGCCGCCCCGCGTCATCCGGGTCGGCGGGCTCTCCATCGACCCGCTGCGCCGCCAGGCCGAACTGGACGGAACCGCACTCGACCTGACCCGCCGTGAGTTCGACCTGCTGACCTTTCTGGCCGGCCGGCCCGGAGTCGTCGTCCCGCGCAGGGAACTCCTCGCCGAGGTCTGGCAGCAGTCCTACGGAGACGACCAGACCATCGACGTCCATCTCTCCTGGCTGCGACGGAAGTTGGGCGAGACAGCCGCCAGGCCGCGCTATCTGCACACCCTGCGCGGCGTCGGTGTGAAGCTCCAGCCGCCCGCCCCGCCCTCCCCCGCCCCGGAGCGGCCCGCGTGAGGTGGGCCCTGGTCAAGGTCGCACTGGCCGTCACCGCGATGGTCGTGATCGCCTTCGCCGTACCGCTCGGTCTCGTCATCGAGGAGATGGCCCGCGACCGGGCCTTCTCCGACGCCGAGCGGCAGGCCGCCACCATCGGTCCGACCCTCTCCATCACCACCGACCGCGCCGAGCTCGAAACGGCCGTGCTCACCACCGAACCGGGCGGCGCGGGCCGGATGGCCGTGCACATCCCCGCCGCCGAGGAGCCGGACAGCCGGCCGCTGGAGATCGGCACCCGGCGCGCCGCCCGCAAGGATCTGGAGACCGTGCGCGAGTCGGGACGCGCCTCGATCAGCGAGGTGACGGGAGGCTCCGCACTGCTCCAGCCGACCGCGCTCGGCTCCGGGGACATCGCCGTCGTCGAGGTCTTCGTGCCCCAGGACGAGGTCACCAACGGCGTCACCACCGCCTGGGTGATGCTGGCGGGCGTCGGCATCGCACTGATCGTCGGGTCCGTCGCGGTCGCCGACCGGCTCGGCGTGCGGATGGTGGAGCCCGCCCGGCGGCTCGCGGGTGCCGCCCGCGACCTGGGGGAGGGCCGGCTGGGCACCAGGATCGCGGAGGAGGGGCCGACCGAACTGCGCTCGGCCGCCGCCGCGTTCAACTCCATGGCCGACCAGGTCGTCCGGCTCCTCGCCAACGAACGCGAACTGGCCGCCGACCTCTCGCACCGGCTGCGCACCCCGCTCACCGTGCTCCGGCTCAACGCCGCCTCGCTCGGGGAGGGTCCGGCCGCCGAGCAGACCCGCGCCGCGGTCGAGCAGTTGGAGCACGAGGTCGACAGCATCATCAGGACCGCCCGTGAACAGCGCCCGCAGACGCAGGGGCGCGACGACGGACCCGGGGCCGGCTGCGACGCCTCCGAAGTGATCCGGGAACGGATGGACTTCTGGTCGGCGCTCGCCGAGGACGAGGGGCGCGAGGTGCGCCTGGCGGGCGTGGACCGTACGGCGCGCATCCCGGCCGAGAGGACCGAACTGGTGGCCGCGCTCGACGCGTTGCTCGGCAACGTCTTCCGGCACACCCCCGAGGGAACCGCCTTCGCCGTCGACGTGCATCACAGCGGTGACGCCGTGATCGTGCTGGTCTCGGACGCGGGCGGCGGGATCGCCGACCCGGAGGCGGCCCTCGTCCGCGGTGGCAGCGGCCGGAGCGGGGCGAGGGGCACGAGGGGCGCGTTGGGTTCGACCGGGCTCGGCCTCGACATCGTCCGCCGGGTCGCGGAGTCGACCGGCGGCGACGTGCGGATCGGCCGCTCGGTGCTCGGTGGCACGGAAGTACGCGTCTGGATCGGTCTCGACGGGCAGCGGCCGGAGCGGGACCGGCGTGGCCACCGGGTGGGGCGGCGTCGCGGCACGATCCGTCGGAAGGCGGCGCGCCGATTCCGCTCCGGCACAGGTCCGAACCTTTAACCAGCGCCGATGCGCTCCTTAAGGGAACCCTAAGAACGCCGACTCGGGCCCGAAGGGCGTCATTTGTCGGATTCGCTGTCGCTAGCGTGCTCCCGCACCCTCCCGCAGGACAGAGGCAGGTACGCGATGGGCACCAGTACGCACCGGCGCGCGGCGAGCACCGGGACCGGGGCGATCGGCGCGGTCGTCGCCCCGGCCGTGACCGGCGGCACGGCCTTCGCCCTCACCGCGACGGTCCGGGCCGCCGCGGCCGGTGCCGCGCGCACCGGGCCGGCGGCGACCCGGGACGAGGAACGCGTGGGCGGGGCCAGGCCGGGCGCCGACACCTCGTGCGGCTCCGTCGTCCAGGAGCCGCACGCCTGCACGAAGGTGTTCGGCGTCTACGAATGACCGCCCGACAGCCAAGGACCAACACCCCCTCCGCGCGCCCCGGCCGGCCCCACACCCCCACATCCGGCCGGGGCGCGCGCCCCCTTCCCCCCGATGCCCGGACGAAGCCCGACGGCCCCGCTAATCCGCCCGGTTCACCGCCGACAGCACGGCCTGGATCGACGCGGTGAGGACGGACGTGTCCTGGCCCGCCCCCCAGCGCCGCTCCCCGCCGGTGCCGACCCGGCACTCCGCGTACGCCATCGCCGGGCTGCCCCGCCCCGTCGACGTCGCGTGCTCGGTGAAGTCGACGATGTCCACCTCGATGCCCGCCGCCGCCAGCGCATGGATGAACGCCGACACTGGGCCGTTTCCGGTGCCCTCGTAGTCGCCCTCCCGGTCGCCCACCCGCAGCGTGCAGACGAACCGGTGCTCACCGGCCGGGTTCCGGTCGGTGGACCAGGAGGCCAGGGCCACGTTCCCGTCCCGTCCGGGGACCAGGTACGCCGCCTCGAAGAGCTCCCACAGATCCTTCGACGTGGCCTCCAGACCGCTGTCGTCGGTCGCGGTCTGCACCGTGCGGGAGAAATCCGCGCGCAGCCCGGCCGGCAGGTCCACCCCGTAGTCGCTCCGCAGCAGATGAGCGATGCCGCCCTTGCCCGACTGGCTGTTGACCCGGATGACCGCCTCGTACGAACGCCCCACGTCCGCCGGATCGATCGGCAGGTACGGCACCGACCAGCGCTCGTCGCCGGTGTGCGCGTGATGGGCCAGGCCCTTGCTGATGGCGTCCTGGTGTGTGCCGGAGAACGCGGTGTACACGAGATCGCCGCCGTAGGGGTGGCGGGGTGGCACCGGAAGCCGGTTGCAGTGCTCGACCGTGCGGCGGATCTCGTCGATGTCGGAGAAGTCGATCATCGGGTCGACGCCTTGGGCATGCAGGTTGAGGGCCAGGTTGACCAGGTCGACGTTGCCGGTGCGCTCGCCGTTGCCGAACAGGCAGCCCTCCACGCGTTGCGCGCCCGCCAGGACGGCGAGTTCGGCGCACGCGGTGCCGGTGCCGCGGTCGTTGTGCGGATGGACGGAGAGGATCACGGCGTCGCGCCGCTCCAGGTGACGGTGCATGTACTCGATCTGGTCCGCGTACACGTTCGGCGTGGCGATCTCCACCGTGGCGGGCAGGTTGTGGATGACCGGCCGGTCCGGGGAGGCGTCCCACAGCTCGGTGAGGCCGTTGCAGAGCTCCAGGACGAAGTCCGGCTCGGTGAGGACGAAGACCTCGGGGGAGAACTCGAACCGGATGTCCGCCGCGGGCCGCGCCCGCGCCAGGCGCTCCATCCGCGTCGCCGCCTCGCGCACCACACCGTGCACCTCGGCACGGCTGCGGCCGAGCACGACATCGCGCCAGACGGGGGCGGTCGGGATGTACAGGTGGACCACCGCGCGGTCCACCCCCTCGATGGACTCGAAGGTCCGCTCGATCAGATCCTGCTTGGCCGGGGTGAACACGACCACGGTGACGTCGTCCGGTACGGCGCCGCTCTCGACCAGATGCCGGACGAAGTCGAAGTCCGTTCGGCTCGCGGACGGATAGCCGATCTCGATCTCCTTGTACCCCATGGCGACGAGCAGATCGAACATCCGGCGCTTGCGCGGGGTGTCCATGGGTTCGGCCAGTGCCTGATTGCCGTCCCGCAGGTCGACGGGTACCCAGAGCGGGGCCTTCTCGATACGGGCCTGGGGCCAGGTGCGCCCGGTCAGCGGGACCTCGACGCGGTCGAAGGCCGGACGGTAGCGGTGGGACGGCATGGAGCCGGCGCGCTGCGGGTTCCAGCGGGGCGCGTCGGCGGGCACGGGCCCGCGCGGGGTGCAGACGGTGGGGAAGCTGTGCATCGGTGACAGACGGTCGGACATGAAGACGGACTCTTCTCGCATCGCCGGATGCGACCGGCACAGCACGGCACCCCGCGGCGGGGTGCCGGTCGCTTCAGGCCCCGCCGCGGCAGCCGAGAAGAAGGAGACCGCTGTGCGTCATGCCCGGTACAGTAGCCACGAAGCAAGTCCTCAGACAACCTGACAGGTGAAACCCGTGTCGTCGCTCGGTCCGCTCCGTCCCAGCCCCCTGGTCGAACAGGCCACGCACCATCTGCGCGAACAGATCACGGAGGGGCACTGGCCGGTCGGCGCGAGGATTCCCGGCGAGACCACCCTGGCCAAGACACTCGGAGTGGGCCGCTCCACCGTCCGCGAGGCGGTGCGCACCCTGGCCACGCTCGGCCTGCTCCAGTCCCGCCAGGGCGCGGGTGTCTTCGTCATCGCCGACCACGTGACGGAGGACTGGCCGACCCGACTGCGCCGGGCCTCGGTCACCGACGTCTACGAGGTGCGCATGCTGATCGAGGTCCAGGCCGCCCGGCTGGCCGCGCGGCGCCGCACGGACGAGGACCTGGTCGCCCTCGACGCGGCACTCACCGCGCGGCGGGCAGCGGGGGCGGGAGGGGACGCCGGGTTCGTCGACGCGGACATCGCCCTGCACCGGGCCGTGGTGGTCGCGGCCCACAATCCCGTACTCACCGACCTCTTCGGCGAGTTCGCCCCCGTGCTGCGGCAAGGGCTCATCGACCTCGTCGAATTGTTCGGCCTGCGCCGCGAGGACCCGCACCACGGCGATGCGAGCCATGACGCACTGGTGCGCGCCGTCGTGGCCGGTGACGCGGATTCGGCGGGCCGGGCCGCGCAGGCCGAGCTGGAGGCCACACTGGCCCGGCTGCGCGCGGCGTAGACCCGACGAGTTTGACGCGTCGGGGAGGCGCGACCGGCTGCGGGGTGCCGGGGGCGAAACCGGCCCCGGGGGTCGGTGGAACCGTGGTGGGTGCCGAGATCGGTCCTGGTTCTGCGGTGCAGGGCCGGGATGCCGCGTCGGGTTTCTCCGGAAGGCCATGAGGGCGACGCCGCCCGGCTCTCCCCGCTCGGGCGCGCGAGCAGCGCTGTGCTGGGCCGCTACGGCTTCCGCGCCTCCACTCCGGCCGGCGACGGCCCGCGCCCGCGACCCGGCCGCGGTCGAGCCGGACGACGACGGCACGGCCGGGTCGTCCGGCTTCGGCCCCGCACCCGGCAAGATTGAAGACCGGATTAGAAAAATCAATTTCTATGACTTGGCATCTTAAAAAACTCAAGGTACAAATGAATCGAGCGTGTTGCTGAGAGAAGGGGGCCGGCGTGGACTGGCAGGAACTGACGGACCTGACGCAAGGGCGGCCGTTCGTGGTCGAGCGTGTCCGCCTCGCCGGGAGCGGTGTCGCGGTCGAGGGACAGTTCGAGCCGCCGCAGCTGGCTCAGCTCGGCGTCGACGACCAGGTGTTCGTTGCCGCGTTCGTACGGTCGCACGGTTCGATCAAGGAGATGGAGCGGATCTTCGGGGTCAGCTACCCGACGATCAAGTCCCGGCTGAAGCGGATCGGCGAGGCCCTCGATTTCGTCGACACCGACCCGGCACCCACCAGTGCCGATGTCGTCGACCGCCTGCAGCGGGGGGAGATCAGCGCCCAGGAGGCGCTGGCCGAGCTGGAGAAGCCCCGATGATGCCGTTCCTGGTGACGATGCGCTGGCACCGTCCCGACGGTCGCCGGTGGCGGCTGCACGTCCCCGTCCTGCCGGTGCTGCTGGTGCTGTCGCCGCTGCTGCTGCTCGCCGTGATGGGCGGACTCGTCGCGTGCCTCGCCACCCGGGTGAGCCCGGCGGGCGCGCTGCGCGGCACCGGGCAGCTGCTGTGGGCACTGCCCGGCACCCGGTTCGAGATCGAGCAGGGCCGAACGGCCGTGCTGGTAAGCGTCAGATGAGTCAGAGGGGAAGAGCAACGATGAACGAGCAGCGCCGCCAGATCCTGCAGATGCTGGCGGAGGGCAAGATCACCGCGGACGAGGCCGAGCGGCTGATCGACGCCCTCGAACGCCAACGGCCCGAGTCCCCGGCGGGGGCCGCACCCCGCCCGAAATCCCGACCCAAGTACCTGCGCGTGGTGGTGAACTCGGAGGACGACTCCGGCGGTGACGGGCCGAGCCGGGTCAACATCCAGGTCCCGCTGCAACTGCTGCGTGCCGGGGTCCGGCTCGCGAGCCTCGTCCCTCCGCAGGCGCTCACCAAGGTCAACGCGGAGCTGAACAAGTCGGGGGTGCCGATCGACCTCACCGAGCTCAAGCCGCAGCACCTCGAAGAGCTCATCGAGCACCTCGACGACGTCATCGTCGACGTCGGCGACGCCGACGGAAAGGTGCAGGTGTTCTGCGAGTGACACGTGCCGCGGTGCCGGACGCCGAGCCGGCCCAACGGGGCGGGCGCGGCCGGTCGGCAGCCGCGGGCGTTCGCCCCGTCATGCGACGGAGCCGCATTCTCCGACCCGGCCGCCGCGCCGCTGAGTCCTGCGGTGAAGGGGTGTCCGGGGCGCCGGCCCCGACGCCGTGGTGATCCGGCTCGTGGAGCGGGTGCCGCCCCGCGGTGCCTGACAGGCACTCGATTGTCGCGCGGACACCGTTCGTCATGACGTCCACGTCCGCCGCTGCCCACTGAGCGCTCTCGTCTCCCGCTCGGCCTCGACTCACGTGCTTCCCCGGTCACTTCATCCCTCGAACGGAAGAACTCCATGACTTCATCTGTCATGTCCACGTCCATCCAGGGTGGCGGTCGTCCGTCGCCGGCCGCCGTCTCCGTTGTCGGTCTGCGCAAGTCGTACGGCGACAAGACCGTGCTCGACGGCATCGATCTGCACATTCCGGCCGGGTCCGTGTTCGCGCTGCTCGGGCCGAACGGCGCGGGCAAGACCACCGTTGTCAAGATCCTGTCCACCCTCATCACGGCCGACGGCGGCCAGGCCCAGGTCGCGGGCCACGACCTCGCCGCCGAACCGCAGGCCGTGCGTGCCGCGATCGGCGTCACCGGACAGTTCTCCGCCGTCGACGGGCTGGTCACCGGCGAGGAGAACATGCTCCTCATGGCGGACCTGCACCACCTGCCCAAGCGTGAGGGGCGGCGGGTCGCCGCCGAACTGCTGGAGCGGTTCGACCTGGTCGACGCCGCGAAGAAGCCCGCCTCCACCTACTCCGGCGGCATGAAGCGCCGCCTCGACATCGCCATGACCCTGGTCGGCAACCCGCGGATCATCTTCCTCGACGAACCGACCACCGGCCTCGACCCGCGCTCCCGCCACAACATGTGGCAGATCATCCGTGAACTCGTCGCCGACGGCGTCGCCGTCTTCCTCACCACCCAGTACCTGGACGAGGCCGACGAACTCGCCCACCGCATCGCCGTCCTCGACGGCGGCAGGATCGCCGCCGAAGGCACCGCCGAGGAACTCAAGCGGATCGTCCCCGGCGGCCACGTCCGGCTCCGCTTCACCGACCCGGCCGCCTACCGGAACGCCGCCTCCGCACTGCGCGACAGCACCCGGGACGACGAATCCCTCGCCCTGCAGATCCCCAGCGACGGCAGCCAGCGCGCACTGCGCTCCATCCTCGACCGACTCGACACCGCCCACATCGAGGCCGACGAACTGACCGTCCACACCCCCGACCTCGACGACGTCTTCTTCGCCCTCACCGGCCCGGCGGGCATCCCCGACCAGCCCAAGGAGAACGCCCGATGAGCGCCCTCGCCCTCGCCGTACGCGACTCGAACACCATGCTGCGCCGCAACCTCCTGCACGCGTGGCGCTACCCGTCCGCAACTCTGAACCTGCTGCTCACGCCCATCATGCTGTTGCTGCTCTTCGCCTACATCTTCGGTGACGTGATGAGCGCGGGCATCGGGGGCGACGGTGCGGACCGCTCCGCGTACATGGCCTACATCGTCCCGGGAATCCTGATGATGACCATCGGCAGCACCGTGATCGGGGCCGCGGTGTACATCTCCATGGACATGACCGAGGGTCTCATCGCCCGTTTCCGCACGATGGCGGTCTACCGCGGCTCCGTGATCACCGGGCATGTGGTCGGCAGCGTGCTGCAGTCCGTCGCCGGCGTGGTCCTCGTCGGCGCCGTCGCCGTGGCCATCGGCTTCCGCTCCACGGACGCCACGGCCCTGGAGTGGCTGGCGGCGTTCGGGCTGCTCGTGCTCTTCGCCCTGGCGCTCACCTGGATCGCGGTCGGGATGGGCATGGCCAGCCCGAACCCCGAGGCGGCCGGCAACGCGGCCATGCCGCTGATCCTCCTGCCGCTCGTCTCCAGCGCCTTCATCCCGGCCGAGACGATGCCGGGCTGGTTCCAGCCGATCGCCGAGTACCAGCCCTTCACCCCGGCCATCGAGACCCTGCGCGGCCTGCTGCTCGGCACCGAGATCGGCAACAACGGGTGGATCGCGGTCGTCTGGTGCGTCGGCCTGATCGCGCTCGGCCACCGCTGGTCGACCGCGCAGTTCAACCGCGACCCGGAATGAGTGTGCGGGCTGCCTCCCGCGGCTCGTCCCACCCCGGGGCGGGGGCCCCCCCCCCCCCCCCCGGGGGGGGGCCCCCCGGGGGGGGGGCCCCCCCCCCCCCGGGGGGGGGGGGGGGCCGCGCGGGGCGGCCGGGGGCCCGCGGCACCCCCCCACCGGCCCGCCACCCCGCGGCGGGCCCCCCCCC
>NZ_JBIWOS010000001.1:282789-516606 GCF_044767885.1 Streptomyces sp. NPDC101194
GGGGGGGGGGGGCTTTGGGGGCGCGGCCCCGGGGGGGGGCCGGGGTTATTAACCCGCCCCGCGTTTTTTTGGGGGGGGGCGCCCCCCGGGGGCCCCCCCCCCCCGGGGGGGCCCCCCCCCCCCCCGGGGGGGCCCCCCCCCGCCCGGTCGGCGTCCTCGGCCCGCCCCCGGGCGGCCCGCCCGCCCCGGCCCCGGGGCCAGGCTCCCCGGTCCGCCTCAGGACCCGGCCCCCTGGCCCGCCTCCTGGCCCGGTCGCGCCGGGCCCGGAACGCCGAGTACCGGCGTCGGGTTCGGAGAAAGAACACGGATGCGCCCCCGAGCCCCCGCGCCGCGCGATGCCCCGTTCACCTTCCGGCGGGCGGCCGACTGTGAATCGGGGATGTCGAAGGCCGCGCGCGGTGGTGGCCAAAAACGCTGCGCGACGGCGGCAGTTGGGTGTCCCCGATGCGACAGCCCTTCTTCGAAACCCACTTGGCCTGCGTGTTCTCGGCAACACGCGGACCCGCGGCCGAAGCCGGCGAGCTATGGCAAGACTTGGGCGGGACACGGTCTCGTGACTTGCAGGACACACTCGGGCAACGGAAGCGCCTTCAACTCTTGACACCCACCCCCTCAAGGCAGGAACCTTCCGACATCGACGCATGGGAGCGCTCCCACATCGTGCGGGGATTCCCGTCCGAACGGCACTGCCCGTGTCCTCCCCCCTGAACACCCGGCACCCGCGCTCACCGGTGCGTATGCCACGCAGTCAGAACGCCAGTCCCACCCTGGAACAAGGAGTAGTGGAATGCGCATCACCCGCACCGTCGCCGGCCGGAGCCGCAGAGCCGCGGTTCTGGCCACCACGGGGCTGACAGCCTCGGCCCTGTTGCTGACCGGCTGCAGCAGCGACTCCGATTCATCGGGCAGCACGGGCCCCGATGCGAACGGGAAGATCACGCTGACCGTCGCCGACTTCGGGCAGTTCGGCTACAAGGAAGCCGGTCTCTTCGCCAAGTACCACGAGCTGCACCCGAACATCACGGTCAAGGAAGACGTCACCTCCGACGAGAAGGTCTACTACCCCAAGCTGCTCCAGCAGCTGAACTCGGGCAGTGGTCTCGCCGACGTCCAGGGCATCGAGGTCGGCCGGATCAAGGAGATCGTCGACACCAAGGCGAACGCCTTCGCCGACCTCAGCAAGGTGATCAACGTCGACGACTGGGTCTCCTGGAAGGAGAAGCAGGCCACCACGCCCGACGGCGCGGTGATCGGCGCGGGTACCGACATCGGTCCGATGTCGCTCTGCTACAACACCGACCTCTTCAAGAAGGCCGGCCTGCCGACCGACCGCGAGGAGGTCGCCAAGAAGGTCTCCGGCGGCTGGGAGGACTACCTCAAGCTCGGTGAGGAGTACAAGAAGAAGGCCCCTGCGGGCACCTACTTCATGGACTCCGCGAGCGCCATGTTCAACGCCGTGGTGAGCTCGAACGCGAAGCAGTACTACGACGAGAGCGGCAAGCCCGTCTACAAGGACAGCCCCAGCGTCGAGCAGGGCTGGAACCTGGCCGCCGAGGCGGCGTCGAAGAAGCTGACGCAGGGCCTCGCGCAGTTCAGCGACCCGTGGAAGGCAGCCCTGCGCAAGGGCACCGCCGCCACCGTGGCCTGCCCCGCGTGGATGGCCGGTCAGATCTCGGTCAATGCCGGTGACGCCAACAAGGGCAAGTGGAACATCACCACCGCGCCCGGTGCGACCGCCGCCAACTGGGGCGGTTCGTTCCTCGCCGTGCCCAAGTCCGGCAAGAACGTCGACGAGGCCACCAAGCTCGTGAAGTGGCTGACCGCCCCCGAGCAGCAGGCCGCCGTCTTCAAGGCGATCGGCAGCTTCCCGTCCAACAAGGGCGCCTACGACCTGCCCGACGTGAAGGACGCGAAGCTGGAGTACTTCAACGACGCGCCGATCGGACAGATCTACGCCGACGAGGCCAAGTCGATCCCCGAGACGGTGCTCGGCCCGAAGGACGGCGTCATCAAGGACACCATCTCCACCCAGATCAACAACATGGAGCAGCGCGGCACCAGCCCGGACGACGCGTGGAAGGCGGCGACCAGCGCGATCGACAAGGCGATCGGCTGACCGTCGCCGGTGCGGGCGGCCCCCGGGAGCCGTCCGCACCGGCACGCGCCCCCCGTCATCGGCCCAGCCCCCGGCCCACGCCGCCCTCACCCGGGCGACCCCGTTACTCAGGGAAGGACTCCCGCCCGTGGCCACCTCGACTCCCACCCGGGATTCATACGCACCGCCACCCTCCGGCGGCTCCCCGCACACGTCGGTGCCGTCCCGCCGGCGGGCCTGGCGGAGCCGGCTGTGGCGGTTCGACGACAAGGCGTCGCCGTACGCCTACATCGCTCCGTTCTTCCTCGTCTTCGGCGCCTTCGGGCTCTATCCGCTGCTCTACACCGGGTGGATCGCCCTGCACCGGGTGGAGATGACCGGTCTCGACCAGATGGAGTGGGTCGGCTGGGACAACTTCGACAAGATCCTGCACGACGCCGAGTTCTGGACGGCGGTCGGCAACACCTTCCTGATCGGGGTCATGTCGACGGTCCCGCAACTGCTGGTCGCGCTCGGTCTGGCCCATCTGCTGAACTACCGGCTGCGTGCCAGCACCTTCTGGCGGACGGTCATCCTCACCCCGTACGCCACCTCCGTGGCCTCCGCGGCCCTCGTCTTCGCCCTGGTCTTCCGGGCCGACGGCGGACTGCTCAACTGGGCGCTGCACTTCGTCGGCCTCGGCGACACCAACTGGGCCAACGGCCACTGGACCTCGAAGATCGCCATCTCCGTCATCGTGATCTGGCGCTGGACGGGCTACAACACCCTGATCTACCTGGCCGCCATGCAGGCCGTGCCGAGCGACCTGTACGAGGCCGCGTCACTGGACGGCGCGTCGCGCTGGCAGCAGTTCCGCAAGGTGACCATCCCCTCGCTGCGGCCCACGATCCTCTTCACGATCGTCATCTCGACCATCGGCTCCATGCAACTGTTCGGTGAGCCCATGCTCTTGGAGGGTGGCACGCTCGGGGCCACCGGCGGCAACGAGAATCAGTACGAGACGCTCAGCGTCTACCTCTACAACTACGGCTGGAACCTCGGGCACCTCGGCCCGGCCGCCGCAGTGGCCTGGGCGATGCTCGCCCTCCTGCTGATCATCGCCGCGGTCAACTGGCTCATCGGCCGCTTCGTACGCACATCCGCGGTCTGACCGGGAGCGATTTCCATGACCATGACCAGCCCCACCACAGCCCCGGAACTCGGCACCCCGCGGTCGGCCCACCGGGCGACGCCGCGCCCCACCCGCTTCAGGCCGGGCGCGGGCAAGCAGTTGCAGGGCGGCCCGTTCGCCTACATCGCGCTGGCCGTCGTCGGCATCGGCTCGCTCCTGCCGCTCTACTGGACGCTGGTGGCCGCGTCCCACACACAGGACGAAGTGCTCGCCTCCACACCGCCGTTCCTGCCCGGCGGACGGCTGCTGCACAACCTCGACACCGCCTGGAACCAGGCACACCTCGGCAAGGCGATCGTCAACAGCGTCATCGTCTCCAGCTGCATCACGGCGGCGACGCTCTTCTTCTGCACCCTGGCCGGCTACGCCTTCGCCAAGATGCGCTTCAAGGGCCGCGGCGCGCTGATGACCGGGGTCGTCGCCACGCTCACGATCCCGCCGCAGCTCAGCGTCGTCCCGCTGTTCATGATGATGTCCGACATCGGCTGGGGCGGAAAGCTGGAGTCGGTGATCTTCCCGACCCTGGTCAGCGCGTTCGGCGTGTTCTTCATGCGGCAGTACCTGAGCGAGGCGCTGCCCTACGAACTCGTCGAGGCCGCCAAGATCGACGGCGCCAACAACTTCCGCATCGTGCGCAGCGTGGTCCTCCCGGTGGCCCGCCCCGCGATGATGGTGCTGGGGATGCTCACCTTCGTACAGGCGTGGAACGACTTCTTCTGGCCCTACCTCGCCCTCAATCAGCAGAACCCCACGCTCCAGGTGGCCCTCGGTCAGCTGAGCGCCTCCTACACCCCCGACCAGAGCATCGTGATGGCCGGTGCGCTGATCAGCACCCTGCCACTGCTCGTGGTCTTCGTGATCTTCGGCAAGCAGATCGTCGGAGGGATCATGTCCGGCGCCGTCAAGGGCTGACCGGGCGTCACCCGCCCCACCCCCGACGCTCCGTACGGCCCGTCCTCCGACCGCGGGCCGTACGGCCCGGAGCTCCACCCCTTACCTGCCCCTGTCCGTCCACTCCTGGGAGCGCTCCCGCATGACTGCTGTACGACCCGACATCGCCCCGAAGCGGGCACCCGAGGCGGCGGACTTCCCGACCGGTTTCGTCTGGGGAGCGGCCACCGCCGCCTACCAGGTCGAGGGCGCGGCGGCCGAGGACGGCCGCACCCCCTCCATCTGGGACACCTTCAGCCGCACTCCGGGCAAGGTCCGCAACGGTGACACCGGAGACATCGCCGCCGACCACTACCACCGCTACCGCGACGACGTGGCGCTGATGAAGCAGCTCGGCCTGAAGGCCTACCGCTTCTCCGTCTCCTGGTCCCGGGTGCAGCCCACCGGCCGCGGCCCCGCCGTCGAACGCGGACTGGACTTCTACCGCAGGCTCGTCGACGAGCTCCTGGAAGCGGGCATCGCGCCCGTCGCCACCCTCTACCACTGGGACCTGCCCCAGGAGCTGGAGGACGCCGGCGGCTGGCCCCAGCGGGTGACCGCCGAGCGCTTCGCCGACTACGCCGCCATCATGGCCGGGGCCCTCGGCGACCGCGTCACGACCTGGACCACCTTCAACGAGCCGTGGTGCTCCGCCTTCCTCGGTTACGGCTCGGGCGTGCACGCCCCCGGCCGCACCGAGCCGGCCGCCGCCCTGCGCGCGGCCCACCATCTCAACCTCGCCCACGGCCGGGCGATCGAGGTCCTGCGCGACCGACTCCCCGCTGCCGCGCAGACCTCGGTCACCCTCAACCTCCATCAGGTCCGCCCGCTGACGGACAGTGAGGCCGACAGGGACGCGGCCCGTCGGATCGACGCGGTGGGCAACCGGGTCTTCACCGGTCCGATGCTGCGCGGCGCGTACCCGGAGGACCTGATCGCCGACACCTCGCACCTGGTGGACTGGTCGACGCTGGTCCGGGACGGCGACCTGGCCGCCATCTCCCGGCCGATCGACGTCCTCGGCGTCAACTACTACACGCCGACGCTGGTCTCCACGCCCGCCGACGGTTCCGGCGACTCGCGCGACGACGGCCACGGCAACAGCGACCACTCGCCGTGGCCCGGCTCCGAGCATGTCGCCTTCCACCTCTCCGAGGGCAAGAAGCGCACCGCGATGAACTGGGCGATCGACCCCGACGGGCTGTACAACCTGCTCGTGGACGTCTCCCGCGACCACCCCGGCCTGCCGCTGATGGTCACCGAGAACGGCGCGGCCTTCGACGACTACGTCTCGCCCGAGGGCCGGGTGGAGGACCCCGAGCGGATCGACTACCTGCGGGGACATCTCGACGCCGTACAGCGGGCCGTGGCGGACGGGGCGGACGTCCGCGGTTACTTCCTGTGGTCCCTGATGGACAACTTCGAGTGGGCGTACGGCTACTCCAAGCGCTTCGGCGCCGTCTATGTCGACTACGCCACCCAGCGCCGCATCCCCAAGGCGAGCGCCCACTGGTACGCCGACGTCATCCGCCGTCACGCACTGCCCCCCGTCACCGACCTCGGCTGAGCCCGACCGGCGCACGCCCCCTCCCGAGACCCGGCCGTCCGTGCCGGGTCTCCGTCATTTCCTGCCGACTCCGGCGGTCACGGAACCCGATATGCCGCCCCCGTAGAATGGGAGCGCTCCCATAATTGATGCTGCGGAAAGGCCGCCGGGCCCGGACGAGTGTCAAGGGAGCCGACACCAGGACTTGGTTCGGTTATCCGACTGTGAGAAATTGACCGCGAACGGGAGGCAGCCATGGCGGCAGCGCGAGTACGGAGCGGCGGGCGGCCCACGCTCGAAGAGGTCGCGGCACGGGCGGGGGTGGGGCGAGGGACGGCCTCACGGGTCATCAACGGCTCCCCGCGGGTCAGCGCGCACACCCGCGAGGCGGTGGAGGCGGCGGTCGCCGAACTGGGATACGTGCCCAATCGCGCGGCCCGCGCGCTCGCGGGAAACCGTACCGACGCCATCGCCCTCGTCGTGCCCGAGCCGGAGACCCGCTTCTTCGCCGAGCCGTACTTCTCCGACATCGTCCGCGGTGTCGGCGCGGCGCTCGCCGACACCGACATGCAGTTGCTGCTCACCCTCGTCGGCAACGACCGCGAGCGCCGACGGCTGGCCCAGTACCTGACCGCGCACCGCGTCGACGGTGTGCTGCTCGTCTCCGTCCACGCCGACGACCCGCTTCCGGACCTGCTGGAACAGCTCGGCATGCCGGCCGTGATGAGCGGCCGCAGGTCCGCCTCCGAATCGCTCGCCTCGGTCGACTCCGACAACTTCGAGGGTGCCCGCGCCGCCGTGGACCACCTGATCGCCCGGGGGCGCCGTTCCATCGCCACGATCACCGGGCGGCTCGACGTCTACGGCGCCCGGCGCCGCCTCGACGGCTACCGCAAGGCGGTCTCCGCGGCCGGCCTCGGCCCCGACGAGCAGCTGATCGCCCCCGCCGACTTCAGCGAGGAGAGCGGCGCCCGGGCCATGCGCGAGCTGCTCGCCCGCCGCCCCGACGTCGACGCGGTCTTCGCCGCCTCCGACGTCATGGCCGCCGGGGCCCGTCAGGTGCTCCGCGAGGCCGGCCGGCGCATCCCGGACGATGTGGCCCTCATCGGCTTCGACGACTCCGCAGTGGCCCGTCACATGGACCCGGCGCTCACCAGCGTGCGCCAGCCGATCGAGGAGATGGGCCGCACGATGGCCCGCGTGCTGCTCCAGGAGATCGCGGGCGAGAACCAGGAGCGTCCGCAGATCGTGCTCCCCACGGAACTGATCGTCCGCGACTCCTCGTGACAGCCGTCACACGGCTGCCCGGTGAGGGAGGCTCAGACAGAGGAAGGGCCCCGGTCGTCGACCGGGGCCCTTCCCATCAGGGTGAGTAACGGGACTCGAACCCGCGACATCCTGGACCACAACCAGGTGCTCTACCATCTGAGCTATACCCACCATGCCCGGTCTTTTCTGACCGGCCGAGAAAAAGTGTACAGGGTCCGAGAGGGTGCTCGCGCCCCCATTGTTCAGCCGCCGATCGCAGCCCCCGAAAGGCCTATGACCAGCGGCTTCACAAGGACCTACGGCGTGGGCGGCGCGACGTGCGCCGCGATCGCCTTGGCGCGCTCCGAGTCCGGACCGGGCTGCGGCACGAAGATCGCCTCGCGGTAGTAGCGCAGCTCCGTGATGGAGTCGCGGATGTCCGCGAGCGCCCGGTGGTTGCCGTTCTTCTCCGGACTGTTGAAGTACGCCCTCGGGTACCAGCGGCGCGCCAGCTCCTTGACCGAGGACACATCGACGATCCGGTAGTGGAGGTAGCCCTCCAGGGCCGCCATGTCCCGCGCCAGGAAACCTCGGTCGGTGGAGACCGAGTTTCCGCAGAGCGGGGCCTTGCCGGGCTCCTTCACGTGCTCGCGGACATAGGCCAGCACCTGGGCCTCGGCGTCGGCCAGGGTGGTGCCCCGGGCCAGCTCGTCGAGGAGGCCCGAGGCGGTGTGCATCTGGCGCACCACCTCGGGCATCGTCTCCAGGGCCGCGTCCGGCGGGCGGATCACGATGTCCACCCCTTCACCGAGCACGTTCAGCTCCGAGTCGGTGACCAGTGCGGCCACCTCGATGAGTGCGTCTTCCGTCAACGAGAGCCCGGTCATCTCGCAGTCGATCCACACCATGCGGTCGTTCATGGCCCCACCCTACGGGGCACTCCGTTGACCCGGCAGGGTCGGGCGTCCGGTGGAGTACGCGTCGGGTCCCGGCTTGCCGTGCTCCGGCTGCCCCGTCCCGACCGCCGCCGACGTCACGACATGCGGACCCGGAGGGGTGGCGGTCGTGGCACGACGGCCCGCCGAGGAGCCCTGGGCGGGTACGACCGGCTCGATCGTCGCGGTGACCGGCTCCGCGCCGCCGCCCTGCGGACGACGGGCCCGGTAGGCGGCCCGGTACGCGGCGGGGGAGGAGCCCAGCTGGCGCCGGAAGTGCCCGCGCAGCGCGACCGGCGAGCGGAAGCCGCAGCGGCCCGCGACCTCGTCGACCGAGTACTCGGACGTCTCCAGCAGGCGCTGCGCCTGCAGCACCCGCTGGGTGATCAGCCACTGGAGCGGTGCGCTGCCGGTGAGCGAGCGGAACCTGCGGTCGAAGGTCCGCCTGCTCATGTAGGCGCGCGCGGCCAACGTCTCCACGTCGAACTGCTCGTGGAGATGCTCCAGCGCCCAGGCCACGACCTCGGCGAGCGGGTCGGAGCCGATCTCCTCAGGTAAAGACCTGTCGAGGTAGCGCTCCTGCCCGCCACTGCGCCGCGGCGGCACGACGAGCCGGCGGGCCAGTGCCCCGGCGGCCTCCGTGCCGTGGTCCGTGCGGACTATGTGCAGACAGAGATCGATCCCCGCCGCCGTCCCGGCGGAGGTGAGCACGTCGCCGTCGTCGACGAAGAGCTCGCGCGGGTCGACGTGCACCGACGGATAGCGCTTGGCCAGCGTCGGTGCGTACATCCAGTGCGTGGTCGCCGGGCGGCCGTCCAGCAGGCCGGCGGCGGCGAGCACGAACGCCCCGGTGCACAGCCCGACGATGCGGGCCCCCTCTTCATGGGCGCGGCGCAGCGCGTCCAGCGCCTCCGCGGGCGGCGGCGAGGTGATCGAACGCCAGGCGGGCACCACGACGGTGCCGGCCCTGCTGATCGCCTCCAGCCCGTAGGGCGCAGTGAGTTCGAGTCCCCCGGTGGTCCGCAGCGGTCCCTCTTCCCCGCCGCAGACGAGGAGTCGGTAGCGCGGAACTCCCGCGTCCTGTCGGTCGATTCCGAACACGGAGAGCGGGATCGAGCTCTCGAAGATGGGGCCGCCGCTGAACAGCAGCACGGCGACGACTTCCCGTCGTCGTCGTCCACTGAGCTTCCGTACAGCCTCCGTTGCGGCGGCGGAGTCCTGGCTCATGACGCTAAGCCCCCCTCGGTGTTCGCGTCTTTCTGGTCCTTACGGGCCTGTCGCTCCTGCACTTTTCCCCTCGGTCCTGCACGAGTCCCCAGTCTTCGATACCCAAGATCGAATCTACTGCGTCCCGTGGTGCCGGCGTGACAAGTTCACCAACCGGCGTTATGTCGACAAGGCAACTTGGCGGGAAGCATTCGATCACGAAGGGTTTCACTCGGCGGCCGTGCAGGGAAGTGCGCCTCGCCTTGATGGCCCAACCCCGTCGGGTAGAAGCGTACCGCGCGGTCTCTTCCTGCCTGGTGGCAAGGGGGTTGATCGGCCAATTCGGCAAGGATGCGACAGGGGTATGAAGTTGGCTGAAAATAGATGGTTGTGCGTACGTGATTCGGTCAGTCGACCGGCGCACAACCGTAAGGAACGGTTGCTTCTTTGCGCCCCTCGGCAGGTGGGCGGCCGATCGCGGGGAGTGGTGCGGCGGTCTCGCCGGGCAGCTGAATCCCGCCCGCCGGACCGACATGCGTCCCCGGCCGGGCGGCGGGCTCCGGGCGGGGCGGACGGGCCGGGGCGACCCCGGGGTGACTCCCGGGGACGGATCGCGGGGCCGGCGGTCGACGACGGGGCGGTGATCCATCCCGGGTGCGCGGCGGCTGCGCGGTGCGGTGGAGGGGGCTACGGACGGGGTCCTGCCGGTCACCCGGCGGAGCCGTCCGGGCCCGGCGCCGTCGATGTACCGCGCAACCGGCATTGCCATACGGGTCCGCCTCGGGCATGCTCCGTGAAACGTCGCGCGCGCTTTGCGCGGGTCTGGGCAGTGGAGGAGTGGCGCCGTACCCTTGGGGGTAAGGGGTTGGGAAGATGATTCCCGGACACCGCAACACCGCCCGCTGACGCACCTTCCCCAAGTCGCTCTCCTCACGAGGACTCTCTTCGCCGAGACACCGATGGCCGGTCACGAAATCCCCGAACCCGCCGACCGCAAGCAGGTAGCCGACCCCATGTCGGACCCGCAGGCGGTCGAAGAGACACGTCATTCCTGCGATCCCGCCTTCCGGCATGGGGTCGTGGTCGGCTTCGACGGCTCGACCTCCAGTGAGCGCGCCCTCGCATACGCCATCGGCATGGCCCGAAGATCGGGTTCCGGCCTGATCATCGTCCATGTCGCCAATCGGCTGCCGACCACGGTCTGGGCAGGCTGCGAGCCGCCCGTCTTCGTCGATGTGCCCGATCACCGCACCGAGGTGCTCGGCCTGGAGCTCGCCTGCGCGGACTACCTCTCCGAGGTTCCCTGGGTGCTCGTCGAGCGCGGCGGGGACATCTGTCACGAGCTGGAGGAAGTCGGCCGGGAGTACTCGGCGGACGCCATCGTCGTGGGCTCCACGCACGGCATCGCCGGCCGCATCTTCGGCTCGGTGGCGGGACGGCTCGCGCGTCGCGCGCAGCGGCCGGTCGTCGTCATTCCCTGACTGTTCCGCGTACCGGCGGTCCCTGTCGCCACCCCTGTCACAGGGGTGGCTCTCTTCATCGACGTGGCGTCAACTCGCCCGTGGAAACAGGCGATCGATTGCCATGTGCAGGTGGATTGCGCGCTCGTGAAGGGCGCAAAAGCCTCATCGGGGAGCAGGGGCATTCCAGGTGAAGGGAGCCCGCCGTGGACGATGACGTCTCCGCGGGAGGCGCGAGCATCGCTGCCCTCGGCCATCTCGCCCCGGGACTCACCCTGTTGGGGTTCGGTATCGGTCACGCCGGGGTCGTGGACGGGGCTACGGCGGCCGACGCCGTCCCGCTCGCGCGGGCGCCCATGTGCGGCCGTGCGGCAGGGCTGTTCCTGCCGCTCCGGGCCCTGTTCGCACTCGGCCCGGCCCTCGGGGCGACCGGCGGCGGCCTGCTCGGCCAGGGGATGTGCGCACTCTTCTCCCCGGCCCCCTGCTCCTGGGCGCGGGGCGGCTCGCGGGCAGCGGGAGCCCGGCCGAGGTGGGCGGCCGGTACGGCGCGGTGTCCGGCCCTGCCGCCTGGTACCGGGCCACGGCGGCCCCGGCCCTCGCGGCGACCGGGGCGCGCCGCCGGCCGGCAGGCGGCGGCCCGCACGGGAGCGGCCCCGTACCCACGACGGCGGTGGGTGCGGGGCCGCTTCGCCGGGCACGGTCCGTGTGCGGGCCGCTACTCGACGGTGACGGACTTCGCCAGGTTGCGCGGCTTGTCGATGTCACGGCCCATGGCCAGCGCCGTGTGGTAGGCGAGGAGCTGGAGCGGGATGCCCATCAGGATCGGGTCCAGCTCGTTCTCGTTCTTCGGCACGACGATGGTGTGGTCGGCCTTCTCCTGCACCTGGTGGGCGACGGCGAGGATGCGGCCGCTGCGGGCCTTGATCTCCTCCATCGCGGCGCGGTTCTTCTCCAGCAGATCGTCGTCCGGAACGATCGCCACCGTCGGCATCGCGGGCTCGATCAGCGCCAGCGGCCCGTGCTTCAGTTCGGAGGCGGGGTACGCCTCCGCGTGGATGTACGAGACCTCCTTGAGCTTCAGCGAGGCCTCACGGGCGACGGGGTAGCCGCGCACCCGGCCGATGAACATCATCGACTTGGCGTCCGCGTACTGGGCCGCCATCTCCTTGATCTCGTCCTCGTTCGCCAGGATCTCGCTGATCTGGGCGGGCAGCCTGCGCAGCCCGTCGATGATCCGCTTGCCGTCGGCGACCGACAGGTCCCGGATCCGGCCCAGGTGCAGGGCGAGCAGCGCGAACGCGACGACCGTGTTCGTGAAGCACTTGGTGGAGACGACACAGACCTCGGGGCCGGCGTGGACGTACGTACCGCCGTCGGCCTCCCGGGCGATCGCCGAACCCACCACGTTGACGACACCGAGCACCCGGGCGCCCTTGCGCTTGAGCTCCTGGACGGCGGCCAGCACGTCGTACGTCTCACCGGACTGGGAGACCGCGACATACAGCGTGTCCGGGTCGACGACCGGGTTGCGGTAGCGGAACTCCGAGGCGGGCTCGGCGTCCGCGGGGATACGCGCCAGTTCCTCGATCAGCTGCGCGCCGATCTGGCCCGCGTGGTACGAGGTGCCGCAGCCCAGGATCTTGATCCGGCGGACCCCGCGCGCCTCACGGGCGTCCAGGTTGAGCCCGCCCAGGTGCACGGTGGCGAAACGGTCGTCGATCCGGCCGCGCAGCACCCGGTCGACGGCGTCGGCCTGCTCGGAGATCTCCTTGTGCATGTACGTGTCGTGGCCGCCCATGTCGTACGACTCGGCCTCCCACTCCACGGTGGTCGGCGTGGCCGTCGTGGACGAACCCTCCGTCGTGTACGTACGGAAGTCGTCGGCCTTGAGGGTGGCCATCTCGCCGTCGTCGAGGGTGACGACCTGACGGGTGTGGGCGACCAGCGCGGCGACGTCGGAGGCGACGAACATCTCCTTCTCGCCGATGCCGAGGACGACCGGGGAGCCGTTGCGGGCGACCACGATGCGGTCGTTGAAGTCGGCGTGCATGACGGCGATGCCGTACGTGCCCTCGACCGAGCGCAGCGCCTCGCGGACCTTCTCCTCCAGGGTGTCCGCCTGGGCGCGGGCGATCATGTGGACCAGCACCTCGGTGTCGGTCTCGGAGAGGAAGACGACGCCGTCGGCGACGAGCTTCGCACGCAGCTCGTCGGCGTTGTCGATGATGCCGTTGTGGACGACGGCGACCCTGTTGTCGGCGTCCAGGTGCGGGTGCGCGTTCTCGTCGCTCGGGGCGCCGTGGGTGGCCCAGCGGGTGTGGGCGATACCGGTGGTGCCGGTGAAACGCTTGGGAACGCGGGCCTCCAGCTCGCGGACCCGGCCCTTCGCCTTGACCATCTTCAGGGCGGCGGGCTTGCCGGCCGACGCCTTGCCGGTGATGACGATGCCCGCGGAGTCGTAACCCCGGTACTCCAGCCGCTGCAGCCCTTCCAGCAGCAGCGGGGCCACATCACGCTTCCCGATATACCCGACGATTCCGCACATAGAGTCTCTGCCCCTCCATCGACGTACCTGTGGTGCTCGTTGCTCAGCCGTAGACGATGCGGCGCAGCTGGCGGAGCGAGAGCTCCGGCGGCGCGACCGCCCGGTGCGGCAGCTCGGCCGCGATCCGCTCGAAGATCTCCGCGTTCACCAGGCCGCCGGACTGCAGTTCGCGGTGGCGGCGGCGGACGAAGTCGTCGGTCGTCTCGTCGAAGTACGCCAGCACGTCGAGGACCACCCGGGCGGCCTCGCCGCGCTGGAGCGCGGTGCTGCGCACCAGGTGGTCGATGAGGTCGTCATGCGACGAGCGGCGTTCGAGCACTCGTTGATATTGCGGTGGACGGAGCACTTACGCAACAATTCTGCCCGATATCGGGCAGGGGTGGGTGTGATTGCACTCTCGGACGGGCTCGGAGGCGATCGAGAGCGCATCGGGGCGCCTCCGATTCACAGACGCTTCAGGACGGCCTGCTTGGCGGCGGTGAACTCGTCGTCGGTGAGGATCCCCGCCTCGCGCAGCTCCCCGAGCTCCCGCAGCCGACGCAGCAGCACATCGTGGTCGTCCGCGGGCGGTGCGGGGGCGGGCGTCGCGGGTCCGGCCGGGGCCAGGATCTCCGCGGGCCGCGCGGCCGCCCCGGCCTCCTTCTGTGCCGCGCCCGGCAGCCGGACCAGTACCGCCGCCGCGACCAGTACCGCCGTGTACTCCTTCTTGGACAGTCCCCACAGATCCAGCGAGTACGGGTCGAACTCGGCAGCCGGGGCCGGAGCCGTGGCCGAGCCCCGCACGAAGCGCAGATGCCCGTTCTCCAGACCGATGGAGGGCATCCAGCGCACCGCGGTCACCTCCGACACCGGGAAGGCGACCGGGCCGGCCGAGCTCTTGACCTCATCGGCCTTCCAGTTCCAGGTGAGGCGGACGGTCTCCCCGTCGAACGAGGCCGTGCCGTCCCCGCCGCCCCCGGCCACCGGCACCGCGGGTCCCGGCAGCAGGAAGCCGTCCACCGGCCCGGTGGGCACCTGCTCGATCAGCAGGGCGCTGCGCACCTCCTCGACGAAGTACTCCGCTACTCCACCGCGGTCCTTCTCCACGGCCAGCTGGTACGGATCCGAGGCGTCCTTGAGCCTGCCCTCCGCGGCGCGCAGGACCGGGCAGGCGCCGTCGCGCAGCCGCAGTCGAACCCGGCCGCCCTTGCGGCCGGGTTCGAAGGCGATGCCCGCCAGGGCCCGGAGCGGGACGACCCGTTCGCCCAGTTCCTGCCGGAGTGGATGGATGCCCTTGCCCCCGCCCGGCACGATCCGCACCGTCTCGCCGTCGAACGTCCATGTCCCGTCGCGCTGGATTATTTCCGCCATGGGCGGATTCTCTCAGCCGCGGAACGGGGAAGTGGTCTACACCTTGACCGTGCGTGGGGCAGGCGATACGCATGGTGATGGTTCGGTCAGGAGATCCACAGGTGTGAACCCGTCGAAAGGGACCCGGCTTGTGAGACTGCACAGGACACAGCGCATCGCCCTTCCCCGTCTTCTCGGCTCGTTGCTGCTCGTCGCGGCGGCCGGTGTCTCCAGTGTCGGCGCGGCGCCGCAAGGGCACGCGGCGAGCGGCGGCCCGGCCACGGCCGCCACGCCCCGTCCGCTCGGGCAGATAGTGCCCGCCCCCGTCGAGGCGAAGCCCGCCGGCACCCCGTACACCATCACCGCGGACACCAGGATCCGTGTCGAGGACGACTCCCGTGAGGCCCGGAGGATCGGCGACTACCTGGCGGGCGTGCTCCGCCCGTCCACCGGGTACGCCCTGCCGGTCACCGGCCGGGGCGGCGACGGCATCCGGCTCCGGCTCGATTCCCGCGACAGCGGGGCGGGCACCGAGGGCTACACGCTGAAGTCGAACCGCGGCTCGGTCACCATCACCGCGCGCGGCCCGGCAGGGCTCTTCCACGGCGTCCAGACGCTGCGTCAGCTGCTCCCGGCCGACGTGGAGAAGGACAGCCGTCAGAAGGGCCCGTGGAAGGTCGCGGGCGGCACGGTCGAGGACGCGCCCCGGTACGCGTACCGGAGCGCGATGCTGGACGTCTCGCGGCACTTCTTCTCCGTGGCCGAGGTCAAGCGCTACATCGATCAGCTCGCCCTCTACAAGATGAACAAGCTGCATCTGCATCTCTCCGACGACCAGGGCTGGCGCATCGCCATCGACTCCTGGCCGCGGCTCGCCACGTACGGAGGACAGACCGAGGTCGGTGGGGGAGTCGGCGGCCACTACACGAAGAGCGACTACAAGGAGATCGTCCGTTACGCGTCCTCCCGCTATCTGGAGGTCGTGCCGGAGATCGACCTGCCCGGCCACACCAACGCGGCACTCGCCTCGTACGCGGAGCTGAACTGCGACGGCGTCGCGCCGCCGCTCTACACCGGCACCGCAGTCGGTTTCAGCTCGCTCTGCGTCCCCAAGGCCGTCACGTACGACTTCGTGGACGACGTGATCCGTGAGCTGGCCGCGCTCACCCCCGGAAAGTACCTCCACATCGGCGGCGACGAGGCGCACTCCACCAGCCACGCGGACTACGTGGCCTTCATGGACAAGGCGCAGGCCATCGTCGGCACGTACGGCAAGACCGTGATCGGCTGGCACCAGCTGACCGGGGGCACGCCGGTCGAGGGCGCGGTCGCCCAGTACTGGGGTTACGACCGGACGGGCGCGGCAGAGCGCGCGCAGGTGGTGGACGCCGCCGTGCACGGCACGAAGCTGGTGCTGTCCCCGGCGGACCGGAGCTACCTCGACATGAAGTACGACAAGGACACCAGGCTGGGACTGGCCTGGGCCGGTTACGTCTCCACCCAGCGCTCCTACGACTGGGACCCGGCGACGTACCTGGACGGGGCCCCGGAGAGCTCCGTCCTCGGCGTCGAGGCGCCGCTCTGGTCGGAGACCCTGACCGACAGCGACGAGATCGAGCAGATGGCGTTCCCGCGGCTTCCCGGCGTGGCGGAGCTGGGGTGGTCGCCCGCGGCCACGCACGACTGGGAGACGTACAAGGTGCGATTGGGTGCGCAGGGGCCGAGGTTCTCGGCGCTCGGCATCAACTACTACCGGGCTCCGCAGGTCCCGTGGGCCGCGGAGTGAGCCGACCGGGGCCGTCCGGCGACCGTCGCGTGACGCGTCGCCGGACGGCCCCGGTCCCACGGCCTCGCCGTCAGCCCCGTCCGGCGATCGGGTTCCGCAACGTGCCGACCAGCTGCAGCGCCCCCGACGGATCGGCCAGATCGACCATCTGCCTGTTGTTCCGCAACTGCAGCCGGTTCAGGCAGGACAGCGCGAACTCCTCCGTGAACATGTCGTACCGCTCGAACTTCTCGGCGAGGCGAGGCACCGACTCCTGATACCCGGTGACGCATTTCGCGACCGTCCCCCAGAACGTCTCCTCGTCGAGGACGCCCTCGCTCGCCAGCCCCGCGCCCAGGAAGCGCAGGAAGCAGTCGAAGACGTCGGTGAGGACCGAGAGCAGCTTCATGTCCTCGGGGACCTCGGCCCGGATCCGCTCGACCCGCGGCGGCAGCACCGCGTCCGGGTCCATGACGGCGATCTCCTCGGCGATGTCCTTGAAGACCGTGCGCCGTACGACCCCGTCCTCGACGACCAGGATGACGTTCTCACCGTGCGGCATGAACACCAGGTCGTACGCGTAGAAGCTGTGCAGCACCGGCACCAGGTAGGCGTCCAGGTAGTGGCGCAGCCACACCGCGGGCTCCAGTCCCGACTCGGCGATCAGTGCGGCGGCGACGGAGCGGCCCTCGTGGTCGGTGTGGAGCAGCGAGGCCATGGTCGCGACCCGCTCGCCCGGTGCCAGGCCCGGGACGGGGCTCTCCCGCCACAACGCGGCGAGCATCTTCAGATAGGGCGAGCCCTTGGCGGTGGCCGCCTCGTACGTCCGGTGGTGGTAGCCGACGGCCGCCCGCTCCCGGATGATCGAGAAGCGGGCCCCGCGCAGCAGTTCGTCGCGCTCGATCAGTTCGGCCAGCCAGTCGTTGATCGCGGGAGTGGCCTCCATGTACGCGGCGGAGAGCCCGCGCATGAAACCCATGTTGAGGACGGACAGTGCCGTCTTCACGTAATGCCGCTCCGGCGCACTGGTGTTGAAGAAGGTACGGATGGACTGCTGGGCGAGATAGGTGTCCTCGCCCTCGCCCAGGCAGACCAGATGCCGCTGTGCGAGCTCCCCGGCGAAGGTGACGGCCAGTTTGTTCCACCACTGCCAGGGGTGGACGGGGATCAGCAGGTGGTCGTCGAGGTCGAGCCCGAGCCCGGACATCGTGGCCGCGAACCGGGTCAGGGTCTCCTCGCCCAGCTCGCCCGTGATCAGCGTCCCGTAGTCGAGCCCGGCGCCCGCGGTGAAGGTGGCGCGGTCGCGGCGGGCGGCGAGCCAGACCAGACGGATGCCGGACGCGGTCTCGGGGGCGTACGCCCGGTACTCGTCCACACCGAAGCCGAGCCGCCCGTTGTTGGCGACGAAACAGGGGTGGCCCTCGGTCATGCCGGTCTCGATCGCCTGGAACCCGGCCCGGACCAGTTCGGCGGAGGTGACGGGAGGCTTGGTCAGTTTGTACGCGGTGCCCGCCAGGGTGGAGGAGATCTCCTCCAGATAGACCGGCAGGATCTCCGCCGAGAGACCGAGTGCGGAGCGCATCTCCACGAAGAACTCGCCCGCGTCCAGGGTGAGTTCGGAGCCGTTCCGGTGACGGGATAGGGAGTCCGGCTCGACCTGCCAGTGGTCGAGGGCGAAGAGCCGCGCGGTGAAGCGGTACTCGGTCGCCGCGTCGTCGCTGCGCACCGCGTAGCGGTCGTCGCCGAGCGGCGCGGGGGTCAGCAGCCGCTCGTGGCTGAACTCGGCGAGGGCCTTGCGGATCAGCAGCCGGTTGGCGGTGGCCCAGTGCTCCGGGGTGAGGTGGGCGACGCTGTCGATGACGGCGGACATCAGGCCGGGCCCCCGGTCGCCGCGGTGAACTGTTCCCGGGTGCAGGCGCTGAGCAGGGCGTTCTTCTCCGGCTTGGCTATTTCACCCAGTACCTCGAAGCCGACCGCCTTGTTGAGCGCGTGCACCGCGCTGTTGCGTACATCGGGTTCGACGACCACCCGGCGTACGGACGGGTCGGCGAACAGCGTCCGCATCACGGCGGTGATCACACCGAGCGTGAATCCGTGCAGCGGGGTGTCGGCCGGGGCGACCAGGAAGTGCATCCCGATGTCGCCGGGCTCGGCCTCGTAGAGTCCTTTGAGTTCGACCTCGGCGGGGTCGTACCGCTCCATCAGGAAGGCCGGCTCCCCGTCGTGCAGCCCGATGAAGGCGTCGTGGTGCGGATGGGCGGCGATCGCCAGGTACTCCCGCTCGACATCCTGGAGTTCCGCGTCGCCCATCAGCCAGAAGGCGGCCTTGGGGTGGGTGACCCAGCCGTGCACCAGTTCGGCGTCGGCGAGGGGGTCGAGGGCGCGGACGGAGAAGGCGCCGAGGGCGGTCCGTCCGGCGTCGGCACGGTTCTGCGGGCTCATACGGCGAACTCCTGGAAGGCGATGGACTTTTCGACGGGGTAGTACTCACGGCCGAGCAGCTCGCCGATGATGTACGCGTTGCGGTAGGCGCCCATGCCCAGGTCGGGCGAGGTGATCGAGTGGGTGTGCGTGCCCGCGTTCTGCAGGAAGACGCCGTGGCCGGTGGTGTCGATGGAGTAGTTGCGGGCCACGTCGAAGCGGCCGCGTCCGTCCCGGCGCAACCGGTCGTCGATGCCCTTGAGGAATGCGGGCGGACGGTAGCGGTAGCCGGTGGCGAGGACCAGGCCCTCGGTGGTGAGGGTGTAGTCCTTGTCCTGTTCCTCCTGGTGCAGGCCCAGCGTGTACGTACCGCTGCTCTCGTCATGACTCGCGCTGTTCAACGAGGAGTTGGTCAGCAGCCGGGTAGGCACCGGGCCGGGCAGGCTCTTCTGGTAGAGCAGGTCGAAGATCGCGTCTATCAGCTCGCCGTCGATGCCCTTGAAGAGGCTCTTCTGGCCGGACTCCAGCCGGTAACGGGTCTCCTCGGGCAGGGCGTGGAAGTAGTCGACGTACTCCGGTGAGGTCATCTCCAGCGTCAGCTTGGTGTACTCGAGCGGGAAGAACCGGGGCGAGCGGGTGACCCAGTTGAGCCGGTAGCCGTGCACATCGATCTCTGAGAGCAGGTCGTAGTAGATCTCGGCCGCGCTCTGCCCGCTGCCGACGATGGTGATGGACTTCTTCGCCTGAAGAGCCGCTTTCCCCTCCAGGTAACGGGAGTTGTGCAGGTGGTCGCCCCCCAGTCCCTGACAGGCCTCCGGGATGTACGGGGGAGTGCCGGTGCCCAGCACGAGCCGCGGGGCGCGGAAGACGCCGCCGGTGGCGGTGCGGACGGTGTAGAGCGCGCTGCCCTCGTCGTAGGCGACCGACTCGACGGTCTCGCCGAAGCGGACGCTGCTCAGTCCGGCGGCGGCCCAGCGGCAGTAGTCGTTGTACTCGGTCCGCAGCGGGTAGAAGTTCTCCCGGATGTAGAAGGAGTACAGCCGCCCACGTTCCTTCAGATAGTTCAGGAAGGAGTACGGCGACGTCGGGTCGGCCATCGTGACCAGGTCCGACATGAACGGAGTCTGGAGATGGGCGCCTTCGAGGAACATCCCGGAGTGCCATTCGAAGTCCGGCTTGGACTCCAGGAACACCCCGTTCAGTTCGTCGATCGGCTCGGTCAGACAGGCGAGCCCCAGATTGAACGGGCCGAGCCCGATCCCGATGAAGTCGTGGGGGCTGCGGGAATCGCGGGGTTCAGGAAGCGCGGTCAAGGGAGTCTCCCAGGTACTGCTCGGCGTGGCCGGAGATCAGGTCGAGTACCGCGGCGATGTCCAGCGCGGTCGTTTCGGGGTTGAGCAGGGTGAACTTCAGGTACTGGCGGCCACCGACCTTCGTGCCGGCGACGACAGCCTCGCCGGAGGCGAAGAGCGCCTTGCGAGCGTGGAGGTTGGCCCGGTCGATCTCGGTGGGCGCGGTGACGCCGGACGGGACGTAGCGGAACACCAGCGTGGAGAGCTGCGGCTCCACGACGACGTCGAAGCGCGGATCGGCGGCCAGCAGCCGCCAGCCCTCGGCGGCCAGGTCGCAGACCTCGTCGAACAGCCGGCCGACGCCGTCCGCGCCCATCACGCGCAGCGTCATCCACAGTTTCAGCGCGTCGAACCTGCGGGTGGTCTGCAGCGACTTGTCCACCTGGTTGGGGATGCGTTCGGCGGCCATCCGCTGCGGGTTGAGGTACTCGGCGTGGTAGGTGGCATGGCGCAGCGAGGCCCGGTCGCGGACCAGCACGGCGGACGAACTCACCGGCTGGAAGAAGGACTTGTGGTAGTCCACGGTGACGGAGTCGGCGTGCTCGATGCCGTCGAGGAGGTGCCTGCGCGTGGGCGAGGCCAGCAGCCCGCAGCCGTACGCGGCGTCGACGTGCAGCCAGGTGGAGAACTGCCGGCAGAGCGCGGCGATCTCGGGCAGCGGGTCGATGGAACCGAAGTCGGTGGTGCCCGCGGTGGCGACGACCGCCATCGGCACGGCGCCTTCGGCGACGCACTGTTCCAGGGCGCGGGCCAGTGCCACGGCCTGCATGCGCTTGTTCTGGTCGACGGGTACGGGGACGACCGAGTCCGGTCCGAGACCGAGGAGTTTCACCGACTTCTGGACGCTGAAGTGGCTGCATTCCGAGGTGAGGACGCGCAGCCGGGTGAAGTGGTGGGGCGGTGTCTTGGCCTCTTCGCGGGCGAGCAGCAGGGCCTGCAGATTGGACTGCGTGCCGCCGCTGGTGAAGATGCCGTCTGCGGCCGGGCCGAGCCCGATCCGGCCTGCGGTCCAGTCGATCAGCCGGCGCTCGATCAGGGTGCCTCCGGCGCTCTGGTCCCAGGTGTCCAGCGAGGAGTTGACCGCCGAGAGCACGGCCTCGCCGAGTACGGCGGGAATGACCACCGGGCAGTTGAGGTGGCCCAGATAGCGGGGGTGGTGGAAGTAGACGGCGTCCCGGAGGTAGACGCGGTCGAGCTCGTCGAGGGCGGCGGACGCATCGCCCAGCGGCCGGTCCAGATCGATCGCGTCAACGACGGGAGTGAGCTCGTCGACGGAGATACCGGTGAACGGCCGGTCTGTGGCGGCGAGTTTGGCTGCGACCCGTTCGACTCCTGCGGTCACGGAGCGCCGGTAGTGCTCCGCGGTCGTGTCGTTGAGCAGGTGCGAACGCATGAAGGGGTCCTCCCGGATGCGGGGAAACTTCATCGGCCCTCAGGGCAGAAGGAGGGGGCGAGGGCCCGATGGTGAAGTAAGGTTAGCCTAACCTAACTTTCCATGGGGTTGTTCCCTCGCCCCGAGGTGTGCGGAGGTTGTCCGACCGGGTGTGCGGGATGGCCGCTTCCGGTCCGCGGGTCGTGCGCGGCTCGCGGGCGCGGGTGGTGTGCGCTCCGTGGTGCGCGACGGTGCGCGCGGCCGTGGCGGCCGGATGCGGGCCTAAGGGCTGTCCCGTAATCCCTGGCGGGCGCGCGACGACAACTGCGGCACCTCGCCGCGTTGTCGGAACATCCGCATGCATCCAGTATGTGGACGTCCCTCCGCCTTGCGATGCACCGCATCCGACGTCGCGCGCTGATCCACCAGGGATTACGGGACAGCCCTTACCCGCCCGCGGCTGTCGCCGTCTCGCGCAGCTGCTCCTCGCTCATCCCGCGCCGCCAGTACCCGACGAACGTCACGCGCCTGCGGTCGAAACGGCGTTCCTGTACGAGGTGGCGGCGCAGGGCACGTACCTGTGACGACTCTCCCGCGATCCAGACGTACGGCGTCCCCTCGGGCAGCTCGGCCGCCCGGACGGCCTCCAGTGCGGAGGGTGCGCCCTCGTCCCGGACGAGCCAGCTGATCCGGGCCTTGGCCGCGGTGTTGAGCGCCTGGCGGTCCTCGGTGTGCTGGACCTCCAGCCAGACCCGGGCCCTCGTTCCGGCCGGCAGCCACTCGAGGGCGGCCGACGCGGCGGGCAGTGCGGTCTCGTCGGCCCAGATCAGCACCCAGTCGGTGTCCTGCGGTGGGCGGAAGCGGACGGCGGTGTTGTCCTCGACGGCCGGGCCCAGTGCCTTGAGCGGAGCGCCGGGGGAGGCGGCGGCGGCCCAGCGGCACGCGGGACCGCCGTCCCCGTGCAGTGCGAAGTCGATGTCGATCTCGGTCGCCCCGTCGGGCGTGTGGCGCTGGGTGCGCACGGTGTACGAGCGCATGACGGCCCGTACGTTCTCCGGAAGGGCGCGCCAGGTGGCGAACCAGTTGCCGTCCGCATCGACCGGAACGACTGGTTCCGCCTGGCCGGGGTGCGGCAGGAACAGCGACAGGCTCTGGTCGCGGCCCCCGGCGGCGAAGCCGTCCAGTCCCGGGCCGCCGAAGGTGACCCGGAGCATGGAGGGTCCGAGCCGCCGGGTCCGCAGGACGGTCAGGTCGAAGAACCGGAAGGGGGCGATGGGGGGTGCGACGGACGTCGTCATGCGGGGGTCCTCCCAGGAACAGGAAGCGAAGCCGGGAATCGGCCGCCGATGTGTTCGAAGGAAGGTTAGCCTAACCTCATTGAACATTCGAGAGGTCCCGGGCCCCTCACCAGACGAGCACGCCACCCCCCACGGCTCGGGCCCGCAGACCGGCTGCGGTGATGTGGGAGAGCCGGGCCTCCACGTAGTCCTCCCGGTAGCCGCTGTGCGCGGCCAACGCCGCGGTGTGCCGACGGAGCAGCTCGCACTCGGCGAGGAAGACCTCGATGTCCGCGGGCTCGACCTGCAGATCGCCCGTGGCCAACTCCGGGAAGAACCGGGCGCCGAGCGCCCGTGCCGCCCCGGAACCCCACAGCTCGGTCCGGCAGTTCTCGAAACCGGCCATGTCGCTGCCGTCCTCGGGGCCGTCGAGAAGATGCCGCTCCCCTTGCTCGTCGAGGACGAAGGTGTGCACCAGAAGCGTCATGCCCCGAACTCCCCCCGGCAGCCGTCGAGCCCCTCGACCGCCACCTCGACGGCCCGGTGCTCGTCCCAGCGGGCACGGTCCAGCCGCAGCCGCTGCAGAGTGACGGGCGCACCCCGTACCGTGCTGACCTCCAGTCCGTCCGGCAGATATCCGAGCCGGCGCGAGACGCCCAGCGAGCGCGGGTTGTCGGTCATGGCGGCCGAGACCGCGGTCCGGGCCCCGAGTCCGGCGAAGGCGAGATGCAGGGCGGCGGCCCGCATCTCGGTGCCGATGCCTCGACCCTGGTGGGCGAGGCCCAGCCACGAGCCGGTGCTCACTTCACCGGTGAGGGCGAAGTCCTTCGCCATCACGTCCTGACGCCCGACCACCTCGCCCTCGTGCAGCACGGCGAGACTCAGTGCCCAGTCCCGCACGGACCAGTTGGCGACGGTGGCCAGCACATGCTGGAACACGGCCTTGCCGCGCTCGGCGGGCGGCGCGTCGGTCCAGGGAACGGTGAACGGCATATCGGCCGGCGGGTGCACCCCGGCGACGGCGACCGACGCGAGGTCGTCCAGCAACTCCAGGTCCGGAAGCCGGAGTTCCAGACGCGGCGTGCGGAGGCGGAGCCCGTACAGGGGCCAGTGATGCGGCTTCATGTACGGACTCTGCCGCGCAGGGGCGTGTGGTGTCGAACGATTAGCCGCCCGGCCGGGACGACGGCGGGCCGGCCAATCGTCCACGGCATCCGCGCCCCGAGCCGCAGGACGGCTGACGCCCCCGGCCGTCCGTGTGCGTGTCAGGCCGGCAGTCCCAGTTCCCGGGCGATCAGCATCCGCTGCACCTCGCTCGTGCCCTCGCCGATCTCCAGGATCTTGGAGTCGCGCCACATCCGGGCCACCGGGTACTCGTTCATGAAGCCGTAGCCGCCGTGGATCTGGGTCGCCTCGCGGGCGTTGTCCACCGCCACCGTCGACGAGTACAGCTTCGCGATGGCCGCCTCCTTCTTGAACGGTTCGCCCGCCACCAGGCGCGAGGCCGCGTCACGCCAGCCGACCCGGGCCATGTGCGCCCGCGTCTCCATGTCCGCGATCTTGAACTGGATGGCCTGGTTGGCGCCGATCGGCCGTCCGAAGGCGTGGCGCTCCTTGGCGTACTTCACCGACTCGTCCACACAGCCCTGCGCCAGGCCCGTGGACAGGGCGGCGATGGCGATCCGGCCCTCGTCCAGGATGCGCAGGAACTGGGCGTAGCCGCGCCCCTCCTGCCCCAGCAGGTTCCCCAGGGGCACGCGGACGTCGGAGAAGGACAGCTCGCGGGTGTCCGAGGCGTTCCAGCCGACCTTGGAGTACGGGGCGGCGACCGTGAAGCCGGGGGTGCCGGACGGCACGATGATGCAGGAGATCAGCGGGGCGCCGTTCTCCTTGCGGCCGGTCACCGCCGTGACCGTGACCAGCCCCGTGATGTCCGTGCCGGAGTTGGTGATGAAGCACTTGGAGCCGTTGATCACCCACTCGCCCGTCGCCTCGTCGCGCACCGCCGTCGTGCGGGTGCCCCCCGCGTCCGAACCGGCGTCCGGCTCGGTCAGGCCGAACGCGCCCAGCGCCTCGCCCGAGCAGAGTTTCGGCAACCACTGCCGCTTCTGCTCGTCGGTGCCGTAGTGGTACACGGGCATCGCCCCGAGCGAGACGCCCGCCTCCAGCGTGATCGCCACGGACGAGTCGACGCGGGCCAGTTCCTCCAGGGCGATCCCGAGGGCGAGATAGTCGCCGCCCATGCCGCCGTACTCCTCGGGGAAGGGCAGCCCGAACAGGCCCATCCGTCCCATCTCCCGCACGATCTCGTACGGGAACTCATGGCGCTCGTAGAAGTCGCCGATCTTCGGGGCGATCACATCGTGCGCGAACTCCTCGACGGTGCGACGCAGTTCCTCGTGCTCGGCGGTCAGCCGGTGGTCCAGGGACATGGCAGGTGTCACTCCTTGTGGGACTGGGTCGACCGCCCGGAGAGCGCGCGGACGGTACGGGACGGGCTGGGACGGCCCAGCTGTTCGGCGAGCCACACGCTGGTGGCGGTGAGCGCGTCGAGGTCGACCCCGGTTTCGATGCCGAGGCCGTCGAGCATCCACACGAGGTCCTCGGTGGCGAGGTTTCCGGTCGCGCTCTTCGCGTACGGGCAGCCGCCGAGGCCGCCCGCGGAGGCGTCCACGGTGGTCACCCCGTGCTGGAGCGCGGCGAGGGTGTTGGAGAGGGCCTGACCGTACGTGTCGTGGAAGTGCACGCCGATGGTGTCGGTGTGCACGCCCTCCTCGTTCAACTCGGAGAGCAGGTCCTGCACATGGCCGGGGGTGGCGACGCCGATGGTGTCGCCGAGGGAGAGTTCGTCGCAGCCGAGGTCCATCAGCGCCTTGGCGACCCGGACGACCTGGTGGACGGGGACGGGCCCCTCCCACGGGTCGCCGAAGCACATCGACAGATAGCCGCGGACATGCACCTTGTCGGCCTTGGCGCGGGCCACGACCGGCTCGAACATCGCGAGCGACTCGTCGACGGTGCGGTTGAGGTTGCGGGCGGCGAACGTCTCGGTCGCCGAGCCGAACACGGCGATGCGGCGGGCGCCGAGCGCGAGCGCCCGGTCCAGTCCGCGTTCGTTCGGCACGAGTACGGGCAGGGCGACATCCCCGATGTCTCCCAGACGCGGGAAGAGGTCTTCCGCGTCGGCCAGTTGGGGCACCCACTTCGGGTGCACGAAGCTGGTCGCCTCGATGGTGGTCAGGCCCGACGCGGCGAGGCGGTGGATGAACTCCGCCTTCACCTCGGTCGGCACGACCGCCTTCTCGTTCTGCAGTCCGTCGCGGGCGCCGACCTCGTGGACGCGCACCCGCGGGGGCAGGTCCTGGGCGGGCACGGTCATGGGCAGGGTGCGGGGTGTCATGCGTCCTCCCCGGGAGCTCCGGTGGGGGCCACCACGGCCAGGACCTGGTCCATGGCGACGGTGGCGCCGGCGATGACGTCGATCTCGGTCACGGTCCCGGCGTGCGGGGCGGAGATGACGTGTTCCATCTTCATCGCCTCGACGACGAGCAGGCTCTGACCGGCCACGACCTCGTCCCCGACCGCCACCTTCACGACGGTGACCGTGCCGGGCATGGGCGCGGCGAGCGTGTCCGCCCCGGAACGGGCGGCACCGGCCAGCGCCGCCTCCACCGGGTCGTGGTCCTGGACGTGCCAGGTGTCGCCGTCCCGGCCCAGCCAGGTCCCCCCCGCGGAGGCCGCGTGGGCGAACGTGTGGGTGACACCGGCGAGTTCGATGACGATCCGGTGCGCGGTCAGCTCCACCGTCCTCGCCGTCTCCCTGCCGCCGGGCATCGGCGCCAGCGGACCGCAGGGGCCCGTCGCGGGCTCCGGCGGCCGCGCACCCTCGCCGACATGGCCGAACGTCAGCTCGGTGCCCGCCGGGCAGGTGCGCAGCGAGACCTGGACGGGGTCGTGGCCCGGCAGCCGGAAGTGGCGCACCGTGCAGGCCGGGGTACCGCCCAGCCGCCAGCCGCTCGCCACCGAGAAGGGGTCCACCCAGGCCGCGGCGGGCTCGGACGCCGGTACGCCCTGCCGCAGCAGTGCCGCCGCCGCGTAGACCTCCTCGGGCACCCCCTCCGGCACCAGCCCGTCGACCTCGCGCTCCACCAGACCGGTGTCCAGATCGCCGGCCACCACGGCCGGGTGCGCGAGCAGCCGGCGCAGGAAGCCCGCGTTCGTCGGGACGCCGAGGATCACCGTGTCCGCGAGCGCCGCACGCAGCCGGCGCACGGCGGCGGCGCGGTCGGGGCCGTACGCGATGACCTTCGACAGCATCGGGTCGTACAGGCTGCCGACCTCGCCGCCCGCGGCGAGCCCGGAGTCCGTCCGTACGCCGTTGCCCTGCGGCTCGCGCAGCGCGAGCACCGTGCCGCCGGACGGCAGGAATCCGCGGGAGGGGTCCTCCGCGCAGATCCGGGCCTCGATCGCGTGGCCGGTGAGCTCGATGTCCTGCTGCGTGTAGGGGAGCCGCTCGCCCGCGGCGACCCTGAGCTGCCACTCCACCAGGTCGAGACCGGTGATCAGCTCGGTGACCGGGTGCTCGACCTGGAGGCGGGTGTTCATCTCCATGAAGTAGTACGAGGCGGGGTCGTTGCCCGGGACGATGAACTCCACCGTGCCCGCACCCACGTATCCGCAGCTGCGGGCCGCCTGGACGGCCGCCTCGCCCATCGCCGCCCGGGTCTCCTCGTCGAGCAGGACGGACGGCGCCTCCTCGATGATCTTCTGGTGGCGGCGCTGCAGCGAGCACTCGCGCTCACCGAGGTGGACCACGTTGCCGTGGGCGTCCGCCAGGACCTGGATCTCGATGTGCCGGGGCCGGTCGATCCACCGCTCCACGAGCAGTGTGTCGTCGCCGAACGAGGCCCGCGCCTCGCGCCGGGCGGCGGCGATCTCGTCCGCGAGCAGCGTCTCGTCGCGCACCAGCCGCATGCCCTTGCCGCCGCCGCCCGCCGAGGGCTTCAGCAGCACCGGCGTCCCGATCTCGCGGGCGGCATCGCCCAGCTGGGCATCGCTGAGCCCGCTCCCCGACGAGCCGGGCACCACCGGCACCCCGGCCGCCGCGACCGTCTCCTTGGCCCGGATCTTGTCGCCCATCAGCGAGATGGCGTCGGCGGGCGGACCGATGAACACCAGCCCCGCCTCCGCGCAGGCCCGCGCGAAGCCCGCGTTCTCGGCGAGGAACCCGTACCCGGGATGCACGGCCTGCGCGCCGCTGCGACGGGCCGCGTCCAGCAGCGCGGGCACGCTCAGATAGCTCATCGAGGCGGGCGCGGGCCCGATCCGTACCGCCGTGTCGGCCTCCCGTACATGCCGGGCGTCCGCGTCCGCGTCGCTGAAGACGGCGACAGAACGGACGCCGAGCTCGCGCAGCGTACGGATGACACGTACCGCGATCTCGCCGCGGTTGGCGACAAGAACGGTGTCGAACATCGTCATCTGTTCCTCACATCCGGAAGACGCCGAAGCCGGGCGCCGCAGGGTCCTTCTGGGGGAGCGGGGCGTTGGCGCACGCGGTCAGGGCGAGCCCCAGCACCTGCCGGGTCTCCATCGGGTCGATCACACCGTCGTCCCAGAGCCGGGCCGTGGCGTAGTACGCGTTGCCCTGGGTCTCGTACTGCTCGCGGATCGGGGCCTTGAAGGCCTCCTCGTCCGCCGTGCTCCAGTCGTCGCCCAGCTGGTCGCGCTTGACCGTCGCGAGGACGGACGCGGCCTGCTCGCCGCCCATGACGGAGATCTTCGCGTTCGGCCACATCCACAGGAAGCGCGGCGAATAGGCCCGCCCGCACATCGAGTAGTTGCCGGCTCCGTAGGAGCCGCCGACCACCACCGTCAGCTTCGGCACTCGGGTGCAGGCGACCGCCGTCACCATCTTGGCGCCGTGCTTGGCGATGCCGCCCGCCTCGTAGTCGCGCCCCACCATGAAGCCCGAGATGTTCTGCAGGAAGACCAGCGGAATGCCGCGCTGGTCGCACAGCTCGATGAAGTGGGCGCCCTTCTGGGCGGACTCGGAGAACAGGATGCCGTTGTTGGCGACGATGCCGACGGGGTGACCGTGGACATGGGCGAAGCCGGTGATCAGCGTCGTCCCGTACTCCGCCTTGAACTCGGTGAACCGCGAGCCGTCCACCACCCGGGCGATCACCTCCCGTACGTCGTACGGCGTCCGGGAATCGACCGGGACGGCCCCGTACAGCCCGGCGGGATCGACCTTCGGCTCCTCGGCCGGCCGCACCGGCCAGGGAAGCGCGCCGCGCTCCGGCAGCGTGGCGACGATGTTCCGCACGATCCGCAGCGCGTGCGCGTCGTCCTCGGCGAGGTGGTCGGTCACCCCCGACGTACGGGAGTGCACCTCGCCGCCGCCCAGCTCCTCGGCCGTGACGACCTCACCGGTCGCGGCCTTCACCAGCGGCGGACCGCCCAGGAAGATCGTGCCCTGGTTCCGTACGATCACGGCCTCGTCGCTCATCGCGGGGACGTACGCCCCGCCCGCCGTGCACGACCCCAGCACCGCCGCGATCTGCGGGATCCCGGCCCCCGACATCCGGGCCTGGTTGTAGAAGATCCGTCCGAAGTGCTCCCGGTCCGGGAAGACCTCGTCCTGCATCGGGAGGAAGGCCCCGCCCGAGTCGACGAGATACAGGCAGGGCAGCCGGTTCTCCAGGGCCACCTCCTGGGCGCGGAGGTGCTTCTTCACGGTCATCGGGTAGTACGTGCCGCCCTTGACGGTGGCGTCGTTGGCGACGATCACGCACTCGCGCCCGCCGACCCGGCCGATCCCCGCGATCACCCCGGCCGCCGGGGCGGCGCCCCCGTACAGCCCCTCGGCCGCCAGCGGGGCCAGCTCCAGGAACGGCGACCCCGCGTCGAGCAGGGTGTCCACCCGGTCCCTGGGCAGCAGCTTGCCGCGCGCCACATGCCGGGCGCGGGCCCTCTCACCCCCGCCGAGCCTGGCCGTGGTGAGCCGCTTGCGCAGCTCGTCGGCGAGCGCGTGATGCGCCGCCTCGTTGGCCTGCCAGGCCTCGGAGGCGGGATCGGCCGCGCTCGTCAGCACCGGTGCCTGCTGCATCGTGTCGAGCCCCCTTGCCCGTACCGCAGTGGTTAATGAGCGTTAACGTCTTCCTTCAGGTTAACGACCGCTAACCCGCCTGTCTAGAATCGAATCCATGACCACCAGGACCGACGCCCCCACCCGCCGCGAGCAGATCCTCAAGGAGGCCGCCCGCCTCTTCGCCGAGCGCGGCTTCCACGGCGTCGGCGTCGACGAGATAGGTGCCGCCGTCGGGATCAGCGGCCCCGGCCTCTACCGGCACTTCCCCGGCAAGGACGCGATGCTCGCCGAGCTGCTGGTCGGCATCAGCGAGCGGCTGCTGGCGGGCGGGCGGCTGCGCGTGTCGGAGGACGCGGCCTGCGGGGACGGCTCCCCGCAGGCCCTGCTCGACGCGCTCATCGAGGGGCACATCGACTTCGCCCTCGACGACCGCCCCCTCATCACCCTCCACGACCGCGAGCTGGACCGCCTCCGGGAGGCCGACCGCAAGCGGGTCCGCCAGCTCCAGCGGCAGTACGTCGAGGTGTGGGTGGAGGTGGTCCGCGAGCTGTATCCGGAGCTGCCCGAGCACGAGGCCCGCGCAGCCGTCCATGCCGTCTTCGGGCTCCTGAACTCGACCCCGCACCTGGGCCGCCCCGGCGCGCAGCCGGACCGCGCGGACACGGCGGCACTGCTGCACCGGCTGGCGCGCGGGGCCTTCGAGGCGGCTGCGCGGGCATGAGGTCTGTCCCGTAACTCCTGGCGGGCGTACGACGACGGCTACGGCACCTCGCTGCGTTGTCGGAACGTCCGCATACATCCAGTATGTGGACGTCCCTCCGTCTTACGATGCGCCGCATCCGACGCCGCGCGCTGATCCGCCAGGGGTTACGGGACAGTCCTCAAGGTCTGTCCCGTAACCCCTGCCGGGCGCACGACGGCGGTTGCGGCGCCCGCCGGCCGTGGCACCCCGGCGGGTGCGTCGTCATCCCGGGCGACTCCGTTTCCGCCGGCCGTTTAAACATATGAATTTATGTAATTGGGAGAAGCGGCTCCTCAAATTCTCCTTCCTTTTCCTCGGTGAGCTCCGCAGGTCGGAGTGTCGCGGTGACCCTCAGGCATATGGTTTGTGCTGTCCCACCCACGCCTGATGGGGAATTGGAATGAAAACATGTCAGGTTTCGGTCGTTGTCCCCTGCTTCAATGAGGACGAGGTGATCGAGGCATTTCACCGTGCGTTGATCTCCGCCCTCGAACCGACGCGGCGGACCTTCGAGATCTGTTATGTCGACGACGGCAGCAGTGACCGCACCCGGATCCGGATCGGATCGCTCGCCACCGCGGACCGACGGGTCCGCTACACCTCCTTCAGCCGCAACTTCGGCAAGGAGGCCGCCATGCTCGCGGGGCTGCGCATGTCCCGCGGCGACGCCGTCGTCCTCATGGACGCCGACCTCCAGCACCCGCCCGAACTGCTGCCCCGCATGCTGGAACTGCGGCGGCGCGGCTACGACCAGGTCGTCGCGCGGCGGGACCGCACGGGCGAAGGCGCCCTGCGCACCGTTCTCAGCGCCGCCTACTACCGGGCGATGGGCCGGTGCATGGACGTCGAGGTCGTCGACGGCGAGGGTGACTTCAGGCTGCTGTCGCGCAACGCCGTGGACGCCGTGCTCGCGATGCCCGAGACCAACCGGTTCTCCAAGGGGATCTTCTCCTGGATCGGCTTCGACACCGTCAGCTTCACCTACCAGAACACCCAGCGTGCGGCGGGGCGCTCGAAGTGGGGCGGCCGACGGCTGTTCAACTACGGGATCGACGGACTGATCTCGTTCAACAGCCGTCCGCTGCGCCTGGCCATCCACGCCGGCCTCGCACTCGCGCTGGCCGCGCTGGGATACGCCCTGTGGATCATCACCGAAGTCGCCCTGCACGGTGTCGGCGTGCCCGGCTACACCACCCTGCTGACGGCCGTCGTGGCGCTCGGCGGAATCCAGCTCGCCACGCTCGGCATCATCGGCGAGTACGTGGGACGCATCTACTACGAGGCGAAACGCCGCCCCCACTACGTGGTGCGCGAAACGAACGAATCCCCGCACGTCCCGCCGGTCGACATTCCGGCAGAGGTCCGTTCGGAGCCGCCCGTCACCGGGGTCAGGAGACCGCTCGCGGGACGCACCGGATCGACCGCGATCGGGGCGTCCAGATTCCGGACCGTACGTCAGTTCGTCATTTTCGGGATGATCGGTGTCGTCAATACGGCTGTATATCTGTCGGTGTACGTCTCGCTGAACACCTGGATTCCCTATCTTGCCGCGCACGTCATCGGATACGCGGTCAGCATCGTGGGATCGTTCCTGCTCAACTCCTACATCACCTGCCGTACGAAACCGACCTGGCAGGCCTTCGTCCGGTATCCCCTGTCGAGCGTCGTCAATCTCGTGCTCACCGGCGTTCTGCTCTACCTCGGCGTGAGCGGGCTGGGCATGGACAAGAACATCGCCGCCGTGGCCGCGGGAATCCTCGCCACCCCCTTCTCGTTCCTGCTCGCCCGCTGGGCCATCGACTCGGGCGCCGCCCTGGCCCGGCAGGGCACCGGCCCGGCCGAGAGCGGCGCCCGGAACCCCGTCCCCTGAACCCGCCCCCCCGCACCCCCCACCCCTGCATCCACACCGCCCGAACCTCTCGGCGCGCAAGACGCGAGCAACGTACGAAGGGCACCAGTGCACATGACCGCGGACACGTCCAAGACCGCTGACACACAGAAGGAGAGCGAGGAGTCCCCCCGCGGGGCCCGTCCGGGCCCCGCGCGGCGGTGGGCGTCGATCTGGACGGTGGCCCTCACCCTGGTGCCGCTCACCCTGCTCGGCGCGGCCTTCTGGATCGGCCGCCTGGTCCGCCCGGGAGGGGACGACTGGTGCTTCCTCCCGGTCGTACGGGACGACGGCGCCTCCGGGATGATCGCGAAGTTCTTCCTCCACGACAACGGCCGCATCGCCAACGCCCTGCTGGTCATCGCGTACGGATCCTTCGGCGTCGCGGGCCATCAGTGGTTCGCCCTGGTCAGCGGGGTGCTCATGCTGGGCATCCTCTGGGCGCTGACCGCATCCGCGCTCGGCCGGGCCCGGCTGAGCGCGCCACGCGGTCTCGCGCTGCTGGTGGCCGCGATGATGGCGGTGGTCTTCTTCTTCGCGACGCCCAACCCGTACAAGACGTTCTACTGGCCGGCCTCCTCCGTCTCGCACACCGTGTCACCGGTGCTGGCCTGCGCCGCCGTGATCCCGTTGCTGCGCGCACGGACCGGGCGGGGACGCGACCTCGCGGTGGGCGTCGCCTTCGTGGCCGGAGTCTTCATCGGCCTGCTGTCGGAGGAGACGGCGGTCGTCGCGTTCGTCGTGCTCACCGCCGCGCTGCTGCTCAGCCGCTGGGTGGCTCCCGGTACCGGCCGGACCCACGCGCGCTTCTGGTGCGCGTTCGCCTTCGCCGGGGTGGCGGTCGGCTCGGCCATCCTGTACCTGTCGCCCGGCGCACGCACCCGGCGCGCGCGGTTCGGCGCCGACGGCTCCTCCATGTTCGGCCCGGAGGCGCTGACCACGGGGCTGCGGGCGTTCGGGCACATCCTGGGGACGATCCTCACGACCTGGCAGTACGTGGGAGCGCTCGCCGTCGGTGTACTGCTGGGCCTGCTGGTGCGCGGCGCCGGACAGGGAACGGACGAGCCGGCCGGTTCCCTGCGACGCAGGCCCTTCCTCCTGGTCCTCACCGGATGCCTCACCTTCCTGGTCTCCGGCTACCTCTGCACCGTCGTCGCCTACCCCGCCTTCGGGGCGAGCGTGGTGCACGCGTCCCGCGTCTGGGGCGACTTCCTCCTGCTGTACGTGATGCTCCTGGTCGGCATCGGCGCCCTGCTGGGACGGGCGCTGCGGGCCCGTCGGTGGGGGATCCATACGATGACCGCCTTGGTCGCGGGCGCCGTGTGCGCCTTGGCCTGCGTCGGCCTGGCGGTTCCGCTGCTCCACCTGGAGCGGCAGATGGACGTGCGCGCCCAGCGCTGGGACCGCCAGGACCGCTTCCTGCGGACAGGGGCGGCGCGCGGTGCCCAGGTGCTTCCGTACACACCGGTGTCGGTCAGCGGAATGGGGGAGCCGTTCGGCAACCACGGCAAGAACCAGTGGCCGGCGCGGTGTGTCGCCCAGTACTACCACCTCAAGAAGATCACGTACTCGACCCGGCTCCCCTGAGCGGCCGTTCCGTCCGTCGTGCAAGACACCCGGCACACTGCGCACACCTGACGGCACAATGGGTTCATGCCGATACCCAGCCGTGCCGCCCTAGTCGAACACCTCGTCCGTACGCGTATCGCCGGAGACGTCGCCACACCCCGCGACAACAACCTCTCCCACTACCGCAAGCTCGCCAACGGCGACCGCCACTACTGGCTGGGTCTGGAACTGGGCGACCGGTGGCGCGACGAGCAGGACGTGCTGGCCGTGATGGCCGAGCGCTGCGGGGTCAGCGACGACCCGGAGCACCGGTTCGGGCAGGACACCATCGACCCGGAGCTGACGGTCGACGCCCTGGAGCGGATGGCGGCGCGGCTGCGGAAGGCGGCGGCGGGCACGGAGCGGGTGCTGTTCGCGACGGGGCACCCGGGCGGTCTGCTCGACGTCCACCGGCAGACCGCCCAGGCGCTGCGGGCCGCCGGCTGCGAGATCGTACGGATTCCCTCGGGGCTGGTGGCCGACGAGGGCATGGTGTTCCAGTTCGCGGACGTCGCGGTGCAGGAGCGCGGCGCCACGCTCTGGCACACCCACTCGCCCGCCCCGATGGCCGCCATCCTGGACGGTCTGGAGCGCGAGGGCCGGCCGCTGCCGGACCTGGTGGTCGCCGACCACGGCTGGGCGGGGTGCGCGGCGCAGCGCGGGCTGGACGCGGTGGGATACGCGGACTGCAACGACCCGGCGCTGTTCCTCGGCGAGGCGGAGGGGACGCTCCAGGTGGCCGTGCCGTTGGACGACCATGTGCTCGACCCGCGGTTCTACGACCCGCTGACGGACTATCTGCTGGACGCGGCGGGGCTGATCTGACGCCGGCCGGCTTGGGCCCCCGGGGGCGCGTATCAGCCCCGGGGGACGCGGATCACGCCCTCCTGGATGACGGTGATCGCCAGCCGGCCGTCCTGCGTGTAGATACGGGCCTGGCCGAGTCCGCGCCCGCCGGACGCGGACGGCGACTCCTGGTCGTACAGCAGCCATTCGTCGGCCCGGAACGGCCGGTGGAACCACATCGCGTGGTCCAGGCTCGCCCCGACCACGTCGCCGACCGTCCAGCCCCCGCGCCCGTGGGCGAGGAGCACCGAGTCGAGCAGCGTCATGTCGGATACGTACGTCGCCATGCAGACGTGCAGCAACGGGTCGTCGGCGAGTTTGCCGTTGGTGCGGAACCACACCTGGGAGCGGGGTTCGCGCGGCTCGCCGACCGTGCCGAAGGGCGGGGCGTCCACATACCGCAGGTCGACCGCGGCCCGCGCCTCGATCAGCCGGTCGACGACCCCCGGATCGCTGAAGCGGTCCGCGTACCGCGGCAGCATCTGCGCGGCTGTGGGCAGCGTCTCCGGGTCCGGGGCGGGCGGCATGGGCGCCTGGTGCTCCAGGCCCTCCTCGTACGTCTGGAAGGACGCCGAGAGATGGAAGATCGGCTGGCCGTGCTGGACGGCGACGACCCGGCGGGTGGCGAAGGACCGGCCGTCCCGGATGCGGTCGACGCTGTAGACGATCGGCGCGCCGGGGTCGCCCATCCGCAGGAAGTAGGAGTGCAGGGAATGGGCGGTGCGGTCGGCGGGGACGGTACGGCCCGCGGCCACCAGGGCCTGGGCCGCGACCTGGCCGCCGAAGACGCGGGGCACGACTGCCGAGCGGCTCGCACCCCGGAAGATGTCCTGCTCGATCCGCTCCAGGTCGAGCAGATCGAGCAGGGAATCGAGTGCTGAGCTCATGGGGAGAACGTAACCGCTCTACAGGCCCATGGACTTGGCGATGATCGACTTCATGACCTCGCTGGTGCCGCCGTAGATGCGGTTGACCCGGTTGTCCGCGTAGAGACGGGCGATCGGGTACTCGTTCATGTAGCCGTAGCCGCCATGCAGCTGGAGGCAGCGGTCGATCACGCGGTGCGCGACCTCGGTGCAGAACAGCTTCGCGGAGGCGGCCTCGGCGGCGGTCAGCTCACCGGCGTCGTGGGCCTCGATGGCGCGGTCGCAGACGGCCTCGGCGGCGTCCACCTCGGCCTGGCAGGCGGCCAGCTCGAACTTGGTGTTCTGGAACGACGCGACGGTCTTGCCGAAGACGGTGCGCTCCTGCACGTAGCCCTGGGCGAACCGGACGGCGGCCTTGGCCTGGGCGTACGCGCCGACGGCGATGCCGAGGCGCTCCTGCGGCAGGTTCTGGCCGAGGTAGGAGAAGCCCTTGTTCTCCTCGCCGAGGAGGTCCTCGACCGGCACCTTGACGTCGACGAACGCCAGCTCGGCGGTGTCGGAGGTGCGCAGCCCCAGCTTGTCGAGCTTGCGGCCGACCGAGTAGCCCTCCGCCTTGGTGTCGACGACGAGGAGGGAGATGCCGTGCCGGCGGTCGTCCGGCTTGGGCGCGTCCGTCCGGGCGCAGACGATGACCCGGTCGGCGTGGACGCCACCGGTGATGAACGTCTTGGCGCCGTTGAGGACGTAGTGCGTGCCGTCCTCGGAGAGCTTGGCGGTGGTCTTCATGCCCGCCAGGTCGGAACCGGTGCCCGGCTCCGTCATGGCGATGGCGTACATCGTCCTGCCGCTGACGAAGTCCGGCAGCCAGCGCTTCTTCTGCTCCTCGGTGGCGTACGCCTTGATGTACGGCAGGCAGAGCAGGACGTGCACGCCGGAGCCGCCGAAGTTGACGGCTGCGCGGGCGCACTCCTCGGAGATGATCGCCTCGAACTTGAAGGACTCCACACCGGCGCCGCCGTACTCCTCCGGCACCTCGATGCCGAATATGCCCAGCTCGGCGAGCTTGTAGTAGAAGTCACGGGGCACCTGGCCCGCCGCGAACCACTCGTCGTAGACGGGGGCGACCTCGGCCTCGATGAAGGCGCGGATGGTCTCCCGGAACGCCTCGTGGTCCTCGTTGAATACCGTACGGCGCACGGGGTGCCTCCTTGGTCAGCTTCGATCGGCTTCGGGCGAGCTTCGGGCGAGCTTCGGCCAGGCTGGCTAAGCGCTTGCTCAGTCCTGGTCAAAAGTTACCCGGCGGTCATCGACGCTGTCCAGGGTGATGCTGAGCACGCCCGAGCCGATCTTCCGGCCGCGGACGCGCGGGAGCCCTCCCCGGCCATCGGCCGGGGAGGGCTCCCGTACGTCCCGTCCGCTCCTGCCTACTGGGGCTTGAAGGAGCGGATCTGGTAGCTCCCCTGGAGGTTGCCGCCGCTTCCGGCGGGGGTGGATCCGACCCGGGAGTTGTAGTTGGTCTTGGTGTAGTACTGAACGCGGTGCCCGGTCCCGTTCCAGACGGAGCGGACGTTCTTGCCCCGCTGGATGAAGGAGCAGTCGTCGGCGGTGTTCGCCCGCTGCTTGTCCGACCACTGGCAGCGGGTGCCGCCTCCGTTCCAGTCGCTGTAGATGCAGAAGTAGCCGGGGCTGCAGCTGTAGGACGCCCTGGCGCTCTCGACGGCGGCGTTCTCGGTGACGGCGCTTTCGGTGGTGGCGTTCTCGGCCGCCGTGGCTGCGACGGGTCCGGTGCCGAGTCCCAGTGCCAAGGCGAGCGAGGTGACGGCGAGCGCGGCGATGCGGTTCATGGCGAAGCCTCTTCATTCCCGTGTGTGACGGATCAGGCACTCTTGGTGATCGATACCGTGTCACGGCTGTTGTCACAGAAGCCAGGGCGGAGGGAGGGGCGCCCGAAGCGTGTGTCACGGCTCGGGGCGCCCCTGTGCACACCGGCGCGCACGGTCGCCGTTCGCCTGCCCGGACCACGGGGCCATGGGGGCAGGCTTCACGGGATCACCGAGTCGGGGTCACCGGGTGCGGTAGGCGTCGATGACGGTCTGGGTGAGGGTGTTCCCCTCGCTGTCGGTCAGCGCGGCACGCAAGGAGACGCCGGTGCCCGCGCGCGGGTTGTGGATTTCGACGGCGCCCCGCTCGACCGGGACCCGGGTCCACGACGTGCCACCGTCCACGGACACCGAGACCGCCATCGAACGTGCGCGTCCGTTCGCGGCGGCGCCCAGCACGGTGACCGGGACACGGAGCGTCTCGTTCGCCGGCGCGGTGCCGGTCGGGCTGAGCTCGGGCGAGAACCGCACGGCGCTCACCGGCACCGGGACCGGACCCGTCGTCGTGTCCGAGGTGAAGGTCCACGACGTGGTCACCCGCGTGGCGACGCCGGGTGCGCCGCCACGCTTCACCGTGCTGGTGAGCCGGTATGCCGCGCGCCCCGGCTTTACGGTGAACGCGGCCTTTCCGGGGGTGGCGGTCTTCGTCCCGACGAGCACGCCGTCGCGGTGCAGTGTGGTCGATGCCGTGTCGTACGACGGTGACGACGGCACATGACCGTCGCCGTCGGCGAGCAGCGGGACATCGACGGCGAGCCGGTTGCCGTCGCGCACGACGCCGGGGCGGTCGGTGAGATCGGGGCCGAAGACGGCGTTGTCGAAGGTGTGGGTGGTCGTGCTTCCGGCGCGCACGGCGATGCCGTTGGCGCTGTAGCGGTTCGATGCCGCGCCGGGCGCGGTGGGGGCCCAGTAGGTGATGTCCCAGGTGCCGCGTTCAGGCGTCACGTAGTAGGTGGCGGTCGCGGGGGTCGGCAGGGCCTGGGTGACGCCGAGGGTCGGCCCGGCGGTGGGCTGCAGGTCGACGGTCGCCCGCCCGTCGGTGCCCGGCCGTGCCGCGCCGCGGATCCGCACGGTGGCCAGGTCCTTCGCGGCGGGGTGCCGGACGAGCCCGGTCAGGGCGCGACTGCCGGTGAAGGTGTGGCCGAGCGCGTAGCCGGCGGTGTCGGTGCTCCAGTAGGAGTCGAACCACTGCTCCACCGAACCGGGTTCGCTGTCGGGGCCCAGGTGCGCGACGCGCAGGTTCGGTGTGCCGTTGACGAGGTTGGTGGTCCGGACCGCGCCGTCGTGCTTGACCTGGACGAACATCACGCTGTGCTGGAAACCCGCGGAGCGGTCGGGCGGAGTCACGTCGACAGGGGCGGTGGTCCGCGCGTCGACGGTGATGGTGGTGTCGTGGTCGAGGTCGAGGCGCGGCTGGACGACCCAGTCCGTGCCGTCCGCCGCCGTGCCGGTGGTCAGGGCACTGTCCAGGAGGTACCGGCCCTTGGGCAGACGCACGGTGGTGGTGCCGGAGGCGTCGTACGGCTGGACGGCCTCGTCGGCACCCGGCCCGGAGACTCCGGTGACGTGGGTGGTGTAGTCCGCCGTCTTGTGGCCGGTGCGGTCGAGGTGATTGATCGTGAGGGTGTACGTCGCCGGCTCCGCGGCAAAGGCGGCGGTGTTCCACGCGGGCGTCGTGCTGCCGACCAGGGCGACGGCGAGAGCGAGCGTCCGGAGCGCGCTCCGGCGGGGTACGGAAGAACTGTTCATGACGTGCACTGCGCCGCCGGGCGTCGGCGTTCCCGTGAGCTGAGTCACATGAGGCGCGGGGTGCGCCCCGGGGTGGCACGCGTGTGGCGCACATCACCGGAACCGGCGCAACGGGCGCGGCAGAGCAGAGTGTGGAATCACTCATGAGGAATCGCTTCCGCCGCGGAGACCGCGACGCTCTGGGCGAGCTGTACGACGAGCACGCCCAGGTGCTGTACCGCTATGCCCTGCGGGTGACGGGCGACTGGGCGGAGGCCGAGGACGTCGTCTCGTCGACCTTCCTGGCGGCGTGGCGCAGCCGGGAGAAGCTGCGCCCCGACGGGGACGGTCTGCGCCCGTGGCTGCTGGGCATCGCCACCAACATCATGCGCCGCAACGCACGCGCACGCCGATGCCGCGAGATCGCGCTCGCCCGCGTCCCCGAACGCGGCTCGATCCCGGACTTCGCCGACGACCTCGTCACGCACCTCGCCGACACCGAGCAACTGCGTGCCGCGCATGCCGCTCTCGCCCGCCTGCGGCGCCGGGACCGGGAGGTCTTCACGCTGGTGGTGTGGGCCGGCCTGGACTACGCGGCAGCGGCCGAGGCGCTCGGCGTGCCGGTCGGCACCGTCCGGTCGCGCCTGTCCCGCGCCCGTACCCGACTGCGTGAGCTCACCGAGGCCGAAACCCGCGCCACGCGCGCGCAGGACACACGGGCCGGAACCGAACAGCCATCCGCGGCGGTGAACAGGGCCCCCGCCACCGGCACCCCCGCCACCCCCGACAAGCCACTGCCGGGCCGCACCCCCGTGGCCCCCTTGCTGACCCAGGAGAACCACGGATGAACCTCACCTCGCGGCGCCGCACGCACCACCGGTCCGAGGAGGCCGAACGTCCCGGCCTCACCGCACTGCTGCCCCCGCCGTCGGTCCCCGGCCTGGACGCCGACCGCGAACTGCTGCTGAAGGAAGCGCTGTTGCGCGAGGCCGCCGTCGTCGAACCGCGTGGCGGCCTCGCCCCCCGGGCCTCGCGCCCGCGCCGACGTCTGGTCCGGGTCATGGTGCCCGCCGTCGCCTGCGCCCTGGCGGTCGGCGGCGTCGTGGTGGTCAACCTCGCGGACACGCCGGGGCACGGCACCAACGCGGTCTCCGGCGGCCGCACCCCCGGCACGTCCACAGCGGCACAGCTCCTCGACCGCATCGCACTCGCCGCCGCCGGGGAGAAGCAACCGGCGGTCCGCGCCGACCAGTTCGTGTACATCGAGAGCAAGGTCGCCTTCGCCGGGCAGAGCGCCGGGGGCGGCAAGGTGACCACACCTCCCGCGCACACGCGGCAGGTGTGGCTGTCCGCCGACGGCAGCCGCCCCGGCCTGCTGCGCGAGGAGGGCGAGCCCGACTCCTCGCTCGGCGCCGACGCACCGGTCTACGACCTCGACGGCCGAGGGGCGACACCCCGGCCGCGCACCGCGCACCAGGAGGCCGCGTCGATCAGCGACCCGACGCACGAGTACGTCGCGTCGCTGCCCACCGACCCGGACGCCCTGCTGAAGCTGATCCGGGACGAGACCCGCCGACAGGGCCAGGACCCTGACCAGCGAGCCTTCACCGCGATCGGCGACCTGCTGGCCGAGACCTGGGCACCCCCGAAGGTCGGCGCCGCGCTCTACGAGGCCGCCGCGAAGATCCCCGGAGTCACGGTGATCGATGCGGCCACCGACGCCGCAGGACGCGAGGGTGTCGCCGTCGCCCGTACGGCACACGGGCAGCAGACCCAGTGGGTCTTCGACCGGACCACGTACGCGTTCCTCGGCGAGCGCACGGTCCTGACCGAATCCGGCGACGCCGGCCCGGCCGGAACCGTTGTCGGCATCTCCGCGGTGCTCACCAAGGCCGCGGTCGACCGTACCGGCGAGACGCCCGCCCCGACGACGGCGTAACACAGCAGCCCCGCACACTCGCACGGCACGAACAGCCCCGTTCCCGGTCCGCCTTTGCCGTGGGCCGGGGACGGGACGTTCAGACGGGGAAGTCGTCGTCCTTGACCGCGGCGACGAAGGCCGACCAGCCGACTGTCGGGAAGACGAGGGCGGGGCCGTGCGGGGTCTTGGAGTCGCGGACGGGGACGCCGGTGGGGTGGCCGTCCAACACCTCGACGCAGCTGCCGCCCTCGTTACCGCTGTGGGACGACTTGCGCCAGCCGCTCAACGCAGAAGCGTTGGGGATGGTGTGCTCAGCCATGGTGCCCGTATTCCTTTGCGATCGACCTCATCAGAGCGAGCGACTCCTTCAGCGGGAGCGCGTCACTCAATGCGAGAGCGTAGCGGCTCTGCAACTGCTGAACCACGGACGGGGAATCATGAACCTTGCCGATAGAGAGCCCCTCACTGTAGGCGGCCGGCGGCTGGTCCTCGAACCACATCAACGTCAGCATGCTCTGCATGAGCGGGTGGAGACCCAGCGAGAGCGGAAGGATGTGCGTGCGCACGCGCTCGATCTCGGTCAAGTGGACTACGTGCATGATCTGCTCGGCCATGGTGTCCGAACCGCCGATCGGGCGCCGTAGCACTGTCTCGTCCAGCAATGCCCACACCACGGGGGTCACTGGGTCGGTGAGGATCTTCGCGCGATCCAGCCGCGTGACGACGTACTTGTCACGCTCATCCTCACTCCAGGGAGGGAAGGCTTTACTCAGAACGGCGCGGGCGTACCCCTCCGTCTGCAAGATGCCCGGCATGAAGGTCAGGCCGAATTCCCGGATCATCGTCGCCTGCTGTTCGAGCTGGCGAGCGGGCTCGAAGTAGTCGGCCACGGTGCCGTCGTCCTGGCTCGGCAGGAAACTGCTCAGGACGTTCCCGGTATTCAAGGCTTTGTCCAGGCGTCGGGCGTCCTCTTTGGACGGGATGCGGCGCCCCGCCTCGATGTGCGAGATGTGCGACCGCGTCATGATCGCCGCGTCGGCCAGATCCTGCTGCGTCAGTCCGGCCGCTTCCCGCTGCGCCTTCAACCAATCGCCATAGGTATTACTCATGGTCAACTCCCGTGCGCCAAAGCGCCTGTCACCTGGAACCCCCTGGCGAGCCTAGTCCGGACCGTCTCACTGTGTGAGTGGATCGCTACACAGCGGTGGCGCGCCCGGACGTCGGCCGCCGCCGTCGCACGGTCCGGAGAACGGCCATCTACCTCAACGGAGTTGACGACGTGCTGCGCTGTATCGCCGATGCTTTCGAGCCGCTGCTGCGGTTCCTTTGGCCCGCCCGCGGGTGCCACCGACCCATGGGTTCGTATCGGGCCGCGCCTCCCGCAGGCGTACGCCCCGCGCCGGGCATCGACATCGCGCCTCGCCCGATCCCTGGTGTCGGGGTGACCGTGTGAACGTCCCGAACGTCCCAGGTCCCGATTCGGTACGTCTGCTTCCGTGGTCCGGCGTGGACGGCAACCCGTGTTATGTCGTCGGCGACGGGGCCGGGCACGTCTCCCGCGTCGCGGACAACGTCGAGAGCGTGCAGCTCGGCATGGCCGCCGAACTCCTCGACCACGTCGACGACATGTTCGACGACTCCGAGGTCACGTCGGTGCAGCTCCGCTATGTCGTGGCCCGCATGGCCGAGGCGCTGCGCGATGTGTGCCGCATCGCAGAGAGCCGGGGCCTGCGCCTTCGGTCCTCCGGTCGGGGGTCCGGAGTCCCGGACGTCGACGCGTGTCCTTCGGAGTCCTGAACCGTTCCGAACCACCGTGCCCGGCCCGGTGATGCTCCTCGCGTCCTGGGCCGGAGGCGGCTGCGAAGCCCTCGCGGAGGATTCCGCGGTGACGGAATCGGCGAGCGGGCCCGACTGCGCACAGCGGTCTCACGGGGGTGGCGGTGAGCGCCGTTCCATGCGACGGCGCAGTCGACCACGCACGTCTTCCTCATGGACGCGCCAAGCGCACCCCTGTTCATAATGTGACTAATTGAAATATCTCTTTCAGTTGGTGGCAAAGCGGGAAATGAGGTGGGTGAAGGGCCTGGGAGGCCCGACACCAGTGAGCAGGACGGCTTCGGCCCCCCGACCCCCGCGCATCCGGTTCGACCGGCGGACGTTGCGGCCTCCACCGCATCCCGTGAACCCGCGGGCCGCACAACGCGAAACCAAGGGCTTCTCTTGATGTCCCGGACCCGTCCACGGCGACGCACCGTGGTCCGTGAGGGGCCCTGCCGTGCCGGAACCACGACACACGGAGGTGGCGCCATGCCGAGGGTGGAGCACCCGGAGGCGAGCTGGGTACAGGTGAACCTGGCCCCGCGGCCGAGTGCGTGGTTGCGCCTGTACGCCTGGCTCGCCGACACCGCGCGCGACCTCCTCGACGCGCACACCGCACGCTCCTTCTTCTTCACGCACAAGCTGCCGGGGTTGCGTGTGTGCTTCCAGGCGTTCGGGGCGGACGACGCCGTAGGGCTGCGGGTCGAACTCCAGGGCCGCTTGACGGAGTTCGACGGGTTCATCGCCCCACCGGTGTACGCGGTGTACGAGCCGGAGTCCTATCTCTTCGGCGGCCCCGCCTCCATGCCGTGGGTGCACGAGGTGTTCACGGCGGACTCACTGGCCTGGCTCGACCACCACGCCCGGCGCTGGGACGGCGACGGGCACGCGCAGGCCGACTGGCGGCTCTCCCTCCTGCTGATCCGCGAGATGCTCGACGGCCTGGGGATCGTCGACCGGGAACACCGGGGCGTCTGGGAGGCGGTACGCACGGACACCGGACGCGCCCTGACCGGTGGCCCCCGGGACGTCGCGCTCCGCCAGGCCGCCCAGGGCATCCGCGTCTACTGGCAACGGCCGCGCGCACAACTGCTGGACGGGATGCCGCAGTCCTGGCGCACGTCGCAGGAGCTCCACGGTGAGGCGGTGCGCCGGGCCGCGGATCGCTGGCGCACCGGCTATTTCGAGTCGGGTGGCGCGGTGCGTGGACCGCGCCGTGCCGCCGCCCACGCCGTGATCTTCCACTGGAACCGGGGGCGGCTGTCGTACGTCAGGCAGAGCCTGGTCGCCGAGGCCCTGGCCGACGACGGGGCGGCGGACTGACATGACCCGAGCCTCACCTGTCCACGCCGAGTTGAACGGGGCCACCCGGACCCGATCCGGGTGGCCCCACGACGAGGAGTTCCGATGCACCCTGGCAGCCAGGCCGAACCGCGCCGCGCGGCTCTCGACAGCGCGGTCCGAACCGCCGTCCGACTGCTCGACGACTTCTCCGAGGGCGGGCACGCGACGCCCGATCCAGGCATTCCCGTACTGGCCCGTCTGGTCGCCGAGACGCGCGGCCCGGCGGCGCCGGCTCCGGACCCCGTGGCGGCGGCGAGCGCCGGACGCGCGGTGGCCGCGTGGGCGCGGAGTACCGGTCGCGGTGCCTGCCACTGCGGGCTGTACGACGGCGGGCTGGCCGGAACGCTCGTCGGCCTGCGACTCGGCGCCCGCATCCACCCACCACTGCACCGCGCCGCCGACCGGCTGCGCGACCATCTGCTGGACAGGGCGGGGGCGCGCCCCTGGCGGGCGGCGGACGTCGGCCTCTCCGACTACGACCTCGTCAGCGGACCGTCCGGCACGCTGCTGGCGCTCTGCGTCGGCACTCCCCAGCCGAGGCGAAACCAACTGACCCCTTTCGCAGCCCACTTGGCGGAGTTGTGCGACAGCGGTGACCTGCGCCGACTGCGTGTCGGCCAGTACTCCGGTCACCAGCGCCTGGGCTGGTTGCAGGGCCGGGTGAACACCGGCATGGGGCACGGCGTGGCAGGGCTCGTCGCCGCGCTCACCGCCACCGTCCGCCGCGTCGGCCCGGAGCCGGAACTGCTGGACGCGCTGCGCGGTGCGACGCGTTGGCTGGTACGGCAGTCCTTCGACGACGGCCGGTCCATCCGTAGCTGGGACCCGGCCGGGCTCGACGGCCTGCCTCCTTCCGGGGCGCGGGCCCGCCAGGCGTGGTGTTACGGCACTCCCGGTGTCACCTGGGCGCTGTGGGACGCGGCCGATGCCCTGGGTGACCGGTCGACGGCCGACTGGGCGGCGACCGCGTTCACCACCCTCGCGGAGCGGTACGACGAGGACATCGACCTCTTCGGTGATCCGGTGACGGACCGACTCGGGCTGTGCCACGGCGCCGCGGGCGTACTGGCCGTGGCGGACGCGTTCCACCGCTGGGCCGGCCTGCCGGCCGCTGCCGCGCTCGGCGACCGCCTGGCCGAGCACCTGGGCCGACGGCTCCCGGCGGCGCTCACCCCGGGCGACCCCCGAGCCATCCGGCCCGGTCGGACCTCGGCGGCTCGGACCTCCCTGCTCGACGGAGCCCCGGGCGCGCTGAGCGCCCTCCTCACCGCCACCCACAACGCCTCGCGCGACTGGCTGCCCTGCCTCGGGCTGCGGTAGTGACGGGGCGGCGCCCGTGGACAGCAAGGTAGCCGCTTCCAATACTGCAGGCGTGCCACGTCAGTTGGGGCGCCTCAGGTGATCGTGCAGGGCACGGCCGCGCGGCAGCCGCGGGCACGAGCCCCGCCCTCGGCCCGTCGAAGCATCTCCGCGCCGCACAGGGAGAGTCTCGCGAGCTGCGCATCCAGCGACTGGTCCAGGACGTCGGGCGGCGAGTGTCCACGGGTCAGTAATAAAACACGAATGAGTGCCCACCATCACGGGGAAGGCCGCGCCGAATGGACCATCCGTGTGTCTGCGTAAGTGGTCCTGCGGGTGCTGCCATGGCTTCGGATGTCGGCGCTGGTACTCCTAGGGGCTAACTGATCGTTGGGAGAACGCAGATGAGAATTTTGCCCGCTGTCGTCGTCGGGGCCTCTGTGCTGACTCTGGCCACGGTGACGTCCTCGGCCCAGGCCCAGGACACGACTGTCACCTTTACCGTTCAGGGGTCGAACCTGGTCCTGAGCGCGCCGGCCGGCGCAGCTCTGTCGAACACGACCTTCGGCGGTACGGCCTCCGGGCAGCTCGGCACCGTGACGGTCAACGACGAGCGCGGTGTCGTGCCCGCCCCGTGGACTGCGACGGTGACCTCCACGGCCTTCACCACCGGTGCCGGAGGCGCCAACCAGACCATCCCCAACAGCGATGTCGAGTACTGGTCGGGACCCTCCACGAGCACGAACGGAAGCGGCACTTTCACCCCCGGCCAGGCCACCGCGGCCGCCGCCGTCACCGTGTCCTCCGCGCAAACCGCCTTCGCGCACACCGGGGGCGGCGGCGCCAACAACGCCTCCTGGAACCCGACCGTGATCGTGAACGTCCCCAGCACCGTCGCCGCCGGCGAGTACACCGGCACGATCACGCACTCGGTGGCCTGACAGCACGATGAAGCGAGTTCTCACATTCCTGGCGGTGGCGGGGCTGCTCAGCCTCCCCGCCGCCGCCACGGCACACACGGCACCAGGCGTCCCTCGAATCACCCTGGGAATCAAGCTGCTCGAAGCTCCCGTCGAACGCAAGGACGATCCGCGCGCCTCCAGTTACATCATCGATCACCTGGCACCCGGCACCACGATCCGCCGCAAACTCGAAGTGGCCAACGGCGGCAGCAAACCACTGAAACTGCGCATGTACGCAGGCAGGGCAGGCATCCACAGAGGTCACTTCGTCTACCTGCCGGACGGCAGGCGCAACGATCTCACCCGCTGGGTCACCCTCAAACCCGCCCGTCTCACCCTGCGCCCGCACGCCAAGGCCCGTATCCAGGCCACCATCCATGTCCCCCGCCGCGCCTCGGAAGGCGAACGCTACGGTGTCATCTGGGCGCAGCACCGCTCGGCTCCGGGACATCACAACAACATCGCCATGGTCCAGCGCGTCGGCACCCGCGTCTACCTGGACATCGGCCCTGGTGGCGAACAGCCCTCCGACTTCCGCATCACCGACCTCGTTCCCGCACGCGATCACGGTGGTCTGCCCCAACTGCGCGCCCAGGTGCGCAACACCGGGGCGCGGGCGGTGGACATCACCGGCAGGCTGATGCTGAAGAACGGCCCGGACGGCCTGGCCGCAGGCCCCTTCACCAGTAACCAAGGACCCACACTCGCCCCCGGCGAAACCGGAGAAATCGCCTTCACCCTCGGCACCAGCGTTCCCAAGGGGCCATGGACGTCGGAAGTCACCCTGCGCAGCGGTCTCCTGGAACACACCGCCGACGGGCACCTCTCCTTCCCCGACGCCGGGGACGGCAGACCCGTGCGCGCCATGATCGCCGCCGGTTCCGACCGCGTGCTCTGGGCAGCGGGCGCGGCAACCCTTGTCGCCCTCGGCCTGCTCACACTCGCCGTGCGCAAACGCGGCCGGAACACCGCCTCCTGACCTCACACACCAAGGCACCGACGGACATTCGTGCACATCCGCATCCTGCTCACCGCCGTCCTGTTCACGGCGGTCATCCAGCCTTCACCCACACCATCCGCCTCCGCGTCGGCTGTCGGCACGCCGAGCGCGGACGCCATGAGACCGGGAGCTTCCCCCACCACCGCGAAGACACCGCAGGGCAGCGCCACAGCTTCCCGCCGGGCGAAGCCGCCTTCCACGCGTGCCCTGGCACAACCGAGTCTGACCATCTCCGTGCCGACGACCGCCAACCTGGGCGGCGCCTCGGTCGGCAGTACACGCAGTGCGCAACTGGGGACCGTCACGGTCACAGGAAGCGAGGTACCCCAGTGGGACGTCACGGTGACCGCGACCGCCCTGACCACCGCGGGCGGCAGCATTGCCACCGGCAACATCGCCTACTGGTCCGGACCCGCCACCGCCGACACAGGAAACGACGCGTGCCACCCCGGACAGACGACTGCTGCCGAGCAAGTCACTCTCGACGCGGCTCGCACGGCCTTCTCCCACTCGGGAGCAACCGCGACCGAGAGCTGTAGCTGGAATCCCACTCTGGTCATCACCGTGCCCGCCACCGCAGTTGTCGGCCAGTACACCGGAACGATCACTCATTCCGTCGCCTGACCGAGGACAGTGGTCCAAGGGCTCTCCCGGCGGGCGTCGGCCAGGGCTCGGCGCAGCTGGTCGGCCGTCGGCACGCCGGCCAGGCCCTCCGGGGTCCGGTACATGCGGCAGGTCAGTCCCGTGGTCCGGCCGGGCTCGGCGAAGGGGTCGCGTCCGTCGATCAGGATGGTCGGCGAGCCGGTGAAATGCGCGGCCTCCGCCTCGGCCTGGCTGGTGAGGGTGCGGGTCCGGAACGTCACATCGTGCAGGCCCAGCCTGTCGAGCTCCTGGTGGAGACGGTCGGAGGCGGTCCGGGTGTTCGGGCAGTCGGGCACGACCAGTAGTTCGATGCTCATCGTGTCGTTGTTCATGTTGTGTTCCTCTCCGGCTCAGGTGCGGCAGTCGCACGGGCCGGCCTCCGAGGCGGCGGCCGGTGTCGTGGTGTCGGTACGTCAGGGGTGTCGACGGCTCATCGCTGTCGCAGCGCGAACCACAGCTCCGTCCGTACGTCCATGTCGTCCAGGTCCGCGTCCAGCAGTGTCGCGCAGCGGGTGATGCGCTGGCGGACCGTGTTGCGGTGGACCTGGAGGGCGGTGGCCGTGCGGTCCCAGCTGCCGTGCAGGCTCAGCCAGCAGCGCAGGGTCTCGGCCAGGGGGTCGGTGAGCGGGGCGAGGAGGGCGCGGGCGTGGGCCTCCGCCTGGTCGGGAGGGATCAGGGCGGCCAGGCCGGCCCCGGCGCCGGCGTGGTGGTGGGCCAGTGGGGTGCGGGTGGCCACGGCGCGGCCCAGGGCGCGGGACGCCTGGCCGTCGGCGAGGTCGAGTGCCGTGATGGGTGCGGGGGAGGAGGCGCCGAGCGTCCAGCCGGGCTGCGGGGTGATCCGCTCACCGCCGGGGACCAGGACCCTGACGGCGTCCCGGCCCCGGCCCGCGTCGACCAGGGCCGAGCCGAGGGCGGCGCCCAGCGCGCCGGCGGTGAGCGGGTCGACCGGGCCGTCGCCGCTGCGGCGCGCGTGCACCACCGTCCACTGCTCGGCGCCGCCGAGCAGTGGCGCGACGTCCTGCGGGTCCGCGCCCAGCAGCATCCGTACGAGGGCGGCCGACCGGCCCGCCGCGTCGGCGCCCTGGTGCGGGGCGGCCAGCAGGGAGAGCAGGACGACCGCGACCCCGGCGATGGTGTGGTCGCCCGCCTCGCGCCGGTCCGTCGCCAGCGCCAGGACGAGGCCCTGGCCGCCGCCCAGCGCGTACGCGGACAGGTGCGCCTCCCGCAGGGTGTCGGTCGCGGACGCCGGGGCGGGGCGCGTCACGGTGGAGACCACCCGGGTGAGCCGGGTCAGCGCCGCCCCGATGTCGGGGGCCGGGCGGCGGCCCGCCGCGTGCAGCTCCTCGCCGTCGGCGGACAGCAGCACCGCCCGGCCCTCCAGCTGGGCCGCCAGTTGGTGCAGCACCGCGGGGATCGGGTCCGGCCTGGCCGCCGCCGTGGCCAGGGCCTGCTGGGCCCGGGTCACCCGGCGCAGCTCGCGGTGCCGGGCCTCGGCCATCAGCCGCCACACCGCCCGCGCGATCGCCGTGAACGGGACCTCGGGCGGCACCTCCACCAGCGGCAGACCATGTCGGTCGCACGCCTCGATCAGCGCCTGCGGCACCGTGTCGAACACCGGCGTCACCCCGAAGCCGAGCGCCGCCGCCCCCGCCTCCACCAGCCGGGCCACATAGGCGTCCGGGTCCTTGAGCAGCACTCCGGCGCTGAGCAGCAGCTCACCGCCGAGCAGATACGGGTACGGGTCGGCCATCTCCGAGGTGTGCACCCACAGCAGATCCGCCTCGGCCGGACCCGCGATCCGGTGCAGCCCGAGCTCCTCACGGGCGAGCAGTTCCGTGAGCGGGATCGGGGGCGTGGGGGGAGCGGAGAGGGGAGGGGGACTGGGCGGGGCGACCCCGGCCGAGGCTTCCGGCATGGACGGTCCATCCATCGAGGATTTCAATTATGGATGAAACGTACACTTCAGCGTCGCTTGCGGGCCACCTACCGTCTTCACCACATACGACGAGCGCACACGACTGAAACGGAGGAAGCCCATGGCTGTCGACTACGCGGTGATCATCGTCTACCTGGCCGGCATGCTCGCCATGGGCTGGTGGGGCATGCGCCGCGCCAAGTCCAAGAGCGAATTCCTGGTGGCCGGACGCCGCCTCGGCCCCTGGATGTACTCCGGCACGATGGCCGCCATCGTTCTCGGCGGCGCCTCCACCATCGGCGGCGTCGGCCTCGGCTACCAGTACGGGCTCTCCGGCGCCTGGATGGTCTTCACCATCGGCCTCGGACTGCTGGCCCTCTCCGTCTTCTTCTCGGCGCGCATCGCCCGGCTGAAGGTCTACACCGTCTCCGAGATGCTCGACCTGCGCTACGGCGGCCGGGCCGGGATCATCTCCGGTGTCGTCATGTGGGCGTACACGCTGATGCTCGCGGTCACCTCGACCATCGCGTACGCCACCATCTTCGACGTGCTGTTCGACGTGAACCGGACCGTCGCGATCATCCTCGGCGGCGCCATCGTCGTCGCGTACTCGACGCTCGGCGGCATGTGGTCGATCACGCTCACCGACATGGTGCAGTTCGTCGTCAAGACCATCGGTGTGCTGCTGCTCCTGCTCCCCATCGCGGTGATCAAGGCGGGCGGCTTCAGCGAGATGAAGGCCAAGCTGCCCACCGAGTACTTCGACCCGCTGGGCATCGGCGGCGAGACGATCTTCACGTACGTGCTGATCTACACCTTCGGCATGCTGATCGGCCAGGACATCTGGCAGCGGGTGTTCACCGCGAAGAGCGACCGGACGGCCCGCTGGGGCGGCACCGTCGCCGGTACGTACTGTCTGGTGTACGCGATCGCGGGCGCCGTCATCGGCACCGCCGCCAAGGTCATGTACCCGAACCTGTCCAGTGCGGACTCCGCGTTCGCGACCATCGTCAAGGACGAACTGCCCGTCGGCGTGAGGGGACTGGTCCTCGCCGCCGCGCTGGCCGCGGTGATGTCCACCTCCTCCGGTGCGCTGATCGCCTGCGCCACCGTCGCCAACAACGACATCTGGTCCCGGCTGCGGGGCGTGGTCTCGCGCGGCGGCGGCGAGGGGCACGACGAGGTCAAGGGCAACCGTGCCTTCATCCTCATCATGGGCGTCGCCGTCATCGCCATCGCCATCGCGCTCAACAACGTGGTCGAGGCACTGACCGTCGCCTACAACCTCCTCGTCGGCGGCCTGCTGGTGCCGATCCTCGGCGGACTGCTGTGGCGCCGAGGCACCGCGGCGGGTGCGCTGGCCGCGGTGTCGGTCGGTGGCGTTGCCGTGATCGGCCTGATGGCGACGTACGGAATCCTCGCCAACGAACCCGTCTACTACGGGCTGCTGGCCTCGTTCGCGGTGTACGTGATCGTCTCCCTGGCGACGAAGCCCACCGACGCGGCCGTGCTGGCCGTCTGGCGCGACCGGCTGGCGGGGCGGGCGGAACAGGACGGTCCGGCGGCCGAGAAGACCGCCGCCGCCGTGGGCACCCCGCACTCCACCGCGTCCCCCACATTCGAATAACGTACGAACGCCCACAAGGCTCGCACCACCTCCGCGTCACCCGTATCGCAACAAGAAAGGCACCCGCCATGAGCAGCAACGAAACGCCGCGCGGTCCCGTCGACTCCTCCCGCGTCCCGCGGTACGCCGGACCCGCGACCTTCGCCCGGCTGCCCCGCCTCGACGAGGTCGGCACCGCCGATGTCGCCGTCGTCGGCGTGCCCTTCGACACGGGTGTCTCCTACCGTCCCGGTGCCCGCTTCGGCGGCAACGCGATCCGTGAGGCGTCGCGCCTCCTGCGTCCGTACAACCCGGCGCAGGACGCCTCGCCGTTCGCCCTCGCGCAGGTCGCCGACGCCGGTGACATCGCCGCGAACCCGTTCAACATCAACGAGGCCGTCGAGACGATCGAGGCCGCGGCCGACGATCTCCTCGCGACCGGTGCCCGTCTGATGACGCTCGGCGGCGACCACACCATCGCGCTGCCGCTGCTGCGTTCCGTCGCGAAGAAGCACGGACCCGTCGCCCTGCTCCACTTCGACGCCCACCTCGACACCTGGGACACGTACTTCGGCGCCGAGTACACCCACGGCACCCCGTTCCGCCGGGCCGTCGAGGAGGGCATCCTCGACACCTCCGCGCTCTCCCACGTCGGCACCCGCGGACCGCTCTACGGCAAGCAGGACCTGGACGACGACGCGAAGATGGGCTTCGGCATCGTCACCTCCGCCGACGTCATGCGGCGCGGTGTCGACGAGGTCGCCGACCAGCTCCGTCAGCGCATCGGTGACCGGCCGCTCTACATCTCCATCGACATCGACGTCCTGGACCCGGCGCACGCCCCCGGCACCGGCACCCCCGAGGCCGGCGGTCTGACCTCCCGCGAGCTGCTCGAAATCGTCCGCGGCCTGTCCTCCTGCAACCTGGTCTCCGCCGACCTGGTCGAGGTCGCCCCCGCGTACGACCACGCCGAGATCACCTCCGTCGCCGCCTCCCACACGGCGTACGAACTGACGACCGTCATGTCCCGCCAGATCGCAGAGGCCCGCACGAAGTGAGCCACGACCACCACGACGAGCGGCCGCAGCTCACCCCCGAGCAGATCGCGGCCGCTCTGAACCCCCCGGCAGGACGCAACGGCGGAGACCTCGTCGTGGAAACCCTCCAGGGCCTCGGGGCGACCACCGTCTTCGGGCTGCCCGGCCAGCACGCGCTGGGCATGTTCGACGCGCTGCGCCGCTCGTCACTGAGCTACATCGGCCTGCGGGTCGAGAACAACGCGGGCTTCGCCGCCGACGCCTACGGCCGGATCACCGGCGAGGTCGCCCCGCTGCTGCTCTCCACCGGCCCCGGGGCGCTCACCTCCCTCGCCGCGCTCCAGGAGGCGGCGGCGGCCTCCGCCCCCGTGCTGGCCGTCTCCAGCCAGATCCCGACCGCGGGCCTGGGCGGCGGACGCCACGGCTACCTGCATGAACTGAGGGACCAGAAGGCGTCGTTCCGCGATGTCGTGAAGTCGGTCCACACCGTCCGTACGGCCTCCCAGATCCCGTCGGCGATCGCGGCCGCCTGGGAGTCGGCGCTGACCGCCCCGCACGGTCCGGTCTGGGTCGAGATCCCGCAGGACGTACTCCTCGCCGAGACCACGCTGCCCGTCGTCACGGCGATGGACGCCACCCCGCGCGCACTGCACGCCCGTCCCGAACTGACCGCCGTCGCGGCCGACCTGCTGTCGAAGGCGCGGCGCCCGGCGATCATCGCGGGCGGCGGAGTCGTACGCTCCGACGCGTCCGGCAAGCTGCTCGCGCTCGCGGAGAAGATCGACGCACCCGTCGTCACCACCTTCGGCGGCAAGGGCGCCTTCCCGTGGGAGCACCCGCTCTCGCTCCAGTCCTGGCTGGAGGACCGCCACACGACGGACTTCCTGGAATCCGCCGACGTGCTGCTCGTCGTCGGCTCCGGACTCGGTGAACTCTCCTCGAACTACCACACGTTCGCCCCGCGCGGCCGGGTCGTCCAGATCGAGGCCGACGCCGGGAAGCTGGAGTCCAACCACCCCGCGCTCGGCATCCACGCCGACGCCCGCGAGGCCCTGTCCGACCTCCTCGACGCGGTCGACCGCCGCGAGGACCCGTCGGCGCCGGACCGGGTCCGCACGGTCCTCGCAGCGGTGCGCGACCGGATCGCCGCCCAGGAACTCACCCTGGAACAGCAGCTCATCGCCTCGGTCCGCCAGGCGCTGCCCGACGCGTCCCCCAGCTTCTGGGACATGACGATCCTGGCCTACTGGGCCTGGTCCGCCTTCGACGCCCGCCACCCGAACACGATGCACTCGGCCCAGGGCGCGGGCGGCCTCGGTTACGGCTTCCCGGCCGCCCTCGGCGCTGCGGCGGCCGACCGTACGAGGCCGGTCCTGGCGGTCTCCGGCGACGGCGGCGCGATGTACTCGATCGCCGAGCTGGCCACGGCCCGCCAGTACGATCTGCCGGTCACCTGGCTGATCGTCGACGACGGCGGGTACGGCATTCTGCGCGAGTACATGACCGGCGCCTTCGGCGAGGCCACGGCGACGGAACTCGCCCGCCCCGACTTCGTCGCCCTGGCCGAGTCCTTCGGCGTCCCGGCCGTCCGCACGACCCCCGAGACGCTCGCCGCCGACCTGGCGAAGTCCTTCGCCCAGCCGGGCCCTTCGGTGGTCGTGCTCCCGGCCCTGCTGAGGATGTTCGAGCCGACGCACCTGTGACCGCGCCGGACCTCGTCCGTCATTTCATCAGCCGGCCGTGCACGGGCGTGTACTCGGCCATCTGCTGATGGAAGCCTGTGGCGAACTCCTCCTTCTCTCCTTCCCCGAGAGCGGCGGGGAGTTTGCCGTTGGCCGGTATGAAGTCCGCTATGGCGCGGAACAGTTCGTCGGCCGCCTTTCCGCGGTCCGCCCCCTTCCGCCGGGCCGCCATCACGTACTGGGCCGCCTTGCTCAGCGGGGTTCCGAGGTGCTCCTCCGGCCGCTTCTGCACTTTGTCCCGGGCCTCCTGCTTGTCCAGTGCCCGGTCGCCGGTACCGACGGAACGCAGGACGTGCAGGGTCGCGTACAGCTGACCGCAGCGATAGGCGGTGCTCGGCTGGGGTTCGGACATGACTTGGGGAACCTCCTCATGGGGTCGGCCGACGACTGCGACCACTGACTACCCCGGTCCCGGACGCCGCGAACGTTCCGGCGGCGGCATCGGGCCTCCGACCTTCAAATCCTGGCCAATTGGGCCGTGTTTCCTACAACTTTCCGCTCCGCCGGGAGTCATCTGTACGGGCGTGCCGGGGGCGCGCCCGTACAGATGACTCAGGGGACGGAAGCCTCATGACTGGATCCCACATAACTCGCCGTGCGCGGGGCGCGCTGTCCGTCGCGCTCGCCGCGGGCGTGTTCGTACCCGTGGCGCTCGGCGCGGCGCCCGCCGCCGCCGCGACGCCGACGGTGAGCTGCACGTCCGGCAAGGCGGGGCTGGCAGCCAAGCTGACGAAGGACATCACCGCCGCGCTCAAGGGGCGGACGTCGACGACGGCCGTGGCCCTCTACGACCGGACCACCAAGACGAACTGCTCCCTGCGGGCGACGACGAAGTACGACTCGGCCAGCGTCGTGAAGGCGACCGTGCTGGCGACGCTGCTCTGGGACAACAAGAAGCACAACCGCTATCTCACCCAGCGCGAGATAAACCTCACCACCGCCATGATCACCAAGTCCGACAACAACGCGACCACCAGTCTGTGGAAGCAGCTCGGGGTGACCAAGGTCAAGGCGTTCCTGAAGGCCGCCGGGATGACGCACACCGTGCCCGGCTCCGGTGGCTACTGGGGGCTGACCCAGATCACCGCCCAGGACGAGCAGCGGCTGCTGACCCTGCTGACCGCGAAGAACTCCGTGCTGAGCGACAACGCGCGGGCGTACGAACTGGGACTGATGCGCAAGGTCGTCTCCTCGCAGCGCTGGGGCACACCCGCCGGTGCCCCGTCCGGCGTGACCGTCCAGGTCAAGAACGGCTGGCTGCCGCGCGCCACCCACGGCTGGCGGGTGCACAGCATCGGCGCCTTCACGGGCAAGGGGCACGACTACGCGATCACCGTGCTCACCCAGGACAACAAGACGATGAACGACGGCATCAACACCATCCAGGCCGTCGCCCGCGCCGTGCACAAGGATCTCAACCCGGCCGTCGCGACCCAGTCGACCGTCGCTCCGCCCGCCGCGCCGCAGGAGGCGGTGCCCGCGGTGCCGGGGGCTCCGGCGGTACGGATGCTCACCGCGACGCCGCAGTCGTAGCGGGGCAGTGTGCCGGAGGCCGGTCCGGCCTCCGGCACCGGCCGGTCCGGCCTCCGCCCGGCCGGTCCGGCCTCCGCCCGGCCGGCCGGCCGTATGCCGGTCGTAGGCAGGACGTCGCACCGGCCTACGACCAAGGGCCCGTCTTTTGTAACAGCGGGATGAAATCCGCTGCCCACCGCGTTGGTGCCTTCCGGTAGAGCAGGTCGAACGGGGAGGTACCGGTGACGGACGCAGGGCACGCGGAGGGCGCGGCGCAGGCCTCGGGCTGGGCCCGGCGGCTGATCGGTTACGCATGGCGCTACCGGCGCAATGTGCTGCTGGCCCTCGGCTCGTCGCTGGCCGGCATGGCGGTGATGGCGCTCGTCCCGCTGATCACCAAGGTGATCATCGACGATGTCGTCGTCGACCACACACGTTCCCTCGCCGCCTGGACCGGACTCCTCATAGGTGCCGCCGTGCTGGTGTACATATCCACGTACATCCGCCGCTACTACGGCGGCCGGCTCGCCCTCGACGTGCAGCACGACCTCCGTACCGAGATGTACGGGACGATCACCCGTCTCGACGGGAAACGGCAGGACGAACTGTCCACCGGACAGGTCGTCGGGCGTGCCACCAGCGACCTCCAGCTGATCCAGGGCCTTCTGTTCATGCTCCCGATGACCATCGGGAACGTGCTGCTCTTCCTCATCTCTCTGGTGATCATGGCGTGGCTCTCGCCCCTGCTCACCCTGGTCGCGATCGCCGTCGCCCCCGCCCTCTGGTACATCGCCCGCCGTTCCCGCGCCCGCCTCTTCCCCGCCACGTGGTACGCCCAGGGGCAGGCCGCCGCCGTCGCCGGAGTCGTCGACGGGGCCGTCTCCGGGGTCCGGGTCGTCAAGGGCTTCGGGCAGGAGGACCAGGAGACCGGCAAGCTGCGCGAGGTCGGCCGCAAGCTGTTCGCCGGACGGCTGCGGACGATCCGGCTGAACTCCCGGTACACCCCGGCGCTCCAGGCCGTCCCCGCACTCGGCCAGGTCGCCATGCTGGCCCTCGGCGGCTGGCTCGCCACCCGGGGCGAGATCACCCTCGGCACGTTCGTCGCCTTCTCCACCTACCTCGCCCAGCTCGTCGGCCCGGTCCGGATGCTCGCGATGGTCCTCACGGTCGGACAGCAGGCCCGCGCCGGCGTCGAACGCGTACTGGAGCTGATCGACACCGAGCCGGCCATCGAGGACGGCACCAAGGAACTCCCGGCCGACGCCCCCGCGAGCGTCGAGTTCGACGACGTACGGTTCGGCTACGCGGACGACCGCCCCGTCCTCGACGGGTTCTCGCTGACCATCGAGCCCGGTGAGACCGTCGCCGTCGTCGGCGCGTCCGGCAGCGGCAAGTCGACCGTCTCGCTGCTGCTGCCCCGCTTCTACGACGTGACGCACGGCGCCGTCCTGGTCGGCGGGCACGACGTCCGCGAGCTGACCCAGCGGTCCCTGCGCGCCGCCATCGGCCTCGTGCCGGAGGACAGCTTCCTGTTCTCCGACACCGTCCGCGCCAACATCGCCTACGGATTCCCGGACGCCACCCAGGAACAGATCGAGCAGGCGGCCCGCGCCGCCCAGGCCGACCGGTTCATCGCGGACCTGCCCGAGGGCTACGACACCAAGGTCGGCGAGCACGGACTCACCCTCTCCGGCGGCCAGCGCCAGCGCGTCGCGCTCGCCCGCGCCATCCTCACCGACCCCCGGCTGCTCCTCCTCGACGACGCCACCTCCGCCGTCGACGCCCGCGTCGAGCACGAGATCCACGAGGCGCTGCGCCAGGTGATGGCCGGACGGACGACCCTCCTGATCGCGCACCGCCGCTCCACCCTCGGTCTCGCCGACCGGATCGCCGTGCTGGACCGGGGCAGGCTCGCCGACATCGGCACGCACGAGGAGCTGGAGCACCGCTGCGCGCTCTACCGGCGGCTGCTCACCGACCCGGACGAGCTGGGCGGCACCTCGCCCGGACACCAGCCGCTGACCGCCGCCGCCGACACCACCCCCGAGGACGAGCGCGCGCTCCAGGAGGAGCTGGACGCCGAGTTCGATGCCGCGCGCGGTATCAGCCCCCACCTGTGGATCCGCAAGGACGAGCCGCGCGATGTCGGGGCGGCCGGCATGCCGGCGACCCCCGAGCTGCTCGCCCAGGTCGAGGCCCTGCCACCGGCCACCGACACACCCGACATCGACGAGGCGAGGGCCGTCAGCCCCGAGGAGTCGTACGGGCTGCGCAGGCTGCTGCGAGGCTTCGGGCTGCCGCTTCTGGCGAGCCTGGTACTGGTGGCGATGGACGCGGGGGCCGGACTCCTGCTGCCCGTACTGATCCGGCACGGCATCGACCAGGGTGTCTCCCAGCTGGCCCTCGGTGCCGTCTGGGCGGCCTCCGCGCTGGCCCTGGTGGTCGTGCTCGTGCAGTGGGCGGCCCAGATCGGCGAGACCCGGATGACGGGCCGCACCGGCGAGCGGGTGCTGTACTCACTGCGGCTGAAGATCTTCGCGCAGCTCCAGCGGCTCGGCCTGGACTACTACGAGCGCGAGCTGACCGGCCGCATCATGACCCGGATGACGACGGACGTGGACGCGCTGTCGACGTTCCTGCAGACCGGTCTGGTCACGGCCTTCGTCTCCGTCGTCACCTTCTTCGGCATCATGGTCGCCCTGCTGGTCCTCGACGTGTCGCTGGCCCTCGTCGTCTTCGCGACGCTGCCGGCGCTGGTCGTCGGTACGTTCTTCTTCCGGCGCAAGAGCGTCAAGGCCTACGAGCTGGCCCGCGAACGCATCAGTGTGGTCAACGCCGACCTCCAGGAGTCCGTCTCCGGACTGCGGATCGTGCAGGCGTTCCGCCGCGAGCGCGACGGCGCGGACCGGTTCGCGGAGCGCAGCGACCACTACCGGCAGGCCAGGGTCCGCGGTCAGTGGCTGATATCGGTCTACTTCCCGTTCGTGCAGCTGCTGTCGTCGGTGGCCGCGGCCGCCGTCCTGATCGTCGGCGCGGGCCGGGTCGACAACGGCACGCTCACCACCGGTGCGCTGGTCGCGTACCTCCTCTACATCGATCTGTTCTTCGCCCCGGTGCAGCAGCTCTCCCAGGTCTTCGACGGGTACCAGCAGGCCACCGTCTCCCTGGGCCGCATCCAGGAACTGCTGCGCGAGCCGACCTCCACCGACGAGGCGGACGAACCGCTGGACGTGCTGTCGCTGCGCGGCGAGATCGCGTTCGAGGACGTGTCCTTCGCCTACGGCTCGGGTGACGACGCCGAAGAGGCCCTGATCGGGGTCGACCTGCGGATACCGGCAGGTCAGACGGTCGCGTTCGTCGGCGAGACGGGGGCCGGGAAGTCCACCCTCGTCAAACTGGTCGCCCGGTTCTACGACCCGACGGGCGGCCGGGTCACGGCGGACGGCACCGATCTGCGCCGGCTCGACCTCACGGCGTACCGGCACCGGCTCGGAGTCGTGCCGCAGGAGGCGTACCTCTTCGCCGGTACGGTCCGCGACGCCATCGCGTACGGGAGGCCCGAGGCCACCGACGCGCAGGTGGAGGCGGCGGCGCGGGCGGTGGGCGCCCACGACATGATCGCCACTCTGGACGGCGGGTATCTTCACGAGGTCGCCGAGCGGGGCCGCAACCTCTCGGCCGGCCAGCGCCAGCTGATCGCCCTGGCCCGCGCGGAGCTCGTCGACCCGGACGTCCTGCTGCTCGACGAGGCGACCGCCTCCCTCGACCTGGCCAGCGAGGCCCTGGTCAACCAGGCGACCGACCGGCTCACCGGCCGGCGCACCACCCTGGTCGTCGCCCACCGGCTGACCACGGCGGCCCGCGCCGACCGGGTCGTGGTGATGGACCACGGCCGGGTCGTCGAGGACGGCACGCACGACGAACTCCTCGCCCGCGACGGGCACTACGCCGTGCTGTGGCGCACGTTCATCGGGGAGGACGAGCCCGCCGGGGTGTGAGAGCCGGGCCCGTCCACCGGTTCACCTGCCGATGCCGGAGATCTTGCCGGTCCGCAGGTCCGACCGCACGGTCAGGTACGTGTATGTGGGGTGCTTGCCGTTGCTCCAGGTGAGCCGCACCTTCGACCAGGTGTGGCCCGCCCCGCTCTCGCCCGATGTGACCCGGAAGGCGAGCGGGGTGTTCTGGGCGCGGAGCACACCGTCCGCGTGGTTGCGCCTTTCCCAGGTGTTCAGCTGGGTGCGCAGGTGGGGCGTCAGGTAGAACGACCTCAGGGCGGCGGCGAGCTTGCCGCCGCCCTTCACCGTGAGGGCATCGATGTAGGCACCGTAGAAGTGGGCCACCTGCTGGTAGGCCGGGGTGCCGGCGTCGCTGCGCACCGGCGTCGCGGCCTTCGGCGCCTGCGGGGCCGACGCGGCGGCCGGGACCACGGCGACGACGGAGAGGAGTGCGGTGGCGAGCACCGTCCTTGCGAGGGCGCGCCGGCCGAGGGGGCCCTGCGTACTGCGGAGTCGGAGCATGGCAGTTCCTGCCTTTCCTGTGGCTCTGCCTGGTGGGAGCCATGCTGGGGCGATTCGGTTGCCCGGGAGGCGGAGCACGCCGGGTGCAACCTTCGGATGGCCTCCTGCGTCGTACGCATGTGTGTGTACGTACCGAGTGAGGGCGTAAATGTTCGATTAGCTGATGGGGCTGCTGGTGATCAGAAGGACCGGATGGGCCGGAGGGGCTGGGGAGGCCGGAGCGTTCGATGCGGCCGGAGCGGCTGATGCGGCCGTCGAGGCGGCCGACGCGGTCGGAACGACCGGCGGGGGCGGAAGAAACACCGGCGCCGGACGCCGGATGCTCGCGTACCTGTTCGTCCTGCCGCTGGTGACCGTCGGCCTGCTGCTCACCGGCACCGCTGCGAGCAGCGCCCAGGCCGCGACGGTCTGCCCCGGGCGCCTCGCGAAGGCGGTCCCGTTCAAGACCGGCGAGCTGCGCGTCTACAAGACCCGCTCCTACGCCTGCGCCGTCGCGGTCACCAAGAATCCGGGCCCGCGCCGCAAGATGTCCGTGGCGATCCAGCCGCGCGGCGGCAGCCCCGTCGTCGACAGCGGCAACTACGGCAGGCAGGCCGGCCCGGTGACGGTCCATGCGCTGAACCGGTGCGTACGGGCTTCGGCCACGATTTCGGGGAAGTCCGCTTCCACGGGCTGGATTCTCTGCTGACGGAGGGCCGGTCGACGGCGGCGGCCGGAGCGCTCACCGAGGGCCGACGGCCCGGGGCCGTGGTTCTCCCCGGCATCTTTCCAGGACAACAGGGTCTGGCGGTGCCGGTGTTGCCCCGCTAGGTTCACGACGAATGTTGTGAATCTTGGGGAGGGTGCATGCGCAAGGCGCTCAGAGGGTTCCTGTCGCTCGCGGTGCTCATCGGCACGGTGAGTGCGACGGGTGCCTCGGCCGGAGCGGCCACCGCCGCGGAACCGACCGGGTTCCGGAGCACGGCCGTCGGCGACAACGGCACGAGCACGGACATCAAGGACCGCATCCTGGCCATCCCGGGAATGAGTCTCATCGAGGAGAAGCCGTACGCGGGCTACCGCTACTTCGTCCTCAACTACACCCAGCCGATCGATCACCGGCACCCGTCCAAGGGCACCTTCCAGCAGCGCATCACCCTGCTGCACAAGGACACGTCCCGGCCGACGGTCTTCTACACCAGTGGCTACAACGTCTCCACGAATCCGGGCCGCTCCGAGCCGACCCGGATCGTCGACGGCAACCAGGTCTCCCTGGAGTATCGATTCTTCACCCCGTCCCGCCCGGCGCCCGCCGACTGGTCCAAGCTCGACATCTGGCAGGCCGCCAGCGACCAGCACCGCGTCTTCACCGCACTGAAGCAGATCTACACCAAGAACTGGCTGGCCACCGGCGGCTCCAAGGGCGGTATGACCGCCACGTACTTCGAGCGCTTCTACCCGGAGGACATGGACGGCGTCGTCGCGTACGTCGCGCCCAACGACGTGGTCGACAAGGAGGACTCGGCGTACGACCGGTTCTTCGAGAACGTCGGCACCAAGGAGTGCCGTGACAGGCTGAACGGGGTGCAGCGCGAGGCGCTGGTCCGCCGCGGGCCGCTGGAGAAGAAGTACCAGGAGTACGCCGCCGCGAACAGCTACACCTTCGACACCGTCGGCTCCCTCGACCGGGCCTACGAGGCCGTCGTCATGGACTACGTCTGGGCGTACTGGCAGTACAGCCTGCTGTCCGACTGCGACACCATCCCCGCCGACGCCAAGAACGCGCCCGACCAGGCGATCTGGGACTCGATCGACTCGATCTCCGGATTCTCGGCCTACAGCGACCAGGGCCTGGAGAGGTACACCCCGTACTACTACCAGGCGGGCACCCAGCTCGGTTCGCCGAACATCAAGCAGCCGTGGCTCGGCAACCTGAGCCGGTACGGGTACCAGCCGCCGCGCAACTACGTGCCGCGCTCCATCCCGATGAAGTTCCAGCCGTCGGTGATGCGTGACGTGGACACCTGGGTGAAGAACCACGCCGACCACATGCTGTACGTGTACGGGCAGAACGACCCGTGGGGCGCGGAGCGCTTCCGGCTCGGTGCGGGCGCCCGCGACAGTTACGTCATGACCGTGGCGGGCGGCAACCACGGCTCCAACGTGGCAGGGCTCGACGCGGACGACAAGGCGACGGCCACCGCCGCGATTCTGCGCTGGGCGGGCGTCGCGCCGGCCGCCGTGCAGGAGGACCCGGCGAAGGCGAAGCCGCTCGCGCAGTTCGACGCGCGGCTCGACAAGCGGGACGTGATGAACGAGCGCGGGCTGCGCCCGTAGGCGGTCAGCGCCGAAGCGGTCCTCGTGAGGCCGCCTCAGCAGGGAGGGAAGGGGCTGTGCGGGTGCGCACAGCCCCTTCCCCTCAGTACGTCAGCCCGTGACCGATCAGTACGTCAGCCCGTGACCGACCGGGTACAGCACCCGCGCCGGGTCGTCGGCGCGCTGCACGGGTACCGGCAGGGTGCCCTCCGGCTTTGCGCGGCCCGCGATCACACGGGCGGCGGCCCGCAGTTCGACATCGGTCCAGGAGTACGTGGCCAGGTTCGCCGCGAACCCGGTCCCGGCCAGCTGGGCGATGTCGTACGGATTGCGGATCGCGACCGTGATCACCGGGATGCCGGTGGCCGCCAGGGCGCTCACCAGGGTGCGCTGCGAGCTGGTCGCCGTGACGTTGTACGTCCCGACGATCACCGCGTCCTTGCCCTGCGCGGCCGCCACCGCCTCGTCGATCTTCGCCCTGGTGGGGGCGGTACCGGTGGACAGCGCCGTTGCCGCGTACCCCAGTTCACCGAAGGCGGTGGCCAGGGTGGTGGTCGGCGGTCCGGTGGTGCCGGACGGGGAGGCCGGGTCGGCGCCGACCACGAGCAGGTTCTTGTGGGACCGGCGAGAGAGCGGCAGCACCGCGCCGTCGTTGGCGAGCAGCGTGGTGGTGCGCTCGGCGATCCGGTCGGCGGCGGCGAGATGGGCCCGCGTCCCGACGGTGTGGTCCACGCCCTTGTGGCTGACGAACGGGTCGTCGAACAGCCCGAGCTTCGTCTTCAGCCGCAGGATGCGCAGGATCGATTCCTCGATCCTGGCCTCGCTGATCTCACCGCTCTTCACGGCCTCCAGGACGGCGTTCCAGGAGACGTCCAGGTTCGGCGGGTTGAGCAGCTGGTCGACGCCCGCCAGAAGGGCGAGGACCGGCACGCGCTCGTCGCCGTACTTCGTCCGCACGCCCTCCATGCCGAGCGAGTCGGTCACCACGACCCCGTCGTAGCCGAGCTCCTCGCGCAGGATGCCGGTGAGGATCGGACGGGAGAGCGTCGCCGGGTCCTCGGCCGGATCCAGCGCCGGGACCACGATGTGCGCGGTCATGATCGAGTCGATGCCCGCGGCGATCGCGGCCCGGAACGGCGGCGCGTCCAGCTCCGCCCACTGCTCCCGGGTGTGGGTGATGACGGGCAGCCCGGTGTGGCTGTCGGTGCTGGTGTCGCCGTGGCCCGGGAAGTGCTTGGCGGTCGAGGCGATCCCGCTGCTCTGATACCCCTTCACCTGCGCGGCGACCATCGCCGCGACGGACTGCGGGTCGGAGCCGAAGGACCGTACGCCGATGACCGGGTTGGCCGGGTTGACGTTGACGTCGGCGTCCGGGGCGTAGTTCTGGTTGATGCCGATCGCCGCCAGTTCGGCGCCCGCGATCTGGCCGGCCCGGCGGGCGTCGGAGCGCGAACCGCCCGCGCCCAGCGCCATCGCGCCGGGCATCAGGGTGGCGGGCTCGCCGACGCGGCAGACGATGCCGTGCTCCTGGTCGGTGGAGACGAGGAGCGGCAGGGGAGTCGGGCCGGCGAGGCCGGCGCGCTGGATGCCGTTGGAGAGGTCGGCGATCTGGTGCGGGTCGCGGGTGTTGTGCGCCCAGGCGAAGTAGATGATTCCGCCGACGTGGTACTTGGCGATCATCTCTGCGGCGGTGCGGACGCCGATCTCGGCCAGGTTGGCGTCGATGTCGGCCTGATCGGGCTCGGTGGCGGAGTGCCCGTACACCCGCATCACGAAGAGCTGTCCGACCTTCTCCTCCAGGGTCATCCGGGAGATGAGCCGCTTGAGGCGCTGGGTGGTGGCGGCTGAGTCGTGCTGCCCGCCGCCCGGCCCGCTGCTCGCGGACCTCTGGGCGGCGACGGCGCCGGGGGCGAGGACGCCGCCGGTGACGGCGACCGCGGCCGTCGCGGCAGTGGCGGTGAGAAGGGTGCGTCTGGAGGTGCGGTGGTGCACGTGAGCTCCTTCGGCCGTACTCGGGGACGAGAGAGGAGGTGAAAGAAACTTCCAAGGAGCACGGATATACAGAAAATAACTTCCGGTCAAGGGTCTGGACCGTTTTGAGCCCGTCCCGTGCTCGAAGGCGCACGGGTGATCCCGTTCCGTCCGGCGATCGGGGGGCGCGGCGCCACGACCCCGGCCGGTCCCCTACCTGAGCCCCACCGCTGCCCCGTGTGCCTGGAGCGCCGACACGGCCGCCGTGATCGCGGGCCGCCGGGCCGCCTCCGTGCGCCACAACGCGTACAGCCGTCGCACCGGAACGGGGGCGAGCGGCACCGCCACCACTCCCGTCGGCAGCGGACCCCGTCCCAGCCGGGGGATCATCGCGACCCCCAGGCCGGCGGCGAGCAGGGCCAGTTGGGTGTGGTTCTCCTCCGCCTGGTGCCGGATGTCGGGCTCGTAACCCGCCGCACGCAGGGTCCGTACGAGCCAGTCGTGACAGACCGTCCCCGGCGGCTGACAGATCCACCGCTCCTTCGCGAGTTCCTCGCGCCGCACCGCGTCCCGCCCGGCGAGCCGATGGCCCTCGGGCACCAGCAGATCGCACAGGTCGTCGCCGATCACCGCCTGCGCCACGCCGTCGGGCGCGGGCAGCGGGGCGATGTCCCAGTCGTGCGCGACCGCCAGATCGATCACGCCCTTGGCCACCAGGTCGACCGAGAGGTGCGGATCGACCTCGGTCATCCGGACATCGAGGGCGGGGTGGTCCCGGCCCAGCCCGGCCAGCACCCCGGGCAGCAGTCCGCGCGCCGCGGACGCGAAAGCGCCGATCGACAGCCGCCCGGTCGGCAGCCCCCTGCGCTCCTCCAGCGTGGTCTCCGCGCGCTCCATGATCGCCAGCAACTGCTGGGCCGTCGCGGCGAGATGGAGCGCCTCCTCGGTCAGCGCCACACCGCGTCCACGGCGTTCGAGGAGTGTCGTGCGGGTCTCCCGTTCCAGCTTGGTGATCTGTTGCGAAACCGCCGACGGGGTGTAGCCGAGCGCGGCGGCCGCGCCCGCGACGGAGCCATGGACGGAGATGGCGTGCAGTGCGCGCAGCCGGGACAGATCGAGCACCGGAGCCTCCCGGACACGGGGTCTCGTGATTCATTAGCAACACTCAATTCCACCATGAAGGAATCCGTGCTGGTGCTACATGGTCCGCGCGGGTGATCCTCGGTGCATGCGTCCCCTCCACATAGCCCTGGCCGCCCTGGTGGCCGCCGTCTGGGGTGTCAATTTCGTCGTCATCGAGATCGGCCTCGGGCACTTCCCACCGCTGCTCTTCTCCGCCCTGCGCTTCCTGGTCGCCGCGCTGCCCGCGGTCTTCCTCGTCGGCCGGCCCAAGGTCGCCTGGAAGTGGATCGTGGGTGTCGGGCTCGTTCTCGGAGTGGCGAAGTTCGGTCTGCTCTTCATCGGCATGGACCGGGGCATGCCCGCCGGCCTCTCCTCCCTGGTTCTCCAGGTCCAGGCGGTCTTCACGGCTCTCTTCGCCGCCGTCGCCCTCGGCGAACGACCGGGAAGGGTAAGGGTGCTGGGGATGGGAGTGGCCCTCGCGGGCATCGGGGTCGCGGCGGTCGACGAGGGCGCGAGCGGACCCGTGCTCGCCTTCGTCCTGGTGATCGCGGCGGCGGCCTGCTGGGGTGTGTCCAACGTGCTGACCCGCAAGGCCGCGCCGCCCGACTCCCTCAACTTCATGGTCTGGGTCTCGACCGTCCCCGTGCTCCCGCTGCTCGGCCTCTCCCTCCTCTTCGAGGGCTGGGACCGCGACGCCGACGCGCTGGCCGCGCTCGACTGGAGCGGCGTCGGAATCATCGTCTACGTCGCCTGGGTCACCACCGTCTTCGGCTTCGGGGCCTGGGGCTTCCTGCTGCGCCACCACCCGGCGTCGTCGGTGGCCCCGTTCACGCTGCTGGTCCCGGTCTTCGGGATGTCGTCGGCCGCGCTGCTGCTGGGCGAGTCGGTGAGCCCGCTGCGGTGGTGCGCGGCGGCGCTGCTGGTCGGCGGGGTGGCCCTCACCTCACTGGCGGGGACGCGCCGCCCGCGCACCCCGGCACCGAGGACGCCGGAGCCGGAGGTGGCGCGGGCCGCCTGAGCCGGCCGCGTAGGCTCGGATGCCGGGGCTCGGGTGCCGGCTACTGCTCGGCCGTGCCCAGCCGCAGCAGATGTTCCCGCCCGGCGTCCAGCAGCCCGGGCAGCTCCGCCGCCCCCGGGTGCCAACGCTTCTCGTACTCCCAGCAGACCCAGTCGTCCGGGGCCAGCGTGTCCAGGCAGGCCGCCAGCGGCAGCACCCCCGCCCCCAGCGCCAACGGCTCGGTGTCCTCGGCCGACGCGATGTCCTTCACCTGTACGTAGCCCAGGTGCGGGGCCAGCACCGCATGGCTCGCGGCCGGCTCCTCGCCCGCCAGCCAGGTGTGCATGATGTCCCACAGCGCGCCGATCTGCCCGTGCCCGACCGTGCCGACGACCCGGGCCACATCGACACCGGCCCGGTGCGAGTCATGGGTTTCCAGCAGGATGCGCACGCCCTTGTCGGCGGCGTGCGGCGCGGCGGCGGCCAGGCGCCGGGCCGCGGTCGCGTCGGCCGCGGCGGGGTCCTGGCCACCGCCGCCCGGGAAGACCCGGACGTTCCCCGCGCCCAGGTCGTGCGCCAGGTCCACCAGCCCGGCCAGCTCCTCCAGAACGGGCCCGTCGTCGCCCTCGGCGGCGGCCCGCACATACCCGGCGACGGTCAGGATCTCGATGCCGCCGTTCCTGAACTCATCGGCGACGGCGGCCCGTTCGGAAGCGGAGAGACCCGGGTGCACCGGCTCCTCCGGGTGCGCCCGCAGTTCCACCCCCTGATAGCCGTGCCCGGCGGCGAGCCGGACGACATCGGCGACCGGCATCCCCGGGACTCCGAGGGTCGAGAAAGCGAGCTTCACGTGTGGTCCTTCCGTCGTCGTCCGGCCGCCCTTCCGGCCCGGCCTCAGCAGGGCTCCCGGAGCAGCTGCTCCAGACTATCCAGCAGCCTCAGCGCGTCCGCCCGCTGCCGGGGCCCCAGCCGCTCGCCCGGCGCACCGGCGTCGGCCGGGACGTACGCCGCCACCCGCAACGCCGCGGCGGCCTGCCGGGCGAACATGGCGAGCAGGTCCAGTTCCCGGATGTCCGTGCGGGCGCGGGGGGACGGGTCGAGCACCTCCAGCACACCGAGCACCTGGCCGTCGCTGATCAGCGGGGCCGCCATCAGGGCGCCCGGCACGAACTCGGTGGACTCGGCGAGCGCACGGTCGAACGCGGAGTCCGTGGTGAGGTCGTCCACCACCATCGGCTCACCGGAGGTCGCCACCCAGCCCGCTATCCCGCGGCCGGCCGGGAACCGGCGGCCCACCAGGAACTCCTCGCCCTGGCCGGAGACCGCCTGGAAGACCAGCTCGTCCGCCTCCTCGTCCAGCAGGAAGACCGAGCTGGCCGCCGCGCCGAAGATCGCTCGGGCCACGTCGACGACGGACTGGAGGAGTTCGCGGCGGTGCGGATTCGCCGCCGGCACCGTGCCCGCGGCGGACACTGATTCAGTTCTCGGAGTCATCACAGACCTCTCCTGCCGGGGTGGAAAGCCGCGGACCGAACCGCACGTTGGCCGCGGAGAGATAGAGGGCGTTCTTGAGCTGGAAAGCCGTCATCCTCGGATGGTCCGAGAGCAGACGCGCGCACAGTCCGCTGATGTACGGGGTCGCGAAGCTGTTTCCGGTGGTACGGATCGAGGTGCCGCCCAGCCACGGCACCGTCACGTTCTGGCCGGGGGCGAAGAACTCCACCGGCGGGTCGGGGTTGTAGAGATGCAGGTCCGGGTCCGCCTCCTGGTGGCTGCCCACGGAGATCACCGAGGCGAACCGCCACGGGTAGCTCTCCACCGGGGAGTTGTGCGCCGAGGCGACGACGACCGTGCGGTTGAAGTAGGCGTGGTCGGCCAGCGCGTGCAGCTCCTCGGCGAACCGGGCACGGGTGGTGGACAACGACAGGTTCACCACGTCGAAACCCTGCTCCACCGCCCAGCGCAACCCGGCCAGCAGCACGTCCCCGGTGCCGGAGAACCGCTCGCCCAGCACCCGCACGCTGTGCAGTTCGCACTCCGGGGCGGCCCGCCGGATGATGCCCGCGCAGGCGGTGCCGTGCCCGCAGGAGTCCCCGGTGTCGGTCGGCCGCACCTCGGTCCCGCCCGTCTCCGGGTCCTTGACCACCACCCATGACCCCTCGACCGGGCCGACGCCCGGATGGTCGCGCTCGACGCCCGAGTCCACCACGCAGACCCGCACGCCCCGCCCGGTGCCCCGTACGCCGCCGGCGTCGTGCCCGGGGCCCGGGTCCGCGAGGACCGCCACGTCGTCGGGTCCGCGTCCCCGCAGACTCCAGGTCAGCCCGGGCCCCGGTGCCGTGTCCGTGGTCGTCATCCCTCAGCTCTTCTCCGTCGTGGCCGCCGCCGGTGCTGCGGCGAGCCGCGCGGCCCACCGCTCGCCCGGCAGATGTCCCTTCTGCGCGAACCCTTCCCGGGCCTCCCGCGCCGCCGCGGCCGCGCCCGCCGTGTCGCCCAGCAGCGCCAGCGTCCGCGCCCGGTCCAGCGACGCGGTGGCCCGCACCAGCGGGGAGTCGGTCAGCAGGGAGTCGCGCACGGTACGGTCCGCGTGGCGCAGGGCCGCCTCCGCGTCCCCGGCCCCCGCCGCCAGCCGGGCCCGCAGCCCCGCCAGGTCCACCCGGTCCGCGTGCGGCAGCGACTGCGGTGCCCCGACCCCTTCGAGCCACCGACGGGCATCGTCCGGCCGGTCGTCGTCGAGCAGCAGCCGTGCCGCCTCCAGTGCGACGGCCGGGCGCATGGACCGGGCCCCGCCGCGCTCCGCCGCACGGTCGGCCCGGACGAGCAGGTCAAGGGCCGTTCCGGTGCGCCCGAGCAGCGCCTCGACCGTCGCCCGGAACACCGGCAGGAAGACCTCCGTCTCCGCGTACCCCAGCTCGTCGGCCAGCCGTTCTGCCTCGGCCAGGCACTCCCCGGCCCGGTCCGCCCGGCCGTGCAGCGCGTAGAGCACGGCCAGCGGACAGTTCAGCGTGGTCCGCACGGCAGGACGGCCGCTGCCGTGCCCGGCGAGCAGATCACGGCAGCGGGTCAGCGCGACCGGTACCGGCTCCGGGCCGCGCCACAGCGAGATCCCGATGGCCCCGAGCGCGGCCGCCCGCTCCGGCTCGGCCTCGGCCCGCACCGCGTGGTCCAGGGCCAGGGTCAGGTCGCGGTCCGCCTCCTCGTGCCGGCCGGCCAGCTGCAACCGCTGCGCGAGCCGCAGCCGGGCCCGCGCCTGCCCGACCCAGTCCCCGGCGGACTCGAAGAGCGGCAGCACCGACCGGGCCGTCTCCGACACGCTCACCGAGGCCGGGTCCAGCACCGCCAGTGCGAGCCGGGCGTGCGCGGCCTCCACCGGCGCGGTCCCGATGGCCAGCACCTGCCGCAGCAGCCGTTCCCCGTCCTCGGAACGGCCGAGTGCGAGGCGTACCTCGCCGAGCCGTCGCAACGCCGGTGCCGCCGCCGGGTCACCGGCCGGGTGCAGCTCCACGGCGCGCTCCAACAGGCCCTGGGCCCAGTGCAGATCGGAACGGGCCAGGGCCTGCGCACCGGCCGAGGCGAGCGCGGCGGCGGCCCGGACCCGCAGGGCGGCGGCCCGGTCGTCGGCCAGGCCGAGCTCGGTGCGGTACTGGTACGCCCGCTCCAGGTGTCCGCCGACCGCCGCCTCGCCCGCCGCCGCCACGCTGGGCAGCTCGGCCGCCCAGGCGTGCCGTTCGGCCTTGGCCCGCTTCGACAGGGAGGCGTACGCCACCTCCTGGACCAGACCGCTGCTGAACCGGTGCCGTCCCGTGCCCGGTTCGCCGCCGGGCGCGGTCTCGACCAGGCGGCGTCCGCGCAGCCGGGCCAGCGCGCGGGCGACCCGGCCGTGGTCGTCGTCCGGCGCGGAGACGCCGGTGCGGTCGGCCGGGGCGGTCCTGGCCGTGTGCTCCGTCCCACGTGCCGTCCGGGTCAGCCGGACGAGTTCCGGCGCGGTGAAGTCCCGGCCGACGACCGCGGCCAGGTCCAGCGTGGTGCGTTCGGCACGTTCCAGCGCGCCGATCCGGGCACCGAGCAGCGCCTGGAGGGTCGGCGGCAACGCCGTGCCCCGCGCGTTCCGCGCATCCTCCGGCGCCGGGCCCGCGGGGACGAGGAGCTGTTCCAGGTAGAGCGGGTTGCCCTCGGCCCGGTCGTACAGATCACGGCCCGACGCGTCGTGGGTGGCCGCGGCGGCGTCGTCCGGGGCGGTTCCGGTGCCCGGCCCGGTCAGTTCGCGGGCCAGCAGGGCGGCCTCGTCGCGCGACAGTCCGGTGAGCGGCAGGACCTGCGCCGGGCCCGCGGCCGGGCCGGTGGCGGCCGGGGGCCCGTCCGGGCGGCCCGGACACACGAGGAGTCCGCCCGCCCGGCCCAGCGGCCCGGCCAGCCGGTTCACCGCCCGCACCAGCAGCGGCTTTGCCCAGTGCCAGTCGTCGAGGACCAGCAGCACGGGGCGCAGCCCCGCGGTCCGCGACAGCACGGTGATCAGCGCGGCACACATGTCCTCGAACGGGGCGTTGGGCGTGCCGTCGTGCAGCAGACCGCCGCGCAGCAGCGCCCACGCGTCGGCCATGGATGCCCCGGACCGCCCGGAGGCCCCGTCCAGTGCCTCCCGGGCGACGGACGACCCGACCACCTCCCGCACCGCGTCGGCCAGCGGCGCCAGGGTGCCGTGGTCGCCGTAGCTGCGGCAGCGCCCGGTGCCGACGACCGGCCGCCCGGCCCCGCCGAGTCCGGTCAGCCACTCGCGCGCCAGCCGGGTCTTGCCGATCCCCGCGTCACCGACGAGGCGGACCAGCCCCGGGCCCGCCCCGCGCACCGTGCGGTCCAGCGCCTCGTCCAGCGCCGCCAGTTCCGCGGCGCGGCCGATGAACGGCACGTCGAAACGGCGCAGCAGCTCCGGGTCGTCGGCGCCGAGCGCGATCAGCCGGTACGCGTGCACGCTGTCGGTCTTGCCCTTGAGCCGCAGGGGGCCCGTCTCCTGCGCGACCACGGTCGGACCGGCGGCCTCCAGGGTCTGCGGGCCGATCAGGATCTCGCCGGCCGCCGCGTTCTGCTCCAGCCGGGCTGCCACGTTCACCGTCTCGCCCGAGACCAGCGCCTGCCGGGTGCTGGCATCGGAACTCGCCACCACTTGACCGGTGTTGACGCCGATCCGGATGTCGAGCCGGATGCCGAGGGTGGCTTCGAGATCGGTGTTCAGCTCCGCCAGCGCCTCGCGCATGCCGAGCGCCGCGGCGAGCGCCCGCCGCGCGTCGTCCTCACGCATCACCGGCACCCCGAACACCGCCATCACGGCATCGCCGATGAACTTCTCCGGGGTGCCGCCGTGCGCCTCGATCCGCTCGCTCATCACCGCGAAGTAGCGCAGCGTCACGGTGCGCAGGGTCTCCGGGTCCAGCAGTCCGGACAGCGCCGTGGAGCCCACCAGATCGCAGAAGACCGCGGTGACCAGTTTGCGTTCGTCCTCCGGCGCCGCGGCGACGGGGGACGGGCACGGGGTGCCGCAGGACGGGCAGAACCGTGCGGCGGCGGGCAGTTCGTGCCGGCACGAGGTGCAGTTCATCAGGGCTTCCTCTCTGCTTGGTCCGGCCGGAGCGGCGGGCCGGGTCACGGGAACCGGCCCGCCGTGTGGTGTCGGGCCCCGACGAGGCAGGACCCGGGCAGCCCCGGGGCCGGTCGGCCTCAGAAGAGGGCGCCGCCCGCGATCTCGCCGTGCGCCTGCACCTCGGGCCCCACCGCGTCGAGCCGGCTCTTGATGTCGAGCAGCACGGTGAGTTCCTCCGGTGCGAGGTCGTCGAGCACCTGACGCTGCTCGTCGGTGAGCAGATCGACGGCGAAGCCGGCGCCGTACAGCACGGCGAGCCGGTCCGGTGGTTCGGTCATGTCTGGCCTTCCCTCGGGACGGACCGCCCGGCTCCCCGCACCGGCGGCGCCGGTCCGGTGCGCCCTAGCCGGACGAACAACTGGGTGAGCGCGTCCGTGGTGTGCAGGGCACTGACGGCGACGGCCGTCTCCTGGGCCCGCGACAGCGGCAACCGGTCGAGGAGGGCGAACAGTTCGCCGGCGTGGCCGTCGTCGAGCCGGGCGTGCTCGTGCACGGTGCGGAAGGCCGGGGCGGGCAGCCCGGTCGAGCGGGCCAGCCGGGGCGCGAGGCCGGCGGCCGGGGCGTGTCCCTCCAGCACCGCGATGTAGCCGAGCAGCGCCACCGGGTGGTGGTGCTCGATCCAGTAGTACTGGGCCCCGGCCAGGGAGGCGACGAGCGGGGAGGGGACCGGGTCCAGCGCGGCCCGGGGCCCGCTGCCCGCCGCCGTCAGGTCCTCCAGCAGCCAGGTGTCGTGCTCCGCCTCCTCCCGGACGTGCTCGTCCAGATAGGCGGCCAGCGGCGCCCCCAGCGGATCGCCGTGACGGGCCAGCAGCCCGGCCCGTTCGGCGGCACGTTCCATCAGCGGAACGGAGGCCCGGATGACCGTGTGCATCGCGCACAGGTACGCCCGATAGCGGGGCAGCAGCCCCTCGGACCGCCACAGCGCGGCCGACGAGGCGCGCAACGCCGGTTCGGCGAAGGCGAGTTTGACCCGCAGCCGCTCGGAGGGCGGCAGCCCGCGCCCGCCGCCGCGCGCCCTCGGGACGCGTGCGGCAGCCTCCCGGACGGCCCGGGCGGGTCGTTCGGCGTCCGGTGCCGGGCGCGGTGCCCCGGCCGCCTGCCCGGTGCGTCCCGGTGGCCCTCCGGTGGGGTTCATGACCCGTGGCCTTCCACCGCCGGAAGCGAGTGGTGCCCGCCGTCCGGTGCCGCCACCAGAGGGGCGTACGCGGCGCAGCCGTGACGTCGTACCAGCGCCACCGGACCCTGGTCGTACTGCCGGCGGGCGGCGGTCAGATCGAGCAGCGCGCCGACGGCGCCCGAGGCCAGCGCATCGGCCGCCGCGACCACCTCCGGCAGCGTGCCCAGCCGTCGGCAGTCCTCGCAGTAGGAACCGGCCGGTGCGCCGGGTGACCAGCGCCGCCGCAGATGGGCCGGGCCGACCGTGCGGACGAGGCGCAGCAGCGGCGACCCGAGCGTCCGCGCCCGCACGGCGGCCCAGTCGTCCTGTGCGACATGGCCGAGCCGCAGATGGGGCGGTACGGGGCGGCGGTCCACGGCGTCCTGGTTGCAGCAGGCCAGCACCGTGCCGTCGAAGGCGACCACCGGCCAGGCGGCCATCGCGCACGGCAGCGCGCCCTCGCCGTCCGGCACGGTCCGGGCCGGACGGGCCCAGGACGCCGCCCGGCCGAACGGCCGCACCTCGTTGACCAGGGAGGGCACCGTGCCGCCGAAGGTCCGGCCGATGTCCGCGGTGATGTCCACGAGATAGCCGTCGTCCTCCCCGGTCCCGGTGAGGTGGAAGCTGACCGGGACCCCCAGTTCGCGGATCTCGCGCACCGCGCGGAACACCGCGGCCCGGGGTACCTCCCGCTCGTGCGGCAGGTCGAGGCTGGCGGAGAAGTGGTCGAGCGCGCGCACCGCCCGCCGTACCGGGTCCGGGAGTCCGCCGGACCGGGCGAAGAACATGCCGCTGAGCAGCGCGGTCCGGGTTCCGGCGGCCCGCGCGGAGCGGGCGAGCGAGGCCACCAGGCCCGGCCGGAGCAGGGGTTCGCCCCCGGTCAGCATCATCACCTCGGGCCGGTCGGCGGTGGTGAACGAGGAGACGAACCGTTCCAGCGCGTCCGCCTCCGGTTCCTCCCGCACCTGTGGCCCGGAGCCGGTGGAGCAGTGGGTGCAGCGCAGCGGACAGCGGCGGGTGAGGGTGACCAGCACTCCACCGGCCGGGACCGGCCGCAGTCCGATGAGTTCGGCGAGTTCCATCCGGCCGTCTCCTTCGGGCGTAGGGGCGCGGCACGCGGCCGCCGTGCGCGTACACAGCGTCCCATCGGACGGTTCGCCCCCGGTACGGATCCGGTTCGGGGCCGGTATGGCCGCAGGTCGGACGGTGTCCGCCGGCCCGCCACCGGCCCCGGCGGCCGCCCGCGCGCTCCCGTCCACCCCCGGTGAAGTGCCGTGATACCGCCGCCATACCGGCGTCGAGCCGTTTGCCAGGCCGGGGCTCCTAACTTTCTGGTCAGCGGAAGGCACCCGCCGGCCGCTACCGGGAGAACCGGGGTCCGCCCCGGAACGACCGGAGACCGCGGAGTCATACGAGTGGATGGAGATCACCATGGCCGAGAACACCAAGCCCGCCGGCGACGACAACGAGACCCCCGAGGTCGAGGCGCACTCCGTGCTGGACCTCCAGGAGACCGCCGTCAACAGCGACCGCGAGATCGACGGCAGCTGCGTCAGCACCGTGAGCCTCATCCTGTCGGAGCAGTAAGGGCTGATGACCGGGCCGCGGTGCCACGCCGGGGAAGGAACCTTTCCCCCGTGGCGCCCGGCCGGCCGAATCGGGGCGGCTCCGTGACACGGAGACCGCCCCGCCTCGATTTCCCGGGCCGGGTCCCGTTTTCACCGGGCCCGCCCCCTGCCAGGCCGTCGCCTTCGCCGGGCCACCGGCCGAGCCCTGTCCCCGAATCACCGACCGGGAGCCGACGATGGCCGCCTCGCTACGAACCAACCGGGACTTCCGACTGCTCTGGATGAGCGGTCTGTTCGCCGTTCTCGGCACCCAGATGACCGCACTGGCCCTGCCGCTCCTCGTGCTCCGCGAGACCGGATCGGCGGTGCAGGCCGGTGCGATCGGCACGGTGTCCGTCACCGCGGTCCTGATCACCATGCTTCCCGGCGGGGTGATGGCCGACCGGGTGGAGCGCCGCAGGCTGATGCGCCTGTGCGACCTGGGCAGTTTCTGCGTGGTCGGCGCCCTCGTCGTGGCCGTGTGGACCGGACACGTACCGCTGCCCCTGGTGCTGCTGGTCGCGGGCGCGGGCGCCGTCATCGGCAGCCTCTACGGGCCCGCCGCGTTCGGGCTGATGCGGAGCGTCGTGCCCCCCGAGGACATGGGGACCGCGACCGCCCGACTCCAGGCCCGTACCGCCACCGCGCGACTGGTGGGGCCGATGGTCGGGGGCGCCCTGTTCGGGCTGCACCCGGTCCTGCCGTTTCTCGCCGAGGCCGTCGGGCTCCTGCTGTCCACGATCTGCGTGGCCCTGGTACGCACCCGGTCCAGGTCCGCGACCAGACCCGGATCGGCCTTCAGCAAGGCCGAGTTGACCGCCGGGCTCTCGTTCCTGTGGAGGCTGCCCTATCTGCGGACCGTGCTTCTCGTCTTCGGACTCGGCATGAACTTCGCCTTCGGCGCCCTGACGTTCACCGCGCTGACCGTCTTCTCGGGCGGTGGAAGGTCGGGGCTCGGCGGCGGCACCGTCGTCACCTTCATCTCGGTCGGGGCCCTGACCGGCGCACTCCTCGCCCCACGGCTGCGCCCCGAACGTCACACCTGGGCGCTGATCGCCGCCACCTGCTGGTTCTGCGTGGTGAGCGCCCTCGCCATGGCCTGGGTGCGGGTCCCGTTGTTCGCCGGGCTGCTCTGCGCCGCCTGCATGTGCCTGTCCACCGTGGCCAGCATCGGCTTCCTCTCCACCCTGTTGGCGGTCACCCCCGGCGACCGGGTGGGCAGGGTGCAGAGCGCCGCCGGGTTCCTTTCCTCCCTGGTCCAGCCGTTCGGGCCGCTGGCCGGGGGCGCGCTCCTCACCGCCTTCGGCAGTCGGACGGCGTTCGGGGCGATCGCCGGGATCCTCGCCGTGTCCGCGGCTGTCGTCACGTTCGCCCCGTCCGCCCGGCCGGACCCGGAGGTGCTCGCGTCGAGGGAGTCCTCCGGGGCTTCCGAGCCCTCCGAGCCCTCCGAGCCCTCCGAGCCCTCCGAGCTCCTTGAGTCCCCCGGTCCGGCCGAGGGCGGGAGCCCGGCACGGTCCGCGTCGCATGAGGAAGGGACCCGCGCGGACGGAACGGCCGAGGCAGGCACCGCCGAGGACGCCGTCCCTGCGAACGGGAGCCCCATGGGCAAGGCCCCCGCGAACGAATCCCCCGCGAAACGGACTTCGGTGGATGAATCCCCTGCGAACCGGGCTCGCGCGGACGAGGTGCTCGCGCACGGGAGCCGCACGGACGAGCTCTCCGTGGACGAGGTCCTCGCGCACGGGACCCCGACGGACCGCCCCGGGGCCGGCAGCCCCCGCCCCTGACCACGCATCACAGGAGGTATGCCGTGCCCGGCATCCAGGAGACCCAGCTGTACTGCCTCGCCGACCGCCGCTACTACGACACCCCGGCCCGGCTGCCCGACGAGGACACCCGCTACCCGCTCGACCGCGCCGAACCGCCCGCCGGCTGGCGGCGCGGCACCGGCGGCCTGTGGACCGCGCTGCACCCCGCGTCCGCCGAACTGCCCGAGCAGGGCTGGAAGATCCATGTCTCCACCGTCCCGGAGGAGGCCGAGCGCACCCTCGCCGACACCGCCCGCATCTGCCTGGAACAGGAAGTGGCGTTCAAGTTCCTGCGCAGCACCCGCGCCCTGCGGCTGATGTCGGCGAAGTACATGAACCGGTCCGGCGCGGGGAAGTTCATCACCCTCTACCCCGAGGACGAACCCGCGTTCCTGAAGCTGCTCGACGCCCTGGGCGAGGCCCTGGACGGGCGCAGCGGACCGTACATCCTCAGCGACCTGCGGATCGGCAACGCTCCCGTGCACGTCCGCTACGGCGCGTTCGTCGAACTCTGGTGCCGGGACGACGACGGGGAACGGGTCCGCGCGATGCGCCACCCGTCCGGTGAACTCGTCCCCGACACCCGGGGCGTGGTCTTCCGGATCCCGGACTGGGTCACCGTCCCCGAGCCGCTGCGCCCCCATCTCGCCGCCCGTGCCGCCGCCCGCGACGACGGCTTCCCGTACGTGGTCACCAAGGCACTGCAGTTCTCCAACGCGGGAGGCATCTACCTGGCCGAGCACCGCACCACCCAACAGCAGGTGGTGCTGCGCGAGGCCCGGCCGCACTGCGGACTCGACCCCGCCGGCGACGACGCCGTCACCCGGCTGCACCGTGAGCACCGGGCCCTGACCCGGCTCGCCGGACTCGACTGCGTGCCCGAGGTGTACGGCGTCCGCACGGTCTGGGAACACCACTTCCTGATCGAGGAGTACATCGAGGGCACCACCCTGTTCGACGAGATCGTCGAGCGATTCCCGCTGGTGCGCGGCGAACGCACCCCCGCCGAACTCGACGCCCACTCCCGCTGGGCGCAGTCCGTCACGGACGGGCTCGCCGGGGCCCTCGACCGCATCCACGCCCGGGGGCTGCGGTTCGCGGACGTGCACCCCGCCAACGTCATCATCCGTCCCGACGGCCGTGTGGTCCTGATCGACTTCGAGTACGCCACCGATCTCGACGACGAGGACACACCGCTGGCGGGTGCCCCCGGCCTCCAGGCCCCGCACGGCACCAAGGGCGTCGAGGCGGACGACTACGCGCTCTGGGCGATCTGGCTGCACATCCTGATGCCGCTGATGGAGGTGAGCGACCACGACCGGGGCAAGGCCCTCACCATCGAACGCTGGGCCCGTGCCCGGTACGGGCTGGGCCCCGACGCGGGACCGCCCCGCCCCGCCGCGCTCTCCCACGGGCTGCCGGCGGACAGCGGCGAGGCGACGGTGGACACGCTGCTGCGCGGCCGGGAGCCCGACTGGCCCGGCATCCGCGAGCGACTTCTCGCAGGCATCCGTGCCGGGGCCACCCCGGACCGCACCGACCGGCTCTTCCCCGGTGATCCCGCGGGCTTCACCACCGGCGGCGTCTGCGTCGCGCACGGTGCCGCCGGGGTGCTGTACGCCCTGCACCGCGTCGGTGCCCCGGTACCCGACGCGTATGTCGACTGGCTGGCGCGCACGGCATTGCGCCGCGGCCCGGACACCCCCGGCGGGCTCTTCGACGGGCTGCCCGGCGTCGCGCTGGTCCTGGCCCGGCTCGGCCGTCGCGAGGAGGGCCGCGAACTGCTCGACCGGGCCTTGCGGGGCCCTGCCTCCTCGTCGGCCGACCTGCTCACCGGTACGGCGGGAACGGCGCTGGCGACCCTGCGGTTCGCCTCGGACGGAGCCGGCGCGCCCGACGGGGAACTCCTGGACCAGGCCCTGCGCACCGCCTGGGAACTCGACTCGCTGGTCCGCGACGGGGCCACCGCCGGCGGCCCGTCCGCCCCGCACTCGGCGGGGCTGCTGAGCGGGCTCTGCGGGGCCGCGCTGCTCCACCTCGAACTGCACGCACACACCGGCGAGGACTGGCTGCTGCGCGCTGCCGGGGCGGCACTCGCCCGGGAGGCCGGGCACTGCGTGACCATGCCGGGCGGCAGCGTGCAGGTGAAGGACGGGAAGCGCCATCTGCTCTACCTGGACCAGGGCAGCGGCGGCGTGGCCCTGGTCGCGCAGCGCTATCTGACCCACCGGGAGGACCCGGCGCTCGCCGCGCTGCTGCCCGGCATCGGGCAGGGGTGCGTCCTGGAGTTCATCCGCGAACCCGGGCTCTTCAGGGGCCGCAGCGGTCTGGTGGCCACCGCCCACCAGCTCTCCGGCGGCAGGCCGGGGCCCGAGGTGCTGGACTCGGTGCGCAACCTCTCGTGGCATCTGGTCGCCGAGCAGGACCGGTTGCTGGTGCCCGGTGCCCGGCTGCGCCGGTTCTCCGCCGATCTCGCGACCGGCGCGGCGGGGGTGCTGCTCGGCCTGCACACGGTGTTCGCCGCGCCGGACGAACGGCCCGAGCTGCTGGACGTGCTGACGCTGGGATGACGCGCCGCCGTCCGGTCCGGCCGACGCCGGACCGGACGGCGGTCCGGCGGGCCTGGGCCGGGCGCCTACGGGCGGTGGGCCCCCGCCGGTTCCGGAACCGGATCCGGGACGGCGTCGCGTTCGCGAGCGTACAGGCCCATCAGACGCGGCAGTTCGTACAGCACGCAGTGCGCGGTGACCTCGCCGCTGGGGGAGGACACCGCCCCGGCGTCGATCAGCGACTCCACCGCCCGCAGCGCCTGCCGTTCACCGCAGCCGAGCGCCGTCATCGCCTCCGGCAGCGTGAACGGCCCCTCGCGGACCGCGGCGGCCAGCTGGGCCAGCGCCTGCCCGCTTCCCGGCGACAGGTCCCGCCAGCCGGAGGCCAGCCGGGCGCGCACCGAGACGTCACCGGCCACCAGCTCGTCCAGCGCCCCGGCCGGATCGGCCAGCCGGTCCGCGTACTCGGCCAGCGGCAGATGGCGCAGCACCGCCAGCCGCATCCCGCTCACCCGCACCGCCAGCGGAAGCAGCCCGCAGGCGTCGGCTATGCGCAGCGCGGCGGCCCGGTCCAGCCCCACCCGCCCCGGCCCGATCAGCCGGCCCAGCAGCGCCAGTGCCTCGGCCGGGGCCAACGGCGGCAGTGCGATCCGGTGCACCGGAGCGAGCCCGGCCAGCTGACCGCGCGCGGTCAGCACGAACGAACTGCCCCCGGTTCCCGGCAACAGGGCCCGCACCGACGCCTCGTCCGGTACGTCGTCGAGCACGACCAGCGCGCGGTGCGCGGCCAGCCAGTGCCGCCAGTGCTCCGCGTCCGTCATCGGCTCCGACGGCCCCGGACCGCCGGTCAGCCGGGCCAGCTCGCCGACGACCGCCGCGGCGGGGCGCACCGTCCCCTGTTCGTCGCGGACCCGGATGTGGATCCGGCCGTCCGGGAACCGGTCCGTCAGCAGATGGGCCGCCCGCACCGCGAGAGCCGTCTTCCCGGTCCCGGCGGCTCCGGTGACCGCCACCACCCGGCCACTCTCCGCGCCCAGGACGTCCAGCAGTTCCCGCAGTTGCTCGCCCCGGCCGGTGAAATCGGACACCTCGGCGGGCAGCACCGCCCGCAGCGCGGGGACGCGCCTCGCCGGAGCCGCGCTCCCCGGCCGGTCCGCGGTGTCCCGGCCGGTCAGCATCGCACGGTGCCGGGCGGCGATGGCCGCCCCCGGCTCCAGCCCCAGCTCCCGTGCCAGCAATTGGCGGTAGTCGTCGTACACGGCGAGCGCCTCGGCCCGGCGGCCGGTCCGGTGCAGGGCGTCCATCCACGCGGCCCGGATGCGTTCGCGCGACGGATGACGTTCGGCGAGGTCCCGCAGCCCGTCCACCACGGCGGGCGCCCGCCCCAGCGCGATCTCCGTCTCGGCCCAGTCCTCGTGCACGGTCAGACACCGGGCCTCCAGCCGCTCCGCCTCCGCCGCCACCTCCGGAGAGTCGCGCAGGTCGTGCAGCGGCGGAGCCTGCCACAGGTCCAGTGCGCGGCGCAGCAGACCGGCGGCGGCGCGCGGATCGCCGTCGTCGGCGGCCCGGCGGCCGGCCGCGGCCAGCGACCGGAAGCGCAGGGTGTCCAGCTCGTCCTCGCCGACCCGCAGCAGATAGCCGCCGCAGGAGTGCACCAGCCGTTCCCCGCCACCGCCGTCCGGCCCGTCGGGACACCGTGCGCCGAGCAGCGTCCGGGTGGAACTGATGTACACCTGGAGGTTCTTGCGTGCCGTGCGGGGCGGCGCGTCGGGCCACACCGCGTCGGTGAGCACGTCCACCGGGACCGGTGTGCCCGGCCGGCTGAGCAGCATGGCCAGGACCAGCCGCTGTTTGCGCGGCCCGAGCGGCAGCGGTCGCCCGTCCAGATTCCCGGAGAGCGGGCCGAGGACCGAGAGGCTCAGCGCACCGGACGACGGGGCGCGGGTGGGGGGTCGGGTCATGGACGGGCCTCCGAAGAACCGGGGGACGGGGGTGGCGGGCTGCCGGTCGCACCCCTGGATGGTCCGCCGTCGGCAGCGGCCCCCACATCGGTGCCGGCCCCGCATGTTCCGTACCGGCACCCGACCAAATCCGCCCCGCGCCCCCATGTTGGGCCCGCGCACCCGTCACCCGTACCCGAGCAGGACACCGAGGGACCGACGGGGACACCGCGGTCCGGCCCCGGGCCGCCGCCCCCGAGCCGGCGTACCCGGTCCCGAGCCGTCGTACCCGGCCTCGAATCGCCGTGCCCGGTCCCGAGCCGCCGTACCCGGCCTCGAATCGCCGTACCCGGTCCCGAGCCGCCGTGCGCGGTCCCGGACCGCCGAACCCGGCCCCGCGTCAGTCGCGTTCGGCCGCGCACTCGGCGGAGAACTCGCAGAGTGCCGCGCGGTCCGCGCGCCCCGTCTTGTTCAGCAGACTCGCCATGTGCTTCTCCACCGTGCGCGGCGAGATCGACAGCCGCCGGGCGATCTGCTGATTGCCCGGCCGTTCCGCCAGCAGCACGAAGACCTCGTACTCGCGCGGCGTCACCCCGTTCGTCCGCAGCAGGGCCGGGATGCGGTCCCAGCCGCCCCGGTGCTGCCCGACGCTGGCCCCCGCCTGCCGTAACGCGGCCCGGCACGCGGCGGCGACCGGATGGATGCCCGCCCCGTAGAAGTACTCCTCCGACGCCCGCAGCCAGCTCACCGGTTCGCCCCACTCCTCGGCGAGCGCCGCGCCGGCGACCAGCCGCAGGCCCAGATGACGGGCGAGCGGAAAGGCGGCGGCGTCGGTGACGGCCGCCCCGACCGACCGGAGGGCCGAGTCCGCATCGCCTTCACGGCCGTGCAGGACGCCCTCGGCCAGTCGCAGGAACAGCTGGTTCCAGGCCAGGTCCGCGCCGGGGCTCTCCAGTATCGCGTCGAGCTCCGCCCGGCCGTCCCGGCCGTCCAGTATCCGCAGCAGCGGACGCAGACCGTAACGCCCGCTCAGATAGAAGAAACTGGGGTGCTCGCGCTCCCAGGCCAGCGAGGCGTCCAGGTCGGCCAGCGCGCCCTCGCGGTCCTCCTCCAGCAGTGCGGCGAAGGCACGGCAGAGCCCCAGTTGCAGCGGGACGAGCAAGGACTCCTCGCCGCCCGCCCGGCGGAACCGGACCATGGCCCGGTCCAGGTCCCGTCTTCGGCCCCGGTGCGCGGCGAGCGTCGCCGAGGCCAGCAGCAGATAGCGGTGCGCCCCCAGATTGCGGACCCGTGCGCTGGCGGCCAACGACCGCTCGATGATCTCGTGCGCCCCGTCCCACTCGCCACGCATCACGGCGTTCATGGCGAGCAGCCCGTCCACGGTCTGCGTCGGCACCAGCGCGCCCAGCGACTGGGCGGCGGTCCGGGCCGTCTCCAGCCGGGCCGGGTCGCCGGTGCGCATGAACGTGTTGGCGCCGAGCCGGACCAGCGCCTCCACCCGCCACACCGGCAGGGCGTGCTGCTCGGAGACCGCGAGCATCCGCTCCAGGCACGCGTCGGCCTCGTCGAAGCCACGCTCCCGGGAGAGCAGCGCCAGCAGCTGCCAGGCCTGGCAGGCGACCACGGGAAGGCTCCGCTCCTCCGCGACGGCGGCGGCCCGGCGCGCGGCGTCCTGCGCGCACTGCTGCTGCCCGTGTCCCGCATGACCGGGCAGCAGGGCCAGATGACCGTCCACCACGTCGAGCGCCGCCTCCAGCTCGGGGCGGATCGCCGTACCGAGCATGCTCCGCGCGGTCCGGATCTGCCCGGCCGCCTCGTCCACACGCTCCGCCATCACGGCCGCCCAGGCGATCCGGATGTGGGTCTCGCCGCGCTGCTCGGAGGCGTCGGATCGCGGTGGTACCGGGGGAAGCTCCGCGGTCAGCGCCAGGGCCGTGTCGAGCTCACCGGCCTCGGCATGGGAGATGGCGAGCGACTCCGTGATGTCCCGCAGATCGTTCTCGTGGGCGAGCGAGCGGGCCCGTTCCAGCAGGATGACGGCGGAACCGGACGCGCCCGCGTCCATCATCCGGCGGCCGACGCCGGCGAACTGGCGTGCGGCTCCGTGCCGGTCGCCCCCGGCGAGTTGCAGCGTGGCCATCAACTGCCGCTGTTCGTCACCGAGTTCGTGCTCGGCGGTGGCCAGGGAAAGGGCCGCGCGGCGTGCCGTCGCGGCCCGCTCCGCCGGTGCCAGCGAGGCCACCAGGGCCTCGGCGGTCAGCGCGTGGCGGAAGGTGTAGCGGTCGGGGTCCGCCCCGTCGGGGGCGATGATGTTCGCCTCCACGGCGGAGCGCAGATGGCTGAAGAGCGTACGGTCGTCGAACCCTGTGACGGTCTGGAGCACGGTGACCGAGAACCGGCTGCCCAGCGTGGCCGCGCACAGCAGCAGCTCGCGCACCGGTTCGTCGAACCGGTCCAGCCGCCGCGCCCAACTGCGCACCACCCCGGTCGGCACCGACGCGTCCGCGTTGGTCTGCTCCTCCCACCGGCCTCCGGCCCGGCGCAGCCGGCCGGAGTCGAGCAGATCGGCGAGCAGCACCTCGACCAGGTACGGATTGCCGCCCGACCGGCCGGCCAGCCGTTCGTGGGTGGCCTGCGGCACCTCGTCCGGGGCGGCCTCCAGACACGAGGCGGTCATCTCCCGCACGTCCGCGTCACCGAGCGGTGCCAGCTCGCGCACGGTGGCGACCTGCCGCCGTTCCGCCGAGCGCACCAGGTCGATGGCGACACCGGGCTCCGGACGCAACGTGCCCAGCAGCAGCACCGGAAGGTCCGCCACGTTGTCGATGACGTACTCCACCACCGCGATGGTCTCGGTGTCGGAGTCGTGCAGGTCCTCCAGCAGGATCACGCAGCCGCGCTCCTGGCCGAGCACCGACAGCAGCCGCAGCAGCGCCTCGGCCAGCTCGACCACTGTCTCCGGATAGCCGGGGGAGGAGCCCTGGCGCCATTCCGGCACCAGCCGGGCCAGCGCCGGACGGTACGGGTCCAGCTCCGGGTCGGTGGGCGTCCCGGCCGCCCGGAACCGCGAGGACAGCGCCTCGATCAGCGGGCGGAACGGCACCACGAGCCCGGTCGACGTGGCCCTGCCGCGCAGCACCGGCATGCCCCGCTCGTACGCCCGGTAGGCACACTCACCGGCCAGCCGGGACTTGCCGATGCCCGCGTCCCCGACGAAGAAGACCGCACGCCCCGAACGCCGCGACGCGGTGTCCAGGGCGTTGCTCAACAGGCCGGTCTCGGTGGCACGCCCGACAATCACAGACGAAGTGGCACGCATGGACGCAGGGTACTTGAGCCACTACCCAGCGGTCAGTGCGTCAAATCGCTTGATAGGAAAAGGAATTGGCTCAGACCCAGGTCATGGTGGTCCACGGCAGGCCCGAGGTGCAGTCGGTGTTGCCGTCCGTGGCGCCGAGGATTCTGCTGCGCAGGCCGAGTCTGCCGCCCGCACCCAGGGCGATCCTGCCGGCGGGGTGCTCGTCGGCGACGTCGTCGAACTCGTCGGCGCAGTAGGCGGAAGCTTCGGTGATCTGCATGGTCTGCCTCTTCTCGTGGGAGGTTGTCGTTGCGTGAGTGGTGCGATGGGGCGTGTGCAATGCGGTGGTGCGTGAGTGGTGCGATGGGGCGTGTGCAATGCGGTGGTGCGTGAGTGGTGCGATGGGGCGTGTGCGACGCGGTGGTGCGTGAGCGGTGCGGGGGTGCGGGCGACGCGCAGAGGTGCAGGGGCGGGCGGTGACATGTGAGCGGTGCGTGGGCACGGCTCCCGTTTCCGGCCTCCTTCCCGCTCCCGTTCCCGCCCGGTTTCCCTCCCGTGACCGCTCAGCCGGGCGCGACCCGCACGGCGGGTCCGGCGAGCAGCAGTACCGAAGGCACCCGGTCGGGGAATCCGGCCCGCAGCAGCCCGTGCCCGATCCCCGCGAGCCCGGTCAGCAGTCCCGGATGCGGCACCTGGCCGGGTGTCCCGCAGCGCGGCTTCGCCCGGTCGGCCGCCGCGAGCAGTGCCCCGGCCCGCTCCACCCAGCGGGTGCGGGCATGCGGCGGTTCGCTGCGGCGCAGCAGTTCGAGGACACCGAGTTCGCCGTGGCACAGGCTGTCGTCCGGCGGCGGCTCGGCCCGTGCGATGTCCGCCGCCGCCTCGCGCGCCCAGGCGGACAGCAGTGCGTCGGCCCGCGCCGCCGGGCTGTCCAGCACGGCCAGCGCCACGCCCGTCCGGCCCCGGCACCAGGAGATGTCGCAGTCCACGGCACCGGTCGCGGCCCGCAGCGCGGCGAGCCCCGCGGCACGGTACGGCTCGCCGCCGCCCGCCTCGGCGAAGCGCAGCAGCGCCCAGCCGATCCCGGCGGAACCGTCGGCGAACCCCGGTGTGCCCGGCAGCGGTGCCTCGCGCAGCAGCCCGGCGCAGCGTTCCGCCGCACGCCACACGTCGTCCCGTCCGGTGGCCCGGTACCCGGCGAGCAGACCGACCAGGCCGCCGGCCCTGCCCCCGCGCACCCCGTACTCGCCCTCGGCGATGGCCGCCGCACCGGTCAACCGCAGTGCGGGCAGCACCAGTTCACCGAGACGCGGATCGTCCAGCGTGTCCGCGACCTGGGCCAGCGCGTACGCGATCCCGCCGAGCCCGGCGAACGCGCCCGAGCCCACCGGCCCCAGATCGTCCGGCCGCGAGTGCAGCACGTCCAGCAGCCCGGCGAGGGGCGCCATCGCGTCCCGGGCAGCCGTGGCGTACCGGTCCGCCCCGGTGAGCGCGGCGAGCTGGGCGAGGAAGCACGCCGTACCGGTGTAGCCACCCGCCAGGTCGGCGGCCATCGGCCCCAGCCGCCAGTAGCGCTCGTCGAGCAGCTCCAGGCCGATCCAGTTCAGCCGGGTGGGTCCGGAGTAGGCCTGGGACACCAGCTCGTCGCCGACCGACCGGGCCGCCGCGAGCAGTTGCTCCGGCTCCGGCGCGGTCGCGGCCGTACGGATCCGGCGCGGGCCGGGACGGGGCTCATGGGCGGGCTCCCGCGAGGTCGTCACCATCGCGGCTCGGATGATCCGTTCCTGGTCCTGGCGGTCCACCATGTCCATGGCCGCGAGCTTCGCCCGGACCAGGGACAGGCCCGTCCGGGTGAGTGGGCCGGGCAGCAGCCGGCCGGTCCCGCTCCACAGATCGGTGCGTTCGGGCAGGGCCGTGAACAGCGGCACGTCGCCCGACCAGAGCTGGGCGATCTCCTCGTCCAGGAGGCCGGGCAGTGCTGCGGATCCCAGGGTGTCGGTGCCCAGCAGGGCGAGCACCTTGTGCCGTTCGGCGGCGTCCTTCATCAGGTCCGGGTGCGTGGACTCGTCCAGGAGCGAGGCGTAGATCCAGGTGGGCCGTGCCACCACCCGCACCTCGTCGTGTGCGAACCGGTCCAACGGGCCGCCGGCGCAGAGGAGTTCGACGCGGGCCTCCTTGATCGCGGTGTATCCGGCGCGGAATCCGGCGCACAGTGCGTGGGTGAAGGCGGACGGGTCGGCGGGCGCTCCGGTCAGCCGGGGCCGGTTCGCAGCACCGCTGAACCGGGCCGTCCGGCGTACCAGCCGCATCCGGTCGGTCCCCGCGTCGGCCCAGTCGATGCCGCGCACCGGGGAATCGGCCGCCTGCCCGCCGCCGATCCCGGACATGTCGAGCGCCGTCTCGTCCCCGACGAGCAGTTGCGGCAGCAGTCCCACCCGGTGCACCGAGCCGTGCAGGGCGCGGGCCGCGGGATCGTCCGAAACCGCGGTGGGCAGCGGCGGGTGGAACAGCGTCTCCACGTCGACGAGTACCGGGTACTCCCCGTCCGCGATCAGGTTCTCGTGGTGCAGGTCGGTTCCGTCCAGCGCGTGCAGCAGGGCCAGCAGCGCGCCCTGGCGCCGGTAGAAGGTCTCGACCTGACGGGCCGAGCGGCAGGGCCGTTCCGCGACGAACTCCACCCAGCCGTACGGGCCCCGGTCCAGCAGGGCGAGCGTACGGAGTCCGGGAGTGCCGGGCAGCGCGTTGAACCACTGGACCAGTTCGTTGAAGTGCCGGTGCGCGGCGAGCGGACGCGGCTTGTAGACCAGCCGGGCGCCGTCCTCGAACCGGAGCAGCATCACGGTCCGCCCGCCCCGGTGGCCGTCCCCGGCACCGGGATCGACCCCCACCAGGCGGCCGTCCCCGGCCCCTTCGCCCCGGGATTCGTGGACGCCCGGCAGCATCGGCCGGTCCGCGGCGAACCGGACCAGCATCTCGGCCAGCGCGGCGGCGGAGTCGAGCGCGGAACGTGCCAGGATCCGGGCCAGTACGGGGTACGTGGTGCAGAGCGCGGCCAGTCCGGACCGGGCGCCGGTCAGCCGCAGGAAGTCGGTGAACCGGTCCTCGGGACCGTCCCCGGCCAGCCGTCCGTCCTGCCGTGCCATGTGCAGCTCCAGGACCAGGGTCCGGGCGGCGAGCCGTGCGAGTCGCCGGGACAGGTGGCGCTCGAAGTCGTCGTGCACGGCGTCCAGATCGACATACCGGCCCAGCCCCCGCGGCAGACCGTCCCGCATCCGCCGCGCCGCGCAGGCGGTGAACGGGGCGAGGACGCGCTCGAATCCACGCAGCCCCGGCAGGTCCTCCCGGTCGCCGATCACCGCCCGCTCGGGCGCGGCGGAAATCGCGTCCAGGACGAACTCCGCCCAGTCCGGAGCGCGTTCGGGCAGCGTGTCACCGGTCAGCGCCGGCCGCCACCACGAACCATCGGCCCAGGAGGCCCCGTCCGCCGCCGGCCGCTCGGCTTCCAGCAGGCCGACCGCATCGGCCGACGAACCCGCTGCCGCGGCCGGACGTGACGCGGAAGAGAGGCCCAGCCGTTCGCCGCCGCCCGCATGAATCTCCGCCATCGCACCTCCTCGGTCCGGCGCCGGCACCACCGGTCCGCCACGCCCCATACTTCCGGCGACGCCTTCGCAGGGCATGGGGGCAACGCCCCCATCTTTCTGCCCGCGGCCCGAAAGGGAACCGGAACGGGCCCCGGCACAACCCCGGTCGGAGGTCGGAGCCGGGGCCCGAAGCGGCCGCACCCGGACGTGGCCGCGAGCCGAGCGCGCCGCATCGGACCCGGCGCCCCGCGCGCCTACCGCGCCCGAGCCGGCGCCGTCGACCCCCGCGGACCTGCTCGTGCCCGAGCCGATGCCGTCGACCCCCGCGCGCCTACCGCGCCCGCGGCGGCGCCGTCGACCCCCGCACCATCAGCTCGGCCGCGATCGTTGCGATGCCTCCCGGCGGCGGCGCCTCCTTGCCCATCGCCAGCCGCCCCGCCCGTGCACCCGCCTCGAAGAGCGGCAGCCGTACGGTGGTCAGCGCCGGGACCGCGTCCACCGAGAACGGCAGATCGTCGAATCCCGCCACCGAGACGTCCTCGGGGATGCGCAGGCCCTGGTCCCGGATCGCCGCACCGGCGCCCAGCGCCACCGTGTCGTTGGCGGCGACGACGGCCGTCACCCCGGGTTCGCGGCGCAGGAGTTCGAGGGTCCCGTCGTAGCCGGAGCGGCGGTCGTAGGGGCCGTGGACGGTGAGCCGCTCCTCGTCGTAGGCGTGCGCCGGACTCCCCTCCGTACCCGGTCCGTCGCCGACGAGCCCCGCCGCCCGCATCGCGGCCCGGTGGCCCTCCAGGCGGTGGCGGGTCGTCGTCCGCTCCAACGGGCCCGCGACATAGCCGATCCGCCGGTGGCCGAGCGAGAGCAGATGCTCGGTGAGGCGTCGCCCACCGCCCCGGTTGTCGAAGGCGAGCGAGGCCACGACCGCCTCGCTGCCCGGCAGCGGGGGCCGCCCGCACAGCACCACCCGGGTGCCCGCGTCCGCGAGCTTCGTCAGCTTGGCGGAGACCGCCGCCCGGTGCGCCGGGTCCTCCACGGCGCCGCCGGTCAGGACGACGGCGGCGGCGCGCTGGCGCTGGAGGAGAGTGAGATAGGTCAGCTCGCGCTCCGGGGAGCCGCCGGTGTTGCAGATGACGGCGAGCTTCTCGCCGCCCGCTCGGCCGGAACCGTCCCCGGGCCCGCCGATCTCGGTCTGCGCCGCCCCGGCCATGATCCCGAAGAACGGGTCGGCGATGTCGTTGACCAGGATGCCGACCAGGTCGGAGGTGGCCGCGGCCAGCGAACTCGCGGGCCCGTTGAGCACGTAGTCCAGGTCGTCCACCGCGCGCAGCACCCGTTCCCGGGTGGACTCGGCCACCGGGTAGTTGCCGTTCAGCACGCGGGAGACGGTGGCCGGGGACACCCGGGCGCGGGCCGCCACATCAGCCAGGGTGACTGTCATCGCTTTCCTCCGAGGAGTGCCGGGGTTGAGAGGAGTGAGAGAGGTTGCCGGCGCGCCCCCTCTTGTCCGGGCCGCTGTCGGCAGGCTAGCGTCATCTCCGATAGAAAGCGCTTGCTACGGGTGTATGGAGGAACTTTCGTGACACGCAGGACAGTGCGCATTGCCATGAACGGCGTCACGGGTCGCATGGGATACCGGCAGCACCTGGTGCGCTCGATCCTCGCCATCCGCGAGCAGGGCGGCCTCGACCTCGGCGACGGCGACGTGCTGTGGCCCGAGCCCGTCCTGGTCGGCCGCCGCGCGCATGCGCTGGAGGAGCTCGCCGCGCAGCACGGTCTGACCGAGTGGTCGACCGATCTCGACGCGGTTCTCGCCGACGAGACCATCGACATCTACTTCGACGCCCAGGTCACCTCGGCCCGCGTCGAGGCGATCAAGAAGGCGATCGCCGCGGGGAAGCACATCTACACCGAGAAGCCCACCGCCACGGACGTCGAGGGTGCCCTGGAGCTGGCCCGGCTGGCCCGTGACGCGGGGATCAAGCACGGCGTCGTCCAGGACAAGATCTTCCTGCCGGGCCTGCTGAAGCTGAAGCGCCTCATCGACGGCGGCTTCTTCGGAGAGATCCTCTCCGTGCGCGGCGAGTTCGGCTACTGGGTCTTCGAGGGCGACTGGCAGGAGGCCCAGCGCCCGTCCTGGAACTACCGTGCCGAGGACGGCGGCGGCATCGTCGTCGACATGTTCCCGCACTGGGAGTACGTGCTCCACGAGCTGTTCGGCCGGGTCTCCACCGTCCAGGCGCACGTCCAGACGCACATCCCGCAGCGCTGGGACGAGCGCGGCAAGCCGTACGCCGCCACCGCCGACGACGCCGCGTACGGCATCTTCCAGCTGGAGAGCGGTGCCGTCGCGCAGATCAACTCCTCCTGGACGGTCCGCGTCAACCGCGACGAACTCGTCGAGTTCCAGGTCGACGGGACGCACGGCTCCGCCGTCGCCGGACTCCGCAACTGCCGCGTCCAGCACCGCTCGGCCACCCCCAAGCCGGTCTGGAACCCGGACCTCCCGGTCACCGAGTCGTTCCGCGACCAGTGGCAGGAGATGCCCGACAACGCCGTCTTCGACAACGGCTTCAAGGCCCAGTGGGAGCTCTTCCTGCGCCACATCGCCCTCGACGAGCCGTACACCTGGGACCTGATGGCCGGTGCCCGCGGAGTGCAGCTCGCCGAACTGGGTCTGAAGTCCTCCGCCGAGGGCCGCCGCCTCGACGTGCCGGAGCTGACGCCGTGACGAGCCACCCGGCGTGCAGGGCGACGGAGCCGATCCGTTGACCGGCCACCTCGCGTACGGGACGTCGGAGGCGATCCCGTGACCATCAACCCCGCGTACGGAGCATCGGAGCCGACCCCGTGACCATCCACCTCCCGCAGGGCCCGTACGAGCCCCGCGCCACCCCGCTCGACCTCGCCCCCGACGGCGCACCGCTCGCCTCCCGTACGGTCTTCTCCGCCGCCCATGTCGTCGCCGACCCGTTCGCGGACATCAGCCCCGACTCACCGGCCGCCGTCGACTGGGACGCCACCCTCGCCTTCCGCCGCCATCTCTGGTCGCACGGTCTCGGCGTCGCCGAGGCCATGGACACCGCCCAGCGCGGCATGGGTCTGGACTGGGCGGGCGCGGCCGAACTGATCCGCCGTTCCGCCGCCGAGGCGAAGGCCGTCGGAGGCCGTATCGCCTGTGGTGTGGGCACCGACCAGCTCCCCGCCGGCCCGGTCCCGCTCGCCGAGGTGAGGGCCGCGTACGAGGAGCAGCTCGCGCTCGTCGAGGAGAGCGGCGCCCAGGCCATCCTGATGGCCTCCCGTGCGCTCGCCGCCGCGGCCAAGGGGCCCGAGGACTACCTGGAGACGTACGCGCACCTGCTGCGCCAGGCCTCCGAACCGGTCGTCCTGCACTGGCTCGGCCCGATGTTCGACCCGGCGCTGGAGGGCTACTGGGGCTCCTCGGACCTGGACGCCGCCACCGACACGTTCCTGAAGGTCATCGCCGAGCACCCGGACAAGGTCGACGGGATCAAGATCTCGCTCCTGGACGCCGAGCGCGAGATCGACGTACGCCGCCGCCTGCCCGGCGGGGTCCGCTGCTACACCGGCGACGACTTCAACTACCCCGAGCTGATCGCGGGCGACGACCGGGGCTTCAGCCACGCCCTGCTCGGCATCTTCGACCCGCTGGGTCCGCTGGCCGCCCACGCCGTACGCGTCCTGGACACCGGCGACACCCAGGGCTTCCGCGACCTCCTCGACCCGACGGTCGAACTGTCCCGCCACCTCTTCCGGGCGCCCACCCGCTTCTACAAGACGGGTGTGGTGTTCCTCGCCTGGCTCGCCGGGCACCAGGACCACTTCACCATGGTCGGCGGCCTGCAGTCCGCCCGCTCGCTGCCGCATCTGGCGAAGGCGTACGAACTCGCCGACCGACTGGGCCTGTTCCCCGATCCGGAACTGGCCGAATCCCGGATGCGCGCCCTGCTCACGGTCAACGGAGGCACCCGATGAGCGACGGCCGTCTCTCCATCAACCAGGAGACCATCAAGCAGTGGTCGCTGCCCGAGCTGGCCGAGGGCTGTGCCAAGGCGGGCATCGACAAGGTGGGCCTGTGGCGGGCCCCCGTCCAGGAGTACGGCGTGGAGAGCACGGCCGCCCTGCTCGCCGACAACGGACTGACCGTCACCAGCCTCTGCCGGGGCGGCTTCTTCACCGCCCTCGACCCGGCGGAGCGGGCCCGCGCCCTGGACGACAACCGCGCCGCGATCGACGAGGCGGCGGCCCTGTCCACCGACACCCTGGTCCTCGTCTCCGGCGGCCTCCCGGCGGGCAGCAAGGACCTGCAGGGCGCCCGCGAACGCGTCGCGGACGCCCTGGGGCAGCTCGCGCCGTACGCGGCCGAGCGTGGAGTGCGCCTCGCGATCGAACCGCTGCACCCGATGTTCGCCTCGGACCGCTGCGTCGTCTCCACGCTCTCCCAGGCCCTGGACATCGCGGAACGCTTCCCCGCCGACCAGGTGGGGGTGGTCGTCGACACGTACCACGTCTGGTGGGACGACCGGGCACCCGCCCAGATCGCCCGCGCGGGCGCGGCCGGCCGCATCCACTCCTTCCAGCTGGCCGACTGGATCACCCCGCTCCCGGCGGGCGTCCTGCTCGGCCGGGGTCAACTGGGAGACGGAGCCGTGGACTTCCGCGCCTTCCGCTCCCTGGTCGAGGACGCCGGCTTCGACGGCCCGATCGAGGTGGAGATCTTCAACGAGGGCCTCTGGGCCCGCGACGGTGCCGAAGTCCTCGCCGAGGTCGCGTCCCGCTACGCCGAACACGCCTGCTGAGAGGGCCTTTTTGTCACCAAGGTAAAGAAATCGTCAAGGCGCGCAACCGTTCGGCACCCCTCCGAGTCATATCTGTCGTCGGGCGCTTCCGGGGAGGGATCCGGGGGGATCGGGAAGCCCTGACGGAGGGGGAATCGAGGGGGGTCCGGTCTTCTGACCGGGCCCCGTTTCGTATCCCGGGCGCAGAGGCGTCGGTCACGCCCCCCGCTGGGGTCTCCGCGTCGAGCCGCAGTCGGCGGCGCCACCCCGCCCTGGCTGAGGGCAAGGCTCAGGTATCGAACTCGCCCACCCGGTTGCGCTTCAGAAGAGCCACGGGCAGGTACTCGGACTCGACTTCGATCGCTACGCGTCGAACTCGCCGCGCCAGGCGAAGTCCAGCAGGGCGTCCGGCAGATAGCCGGACTCGACCTCGATCGGAACGCCGTTGGCCTTCGCCAGGCAGGCCGCCGCCAGCGGAGCGATGGCCACGACTCCTTCGATGTTCTGGATGCGGTCTTCGTCGGCCGTCCAGTACTCCTTGTGCCGGCGCAGGGCATCGTTCAAGGCCTGGTTGAAGCCCGCAGCGTCGTTGCGCAGGTAGCGGTAGAACATCATGACCGGCGGGTACTTCAGCTTGCCCATGGTCTCGGCGTCGAGAATGCGGGTGGCCTCGGGAGCGCTCAGGTCCACGGCCCGCACCAGGTGCTGGCTGACGTCGTCACGCCGCACCCAGACCTTCCCTGTGCTGTCGGTCACCGAAAGCACAGGGCGGGCTTCCATTTCGGCGATGATGGTCTTCGGATAGGGCCTGGTGCCCTGCTCCACTGGCTGTGCAGGAAGGCGAGGGGGTCCGGCCTTATGACCGAACGCCGTTTCGCCTGGTCGGGACCGTCTCGCGAATTCCCGACGTTGCATCACACGCTGATCAGTAGGCCGAGTTGACGTTGTCGATCGAGCCGTAGCGCTGTGCTGCGTAGTTGCAGGCGGCGGTGATGTTGGCGACGGGGTCGTAGATGTTCCACGAGGTGCCGGGGACGTGATACGCCCTGAAGGTCGGGTCGATGACCTGGAGCAGACCCTTGGACGGGATGCCCTTGGCGGCGTTGGAGTCCCAGTTGTTGATGGCATTCGGGTTGCCACTCGACTCGCGCATCAGGTTGCGGTGGATCCCGTTGTAGGAGCCCGGGATGCCCTGCGCGCGCATGATTTCCAGTGACTGGTTGATCCAGGTGCTGACGCGGTCGCCGGCCTGGGTCGGGGCGGCGGCCGAGGCGGTCGGGGCGCCGGCGAGGGAACCGGCGACGAGTGCCGCTCCTGCGGCGGCCATGCCCAGCGAGATCTTCTTGGTCTGGGTCATGTGGGCGAACTTCTTGGACATCGCGGAGATCTGCATCGGAAATTACCTCTTCCGTGGGGATGCCAAGAATTGTTAAGCCAGGTTTAAGTTTCGGTCAATGACTCCACTTACTATCGGAATTCGTACAGGGAACGAGCAACTGCTTCCTGAATCGCCACAAACAGGTAATCAGACGGCCTTCTGTCCTACTAAGTCGCGTCATGGTGACGTGCATCATGTCGGCCACATCACGCGACAGAAGTGTTAAATAACCGCAAAACGGACATCACTATATGGTCTATGGCGCGCGAAAGAATCCCTTAATTAGTCCCGTGTAATGAATGAAATACGCGGCGCAGTTGGAGCGCGGTCGGGCCATGTGAAGTGACCTGAGGTAGCCCGCGGACCCCCCCCGCGCACGACCGGTATCACGCTGCGTGCGGACGGATCTTCGTGGTTCCGAACGCGGATGCGTGCAGCCGTGGGCGACGGTCGGCAGTGCGGCGGCGGACGCTGCGGCTCGCCGGGTACGGGGCAGACGGGAAGTCCGTCGCGACGGAGTCACGGCGTGACGCCGGACAAGTCGCGGCCGGGCGGGGAGGCGCGGGGAGTCCGCCATCTCGCAGGTGGTCGACGCCGGGTGGCATCCGGCCCCATTCCGGCCGGCGGCGGTCGACGTCGACGACTTTCTGCATCACCACCCGCCGCAACAAGATCGCGCACGACGCGGATCTCGTGGACGGCGACCTCAAGCAACGACGGCCCATCGCCGAGCCCGACGTCACGGATTCGATCAACTGGATCGACCGCATCGCCTTGACCGTGGCGCGCGACGCATGGGCCGGAAAAGGAGTGTCGTACCCGCCCGATACCGTCGAATCAAGTCCGACATGGTCGTCTTCGAAGGTGTGCTGGAGCGCATCACGTACGCCGACGAGGAGAACGGGTACACCGTCACCCGCCTCAACACCGAGCACGGCAGCGTCGCGGACAGGACGGTGGCGTAGCCTCGGGCGACTTCGAGGTACTCGTTGTCAGCGGAAGAGGTCGAGGAACCCGTTCACCCAGATTCCGACGAACACGATCGCCAGGAGCGCGCAGCCCATGGCAGCCAAGGACTGGCGGAACGAACCAGCCTCCGGCGCGTCACCTCGTACCTCAGCGAGCGTGTCCCAGGTGACCGGGTGGCCGAGGGCCTTGGAGGCGGCGATCCGCACGGCCGCCAACTGCTGCTCGACAAAGGGGGAGTCGGCCGCCGGTTCCTGGCCACGCCAGGCCAGGGCGCGCATCCGCCGTACGGGGTCGCTGTACCTCTTCTCGAACGCGGCGACCTCTTCCGGGAGCCTGTCCTCTTCGAGGTACGTCCAACGGCCGGCCTCGGCGGGGTCGCCGTACATCCGGTAGATGTCGGCCAGGCGTCGGCGCAGAGCCGGGGAGTGCGGGTAGGACGAGACCAGTCCGCGCAGTCGTTGGCGGGCCATGGGTACGCGTCCTGCGGCGAGGTCGGCGTCCACGCGCTCCAATGTCTCCTTCAGTGCCATGCACACATCATCGGGCTTGCCCGGCGGCGTGTGGGAATGAATTGTTCAGAGGTGCCCGGGAGGCCGGACGGTTGTTGCTCCTGTGGGTGGTCGGAAGTGCGCTCGATGCGGCCCTGGGTGGTCCGACGACGTGGGCGAGATCGTGGCCTGCTTGGATGCCGGTCATGTGCTGCTGGACGTGACGGAAGCGGGGCGGGATGTTCTCACCGGGCTTCCGCACCGCCGCTCCGCGGGGTGCTCGTCGCTGCTCACGGACGGGTCCTGGCTGTGGCGGCAGGACTTCTCGTATTCCTCGCGACGCACCATGTCGCCCTGCCCGAAACGTTCTTGGCCCACGTCCGCGACTCCGATTACCGCATGCCCGCGCTGGTGTCCGCCGACTTGGTGCCGCACTATGACGAGACCATGCCGGTCGTCGGCTGGTCATGCGCGACTCCATGGCCGTTGACGGAAGAAGTCATCCAGCCCGAGTCCCGCCGTGTGCGAGCGCGGCGGCGGCCCGGTGATCACTGCCGCTGTCAGACCCTCGTGTCAGGGTGTCGCCCATGAGCACTCCCGACCGCGCCATGCCGCCCCTGGACGCCGATGAGCGGACCTCGCTGACGAGTTGGCTGGACTTCTACCGCACCACCCTTGCCCAGAAGTGCGAGGGGCTCGACGACGAGCGGTTGCGTGAGGCATCCGTGGAGCCCTCGCCGATCAGCCTGCTCGGCCTCGTCCAGCACATGGCGGAGGTCGAGCGGAACTGGTTCCGTCGGGTCCTGGTCCAGGAGGACGCGCCGCCGATCTTCACGCCCGACGCCGACCCGTCGGCGCACGACGGTGGGTTCGACCTCGCCGAGGGGGCCGGCTACGACACGGCGCTGTCCACATGGCAGTCAGAGGTGGAGCGAGCCAGGGCGAACTGCGCCGCCCGGTCGCTCGACGACACCAGCCCGTTCATGGGCGGGCAGGTCACCCTGCGCTGGATCTACACGCACATGATCGGTGAGTACGCCCGCCACTGCGGGCACGCCGACCTCGTCCGCGAGCGCATCGACGGCCGGACGGGGGTCTGAGAGCCGGCGCCGGATCGCCATGGGCCGCACCGTCGCCTTCTTCCGCCGGTACCTCATGGGCGACACGTCGGCGGAGGCACTCCCGACCGGCCGGGAGAAGCTGCCCGATGTGCCGGACGTGGGGAAGCTGGAGTATGTGAAGCCGCACTGAAGCGGCGGTCCGGCCGGTCGCGGCGTGAGCGGGCGAGGAGGCGTGATGCGAACCAGCGACGAGATCTATCAATGGGTCCGCTGGGATCCGCGGTTCGACCCGGCCCGGTTCGTGCTGGGGATCAGCGAGCGCGGGAAGGCCTGCAAACGCGTCCCGCTGCCTTCATTCGTGCCCGGGGGCGACATCCCGTGGCACCGGGTGGTGTTCATCGAGGCGGACGGCGAGGTGGTCTGGGACCGGGCCACGGGCGTGGACCGCGTTGACGCGTCGGGCGCCGGACGGGTGCGGGACCCGCAGGCGGACCCGAGCATCGATACGAGCTCCGGCGGGGGCGATCCTGTCGGCGTCCTCGATGTGCCCCCGACGGCCCGCACAGCGGTGGCCTGGATCCCGCCTGCGGAGCTGTGGCCGCCGATCCAGGACATTCGCCGTGACTACGATCCGCAGATCCACCGATGGCCGCCGCACGTCAATGTGCTCTTCGGCTTCGTGCCCGAGTCCGACTTCGAGCGGGCCGCCCCGCTGCTTGCCGCGGCGACGGCCGCGACACCGGTCTTCACCGCCCGGCTGGACGGGGTGCGCACCTTCCGGCACAGGGCGTACTCCACGGTGTGGCTCGACCCGACGGCAGCCGGCCAGGCGCCGTGGGCCGACCTGCACCGCCTGCTGCGGCAGCGGTTCCCGCGCTGCAGTGGGCCCGCCGAGAGGTTCACCCCACATCTGTCCCTGGGCCGGACCCGGGATCCGCGGCGAGTCACCGCCGACTGTGTCGCCCGGCTCGACACCATGGCGGCGACCGTCTGGGAGCTCGTCCTGCTCTCACGCAGGGGCGACGGGCCGATGCGGCCACGGGCCACGGTCGCGCTGCGAACGGGCGAGGTCCGCCGGCTGCCCGCGCCCGGCCTCGGAGCGCCGGGCCCGGAGGACACGGCATGGCTCTTCGGCATCACCGACAGATGAGGCCATGGCCGGCTGGGGGCAGAGCGCCGCCGGACGGCGGCTTCCCAAGGCGTTCCGACGACGCGGCGAGGTGTCGTGGCTGTCGTCGAGCGCCCGCCAGGGAACACGGGGCAGCCCTCAGCCGATCCGACCGCCCTCCTCGGCGAGTGTCCTGATGCCCTGGAGGGTGGCCTCCATCCCGGCACGCAGTTCCTTCAGCCGGAAGGCGATCACCTCCTGTTCCCGGTCCGGCCGGCTCTCGATGGCTGCGGTGACCCCGCTGCGGCCCGGCCCGAGGCGGACCGCCTGCCGCAGCCGGGTGCCCGAGCCCTCGGCCTCGATCTCGTAGCGCCAGGTCGCCATGGACCGCGCCGGGTCCAGCGTCGCTTCGCCGTACCGACCGTCCGCGTCCGTGACGGCCCAGGCGAACACGCGTGGTTCGTCCGCCTCGATCACATGGGAGACGGTCCGCCACTCGCCGAGCATCCGGTGGTGGTTGAGGCCCTCGAAGCGTGCTCCCACCACGGGCCCGTTCGCCCCGTCGAGCCAGGCGACGCGCCGCAACTCCGGGCTGAACCGGGCCGGCAGGCGGATGTCCGTCACCAGCTCCCAGACCCGTGGCACGGCTGCCTCGACGTGGACAACACTGTGCACGCTCGGACCATCGGCGTATACCAAGGCGCCCTCCTCACAACGGAGTTGCTGATCATTCCGATCCTGCACCACGGGCGCAACAGGCCCTGGCCCAGATGCCTTCCCGGCGGTCCGGACAGCGCCGTCCAGGCGCCGTCACCACAGGAAACGGGCGGCCTCCGAGGCCGGGAATGCGTTGTCGGTGGGAACCGGTAGCGTCGGAGCATGTCCAACATGGCCGTCCTCGAAGGTGTGCTTGAGCGGATCACCTACGCCAACGAGGAGAACGGGTACACCGTCGCCCGCGTCGACACGGGCCGGGGCGCGGGGGATCTGCTGACCGTCGTCGGCTCGCTGCTCGGCGCGCAGGTCGGCGAGTCGCTCCGGATGGAGGGCCGTTGGAGTTCGCACTCCCAGTACGGCAAGCAGTTCACCGTGGAGAACTACACGACCGTGCTGCCCGCCACCATCCAGGGCATCCGCCGCTATCTCGGCTCCGGGCTGATCAAGGGCATCGGGCCGGTCATGGCCGACCGGATCACCACGCACTTCGGCGTCGACACCCTCGACATCATCGAGCAGGAACCGAAGCGGCTGGTCGAGGTCCCCGGGCTCGGACCGAAGCGGACGAAGATGATCGCCGCCGCCTGGGAGGAACAGAAGGCGATCAAGGAGGTGATGGTCTTCCTCCAGGGGGTCGGCGTCTCGACCTCCATCGCCGTCCGTATCTACAAGAAGTACGAGGACGCCTCGATCTCCGTGGTGAAGAACCAGCCCTATCGGCTGGCCGCCGACGTCTGGGGCATCGGCTTCCTCACCGCCGACAGGATCGCCCAGGCCGTCGGCATCCCGCACGACAGTCCGGAGAGGGTCAAGGCCGGTCTGCAGTACGCGCTGTCGCAATCCACCGACCAGGGGCACTGCTTCCTCCCCGAGGAGCGGCTGATCGCCGACGGCGTGAAGCTGCTCCAGGTCGATACGGGGCTGGTCATCGAGTGCCTCGCGGAACTGGCCGAGGACCCGGAGGGCGTCGTACGGGAGAAGGTGCCGTCGCCCGAGGGCGGCGAACTGGTCACGGCCATCTACCTCGTGCCGTTCCACCGTGCCGAAGTCGCCCTCGCCGCCCAGGTGCAGCGGCTGCTGCGGACACCAAAGGAGCGGATGCCGGCCTTCGCGGACGTGGACTGGGACAAGGCGCTGGCCTGGCTCACCACACGTACGGGGGCGAATCTGGCCCCCGAACAGGAGGCCGCGGTACGGCTCGCGCTCAGCCGCAAGGTCGCCGTCCTGACCGGGGGCCCCGGCTGCGGGAAGTCGTTCACCGTCCGGTCCATCGTGGAGCTGGCCCGCGCCAAGAAGGCCAAGGTGGTGCTGGCCGCGCCCACCGGGCGGGCGGCCAAACGGCTCTCCGAGTTGACCGGGGCCGAGGCCTCCACCGTGCACCGGCTGCTCGAACTGAAGCCGGGCGGGGACGCGGCGTACGACCGGGACCGCCCGCTGGACGCCGATCTCGTCGTCGTCGACGAGGCCTCGATGCTGGATCTGCTCCTCGCCAACAAGCTCCTGAAGGCGGTGGCACCCGGTGCCCACCTCCTGCTCGTCGGGGACGTCGACCAGCTGCCGTCGGTCGGCGCGGGGGAGGTGCTGCGCGATCTGCTGGCCGACGGCGGCCCTGTTCCGGCGGTCCGGCTGACCACGATCTTCCGTCAGGCCCAGCAGTCCGGAGTCGTCACCAACGCGCACCGGATCAACTCCGGCATACCGCCCCTCACCCAGGGCCTCAAGGACTTCTTCCTCTTCGTGGAGGACGAGACGGAGGACGCGGGTGTGCTCGCGGTGGATGTCGCCGCCCGCCGCATTCCGGCCAAGTTCGGGCTGGACGCGCGGCGTGACGTACAGGTCCTCGCTCCCATGCACCGCGGTCCCGCCGGTGCGGGCACACTCAACGGGCTCCTCCAGCAGGCCATCACCCCGGGCCGCCCGAACCTGCCCGAGAAGCGGTTCGGCGGCCGGGTCTTCCGGGTCGGCGACAAGGTCACCCAGATCCGCAACAACTACGACAAGGGGGAGAACGGCGTCTTCAACGGCACGGTCGGCGTCGTCACCGCCCTTGACCTGGACGAACAGAAGCTGACGGTCCTCACGGACGAGGACGAGGAGATCTCCTACGACTTCGACGAGCTGGACGAGCTGGCCCACGCGTACGCCATGACGATCCACCGCTCCCAGGGCAGCGAGTACCCGGCCGTCGTCATCCCCGTCACCAGGAGCGCCTGGATGATGCTGCAGCGGAACCTGCTGTACACCGCCGTGACCAGGGCCAAGAAGCTCGTCGTGCTGGTCGGCTCGCGGCAGGCGATCGGCCAGGCGGTCCGCACGGTTTCCGCAGGCAGACGCTGTACGGCGCTGGATTACCGGCTGTCAGGGGGCTGGGACGGAGGATCCGCGGAAAAAATGATCGATCAAATCGGTGGGAAACATCACGCAGGCCTTCCGGAACCGAAGCCGACGGGGCAGGATGAGTAGGCTCGCGGCACTCAGTGCCGCGAGTAGGTCCAATGGACGACCCCGAGTGCACTCTCCTGAGCCAAATGGGGGAGGGTGGAGACAGTCAGGGAACCTCGAAGAAGAGGCACTACGTCGGTGAGGGATGACGTGAGCGAGCACACCAGCAACGCTGTAGTACTGCGGTACGGCGACGGCGAGTACACCTACCCGGTGATCGACAGCACCGTCGGCGACAAGGGCTTCGACATCGGGAAGCTCCGGGCCAATACCGGTCTGGTGACGCTGGACAGCGGATACGGCAACACCGCGGCCTATAAATCCGCCATCACCTACCTCGACGGTGAGCAGGGCATTCTGCGCTACCGCGGCTACCCCATCGAGCAGCTCGCCGAGCGCTCGACGTTCCTCGAGGTCGCGTACACGCTCATCAACGGTGAGCTCCCCAAGGTCGACGAGCTGTCGACCTTCAAGAACGAGATCACCCAGCACACGCTGCTGCACGAGGACGTCAAGCGGTTCTTCGACGGCTTCCCGCGCGACGCCCACCCGATGGCCATGCTGTCCTCGGTCGTCAGCGCGCTGTCCACGTTCTACCAGGACAGCCACAACCCGTTCGACGAGGAGCAGCGCCACCTCTCGACGATCCGGCTGCTGGCCAAGCTGCCGACGATCGCCGCGTACGCGTACAAGAAGTCGATCGGCCACCCCTTCGTCTACCCGCGCAACGACCTCGGGTACGTCGAGAACTTCCTGCGCATGACCTTCTCGGTCCCCGCCCAGGAGTACGAGCTGGACCCGGTCGTCGTCTCGGCGCTCGACAAGCTGCTCATCCTGCACGCGGACCACGAGCAGAACTGTTCGACCTCCACCGTGCGTCTCGTCGGCTCCTCGCAGGCGAACATGTTCGCCTCGATCTCGGCCGGCATCTCGGCGCTGTGGGGTCCGCTGCACGGTGGCGCCAACCAGTCGGTGCTGGAGATGCTCGAAGGCATCCAGGCCAACGGCGGCGATGTCGACTCCTTCATCCGCAAGGTGAAGAACAAGGAGGACGGCGTCCGGCTGATGGGCTTCGGCCACCGCGTGTACAAGTCCTTCGACCCGCGCGCCAAGATCATCAAGGCTGCCGCCCACGACGTGCTGTCCGCGCTCGGCAAGTCCGACGAGCTGCTCGACATCGCGCTGAAGCTGGAGGAGCACGCGCTCTCCGACGAGTACTTCGTCTCGCGCAACCTCTACCCCAACGTGGACTTCTACACGGGTCTGATCTACCGGGCCATGGGCTTCCCGACCGAGATGTTCACCGTGCTCTTCGCGCTCGGCCGGCTTCCCGGCTGGATCGCCCAGTGGCACGAGATGATCAAGGAGCCGGGTTCCCGCATCGGCCGCCCGCGTCAGATCTACACCGGCGAGGTCCTGCGCGACTTCGTCCCGGTCGAGGGCCGCTGACCTCGTACCACCTCGCACTGCCCCGGCCGCCGAGGCCGGTTGTCTTCGCCCCGTGTACCGCGCTTTCGCACAGAGCGCGGTGTCCGGGGCGATTCGCATGCCCGGCCTCGCGCGGCCGATGCCGGGTCGACAGCGAGAAGCGCCCCGCCATCGATCCCCCCACGGGCCGACAGCGAGGCGCTTCCCATATCCCGGAGCGGATTCCCCCCACGGGATCCGGCCGGGCGTCTGTGGGAGCCGAAGCTCCTGGGCGTTCCTCACCCACTGCGAAATGTGCTCTTCACTTGTACTTCCAGTGCGGTCCGCCGGGGTACGTACGCACGGGAGGGCCGCTCAAAGCTCCCCGGTGCACGTGCCCCGGCCAACGCTTGCCCGAAGCGTCCCCCAAGACACTTCGACGGACATCCCCCAAGACATCCTTGGCATCGCACTCTAAGACTCGCGAACCCCTCAGATGGTTACCCTGAAAGCGGTGTGATCTAAATCTCTTTGTGGAAGTTACGTGAAGGTGCGCAACCGCAGGCTGTTCGTCACGACGAAGACCGATGAGAACGCCATCGCCGCTCCCGCAATCATAGGGTTGAGCAGGCCAAATGCCGCAAGGGGTAGGGCAGCAACGTTATAACCGAATGCCCAGAACAGGTTGCCCCTGATGGTGGCCAGAGTGCGCCGGGAGAGCCGGATCGCGTCTGCCGCCACCTTGAGATCTCCACGAACGAGGGTGAGGTCGCTCGCCTCGATCGCGGCGTCCGTACCCGTCCCCATCGCCAGGCCGAGGTCGGCGGTGGCGAGGGCGGCCGCGTCGTTGATCCCGTCACCGACCATGGCCACGGAGCGCCCCCGGGCCCGGAGCCGCTCGATGACGTGGACCTTCTCCTCGGGCAGAACCTCGGCGTGGACCTCGTCGATCCCGACGGCGTGGGCCACGGCGTCCGCCACGGCCCGGTTGTCGCCGGTCAGCAGAACGGGACGGAGGCCGAGCCCGCGCAGCTCGGCGACGGCCGCCGCGCTCGACTCCTTGACCGCGTCGGCGACGGCGAGGACGCCGCGTGCCCGTCCGTCCCAGGCGACCGCGATCGCGGTACGGCCGCGGGCCGCCGCGTCGGCCACGGCGCCGGACAGGCTGTCGGGGACGTCGATGCCCGCGTCGGCGAGCAGCTGCGGACGGCCGACCAGTACCCGGTGCCCGTCGACCGTGCCGCGTACGCCGAGCCCCGCGACGCCGGCGAAGTCCACGGGGGTGGGGAGGGGGCCGCCGATGCGTTCCGTGGCGCCGGCGGCGACGGCCTGGGCGACGGGGTGCTCGGAGGAGTGCTCCAGCGCCCCGGCCAGCCGCAGGAGCAGCTTCTCGTCGGTACCGGGCGCGGGGTGGACGTCCTGCAGGGTCATCCGGCCGGTGGTGACCGTGCCGGTCTTGTCGAGGACGATCGTGTCGATGCGATGCGTGGCCTCCAGGACCTCCGGCCCCTTGATCAGGATCCCGAGCTGGGCGCCGCGCCCCGTGCCGACCATGAGGGCGGTGGGAGTGGCGAGACCGAGGGCACAGGGGCAGGCGATGATCAGTACGGCGACGGCGGCGGTGAACGCGGCGGTCACGTCGTCCGTGACGAGCAGCCATGCGATCAGCGTGGCCAGGGCGAGCACCAGCACCACGGGGACGAAGACCGCGGAGATCCGGTCCGCGAGGCGCTGCACCTCGGCCTTGCCGCTCTGGGCGTCCTCGACGAGCTTCGCCATCCGTGCCAGCTGGGTGTCGGCACCGACCCGGGTCGCCTCCACGACGAGCCGGCCCGAGGTGTTCACGGTGGCCCCGGTGACGGGGTCCCCCACGCCCACGTCGACCGGAACGGACTCGCCGGTGAGCATGGAGGCGTCCACGGCGGAGGCGCCCCCGACGACGGTCCCGTCGGTGGCGATCTTCTCGCCGGGACGGACGACGAAACGGTCGCCCACGGCGAGCCGGGCGACGGGCATGCGTACCTCCGTACCGCCCCGCAGGACGGTGACGTCCTTCGCGCCCAGGTGCATCAGCGCGCGCAGCGCGGAACCGGCCTTCCGCTTCGACCTCGCCTCCAGGTAGCGGCCCAACAGGATGAAGGTCACGACGCCGGCGGCGACCTCCAGGTAGATGGTGGAGGAGGCTCCGGCACGCGAGACGGTGAAGTCGAAGCCGTGCCGCATCCCGGGCATGCCCGCGTCGCCGAGGAACAGCGCCCACAGGGACCAGCCGAAGGCGGCGAGGGTGCCGACCGAGACCAGGGTGTCCATGGTGGCCGCGCCGTGCCGGAGGTTGGTCCAGGTGGCGCGGTGGAAGGGCAGCCCGCCCCAGGCGACCACGGGGGCGGCGAGAGTGAGGGAGAGCCACTGCCAGTAGTCGAACTGGAGCGCCGGGACCATCGCGAGTACGACGACGGGGGCGGCGAGGACAGCCGAGACGAGCAGACGTTGCCGCAGCGCGGCGAGGGCGAGGGCCGCGCTCCGTTCGGCGGGGTCGGTGCTCGGCTCGGGGAGATCGGCGGCGACTGCGGCGTCGACCCGCACCCCGGCTCCGACTCCACCCGCGGTGTCTGCCTCGGCGTCGGTCCGGATGCCGCTGCCGATGGCGGTCGAGTTCCCGGTGGTTCGGGCATCGGTGCCGCGCGGGCTGCCGTCCTCCGGGAGGTCCGTGGTGGCGCCCGCGCGTGTGACCGGCGCGCCGCCCGAAGACGGCGACACGGGCATGGCGGTCGACGCGGGCGTGGCCTGCGGCGGAGCGGGAGGTGCCGGATCGGGGCGGCGTACGGGCCGCGCCGTGTATCCGGTCTTCTCGACCGTGGCGATCAGATCCGCGAGGCCGACACCGGGACCGAAGGAGACGCGGGCCTTCTCGGTCGCGTAGTTGACGGTGGCGGTGACGCCGTCCATCCGATTGAGCTTCTTCTCGACGCGGGCCGCGCAGGAGGCGCAGGTCATGCCGCCGATCGCGAGTTCGGCCCGAGAACCTTCCGCTGCCGGGGTCTCGGCCTGTGTGGCGCTGTGCATGTCCGAACTCCTGTGATGCCGACCGGGCCGTACCCCACCAGTATCTGCTGATGGGTCCGGCCCGGCGGCAAAGCGGGTGATACGGGTGAAGCAGGTGATTTCGCGTGTCCGGTGTGCCGGGTGCGTGCCGGTGGCGTTCAGGCCTGGCCGACGAGCTCGTAGCCGGCCTCGTCGACCGCGGCGCGCACGGCGTCCTCGGCCAGCGGGGCCCGGGAGGTCACGGTCACCTGGCCGGTGGAGGCGACGGCCTTCACCGACGTGACCCCCTCGATGCCGGAGATCTCCTCGGAGACGGCGCCTTCGCAGTGCCCGCAGGTCATGCCGGACACCTGGTACACGGTGGTCACGCCGTCCGCCGCCCGGTCGCCGGTGTCCGCGCCGTCGTGGCAGGAACCGCTGGGCGAGCAGCAGGAGCCGGTGGCCTGGGGGAGCTGGGTCTCGGCGGTCATGGTGTTCTCCTCTTCGACGAGCACGAAAGGGTGTGGTGTCAGGGGTCCGGGGGACCGGTGTGCCCCGACGCTCATCACACTATACCCCTAGGGGGTATGAATGCGAGCGCCCCGCCCTCCATTGCGGGCGTCTTCCTGTCTGCTGGGCGCGCTCCGGGCCGGTGAGCGCAGCCGGGCCGGAGCGACGAACGTGATCACGACGAGGCCGCCCACCGAGAGCAGCGTGAACAGATGCTGCTGCCCCTCGGTGGGGGTCGGGGTGTACCCCTGCGTGAAGAGCGCGCGGCTCGGCCCGGTGTCGGTGACCCGGGCGACCGGCCGGATCGCGATGCCGTGCATCGAGTCCCAGGACGAGTGCAGCACGGCGACGCCGAGGTGGGCGGCGATCACGGGTGCGGCGAAGCGGAAACGCCCGTTCGGCCTGCGGAAGGAGGGCAGGACGCCACCGGCGATCGCCGTCCGGAGGTCGTGCCCGAACGGTGCGAGCACCCCGCGCAGTACCTCGGTCTCCAGCGGGGCGCGCAGATCGATGCCCTTCATGGTGACGGCGGCGTCGAGGTGTAGCCCGCGCTCTTGAGGGCGGCGAACCCGAATCCGACCGCCGCGCCGAGCGCGCCGAGGATTCCGCCCGTCGGGAAGCAGCCGGGGATGAGGTTCACCCCGAGGTCGCGGCCGTGCCGTTCGCATTCGGGGAAGCATGGAGCGGGGAGTCGCAGACCAGCGGCTCCAGGTAGCGGAGCAGTGCGGTCTTCAACTCCCTGGTGTACGCGTCCCGCTCCTCGCCCTCGTGCGCCATGATCAGGTCGAGTCCTCCCTTGAAGACGATGAGGATCATGTTGGCGATGCGGGCTGTCTGTGCGGGCGGCGTGTCCGGCAGGTAGCCGCCGAGGATCGATTCGACGCGGTTGAGCATGGTCATGTGGAGTGCGTCGTGTCCCTGGGTGATCACTCCGGGGATCTCCGGACCGTGCATCAGGACGGTGAACGCCGGGTTCTCGCAGTTGAAGGTGATCAGCGGGTCGAGGACGGCGTCCAGCATCCGGTCCAGCGGGAGCGTCAGGTGGTCGGGGAGGAACGCGGCGCCGTACGTCTCCCGCCAGCGGTTGAGGAGTTGGTCGCCGAGCTCGACGGCGATGGCCTCCTTGTTGGGGAAGAACTGGTAGAGCGTGCCCGGTGAGACGCCGGCTTCGCGAGCGATGGCGTTGGTGCTCGCGGCGGTGTAGCCGGTGGTGCAGAAGACGCTGGCCGCCGCTCTGAGGAGCTGGGCGATGCGGGCTTCGCCGCGGGCCTGGCGGCGGCGGGGGCGGGGGGCGCCGGCGGTCGCCTCGGCGCCCTTGGCGTCTCTCTCGCCCCCGGTGTCCCGCGAGTTTCCGGCGTCTCGCACGCCTCCGGCGTCCGTTGTCTCTCCGGTGTGCCTCGCTCTGGCCTCCGACACGGTCAATCCCCAGCTTTCATGGCGCGTTTGACAAACGCGAGTGGCCGCTCGCATTCTTGGTGAAACGCGAGCGATGACTCGTGTTTGCCAGTCTAATGGGCAACGACTGATCCATGCTGCCTTGCGCCGCCGCCCCGCGTGGCCGCCGCACGCCGTTGGATCCGGGGGGAAGGGGATACCGCGCGATGCCTGAAGTGAACGGTCCGCAGCGTCTGGGGGGCTGGACGCGATTCGTCACCGCGCGACCACGGCTCGCGCTGCTCGCGGCTCTGGTGATCACGATGCTCGCCGTCTTCGCCGGCAGCGGGGTGGCCGGCCGGATGGGCAGTGGGGGCTGGGAGGCGCCGGACGCCGAATCGACCTATACGACCAAGGCGCTGGAGCGCGAGTTCCCCGCGTCCCAGCCGAATCTGCTGCTGCTCGTGGACAGTGGCGGCGCTTCGGTCGACGATCCCGCGGTGGCCGCCGAGGCTGCCCGGCTGACCGAGCGGCTGGCCGGTGAGAAGGGCGTCACCGGTGTCGGCTCGTACTGGCAGAGCAAGTCACCCGCGTTGCGTGCCGAGGACGGGCGGGAGGCGTTGATCGCCGCCCGGATCGAGGGTGACGACAAGGCGATGGGCGAGGTCCTGGACCGGATAGCTCCCGCCTACCGGGGTGTGCACGGGCCGGTGGAGGTCTCGGTCGGCGGCCCGGTGGCCGTTCGGCACGAGATGCAGACGATCATCCAGGAAGACCTGCTGCGGGCCGAGATGATCGCCCTGCCGGTGACTCTCGTGCTGCTGGTCATGGTCTTCGGCAGTGCGATCGCCGCCCTGCTGCCGCTCGGTGTCGGCATCGTCGCGATCCTGGGGACCAATGCCGTGCTGCGCGGCATCACCGAATTCACCGATGTCTCGGTCTTCGCCCAGAACCTCACCACCGCCCTCGGCCTCGGACTGGCCATCGACTACGCGCTGTTCATCGTGCGCCGGTTCAGGGAGGAGCTCTCGGCCGGGGCGGACACCCGTGAGGCCGTGGGGGCGACGTTGCGCACCGCCGGCCGCACGGTGCTGTTCTCCGCGCTGACCGTCGCGGTCTCGCTCGCTGCGATGCTGGTCTTCCCGCAGTACTTCCTGCGCTCGTTCGCCTACGCGGGGATCGCCGTGGTGCTGCTGGCGGCCGCTGCCGCGCTCGTGCTGCTCCCGGCCGCGCTGGTGCTGCTCGGACCACGGGTGAACTCCCTCGATCTGCGCCGACTGCTGCGGCGTGGTGACGGGCACGCGAGCGGGCGCCCGGTCGCGCGCTCCGGCGGAGTCGTGCGAGGGCGTCCGGGCGGACATGACGGATCGTCCGGATCCGCCGACGCCGGGCCCGGCCGCGGGTGGGGCAGGTTCGCGGCCCTGGTGATGCGTCGGGCGCCGGTCTTCGCCGCCGCCACCGCTGTGGGGCTCGTCCTGCTCGGGCTGCCGTTCCTCGGGGTGAAGTTCGGTACGGCGGACGATCGCCAGCTGCCCGCGTCCGCCGAATCGCATGTCGTGCAGCAGCACATCCGGGACGGATTCCCCGGCAGTCCGGGCGGCGGCCTCGAAGTGCTCGCGGAAGGTGCGGCGACGCCGGCCCAGTACGCCGAATACCGCGACAGGATCGCCGGGCTTCCCGGTGTGCTGCGGGTCGAGGGACCGGTCACGGCGGGGCGGTTCGCCTACTTCGGTGTGCTGCCCGAGGGCGAGTCCGTGGGGCAGGGGGCCCAGCGGCTGGTCCAGGACCTCCGGGCCGAGCCCGCCCCCTTCGACACCTCGGTGACGGGCACGGCGGCCGTCCTGGTCGACTCCAAGCACGCCATCGCCGACCGGTTGCCCTGGGCGGTGGGCATCATCGTCGTGGTGACGCTGCTCCTGGTCTTCCTGCTCACCGGAAGTGTGCTGATCCCCCTTCAGGCGGTCGTGCTCAACGCGCTGAGTCTCACGGCGATGTTCGGAGCGGTCGTCTGGGTCTTCCAGGACGGGCATCTGTCCGGGCTGCTCTCCTTCACCAGCACGGGGGACATCGAGACGACACTGCCGGTGCTCATGTTCTGCGTCGCCTTCGGACTCTCCATGGACTACGGGGTCTTCCTGCTCTCCCGGATCAAGGAGGAGTACGACCGCACCGGGGACCACGAGGGGTCGGTGACCTTCGGGCTGCGGCACACCGGTGGGCTGATCACCGCGGCAGCCGTGATCCTGGCGGTGGTGATGGTCGCCATCGGCACATCGCGGGTGACCAACACCAAGATGCTGGGCCTCGGCATCGCCCTGGCCGTGCTGATGGACGCCATGGTGGTGCGCAGCCTGCTGGTTCCTTCCGTGATGAAGCTGATGGGCAGGGTCACCTGGTGGGCGCCCGCCCCGCTGCGGGCCTTTCACCGGAGGTTCGGCCTGAGCGAGGGGGAGTCCGTGCCGGTACCGGCCGAGGAGATGCCGAAGGACGCCCCGGAGCGGGACAGGGTCACTACCGGAGCGTAGATTCGCCCGGCCGCCCGTGACGCAGGCGCCGGCGAAGGAGTGGGTCCCGTACGGCGGGTGGGGACCGCCCGCCGTACGGGACCGCAGGCGTCAGCGACCGCGCCCTCGGTTGCCGGGTCTTGAGGCGACCCAGGCGCGGATGGTGTCCGCGTACCAGAAGGGCTTGCCGCCCTCCACATGGTCGGGCGGCGGGAGATGACCGTGTTTGCGGTAGGAGCGGACGGTGTCCGGCTGCACCCGGATGTGCGCGGCAATGTCCTTGTAGGACCAGAGTCTTCTGTCCGTCATAAGTGACACCTCTCTGCACTGCGGCGGCAGCCGTGGGAGGCCGCCGGGGGAGCCGCGGTATCGACGCTGACGATCACTCAGTCAGTGCTAGGTGCAACGAAAGGGAGCGAGTTCCGGGGAGGGCCTGTCGAGCGCCTGTGACGGAAGCCTCGCGTAATGAAGACACCTGTGACGAGAGATGGATCTCTGTGACAGAAGGAGTACGTGGTGTTCGAGGGGATGGCGAGAGAGGGGTCCGGCGACCGGAGTCACGCCGGCGGATAGGGGAGAGGGGTTGTGCGACTCGGCCCCGCGTGCCAGAGCGCCGACCAGGTGGCCTTGGTGACCAGGCCGTTCGGTACGAGCGGCGGGTGGTCGGCCTGGAAGCGCTGCACGGCGAGGAGGGTCTGCGGTCCGAACGTTCCGTCGAGCGCGGACCACGGCAGATAGTGGCGGTTGGCCAGCATGCACTGCACCTGGGACACCCGCTCGCCCCGCTCCCCGAAGAAGGTCGGCCCGTCGCCGTCGTAGAAGGCGCAGACCGGGCTGGAGCCGGGCGGTGGCGGCGGGTTGTGCGCGTCGGCAAAGGCGCCCGGGGCCGTGACGAGGGCGGCGGCCAGGGCGACCGCGGCCAGGGCCGGGGCCCCGGCCGTCCTGCGGAACGACAGCATCTTTCGGATCATGGCGAGTTGCTCCTCGTGCGATGGCGGGGCGTTCGGCGGCGGGCGCGGCCGGGGCCGCGTACCGGCGCCTCGTCGAGCACAACACCGCGCACCGCCACTTCGTCACTTCCCGGGATCGTTCGGCGTGTCCGGAGCCCGACGGGGGCCGTCGGTGCGCGGGGCCCCGCAGGAGCGGAGGAAGTCCCGGGTGCGGCGGGCGATGGGGAGGGGCTTGTCGGGCGAGCACGGATACATGTCCTGCTCGACGATGGCGAAGAGGTCCACGTCCAGTTTGCGGGCGGCGGCGAGTACGGGTTCCAGCGCGGGCACCCCGCCCGGCGGTTCGCACATCACGCCGCGCGCCACGGCCGGCCCGAACGGCACCTCGTGCGCCACGACTTCGGCCAGGATCTCCGGGTCGACCTGCTTGAGGTGCAGATAGCCGATCCGTTCGCCGTAGGTCTCGATCAGCTCGACGCTGTCACCGCCGCAGTAGGCGTAGTGGCCGGTGTCGAGGCAGAGCGAGACCAGATCGGGATCGGTGGCGTCGAGGAAGCGGCTGACGTTCTCCTCCCCGTCGATGTGCGTGTCGGCATGCGGATGGACGACGATGCGCAGCCCGAAGCGGTCCCGCACCTCGCGGCCCAGCCGTTCCGTCTGGGTGGTGAGGTCGCGCCACTGTTCCGCGGTGAGGCTGCGGTCCTCCAGGACCTCCCCCGTCCTGTCGTCGCGCCAGAACGACGGGATGACCACCAGATGCGCGGCACCCATCGCCCGGGTGAGTGCCGCGATGTCGGCGACATGCGCCCAGGTCCGGTCCCAGACGTCCGGTCCATGGTGCAATCCGGTGAAAACGGTCCCGGCCGAGACCGTGAGTCCGCGACGGCCGGTCTCGTCGGCGAGGCGGGCCGGGTCGGTCGGGAGGTAGCCGTACGGGCCGAGCTCGATCCACTCGTAACCCGCCATGGAGACCTCGTCGAGGAAGCGCTGCCAGGGCACTTGCCGGGGATCGTCGGGGAACCACACCCCCCACGAGTCGGGTGCCGAACCGATGCGGATACGGGCCGGAGCCAATGCGGAGGAGGTCATGCCGTCCAGCCTCCCGGCCCCGGGGGCGGGTGTCAATCATTCGTCCTTATGTCCGGACAAAGCATTGACAGGGTTCCGGGGGAGGGCTAGACCTGGGAGCATCCGCCCCGGTCGCCGGTCGAAGGGATGCGTATGCCTGAGCAGTACGACGTGATCACCATGGGCCGGATCGGCGTGGACCTCTACCCCCTGCAGACCGGTCTGCCGCTGGCAGCGGTCGACACCTTCGGGAAGTTCCTCGGTGGTTCCCCCACCAATGTCGCCGTCGCGGCGGCCCGGCTCGGACGACGGACGGCGGTGGTGACGCGCACCGGCCGGGACGCCTTCGGGGAGTATCTGCACCACCAGTTGCGGGAGTTCGGGGTCGACGACCGGTGGGTGACGCCCGTCGACGCCTGGCCGACGCCCCTCACCTTCTGCGAACTCTTCCCGCCCGACGACTTCCCGCTCCACTTCTACCGGCAGCCCAAGGCCCCCGACCTGGAGATCCACGCGTCCGAACTGGACCTCGACGCGGTGCGGTCCGCCAGGGTCTTCTGGATGACGGGCACCGGCCTGTGCGCCGAGCCGAGCCGTACCGCGACCCTCGCCGCACTCCGCGCCCGCGACCGGTCCGGCATCACCGTCTTCGACCTCGACTGGCGCCCGATGTTCTGGGACACCACGGGGGATCCCGCGTCCCGCCCCGCCCCGGCCGCCCGCTACCGGGAGGCCCTCGCCCATGCCACCGTCGCCGTCGGCAACCTCGACGAGTGCGAGATCGCGACGGGTGAGCGCGAACCCCACGCGGCCGCCCGCGCCCTGATCGGCGCGGGCATCGAACTGGCCGTCGTCAAGCGGGGCCCCAAGGGCGTCCTCGCCGTCCATCGCGACGGCACGGTGGCCGATGTGCCGCCGCTGCCCGTCGAGGTCGTCAACGGCCTCGGCGCCGGTGACGCCTTCGGCGGGGCGCTCTGCCACGGACTGCTCGCCGGCTGGGAGACGGAGCGCGTCATGCGGTACGCCAACGCGGCCGGCGCGATCGTCGCCTCCCGTCTCGCCTGTTCCTCCGCCATGCCGTTCCCGCACGAAGTCGAAACGGCCCTGGCCGAAGGCGCCGTCACCTCCCGTACCACCGGAGCCACTTCATGACGCCCGCGGCCGCCTCGGTCTCCGAACTCGTCCACCTGCGCGTGCGCCACCCCGAGGCCGTCGCGGAAGCCGCGGCGCGGCGCCGCAGACGCCCCCTCGTCGGCAGTCGCGGACGCCTGATGATCATCGCGGCGGATCATCCGGCCCGTGGCTCCCTGGCTGTCGGCGGCCGCGGACTGGCCATGGCCAACCGCTTCGAGCTCCTGGAACGGCTGTGCCTCGCCCTCTCCCGTCCCGGTGTCGACGGAGTCCTGGCCACCGCCGACATCCTCGACGACCTGCTGCTCCTCGGCGCGCTGGAGAACAAGGTCGTCATCGGCTCGATGAACCGCGGCGGCCTCGCGGGCGCGGCCTTCGAACTCGACGACCGTTTCACCGGCCACCGCCCCGAGGACCTCGCCCGTCTGCGCTTCGACGCGGGCAAACTGCTGCTCCGTATCGACTACGACGACCCCGGCTCGCTCGACACCATGCACGCCACCGCGCGTGCCGTCGACGCCATGGCCGCGCACCGGCTGCCCGTCTTCGTCGAGCCGTTCCTCTGCCGCCGCGCGGACGGCCATGTCCGCAACGACCTCGGCGCGGAGGCGGTCACGACCTCGATCGCCATCGCCTCGGGGCTCGCCGGGACGTCCGCGTACACCTGGCTCAAGGTCCCCGTCACCGAGAACCCCGACGACATGGCCCGGGTGATGGAGGCCTCCACGCTGCCCGCCGTGCTGCTGGGCGGCGAGGTGCGCGACGACCTGGACGGCGCGTTCGAGAAGTGGCGCACGGCGCTGCGACTGCCGACCGTCCAGGGCCTGGTGGTGGGGCGTTCGCTGCTCTACCCGGCCGACGGCAAGGTGGCGGAAGCCGTCGACACGGCCGTGTCGCTGCTGGAGCCGAGAGGGACGGGCGAGAGCCCGGAACCGGGTAGGGAGTGGGTATGAGGACGGACGACGAACCGCGGTACCACCTTCGCGCCGGGAGCACGGAGAGCGGGCCCTATGCCCTCGACATCGATCCGGAGCGGGCCGGCTGGGACCGGTCGAGCCTGCGTGTGCTGGAGCTGGGGCCGGGCGGAATTCACACGCTTGTCACCGGGGAGAGCGAGTGGATCGTTCTGCCGTTGACCGGTGGCTGTACGGTGCACACCTCAGGTGAGATCTTTGAACTGCTGGGCCGGGAAAGCGTGTTCAGCGGGGTATCCGACTTCGCGTACGTCCCGCGTGACGCCCATGCACAGATCGCCTCCGGCGCAGGAGGCCGCTTCGCCCTGGCAGGAGCGAAGTGCGAGCGACGACTCCCCGCTCGCTACGGCCCCGCGCCGGAGGTACCCGTCGAGCTGCGCGGCACCGGGAACTGCTCCCGTCAGGTCAACAACTTCGCCGCGGCCGACACCTTCGAGTGCGACCGGCTGATCGCCGTCGAGGTCCTCACCCCCGGTGGCAACTGGTCGTCCTACCCGCCGCACAAGCACGACGAGGACCGCCCCGGAGTCGAGTCCGTGCTGGAGGAGATCTACTACTTCGAGGTGGCGGACTACGGGCTCGGCTACCACCGGGTGTCGCCGTCGAAGGACGGTGGCACGGACGTCCTCGCCGAGGTCCGCAGCGGTGACGCGGTGCTCGTCCCCGACGGCTGGCACGGCCCGTCCATCGCGGCCCCCGGCCGCACGCTGTACTACCTCAATGTGATGGCGGGTCCGGGCGAGCAGCGGGAATGGCTGATCAGCGACCACCCCGACCACGGCTGGATCCGTGAGACCTGGCCCTCGCAGCCGGTGGACCCCAGACTTCCGCTGTACGGGAAGGTCCCGCCGTACGGTTCGGAGGCGAGCTCATGAGCGCACCACGCACCCGCAGGCTGACCACCGCCCAGGCCCTGGTGTCCTTCCTCTCCCGCCAGTACACCGAACGCGACGGCCGACGCCGGCGCCTGATCGGCGCCACCTGGGGCATCTTCGGTCACGGCAACGTCGCCGGGATCGGTCAGGCCCTCACCGAGTCGGGCCGCGCGATGCCCTATCTCCAGGGCCGCAACGAGCAGGCCATGGTGCACGCCGCCGTCGGCTACGCCCGTCAGTCCGGCAGGCTCTCCGCGCACGCCGTCACCACCTCCATCGGCCCCGGCGCCACCAATCTTGTCACCGGCGCCGCCCTCGCCACCATCAACCACCTGCCCGTCCTTCTCCTGCCCGGGGACACCTTCGCGACCCGGCCCGCCGACCCCGTGCTCCAGCAGCTCGAAGTCCCGTCCGCCGGCGACCTCTCGGTCAACGACTGCCTGCGCCCCGTCTCCCGCTACTTCGACCGGATCACCCGCCCCGAGGCCCTGATCCCGGCCGCCCTCCAGGCCATGAGGACCTTGAGCGACCCGGCCGAGACCGGCGCGGTCACCCTCGCGCTGCCGCAGGACGTGCAGGCCGAGGCGTACGACTGGCCGGAGGAGTTCTTCGCCGAGCGCGTCTGGTACGTACGCCGTCCCGCTCCCGATCCGTACGAGCTCGACCAAGCGGTACGGGCCGTGCGCGGCGCCCGTCGGCCACTGATCGTGGCGGGCGGCGGCATCCGTCACAGCGCGGCGGAGGAGACCCTGGCCGCGTTCGCCGCCGCCACCCGCATCCCCGTGGCCTCGACCCAGGCCGGCAAGGGTTCGCTGCGCCACGACCACCCCGCGGACGTCGGAGGCATCGGCCACACCGGCACCGCGACCGCCGACGAGCTGGCCCGCACCGCCGACCTGGTCATCGGTATCGGCACCCGCTACTCCGACTTCACCACGGCCTCCGCCACGCTCTTCTCGAACCCGGCGGTCCGCTTCGTCAACCTCAACATCACCGGCTTCGACGCCCACAAACTCGGCGCGCTCCCGCTCGTCGCCGACGCCCGCGCCGCCCTCGAAGCCCTCACGGCCGCGCTCGCCGCACGCAACCACCGCGTCGACCCGTCCTACGAGACCGAGTACACCGCAGCCAAGGAGGCATGGGAGCGACGGGTCACCGCCGCGTTCACCGCCGACGACCCGGACGCCCGCCCCACCCAGACCCAGGTCCTGGGCCTCCTCGACACCCTGGTCACCGAGGACGACATCCTGATCAACGCGGCCGGTTCGCTCCCCGGCGACCTGCACAAGCTCTGGCGGGCCCGCTCCCCGCACCAGTACCACGTCGAGTACGGCTACTCCTGCATGGGCTACGAGATCCCGGCCGCGATCGGGGTCCAGCTGGCCGCCCCCGGCCGCCCCGTCTGGGCCCTCGTCGGCGACGGCACGTACCTGATGAATCCCACCGAGATCGTCACCGCGGTGCAGCAGGAGCTCCCGGTGAAGCTGGTCGTCCTCCAGAACCACGGCTACGCGTCCATCGGCTCCCTGTCCGAGGCGGTCGGCGGCGAGCGCTTCGGCACGGCCTACCGCCACCGGGCCGCGGACGGCACCTTCACCGGCCCCCCTCTCCCCGTCGACCTCGCGGCCAACGCCGGCTCGCTGGGGATGCGGGTGCTCCGTGCCAAGACCGTGCGTGACCTGCGCGAAGCCCTTGTCGAGGCACGCGCGGCGGACCGTCCCACTTGTGTCTACGTCGAGACCGAAACGGCAGACACAGTGTCGGGCCCCCCTCCGGCGCAGGCGTGGTGGGATGTTCCCGTAGCCGAAACGGCCACCCGGCCGTCGGCCGTGAAAGCCCGCGAAGAGTACGACCGACACGTCGCCGACCGACGCCGCCACCTCTGAAGACGCCACTGAAGGAGTTCTGTCATGAAGACCGTCAACCACTGGATCGGTGGCAAGACCGTCGAGGGCGCGTCCGGCAACCACGGCCCGGTCACCGACCCGGCCACCGGCGCCGTCACCACGCAGGTCGCGCTCGCCTCCCTCGAAGAGGTCGACGCCGCGGTCGCCGCCGCCAAGGACGCCTACGCCACCTGGGGCACGTCCTCGCTGGCCACCCGCACCGCGATCCTCTTCCGCTACCGCGCGCTGCTGGACGCCCACCGCGACGAGATCGCCGCGCTGATCACCGCCGAGCACGGCAAGGTGCACTCGGACGCGCTGGGCGAGGTCGCCCGCGGTCTGGAGATCGTCGAGCTGGCCTGCGGCATCACCACCCAGCTCAAGGGCGAGCTGTCCACCCAGGTCTCCAGCCGGGTCGACGTGTCCGCGATCCGCCAGTCGCTCGGTGTCGTCGCCGGTATCACCCCGTTCAACTTCCCGGCCATGGTGCCGATGTGGATGTTCCCGCTCGCCATCGCCTGCGGAAACACCTTTGTGCTCAAGCCCAGCGAGAAGGACCCGTCGGCCGCCAACCTGCTGGCCGAGCTGGCCTCCGAGGCCGGTCTGCCGGACGGTGTGCTGAACGTCCTGCACGGTGACAAGGTCGCCGTCGACGGGCTCCTCGCCCACCCCGACGTGGCCGCGGTCTCCTTCGTGGGCTCCACCCCGATCGCCCGCTACATCCACACGACCGCCACGGCCAACGGCAAGCGCGTCCAGGCGCTCGGCGGTGCGAAGAACCACATGCTGGTGCTGCCGGACGCGGACCTCGACGCCGCGGCCGACGCCGCCGTCTCCGCCGCGTACGGCTCCGCCGGTGAGCGCTGCATGGCGATCTCCGCGGTCGTCGCGGTGGGCTCCATCGCCGACGAGCTCGTCGCCAAGATCAAGGAGCGCGCCGAGAAGATCAAGATCGGCCCCGGCAACGACCCGACGTCCGAGATGGGCCCGCTGATCACCGCCGCCCACCGCGACAAGGTCGCCTCCTACGTCACGGGCGCGGCCGCCCAGGGCGCCGACGTCGTGCTCGACGGCACGGGCTTCACGGTCGAGGGCTTCGAGGACGGACACTGGATCGGCCTCTCCCTCCTCGACAACGTCTCCACCGACTCGGACGCGTACAAGGACGAGATCTTCGGCCCGGTCCTGTGCGTCCTGCGGACCGAGACCTACGAGGAGGGCGTCGCCCTCATGAACGCCTCGCCGTTCGGCAACGGCACCGCGATCTTCACCCGCGACGGCGGTGCCGCCCGCCGCTTCCAGATGGAGATCGAGGCCGGCATGGTCGGCGTCAACGTGCCGATCCCGGTGCCGGTCGGCTACCACTCCTTCGGTGGCTGGAAGGACTCCCTCTTCGGCGACCACCACATCTACGGCAACGACGGCGTGCACTTCTACACCCGCGGCAAGGTCGTCACCACCCGCTGGCCGGACCCGGCCGACGCCCCGGCGGGCGTGGACCTGGGCTTCCCCCGCAACCACTGACCCCGTAGGGCCCCTGGCCCCACCCGACGGCCCGTACGGACGCTGTGTCCGTACGGGCCGTCGCCATGTCCGCGGCGCCCCCGCGCTGACGTGTCGCTGACGGCGCGGGCACATGGCCGTACCGCCGTTCCGACGGCGCTGGACTGCCCTCGTGCTCGTCGACTGGAATGGATCCGGCACCCACGAAACGCGGTACGGGGGGCTCTTGCGGAGGCTCGACGTGGTGGAGGCGATGGCAGTGAGTGCGGTGGACGAACGCCCTACGGGGCCCGAGACGGTGGGCGCCACCACGGTCGTGGAGGACCTGCTCGATCTCGCCCGGTCCGAGCGGCGGCAGGCCTTGGAGGATCTCGTCGTCGCCGAGTTCAAGGTCGCGCTGCTCATGGAGGACGATGACGAACTTCCCATGGACGAGAGCTACTTCGACCTGGGGCTCACCTCGCTGACGATTACCGATCTGAAGCAGGGCCTGGAGTCGATGATCGGGCACGAGCTCAGCGCGAACCTGCTGTTCAACAGCCCCACCGTGGGTCAGCTGATGGACCACATCTGCGACGAGCTGCTCCCCGGCCTGTTCCGCCCCGCGCGCGCGTCCGCGCCCGGCGACGGAACCACGTCCGGCGCCGCCCCCGGCCCCCGCGCCGCCGCCCCCGCCGACTCCTCGGCGGACGATCTGGTCGACGAAGCCCTCAAGAACCTCTACCAGGGACAGGGGTAGCAGCCATGGCAGACCTGGACGACGCGACCACCGCCGACGCCCTGGTGCAGGCCAGGGAGGATCTGCGCAGGCAGCGTGAGCTCCTGAAGGAGCTGCTGCGGGAGAAGTACGAACCGATCGCGATCGTGGGCGTCGGCCTGCGCTTTCCCGGCGGGAACAACTCCCTGGAGGAGTTCACCGAGTTCCTGCGTGAGGGACGCAGCGCCATCGGCCCGCTCCCGAAGGACCGCTGGGACGTCGAGGCATACGCCTCCGGTGAGGGCCGCGGCGTCATCCGGACCACGGGCGGCGGCTTCCTCGACGGCCTCGAACGGTTCGACCCCAAGTTCTTCAGGACGGCCCCGGCCGAGGCGCACTGCCTGGATCCGCAGCAGCGGCTGGTGCTGGAGACGGCGTGGGAGTCCCTCGAACACGCGGGGATCGATCCGACCGCGCTGCGGCACGGAAACGGCGGCATCTACGTGGGCGCCAGCTCCCTCGACTACGTGATGGAGATGGACGAGCTTCCCGACGACGAGCTGGACGGCCGGATCGCGGCCGGGGTCTCGCACTCGGGCATCTGCGGCAGACTCTCCTACTTCCTCGGCTGGCGCGGTCCCTCCATCACCGTGGACACCGCCTGCTCCGCCTCCCTCGTCGCACTCCACCTCGCCGCCCAGGGACTGCGCCGCCGCGAGTGCGACATCGCCCTGGCCGGCGGGGTCAACGCCATCCACCACCCCCGGAGCACCGCGCTCTTCTCCGATCTGACCGCACTCTCGCCCGACGGCCTCTGCAAGACCTTCGACGACGCGGCCGACGGCTACGGCCGGGCCGAGGGCTGCGGCATGATCGTGCTGAAGCGGCTCTCGGACGCCCGGCGCGACGGCGACACCGTCCTGGCGCTCGTCCGTGGCAGCGCCGTCGGGCAGGACGGGGAGAGCGCCGGGCTCACCGTGCCCAACGGCGCGGCGCAGGAGACCCTGTTGCGGCGGGCGCTCAGCAGCGCCCGGCTGGAGCCCGGCGACATCCAGTACGTGGAGGCGCACGGCACCGGAACCCCTCTCGGGGACCCGATCGAGATCGGTGCGATCAGCGAGGTCTTCGCCGACTCGCACAGCAGGAACGATCCGGTGATCGTCGGCTCGTCCAAGACCAACCTCGGACACATGGAGCCGGCCGCGGGGATCGGCGGAGTCATCAAGGCCGTCGCCCAGCTGCGCAGCGGCGAGATCTTCCCGCACCTCAACTTCGAGAAGCCGTCGTCACGCATTCCCTGGGAGGTGTCCCCGGTCGAGATCCCGACGGAGACCCGCCCCTGGACGTCCGGCACCCGTCGCGCGATGGTCAATTCCTTCGGCTTCGCCGGAACTCTGGCCTCCGCGATCCTCGAAGAGGCGCCCGCCGAGACGGATGCCCCCGCCCGGGAGCAGGTGGACCCGACCGGGGACGCGAGCCGTGAGGCGGACGGGCGGTCCGGGGACGCGAGCCGTGAGGCGGACGGGCGTCCCGCCGACGCCGGCCGGGAGAGCGGTCATGTCTTCACACTGTCCGCGAAGTCGGCCCGCTCCCTCGCCCTGCAGATCGAGCGCTACCGGCGGCTGCTGGCCGACCGGCCCGACCTGCCCGTCGACGCCGTCTGCTACACCGGCAACACCGGTCGTGCCCACTTCGACCACCGGATCGCCGGAGTCGTCCGCGACCACGCCGGTCTCTCCGCGCTGCTCGCCGACCGGGCCGCCAGGCCCACGGCCGACAGGCCGGAGGCCGTACGCAAGGCGGTCTTCCTGTTCACCGGGCAGGGCGCGCAGCACCCGGGCATGGGCCTCGCCCTGTACGGCCGCCACCCGCTGTTCCGCCGGACCGTCGACGAGCTGGACGAGCTGTTCGCCCCTCATCTGGGCCGTTCCATCAGGGAGTTGATGTTCGGCCGCACCGAGGACGCCGAGGAGCTGCATCGCACCCGGTACACCCAGCCCGCCCTGTTCGTCCTGGAGTACGCGCTGGCGCGGCTGTGGCTCTCCTGGGGCGTGCGGCCCTCCGCAGTCATAGGACACAGCATCGGCGAGGTGGTCGCGGCGACCGTCGCCGGACTCTTCTCCGTGGCCGACGCGGTCCGGCTGGTGGCGGTCCGGGCCCGGCTGATGGACTCGGTCACCGCGCCCGGCGGCATGGCGGCCGTCGGGGCCCCCGCCGACACGGTGAACGCCCTGGTGGAGCCGTACGAGGACCTCGCCGTCGCCGCGTACAACGCACCCACGCAGTGCGTCGTCTCGGGAGGCGCCGCCTCGCTCGACGCGGCGACCGCCGAGCTGACCGTCAAGGGCGTCCGGGTCAAGCGGCTGCCCGTCTCGCACGCCTTCCACTCGCCGTTGATGGACGCGGTCACCGAGGAGTTCCGGGCGGCCTTCGACGACATCGTCTTCCACGAGCCCGAGCTCACCCTGATCTCCAACCTCACGGGCCAGGTGGCGCGGTGGCGGGACATCTCCAAGCCCGACTACTGGGTCCGGCACATCGCCGAACCGGTGGACTTCGCGGCCGGGATGCGCACCGTGGCCCGGCGCGGCAGGCACGCGTACATCGAGATCGGGCCGTCCGCCACGCTGTCCTCGCTGGCCCGGGAGAACCTCGACGCCCCGGGCGACACCTGGCTGCCCAGCCTGCGCCCGGCCCAGCAGGACGACCTGGCGCTGCTGTCGTCGGTCGCCAAGCTGTACGCCGCCGGATACCCGGTGTCCTGGACCGGCTTCCACTCGGAGCGGCGGATGCGGCGGGTGGTGCTGCCGGGCTACGCCTTCGACCGCCAGGAGTACTGGCTCCGGTCGGCGAACCCGCGCCGCTTCTCGCCGGGGGCCGGAGCGGACGCCCGGCCGAGCGCCGCACCGGACGCCCCGGCGACCGGGCCCGTCGCCACCGCCCCGGCGGAGCTGGACACCGGACGGCTGCTCTCCATGGGCCAGGACGAACGGCTCGCCGCCCTCACCGGCCACATCCGCGCGCTGATGGCCGCCGAGCTCCAGTTCGACGACCCCGCGGAGATCGAGCCCGGCGCGCACTTCCTCGACCTCGGCCTGGATTCGCTGGCCGCCGCCCGGCTCAGCGGGCAGCTGGGCACGGCCCTGGGCCGCAGGACCACGGTGTCCGAGGTCATGGACCACCCCAGCGCACGCTCCCTGGCCGAGTTCGCCGAGCAACGGCTGACCTCGGACTGAACCCCGCGCCGCACCCGGCCGGGCAGCAACCTTCCGATCAGCCGGACCTGTTGATGGAGAGACCATGGACGAGGCCACGCCAGAGACACTCGCCGCCATCCCCGGACACCACGCCGCCGTCCGGCCCGATCATGTCGCCATGATCCACCTCGGCACCGAGGTGACCTACGCCGAACTCGACCGTGAGAGCAACCGTGCCGCGCACGCCCTGCTCGCCGCGGGGCTCGCCCCCGGCGACCGGGTCGCGTTCCTCGGCATGGAGTCGCAGTACTACTACGAGATCGCCTTCGCCTGCGCCAAGAGCGGCACCGTCCTGGTACCGGTCAACTGGCGGCTCACCGAGAGCGAGGTCGAGCACCAGCTGCGCGACTCCTGCGCCCGGCTGCTCTTCGTGGAGGAGGAGTACCGCGCCACCGCCGAGCAGATCGAGGCCGAACTGCCGGAGCTGAAGGCGATCGTCGGCATGGATGTCCAGGGACGGCGCGGCGCCGGCTACGCGGACTGGAAGTCCGCCTTCCCGGACACCGGCACCGGCTATCGCCCCGATCCCGCCCAGCCCGTCGCCCAGATGTACACGAGCGGCACCACCGGGCCGCCGAAGGGCGTGGTCCTGCCCCACCGGAGCTTCTTCGCGCTGGGCCGTGCCATGGACGACAACGGCCTGGACTGGGTGGACTGGAAACCCGGCGACAGGAGCCTGATCGGGCTGCCGGGACTGCACATCGCCGGGCTGTCCTGGTCCATGCAGGGCTTCACCGCCGGCGTGACGAACGTGATCATGCGGATGTTCGTCGCGCAGGAAGCGGTCGCACTGATCAGGGACGTGGGCGTCACCACCACGTTCGTCGCCCCGGCCATGCTCCAGATGATGCTGGCCGAGCCCGCCGCGTCCAAGGAGACCTTCGCGACACTGCGCAAGGCGGTCTACGGCGGATCGCCGATCGCGGAGGAATTGCTGGTCCGCTCCCTCGACGTGCTGGGGGCCGATCTGGTGCAGGCCTACGCCGCCACCGAGACGGGCAACGCGGTGGCCCTGCTGCCGATGCCCGACCACGTGCCGGGAAGCCCCCGGCTGCGTGCCGCCGGGCGTGCGTGCCCGGGGGTGGAGATACGGATCGTCGCCGACGGCAGGACCTGTGCGACGGGGGAGACCGGCGAGGTGTGGGTGCGGTCGGCCGCGGTCATGCTGGGCTACTGGAACCTGCCGGAGGCCACCGCGCGTACCCTGACGGACGGATGGCTGCGGATGGGCGACGCCGGATACCTCGACGAGGACGGCTACCTCTATCTCTGCGACCGGATCAAGGACACGATCATCGTCGCCGGGGAGAACGTCTACCCCGGCGAGGTGGAGGAGGCGCTCGGCAAGCACCCCGCGGTGGCCGAGGTGGCGGTCATCGGTGCCCCGCACCCTCGTTGGGGCGAGGCGGTGCATGCCTGCGTGGTGCTGAACGAGGGCATGCGGGCGACCCCGAGGGAACTGATGCTCTCCCTGAAGGGGCGGATCGCCGACTTCAAGATCCCCGTCCGGTACGACTTCCTGGACGGCCTGCCCCGCAACTCGACCGGCAAGGTGCTCCGCCGCGAACTGCGTGACCGGTTCTGGGCCGGGCGGGCCAGCAAGATCCACTGATGGCTGAGGCCGACGGCGGTGCCGACGCCGAAACCGGCACCGGAGCGGCATCGGCTGCCGCACCGGCCTCGGCGCCGGCACCGAGACCGGTACCGGCGCCGAGACCGGTACCGATGTCAGCCCCGGCGCGGGCCCGCCGCGCCGCGCCGCAGCCGGCGCGCCAGATCCGCGGCCACCGCCATGGCCTGCTCGTAGATGTAGAAGTGGCCGCCCGGAAGCTCGTTGAGCCCCAGGAACGCGTCCGCCCGGTCCGCCCACGCGCCCATGGCGCCCCCGCCCAGGAGCGGGTCCGACGCCCCGCCGTAGGCGACCACGGGGCAGTCGACCCGTGCACGGTCGTCCGTGTATCCGTTGACCACGGTGAAATCGGCGCGCAGCGTGGGGAGTACGAGGTCGAGCAGTTCGCGGTTCCCGGTGACCTCCGGCGGCAGGCCACCGAACTCCTCGACGCGGGAGAGGAATTCCTCGTCGGAGAGCCGGTCGACGGGCACCGGGCTCGGCCGGTGGGCGCTCCCCTCCCATCCGGAGACCGCGAGCAGAGCGGGGGCGGGTGCACCGTCCTTCTGCAGCGCGAGGGTCAACCGGTAGGCGATCAGCGCGCCCATGCTGTGCCCGAAGAACGCGAAGCGACGTCCGTCGAGGTCGTCCTCCAGGGCCTCGTAGACGGCCTCGACGAGGTCGTCCAGATCGGTGAACGCGGGGGTGGCGCGACGGTTCTGCCGACCGGGCAACTGGACCGCCGCGACCTCCACGTCGTCCGGCAGCATCTGCGCCCAGCGGGCGTACGTCGCGGCCGACCCGCCCGCGTGGTGGAACACGTACAGCCGGCACGCCGCGTCGGGCCGTGCCCGGCCGGTGTGGAACCAAGCGGCGCCGAGCCCCGCGTTCTCCTGGACCATCTGCCCCTCCCGCGCTTGTGCCGCGACGGACGGGGACCTTGCCGCCACCGCCGCCTCGCGTCCGTACCACTCGACGCTAGGCAGCGGGCCGTGGCCGGAACAATTACCTGGCAGGTAATCGACACCCTCTCCGCCGCGCGCGGAAGGTGGGGGACTCGTACTGGTTCGAGCGTGGGGAAGAGCGCTGTGAACGACGCCAACACCGCACCACCGAAAGCGGACCGCGCCACCGCCGGCGGCGCCGGCTCCCTGGCACTGCCGGTGATCCTGGCCGGAACCTTCATGGTCGTGCTCGACTTCTTCATCGTGAATGTCGCGATCCCGGCGGTGCAGGGCGAGCTCGGCGCGAGTACGGCCCAGGTCCAGCTGATCGTGGCCGGATACGGGCTGGCGTACGCCTGCGGCCTGATCACGGCGGGACGGCTGGGTGACATCTTCGGCCGACGCCGTCTGTACGTCATCGGGCTGCTGCTGTTCACGGTGGCCTCGCTGGTGTGCGGGATCGCCCCCGACGCCCCGGTGCTGGTGCTCGCCAGGGTCGCCCAGGGCATCGGGGCCGCGGTGCTCTCGCCGCAGGTGCTGACCATTCTCGGGGTCACGTACACCGGAGCCTCCCGCGCTCGGGCGTTCACGGCGTACGGCCTGGTCCTGGCCTCGGCCTCGGTCGGCGGCCAGCTGATAGGCGGGGCGCTGATCGAGGCCGATGTCGCCGGGCTGGGCTGGCGCAGCTGCTTCCTGATCAACGTGCCGATCGGGGTCGCCGCCCTGCTGCTGACCCCGAAGCAGATCTCGGAGTCACGCGCGGAGGGGGCCAGCCGGCTCGACATCCCCGGGATGGTGCTGGTCACCCTGGGGCTTGCGGCCGTGGTGCTGCCGCTGGTCGAAGGCCGGGAGGCGGGCTGGCCGGCCTGGACCTGGGTGTGCCTGATCCTCGCCGTGCCGTTCCTCGGCGCCTTCCTGCTGCATCAGCGACGGCTGTCGGCGAGCGGTGGCTCGCCCCTGCTGGATCCGGGGCTCTTCCGGCAGCGTGCGTTCACCGTCGGACTGCTCGCGGTGATCGTCTTCTATTCGGGGATGGCCTCGTTCTTCCTCGTCCTCGCGCTGTATCTGCAGCAGGGCCGCGGCCTGAGCGCACTGGACTCCGGTCTCACCTTCACGGTCATGGGCGTCGGATTCTTCGTCACGTCCGTCTCCGGGCGGCGGCTCGGCGCATGGCTGGGGCGACAGGCCCTGGCCCTCGGCGGCGTGCTCATCGCGGTCGGCCAGCTGCTGCTCTTCCTCACGGTCTCCCGCATCGGCGTCGAGGGGAACATCTGGCTGCTCACCCCGGCCCTGCTGCTCGACGGAGCGGGGATGGGCATGGTGATGGCACCGCTCAACTCGACGGTCCTGGCCGGTATTCCGCCGCGCCTGGCCGGTGCGGCCTCCGGGGTTCTGACCACGATGATGCAGGTGGGCAACGCGCTGGGCGTCGCGCTGATCGGCATCATCTACTACGGCAGCGTCGACGCCGCCCCGGCGAGCGCCGCGGACGGGCTGGACGCCGGGCTGGTGTACCTGGCCGCCCTCGCGCTCGTCCTGGTCGTCGCCATCCAGCTGCTGCCGGGAAGGCCCGCGCCCGCGAAGCCTTCCGAGCGCACGGGGGTCGAGGAGACCGTCTGAGCGCACGGTGGCCGGGAAGACCTTCCCGAGGGCTGTCCCGAAACCCCTGGCGCGCCGATCCGCCAGGGATCACGGGACAGCCCTCGGGCTCGCCCCGTCCGCACGCGGACCCGGGCCCGCCGAGCGCACCCGCACACCCCGACTCGTACCCGTCGGGCGCGCCCCCGGCCGCGGGTGTGCTCAACGGCCGGTCGGCAGCAGGGGACACCCCTCCGGAACCGCCGCACGCAGATGTTCGCTCCAGTGGTGGGAGTGGAGCGTGGCGGCCGTGTGCCTGTCGGCGGGATAGAACGTCTCTATGGTCAGCTCGGCCAGTGTGGCGTCGGCGGGTGCCACGAAGGCGGTCACGGCACTGAAGAATCTCAACTCGGTCCCGAGCGCGCGGATGTGCAGCGGAATCGCGACGTGGTGGGCCTCCGCGGGATCGGGGGTGCTGGGCTCCGGCCCCAGCAGACCCGACGGGTAGCGGTAGGCGCGGACCTCCTCGTACAGGGAACCGAGCCGCTCGTCGTCGGTGAACGCGGCATCGCGCCGCAGCCGGGAGAGCAGATGCCGGCGCCACTCGGCGAAGTTGGTGATCCGCCGCGCCATACCCATCGGATGCAGCCCGAGCCGCACGACGTTGACGGGCGGCAGCAGCAGCTCCTCGGCGACACCGTCCAGCAGCGCCATCGCCGACCTGTTGGCTCGGCACAGATCCGAAACGGTGTCGAAGACCAGCGCGGGGTACGGCTCGTGGCCGGTGAGGAGCCGTTCGACGGCCTCATTGGCTCGATCCATGTGGGACTCGCCGAGCGGAGTCTCCTCGTAGGTGGGCGCATATCCGGCGGCCATGATCAAACGGTTGCGCTGACGCACGGGCACGTCCAACTGGTCGCAGAGCCGCAGGAGCAGTTCGCGACTCGGCCTGGCGCGGCCGGTCTCTATGAAGCTCAGATGACGGCTGGATGTCTCCGCCATCAGGGCGAGCGCCATTTGGCTCAGATTGCGGCGGTGGCGCCACTCCCGGAGCATGGGGCCGATTCGATTGGGCTTCGTGTGTCCGCTGGGCATCGTGTGTCCGCGCATTTGTCCATGGTAGGCAGCCCGACTTCCCCCTTCCCGGCCCGTCCGTGAGCTGTAATAAACTTTGGCCGGAATGATTCGCCCATGGCCGCAGGGCTTTTAATCGCCTGCCGCGATGTTGTTCTCCCCGTAAATAAACGGCGAATCGACGATAAGAATCCGGACTGTCCTGATCTCGGACGTGTGGCCTCGGGCCCGTCCAGTATCCGGATGGGTCAGTCGACCGTCAGGGCCGTATCAGTGCGCCCTGCCAGAATCGCCGACGTGCCGAGTCGCGCAGCTTTCGGCCACTTCCGTGTTTCCGCAGCCTTTGTCTCCGCAGCGTCGAGCATCCAGCACCTCGGAAGGAAGACGTCGAATCGTGGAATCTCCCACAGGGACCTTCGGACAAGTCGCCACGAGTGGTTCGCGACCGCCCCGGCCCGTGTTCCTCAGCTACGACTCGTATATCGCCGGACATGAGGTGCCAGCGGAAAGACACGTGTACACGGTGAAGACGTCGTCGATTCTTGACGACGTCTTCAGGAGCCTGACACTCAAACGGAAACTGGAGCGTGGTAAAGCCGATCCCGCGGACGCGGCGGACTTTGTCGTGGGACGCTGCGCGCTGGCCGACGACCGCACGGTCGAAGAGGCGTCCCGCGAAGCGGCCGAGGCGGCTCCGGTGTGGGCGCGGTTTCCGCTGGAACGGCGTCTCGCGCTGGGCCGGGGAATCCGCGAACGGCTGCTCCGCCACCACCTGGAGTTCGTCGATCTGCTCATCGCCGAAGGAAACCCCAGGGCGCTCGCCGAATGGCAGGTGGCCGGTCTGCTGGAGATCTTCAGCGAGGAGACCCTCGGCTGGTGCGCCCGGCAGATGGAGCAGAGCATCGAGCACGCCGGCAGGCGGATGACCGTACGGCGTGTGGCGGACGGCGTGGTCGCCGTCAACCCGCCGCAGAACGCTCCCGCCAGCAGTGCCCTGTTCGGGATCACCCCGCTGATCGCCGGCAACGCCGTGGTCGTGCGGGCCCCGCGCAGCGCGCCGCTCGGCGTCATGTACGCGATGCGTGAGCTGGTCGCCCCGGCGCTCGACGACATCGGCGCGCCCCCGGGCACGCTCAACGTCTTCTGCTCCCGCCCCGGACCGGCCATCAGGAGCTGGCTGGAGAGCCCGCACGTCAACGACATCTTCTACACCGGGGGCGTGACCACCGGCCTGGAGCTGGAGCGGGACTGCGTCGCGCACGGCAAGAAGCCCGTCCTCGAACTCGCGGGCAACGACGCCGTGCTGATCTGGCACGACGCCGATCTCGAAGCCGCCTGCGAGGCACTCGTCGAGTGCTTCTTCGGCTCGGGGCAGATCTGCATGGTGCCCAACCAGGTGATCGTGCACCCCGCCGTCGCCGAGCAACTGCTGGAACGCCTGCGGCTGACCGCGTCACTGATCCGCCCGGGACTGCCCGAGGACCCCGGCGCGCTGCTCTCCCCCGTACTGCGCAGCGAGCGCTTCTACGCCTACGTCCAGGACGCACTGGACAAGGGCGCCACCCTGATCCACGGCGCCCGCCGGATGGAGACCGACGGCACGCCCTCCGACACGGGCCTCTTCCTGGAACCGACCGTCCTGCGGGTGGACGGCCTCGAGAACTGCCGGGACATCGAGGCGGTCGCCGAGGAGACGTTCTTCCCGCTGCTGCCGGTCATCGTGCCCGAGCAGGCCCCCGACGGCGAGCTGCTCGACCGGATGCTCGCCTATGTCAACAGCAACCCCTACGGGCTCCGCAACTCGCTGTGGACCAAGGACGAGGCCGTCGCCGACCGCTTCGTGGACGAGGTCTCCAACGGCGGTCTGCTCAAGGTCAACGACTCGCACATCGGCTTCCTGCCCTATCTGCCGACGCACGGCGGCACCGGACGTACCGGCGGCGCCTTCGGCGAGGCCAACTACCCGATGCTGCGCACCACTCATCTGCAGGGCGTCTCCCGCGCCACCGGGGTAAGGCCGCGCGAGGCGGTGTTCGGAGCGTACGCCGAGCTCGCCGGGATGCGTCCGGGACCGGTGCCGACCGCCACCCCGGAAAACAACTCTGAGGAGCAGTAATGCAGTTCATGCAAGCCGACCGCGAAACCTGTGACGCGCTGCTGCCCGGCCTGCTGGACCGGCTGGCCGAAGTCCCCTTCGCCGAACTGGAGTCGGGCGACAGTCCCGCCGTCGGGATCTTCCGCGACCACGGCGGGTCCAATCTGCTGGTGCCCGCCGCGTTCGGCGGGGCGGACGCCACCGCGCTCCAGGCGGCCCGGGTGGTGCGCGCCCTGGGCGCCGCGGCTCCCTCCCTCTCCGTGGCGACGGCCATGCACCACTTCTCGATCGGCACGCTCTTCGGTGTCGCCGACACCTTCGCCGACGGCACGGACCTCGACGAACTGCTGCTGAAGCGGGTCTCCCAGGAACGCCTGCTGGTGGCCTCGGCCTTCGCCGAGGGCCGTACCGAACAGGGGATCCTCAGCCCCACCATGGAAGCCCGGCCGGTGGACGGCGGGTATCTGCTGACCGGCTCCAAGAAGCCGTGCAGCCTGTCGAAGTCCATGGATCTGATCACCGCGAGCGTCGGGATGCGCCGGCCGGACGGCTCGGTCGACATGGGCTTTCTGATCCTGCCCGCCGACACCCCCGGCATCAGCGTGCACCCCTTCTGGAAGACCAGCGCGCTGCAGGGCACCGAGAGCAACGAGGTGCGTCTGACCGATGTGTTCGTGACCGATCGGCAGATCCTCCAGCCGCCGGCCGAACTGGCCGAGGAGCTCAGCGAGCTCCAGGAGATCGGACTGATCTGGTTCCAGATGATCGTGTGTGCCGCCTACACCGGCATGGCCAGCTCCCTGGTCGACCGGGTGCTCAAGCGCGGACGCGGCTCCGCCGCCGACCGCGGGGCGCTCGCCGTCGGCATCGAGACCGCGGCCGCGCTCACCGAGGGACTGGCTCGGCGCGTCATGGACGGCGACACCGACAACGACGGGCTCGCGGCCGCGCTGGTCACCCGGTTCGGCGTGCAGAAGCTGATCGCCGAGATCACCTCACAGGCCGTGGAGATGCTCGGCGGCATGGCCTTCATCTCCTCCTCCGACATCGCCTACCTCGCCGCGGCGACCCACGCGATCGCCTTCCACCCGCCGTCGCGCACCAGCACCGTCGACGGCCTGCTCGACTACTACGCCGGCCAGCCGCTGGTCGTGGCATGACACCGGGAGCGTCCACGATGACCACCACGTACACCGACACCGCGCCGGCCCCCGCCAAGGACCCGTACGCCGACCTCGTCACCCGCTACCGCCGCTTCCTGAGCAAGGGCCGCGCCTCGCTCGGCGAGATGTTCGGCGGCGATGTGGAGGTCGCCGCCGAAGGCCCCTGGATCCACACCGCGTCCGGGAGCCGCATCCTCAACTGCGGGGGATACGGCGTCTTCCTGATGGGCGCCCGGCACCCCCGGGTCGTCGCCGAGGTGACCCGGCAGCTCAACGCCAACCCGGTCGCCACCCGGCTGCTCCTCGAACCCGCCGTCGTCGACGCGGCCGAGGCACTGATCGACGTCGTTCCCGCCGGGCTGCAGAAGGTGCACTTCGCGGGATCAGGCGCGGAGGCGGTGGAAGGCGCCATCAAGCTGGCGCGCGCCCAGGGCCGCAGCCATCTGATCTCCATGGACCTCGGCTACCACGGCAAGACCATGGGCGCCCTCAGCCTCACCGCGAAGGACGTCTTCCAGGAGCCGTTCCGGCCCTTGCTGCCGCAGGTCTCGCACGTGCCCTACGGCGACGCGACCGCCCTGGAGGCCGAGCTGGCACGCCACCCGGGAGAGGGCTGCGTCATCGTCGAGCCGGTGCAGGGCGAGGCCGGTGTGATCGTGCCGCCCGAGGGCTATCTGCGGGACGTCGCCCGGCTCTGCCGCGAGTACGGCGCACTCTTCGTGCTCGACGAGATCCAGACCGGACTCGGCCGCCTGGGCACCTGGTGGGGCGCCGACCGGGAGGGCGTCGTGCCGGACATCCTCCTGGTGGGCAAGGGACTGGCCGGCGGTGTGGTGCCGGTCTCGGCGGTGGTGGCCACCCCCGAGGCGTTCCGGCCCTTCGACAAGGACCCGTTCATCCACACCTCGACCTTCTCCGGCAACCCGCTCGCGATGGCCGCCGCCCGTGGAGCGCTCGCCGCCATCAAGGAGGACTCCCTGGTCGAGCGGTCCGACGAGCTGGGACGGCTGCTGCTGACCGAGCTGGAGCGGATCGCCCGCGAGGTGCTCGGCCACCGGCTGCTCGAAGTACGCGGAGCGGGCCTGCTCATCGGTCTGGAGTTCACCGTGCCCGGACTGGCCGGGGACCTGCTCCTGGAGCTGATCGGCGCCGGCGTCCTCGCCAACCACTCGCTCAACTCCTCCACCGTCATGCGGCTGACCCCACCGGCGGTGCTCAGCCAGGACGACGTGCAGTTCCTCCTCGACGCCTTCGAGAAGGCCGCCCGCGCCGTCATCGCCTGAGCCACCGGACCGTACGGCCGCCCTTCCCCCTCCGACAACTGGAGCAGAATCACCGTGAGAAGCATTCACCTCCTGGTGGCCCTGGACACCGAGAACCCCTCGGCGGCCTTCGAGACCATCGCGGACTTCACCCGCTTCGCGGACATCGCGGAGGACATCCACGTCGTCGAAACCCATCAGGCCACCGCCCCCGACGCACCCCGCGACAGCGACTGGGAGGTCAACTTCCGGCGCGGCATCATGCGCTGGAACGAGGCGGAGATCCTCGACCCCGAGAAGCTGAGGATCGAATTCGACCAGACCGACGGAGACTTCGAGGAGTTCCGGGGAAGCTGGCAGCTCACCCCGGCCGGCTCCGGCATCGAGGTCCGCTTCGAGGTCACCTACGACTTCGGCATCGAGAGCCTCGTGGGAATCATGGACCCCATCGCCGAACGCGTGATCAAGCGGGCCATCTGCTCCGTGCTCGAAGGGCTCTTCGGTTCCATCACGGTGCTGGAGGGCGGCGAGGCGCTCACCGATCTGCCCGGTCCCGCCCCGGAACCGGCCCACTCGCTCTCCGCCCGGGGAGGCGCCTGATGGATGCGCTGAACCGCTTCGACACCAGGACCACCTACCGGCTGATCCGGCTCGAATACCTCTTCGCCCTCGGTGTCAGCTTCTACTTCTTCTTCCGGCACCTGGGCGACATCCGCTGGTGGCCCTTCGCCCTGCTCTTCGTCTACATCGACCTGATCGGCTACATCCCCGGCGCCATCGCCTATCACCGCAGCAAGACCAAGCGGATACCGAAGGCGTACTACGTGCTGTACAACACCATGCACAGCATGGCGACCCAGGGCGCCGTCGCCCTGCTGTGGATCCTGCTGATCGGCAACGAGTGGGCGCTGCTCGCCCTCCCCATCCATCTGTGCGGCGACCGGGCCCTGTTCGGCAATTTCCTGAAGCCGTTCGGCGTCAGCTTCGAGCCCGTCGTCCATCCGCAGTTCGCCGCGCTGGAAGCTGCGGTGGAGCAGGGACCGGGACGGCCGCCGGCCTCCGCCCCCGCCCCGGCTCCCGCCCGTCAGTCCGCCACCTCATGAGCTCGCCGATCGGCACGGCGCACCGGCCGGTCGTCGAGACCACGGTGTGGAGTGCGGCCCGGAGGTTCCCCACCGGGGTGTCGGTGGTGACCGTGGGCAGCGGGGACGCGGTGCACGGCAGCACGGTCAGCGCGTTCTCCTTCGTCTCCCACGAACCTCCGCTGATCTCCGTCTGCCTGCAGAACGACAGTTCGCTGCTCCCGCGCATCACGCAGCACCGCGACTTCACCGTCAATGTGCTCGCCGCCCACCAGTCCGCGCTGGCCCGGCACTTCGCCAGCCGCTCCAAGAGTCCGGGACGCGCCCAGTTCCAAGGGGTGCAGTGGACGCCGGGCGAGGGCGGTGTGCCGAGGCTGCGGTCCGCCCTGAGCTGGCTGCACTGCCGGGTGCACGAATGCGTTCCGGCCGGGGACCACATGGTCGTGCTGGCCACCGTGACGGCCTGCGCGGCCGAGAGCGACGGGGCCCCACTGCTGTACTTCGCCGGGCATCTTCACCCCGGTCACATCCGGATCGAGGAGGAAACCACATGACCACGCAGATTCCCGCCGAGGCGGACTGGGACCAGGCCCCCGGGCTGCTCGAGGGCGCCATGGACCTGGAACTCACCGCTGCGGACTGCAACCTCCGCTACTGGCTGCAGGCCGTACCGCAGGGCACGCTGCGAGGCCGGCCGGACGGACACGACCCCGCGCTCACCGTCGCCCCGTACATGCTGGAGGGGCCGTTCTTCGAGGCCATCACCCAGGAGTACGCCTTCCGGGCACTGGCCGAGGAGAAGGCCACCCGGGTGCTGTCGTACCTGGTCCCGATCGCGCCGGACAACGACACCATGGAGTTCTACGCCACCCAGGTGCTGGACGAGTGCCGGCACGCCATGGTCTTCCGCAACCACCTGCTGGCACTGGGCATCGCCCCCGAGCGGCTGGTCGAGGCCGTCGACACCTTCGCCTCGCCGTACAAGGACAGCGTGCTCGGGCCGCTGGAGCAGCGCAGCCTGGAGATCATGCGTGACGACCGCGACTTCATCGGCGGCGTGGTGATGATGACCATCATCCTGGAGGGCGCCCTCGCCCCCGCCGCCGAACTGAGCGAGCGCAAATGGCGTCCCCTCGACCCGGCGGCGGCGGAGATCGACAAGGGCGCGGGCATCGACGAGATCCGTCATCTGACGGTCGGGGCGGACATCGCGCGCCGTCATCTGGTCGACCACCCGCAGGACAAGGACCGGGTCGTCGAACTCATCCGCCGCGGCATGGACATGTGGGAGGAGCTCCCCACCCACGACATGGTGCACTGGCGCGAGGAGAGGTTCCAGGAGGGGCTGAGCCGCCACGGTGACGTGGTGGGCGACTACGAGATCTGGCCGGGCCGGCGGCTGATCGACACCACCCCGCAGGAGCGGCAGGACACCGCCGACCAGTGGTCCGACGACATGAAGGCCAAGCGCCTGAAGTACATGGGGCTGGAAGAGGCCCTCGCATGACGGGCCCGGCCGCGGCCGGGCGGCCGACCGGACCCGCCGCGGTGCTGTGCGGGCTCGGTGCCTGGCTGCCGCCCCGAGTGGTGACCAACGAGGAGCTCGTCACCCGGCTGGACACCTCGGACGAGTGGATCCGGACCCGTACCGGCATCCGGCAGCGGCATGTGATCGAGCCCGGGATGTCGACCGGTTCGCTCGCCGTCGAGGCCGGGGCCAGGGCCCTGAAGTCGGCGCAGCAGGAATCCGTCGGCGCGGTGGTCCTGGCCACCACCACCCCGGACCGCCCGTGCCCGGCGACCGCCCCGGAGGTGGCCGCGCGGCTCGGTCTGGACGGCGTCCCGGCCTTCGACATCGGGGCCGTCTGCGCCGGATTCGTCTACGCACTGGCGACCGGGGCGGGCCTGATCGCCTCCGGTACCGCGGACGACGTCCTGGTGATCGGCGCGGACGCCTACTCGACACTGCTCGATCCCCAGGACCGCACCACCGGTCCGATCTTCGGGGACGGTGCCGGAGCCGTCGTGCTGCGCCGGGGCGAGGCGGACGAGCCGGGCGCGCTCGGCGCGTTCGACCTGGGCACCGACGGGCACCTCTCCGATCTGATCGAGGTGCCGGCCGGAGGTTCGCGCCAGCGCAGCAGCGGGGTACCGGCCGGTCCCCGTGACCACTACTTCGCCATGCAGGGCAAGCAGGTGTTCCGGCACGCGGTGCTGCGGATGACCGGTTCCGTGCGAAAGGTCGTCGACCGGGCCGGCTGGACCGTGCGGGACCTCGACCGGCTCGCCGCCCATCAGGCCAACTCCCGCATTCTCGACGCGCTCACCGAACAGCTCGGGCTGCCGGGCGAACGCGCCCTGTCCAACATCGACCGGGTCGGCAACACCGCGGCGGCGTCCGTCCCGCTGCTGCTCGCCGACTCGGTGGCCGACGGCACCCTGCGCGCCGGCCACTCGGTGGTGCTCACCTCCTTCGGAGGCGGCCTCGCCTGGGGCTCCACCACGCTGCGCTGGCCGCAGCTGGACGCCGTCTGACGGCAGGCACGACCGCACCGCCCCACCACCCGACCCGTCCCACCCCCCGTGCGTACTAAGGAGACAGAGATGCCCAGCGTTCTCGACCGGATCACCGAGGTTCTCGTCAGCCGGTTCGGAGTCGAGCCGGAGGAGGTCACCGAGGACACCACGATGCGCGATCTCGACCTGGACTCGCTGGCCCTGGTCGAATTCGCCCTGGTAGCCGGCGGTGAGTTCGGCATACAGATCGACGACGAGGAGGTCGGCGCCGAATCGTCGGTCAAGGACCTGATCGCCCTCATCGACAGCAAGAGCGCCGTGCTGTGATCTCCGACCGCGACAGCGCCCGGGCCCGTGACATCGCGGTCACCGGCCTCGGCCTGGCGACTCCCGCGGGTATCGGGGTGGCGGAGAACTGGGCGCGGGTCCTGGACGCCGAACCGACCGCGGTCCGCGATCCCGGTCTGGCGGGCCTGCCGGTCGACTTCAGCTGCCGCGCCGCCGACTTCGACCCGGTGGCCCACTTCGGCAAGCGGCGGGCCTGGCGGCTCGACCGCTATGTGCAACTGGCCCTGATCGCCGCGGCGGAGGCCGTCCACGAGAGCGGGCTGGACCCCGCCGACTGGGACGGAGCCCGGGTCGGTGTGGTCCTCGGCAACGCCCTCGGCGGCACCGCCACCTTCGAGCAGCAGGTCCGCACCCTCGACCGGCAGGGACCGGTCTCGGTCTCGCCGATGCTGGTGCCGATGTCCGCGGTCAACATGGTGTCCGGATACGCGGCCATGGAGTTCGGCGCCCTCGGCCCCAACCTGGTCACCGCCACGGCATGCGCCTCGGGCGCCACCGCCATCGGTACGGCGCGGGACCTGCTGCGGTCCGGCACCTGCGACGTGGTGATCACGGGAGGCACCGAGGCGAGCCTGACCCCGACGGTGCTGACCGGGTTCGCCCGGATGGGAGCACTCTCCAGGCGGAGCGACGATCCGGCCGCGGCCTCCCGCCCGTTCGACACCGACCGGGACGGATTCGTGGCGGCGGAGGGCGCGGGGGTGCTGGTGCTGGAGCGGGAGGCCGACGCCCGCGCCCGCGGCGCCCGGGTTCGGGCCCGGCTGAGCGGGTACGGGGCGTCGGCCGACGCGCATCACGCCACCGCCCCCGACCCCGAGGGGCGCGGCGCCGAACGCGCGATCCGCACGGCACTGCGCGACGCGGGGGTGGCCCCGGACGAGGTCGACCACGTGAACGCGCACGGCACCTCGACCCCGCTCAACGACCTCACCGAGGCCCGGGTGCTGAAACGCGTGCTCGGGGCGCGCCCCGCGGTGACCTCGTCCAAGGGCGTGACCGGGCACTCGCTCGGCGCCGCGGGAGCCATCGAGGCGGCGCTCACCGTCCTCGCCCTGGAACAGGGGACCGTGCCGCCCACCGCCAACCTCGACAGCGTCGACCCCGCCATCGAGGTCGACATCGTGGCGAAGGCGCCCCGGGCCCTGCCGATCGGAGTCGCGCTGAGCAACTCCTTCGGATTCGGGGGACAGAACGCCGTGCTCGTGTTCACCGCGGCCTGACCGCGGCGCCATTCGGCTCGACATGAAGGAGAACGCTCATGCCTGCCCGACAGGACTCGCTGACCATCTCGCCGACAGGCTCCTTCGAGGAGCTGTCCGAACAGGTCAAGCAGGCCGGGCTGATGGATCCCCGGAAGGACTACTTCACCTTCAAGATAATCTCCAACCTCGTTCTGTTCGGGGCCTGCTGGGCGGCCCTGTTCTGGTTCGGCGACACCTGGTGGCAGTTGGTGACGGCGGTCGTGCTGGGACTGGCCTTCGTCCAGACCGGCTTCATCGCGCACGACACGGGCCACAAGCAGATCAGCAAGGCCAAGGTGCCCTCCGAGGTGCTGGGTGCCATCCACATGAATCTGCTGATGGGCACCGCGTACGGCTGGTGGATCAACCACCACAACCGGCACCACAGCAACCCCAACAACCTCGACCGTGACCCGGACACGATGCGCCGTCAGGTCATCTTCGACGTGGACGAGATGCCGGCGAAGGCGACGAGCGGCTTCCGGCGGTTCGTCATCCGCTTCCAGTCGGTGATGTTCTTCGTGCTGCTGGGGCAGGAGGCCTGGCGGTTGCACGCGTCGGGCTTCAAGGCGGCGCGTGCGGGCGGGCTGCGCCGGCCCGTCCTGGAGCTCGGGCTGATCGGTGTGCACGCCGTGGTCTGCCTGGCCGCCGTGTTCACCGTGCTGTCACCACTGACCGGCGTGGTGTTCGTGCTCCTCAACCAGGCGGTGTTCGGTCTGTATCTGGGAGCCGTCTTCGCCCCGAACCACAAGGGCATGGTGGTCTACCGCAGCGATGTCCAGCTCGACTGGCTCCACCGTCAGGTGCTGACGTCGCGGAACATCCGGTCCAGCCGGCTGACCGACTTCATGTATGGCGGGCTGAACTACCAGATCGAGCATCACCTGTTCCCCGCCATGCCCCGTGTCAATCTTCGGCATGTGCGGCCGATGGTCATCGACTACTGTGCGGAGCACTCCATCCCGTACCGCGAGGTGTCGGTCTGGGCGTCCTACCGCGAGGTGGCCGCCTTCCTCGGGAAGGTGAGCGACGAGGCCCGCAACGGCGCGGAACCGCAGGCTGCGTGAGTGTCACGGCCGGGTCCGACGGTGCCGGACCGCGCGTCGCCGCGCGGCATCGGGTGCCGCCGGGCCCGTGTGCCGGATGGTACGCGGACGTCCCGCCGTACCGGCCGACACACAGGTATTCTTGGCTGTTTTTTTGCACACCGCGCTGAGAATGGGTTTTATCACGACCCCGGTGCGGCGTCAATTACTGAGTGGGTAATGGACTTTGCCAATTGGCCTCCTGCACAGTTGGTCGAGCGAGGGGCATGCTCGATTTACATTCGACGAGTGGCGGCCCTTCCCGACGGTCAACGGACGATTGGACGCGGGGGGATTCGTGACATTCAGGGTTCTTGGCTCAGTTGGAATAACAAGCGGAACCGGCCTGACCGCTTTACGGGGTGCCCGTCAGTGCACACTGCTCGCGCTGCTGCTCCTGAAGGCGGGTGAGCCGGTGACCAAGGAGCAGTTCTTCGAGGAGCTGTGGGAGGAAGGAATACCGAGTCAGCCCGGAAACGCATTACAGGCCCAGGTGGCCCGGCTGCGGAAGGTGCTCCGCGCGGAGCTCGGCGACGAGTTCGTCTGCCGGCGGCTCATCACCCGCCCGTCCAGCTACGTACTGGACGTCGATCCGCTGGAGGTGGATGTCCACCTCTTCGGCTCCCTGACGAAACAGGCACGCGGGCTGATGCGGAATGATCCGGTCGCCGCGAGGGAGCTGTTCGACCGGGCCCTGTCGCTCTGGCACGGTGCACCGCTGGAGGGCGTCACGGGCGGCCCGATCTGCCAGAGCGCCGCCGCCCAGTTCGAGGAGAACCGGCTCTCGGCCGTGGAGACACGGATTCAGCTCGACATCGCGATCGACGGATATGCGCAGGCCGTGAGCGAGTTGAAGATGCTCGCCTACCTCGCCCCCTGGCGGGAGCGGCTGTTCGAGCTGTTGATGGTGTGCCTCTACCGGCTCGGCCGTCAGGCCGAGGCCATACAGACCTACAACCAGTTGCGCAGCCGCCTGGTCGAGGAGTTCGGGATGGAGCCCTCGCCGAGCGTCAAGAGCTGCATGATGGCGATCCTCAACCAGGACCCGGCGCTGGGCGGCGCCGAACGGCTCGTGGTGGCACGTACCCCGCTGTGCGGTACCGCGGTCGCGTCCTGACCCGACGCCCCGGCACACCGCTCCCCGCTCCACGCACCCCGGAAAGCGATTGTCGATGACGGAGGAATTTCTCGTGACGAAGCCCGACCGGCCCACTTCGCCGGATGCGCCGACGACGGAACTCGACGATGTGCGCGATCTGATGCTGCGCTACCCCGGCGTCGCCCGTGTGCGACTGGAGCGGGCGGCCGCGGGCCGGCTGACCGCGCGCGTCCAGGGCTGGGACAACGCGAATGACCTCTCACCGGCCGGGCCGCTGAGCGAACTCGCCGAGATAAATCCGCACGAAACACGTTTTCTCTACGACGAGATATTCTCCGCCGAATCGTACTTGCAGGGTGGTATCACTCTCCGCGAGGACGCAGTGGTCTTCGACGTGGGCGCGAATATCGGAATGTTCAGCCTCTTCGTCGGTGCCCGTTGCCCCTCGGCCAGGGTTTTCGCCTACGAACCGGTGCCCGATGTCTTCGACGTGCTGCGCAACAACGTCGAGCGGCACGGTGTCTCCGCGCGACTGCTGCCCTTCGGGCTGTCCGACCGTGAGCAGGAGATCGTCTTCAACTTCTATCCGGGCATCTCGATCATGTCGTGCCGCAGTGACTACGCGGACCTGGACAACGAGGTCGACCTGATCAAGCAGTACGTCGCGAACACCCGGGAGACCGGCGCCTCGGGGCGGGACGACCATCTGGCCCAGGTGGAGGCCCTGGTCGCGAAGGACTTCGAACTCACCGAGCGGCGCTGCCGGCTGAGGGCGCTGTCCGATGTGATCGAGGAGACCGGAGTGGAGCGCATCGATCTGCTGAAGATCGATGTGCAGCGGGCGGAGCTGGACGTCCTGCGGGGCGTCGACGACCGCCACTGGTCCTTGATCCAGCAGATCAGCATGGAGGTCCACGACGAGAAGGGCACCCCGACCGAAGGCCGGGTGCAGCTCGTGACGGACCTGCTGACCGCGAACGGTTTCCGGGCCGCCGTGGCCGAGGAGGACCTGCTGCGCGGCACCGGTCGGTACGCCGTCCAGGCGGTTCGCCCCGAGTACGCGGACGATCCCCGGCCGGTGGTGGCCTCGGCCGATTCCGGCAAGCCGCGCCTCGACCCCCGGGCCATCCTCGACTGGCTGACCGAGCGCCGGCCCGCCGGACCGGTTCCGGACGAGATCGTGCTGGTCGACGGTCTGCCGCCGCTGGACTGAGCGACCCGACCCGGGCCGACGCCCGTACATCGTGCAGGGGCCCGCCGGACCGGATCCGGCGGGCCCCTGTTCGCCATGCCCGCGCTGTGCCGTGCCCGTCCACCGGGCCCGCGGTCCGTCGGGCCCGTCGCCCGTCGTGCGCGCCCTCCGTCGTTGCCCGCACGGCCGGGTGCCGGGCGGGACACCGTGCGCACGGCGCGGAAGACCCCCGGGACCGGTGGGTCCCGGGGGTCTTCCGGACGGCGAGGGGTGACCGTCCGGCGGTGGTTCCTCAGGCGGAGGCCCGTTCGGGCGCCGTGGCCAGCAGGGCGTCCAGCTCCGTCAGCGCCAGGTCCGCCGTCGTGGCGGCGGCGGCACTGTCCGGGTCGCCGGCCAGGCCGAAGAAGGCGTTCAGCAGCCGGCCCTCGGCGGCTTCCAACTGCTCCGGTGTCGGTCCCATGACAAGCTCCCACGTCTCGGATCGGATCGGACGGATGCGGCACCGCCTCAGACGGCGTTGGCCGCCTTGAAGATGTGGAGGAGTCCGCTCAGCCGGGCCTCGCCCTGGAAGGCCACGTACTCCGGCAGCACCAGCGGCGCCCACTTCTGCTTGTAGGCCAGCTGCGTCTGAGCCGGGTACACGGCCGCGCCATTGGCCAGCAGCCACCGCATGAACCAGGCGAACCCCTTGCTGGCGCCCGGCACTTCGTACTCCTCGTCCAGCCCGGTGAACGGGGTGAACCCGAAGTGCAGCCAGTCGGCCCCCTCGGAGACGAAGGTGTCGATGGCCGTCCTGTTGATGGCCTCCATGATGCCCGGCACCTTGTCCGGGAGCCGGCGGCTGAGGTCGTGCAGCCAGCCGCTGCGGCTGCCGTGGGCGGGGGAGTAGGAGATGTATCCGACGGGCTTGCCGTCGATCCGGCCGACGAAGAGACGGCGCAACGCCTGTGCCTCGCCGCCCAGTTCACCCACCAGGAACTCCAGCGGCTTGGCGTGCTCGCCCTTGCTGCCCAGCCAGGCGCGGTCGACCTCGGCCACCGCCTCCGCACAGTCCGCCAGAGGGCTCTCCGTCACGGTGAGCCCGGCCCGGAACGAACGGGCGATCTTGTTCCGCAGCTGCATGAAGCGCGTGCCGCGCAGGCTGAAGTCGGCCAGGTCGATGGCGTACGACGCGCCCACCTGGTTCACGGTGAAGCCGTGCTCGGTGTACAGGCCGGTCTCCGCCTGCTGGAGCTGGACCGACACGACCAGACGGTCCTGCGCGGCGGCGAACTCCAGAAAGCCCTTGAGCAGCCGGTCCGCGGCTTCCGGGGGAGAGAAGGGGCCGCCGAACTGCACCAGGTAGGGGCCGGAGGTCCGGTACACGATCACTCCGGGCACACCCGGCAGTGAGAAGCGGGAATTACCGCTGCTGAGGGCCAGGAACGCGCTGGGATTGTCGCTGAACTCCGCCACGGCGCGGAGCGTGTTGTCGAAGTCGATGCTGTCTGCTGTGACACTGGAAGTCATCCTGCACGCCCCACGAGAATAGACGGGTAATGCGGTCTGCCGCCGCGCAGCGGGAAGTCAGACAGATCCGGCCCTGCTCCTGGTGGAGTGCAGGGCCGGATCCATTGCTGCGTGCTGCGGAGAGGGCAGGATTCGAACCTGCGTGGACCTTTGCGGGCCCGACCTTGCTTGCGCGCGGTCCCCGATAAACCACTCCGGGCACCTCTCCGTGTTCCCGGTCCGGTTTCCCGTCCCGTTCACAGTGAAGAGTCTGCCAGAGGGGCCTGACATGGCCCTGACGTCCCGCTGATGGTGCGCCGGCCCGGTCCGCCCCGGCCCGGCGCACCCTCACATGCGCCGCAGGCCCGCGTACTGGAGCGCACCCATGGCCGCCACCACCAGGCCCTGGAACACGATCCATCCGTTGCCGATGCCCGTCGCGCTCAGCGAGTCCATGGCGACCGTCGCGACGCTGAGCACGGCCCAGGCCACGTTCATGGTGATGATGACCGAGACCGCGCCGCGGTTGATGTTCTCCTGGCGGGAGACGACCAGCACCCACAGGGCGTACACCGTGAGGAACACGCCCACCGGGTACTGCACCGCGAGGCGCACTCCCAGGAACGAGTCCAGGACCGTGGCGAGTGCGAGGTAGCCGATGCCGTTCGCGCCGGTGAGGACCACGTCCGCCACGAGGGCGAACCGCAGGAGGCTGTCGGAACGGGCGGCACCCGTCGCCGGGACCGTACCCGCGTTCTGGGACGACGTCATGAGGTCTTCCTTTCGTTGTCGTGCTGCTGATCCGGAGGTGTGTGCAGGGTGGAGCCGGCCGTGCCCCCGGCGTCGGGGAGCACCGGGGTGGGTGAACCGAGGAGGACCCGGGTCTCGGTGTTCGCCGGAAGGAACGATTCGAGTGCGATGCCGCTCAGCGGACCGCAGGGGAGGTCGGAGAACAGGGTGCCGGGGCGCTCCCCGAACGAGGTGACGATGTGGAAGAAGGTCAGGAGGCGCCCCTCCCGGTTCAGTTCGATGGGGAGAAGCAGCCGGTCCGCCTCGCCGGAATCGGTGAATTCCTCCTCCTCGGAGGCGGTCAATTTCGCGTCCCGCGCCTCCGGAAGACCTTCTATGGACGCTTCCAATTCGCGCAGGCGGGCGTCCCCGGTGATTTCGCTCCAGCGTCGGAGCATGCGTATGACGTGGTATCGAACCTGGGCGAGATTGGTCAGGTGCGGCGCCAGTCCATCCGGGTGAAGAATGATGCGGAGGAAATTGGCGGGTGCCAGGAGGTGGGCCGGGACATCGCTCATCAGCATTTCCATCGTGTGATTGAGAGCCACGATGTTCCAGCAACTGTCGGTGACCATGGCCGGATACGGTTCATGACCGGTCAGCACCTTCTCCAGAACCGGGCGGACGTCATCCGGCAGTGGGGGGACGCTGTCGTACCAGCGCAGCCTTCCCGCCGCGTTCGCACGGGCGACGAGTTGCTGTCGGTGCGCGGGCGGCAGCCCGAGCGCCTGGGCGATGTGGAGAACCGTCTCGGCGTCGGGGGTCTGCTCGCAGGCCTCGATCCGCCTCAGGTGGTTCAGGGAAAAACCGGCCCGCTCGGCAAGCATCTGCTTACTGAGCGATTTCTGGCGCCGCAGGTCACGCAGAAGCAGCCCCAGGACGCCGTCGTCTTCGGAGGAACGCATGCCCATACGGGGACGGTAATGACCGCCGCACGGCCATCTCAATTACCTCTCAGGTAATCGTCGCCCGCCGGGGCGCGGGAGTTCGGACCCGCCCGGCGCCGCCGGCTCCGGTTCCTTGCTCGCCCCGCCGGATCGCGCCGTCTCGTACCGCCGTGGCCAGGGCCGGAACGGGCGGGAGCCGCCCTGTTCGCGGTGGTGGGCTTGCGAGTCCGTGCCGGACCCGTCCGCCGCGGCCGGAAAGCGGCCGGAAAGCAGTCGGAATGCGGCTGGAAATCAGCCGGGGGACAGCAGAAAAAGGGAAGCCGCGAAAGCGGCTCCCCTTCTCGGTCCCACCGTGTCATCGGGCGACGTCCGCGGCCCTCCCGGCGCCGACCGCCTCCGCGATCACCGCTCCATGGGGACGGCGCCGACCCGCCCCGAGACCAGGAACGCGAACACCGGCGTCGCCACCATGACCACCGTGCCGAGCCACACCATCGTGTCCACCGGGACCGTGTACGCGCCCACGGTCCGCACGACGCACTCACCCAGCAGCGCCGCGCCCCACACCGGCGGGCGCCTTCGCGGCCCCGCTCCCGATACGTACAGACTGGCCGCCGGGCCCCGTCGCCCGGCAGGGCCGCGTGTACCGGGGTCCGTATGACGAATGTAAGCCGCCGCCGATGACACGACCGCCGGCCGACGCGGCTGACCCGACGGGGTGCGACCGGCCCCGGGGCATGCGCGCGACCGTCACCGCTGCCGCCCCGCCCGGCGGCGACTTCCTTATTTGCGTATCGACGCAATAAGCGGCACACTTCTCACGTCGGACCCCGGTGCGCCCTGCGCCGAGGCGGAACCGCATCACGAAGGGAGGCAGCCATGGGTGCAGACCCTCCCAGTCCGAGCTGCCCCCTGGGCAGCCACTGACGCTCTCCGTCCCCACACGCTCCCGGCACGCGCTTGCGTGATGCCGCGGCGACTGTTGCCCCGAGCGTGTTCCACCCTTCTGTTGCTCCACACCGGCGGGTCCGTCCTGCCTCGTTCCCGCGGCGTGCCGTTCGCGGGAAGGGGGTGCGGCGGCATGCGCACAGTGTGGGCGGAGGTCATTTGTGATGTCGTTCCGCACGGACCATGCCCCCTCACGCACGGCACTGCCGGCCCCTCTTCCCGGGCGCAGGCCGCGCCTGTCCTGGGTGGATCTGGTGGTCGCCGCCGCTGTACTGGTCCTGCTCTACGTGACGCTGCGCGTCGGGCAGGGAACCACGGTCTCCTTCCACCCCAACCAGTCGGTGGAGGTGGACACCGACCCCTCGCGGCTGCCCTACGACGCGGCGCGCAGCCTGCTGCGCATGTTCTTCGCGCTCGCCGCCGCCACCGTCTTCACCTTCGTCTACGCCTATGCGGCGGCCAAGAGCCGACGGCTCGAGCGGATCCTGATCCCGGCACTGGACATCCTGCAGTCGGTGCCGGTGCTGGGCTTTCTGACCGTTGCGGTGACCGGGTTCATCGCGCTGTTCCCCGGTTCGATGCTGGGCCTGGAGTGCGCGTCGATCTTCGCGATCTTCACCTCGCAGGCGTGGAACATGACGTTCGGCTTCTACCACTCGCTGATCTCGCTGCCTCGTGAACTCGACGAGCTCTCCCGCTCGTTCCGCTTCACCCGGTGGATGCGGTTCTGGAAGGTGGAACTGCCGTCCGGCGCGATCGGCCTGGTGTGGAACGGCATGATGAGTTTCGGCGGCGGCTGGTTCTTCCTCGTGGCGTCCGAGGCGATCAGCGTCAACAACAAGAACTACGCGCTGCCCGGCGTCGGGTCCTACGCCGGTGCCGCGATCGTCGACGGCGACCTGGGCAGGGTCGGCTGGGCGATCGCCACCATGGCCGTCGTGGTCATCGGCGTGAACTTCCTGTTCTGGCGCCCGCTGACCGCGTGGGCCGAGCGGTTCAAGAACGAGCAGTCCGAAGCCACCGAGGTGCAGCGCTCCGTCGTGCTGGACTTCCTGCGCCGCTCCAACTGGCCTCATCTGCTGGGCCGGGCACTGCGTCCGGCCGGGCAGGTCATCAACCGTGCGGGCCGGATCTTCGGGACCGATGACCAGCCACTGGTCATCGACACGGCACGGCGACGCACCGCCGACCTCGTCTTCGCGCTGCTGGCGGGCGGGCTGATCGCGTGGGGCCTGTTCGATCTCGGCCGCTATCTCCACGACCGCACGGGACTCGGGGTCTTCGGTGAACCGCTGCTGCTGGGCCTTGCCACCCTCGCCCGGGTCGTCGTCCTCGTGGTGGTCGCGACGGTGATCTGGGTGCCGATCGGGGTATGGATCGGCTTCTCGCCGAAGCTGACGCGCATCGCCCAGCCCCTTGTCCAGATCCTGGCCAGCTTCCCCGCCAACTTCCTCTTTCCGCTCGCGGTCTGGTTCTTCCTCAGGACGGGACTGTCCATCGACGTCGGCGGCATCCTGCTGATGGCGCTGGGCGCCCAGTGGTACATCCTCTTCAATGCCATCGCCGGTGCCATGTCGATCCCCAGCGACCTGCGCGAAGCCATGGACGACCTGGGAGTACGCGGCATGCAGCGCTGGAAGCGGCTGATCGTCCCCGGAATCTTCCCGGCGTACGTGACCGGCGGCATCACCGCCTCCGGCGGCGCGTGGAACGCCTCCATCGTCGCCGAGGTCGTCACCTTCGGCACCACCACGCTCACCGCCACCGGTCTGGGCGCGTACATCGCCCAGGCCACCGAGAGCGGCGACTTCCCGCATCTGCTGGCCGGGGTCGCGGTGATGAGCCTGTACGTCGTCGCGCTCAACCGCCTGGTGTGGCGCCGCCTGTACCGGCTGGCGGAGACCCGCTACGCCCTCTGAACTCTCCCGTACCCTCCACGAATTCCCTGGAGCCCCCTCATGGTTCTCAACACGCTGCGCAACCTGCGCGTCCACCGCTCCGCCGCCCCTCGCACCGCCGAGTCCTCGCGGCCCGCCGACGGCGAAATCCTGCTGGAGACCATCGGCCTCACCAAGTCCTACGCGGGTGCCGACGGCGAGCTCCCCGTCCTGGGCGGCATCGACCTGAAGGTCCGTGCCGGGGAGATCGTCGCCCTGCTCGGCAAGTCGGGCTCCGGCAAGTCCACCCTGCTGCGGTGCCTGGCCGGCCTCGTTCCGCCCAGCTCCGGCACGGCCACCTACCGCGGCGAGCCCCTGACCGGCGCCAATCCCGGTACCGCGATGGTCTTCCAGACATTCGCCCTGCTGCCCTGGCTCACCGTGCAGCAGAACGTCGAACTCGGCCTGGAAGCCCGGAACGTACCCGCCGACCGGCGTGCCGATGCCGCACTGCAGGCCATCGACCTGATCGGTCTGGACGGCTTCGAGTCCGCCTACCCGAAGGAGCTGTCCGGTGGCATGCGCCAGCGGGTCGGCTTCGCCCGCGCCCTGGTCGTCGAGCCCGACGTCCTGATGATGGACGAGCCGTTCTCCGCCCTGGACGTGCTGACCGCGGAGAATCTGCGCGGCGAGCTGATGGAGCTGTGGGAGTCGGGCCAGTTCCCCACCCGTGCCATCGTGCTGGTCACCCACAACATCGAGGAGGCGGTCCTGATGGCCGACCGGATCGTCGTACTCGGCTCCCGCCCCTACGGCACCATCCGGGAAACCTTCGAGGTCGGCCTGGACCGCCCGCGCGATCGCAACTCCGCCGCCTTCGACGAGCTCATCGACCGCGTCTACCGCACGATGACCGGACGCCCCAAGGAGACCCGGCTGCCCGGCCGCCCCGAAGGCGTCGGGCCGGACCGGCGTACGGCCGCCAACACCCCCCTGCCCACAGCCGGTGTCGACGGTCTGTCCGGTCTCGCCGAAATGGTGCTGCACCGGGGCGGCAGCTGCGATCTCGCCGACCTCGCCGACCGCCTCGGCCTGGAGATCGACGACATCCTGCCGCTGGTCGACGCCCTCGATCTGCTCGGCTTCGCGAAGATCAGCGGCGACGACCTGCTCCTCACCGACATCGGCACCGCCTACGCGGGAGCCGATGTCCAGCAGTCCAAGACCCTCTTCGCCGAGGCCGCCCTCGGTGCCCCCCTGGTGAGGCTGATCACCACCAGCCTGCGGCAGAACCCGGACGGCACCCTGCGCGCCGGATTCTTCCGCGACGTCCTGGCCCACCACTTCACCAGCGAGCAGGTCACCCGGCAGCTGGAGGTGGCCACCGACTGGGGCCGTTACGCCGAGCTGTACTCCTACGACGCCGAGCCGCAGGAGTACCACCTCGACGAGGACAGCCCTTGATGCCGTGAGCGCAAGGGTTCACCGGTGCGGGGCGCCCGGACGGTGCGTCTACTGCCCGGTCGCCGGCCGGAGCCGGGCCGGTACCGGACGGATCCGGGCCGGCTGCTCCTGCGCGGTCGCGTCCGGGGCCTCCTGCGGGCCCGCGGAACCGGCCGCACGCTCGGTCTCGTCCACCACCAGCGACGCCTCCTCCAGCAGTGCCCGCACGTGTGTCCCGGCCGCCCGGTAGAAGATGCGGGTGCCCTCGCGCCGGGACGTGACCAGACCGGCCGACCGCAGCCTCGCCAGATGCTGGGAGGTCGCCGCGACGTGCGCGCCCAGCAGGTTCGCGAGCGTGCTCACCGGCAGCTCTCGCTGGCTCAACGTCCACAGCAGCCGGTAGCGCGTCGGATCGGCCACCGCCTTCAGCACCGCCACCACTCGGTCGGCACCGGCCGCGTCCCACGGCGTAACTTGCGTTCCCATGCAAATAGCGTAACCGCTGGTTCCGCAGACTGCCGGATCACGGTGGCGGCCCACGGGCCCCGGTCGGGCCCGCGCGGGGCGCACCGGGCCGCGAGAGCTCGGAGGTCCCGGCGGTCGGGGGCCCGGCTGCCGCGCGCGGCGCGGTAACTCGCTCGCCGCACCCGGCCGGCCGATGCTGTGATGGGGTCATGACCGCCCCGACCAGGCCGCAGCACGAGATCCGCGCCCAGTACACGGATACGACCATCACCGTCTACCAGGCGTACGCCCCGCGCATCGGCCGTCCCGCCGCGCGCGACGGGCGCTTCCCGGACGTCTGGAAGCGCGACCGCAGGACATGGATCATCAAGCCGCGTTCCACAGACCGCATCAAGGTCGCTGGCAGTCGTCCGGACCCCATTGCGGATGATCTACTCCACTTCCATGCCGTAGTCCATGACGAGCATGAGGTGTGCCTGGTCGAGCTCAGCTGAGCGCTCTGGTCGCCGCTCTCGCCCTCGCCGCGGGCTTGCCTGACGTGAGAGAGGACGGGATCGGTGTGAGACTGGGCACGGAAGGGGTGATCCCCGTGTCGGACCCACCGCACGTGTCCTCCGGTCCCGACACCGCCGTTGACGAGAATCGGCTGGAAGAGCTGATCATCGAGGCGCAGACTGCCCTGCCGGTCGAACTGCCCGCCCTGGCGAACCGGTGCGCCTCGGCCCTCGGCCTGGACACCGCGTCGATCTACCTCGTCGACCTGCAGCAACGGCTGCTCATCCCACTCGACGAGGCCGTGGATCCGCTGCTGGTGGACCACTCGCCGGCCGGCTGGGCGTATCGCACGGTCTCCCCGCGGATGGCCGCGGCCGACGACGGCTCGATCGTCTGGATTCCGCTGGTCGACGGTTCGGAGCGGCTGGGCGTGCTGGCGGCGCGGGCGGCCTCGCTCGACGAGGTGCGGATGCGCCGCAGCCGGATGCTGGCCCACCTGTTCGCCATGCTGATCACCTCCAAGCGGGCCTACAGCGACTGGCTCGCCGCCCGCACCCGCGCCTCGGCCATGGGGTTGCCCGCCGAGATGCTGCGGGCCTTTCTGCCACCCCACACCGTCGGCAGCGGCAGGTGTGTATCGACCGCGGTCCTGGAACCGGCGTACGACATCGCCGGCGACGCCTTCGACCACTCGGTGGTCAAGAACGTGCTGCACACCATGATCCTCGACTCCATGGGTCACGATCTGACCGCCGGCCTGACCACGTCGGTTGCCATGGCGGCGGCGCGCAACGCCCGCCGGAGTGGTGGCGGCCTGGTCGACGTCGTCGATTCCGTCGACCAGGCGCTCGCCCAGTGGCTGCCCGACCAGTTCTGCACCGGCGTGCTGTGTCGGCTCGACGCCGAGACCGGGGTGCTGCGCTGGGTCAATTGCGGTCACCCCCCACCGCTGCTGATCCGTTCCGAGCGGGTGCTCGCCAGGGCGCTGGACAGACCCCCGCAGCCGCCGATCGGCCTGGTCGGCCCACTCGCCCCGACAGCCCGGCAGGTCCACGAGGCGACCCTGGAACCGGGCGACTGCGTCCTGCTCTACACCGACGGTGTGGTGGAGGCTCGCGACGCGGACGGTGCGGAGTTCGGCCTCGACCGGTTCACCGACTTCATCATTCGCGCCAACGCCGTCAGACAGCGCCCGGCTGAGGTGCTGCGGCTGCTCATCCACGCCATCCTCGACTACCAGGGCAACCAACTGCGGGACGACGTCACCATCCTGCTCTTCGAATGGCGCCCGCAGCACCAGTGACGCGGTGTTGCGTCCAAACGGTCGCCAACCCGGCGTCGCGCCGTATGTGCCAGTCACAGAAAGGGCTGTGAGCGCTGCTTGACCTGGATCAAGCCGAGCTTCCTGTGGATGATGTACCGCTGCGGCCGGGCCGTGAAGGAGGGCCAGGAGACCGTGCTGGCGGTCGAGATCACTCGCGAGGGCTTCGACTGGGCCCTGGCCGGCTCCGAACTGTCCCACTGCGTGAGGGGAGTCCACCCCGACCGGGCCGCCTGGCGGCGTGGCCTGCGCCGGAGCCCGGCTCGCGTCCAGTGGGACCCCGAGCGCGACCTCCGTCTGGACCGGCTCCCGTACCGCTCCCTCCAGCTCGGGCTCTCCTGCGAGGCGGCACGGCGTTACGCGGACGAGTGGACGGTGTCCATCACCGACGTCACCCCGCTCGCCCGGCGGATCCATGAGCGGGTGTCGGCCGGGCGGCTCGACGACGCGGCGGAACTCCTGCCGCCCGAGTCGCCGTATCCGTCGCCCGACGCCCCGCTTCCCGTGGGGCCGTGATCTGACCCGTGAATCCGACGGAAGGGTTAATGCCCGATAAATAACATATACGGCGATACGCTCCGCATATGATCCCCCATGTCATCTCCCTGGCGGCAACCGGTCTGAAGATCGACTGGACCAGGATGCCGACGTACAACACGATCATGTCGGTGGCCGCCGGTGCCGGGCTGTTGCTCGTGGTGGTGCTGGGGCGTCAGCTCCTCACGCCCGGACGCGCCATCACCCCCGACGGCTGGGTGCTGGCCTTCGGGGCCATCGGCTTCACCCTGGTGACCACCGGCCTCCACATGACCCTGACCTGGCCGCTGGCCGGACAGGGCTTCCCGTTCGACAACGTCATCTTCGGCGAGCCGGCACTCGCCTTCGGCGTCTTCCTTCTCGCCGCGAGCTTCTACCTCTGGAAACGCGGCGCCGAACTCAACAGTGCCGATCGCATCGTCCGCACGGCCCGCGTCGCCTCGCCCATCTCCGTCTTCGTGTTCGGCCTCGGGCTCGCCTGTTTCGGGATCGCCGCCGCGGGCTGGAAGTACACCCTCTTCGCCGCGCCGCCGGAGGAACCCATCTCCGGGGAGTTCGCGAAGTGGCCGATGCTGGAAGCGAGCTTCATGTCCGGGCTCTACGTCCTGGTGGGCATCGGCGCGCTCCTGTTCCCGTTCGTGCTGCGTCGGCCCAGAGGCTGGATGAGCCCGGTCGTCGGGGTTGTCTGGGGGCTGGCCGGACTGGCTTTCCTGTTCTTCGGAGGGTTGAACTACTTCACCCACATCGGACTCATCGTCAACACCATGTGAGGAGACCCCGATGCCGCTCGGACAGCGGGCGGCGGGGAGCGAGCAGGGGTCTGCGCGGCGGTGCCTTCACGGCGACAGCACCGTCCCGCCCGTGCCCGCCGGATTCGCCCACCCCGTCACGGCCACCACCTCGCGCGCGATGTCCGTGACCTTCCTGCCGTCCGTCGCCAGCCGGACCGTGTCCGCCGGTGAACGCTCGTCCAGGAGACGGGCCTTGCGGACGCTGTTCGCCACCTCGCGGTCGAGCTCCGAACCGATCTCGCGCCCCGCGAGCCGGCCGTACGTCGTGGTGTCGGAGGCGGTGAGCAGGACCCGGACGATCCGCACGTCCGCACCCATCGCACGCTCGAACATCGCCGCCGACTCCGGCAGCACGCTCACCGTGTTCGTGTAGATCAGGCGGCGGTAGCCGAGGTCCGCGAAGTTGGACCAGACCGCCGTCAGGTTGCGTTCGGTGATTTCCGCCCGGTGCGGATCGCCCTCCGGCGCGGGATGGACCTGGCCCATCAGATCGCCCTCCACCACCGCGTGCGCCGCCTCGACGGCCCGTAGTTGCGCCGAGACCTCCCAGGCCACCGTCGACTTGCCTACGCCCGCGCGCCCGCCGATGAGCAGTACCTCTGCGTGATTCATGTCGGCAGGGTGCCAGCCCACGCGGTCCACCGCGATCCGATGTGCGCGGGCGCGCCGGGCGGGGCCGCCCGAACGCGCCCGCCCGAGCCTCGCGGCATACCGCGTACGGAGTACGGCGGACGGATGCCGTACGCCGCAAGGAGGCGGGAGAGTTCCCCCTGGCGGCCGCCCGCACGAGGCGGCCGTCCGCTTAGGGTCGGGAACCATGGAGACCCCTGATGCGCGTACGTCCCGGTGGTGGCGACCGCCGCCCCGTAAACGCGGCCGATGGGCCGCGGCACTCGCGGCGCTCGCCGTGCTGGCCGGTGCGGGGATCTGGACCGCCGCGGCCGACGACGGCGGGCCCGCCGTGCACCGCCAGGACCGGATGATGCGGATGGACGGGGTGTCCATCGACACCTCGTACTTCACCACCGGGGGCACGGAACGCCGGCCGGCCGTGCTGATCGGGCACGGGTTCGGCGGCAGCAAGAACGATGTGCGGGCGCAGGCCGAGCAGTTGGCCGGTGCCGGCTACGCCGTGCTGACCTGGTCCGCCCGCGGGTTCGGGAAGTCGGGCGGAAAGATCTCGCTCAACGCCCCCGACCGCGAGGTCGAGGACGTGTCCCGGCTGATCGACTGGCTGGCGGACCGGCCCGAGGTGGAGCTCGACGCGGACGGCGACCCGCGGGTCGGGGTCACCGGGGCCTCCTACGGCGGAGCCGTCTCGCTCCTCGCCGCCGGGTACGACAAGCGCGTCGACGCCATCGCACCGCAGATCACCTACTGGAATCTGGCCGACGCGCTGTTCCCCGACGGGGTCTTCAAGAAGCTCTGGGCCGGAATCTTCATCAGCACCGGCGGCGGCTGCCAGAAGTTCGAGCAGCGGCTCTGCGCGATGTACGAACGGGTCGCCGCCGACGGAAAGCCGGACGCCGCCGCGCGTGCGCTGCTGACCGAGCGCTCCCCGAGCGCCGTCGCCGACCGCATCGAGGTGCCCGCGCTCATCGTCCAGGGCCAGAGCGACTCCCTCTTCCCGCTCGGCCAGGCCGACGCCATGGCCAGGGCGATCAGCGGCAACGGCGCGCCGGTCGCCGTCGACTGGATCGCCGGCGGGCACGACAGCGGCGAGATGGAGACCGACCGGGTGCACCAGCGGATCGCCGGTTGGTTCGACCGTTACCTGAAGGGCGACAAGGGTGCCGACACCGGCCCCGGATTCCGCGTCACCCGGACCGGCGGTATCGACTCCACCGACGGGACCGTACTCACCCGCGGGGCCACCAGCGATACGTACCCGGGGCTGACCGGCGGCGCGGAGACCTTCGACCTCGGGCATCGGACCCAGACGTTCCGTAACCCCGCCGGGGCCAACCCGCCCGCGGTCTCCGCCGTTCCCGGCATCGGCGGCGGGCTCTCCCGGCTGTCCTCCCTCGGCGTCGGCCTCTCGCTCGACTTCCCCGGACAGTTCGCCCGCTTCGACTCGGCCCCGCTGGACACGGCCCTGCGCGTCACCGGCTCCCCGACCGTGCGGGTCCGCGTCGATGCCGGGCACGGCGACGCCGTGCTGTTCGGCAAGGTGTACGACGTCTCACCGGACGGCAGACAGCAGGTGCTGCCCTCCCAGCTGGTCGCACCCTTCCGGATCACCGCGGACCGCCAGGGCGGACCCGTGACCCTGACCCTGCCCGCCATCGACCACTCGTTCGACGCGGGACACCGGCTCCGCCTGGTCTTCTCCGCCACCGACCTCGGCTACGCCTCACCGGCCGAGCCGACGACGTACGAGGTGACCGCGCTCGGCCCCCTGACCGTTCCCACCGACCCCGCCCTGAAGACCGCACCGTCCGCCCTGCCCCGGTGGACCTGGGGGCTCCCGGCCGGCGCCGTCGTGATCGCCGCCCTGCTGCTGCTCACCGCCCGCCGCCGTACCGCCACCCCCGCACCCGACCCGGCGCTCGCGGAGGTGCCTCTCCAGATCACCGGTCTGTCGAAGAAGTACGCCAGGTCCGCCGGCCTTCCCCGAGCTCTCGGCTTCGTTCGAGCAGGGGAGGCCTCATTCGCCGTGAAGGAACTGTCCTTCCGGGTCGAGAAGGGGCAGGTGCTCGGGCTCCTCGGACCCAACGGAGCGGGCAAGACCACGACCCTGCGCATGCTGATGGGCCTCATCACGCCCGACGACGGCGAGATCCGCGTCTTCGGGCAGGCCATCCGGCCGGGCGCGCCCGTGCTGTCGCGCGTCGGCTCGTTCGTCGAGGGCGCGGGCTTCCTGCCGCACCTGTCCGGACGCGCCAACCTGGAGCTGTACTGGCAGGCCACGGGGCGCCCCGCCGAGGACGCGCACATCGAGGAGGCCCTGGCGATCGCCGGTCTCGGCGACGCCCTGGCCCGTGCCGTCCGTACGTACTCGCAGGGCATGCGACAACGGCTCGCCATCGCCCAGGCCATGCTCGGCCTGCCGGACCTGCTCATCCTCGACGAACCGACCAACGGACTCGACCCGCCCCAGATCCGCGAGATGCGCGACGTGATGATCCGGTACGCGGCCGGAGGCCGGACCGTCATCGTCTCCAGCCACCTCCTCTCCGAGGTCGAACAGTCCTGCACCCACCTCGTGGTCATGGACCGCGGCCGGCTCGTCCAGGCGGGCCCCGTCGCCGAGATCACCGGCTCCGGCGACATGCTGCTCGTCACCAGCGCGCAGGACGTGGCCGAACCGCTCGTGGAGAAGGTGGCGGCGCTGCCGGGGATCGGCTCGGCCGTCCGTACGGACGACGGCCGCGGGCTGCTCGTCCGGCTCGACGGCGCCACCTCGTCCGAGCTGATCGCCGAACTGGTCCGGCTGGACGTGCCATTGACCGCTGTCGGCCCCCACCGCCGCCTGGAGGACGCGTTCCTCACCCTGATCTCCGGAGGCTCCGCATGAGTGCCGCAGCCGATCTCACCGAGGCCGCCGAGGCCCCCGGCTACCGCGCCCGGCGCACCCTGCCGCTGCGCGTCGAGGCGGTACGCCAGATGCGCAGGCGCCGCACCCTGGTCATGGGCGGGGTCCTGGCCGCGCTGCCGTTCGTCCTGATCGCCGCGTTCGCGATCGGCGGCACGCCGTCCTCACGCGGCGGCGGCGACCGGATCACGCTGATGGACACCGCGACCGCGTCCGCCGCGAACTTCGCCGCGACCTGTCTGTTCGTGTCCGCCGGGTTCCTGCTCGTCGTACCGGTGGCCCTGTTCTGCGGGGACACCGTCGCCTCCGAGGCCAGTTGGTCGTCGCTGCGCTATCTGCTGGCGGCGCCCGTGCCACGGGCCAGACTGCTGTGGAGCAAGCTCGTCGTGGCGCTCGGCTTCAGCCTGGCCGCGATGGTGCTGCTGCCGCTGGTCGCACTGGCCGCGGGAGCCGCCGCGTACGGATGGGGCCCGCTCGAACTCCCCACCGGCGGCGCGCTCGCGACCTCGGCCACCGTGCCGCGCCTCGCCCTCGTCGTCGCGTTCGTCTTCGTCTCCCAACTCGTCACCGCCGGGCTGGCGTTCTGGCTGTCGACGAAGACCGACGCCCCGCTGGGCGCGGTCGGCGGCGCGGTCGGACTGACCATCGTCGGCAATGTGCTGGACGCCGTCACCGCGCTCGGCTCCTGGCGCGAATTCCTGCCCGCGCACTGGCAGTTCGCCTGGGCGGACGCGCTCCAGCCCGATCTGGAATGGGGCGGCATGGCGAAGGGGGCGGCGATCTCGGTGACGTATGCCCTGATCCTGTTCGCCTTCGCCTTCCGGGGGTTCAGCCGCAAGGACATCGTGTCCTGAGCTCGACATTCCGCCGATTCCCCCGGCTTCCGTTGCCGCATCGAGATTCATCCGCAACGTCTTCGTCTGCTCCTCGGCACCGTCTCGCACGTCACATTCACAAGTGCCGACACGACGACGTTGGGGGCTGGGAATGGAACGCCGGACCGGGAAGTACGCGGCGAAGCACGTACGGGCATGGCAACGGGCACTCGGTGGGGTGCTGGTGGGCGGGGTGCTGCTCACCGGGTGCTCGGGCACGTCGACGAGACAGCATGCCGCCGCCGACCGCCGGGGCGCACCCGCCCCGGCACCCGCCGCGTCGGGCGGCGCCGCCGACCGTGACGGCGCGAAGAAGCGGGACGGGCTGCGGGAGTCCGCTCCCCCCGACTACCTGTCCACCTTCGCCCTGGACGTCGACACGGCCTCGTACGGCTACGCGCGACGCACCCTCGCCGACGGCAACCTGCCGGAGCCGGGCACCGTGCGGCCCGAGGAGTTCGTCAACAGCTTCCGCCAGGGCTACCGGCGCCCGGCCGGCAACGGCTTCACCGTGAATCTCGACGGGGCCCGCACCGGCGCCGACGGCTGGTCGCTGGTACGGGTCGGCCTGGCCACCCGGGCCGCCCCCGCCCGTGCCGAACGCCCGCCCGCCGCGCTCACCTTCGTCGTCGACATCTCCGGCTCGATGGCCGAACCGGGCCGGCTCGACCTGGTGAAGAAGTCCCTGGGGATCCTCACCGACGAACTCCGTGACGACGACTCGGTCTCCCTGGTCACCTTCAGCGACAAGGCGAGGACACTGCTGCCGATGACCCGGCTGCGGGACCACCGCGGCACGATCCGCGACCGGGTCGGCTCCATGGAACCCACCGACTCCACCAACCTGGAAGCGGGCGTGCGCCGTGGGTACGACGAGGCGGTCCACGGGCGCGTCAAGGGTGCCAACAACCGGGTCGTCCTCCTCTCCGACGCCCTCGCCAACACCGGTGCGACCGATGCCGAGGCCATCCTCGAACGCATCGGCACCGCCCGCCGCGAGTACGGCATCACCCTCTTCGGCGTCGGTGTGGGCAGCGACTACGGCGACGCGCTGATGGAACAGCTGACCGACAAGGGCGACGGCCACACCACGTACATCGCCGACGAGACCCAGGCCCGGAAGGTCTTCGTCGACCAGCTGCCCGCACATCTCCGGCTGACGGCGCGCGACGCCAAGGCCCAGGTCGCCTTCGACCCCGGGACCGTCCAGCGGTTCAAGCTGATCGGCTACGAGAACCGGAAGGTCGCCGACGAGGACTTCCGCAACGACCGCGTCGACGGCGGAGAGGTCGGCCCCGGCCACACGGTGACGGCGCTCTACGCCGTGCGTCTCAGGGACGGCGCCGACGGGCATGTGGCCACCGCGACCGTGCGCTGGCTGGACCCCGAAACCCGGGCACCGCACGAGCGGACGGGTTCGGTCACGACGGACGCGATCGACGGGCCGCTGTGGGACGGCGGCGGCAAGCGGCTCCAAGTGACCGCGGTCGCCGCCTACTTCTCCGACGCCCTGCGTGGCGGCGGGCTGCCGGGCGCGCCCGGCCTCGGAGAGCTCGCCACGCGGGCGGACGAGCTGGCATCCGCGACCGAGGACGATTCGGTACGGAAGCTGGCGACCGCGATCGGACAGGCGGACCGGCTGAAGCGCGGCCGGGACGGTGACGGGTCCGATGGCGCGCGGGAGGGCGAGATGGACTGACCGGGGGAGCCGGCGGCAGGTGCCGGCCCGCTGGACGGCCTCGCGGGCCGGGGAACGGTCCACCGGAACGGCACTGGTCGCACAAACCTGCGAAAGTCGGCCGTGCGGCCCGCCCGCCGACGCCATGATGTGCACCATGTCCTCCCTGTTTCTGGCGCTCGCCGTGATCACGACCGGCCTCTACGCGGGATTCCTGCTGACGTTCCTGATCGCGATCATGCCCGGCATCGCGGTACTGCCCGACGAGCGGTTCACGGCCGCGATGCGCCGCTTCAACGAGAAGGTGCCCGGACCGGCCTTCCTGGTCCTCTTCCTCGGCGTGATCGCCTTCCCGGCCGCCGCGGTCGTCGGTGGGGACGGCGGCACCGGCCGACTGCTCGCCATGGCGGCGCTGGCCTGCGCGGTCGGCAGCCACCTGATCACGATCGCCGGGAACATCCCGCTGAACCAACGGCTCGCGGAGTCCGAGGGCGGTGACGACGGCGCGGCCCGCGCGGCGTTCGAGTCCCGCTGGAACAGCCTCCACCGGATCCGGACGGCCCTGTCCCTCGCCGCGTTCGCGCTGCTGGCCGTGGCCGCCGCGTAGGACGGGGGCCTCGCAGAGGACGGCGGGCCGGTTCCTTCCCGTGAAGGGACCGGCCCGCCGTGCGTCAGGCGAGGTGGAAGACCTCGGTCAGCGGGACCATCGCCTCGTCCGCCGCCTCCGGCTGCTCGAAGAACTCCGCCATGTCCCGCTGCCACCGCTCGTTGACGTCCGTCGCGGCCATCGCCTCGCGTGCCGCGTCGAAGTCCGCCGTCTCCAGATAGCCGACGAGCAGCCCGTCCTCCCGCAGGAACAGTGAGTAGTTGTGCCATCCGGCCGAGGAGAGCGCGGTGAGCATCTCCGGCCAGACCGCGGCGTGGCGCTCGCGGTACTCGTCGACGCGGTCCTTGCGTACGTGGAGCAGAAAGCAGACGCGCTGCATCGTGCGGGCCCCTCCGTCCGCTCAGAAGTCGAACGTGTCGATGTTCTTCCGGTCGAAGACGGTCGGCTCGCCGAGGATGACCTCGCCGTCCTTGCCGATCGTGTACTCACCGAGCCTTCCGGCCTTGAACTTCTCGCCCTCCGCGCCGCTGATCTGCCCCGACGCCAGCGCGGCGGCGGCGTACGAACCGAGATAGCCCAGCTCCTGCGGGTTCCACAGCGAGAACTGCTCGACGGTGCCGTCCTTGACGTACTTGCGCATCTGGTTCGGCGTGCCCAGCCCGTTCAGCACGACCTCGCCCTTGTACGAGGAATCGCTCAGGTAGCGGGCGGCGGCCGCGATGCCGACGGTGGTCGGCGAGATGATGCCCTTGAGGTCCGGGTACGCCTGCATCAGGCCCTGCGTCTGCTGGAACGACTTCTGGTCCGCGTCGTCCCCGTACGCCACCTTCACCAGCCGCATGTCCTTGTACCTGGGCAGCTTCAGCTCGTCCTTCATGAACTCGATCCAGGTGTTCTGGTTCGTGGCGTTCTGCGTGGCCGAGAGGATCGCGACCTTTCCCCTGTAGCCGATCTGTGCACCGAGGTGCCGGACCAGACTGCGGCCGATCTCCTCCGAACTCGCCTGGTTGATGAAGAGCTGGCGGCAGTCCTTCGCCGTGTCGGAGTCGTACGCGACGACCTTGATGCCCTTCCGCATGGCCTGCTTCAGCGGGCCGCACACCGCGTTCGGGTCGTTGGCCGCGACCAGGATCGCGTCCTGGCGCTGCTGGATCAGTGTGTTGATGTAACTGACCTGCGAGGAGGCACTGGCGTCGGACGGGCCGACCTCCTTGCCCGTCCCGCCGTACTCCCCGGCAGCCGCGATGCCCGCGTCGTCGACGATCTTCTCGTACGGGTTGTTGATCTGCTTGGGCAGGAAGGCGAGCTTCAGGCCCTTCTTCAGCGGCGCGTCCGGGTCCGCCTTTGCCGTGGTCCCGGCCCGTGCGGAGTCCTTGCCCGCGCTGTCCTTCGTCGTTCCGGAACAGGCGCAGAGGGCGAGAGCGAGCGAGACGGCGGTGGCGGCGGTCGCGACGGCGCGGCGCCCGGCGGCATTGCGGAGCATCATGGCGGCGATATGCCTTTCGACGAGGTACGGGGGCTTTCGGAGCGGTGCGGGGAGAGGAACGAGGGTGTCAGGACCGCGCGTTCGCGGCGCGCCGGTGCCGCCGTTCGACGACGGAGGAGATCACCCGGGGCGTGAGGACGGACGCCACGAGCAGCAGACCGGTCACGATCACCTGCACCTCGTTGGCCACGTCATTGAGTGTCAGCAGGTTCTTCAGGATCCCGATCAGCAGCACCCCGGCGACCGCGCCGAAGAGCGTTCCCCTTCCGCCGTCGAAGTCGATGCCTCCGAGCAGCACGGAAGCGATGACGAGCATTTCGAATCCGAGGCCGTTGTCGGCGCGGGCACTGCCGTACCGAAGGGTGAAGACGACACCGGCGAACGAGGCGAACAGCCCGGCCACGACGAACAGCAGCAGCTTGATCCGCTTGACCCTGATGCCCGCGAAGTATGCCGCCTCCTCCTGGGCGCCGATCGCGAACAGCGAACGGCCCAGCGCCGTGGCGTGCAGCACGATCGCCGTGATGACCGAGAGGACGATGAACAGCACGACGGGGTACGTCAGGAAGGTGCCCGGCACCGTGGTGGTGTCGACGGCCCAGTCCGCGTACTTCTGCGGGAAGTCCGTCACCGCGTCGCTGCCGAGCGCCACCGACGCCAGACCGCGGTAGAGGGCCAGGGTGCCGATGGTGACGGCCAGCGAAGGCAGCCCGACCCGGGTGACCAGCCAGCCGTTGAGCAGCCCTCCCGCCACGCCCGCCAGCAGCACGACCGGCACGATCGCCTCGAACGCCCAGCCCGCGTTCCACAGCGCGCCGGTGAGCGCGCTGCCCAGGCCCAGCATCGAGGCGACGGACAGATCGACCTGACCGGCGACGACGAGCAGTGTCATCGGCAGGGCGATGACGGCGACTTCGACGATGTCGTTGAAGGCGAAGGCCAGATTCCCGGCTGAGTCGAAGCCGTCCGTGGAGCCGAGTCCGATGACGAAGACCACCACCAGGAGCACCCCGACCGCGGTGTCCCAGCGCAGGGCGGCACTCCGCAACGGTCCGCCCCCGGTCCTCGGCGTCCCCGCGGCCCCCGGCCCGGCGGGCACCGCCTCTCGCGTCTCAGGCGCCGTTCCCATGGCGGGCGCTCCTCTTCCTCAGGGCGGCGGTCATCCGCAGGTTGACGATCCGGTCGACGCTGATGGCCAGCAGGAGCAGTGCACCGGTGATGGCGCCCTGCCAGAAGGCGTCGACCTTCAGGACGATCAGGACGCTGCCGATGGTGGTGAGCAGCAGGGCGCCCAGCGCCGCGCCCCAGACGGTTCCCGTGCCGCCGGTGATGGCGACGCCGCCGACGACGACGGCACTGACGACGGTCAGTTCCCAGCCGTGCGCGTTGTCCGCGACGACCGTGCCGAAACGGGCCAGCCACAGGGCCCCGGCGAAGCCCGCGACGGACCCGGAGAAGGCGTACGCGGCCAGGATCCGACGGCGGATCGGCACCCCGGCGAGCAGGGCGGCCTCCGGGTTCGAACCGATCGCGTACAGCTCCCGGCCCGAGCGGTAGCCGCGCAGGAAGTACGCGGTCGCGGCGAGCAGCACCAGGGCGATCAGCGGCAGATACGGCACGCCGAGGACGCTGCCGCTGCCGAGCCGCAGGATCCGGTCCGGCACGTCGCCCGCGCCGATCTGGTCGCCCTGCGCCCACCAGTAGTCGACGCCCTGGACGATGTAGAGCATGCCCAGCGTCACGACGAGCGCAGGGACCCTGCCGAAGCTGACCAGAGCGCCGGAGACGAGTCCGCAGACCACGCCGACGGCGACGCCGAGCAGCATCACGGTGAGCACGCCGCGGTCCGTCCCGGCGACGAACTTCCCGCAGGTGAAGGCGGAGAGGCCGACGACGGAGCCGACCGACAGATCGATGTTGCGGGTGATGACGACGGCCGACTGACCGACCGCGAGCAGTACCAGGATCGAGGCGTTGAGCAACAGATCCTTGATGCCCTGGTCGGACAGGAAGCGCGGGTTGGCGAAGTACGTGCCCAGGACCAGCAGGACCAGCGCCCCGGCGAGGGAGAACTCGCGGGCCCGGAAGACCGCGTCCACGAGCGAGGCGGCGCTGCGGGCCGGGGCCTCGGCGCGGGTGTCCGGCGGGGATCCGACGGTGGTGGTCATGCCGCCGTCCTCTCGCCCAGACCGGTCGCCGCTGCCATGACCGTCTCCTCGGTGGCGCCCCCGCGCGGGAGTTCGGCCACGAGCCGGCCCTCGCGCATGACGAGTACCCGGTCGGCCATCCCGATCACCTCGGGCAGATCGGAGGAGATCATCAGCACCGCGAGCCCGTCGGCGGCCAACGAGGAGAGCAGCCGGTGCACTTCGGCCTTGGTGCCGACGTCGATGCCACGGGTCGGCTCGTCGACGATGAGGACGGACGGTTCGGTCGCGAGCCACTTGGCGAGCACGACCTTCTGCTGGTTGCCGCCGGACAGCACGCCGACCGCGTCGGCCAGCCGGTCGTACTTCAACCGGAGTCGTACGGCCCAGTCGGCGGCCCTCTCGTGTTCCAGGGCACGACGGACGAGGCCGCCCCTGCGGACCTCGCCGAGGCCGGTGAGCCCGATGTTGCGTTCGATGGAGAGGTCCATGACCAGCCCGCGCTGACGACGGTCCTCGGGCACGAGCGCCAGCCCGGCGGCCATCGCGGCGGTCGGTGACCCCGGCCGCAGCACGGTGCCGGCCACGCGCACCTCCCCGGCGTCCGCCCGGTCGACGCCGAAGACCGCCTGGGCGACCTCGGTCCTTCCGGCGCCGACGAGCCCGGCGAGCGCGACGATCTCGCCGCGCCGGACCTCGAACGACACATCGCGGAAGACACCTTCGCGGGTCAGCCGGCCGACGGACAGGGCGACGTCGCCGACCGCCGCGTCCTGCTTCGGATAGAGGTCCTCCAGATCGCGTCCGACCATCCGTCGCACCAGATCGTCCTCGGTGAGTCCGGCCAGCGGTTCGGAGGAGATCGGACGGCCGTCGCGCAGCGTCGTGACCCGCTCGCACAGCTCGAAGATCTCGTCGAGCCGGTGCGAGACGAAGAGCACGGCCGCGCCCTCGTCGCGCAGTGTCCGCACGACGGAGAAGAGCCGGGCCGTCTCGGCGCCGGTGAGCGCGGCCGTCGGCTCGTCCATGATCAGGACCCGGGCGTCGAAGGAGAGCGCCTTGGCGATCTCGACGATCTGCTGGTCGGCGATGGAGAGCCCGCGGGCCGGCCGGTCGGGCGACAGATCGACACCGAGCCGGCGCATCAGCCCCTCGGTGGCCTCGCGCACGGCGCGGCGGTCGATCCGGCCGAGTCCGCGCCGGGGCTGGCGGCCCATGAAGATGTTCTCCGCGATCGACAGGTCGGGAAAGAGCGTCGGCTCCTGGTGGATGACGGCGATCCCGGCGGCGCGGGCGTCGGCGGGCCCGTGGAGGACGACGGGCCGGCCGTCGAGCAACACCTGCCCGCCGTCCGGGCGATGCACCCCGGCGAGCGTCTTGATCAGGGTGGACTTGCCCGCGCCGTTCTCTCCGGCGAGCGCGTGGACCTCGCCGGGGCACAGGGACAGGGACACGTCCTGAAGGGCACGTACGGCACCGAAGGACTTGCTCACGTCGCTCAGAGCCAGGACCGGGGCGGCCCGGTCCGTGGCCGGGGACGGTCCCGTGGCGGGCTGGTTCATGGGTGCTCCTCAGCGGCGGGATGCGTCGGCGGGACGCGGTGGTCCCCACGCCATGAAAGGTTTCAATAAGACAGCTCGGAAGCTAGAGGGGGGCGGCGCATGCAGTCAATGGGTCGGTGACGAGAACTTCTCGCGGTCGAGGGTGGGGAGTGGCGTGAATGCGGGTGAAATATGAATCGATTCATGCCTTCCGTCGGATGCCGATCGTCAGGGCCCCGGTCACCCCGACAGCGTCCGCTCGATGCCCGCCCGGACGAAGGAACGCGCGAGGTGCCCCCGTCGGACGCGCCACTTCGGGGAGGCGGGGCGCGGGTCGGCTCCGTAGCGGCGGCGGTGGATGTCGGCGACGACCTCTGCGGGCGCACCCGACTCGGCCAGCACTTCCAGCGCCTCCCCCTTGGTGATGAGCCGCCCGTCCCGCAGGGTCACCGACGCCCGCGCGAGGGTCAGCAGTCCGAGGTCCACCCAGACGTCGCGGAGCCAGAGGGACGGCTTGGCGCTCGCCGGATACCAGTAGTCCTCGAGATCACTCCGGACGAACTGCGCCAGTTCCTGGTCGGAGACCTCCGGGACGAGCCCGGCGGGCCCCGGTCCGAACAGCGACAGCCCGCCCGTGCTCAGCTCCCGTCGGCCGATCGCGGTGACCGGCCGTTCGAACAACCGCTCCTGCGCCCAGGTCACATGGTCGCGTCCCACTTCCGGGAGCGTCGAGCGCACCATGTAGGAGCAGTGCAGCAGCGAGGCCCCCGGCACATCCGCGATCAAGGTGCGGTGCAGGACCTCGAGTTGCCGCCTCTGGGAGTCGCCGACCGCCGACGCCACGAGGGCCACGAGGTCGAGGTCGCTGCGTCCGTGCTGATAGTCCCCCAGTGCCAGGGATCCGTGCGCCCAGACCGCCTCCAGGGGCACGACGCGACCGGCATCGGCGATGAAGCGGTCCAGAAGAGGCCCGGCGGGCCGTTCCTCGTCGGCATCCATGGAACCGACTATGGCACGGGGGCACCCGGCGGCGCGGGGGTTGCGGACGATCGGATCAGTACGCACCCACCGGAACCGTCGCGGCAGGAGATCACGCGCGGTGCCGGCCGTGGCGCGCCTCCTTCCTCGCACGACCGCGGGCTTCGACCGGACTCCTCGGCGGTCCGGTACCGGGGCGCGCGTCAACTCCCTGGAGGTGGAGGAGCTGTGACGGTCCGTGCCGTGAACGCAACCCTCGGCCGTGCGCGCCGGTCTGAGTCTGCACAGTGCCCGGTGCCCCGTGCGCCGCACACCCCCCAACTCCGAACGAACGAAGGAGTCCACGTGGCACACCGTGCTCTCGGTACCACCGTGGCCCTCGCCATCACCGTGGCGACCGCCGTGATCACCCTTCCCGCCGCCCAGGCATCGACGCCCGCCCCTGTCACGGCCTCGGCGGCCCCCGCGGGGGCCGTGCCCACCCCGGCCCCGCGACGTGACGACTTCAACGGCGACGGCTACCCGGACGTGGCGTTCACCGCGCCCGGCGCCACCGTCGGCGGAAAGGCCGGAGCCGGGTACGTGGGTGTGGTGTACGGCTCCAAGGCCGGTCTGCAGACCTCCACCAAGCAGGTCTTCACCCAGGACTCGCCCGGAATCCCGGACACCGCCGAGGCCGGTGACGCGTTCGGCAGCTCGATGGTCTCCGCGGACCTGGACCGGGACGGGTACAGCGACCTCGTGGTCGGCGCCGGGTCCGAGAAGGTCGGCACGGCGGACGCCGCCGGTTCGCTCACCGTGATCTGGGGCGGCCCGCACGGGCTGTCCGGCGGCGCGACCCTGCTGACCGGCGACGAGCGGTACGCGGGGATCGGCACCAAGACCGCGGTCGGCGACTTCGACGGCGACGGAGCCATGGATGTCGTCACCCTCGGCATGGGCGACCTCCACGTCCTGTCCGGCCCGTTCAAGCGCGACGGCAGCGCCGCGGCCCCCGCCCGGGTGATCCGGGACATGGACGATCTGCGTCATCTCGACCTCGCCGCCGGCGACTTCAACGGCGACGGCCGCGACGACCTGGCCGCCGTCGTCCACGACGGCGACGAGTTCGACGCCCGGCGCATCCTCATCCGCAACGGCGGAGCCAAGGGCCTCGCCGAGAAGTACACCGTGGTCAACCGGCCGAACGGTTTCCGCCTCCAGGGCGGCGAGACCATAGCGGCCGGACAGATCAACGGTGACAAGTACGCGGACCTCGTCGTGGGCCGCACGATCGAGGGCTACGACAGCGACCTGGACTATCCGCTCGCCCTGGGCGGCATGATCACCTACGTACCGGGCAGCGCCACCGGCCCGCGGGGCGACCGGGCCAAGGTCTTCAACCAGGACACCGCCGGAGTCCCCGGTGCCGCCGAAGTCCACGACGGGTTCGGCGCGTCACTGTCGATCGGCGACGTGAACGGCGACGGCTACGGCGACATCGCCGTCGGCGTCCCCTACGAGGACCTGGGCAGGACGAAGAACGCCGGCTCCGTCCTGGTCCTGCCCGGCACCGCGTCCGGTCCCACCGGGAAGGGCACCGTGGGCTTCAACCAGGACACGCCGGGCGTCCCCGGCGTGGCGGAGGCGAACGACCAGTTCGGCGGAGCCGTCAAACTGGTCGACACCAACCGCGACGGCCGCGCCGAGCTGGTCGTCGGCGCCCCCGGCGAGAACGCGGACGCGGGCTCCCTGTGGGTCTTCCCGGCCACCGCCTCCGGTGTGACGACCAAGGGCTCGTTCACCTTCGGTCACGGTGCGCTGGGCACGGTGGCGAAGGCCGCGAAGCTGGGCTCCTCCTTCAACCGCTGACCGGCCCGGGGCCCCGTCGTCGGACCGCCGCGCACCGCGAGGCGTCCGGGGAAGGGGCCGGCCCGGCGAGCCGGTCGGGCCCGTGCATGCCGACGCCGGAGAGAGCGTCGCCGGACCGGCCGCGGTGCCCGCCCCCTGCCGGGCCCCCGGGGCCGGCCTGCCCCTCCCCGGGCGCAGTGCCGTGCCCCGTGGGCACACCGTGTGCGGGCTCCGCCCTGTCCCGTTCCGTGGTTGCGGCGGCTTCGGCCCTGCGATCATGGCGCCGGAGGCAAAGGACACGGCCGAGGGGGACACGGTGATTTCTGAGCCGGAGATGGCGGGGGAGTTCGATCCGGTCGAAACCCGCGAGGTGATGGGCGGATTCGACCGGGAACAGGCCGGGGGGCGCCGGAGGCGAAGACCGTGGCTGTGGGCGCTGGGCGGCGCGGTGACGGCGTCGGCCCTCTGGGGGGCGGCGCTCTTCCTGCACGGCCCGAACGATCGAGGGCCCGACACGCACGGATACCGGATGGACCGGAACCCCTGCCCGTCCCTGCGGCTGAAGTCGATCGGCGCGGCGATCGCACCGAGGGAGCGCACCACCGTCGCCGACTCGGCGATGTTGCACCATGCCGTGCTCGACCAGACCCAGTGCTTCATTCCTCTCCGTTCCCGGGCCCCGGGGGAGCGGGCCGGGAAGGGCTGGTCCCTCCACCACACCGTGGGAATCAGGGTGGAACTGCACAAGAGGACCGACCCCGCCCCGGAATTCGAGGCGCGGCGGCAGGTGACCGATCTCGGATTCGATCCCGAAGCGAAGCTGGAGACGGTTCCGGACCTCGGTGACAAGGCGTATCTGCTGACCGGGAGCGACGGAAACGCGGAGCTGCGGGTGCTGGAGGGCGGAGCTGTCTTCTCACTGAGCCTCTCCTCCTTCACGCAGTACCTGGGCGACAGCGAAGGCGAGGCAACGGTCGGCGACGGGCCGGAGAACACGGACCTCTCCCCGTACCAGTCGGCCATGATCAGTGACATGCGCGACCTGATGTCGAGCCTCAAGCACTGACTCCGAGGAGTCATGCGCCCGCCCCTCCGACACCGGACGAATGGCCGCGGTGCGGCTCCGTGTCCCGCCCGGCGATGCCCCGTGTGGTGGAAAGGGCACCCTCCGAGCCGTCGACCTACGACCACCGTGACTGCGCCGAGCAGCCGCGCCTGCTGGCGAACGCCTGCGCGGGAGAGGGCTGGGAGGTGCCCGGCCTGCTTGAAGGCATGGCGAGCGCCCCGGACTTCTACTTCGACTCACCCGCTACGAGCGGCAGTTGCGGCCCTTCGCCGAGCGGAACCAGAAGCTGGGGCCGGCCAACGTCAAGCGGATGGTCATGCGTACCAGCGGCCAGGTCCGGTTCTCGATGGTGATGCTCTCGCCGGCGTGGTGGTGCGCGTGAGCTTCGGGGATCTAGGCTTGGGACATGGACTGGGGGACCTTGCTCGGCACGGCACTTGGCGCGCTCGTGGGCGTCGGCTCGACCTTGATCGTCGATCGTCTCCGTTGGCAGCGTGACCAGACGGCACGGCAGCGGGACATAAAACGTCAGCTCTACGGCGAATACTTGGCCGCACTGATGCGGACAAGGAATCAGTTGAAGGACATCGCGTCATCATCCCTCGCCGCACAGGATCGTGCCCTGCAGGCCGGAGAAGCATTCCGCGAGGGCGGGGCCTATGAGCTGCGCTACCAGATGTCCATCACCGCCTCCGCGGTCGTCGCCGAGCACTCGGACGCCTCCCTCAGGCGACTGCGGGATGTACGGAACCAGATCCGAGAGGGCGCCACTGGCGATGACCTCAAAGAGACCTACCACGTACTGATCACCGTTATCAAGGCGCTCCGGGACGCGATGCGTTCGGACCTCGAAGCAAGCGGATGACGTCCGTCGACGGAAGTACTCCCGTCTGCAGACCCGGCCCACGTCGACCCACCACTCACCCCGGCTCCTACGACGCTCGCCACGATTCGTCCGGCACTCCCGGAACGGCGCCCTGTCCATCCCGGAGCCCGAGTGCCCCTGCCGGAGGCATGTCCTTGGCGCGAGGACCGGTTCTCGACTCAGGGCCATAATCCTCCGCAGTCCCGGACCGCGCGGGTCGGCGCTTATGCGTTCGCTACGCCGTCCTCGCTACGGTGCGGTCACCTGTAGAAAAAGACCCTCCCGGGGGGAGGGCCTGATGGCGTACGGGCTGTGCGCCCCCGGCAGGACTCGAACCTGCGGCCAAGCGCTTAGAAGGCGCCTGCTCTATCCACTGAGCTACGGGGGCCGGATGGTGGCCTCGGCGGCCTGGAGCCCTGAGGCCTGGCCGGTCGGTGACCTGCCGGGACAAGGATAGGGCTCCGATCGCCTCGACCCGGTTGCTTCACCTGCGTGGCACGATGTGGAGGTTCGGTGAAGCGAACCGATAATCGCAGGTAGGTGGGATTCGCGCATCGCTTTTGACGCCTCGCGCCCCGGGTGTTGTGCACTCGTTATGCCTGCGCCCCACTCGTCCCCTCTGTCCGGACTCCGTCCCAGGGGGAGAACCGGCGCGCAGAGGCGGCTATACGCTTCAAAATGGCTTCAAAATTGGGCATTCTTCGCATGTGGTGACCTTGGACGTACGGCCTCAGCTCATCGACGCACTTTCCGCCCTGCGCGACCGTGTCGCTGCCGTGCGTCTTCCACTTCCGCTGCCGGGAGCGCCACGCGCCCGCCTGACCCGCAGCGAGCTGCTCGCCCAGCTCGACGACTATCTGCTTCCCCGGCTCAGGGATCCTGAAGCGCCCCTGCTCGCGGTCATCGGCGGCTCCACCGGGGCCGGGAAGTCGACGCTCCTCAATTCGCTGGTGGGACGGCCGGTCAGCGAGGCCGGGGTGCTGCGGCCGACCACGCGGACACCCGTGCTCGTCTGCCATCCGGACGATCACCACTGGTTCGCCGGGGGTCGCGTGCTGCCGCAGCTCACCAGGGTCTGGCTGCCGCCGGAGGAGCCGGGGGACCGGGGCCGGTGCGACGAGCTGGACGCCCTCGACGGATTCGACGGGAGCGAGGACGAGGACGGAACCGTGCTGCGCGTCGAGACGGCCGGCGGGTTGCCGCGCGGGCTCGCGCTGCTCGACGCGCCCGACATCGACTCGCTCGTGGTGCGCAACCGGATGCTGGCCGCCGAGCTGATCTCCGCCGCCGACGTGTGGGTCATGGTGACCACGGCCTCCCGGTACGCGGACGCGGTGCCGTGGCATCTGCTGCGTACCGCCAAGGAGTACGACGCCTCGCTCGTCACCGTCCTCGACCGGGTGCCGCACCAGGTGATCGGCGAGGTCTCGCGGCAGTACGGCGCACTGCTCACCAAGGCGGGCCTCGGTGAGGTGCCACGCTTCACCATTCCCGAACTGCCCGAATCGGCCGGCGGCGGGAGCGGGCTGCTTCCCACCACCGCGGTCGCCCCGTTGCGGGCCTGGCTCACCCACCGCGCCCAGGACCCGGCGGCGCGCCAGCAGGCGGTCGGACGCACGGCGGCCGGTGTCATCGCCTCGCTGGATGTGCGGATGCCCGCGCTGGCCGGGGCCGTCGCGGCGCAGCACGCGGCCGCCGTGCGGCTGACCGGTGTGGTCGAGGACGCGTACCGCACGGAGGGCGCCCGGGTCCGGCGGCGCCTGGCGAGCGGCGGTGTGCTCGCCGGGGACGCCCGCACCCGATGGCGTGGATACCCGCTGTACAGCACCTCCGAGGAACTCCTCGAAGCGCTGGTGGAGAGTCTCGCCGCGCTTCTGCAGTGCGCCGTGGCAGCCGCCGACGAACAGATCCGCACGATCTGGCGGCGCGAGCCCGCGGCCGGGGTCTTCGGCTTCGAGGACGTCGGCCGGGAGGCCGGGGGGTGGGGGCCCGCCGAGGACATCCGGGGCCGGATCGCCATGGCCGTACGACGCTGGTGGCGGGTGCTGGAGGAACTCGCCGAGGAAGAGGTGCGCCGACTCGAACGCAATGTCGCGCCGGACATCGAGACCGTGACGGCGCTGCTGGCCGCCGCGCTGCTCGGCGGCCGGCGCACCCGCGGCGCCGGCGAACAGCTTGCCGAGCGGATCGGTGCCCAGGGAGCGCTGCGGCTGCGCGACAAGGGCGGCTCCCTGCTCACCGACTGCCTCGACCGGGTGTTGGACGGCGAGCGCGACCGGCGGCTCGCGCCGCTGGACGCACTCGACGTGGCGCCGGAGCCGCAGGCCGAACTGATCGCCGCCCTGTCCGTACTGCAGAAGGAGAGGTGGCAGCGATGACTGCCGTCATTGACGAGGGGCCCGGCCGGGGCGAGAGTCCCGCTTCTCACGAGGACCGCGACCAGGACCGCCCCGCCCGGGGCCGGGCGCCTCAGGCGCGCGGCGACTGGAACGACGGGCTCATCGCCCGGCGCGCGGCCGTCAGGGCTGCCGACTCCGAGCCCGGCGCCGCCCCGGACGACGACGTGCGTCCGCCGCAGGTCGAGGCGTACGTACCCTCCGGCGGTCCGCTCGGGCCGCGGCTCGACGCGCTGCGTGAACTCGTCGGACTGTCCAGGGCCAGGCTCGACCGGGCCACCCTCGCCGAAGCGGGGCGCGTGCTCGACGAAGCGGCGGCCCGTCGGCGGCTCTCCTCCCGGCACACCGTCGTCGCCATCGCCGGAGCGACCGGCAGCGGCAAGTCGACGCTCTTCAACTCGCTCGCGGGCGTCCAGATCTCCGACACCGGGCTGCGCAGGCCGACCACCGCGGCCCCCATCGCCTGCTCCTGGACCGACGGGGCCGCCGGACTGCTGGACCGGCTCGCCATCCCCGGACGGCTCCGGCGCAGGCCGCTGCAGGGCGGTCCGGACGCCGACGAGGCGCTCCAGGGGCTCGTCCTCGTCGATCTGCCCGACCACGACTCGGCAGCCACCGGGCATCGTGATCAGGTCGACCGGGTGCTCGCGCTGGTCGATGCGGTGATCTGGGTCGTCGACCCGGAGAAGTACGCGGACGCGGCCCTGCACGAGCGCTACCTGCGGCCGCTCGCCGGGCACGCCGAGATCACCTTCGTCGTCCTCAACCAGATCGACCGGCTGCCCGGCGACGCCGCCGACCAGGTGCTCGACGATCTGCGCCGGTTGCTCGACGAGGACGGCATGGCGCTCGGCGAACACGGCGAACCGGGCGCCACCGTCATGTCCCTGTCCGCGCTCACCGGCGAGGGCGTGGGCGAACTGCGCGAGGTGCTCGGCCGGTTCGTGCAGGAGCGCACGGCCGCCGCACGCAGGCTCTCCGCGGACGTGGACGCCGCCGCGGCCAGGCTGCGCCCGGTGTACGTCGCCGAGGGGCGCCCCGGTCTGGGCGAGCGTGCCCGCGAGGAGTTCGCCGACCGGCTCGCGGAAGCCGTCGGAGCGGGGGCGGCGGGTCAGGCGGCCGAGCGCGAATGGCGCAGGAACGCCGGACGGGCGTGCGGCACGCCGTGGTTGCGGCTCTGGCGCTGGTACGAGACCACCCGGCGGCCGGGGAACCTGGAGTGCCCGGCGCGGCCCGCGCCCCCCGAGGTACAGCTCACCGCCCGGCAGCGCGTCGAACAGGCGGTGCGGACGGTGGCGGACGGGGCCGCCGACGGACTGCCCGGTCCCTGGGCCCAGGCGGTCCGCGAGGCCGCGGTGAACGGTGCCGAAGGGCTGCCGGAGGCGCTCGACGAGCTGGCGGAGAGGACCGGCGCCGTGGACGGGCGCGGGCGGCCGGCGGGCGGTGCCGGGGACGTGGGCGGCGACGGCGGTGCGGCGGTCGTGGCGACCGGGGTGGCCGGGGCCTCAGGTGTGGCGCACAGCGGCCGCGTGGGCGGGAGGCCGCCGCGGCCCAGGTGGTGGCCCGCCGCCGTGCTGGCACAGGCGTCGATGACGTTGCTGCAGATCTTCGGCGGGCTCTGGCTGGTCGGCCAGATCGTCGGGGTGCTCGCACCCGGGTTCCTCACGCCCGCCCTGGTGATGCTGGCCGGGATCGTCGGAGGCCCGCTGGTGGAGTGGTCGTGCGCGGTCGCGGCCCGGGGGCCCGCGCGACGGTACGGGCAGGAGGCCGAGCGGCAGCTGCGCGAGGCGGCGGCGGCCTGCGGGCGGGCGCGGGTACTCGATCCGGTGGCCGCGGAACTCGTGCGGTACCGCGAGGTGCGGGAGCGGTACGTGACGGTGACGGAGTTTTCCACAACCGTCCGGTAGTCCACAGGCATCAGCGGCATTTCCGCCTTCCCTTCAACCTGGGACAGGTGACCGCGCGGGTGCGGTCGCCGGAGCCGAAGGCCGAAGGGGAGGCGGAGTCATGAATGACACCTTGGTGACACTGGTGGGAAACGCGGCGACGGGCGTGGAGTTCCGGGAGACCGCGACCGGCGGAATGGCGCGATTCCGGTTCGCGGTGACGCCGCGCCGTTGGGATCGCGGGAAACAGCTCTGGACCGACGGGCACACCAGTTTCTACACCGTGTGGGCCTGGCGGACCCTGGCGTCGAATCTGTCCGCTTCCGTCGCGGTCGGGGAACCGCTCGTCGTGCACGGCAGGTTGAAGGTGCGCGAGGAGGAACGGGATGACCGGCGCCGGACGTTCGTGGACATCGAGGCGCTTGCCGTGGGACACGATCTGACACGGGGGACGGCCGCGTTCCGGCGGGTGATGAGGAGCGAGCCGGGGCAGGGGGCACGCCGGGGGAGTGCGGACGCGGCGGTGGACCGGGGCGACGGGCCGGGGCGCTCGGACGAGCCGGACTGGTCGGGCGGCCCGGCGCGGGAGGCACGTGAAGCACGAGAGATGAACGAGGCGCGGCCTGGTCGTGCGCGCGAAGCGTCACGGGACGAGGGGGACGAGCGGGAGGGAGGAGGTGAGCGGAGCGAGCAGCCCGAGCGGTCGGAAAAGCCTGAACAGTCGGAACGGGCCGGTCGACAGCGGGCGCGGCGTCCGGCGGTGCGTCAGAAACGGGGTCAGGAGCTTGCGTCGGTTTCCTGACCGGACCGGACCGGACCGGGGTGCGGGGGAAGGGATTTGACGATCAGTCGGATCGGGGGAGCGTCGAAGGGTCCGCGTGCGATACCGGCGATAACGATTCCGATTCGGAATGGTTGTACGACGGTAGGATGGGGGATTCTTCATCTCTTCCTCCTTAGGATTCCCCCGTACTCACGGGGCACTTGAGTCGACTGGCGAGGCAATCCCCACACGCGCATCAGGCGCGGAGGGCCTCGCCCGGAGGGGAATTCTGTGTTTTCTGCTTCTTCAGCGACCGTTTTGTCGTCCATGGAGACGACCCGTACTCCACGGCGGCGGGGCATGGCCCGGCTGGCCGCGTCGGTGGTGGCATCCGGTCTGGTCATGGCAGGCACCCTTGTCGGCGCCGGCAGCGCGGTCGCCGATGAGGCGCCGCAGCATCAAGGTGGCGCGGCCGCGGTCCTGGACGGGTTGAAGACCTACGACCGTGCAGTGATCCACGGGAACGGCAGGAACCAGCCGGTGCCCGCCGGGCTCTTCGAGATGACCGTCGACGGCGGCGGCAAGCTCAAGACGTACTGCATCGACATCCACAACCCCACCCAGGACCAGGCGAAGTACCTGGAGACGCCCTGGAACCAGACCTCGCTCGGCAGCAACAAGAACGCGGGCAAGATCCGCTGGATCCTGGAGCACTCCTACCCGCAGGTCGACGACCTCGCGGCGCTCGCGGAGCAGGCCGGTACCGGACCGCTCACCGAGAAGACCGCGGCCGCGGGCACCCAGGTCGCGATCTGGCGCTACTCGGACGACGCCGATGTCGACGCGACCGACAGCCAGGCCGAGAAGCTCGCCGACTGGCTGGAGCAGAACGCCGCCGACCAGGCCGAGCCCAAGGCGTCCCTCGCCCTGGACCCGGCCGCGGTCTCCGGCCGGTCCGGTGAGCGGCTCGGCCCGATCACCGTCCACACCAACGCGGGTCAGGTCTCGGTGACCCCGCCCGCCGACGCCGCCAGCGGTGTCAAGGTCACCGACAAGGCCGGCAAGCCCGTGACCGCCGCGGCCGACGGTGCCCAGCTCTACTTCGACGTTCCGGCGGGTGCCGCCGACGGTTCGGCCTCGCTGACCGTCCAGGCCACCACGTCGGTGCCGGTCGGCCGGGTCTTCGCCGGGGTGACCAAGAGCCAGACCATGATCCTGGCCGGCTCCAGCGAGTCCACGGTCTCCGCCACCGCCAACGCGACCTGGGCCAAGCAGGGTGCGATCCCGGCCGTGTCGGCGAAGAAGAACTGCGCCAAGGGCGGGGTGGACGTCACCGCGACCAACAAGGGCGACGAGGCGTTCACCTTCGAGCTGGCCGGGGCGAAGCACACCGTCGAGGCGGGCAAGTCCGAGACCGTGACCGTCCCGGTTGCCGAGGACCAGGCGTACGACATCACGGTGACCGGCCCCGGCGGCTTCACCAAGACGTTCAAGGGCGTCCTGGACTGCAAGACCAGTGGCAGCGGCACCGGCGGCACCGACACCCAGACCGGTGGTGACAAGCCGGCCCCGGCCACGACCGGTGGCGGCTCGACCGGTGGCTCGGGTGACCTCGCCGAGACCGGTGGCTCCAGCGCCACCCCGGTCATCGCGGGCGTCGCGATCGCCCTCGTCGTCGTCGGCGGCGGCGCGGTCTTCATGCTCCGCAAGCGCAAGACGCAGCCCTCCGCCCAGTAGTCACCGCACGGATCACGTCGGCGATCACATCGGTGACCGCCGAGTGACGGAGGGTGGGCAGGCTGTCGCATCGGCCTGATGACGGCCCCGGTACGCGGACGCGTACCGGGGCCGTCGCACGTCGTCGGCCGACAGCCCGAGGATCGTGCCCCGCACCCGGTGGTTCCCGAGCTCATGGCTCTTCGGGGAGCGCTCGCAGTGACGAGTCACAAGGCCTCGACGGCGTCGGTGAAGGCCGGTGCGGCAGAGCGCCACGAGCCCTGCTCCGGATCGCGGAGGGCGGCCGCGAAGATACCCAACCACGCGAAAATAAAAGGCGGTTGAGGCGTTCCTGGTGGACCATGGCGCTTGGAAGCGGGCCGCTGAACCTGGGGGCTGGTCCGCGCTGCGCGCATCGCCACGGCGATGCCGGACGATGGGGGGATGTCCGAGTGAACCTTCGAAGAACCATCGCCGTCCTGATCGGTGCGGCACTGTCGGTTGTCACGCTCGTGACGCCGGTCGGCGCACAGCCGACGCAGACCGGGGTCTCGACCACCTACCAGATCAACGCACGGCACGACGGCAGTCTCGTCGACACCGCTGTGGGCGCGCCGCCGCTCAGCCAGAAGTGGTCCCGCGACCTGGGCGGGAACGTCTCCTACCCCGTCGTGGCCGGCGGGCGCGTCTTCGCCACCGCGGCCTCGCCGAACGGGTACGGCACCATCCTCTACGCCATGGACGCGGCCACGGGTGAGAACGCCTGGGAGCCCGTCGACCTCGGTGGCAGCTACTGGTGGTCCGCGCTCGCCTACGGGGGTGGTCGACTCTACGCCCAGAACTACGACGGCGTGCTGACAGCGTTCAACCCGGCCACCGGGAAGGAGATCTGGACCGCCACGCTGCCTGGGCAGTACTCCTTCACCTCGCCGCCCACCTTCGCCGGCGGCGTGGTGTACACGGGTGGCGCCGGCTCGGGCGGCACCTTGTACGCGGTGGACGCTTCCAGTGGTGCGGTGCTCTGGACCCAGCCCGTCGCGAACGGGGACAACAGCTCGCCCGCCGTCACGGCGAGTGGGGTCTACGTCTCATACGCCTGCGAGCAGACCTACGCCTTCGACCCCAAGTCGGGCAACCCGATCTGGCACCACCGGACGGACTGCTCCGGCGGCGGGGGCCGCACCCCGGTCGTCGCCGACGGCGGTGTCTGGGTGCGCGACGACGCCGGGATGGCCCCCTCGGTCCTCGACGTCGCCGACGGGAAGGTCCGCGGCACGTACGAGGCCACCGGCTGGTCGCCCGCACCGGCTTTCGACGGCCGCCAGGGCTACTTCGTCGATGACGGTGTCCTCCAGGAGCGACACAGCCGCACACTGGCCACCCGCTGGAAGTTCGAGGGCGACGGCCGGATCAGCACGGCGCCGATCGTCGTCAACGGCTACGTCTACGTCGGCTCCCGAACCGGTCGGCTGTGGGCGCTCAACGGCGCCACCGGTCAGCCCGTCTGGTCCACCGACGTCGGCGCGCCGATCAACGCGCCCGACGAGCACAACGTGTCCGAGCCGCTGACCGGTCTCGGAGCGGGCGGCGGACTCGTGGTGGTTCCGGCCACCCATCTGTTGGTCGCGTACGGGCAGTGAGCAGCGGGCGTGGTGACCGGCACCGGCGACCACTCCCGGGCCCCGGCCGCCGTCGACCACGCCGGTGCCGGCTGAGTGGTGCGGTACAGCGGTGAAGTACCGCAACCACGAGGGACGGCAGGTACCGGGCCACCCCGCAGGACGTGCACGCAGCGCTTGGCCTCCCGAAGGGCTGTGAACCCGGACGAACAGGCCGGCGCGGCAGCGCGCACCCTCTCGGTTCGCGGTGAAAGAGAGGGGAACGGAGCAAGCGGAGCAGCCCCGGAAATCGGTCCGGGGCTGCTCCGCCGTCGGACGAGCGGTGCTCGGCGGCGATCGACGGTGACGACCGGTGACGGGTCGACTACCGGTGCGGACGGTGAAAGGATCAGGTCACAGGGCCCTGATGGGACGGGTTTCCATCCTGGGACGGCCGTCAGGCAAGATGGGGTGTATCTGCCCACACATCGATAGCCGGACGGTTTCTCTTGGCTGAGTACATCTACACCATGCGCAAGACGCGCAAAGCGCACGGCGACAAGGTGATCCTCGATGACGTCACCCTGAACTTCCTGCCCGGCGCGAAGATCGGTGTCGTGGGCCCCAACGGCGCCGGTAAGTCCACGGTGCTGAAGATCATGGCGGGCCTGGAGCAGCCGTCCAACGGCGACGCGTTCCTGTCGCCCGGCTTCAGCGTCGGCATCCTCATGCAGGAGCCGCAGCTCGACGAGTCGAAGACGGTCCTGGAGAACGTCCAGGACGGCGCCGCCGAGATCATGGGCAAGCTCAAGCGCTTCAACGAGGTCGCCGAGCTCATGGCGACCGACTACTCCGACGCGCTGATGGAGGAGATGGGCAAGCTCCAGGAGGACCTGGACCACGCCAACGCGTGGGACCTGGACGCCCAGCTGGAGCAGGCCATGGACGCCCTGGGCTGCCCGCCCGGCGACTGGCCGGTCGTCAACCTCTCCGGTGGTGAGAAGCGCCGCGTCGCGCTCTGCAAGCTGCTGATCGAGGCCCCCGACCTGCTCCTCCTCGACGAGCCCACCAACCACCTCGACGCCGAGTCGGTCAACTGGCTGGAGCAGCACCTCTCGAAGTACGCGGGCGCCGTGGTCGCGGTCACCCACGACCGCTACTTCCTGAACAACGTCGCCGAGTGGATCCTCGAACTCGACCGCGGCCGCGCTCTGCCCTACGAGGGCAACTACTCCACCTACCTCGACAAGAAGGCCGCCCGCCTCAAGGTCGAGGGCCGCAAGGACGAGAAGCGCGCCAAGCGGCTCAAGGAAGAGCTGGAGTGGGTCCGCTCCAACGCCAAGGGCCGGCAGACCAAGTCCAAGGCACGTCTCGCCCGTTACGAGGAGATGGCGGCCGAGGCGGACAAGATGCGGAAGCTGGACTTCGAGGAGATCCAGATCCCGCCGGGCCCGCGGCTCGGTTCCATCGTCGTCGAGGTCGAGAACCTCTCGAAGGCCTTCGGCGACAAGGTCCTCATCGACGACCTGTCGTTCACGCTGCCGCGCAACGGCATCGTCGGCGTCATCGGTCCGAACGGCGCGGGCAAGACCACGCTGTTCAAGATGATCCAGGGCCTGGAGACCCCGGACACCGGCTCCATCAAGATCGGTGACACGGTCAAGATCTCCTACGTCGACCAGTCCCGCGCCAACATCGACCCGAAGAAGACCCTCTGGGCCGTCGTCTCGGACGAGCTGGACTACATCAACGTCGGCCAGGTCGAGATGCCCTCGCGGGCGTACGTCTCCGCGTTCGGCTTCAAGGGCCCGGACCAGCAGAAGCCGGCCGGCGTCCTGTCCGGTGGTGAGCGCAACCGCCTCAACCTGGCGCTGACGCTCAAGGAGGGCGGCAACCTGCTGCTCCTCGACGAGCCCACCAACGACCTCGACGTCGAGACCCTGTCCTCGCTGGAGAACGCCCTGCTGGAGTTCCCGGGCGCCGCGGTGGTCATCTCCCACGACCGCTGGTTCCTGGACCGCGTCGCCACGCACATCCTGGCGTACGAGGGCGACTCCAAGTGGTACTGGTTCGAGGGCAACTTCGAGTCGTACGAGAAGAACAAGGTCGACCGCCTCGGTGCGGACGCGGCCCGTCCGCACCGTGCCACGTACAAGAAGCTCACGCGAGGCTGATCGTCTTGGCACGTCACATCTACAGTTGCCCGCTGCGCTGGTCGGACATGGATGCCTTCGGCCACGTCAACAACGTGGTCTTCCTCCGATATCTGGAGGAGGCGCGCATCGACTTCATGTTCCGGCTGGCGCCGGGGGACGGTTCGCCGTCCTTCTCGGGCGGGTCCGTCGTGGCCCGGCACGAGATCGACTACGTACGGCCGCTGGTCCACCGGCACGAGCCGGTGACCGTCGAGTCCTGGGTCACGAAGATCGGCGCCGCGTCGCTGACGATCGCGTACGAGATCAAGGACCCGGACCAGGTCTACGTACGGGCCTCGACCGTCGTCGTGCCGTACGACCTGGCCGAGGAGCGGCCCCGGCGGATCTCCGCCGAGGAGAAGCTCTTCCTCCAGCAGTACCTGGCCGAGGAGCCCGCCGCAGCATGACGGTGCCCGTACGGTCGCTGGAGTTCGCCGACACGAGGGAGGCCGCGGATCTCGCGGCCTTCCTCGGCCGGCTGATCCACTACGACCGGGCCGCCGCCGTGCGGATGCAGGCGAGCGGCGGCGCGCTGGCCGTGTTCGGCAGGCCGCCGTCGTTCGAGGTGCTGGCGATCCGGGCGGCGCGACTGGCCGGATCGCACGACTTCGATGTCACGGTGTCCGCCGGTGAGCTCCTGGAATCCCTCGATGCCGAGGGCGTCGCAGCCGGCTCGGGCGCCCTGCCCGCACCGGTCACCGGGCCGCCGTGGACGGGTGTCCTGCCGCCCCGCGGTGGCTGGCACGAAGTGTCCGGTCTGCCCGGCCCGGTCTCCCTGCGCACGGCGGTCACCGGGGCGGTGGCGGAGTTCCGTTCCCGCGACGAGGCATTGCCCGAGGGCCGTCGCACCCGGGCGGAGCGGGACCTGATCGGCCGCGAGATCTGGTCGCGCACCGTCGGCTCCACCGAGCTTCCACTGAGGGCCGTCCACGCCGCCCAGTCCCTGGGCTTCCTCCGCCCGGCGCCGGACTTCCCCGTCGCCCTGCTCGCGGCCGGGTCCTGGCTGCGGCTGCGCACCCCGTTCGGCTCGATCGCCCTGCGCGATCCGGGCAGCGGACTCGGCACGCTCGCGGTGACGGTGGGCGCGGGCTGAGCGCCCGTCCCGACGACAGAGCGTCCGGACGGGCAGGACGCCCGAACCCTCCCGGCCCGGACGAACGACCCTCGGGGTCCCGCCCGGACCGGGCCGGGCCCCGGTCGCCGGTCCGGCGTGGTCCGAACGAGCGGCCTCAGCCGGTCAGGGCCCTGTCCACCAGTCGTAGCGCGGCCGCGTCCTGGGCGTCCTGGGCCGGGTCGCCCATGCGCAGGGTGAACGTGGCGCTGGTCGCGGCCCGGGAGCCGTCCGGCATCACCCCGCTCTCCGAGACGATCCCCAGATGGGTTCCGCCGTGGAACCAGATCCCGCCGTCGCTCCCGGCCACCGGGCGCCAGGCGATGCCCAGTCCGTAACGGACCCCCGGAGCCGCACTCCAGTCCTCGGCCGCGACCGTCTCCTTCATGGCCGCCAGCTGGGCCGGGCGCAGCAGTCGGCCGCTCATCAGGGCGCGCAGGAAGACGCCGTGGTCATGGGTGGTGCTGATGACGGATCCGTCGGCCCCGCCGCCGGACGCCGTCGTCGTGTCGGTCGGCCGGGTACGGCCCGGGAACCAGGTGTACGCGGTGGCTGTGGGCCGAGGGACGTACGGCGAGGTCCCCGGTGTGAAGGTGTGGCGCAGGCCCAGGGGCTCGATGATCCGGTCGTGGATCTCCTGCGCCCAGGGGTTGCCGGTCACCTTCTCGATGATCAGGCCCGCCACCACGTAGTTGGTGTTGGAGTAGCCCCAGCGCCGCTCCCCGGCGGGCTGTCCGGTGCCCGGCACCCACAGGGGCGGCCGGCTCACGGCCGCCTTCAGCTGGTCCTCGGGGGACGTGGTGCGAAACCGCGACCGGCGGTAGCCGGCCGGGGTGAACGCCTCGGCCGCGTCCGGTGAGACGGCGAGATAGTCGTTCAGCCCGCTGGTCTGGCGCAGCAGATCGGCGACCGTGATCCTGCGGCCGTCGTTGCCGTTGCCCCGCACGGCGCCGGGAAGCCACCGCTCGACGGTGTCCGTGAGCGCGAGTCGCCCCTCGCCCACCAGTTGGAGGGCGAGCGTGGCCGTGAAGGTCTTGGTGTCGCTGCCGATCCGGTAGTAGGCATCCCCAGGGACCGGGTCGTGCGGGGCTCGCAGGTCGGCGGAGCCGGCGCGGGCGGTCGTCCGTCCGTGGGCGCTCTGCACCTCGGCCAGTACGCCGGTGGCCCCGGTGGCCAGGATCGCGTCCACATCGCTCTGGAGACGGCTGCGGAGCCCGGAGGCGTGACGGGGCGCGGCGGCCGTCGCCGCCGGGCCGGACGCCGCGGTGAACAGGGCCGCGGCCGTGGCCGCCAGGCCCGTACGTCGGCTGATCATCGGTCCTCCCCGGCGCTGGGGCAGACCAGATCGGCGGCGGGCAGCGTGCCGTCGCGCAGATAGGCGTCGACGGTTTCGTCGGCGCAGGGGACGGGGGTGAGGCCGTCGAGTCCGCGCCCGTACACCCCGTGCGAGCGGATGTCCGCCGTCACCAGCCGTGAGCCGGTCAGGCGCCGGTGCAGCGCCAGCGCCCCCTCGTACGGGACGTTGTTGTCGCGCCGGGCCTGGAGCATCAGGACGGGAACGTCGTTGCCGATCACCGTGGCGGGTTCGCGGGACGTGCTCGGCCAGAACGCGCACGGGGCCATCATGCCGTTGACGAGCGGGCCGAAGACGGGCTGTGCGGCGCGGCTGCGCTCCATGTTCTGCCAGTACGTCTCCGGGTTCCCCGGCCAGCCGCCCGCCGGCCAGCCGCTGTCACCGCACATGAACAGGGCCCCGCCCAACATGCTGTCCGCCAGCTCGGGCGAGGCGAGCAGCTCCAGCATGGCGGCGAGCTCGGGACCGGGTTCGACCGGCCTGCCCGCGGCGGCGTCGACCAGGTCGCGCACCGTACCGGCGAGCGCCGGATCGTACTCCTCGTGCTGGATGAGCTGCCTCAGCACCAGCCGCAGCAACGGCGCGTCGAGCCGTACGCCCGAGACGGTGACCGGGCGCCGTTCGGCCCCGTCGAGCAGGTGCTGGACGCTGGACCGCACCCGGGCGGGCGTGCTGCCGAGCCGGTAGGTGTCGTCGTGCCGGGCGGCCCAGGCGGCCCAGGCGTCCAGGGCCTCTTCGAGGGGCTTGCCCGCCCGCTGGAAGAGTTCGTACTGGGTGGCCGACGGGTCGGTCGAGGAGTCGATGACGATGCGGTCGGCGCGGCGGGGGAACATCTGGGTGTAGACGGCCCCCAGGTCGGCACCGTACGAGACGCCGTAGTACGAGAGCCGGCGCTCGCCCAGTGCCGCGCGGATCGCGTCCATGTCACGGGCGACGTTCCGGGACGTGGCGTGCGGCAGGAACCGTGCGTTGTCCCCGTGCTCCCGGCAGCGGCGCGCGGTGTCGCGGGCGGACCGTACCGACCGCTCGAAGTCCTCGCGGGGGGTCGTGGTCGGGCCGGGCGCGGGCGCCGGGGCGGCAGGATCGCAGGCGAGAGGGGTGGACTCGCCGAGGAAGCGGGGATCGAAGCCGATCAGGTCGTAACGGTCGGCCGCATCCTTCAGGGCCGGGCGCAGAAGCAGGGTGCTGGCGAGCCCGGTGCCGCCCGGTCCCCCCGGATTCGACAGCAGGATGCCCCGCCGCTTCCCTTGCCCGGTACCGGCCTTGACACGGGAGACGGCGATCCGGATCGTCGGTCCGCCGGGATCGGCGTAGTCGAGGGGGACGGTCACCTTCGCGCACTGCGCGCCCGCCTCGTTCAGCTCCCGCTGCTGCGGCGAGCAGGGGCCCCAGACGAGCCGTTGGTGAGTGGGGGTGGCAGGGTCGGCCGACGCGGGCACCGTGCCCGCGAGTAAACAGGTCAGGCCCAGGCCGGCGGTGGCCAGTGCGGTGCCGCGCATCGTGCTCCTCGGGATCAGGTGGATGACTCCCGTACGACGCTAGGGGCGTGCGTGGCCGGGGAACATCGGGCCACCCGGTCGAAGCCTCCTGGGGCTGGCACCACCAACTGCCCTCACGGGCGCGGCTGGTCGTCCGGCCAGACCCCGATGTGGTCCTGCTCCAGCTCCAGCATCACGCGGTGCTCCATGCCGAGCGCCTCCGTGTAGTCGGCGGGCAGTTGCAGACGGCCCGCACGGTCGAGCATCGCGTACTCGCGTGCCACCTGGGACTCCAGGCCCGTCGCCGCGTCGACCTCGGTGCGGCGCAGCACCTCAAAGGACGTACGGCCGTCCCGGATGGCGACCGTACGACGCACCTCGCTCGCCACCGCCTGGTCGTGCGTGACGATCACGATCGTGGTGCCGAGTTCCTCGTTGGCGCGGCGGAAGGCGGCGAAGACCTGCTCGCCGGAGGCCGAGTCGAGTTCACCGGTCGGCTCGTCGGCGAGCAGCACCGAAGGACGGTTGGCGAGTGCGACGGCGATCGCCACCCGCTGCTGCTGGCCGCCGGAGAGCTGCTGCGGGCGCCGGTCGCGGCACTCCTCCAGTCCCAGCATCCGGAGCAACGACTCGCCGCGCTCGGCCCGTTCACGGTTTCGGCCCCGGCCGCGCAACTGCATCGGCAGGGTGATGTTCTGTACGGCGGTGAGGTACGGGAGCAGATTGCGGGCGGTCTGCTGCCAGACGAACCCGACGATGTCCCGGCGGTAGCGGAGCCGTTCCTTGGAGCCCATCGACAGCAGATCGCAGCCCGCGACCTTCGCGGACCCGGCCGTGGGCACATCGAGGCCCGCCAGGATGTTCATCAGAGTCGACTTGCCGCTGCCGGACGCGCCGACGAGGGCCATCAACTCGCCCTCGGTGACCAGCAGATCGAGGCCCTGGAGGGCCTGCACCTCGACCCCGTCCGCGGAAAAGATGCGGACCAGGCGGTCGCAGGCGATCAGCGCGTCGTGTCCGTAGGAGGGCCGGTCGCGGCGGGCGGCGGCCCGCTGTTCGAGTTCGGCCAGTGTGGTGTCGGTCGCCGGCGACGTCATCGGGGGTCTCCTGACCTGAGTTCGGTGATCGGTCCACGGCGGCCGGCCCACCAGGCCTGGACGGCGGCCACCGCGGCGGTGAGGACGACCACGCCGAGCGCCGGGAGCGCCAGCGACCACGGGTCGGTCCGCAGCGGGACGGTGTCGGGTGCGGCGGCCGCGGATCCGGTGGAGAGCGCGAGGCCCACCAGGTCGATGCCCGGCGCCAGCAGGGCGGTCGTCGCCCAGCCGACGAGCAGCCCGCCGACGGCCGCCAGCAGTGCCTGAGGCATCGCTTCGAGCCCCAGGAGCCGTCTGCCCTGCCGGGAGGTGAGCCCCATGGTCCGCAGCCGGGCCAGCAGGGCGGTGCGTTCCGGGGCGGTCTGCAGCAACGACAGCAGGACGGCCAGCAGAGCGTAGCCCGCCCCGGCCGCGATCGCCGCCGCGTAGATCGCCCCGGCACCCCGTTGGACGGGGGTGTCGACGAACTCCGCGCGTTCCTCGGTGCGCAGCCGCACGGTCACGTCCTTGCCCGCGCGGTGCGCCGCCGTGCGCAGCGCCTTCGCGTCCGGCGAGCCGCCGGTGACCAGCAGGGTGGTGGTCCGCGGGCGGGTGAGCGATGCGGCGTCGACGATCAGGAAGTCGCTGCCGGGAACGGCGGGAGTGCGGGTGACGACACCCGCCACCCGCGCGCCGAAGTACCCGGCCGCCGTGGAGAGATCGCGCGGCCGGTCACCGAGCTGTCGGGCGACGGACGGCGACGCGATGACGGGCAGCACCCGGTCCCGCGACGGTGCCTTCCGTCCCGCGGGGCCGGAGGGCTTCAACCGGTCGGCGGGGAACGCCCCGAGGCCGGTCGAGCGGGCCAGCCGGGCATACGTCGCCGGGTCGACGGCCACCAGGGTGGCGTTCTTCGTGCGCTGGTCCCCGGTCCCGTCGAACGGCAGCACGACGTCGTACTCGATCCCCACGGCCGCCACCTCCCGGACACCGCCCGCTCCCCGCACCTCCCGGACCAGACGGTCCGGCAGCGGCACGGAGCCGCCGGGGCCGCTGATCCGGGCGTCCGCGCCGATCGCACGCACCGCCGCCTCGTCCCGCGCGTCCGCGACGCCCGCGAGCACCGAGCCGCCGAACGCCGTCGTGGTCAGCGCGAGCAGCAGTGCGAGCAGCGGCAGCGCGCCGCCCCCCGAGGTGCGCCCGGCACGGGCCAGCGACAGGAAACCGATCGCGCCGCGCCGCCGGGCGACGGAACGCTGGGCGAGACGCAGCGGCACCGGCAGCAGCCGTACCAGGACCAGGGCGGCGATCAGACCGACGAGCACGGGGGCGGCGCTGACGAGCAGGTCGCCGTCGCCGGAGCCCGTACCGCGCCGGCGCAGGGCGACGACCGCGCCGACGGCCAGTACCAGCGCGGTGAGTTCGGCGACCGTGCGCCGCCGCGAGGGGCGGGCGCCCAGCAGATCGTCACGGGCACCGTGCGGTTGCGGCCTGCGGTGCGGCAGCGCCGTACGCAGCGGCAGGACGACGCAGACGAACGCGGCGACGGCGACCGCCCCGGTGACCGAGGGCCACAACCGCGCGCCCCCGATGGTCAGTACGGCGATCAGCAGACCCAGCGCCGCCGCGGGCACCGTGGTCACCACCGCCTCGGCGAGCAGCCGGCCGCCGAGGCCGCGCAGCGATCCGCCGCGCGCACGCAGCAGGGCCAGTTCACCGCGGCGCCGCCCGGCCATCAGCCCGATCGTCATCAGCAGGACGACCGCGGCGACCGCCCCGATGCCCACGGCGGCGACCATGACGACCGGGCCGATCGCCTTGCGCAGGGTGTCGTACCTGGTGAGGATCGTGTCCAGGTCGGTCTTGAGCGCGGCGTTCGCGCCGGCCACCCCCCGCATCTCCACCAGCCCGGGACCCCCCTCCAGCGAGGCGACGGACGAGCGCAGTGCCGGCACGTCGGTGGCGGTGAGGGAGGAGGCGTCCGGCGCGATCCACCAGAACGCCTCCGGCTGACTGGCGGTGGCGAGCAGCGCGGGCGCGGCGTCCGGCGGCAGCAGGACGGCCGCGATCCAGTAGTAACGCGGGTCGACGTGCCCCGGTTTGGCCACCAGCGACGGGGTCCGGAGCAGTGGCTGGGCCGACCAGTAGGTGGCCTCGGGGCGCTGAGGGGCGACGATGCCGGTGATGCGCACGGTCAGCGGTGTGCCGCCCTGGGTCGGCACGGAGACGGTCGAGCCGACCCTGATCCGCAGCGCCTTCGCCGTCTCCTCGGTGACCGCGCCCTCGACCTGCGAGGTGTCCACCGTGACCGTGCCGTGCGCGGTGGGCCATGCCCCGGCGCGCAGGGCGGCGTGGTCAGAGAGGGCCGACAGGGTCGAGTACGTCAGCTGGGGGTCGATGCGAGAGGGCCGGGGCAGCCAGTCCTCCCCGGCGGGGATCGGCGTCGTGGTACGGAAGCCGTACGCGGACTGGGCGGTGTCGGGCCGTATCACGTCGGGCAGCCCGGACAGCACCGTGCGATGGACGGACCCCAGCGACGCCGCGCGCACCGCTTCCTCGCGCTGTGGCTGGGGCACCTGCAGATCGGGCTGGGGCGTGCTCAGCTCCAGCACACTGACCCCGGGGTCCGCGGTGGCGATGTCACGGCGCAGCCCCTCGGTCTCGTACCGGTCGACGGCGCGCGGGAAGGCGGCGGCGAGGAACGCCGTCAGCAGCACCAGCAGCCCGAGCGCCCAGGCCGTGCCGGGAGCGGTACGCAACCGGGTACGGACCCAGGGCGCACAGGCGGCCGTGGCGCGACGGTCTCGGACGGAGCGCGGACTCATGTCAGTCGTCCCCCTGGTGGCGCAGCGAGGTCGCCGGGTCGGCGCCGCGCCATGCGAGGGACACGACGATCAGCAACGGCAGCGCGGCGACTCCCGCCAGCAGCGCGGCGACCTGCCCGGCCGGCAACCGCACCAGCACCGAGGGCACCGGCGCGGTGGCCTGTCCGGTCAGCACGATGAGCGGCACGACGGCACGGTTCAGGACGGCCCCGAGCGCGGCCCCGACCAGCAGCGCGATCACGATCAGCACCCCCTGCTCGGCGGCGATCATCCGGGTCAGCCGTCGGCGCGGCGTCCCCAGCGCGCGCAGTACGGCGAACTCGGCGGTCCGTTCGCGCTGCGCGCCCGCGGCGTTCACCGCGAAGCCGACCGCGGCCAGTGCCGCGGCGACGACCGCCACCGCGGGCAGCGCGGACTGCGGCCCGGCGCCCAGCGGATCGCCGACCAGTTCTCTCGCGATCTCGTCGCGCACCAGGACCTGCGCCGGATCGGTGTAGGGCTGTGCCCGCAGCGCGGCGGCGACCTTTCCGGCCTGTCCGGGAGCGGTGCTCAGCCACCACTCGACGGGGGTCAGCACCGCCCCCGGGCGATGCGCGAGGACCTGGCCGACGGCCCTGAGGTCGAGCAGCAGGGCGCCGCCGTCCCGCTGCCGGTCGGGGCCGGTGGCGGAGGCGTCGGGACCGGCACCGGGGCCCGTGGTCGGCAGGCGGTGCACCGCCCGCACGATCTTCACCCGGACCGTCTCGCCGGCCAGTGTGACATCGACGTTCTGCCCTTCCTTCGCCCCGGCGGCGCGCAGGTAGGCGTCGGTGGCCACCGCGTTCAGCGCCGGAGCCCGGGGACGGGGCGCGGCGGCCCGTACGGAGAAGGAAGGCGTCGATTCCCCCATGTCCGCATCGGCTCCGGTGTCGTATCCGAAGGCCAGCAGACTCTTCGCGGAGATCCTCGTGTCCACCGGATCGCCGGGGCCCGCCTCACCGGATCCGGTGGCGGTCTGCGTGGCGTCCCAGCCGAACCCGTCGGGCACCGGGACCGTCTGCTCGGTGCCGTCGGCCGACACGGTCCTGAGGGCGCCGATGTCGACCCGGTGGGACTCGCTCCGGCCGGACGGCCGGCTGCCGTCCAGCTCGAACCCGGTCACCGCAAGATCGCCCCCGGCCGCCACCGGGAACGTGAACGGGTGCGTTCTCCCGTCGACGGGGACGGTTCCGGCCGGTACCCGGTACGGAAAGCCGTAACGATCCTCCAGCAGCACGGTGACGAGCGGCGCGGCGCCGGACGGTGATGTCCGCGCGGGCGCACCGGCCGCCGAGATCCGCACGTCGAACCCGACCTTCCCCGCGAGCCGGGGCAACAGCAGTCCGGCCCGCGCGTTCCCGCGCGGGGCGAGCGAGTCGAACAGCCGCTCCCGCGGCCGGTCACCGAGGTCGCCGCGCATCAGCATCCGCTCGTCGGCGTGCGCGGTGTCCAGGGCGAGGATCTCGGCCGTGCGCTCACCGGAGAGGTCCAGGGCCGTACGGAACGCGGGCGCCGCCTCCCGTACGCCCGGCAGCCGCGCGTACGCGCCCGCCTGCGCCGGATCGTTCTCGACACTGCCCACCACGCGCACCGACGCGCCGGCCCTGAAGTCCGCCTGGTCGCCCTGCGAACGGTTCCAGGAGGTGCGCTGCCCGATCGCCAGCATGCCCATGGCGACCGACAGCACCAGCAGCAGCACCGGTCCGGCATTGCGCAGCGGACGTCGGCTGAACTGCCAGCCGGCCAGTGCCGTGACCAGCCCCCGGCCGCCCGCCGCGCGACGCTCCGCGAGCCTGGCCGCGGGCGGCAGCAGACGCAGCGTCAGCACGGTGCCCGCGAGCAGCAGCAGGGCGGGGGCCGCGACGAGCAGCGGATCGACGCCGAGACCGCCCTGCCGGTCACCGCTCAGCGCACCGCTGCCGGAGCCCGTGGTCTGACGGTCGAGCTGCCAGTACGCCACCGCCGCGATCACCAGCAGGCCGATGTCGGCGCCCGCCCGCAGCGGCGCCGGCAGCGCCGCGACACGGCGGGAGCGACGCGCCCCGGCACCGGCCGCCGGCGCGGGCGCCACGACGGCCAGCGCACACGTCAGCGCGGCGACGGCGGAGACCAGCCAGACGGTCGCGGTCGCGCCCGCGTCGAGCCGCAGCCCGATCCGGGACAGTGCGCCGCTGTTCGCGAGCAGCCGGGTCAACGGCCCGGCGAGCAGCGGGGCGACGAGGGCGGCGGGCAGGGCGAGCAGCAGCGCCTCGATCGCCGCGAGCGCGGTGATGCGGCCGCGTGATCCGCCGCGGGCCCGCAACAGCCGGGTCTCCCCGTCGCGTTCACTGCTCAGCAACCGGGCCACCAGCAGCAGCGCGTATCCGGCGAGCAGCACCAGCTGGACGGCCACGATCATCAGGGTGGAGCGGGAGACCAGCAGCGCCCGGTCGATCTGCTCCAGCACCTGGGGGAGCGAGGTCCGCACGGTGGCCCCGCTGCTGAACCCGGGGATGGTCCGCAGCTTCTTCGGCGCAGCCGTGGCGGCGTCGTGCAGGGCGTCCATCCGCCCCGTGGTGACCGAGCGGAAATCGGCGACGGCCAGCCAGGAGACCGTGCCGGAACTCACCCGTCCCGAACCGAGCACCGCGGGGTCGGCGAGCAGCGGACCGTAGGTCGTGAAGGCGACCGTGCGGATGCCGCGGCCGCCGAGCTCGTCCAGCTGCCAGTACGGGTCGGTCCGGTCGAAGGCTTCGTACACGCCCGTGATCAGCACGCGCACCGGCTTGTCGTCCAGCCGGTCGGTGAGGGTGATCCGTGAGCCCGGCCCCAGCTTCAGGACCCCGGCGGCGGTGTGCGGCAGGGCGACCTGGACGGGATCGCCGGCCCTTCCGGTCCCGGCCGCCGGCATACGGCCCGCGGTCAGCCGGACGCGGCTGCGGTCGAGTGCGGCGAAGCGGGTGAGGTCCGGGTCGCCGCCCCGGACGCCCGGGGCCCGCAGAGCGTCCGGCAGCGCGTACGAACCCGATGTCTCCAGCGTCCGGACGGCCACGGGAAGGCCGTCGAAGGTGTCGTGGGCGCTCTTGCGGACGGCCGTGTCGGCCGCGTCCCGCTGCGCGGACGCCACCTGGGCGGACACGACGAGCGAGGCGGCGGACGCCGACCGGTGGGCGAGGGCGTGGCGCAGCGCGGCATCGCCGACGGAACCGGAGAACGCGGTGAGCGCGGCGAGCACCGAGGTGGTCAGCAGGATGGCGAGGACAGCGGCGGAGAGCAGGAGCCGGTAGGCCCTCAGCCGCAGAAAGACGAACCCCGTCACACGTGCCCCCCTGAACCCTCACCGCACACACGCCCCCCGGCGTCCTACGGATGTTGTCAGGACATGCACGCTGTTGGAAACCGCTTGCGCGCGCACCTTGACGGGATCGTGACCGTTAATCGGCGACGGGGAAACGCATTTCGCACCCGACGAGGGGAACAGCGGGACCGCTCAGCCGCCGGTGTTCACCATCGAGGCGGCCGCGTAGGTGAGGTAGTCCCACAGCCGCCGCTCGTGTTCCGGAGCCAGCCCGAGCTCGTCGAGGGCGACCCGCATATGGCTCAGCCACGCGTCGTGCGCCGCCCGGTCCACCTGGAACGGAACGTGCCGCATCCGCAGCCGCGGATGTCCGCGCCGCTCACTGTAGGTACGGGGACCGCCCCAGTACTGCATCAGGAACAGCCGGAACCGCTCCTCGGCGGGGCCCAGGTCCTCCTCCGGGTACATCGGCCGGAGCAGCGGGTCCTCGGCAACCCCCTGGTAGAAGCGGTGCACCAGGCGCCGGAAGGTCTCCTCGCCGCCGACCTGCTCGTAGAAGGTCTGCTCCTGCAGCGTGTCGCGCGGAATCTCAGTCACCCGTCCATCGTCGCAGACGCACCGGCCGAGGACCGGGGTCCTAGGTCCCGGTCCTCCCGCCGGGCCGTCGCCCACCGTGCGGCGTCCCCGGCACGACGGCCCGGACCCGGCCCGGTTCCTGGCCCCGCGGTCCCCGGCGCAGGAAGGTGGAGGTATGGACGACGCGCAGCCGGATCCGTTCGCCGCGGCCGCCGCCGAGGAGCGGTGGGCGATGGTGCGCGGCATCGTGGCCGGTGGGGCGCTCGGTGACCCGGAATGGCGGGCCGCGTTCGAACAGGTGCCACGGCATCTGTTCGTGCCGTACTACTTCGTGGGCGGTGGACGGGACCGCCTGTGGTGCGAGGACCCCGACCCGGTCAGGCGTGCCCGGTGGCTGCGCGGGGCGTACGCGGACGGAGCGCTGGCCACCCGGATCCGGGACGGCGAGCTGATCTCGTCGAGCAGCCAGCCGTCGCTGATGGCCCGGATGCTCGAAGAGCTGGACGTACGGGACGGGCAGCGCGTCCTGGAGATCGGCGCAGGCAGCGGCTACAACGCGGCACTGCTCGCGCACCGGCTCGGTGACGACGCCGTGACCACCGTCGACCTCGACCCGGAGATCACCGAGTCGGCCCGCCGGCACCTGACGGCGGCCGGATACCACCCGGCCGTGATCACCGGGGACGGCACACGGGGCTGGCCCCCGCGCGGACCGTACGACCGGATCATCGTGACCTGCACCCTGCCGTGCGTACCGCAGGCCTGGCTGGACCAGTGCACGCCGGGCGCACTGGTCCTGGCACCGTTCGCCACCGGACTGATCCTGCTGCGGGTGCGGGAGTCGGCGCACGGGAAGTACGCCGAGGGCCGGTTCCTGCACACGCCCGCGTACTTCGTGCCACTGCGCGGCATGCCACCGGGATCCGTACGACGTCCGTACACCCGCGCACTGCCCAGGCGCGTCAGCGAGAACGAGCTCTTCCGGTTCCTGCTGACGCTGACCGAGGCCACTCTCGACCCCCGCGAGGCCCTCTCCCTCTGGCAGCGCGAGCGGCGCCCCGAGCGGGAGAGGTTCGGCATCACGGTCCGCGACGGGCGGCAGTGGGCCTGGCTGGACGACCCCGAGGGGCCGTACGCCTGGCCACTGCCCGACGGATAGCGCCGCTCGGAGCCTGTCGGGTGACCTCCGATCGGAGGTTGCCCGACAGGCTCTCAGTCCCGGCGGATCGTGATCGTCGTCCACGCCCCGACGTGCACCCGGTCGCCGTCCTGGAGCGGGACGGGGACATAGGGCTGGATCGGGTCCTCGGCACCGTTGAGCGTGGTGCCGTTGGTGGAGTTCTGGTCGACCACGGCCCAGCCGCCGTCGGGCTGCTGCACCAGCACGGCGTGCTGGTGCGAGACGCCCGGATCCTCCGGCGGCACGGACAGATCGATGTCGGGGGACTCGCCTGTGCTCTGCCTGCGGCGACCCACGGTGACCTGGCTGCCGGTGAGCGGAAGCTGCTGCTCCGGGGAGTAAGCGGGCAGGTTGAGCCCGGTCGCCTCGGGACCGCTGCGCTGCATCATCGCCATGAAGTACTCCCGGTCGGGGGCGATGACCGCGGTCCAGCTCGCGGGCGGCCGACTCTGCTCCCGGTCAGGGAACGACGGTTGCTGCTGCGGGCCCGATGGCTGGGGAGCCTCGGTGCGGGACGGCGGCGACAGCATCCAGTCGTCGTCGCCACCGGCCTGCGGCCCCTGCGGGGCGGGCGGCTGCGGCGCGGGCGGCGCGGGCGGACCCGGCCGCTCGAACGAGGGCGGCGCCGACTGCTGCTGGAACGGCGGTGGTGCGGACTGCTGCTGGAACGACGGGGGCGGCGCCGACTGCTGCTGGAACGACGGCGCGGGCGGCGGACCCTGCTGGAACGACGGCGGCGGCGACTGCGGATCCGGCGCCGGGGGGCCGGGGCGGCTTCCCGGCTCGGGGGAGAGCGGCTCGGCCGGACGGTTCACCTGCGAGGGCCGCGACCCCTGGTACTCGAACGGATCGCGCTGCTGCTGCGGCCCCGGCGGCTGCTGTGCCTGGAAGCCGGGCGGCAGGTTGAGGCCGGGCGGAGGGCCGGGAACGCTGTGGGACGGGGCCAGCGGCGTGTACGACGTCGCGGTGTTCGTGAGGAAGTTCCAGCGGCACTCCTCGCAGAACGGTGCCATCGCCTCGCGCGGTGTGCGGCACTGCGGGCAGAGCTCGGCCTGCCGGCCCGCGTCCGGGCCGGAGCCCTGCGGGTGGCCGTAACCGGGTGCGGGCGGCGGGGGAGGCGGCGGGGGGACTGCACCCGCGGGCGCGGGCGCCCCGGCCATGCGATGGCCGCAGACCTCGCACCAGTCGTCGGAACCCGACTGGTGTCCGTTCGGGCAGGTCGGCATGTCGGCGCTTCCTCCTCTCCTCGTCCGGCCCCGGGGGCCGTCGTTCGCTGTTGCTCTTCGCCACCCGGCGGATCACTCCGGCCCGGCGGCCCGACTGTGCTGCTGCGCGGTTACTTCTTGACGCGAACGGTCTTGGTGGAGCGTGTTTCGAGTGTCATCGAGTCGGCCTCCGCGACCTTCGCCTTCAGTCGCACAGTACCGGTCGCGGCATCGACGACGTCCACCACCTTCGAAAGCAGTTTCGCAGTGTCCTCGTTCCCGGACGCCGATGCCAGCTGCACCGCACGGCCCAGTTTCGCGGTCGCGCCGTCGAAGTCTCCCGACTTGCGGGCATCGAGACCCTGCTGGATGACTTGTGCCAGTTCCGCCTGGCCGGTGTAGTGCGCGACCTGCGGGTTGATCGAGGTGGACGCCGCCATGTCCTCGGTCCACACCGCCCGTACCAGACCCTGCGAAAGCGTCTGCGGTGCCCCGCCCGACGGGTCGGGGAGGATCAGCGAGACCCGGGACGCCAGCATCTCCTGCCCGATCCCGGCCTCCGGCACCTGGACACAGACGTGGTAGTCACGGGACTCGTCGCCCCAGGAGCCCGTGGGGTAGTCCCCGGCGCGGGGACCCGCCTCGGTGCGGCGGGCGGTGAGATCGACGACCGTCGGGGCGACCTGCTTCACGAACTTGATCTCGACCCCGACGGGGGTCCAGAGCCGCAGCGCGACATCCGCGACCTCCTTGCCCATCGCGTTCTCCATCATCTGCGTGAAGTCCGCGGCCAGCCCTGCCGGGTCGGCGACGATGTCGGCCGTGCCGAGCAGCGCGGAGGCGACGCCTGTGACCTCTTTCACTTCCCAGTCCGTGCCGACACCGCGGGCGTCACAGGTGAAGCGGCCCGCGCAGGATTCGAGCGCGGCCCGCAGATCCTCCGGCGCCTCGTGCTCGTTGCGCCCGTCCGTGAGGAGGATGCCGTGCCGGATCTCCACATCGGCGGCGCCGAGCAGCCGGTCGGCCAGCCGCAGCCAGGTGCCGATCGCCGTGCCGCCGCCGGCGCTGAGCGCGCGCAGGGCCTCCTTCGCCTGGGACCTGGTCCGGGCGTCGGCGACGGCGAGCCTTCCGTTGCCCGGGTAGACCTCCTTGGCGACGTGCGTACCGCCGACCACGGCGAACCGGGTGCCGTCGCGCAGGGTGTCGATGGCCGCGGCCGTCGCGTCGCGGGCGTTGCGCATCTTCGTCGGTGGATAGTCCATCGAACCGGAGCAGTCGACCATGATCACCACGGCGGCGTCCGGCGCCTGTCCCGCTGTGCGCGTGGGTGTCCCCGCCGCACCGGACAGCGGGACGCCTCCGGTGGTGCCGCCCCCGGTCGCGGTGACCGTGACGATCGCGTTGACCTCGCGCCCACCCTCCGGCAGATATGCGTTCTGGTACACCTCGACGGAGAACTGGGGCACGTTCGACTTGGAGAAGTTGGCCATCTGATCGGCTCCTCGGGACTCCAGGTGTCGGATGAAGACAGCTGTGAGAGAAGAAATACGTTGAAGGCGGGCGAAGGCGACGGGGCGCAAGGGTCGGACGGAACTGGAACCAAGCGTTACGGAACGGGACTCATGTGGTGCCGCAGGCCGATCCTGCCCCCTGCGGCGGCACGGCGAACGGCAGCAGAGCCACTGTTACGTTGTCGTGGCCCCCACCGTCGAGCGCGTGACCCACCAGCACCTGGGCGCCGTGCAGCGGTCGCGACTGCGCGTCGGCCGGCACCGCCGCGGCCATCTCCGCCGCCGACTCCGCGTAGTTCCACAGCCCGTCCGTGCACACCACCACGAGACCGGACCGATCCGGTTTGAAGGAGGCGGTGTGCGGCTCCAGTTCGTACGCGTCGGCACCGAGCCACCCCGTGATGGCGTGGGCGCGCTCGTCCGCGTACGCCTCCGCCTCGTTCATCAGGCCCGCCGCCACCATCTGCGCGGCCCAGGAGTCGTCCTCGGTCAGCCGCGCGGGCGGGCTGGTGCGGTCGTCCGGCACCCAGTAGACGCGGCTGTCGCCGACCCAGCCGACGACCAGCAGACCGGCCGCCATGACCGCGCCGACCAGGGTGCACGCCGGGGCGTTCTGATGGCGGTGCGGTTCGTGCTCCCTGGCCCGACCGGGCTCCTGGGCCAGGGAGTTGACCGACTCGGCGGCGGCGACGATCGCCTCGTGCATCGCCTGCTGAGGATGGGTGCCGCGCGGCAGCGACTCCAGGAGCGCCTCGTTGGCGGCGCTCGCGGCAGCCGCCGACGCCTCGTCGGGGCGACTCGCCGAGGAGACACCGTCGCAGACGATCGCGACGACGGCCGGCGAACCGTCGGGCAGGGCGGTGGTCGACACCGCGAACGAGTCCTCGTTGCGGTGGTGGCGCAGACCCCGGTCGCTGACGGCGGCCACCGACCCGAGCTCCTGCTCCATGTGGTCGCGCTCGCGCGGCTGGGCGTGGCCGCAGTTCTCGCAGTAGCCGTCGGTGTCGACCCGGCCGGCGCGACAGGCCACGCACAGCTTGGTGCCGGCCGACGGCGGTGCGGACAGGTCGGCGGCGGGCGTACGGGGGTCCGGTGCGGGCGCCGGGGCCTTCGCGACCGGCGCGGGCGCGGGCTTCGACGCCCCGACGGCCGGCGCGGGCGCGGCCGGCGGCCCGGGGGCGGCCAGTTCGAAGTCGCCCGATCCGTCCGGCTCCTCGGGCCGGGCCTCGGCCGGGCGGGCCGCCGCGCCGTTCTCCGTCGGCACGGTCATGGCGATCGTCGGGCGGTCCTGCGGCGGCGCGGGCACGGCCGAGAGGTCGTACCCGCACGCACCGCAAAACAGATCCCCCGGCTCCAGCGGCTCCTCGCAGCCGGGGCACTTCGACAGGGCCGTCTCCTGGGGCTTCTGCGACATTTTCACACCCACGTCCGGGGGCGGAAGCGGTTGGCCCGCTCCACCAGTTCGATCCTCTCGTCGCCGGGCTCCGCAAGCCGGGCGAGTATCCGGTACGAGCGCTCCAGCCCCAAACGCAGGCCGCGCTCGTCCACCTCACTGCCGAGCAGCGTTCCCGGTCCGCTCGACCCGGCGGGCACGTGCGCCCGGGGGACCGAGGGCAGAGCCGCGGGACTCCCGGAGAGCACCCAGTCGAGCGCCTTCCCGAGCACCTCGGTCGACAACTGCTCGCGGCGCACCGCGTCCAGGCCGAAACCGGCCAGTCCCGAGATCTGTTCGGCCGCGGCCGTCAGATCGGCGATCAGCGGCTCGTCCGGAGCCCGTTCCCGCAGCCTGGCCCGCACCGCCGCGACCCGGGCCGCCGTGTAATGGATCGACGCCTCCGGCACGGACTCCAGCGTCGCCACGGCCCCGGCGCGGTCCCCGGCGGCGATCTGCACCCGGGCCAGGCCGAACGCGGCGCTGACGAAGCTCGGATCGGTCGTCCACACCAGGCGGTAGTACTCGGCCGCGTTGTCCAGCTGGCCCAGCACCTCCGCGCAGATCCCCAGCGCCAGCTTGGGCGCCGGCTCACCGGGGAACGCGTCGTACACCGCGTCGAAGGAGAGCGCCGCGTTCTCGTTGTCGCCGATGACCAGCGAGGTGATTCCGCGGTACCAGACGACCCGCCAGTCGTCCGGGAACCGGTCCTCCAGCTCCGCCAGGGTCTGCCCCGCGGCACCGAGTTCGTTCATCTCCAGACGGGCGCGCAGTTCACGCAGCCGGGTCTCCGACGACGCCGCGGGCACGGCGTCGAGCGCGGCGATCAGTTCGGCGGGAGCGGTGGCCATCAGCCCGGCGAGGAAGCCCGCGTTGGGGTCGCTCGCGTCGACCCGGGGGACGGGCAGTGCGAGCGAGGTGGCCCGCGCGTCGAGCCCGGCCGGCCGGGGGCCGTTCGGGACGTACGGCCCCGACGGCGCACCGGGGTCGGCGACCGGGACGCGAGGCCCCGGAATCACGGCCCGGTTCTGCGCGTACGGGAGCGCCGCGCCGCCGGTTCCGTTGCCGGACCGTACGTGTGTGGGCGGCGCGGTCAGCGGACCGGCACCCGCCGCCGGATACCCGGGCACGGCCGGAGCACCCGCGGGCAGCGCGCCCGGCACGGAGGCCGTGCCCGCGGGCGTGCCGGTCCCCGCTCCCTTCCGCCGTCGCCCGAAGCGCCCGGACGACGCGGGAGCGGCAGCCCGTGCCCCCAGCCGTGACACGTCGTCCGTCAGCTCGGCGAACAACTGCGTGTCCGTGACCCGGACCTCCGTGCCGAACAGCGTCGACAGCGCGGGCCGCGGCCGTCCGGTCTGCAGCGACACCACCTCGCGCAGCACGCCCGTCAACTGCTCCGCCATCTCCGCCGCCGAGGCGAACCGCCGCGCCGGATCCGGGTCGGTGGCCCGCACCAGCAACCGGTAGAACGACTCGTAGCTCCGGAACACCTCGATGTTGTCCGGGTCCGGCAACGAGTCCACGAAGACGTTGGTGTAGCCCTGGAAGTCGAAGGTGAGCACCGCGAGCGTCCGCGCGACCGTGTACAGGTCGGAGGCGACCGACGGGCCGACCTCCGCGACCTCCGGCGCCTGGTACCCCACCGTGCCGTAGATGGCCGACTCCTCGTCGTCCATCCTGCGGACCGCGCCCATGTCGATCAGCTTCAGCTGGTCCTCGGTCTGGATCGCGTTGTCGACCTTGAAGTCGCAGTACAGCAGGTTGCGGCTGTGCAGATGACCGAGCGCCTCCAGCGCCTCGATGCCGTACGCGCACGCCTGCTCGACCGGCAGCGGATCGCGCTTCCCGGCCGGGGTGCGGCGCTCGTTCGCGATCTCCTTGAGCGCCTTGCCGCCGACGTACTCCATCACGATGTAGCCGTCGAGCGAGCCGGTGCGCTGGTCGAGGTGCTCGACGAAGTTGTAGATCCGGACGATGTTGGAGTGCTCGATCTCGGCGAGGAAGCGGCGCTCCGAGATGGCGGCCGCCATGGCGTCCTGGTCGCCGGTGTCGAGCAGGCCCTTGAGGACCACCCAGCGGTCCGACACCGCCCGGTCCACCGCGAGATAGACCCAGCCGAGCCCGCCGTGCGCCAGACAGCCCGCGACCTCGTACTGGCCGTGCACGATGTCGCCCTCGTGCAGCTTGGGCACGAAGGAGTACGGGTGGCCGCACTTGGTGCAGAACCCCTCCGTGCGGCCCGCCCGTTCGCCACGGGCCCGGCCCACCGCGGCCCCGCAGTCGGAACGCGAACAGAACCGCTTCCGCTCCGGCACCTCCGGGTTCGCCATCACCGCCGAGCGCGGGTCGGGACGCGGCACGTCCGGCACCTGCACCAGTCCCGCACCCAGCCTGCTCCGGCCGGACGCCCCCGAGGACGAACCGGAGGAACGCACCGACACCGAACGGGACGTCGCGCCGCCGGACAACGAGCGCGAGAGACGCCCCGAAACGGAACGCCGCGACGTCGACGAACGGGACGAGGACCGCGAGGAGGCCCGGGAACTGCTGCTGCTGCCCCTGCTGCTCGCGCCGCCGCCCGCGATCCCGGTGGGCGGCGAACTCACCATGCCGCTCGGGGAGACGACCGGAGCCAGCCCGCAGGTGTCGCAGTACAGCTCACCCCCGCCCATGTCCTCGTAACTGCCCTCGCACGCGGGGCGCTGGCACTGCGTACTCATCGTCCGTCCCCCTGTTCGCCCCGCCGCCGCGACGGCCCGTCCACCTTGCGCACACCTGTCCTCATCGCCGGTCCTCCGGTCCCGGGGCCCGGCGCTGCGACAGCAGTTCGGCCGCCGCCTCCTGGTAGCGCAGCACCGCCTGCGCGGCGACCCGCAGATCGCACGGCGCGCTCCACAGCATCCGGCGTGCCGCGTCGTACCGCTCGATCAGCAGTGGGTCCTCGGCCAGGCCGTGCCGGGCGACCTTCGCCTTGTACGCGTCGAGCCTGCCGCGCAGCTCCGCCCGCACGGCGAGCGGGGCCGTGACCGCGGTCAGCGACTCGCGGGCCCGCAACAGCTCCTCCTCGGCCTCCCGTTCCAGCGTCTCCAGGAGCGGGGAGAGCCGGTGCCACTGGGCACGCCTGCGGTACTCCGACGCGGCGACCAGCCGCTCCTGGAGCGCGGTCGCCGGACCGCTGACCGCGGGCACCTCGGAGGCGGCGATCTTCGCCAGCACCTCGCCGCGCGCCGACCGGGCCTCGGTCAGCGTCCGGTCCGCGCGGGAGAGGACGTCACGCAGCTGGACCAGGCGCTGTTCGGCGTCCTGCCGGACCGCGAGCACCGCTTCGATCTCGCGGCGCACGTCGTCCAGGGCGCGGGCGGCCCGGTCGTACCGCGTCGTGTCGGGCCGCCCGCCGCCCGGCGCCGAACTGCCGGGCCCCGACAGCCAGAAGGCCAGCGGATCGGAGATCACCTGCACCCGCAGCGTGGTCAACTCCTGGGTGATCGCCTCCAGGTCGTCACCCGCCGGGTGCTCACCGGGCCGCACACCGACGGAGTGCGCCAGCGAGCGGGTGCGGTGCAGCTCGGCGGCGAGCAGGTCTATCCGCGCGGGCAGCGCGGACCACACGGAGTCGGAGGCGACGACCATGTCCAGCGAGCGGGCGTACAGCTCGTTCATCCGGGTGACCAGCTCCTCCAGCGTGAACCGCTCGGAGAGCTTGGCCGGGCCGGTGACCGACGGATCGGGGCGGCCCGCCGCGTGTGCCACGGTGACACCCTGGCCGCGCAGCAGCTCGGTGAGGGCCACCAGGTCGTCCCGGTTGGGGTGGCGTCGGCGGGATCGCACCGCGCGGGCCTCGGCCAACGCCCCCGCGTAGGCGTCGAAGTACCCCCACAGCAACGTGATCGACTGCTCGGTGGAGGCCCAGCGCTCCTTGGTGACACCGGTCAGATCGGCGCCCTCCAGGAGCCGGCGGCCCGCGTGGTCCTGCAGGGCGAGGAGCGAGGTCTCGATCGCCTCGTGCTCCGCGCCCAGCCGGGCCAGCGCACGGTCCGCCTCGTCCCGGTCCATGACCGGGCCGGGGGGCCTCCCCGCATAGCCGGGGAAGGAGCCCGCGACGCCCATCGATCACCTCTCCGCTCTTCCTGCCGGGACGGGCCCGAAAGGATCAGTGCCACTGCCTCGCCGACCGGGACGGCGCCGTCGCGCACCCCGGCCGGCCCCGCACTAGTTGCTCCGGTACTTGGGTGCCGGCGGTGCCTTCAACCCCGGCAGTCCGGCCTCCAACCAGTTCCGGTACGACTCCATCCAGGGGCTGTTCGCACCACCTCTGCGGTAGTCGACCAGCACCTGGTTGACCCGGGCCACCAGGTCGTCGGCGCCGCGCTTCGTCGCCACGCCGTAGTACTCGGTGGTGAACGGTTTGTCGCCCTTGAGCTCGACCGCCGGGTCCTGGGCGGCCTGACCGGCCGCCAGCGCGTTGTCCGTGACGATCGCGTCGACCTCGCCCAGCTGGAGCCGCACCAGGCAGTCCAGCTGATTGGGAACGGTGAGCTGGTCCTCGTCCGCGTCCGTGCCGTCGTGCTCGTCCTTGAAGACCGCGCCGAACGACTGCTTCTCCAGAGCCTCGTACGCGGTGGAGCCCTCGGCGGTGCAGACCCGCTTGCCGGCCAGCGACTTGTCGAACCCGGTGATCGTCGAGCCCTTCGGTGCCAGGACCTGCTGCCCGGCCTGGAAATAGGCGGTGGAGAACGAGACCTGCTGCAGCCTGGCGCAGTTGATCGTCATGGTCCGGACGACGACATCGACCTTGTCGTTCTCCAGGGCGGCGATCCGCTGGTTGGTGGGGATGGCCCGGAAGATCACCGCGTCGGGATCGCCCAGGATGTTCTTGGCGATGGCCCGCACCAGGTCGATGTCGAAGCCTTCGATCCTGCCGGTCTCCGGGTCGCGGTAGCCCCAGCGGAAGCTGTTCTGGTCGACACCGGCGATCAGCTTTCCGCGCGCCTTGATCTTCTCGATGCTCGGGCCGCCTCCGCTCGACGGCGGCAGACTCGCCTCCGGGTCCGTGCAGTCACCGGACCGGGTCTGCACGGCCTGCGCCGTACCCGGTCCGGCGGTGTCCCGGACGAAGGCGTCGGCACCGCCGTGGGAGAGCGGCAGCAGGGTGAGCGAGGCCGTCACCGCACAGGCCACGGCCATGGCCGTCACCCCGCCCCAGCCGCGCAGTCTGCCGCGGCCGGCCCCAGATCCCGTGCCGGGCCTCCCACCGGGCTCGCGAGGCCCGGGGCCTCCGCTCCCTGATCCGGCGGGAAACTCGGCGCGGGACCTCACGCCCGTGCGCTTCCTGATCATCGATCCCCCTCTCACCGGTACTCCGAGAGCCTGCGGTTGACCCCGAGGATCGCGGCGAGGGCGCCCAGAGCGGCGAGTGCGGCAGCCCCGGCCGGAAGCCCGCCCAGCGCCCCCCGCCCGTTCTCCGCGGCCCGGCTGAACTCGCCCTGCTCATGGACGAGTGCCTGCTTCAGCGCCTCGTCCACCCGGTCGAAGGACTCACCCGTCGAGTCCTTCGGTCCGATGATCTGCTTCAGCGCGCCCTCGTAGTCGCCGCCGTCGTCGGTCGTGCGAGCGGTCCGGTGCCGGTCCTGCCACTCGGCGACACCGTCGATGGCCTTCGCCACCGGAGAGCTCCCCGGAGGATCGCCGTCCGCGAGCTTCCTGGCTTTCCGCAGCTCTTCGCCGAGGGCCTTCATGCCCGTGTTGTAGTCGGTCTCGTACTTGTCGTTCCTGCCGTCCGGGGTGAGCACCGCGCCACGGGCGACGAGAGTGAGGTTCTCATTGGCGCGCGCCTTCAACGAGTCGATCCGCGCATGGTTGAGAACGTCGAGCGACTGCTGTCCGTGCACATCGGCGCTCCGCAGTTCGGACCGCGCCACCGTGTGCCCCACCGCGAGCCACAGCAGCACCACGGTGGACGCGGCGGTCGCGACGAGCAGCCCGTGATTGAAGACCCGGTTCGTCCTGCGGTAGTTGCGCCGCTGCGCCCAGAGCAGCCCGGCCAGGGTCACGACTCCGAGCCCGAGCGAGAAGAACGGCCAGACCCTGGCCGCGTCGCTGTCCCGGCCCAGCCGGTCGGTCTCGGCCGTGTACAGCCGTTCGGCGGCCGGCAGCAGGATGTTGGTCATCCGCTGGTTCGCGTACCGGAGATAGGCGCCGCCCAGTGGCAGGCCCTGCCGGTTGTTCGCGCGGGCCCGCTCGATCAGCCCGGTGTACCGGGGGAGTTCCTCGTTGAGCGTGGTGATCTCGTGACCGGACTTCGTCGAGGCGTCCGTGTTGGCCGCGGCCTTCACCAGCAGCCGGGAGGCCTCCTCGATGTCCCTGTCGTACTGGTCGTGGACCGCCCGCGGTTCCTGCGCCCCGGCGAGGAAGCCGCCGGCCGCCGCGGTGTCGGCGTCGGCCAGCGAACGGTAGATGTCCGCCGCGTCGGCGCTCAGCGGCTGGCTGCGGTTCACCACGTCGTCCGCGGCGGCCGCCCGGTCGGCGATCTCGAACGCCGTCACGGCCCCGAACGCGACGACGAGCAGGGCCAGTACGGCCCCGATGATCCGGAGCCTGCCCGGTTCGGTCGTCGCCGCGGCCCGGAGCCGGTCCGACGTCACGGACCAGGCGCCGCGCCGGGGCGGAACGGGTGCGGTCGCGGGCACGGGCGGCTGCGCCCGCGCGTGGTCCGGCGCCGTGCGTACAGTCGGCGGGTGTGTCACTCGACCTCCCCCTCGGTCACGGACGGTGGCCCGGCCCCCGGCCGATCGGGGGACTGGTACCCGGCCTGAAGTATGGCCGCGGGGACCGACATCCACACCAGGAACGCTTGATCCTGCAGCGATCCCCGGATGCGTTCCTTCGCATTCGATCAAGGCATGCGCCGCCGATCAAGCCGATCGGCGGATCAATCCCCTGAGCGGACCGAACTCCCCACTCATGAACACGTCCGGGACAACTGATCGGTTCCCTTGCGCAAGGGGCGCCCGCGGCGCGAAACGCCGCGGACGCCCCTGGGAGGAGACGGGCCGGATCAGCCGTACTGCGCGCGCAGCCTCTCGTGCACCGAGGCGCCCGCCCCGGTGTGGTCCAGGCCGAGCAGCGCGGCCCCGAGCACCGGTGGCTCGGTCACCACCCGGACCACCGCCTTCGGGGCACGTACGGCGAGGAGTTCGGCGATCCTGCCGTCCAGCTGCGGGTGACGGGCCGCCAGGACTCCGCCGCCCAGCACCACCGGCGCTTCCTCGTCCAGCAGATCGAGCCTGCCCAGTGCGACCGAAGCCATCACGACGACCTCCTCCGCCAGCCGGTCCACCAGCGCGCCGGCCACCGGGTCACCGGCCGCCGCGGTCGCGAAGAGCACCGGAGCCAGTTCGTGCCGCCGTTCGAACTCGATGTGCCCCAGATGCAGCGCCTCGATCAGCGCGTACATCGAGCCGAGCCCGAAGTGTCCGGGCAGTGTCCGGGCCAGCTCGGTCGGCTCACCGCGGCCGTCCTCGGCCCGCGCGGCGAACCACATCGCGTCCTCGGCCAGCCCCGCGCCGCCGCCCCAGTCGCCGGATATCCGGCCTATGGCCGGAAAGCGCGCGGTCCGCCCGTCCGGCACCATGCCGACACAGTTGATCCCCGCGCCGCAGACCACGGCCACCCCCCGCGGCTCGTCCACCCCCGCGCGCAGGATCGCGAAGGTGTCGTTGCGCACCTCGACCGTGGCGCCCCAGCCACGCGCCCCCAGCGCCCCGGCCAACTGCTCCTCCTCCACCGGGAGGTCGGCGTTGGCGAGACAGGCCGACACATGCGTGACGGCACCGGCCGGCACGCCGGACAGCTCCAGCGCCTGTGCGACGGCCGTGCCGAGAACGTCGACGGCCGCCTCGATCCCGACGGCCGGCGGCTGGAAGCCACCGCCGCGGGCCGTCGCCAGCACTGCTCCGTCCGCACCGATCAGGGCCACATCGGTCTTGCTGTTCCCCGCGTCGATCGCGAGGACCGAAGCGTTCACGCCCACGCCAGGTGCTCCCGGTTGTGCGCGAGGAGCTTGTCCGTGAGCGCCTCGGCGTACTCGAACTGGCCGATCAGCGGATGCGCGAGCAGCGCCTTGAACACCCGGTCCCGACCGCCGCGCAGCGCGGCTTCCAGGGCGAGGTCCTCGTACGCCGTCACGTTGGCGATCAGACCGGCGTACAGCGGGTCCAGCTCCGGTACGGCGAGCGGTGCGGCGCCCGTCCCGTCGACCCTGGCCTGCACCTCGATCACCGCGTCGTCCGGCAGGAACGGCAGCGTCCCCTTGTTGTACGTGTTGACCACCTGCACCGGGCTGCCGCCCGAGCCGAGCAGCGAGGACGCCAGGTCGACGGCCGCCTCCGAGTAGAAGGCGCCGCCGCGCTTGGCGAGCAGCGCGGGCTTCTCGTCCAGCGCCGGGTCGCCGTACATGGCGAGGAGTTCCTTCTCCATCGCGGCCACCTCGGCCGCCCGGGACGGCTTGGTGCCGAGTTCCCGTACGACCTCGTCGTGCGCGTAGAAGTAGCGCAGGTAGTACGAGGGGACGACGCCGAGCCGGTCGACGATCGCGCGCGGCATGCGCAGATCGCCCGCGATGGTGTCGCCGTGCTCGGCGAGCAGCCTCGGCAGGACGTTCTCGCCGTCCGGGCCGCCGAGGCGGACACCGAGCTCCCAGGTCAGGTGGTTGAGCCCGACGTGGTCGAGATGCACCTCGGCGGGCGTGACGTCGAGGAGCCGGGCGAACTTCCGCTGGAAGCCGATCGCCACGTTGCACAGGCCGACGGCCTTGTGCCCGGCCTGGAGCAGCGCCCGGGTGACGATGCCGACCGGGTTGGTGAAGTCGATGATCCAGGCGTTCGGATTGGTGCGGCGGACCCGCTCGGCGATGTCCAGGACGACCGGGACGGTGCGCAGCGCCTTGGCGAGACCGCCGGCCCCGGTGGTCTCCTGGCCGACGCAGCCGCACTCCAGCGGCCAGGTCTCGTCCTGGTTGCGGGCGGCCTGGCCGCCGACGCGCAGCTGGAGCAGGACGGCGTCGGCGTCGGCGACGCCCGCGTCGAGGTCCGAGGTGGTGACGATCCGCCCCGGGTGGCCCTGCTTGGCGAAGATCCGCCGGGCGAGGCCGCCGACGAGTTCGAGGCGGTCGGCCGCCGGATCGACGAGCACGAGCTCCTCGATGGGCAGCGTGTCCCGCAGCCGGGCGAAGCCGTCGATCAGTTCAGGTGTGTAGGTGGACCCGCCACCAACTACTGCGAGCTTCATAGGTCAGCCCTTTACTCCGGTCAGTGTGACGCCCTCGACGAAAGCCTTCTGGGCGAAGAAGAAGACGAGGATCACGGGGGCCATGACCAGTACGGTCGCGGCCATGGTCAGGTTCCAGTCGGTGTGGTGTGCGCCCTTGAAGGATTCCAGGCCGTAACTGAGCGTCCAGGCGGCCGGGTTCTCGGAGGCGTAGATCTGCGGGCCGAAGTAGTCGTTCCAGGCGTAGAAGAACTGGAAGAGGGCGACAGCGGCGATGCCCGGCCTGGCCATCGGTACGACGACCTTCATCAGCGTGCGGAACTCACCGCAGCCGTCGACCTTCGCCGCGTCGAGGTACTCGTTCGGGATGGTCAGCAGGAACTGGCGCAGCAGGAAGATGGAGAACGCGTCGCCGAAGGCCATCGGGATGATCAGCGGCCAGAGCGTGCCGGACATGTCCATCTGCTTCGCCCAGAACAGATACATCGGGATGACGACGACCTGCGGCGGCAGCATCATCATCGAGATGACGAGCATCAGCGACAGATGCCGCCCCCGGAAGCGGAACTTGGCGAGCGCGTACGCCACGGGCAGCGACGACACGACGGTGAGTACCGTGCCGAGCCCCGCGTACAGCAGGGTGTTCTTCCACCAGGTCAGAAAGCCCGGGGTGTCGAACACCTTCTTGTAGTTGCTCCACTCGAAGGGGTGCGGCCACAGATCGCGGGTCAGCGCCTGCTGGTCGCTCATCAGCGAGGTGAGCAGCAGGAAGACGAACGGCAGCACGAAGAAGAGTGCGGCCGCGACGCCGAGCGCGTGCACGGCGATCCAGTTCAGCAGCGCCTTGCGGCGTGCCGTGCGCTCGGCCGGGGTGGCCGGTTCGGTCGCCCGGTCGGCGGCCTTCAGGGTGTCGAGAGCCTGCGCCACGTCACTCACCTGCCTGGATCAGCCCGCTGCGGCGCCGCATCAGCAGTGCGGTGAACGCCATGGCGAGGACGAAGAGAACGAGCGCGATCACACAGGCCGAGCCGTAGTCGAAGCGCTGGAAGCCGAGGTTGTAGACGAGCTGCGGAAGCGTCAGTGTCGACTTGTCGGGATAACCCGGCTCGAACTGCTGCCCGGATCCGCCCATCACGCCCGAGGCGACCTTCCCCGCCACGAGTGGCTGGGTGTAGTACTGCATCGTCTGGATGATCCCGGTGACCACGGCGAACATCACGATCGGCGAGATGTTCGGCAGGGTGACGAAGCGGAATCGCTGGAACGAGGACGCCCCGTCCAGCTCCGCCGCCTCGTACTGCTCCTTCGGTACGTCCAGCAGCGCGGCCATGAAGATCACCATCAGGTCGCCCACACCCCACACCGCGAGCGCGGTCAGCGCCGGCTTGGACCAGGTGGCGTCGGTGAACCAGCCCGGCGTGGGCAGCCCCAGATCGCCGAGGATCGAATTGACCGGACCCGTCCCCGGGTTGAGCAGGAAGACGAAGCCGAGGGTGGCCGCGACCGGCGGCGCCAGATACGGCAGGTAGAACAGGGTGCGGAAGACCCCGGTACCTGTCTTGATCTTGGTGATCAGCAGCCCGACACCGAGGCCGAACACCACCCGGCAGGACACCATGACCACGACCAGCCAGAGGGTGTTGCGCAGCGCGGGCCAGAACAGCGGGTAGTCGTGGAAGACGAACGACCAGTTCTTCAGACCGCTGAACTCCGGGGCCGCGAAACCGTCGTAGCTGGTGAAGGAGAAATAGAGCGTGGAGATCAGCGGGTAGGCGAAGAAGACGCAGAACCCGATCAGCCACGGCGACATGAAGGCCGCCGTTCGCAGCGCCGACCGGCGGCGCTTCGAACGCAGTGTGTATGTGCTCATCGCGGCTCTACTTCGCCTGTGCGATCGCCGCGTCGATTTCCTCGGCGGTCTTCTCCAGACCGGCCTCGATGTCCTTCTGCTTGCCCTTCTCGATGTCGAATCCGAGGTTCTGCAGGGACACCAGGTACGCGCCGCCGTTCACGGAGGGCGGGGTGGTGGTGCTGTTCGGGTTCGCGGCGATGTCCAGGAACGTCTTGAACCGCGGGTCGTACTTCAGCTTCGGCGACTTCAGCGCCTCCAGCGTGGACGGCACGTTGTGAATGGCGTTGGCGAAGCCGACCACCGCGTCGGTGTCGGTCGTCATGTACTTCACCAGCTCCCACGCCGCGTTCTGCTTCTGAGAGGTGGCGGCGATGCCGGCGATGGTGCCGGTCAGATAACCCCTGCCGTAGGTGTCGGCCTGGTCGTCGGCGACGGGCATCGGGGCGACCCCGATCTCGAACTTCGGCTTGGTCTCCTCGGCCATCCCGAGCCGCCACTCGCCGTCCAGCTGCATGGCCACCTGGCCGGTGTGGAACGGGTGCTTGGCGCCCCACTCGTCACCGAACGCCGTGCGGTAGTTCTCCAGCTTCTCGTAGCCGCCCAGGTCGTCGACCAGCTTCTTCTGGGCGGCGAGCATGGTGGCGAACGCCGGGTCCTCGGCGATGTTGGACTTGCCGTCCGCGTCGAAGTACTTCGGGTCCCAGCTGCCGAGGTAGTGCTCGGTCGTCGACTCGTAGCCGTGGTAGTTCGGCATGAAGCCGAGCTGCTCGTACGAGTCGCCCTTGGTCTTCGTCAGCTTCTTGGCGTCCTTGGCGAACTCCGACCAGGTCTTCGGCGGGCCGCTGATGCCGGCCGCCTCGAACGCGTCCTTGTTGTAGTAGAGGCCGTACGCGTCACCGAGCAACGGCACGGTGCAGCGCACCCCGTCGAACTGCGTGTACTCGTTCATGGCCTTCGGGAAGGTCTTGTCCGGGTCGATCCCGTCCTTCTTCAGGAAGGGGTTCAGATCGACGAACGCCTTCGACGAGCAGAACTTGCCGACATTGTTCGTGGTGAACGACGAGACGACGTCCGGGGCGTTCGAACCGCCCGCCCGCAGCGCCTGGTTGATCTTGTCGTCGGTCATGTTGCCGACGATCTTCACATGGATGTTGGGGTGCGCCTTCGTGAACGCGTCGACCGTGGCCTTGATCCCGGCGACCTCGTTCGGGGCACTCCAGCCGTGCCAGAAATTGATGGTCGTCTCCTTGGAGGCGTCATCATGGGCACCGGAGTTGCTCTGGCCCGTACAGGCGGAGGCGAACAGCGATAGCGCGGCGGTCGCGGCGAGCGCGGCGGCCGACTTCCGGCGGTTTCCGGACATGGCGGTGTCTCCCGATGAAGGTGGGGAAGGAACAGGGCGAGAGGGAAGGAAGCGGTGGGCAAGAGGGTCAGCGCGAGGTGTCGAAGACTTCGTCACGGGTGGTGGCGAGCGCGCTCTCCAGCGCGCCGCGCAGTACGGGGCGGTGCGTCACCTCACCGGTGATCAGCCGCGGCCGGGAGGCGGCCAGTTCGACGAGTTCCGACTCGACCCGCCCGCGCAGCTGCTCCCCGCCGGCCGCGAGCAACTCGCCGGACAGCACGACGAGTTCCGGGTCCAGCACGGCGATCATGGAGGCGAGGCCGGTCGCGAGTCCGGTGGCGAACCGATCCAGCAGCCGGGGGTACGGGCCGTCCTCGCCCGACTCCGCGGCCTCGGCGGCCCGGGTGACGAGCCGGGCCGCGACCTCGTGATGCGTGCCCGAGGCCCGGCTCAGCTCGTCGTCGATGCCGAGCTCCCGCGCCAGCCGGGACAGCACCTGGGCCCCCGCCAGCTCCTGGAACCCGCCCGCGTTCACCTTGGTGACCTGGCGGACCAGCGGGGCTCCCGGCACCGGGAGGAAGCCGACCTCGCCGGCGCCACCGGTGAAGCCGCGGTGCAGCCGCCCGTTGATGACGAGGGCGGCGCCGAGCCCCTCCTCGTTCCACAGCAGGACGAAGTCGTCGTGCCCGCGCGCCGCGCCGCGCCGTTGTTCGGCCACCGCGACCAGGTTCACGTCGTTCTCGTACTCGACCGGCATCGGCAGGAAGGCCGCCAGCTCGTCCAGCAGGGTGGGGGAGTGCCAGCCGGGCAGGTGCGAGGCGTAGCGCAGCCGCCCGGTGCCGGGGTCGAAGGCGCCCGGAGTGCCGATGACGACCCGGTGCACATCGGAGCGGGTGAGCCCGGCGTCCTTGACCGCCCCGTCCAGCGCGTCCGCCACCTGCCGCACCACGGAGTCGGCGCGCCGGCCCGGGGTGCGCAGCTCGAACTCCCCGACCGTCTCTCCGGTCACATCGGCGACGGCGGCCACGATCCGCCGGGCGCTGACATCCAGCCCCGCGACATGGGCGGCCCGCGCGTTCACCGCGTACAGCTGGGCATTGGGCCCCGGCCGCCCCGCCACGGTCCCGGTCGCGACGACCAGTCCGGCCGCCTCCAGCCGCGCCAGCAGTTGCGACGCGGTGGGCTTGGAGAGCCCCGTCAGCTTCCCGATCCTGGTCCGGGACAGGGGCCCGTGCTCCAGCAGCAGATCGAGGGCGGCCCGGTCGTTCATGGCGCGCAGAACGCGGGGGGTGCCCGGTGTGGTTCCGGCCATGAGCACTGCACCTGCCCTCTGTTAGGAAAGTTTCCTATTCGGTGAGAGGACGGTATGCGCACGTCACCGGGCCGTCAATGGGCAGCGCTCCGGTGGCTACCAAAGCGTTACCTGGGGCGCCTGCGGAACACGGGGGTTCTTGCCGGTGCCTTCCCGATCAGGGTATGGGGGAACGCAGTTGCGGTCACGCCGTCCCGCTCACGGACATACGTGTGAGGGGCGCCCCGCAGACTTCGCGGGGCGCCCCTCACACGCCCGGCCGGACGCGCGCCGCCCGGCCGGGCGGTCTTACTTCGAGAGGTTCGGCGGGGGGATCGGAGCCGTGGCCAGGGACTGCGGGGAGGTCGCCGAGGCGTACGCGGACGGGGCCGCCATCGAGGCCGTCGGGTCGGCCGCGGAAGGCGCGTCCGCCGGGGCCGGGACGCCGCCGACCATCCGGATGCCCGCCTCGTCGAAGGCCCGCTTGATCCGCCAGCGCAACTCGCGCTCCACGCCGAGTGCCTTGCCCGGCATCGTCTTCGCGGTCAGCCGGACCGTCATCGAGTCCAGGAGCACCGAGTCCAGGCCCAGGATCTCCACGGGGCCCCACAGCCGCTCGTTCCACGGGTCCTCCTTGGCCATCGCCGCGGCGGCCCCGTCGATGACCGCACGGACCTTGTCGAGGTCCTCCGTGGGGCGCACCGTCACATCGACGCCCGCCGTCGACCAGCCCTGGCTGAGGTTGCCGATCCGCTTCACCTCGCCGTTGCGGACGTACCAGATCTCGCCGTTGTCGCCGCGCAGCTTGGTGACCCGCAGACCGACCTCGATGACCTCGCCGGCGGCGACGCCCGCGTCGACGGTGTCGCCCACGCCGTACTGGTCCTCCAGGATCATGAAGACACCGGAGAGGAAGTCGGTGACCAGGTTGCGGGCACCGAAACCGAGCGCCACACCGGCCACACCGGCGGAGGCGAGCAGCGGGGCCAGATTGATCTGGAACGCGCCGAGGATCATCAGGGCGGCCGTGCCGAGGATCAGGAACGACGCGACGGAGCGGAGTACGGAACCGATCGCCTCGGAGCGCTGACGACGGCGTTCCGCATTGACCAGCAGTCCGCCCAGCGCGGTGCCCTCCACCGCCTGGGCGCTGCGGTTCATCCGGTCGATGAGCTTGGTGAGGGCACGGCGGATCGCGATGCGCAACATGACCGCGACCGCGGCGATGAGCACGATGCGCAGACCGGTGCTCAGCCAGATGGACCAGTTCTCCTCCACCCAGCCCGCGGCGTTGCCGGCCTGCTCGGCGGCCTCGTCCAACGAGGTCCCGGCCCCGGGGGACGGAGTTGCGGCCAACAGGGCGGACAAGGACACGGTGGAACCTCCAGGTGGACGACGGCGGACCAACCACACTAACGGGGCATCGGGAGTGCTCCGTTGCCGTGAGCAAGGGGACAGACACGTCCAGGAAGGGTGAAACGGGAGCCGGGAAGAGGGAGGGGGGCGGGGTCCGTACGGGTGGCGTGTGGCCGATCGCACACCTGGCCGGGGCCGCCCCGGCCGGGGGCCGGAAGCGCCTGTTCCACCGGGCAGGGGCGGTGTCGGTCGCGGCGAGCGGGGAAAAATCCTTCCGGCCCGTTACCCGCACGTGGTGGCGCTTCGACCAGGCGTGAGTAGAAACTGAGATCGGATCGTCCCGGCGCGAGCCACGCGCCGCCGGCGTACAAGGAGGCATCCACCGTGCCGCATGTCCTGGTTCTCAACGCGTCGTACGAGCCGCTCGGCGTCGTACCGCTCCGCCGCGCGCTCGTCCTCGTGCTCGAAAACAAGGCCATCTGTCTTGAGGAGTCGGGCGCCTTCATGCACAGTGCCACCCGGGTCGTACCGGCCCCCAGCGTCGTCCGCCTGAAGCGGTTCGTACGGGTCCCCTACCGGGGGCCCGTCCCACTGACCCGCAGGGCGCTGTTCGCCCGGGACGGGGGGCGCTGCATGTACTGCGGCGCCACCGCGACCAGCGTCGACCACGTCATTCCGCGCAGTCGCGGCGGACAGCACGCCTGGGACAACGTGGTGGCGGCCTGCCGCCGCTGCAATCACGTCAAGGCCGACCGGCACCTGCCGGAGCTCGGCTGGCGGCTGCACCAGCAGCCCGCCCCGCCGACGGGCCTCGCCTGGCGCATCATCGGGACGGGACATCGCGACCCGCGCTGGTTGCCGTACTTGCAACCCTTCGGCGCGGACGACGCCATGGCCCGGATCGACGGCATCTCAGCCTGAGGGATCCGGGCCTCTGTCGTCCCCGGGGCCGTACCGGGGCCTTCGGGGACGGCCGTGCCGGCCGGAGGCCTCCGGGGACGGCGGAGGCGCGCCGCAGGGGCGTCACTCCGTCGCGGCGACGGCGTACGCCTGGACCGACCAGAGGGAGTAGCCGAACTCGGTGGCCCGGTCGTCGCCCTGGATCCTGAGGTAGCGGGTGTCCTTCGCGTCCATCCGGACCGACTCGCGCCCGCCCCGTCCGTCGCGCACGGTCGCCGCCGTGCGCCAGTTGCGGCCGTCCGCGGAGACCTGGACGCGGTAGCGGGAGGCGTACGCGTCCTGCCAGTGCAGTACCACCTGGCCGAGCCGGACCGGCCGCGGCAGCTCCGCCTGCCACCACGCGCCGTCCTCGGCCGGTGAGGACCAGCGCGTCGCCGGATCGTCGTCGGAGGCGGCCGACGCCGGGAAGTCCGGGGTCTCGTCGCCGGACGAGGACGCGGTGGCGGTGCGCACCAGATCGGGGCCCGCCGTGCGCGGGTACGCGCGGACGGTGAGCGTGCTGCGCTCGTCGCCGAAGCTGAACGGCACCTCGTACTCACCGGCCGGGGTGCCCGCGGGGACCGTGATCTCGACGGGAACGTCGGTGCGGGACCCACGCGGCACCCTGGTCTGCTTCGGCACGCTCACCTCGATGCCCTCGGGCGCCCGCGCGGTGAGCTTGCCGCGCACCTCGGCGGGGCGCCGGGCGGCCAGCCGCGCCTCGACCCGCTGCGGTGCGCCACCGATCACGGCGTCCGTCTCCTCGCGCGCCAGGTCGAGCCGGGCGGCGGGCTCGTCGCCGAACCACGGCACGAGCGCGCGCACCCGCGGGGTCCGGGCCGACGCGTTCCCGGGAGCGCCGCTTCCCGTCCGGCTGCCCGGGACGAACGGGCCCGTGACCACCGACGGCGTGGACGGGCCGCCCACGGGCCAGCTGATCCGGATCGCGTCGGCGCGCAGCCCCCCGGCCGGCGTCTGGGTCCAGCCGGTCGCCGACAAGGTGCCGAGGCGGCGCCAGCCCTCGCCGGGCACATGGGCCTCCAGCGTCGCACCGGCCACCGAGCCGCCGGGCGCGGTCATCGCCGTCACGGTCTCCACCGGGCGCGACCGGTTCAGCCGGACCGTATGGCTGCCCGGGGCCTCGGTCACCGTACCGACGCCGCGGTCCGCGCCCGTCCAGGCGTCCGCCTCCTTGCGCACCCGGTCCAGGAACGGGCCCAGCACGCCCTCGCCGACCGTCGCACCGCTCGCCTTCGTGGCCCCGTGCAGTGGCTCCAGCGCCAGCGAGGCCCGCCACGCGGCGGCCCCGTCACCGCGCGACTGGGCCTCCAGCAGATCGACGGCCAGTGCGCCCGCCCGGCCGTACCGGGACAACTGCTCCGTCCACGGGCGCACCTCGTCGTCGAGGCGGCCGTCGCCCACTGCCCTCAGCCGCTGCGGGGTCTCCCGCATCACGGTGAAGGCCTCGCGCAGCGCGCGCGCCGCACCGGCCCGCGCCGTGGCGTCGGCGGTCGTACGGGACTTCCAGAACGCGGCCAGCAGCGGCCGCAGATACGCCGACTCGTCGCCGCCCAGGACGGACCCCGCGCTGTTCCCGGCCAGCGCGCGCAGCGCGTCCCCGGTGCGGGCGTCGCCGCCCGCCAGATCGTCGATCGCCGCCTGCCAGGATTCCCGCGGCCGGTAGCCCTGAGGGTTCCAGGCGAAGTCGGCGGCGGTGAACAGCGGAATGCGGGACGCGGACGACTGCTCCATCGCATTGGCCAGCAACGCCGCGGAACCCGCCGCCACCGCCGGGTCCCGGCCGGTGTAGGGGCCGAGGAAGATGCGGTCCTGCGCGTAGTCGTTGACCGGGTAGTTGTCCATCGTGACCAGCGGGTGCCGGAACGCGGCACGGGCACCGGCCAGTTCCGCGCCGGTGATGGTCCGCGGCACGACCCCGACACCGGTCCAGGCGATCTGGACCCGGTCGTCCAGCTCCTCGGCGAGCGCCGTGCGGTAGTCGGTCGCCCCGTCCTGGTAGAACTCCGTCGGCATCACCGACAGCGGCTGCGCCCCCGGATGACGGTCCGCGAGATGCCGCGCCACCGCGCTCGCGACCCGCGCCTGTGCGCGGGCCGCCGCCTCGGGGCCGCTGCCGAAGGCGTCGGCGTCGCCGTCGCAGTGCCACTCGCTGTAGCTGACGTCCTGGAACTGCAGCTGGAAGGCGCGCACCCCCAGTGCCCACATCGCGTCGAGCTTCCGCGTCAGCGCCTTCACGTCGGCGTCGGACGACATGCACATGGCCTGTCCGGGGGCGACGGCCCAGCCGAGCGTCACATGTTCGGCGCGGGCCCGCTCGGCCAGCGCCCGGAAGTCGGCGCGCCGGTCGGCGGGGTACGGGTCGCGCCAGCGGGCCTGCCGGTACGGGTCGTCGCCCGCCGCGTACAGATACCTGTTCTGCTTCGTACGCCCCATGAAGCCGATCTGCGCCAGCCGTTCCGCCCGGGTCCACGGCTGCCCGTAGAAGCCCTCGGTCATCCCGCGGACGGCGGTGCCGGGCCAGTCCCTGACGGTGACCCCGGCGAAGCCCCCGTCCCGGATGAGCTGACGCAGCGTCTGCACACCGTGGAAGAGGCCGTCCTCGCCGACGCCCTCCACGGCGACGGTGTCCCGGCCCGCCGACCGGCCGACCGCGAGGCGGTAGCCGCCGGAGGGCAGATCCCCGCGCTCGGGAGCGCGCAGCGTGCGCAGGACGTCCCGGGCGCCGTCGCCGTCGAGCCGGACGACCGGGCCGCGGCCCGGCAACGCCTCGTGGACGGTCCGTACGCCCGCGTCCCGCAGGACCTGCCGCAGCGCGTCCACGGCGTACGGATCGGCGTGCGCGTCGGCCACGAGCGTGACCTCGTCGGCCAGCGGCACGGACGGGCCGGAGGCCTTGATGGACCGGGGGCGGGGCCACACCGGGGGAACGGCGCCGTCGTCGGCACGGTCGGGCGTGGTGACGGTGGGGGAGCCGGGCGCCGACGGGGCCGCGACGGCGGCCGGAGTGCCCGTGGAGAGCAGACCGCCGAGTACGGCGACCGCGACGGCCGTTGCCTGCTTTCCGCGCCTGAGCCGCATCGCTCTTCTCCCTCGCTTCCCTCGCACGGGCTCCGAGCCCACCACCCGCGCGCGAGGGTGTCAATGCGGGTGGTTGTTGTGCCGCAAATGCCCGATGCGGCAGGTGGGGTGAGGGGCGGGCCGAGAACCGGCGGCGACGCCAAGGACGACGCCGAATGGCCGAAAAGAGCGGACAACTTGCGGAGAACCGGCCGCCGGGGAACGGAATGTGACCCAGAGCACGTTGAACTCGTTGTGGTAACGCCTACGTCTGCGGTCGAGCCCGCTGGGTAGGCGCGCTGTGTCCTGTTCCGCCACGGCCAGGAGGCCGCCATGCCCGCTGCCGCGCAGCTCCTGCTCTCCGCCCTCTCCAAACAGGTGTCCGGCCCCACCCCGCTGCCCGCCGCCTTCCCGGGCCCCGCGACCGGCCCCGGCCCGCTGACGAGCGAGCCGCCGCTCGCCGACGCGATACCTCTCACCAGCGAGCCGCCGCTCGCCGACGCCACGCCGCTGACCAGCGAACCTCCTCTCGCCGTCAACGCCCCACTGACCAGCGAACCGGCCTCGTCCGGCACCGCGTGGGGCATGGAGTCCCCAGGAGTCTGAATGGGCCTGTCCCGGCTCGCCGCACTGCACGGCGTCGCCACTTCCTACTCCCCGTCCGCCGATGTCACGGTGACCGTCGCCGACGACACGGTCGTCGCCGTGCTCGCCGCGCTCGGGGTGGACGCCGCCACGCCCGAAGCCGTACGGGAATCACTCGCCGTCGCCGAGTCCTCGGCCGCGGCCCGGCTGCTTCCGCCGACGCTGGTGGTGTGGACCGGGGAGCCGCTGCCCCGGGCGCTGACCGCCCTGCCGCCCGGTACCACGCTGCACGTCGGACTGGAGGACGCCGGATCGCCCCCGATCCCGCGGATGAGTGTCCGGCCGGACCGACCGGAACCGGCCGTTTCGCGACGGGCCGCCGCCGACGCGGGGGCAGGCAGGGGCACGGGCGGGAACACGGCAGCGGACGTGGGTGTCGGGCCGGGCGCGGATTCCGGCGCCGGCGCGGGCGAAGTGTCGGGTGCGGGTGCGTCCCCGACCCCCGCCTGGTGGGTCGAACCACCTTTCGGGGTCCACCGGTTGGGCGTAGGCGTACCGGACGGCCGGAGCGCGAGCTGCACGCTCGTCGTCGCCCCGTCCCGGGTGCCGCAGCCGCCCGCCCGCAGCCACGGATTCCTCGTCCAGCTCTACTCCCTGCTCTCCGCCCGCTCCTGGGGCATGGGGGACCTCGGGGACCTCGCGGATCTCGCGGCCTGGTCCGGGCGGGCGCTCGGCGCCGGATTCGTCCAGGTCAACCCGCTCCACGCCGCCGTGCTCGGCGATCCCACCGATCCGTCCCCGTACCGCCCGTCGTCGCGGCGCTTCCCCGACCCCGTCCATCTGCACGTCGAGTCCGTCCCCGAGTACGGGCACGTGCCGGACCGGGGCGCGCTCGACGATCTGCGGCAGGACGCGGTGGCCCTCGGCGACACCGTTCTGAACAAGGGCGCCCTGATCGACCGGGACGCCGTCTGGGAGCTCAAGCGCCAGGCCCTCGAACTCGTGGTGGACGTGCCCCTCACACCGGGCCGCCGCGCCGCGTACTGCGACTTCCTGGCCGAGCAGGGACAGGCCCTGGAGGACCACGCCCTGTGGTGCGCCCTCGCGGAGGTGCACGGCTCCGACTGGCACAGCTGGCCGGCCGCGCTCCGCGACCCCCGCTCCCGGGCGACCGCCCGCGCCCGCCGCGAGCTGATGGACCGGGTCGACTTCCACTGCCGGCTCGCCTGGCTGACCGACAGCCAGCTGGCCGCCGCCCAGCGCGCCGCCCTGGACGCCGGAATGGCCGTCGGCATCGTCCACGACCTCGCCGTCGGAGTGCACCCCGGCGGCGCCGACGCCTGGGCGCAGCAGGACGCCCTCGCGCAGGGCATGTCCGTCGGCGCACCCCCGGACGCCTTCAACGCCCACGGTCAGGACTGGGGCCTGCCGCCCTGGCGCCCCGACGCCCTCGCCGCGTCCGGCTACGCCCCTTACCGCGGGCTGCTGCGCGGACTCCTCGCCCACGCGGGCGCCCTGCGCATCGACCACGTCATGGGCCTGTTCCGGCTCTGGTGGGTGCCCGAAGGGCGCCCGCCCACCGAGGGCACCTATGTCGGTCACGACGCGGAGGCGATGCTCGCCGTCCTCGTCCTGGAGGCGCACCGGGCCGGCGCGGTCGTCATGGGGGAGGACCTCGGCACCGTGGAACCGGGGGTGCGCGAGGCGCTGGCGCGGCGCGGCGTGCTCGGCACCTCCGTGCTCTGGTTCGAACGGGACTGGGCGGGCTCCGGGCGTCCCCTGCCCCCCGAGGAGTGGCGCGAGGGCTGCCTGGCCACCGTCACCACGCACGATCTGCCGTCCACCGCCGCCCGGCTGACCGGCGACCACGTGAGACTGCGCCACCGCCTCGGCCTGCTCGCCGGCGGCCTCGCGGAGGAAGCGACGGCCGACGCGACCGACACCGCCGAGTGGCTGGGGTATCTCGCCCGGCTCGGTCTGCTTCCGGAGGGGGAGGGCGACGAGGAGGGTGCCGTCCGCGCCGTGCACCGCTTCCTGCTGCGCACCCCCGCCCGCATGGTCGGGGTCTGGCTTCCCGACGCGCTCGGCGACCGCCGCCCGCAGAATCTCCCCGGCACCTGGGACCAGTACCCCAACTGGCGTCTGCCCGTGGCCGACGCGGAGGGCCACCCCGTCACCCTGGAGGAGCTGGCCGTCGCACCCCGTCTCCACCGACTGATGGATGTCCTCGCGCCCCGCGAGGCGCCCCCGGGGTCCCGACCGGAACCCCGCCCGTGACCTCGTACAGCACCCCGGGCGCGCGTCCGTTCCGGGCGCGCGCTACGTTTGCACCGTGGACAAGAAGAACGCTATGCGCGCCGGCGCCGTCGCGGCCGGAACGACGCTGATGATGCTGCTCATGTCATCCCCCGCGCTCGCGCTCACCCGCGACGCCGGTGACGACCCCGGTCCGGGCCTGAGCGTGATGCAGACCATCGGTCTGTACGTCGTGGCCCCCATCGCTTTGTTCGTGATCATCGCCGGCCTGGTCATGGTCCTCGACAAGTCCAGGAAGCAGGCCTGAGGGCAGTCCCTCAGGAGGACGCCGGAGACGCGAGCCGGGCTCGCGCCGCACTTCGGCACGCCCCGGGCACCGGGGCTCCTCCCATGTGCGCCGCAGGTACCCCCTACCGTGCGGCGCACAGGCATGTCCGGCCCCGGACGCCCCGTTCCGGGGGCCGGTAGGTTGCGGCCATGATCGAGTGGGACATCAAGAAGCTCCGTATCCTCCGCACCCTGCGTGACCGGGGCACGGTCACCGCGACCGCGCAGGCTCTGCTGATGACCCCGTCCGCGGTCTCGCAGCAGCTGTCCAACCTGTCGGGGCAGCTCGGCGTACCGCTGCTGGAGGCGCAGGGCCGGCGGGTCCGTCTCACCGACGCCGCTCATCTCGTGCTGCGGCACGCCGAAGCCGTCTTCGCCCAGCTGGAGCGCGCCGACGCCGAACTGGCCGGCTACCTGCGCGGCGAGGCCGGAGAGGTACGGATCGGGGCGTTCTCCACGGCGGTGCCCGCCCTCGTCGTGCCCGCGATCCAGCGGCTGCGCGCCGAGGAACGCCCGGGGCCGGACGTACGGGTGCGGGAGGCGGAGGCCGCGCAGGCGTACGAACTCCTGGTCGCCGGTGAGGTGGATCTCGCGCTGTCCCTCGCCGCCCACGCCCCGACGGCCCGCGATCCCCGGTTCGCCGTGCTGCCCCTGCTGGCGGATCCGCTGGACGTGGCGCTGCCCGCGGATCACCACCTCGCCGCGGCCCCCGCCCTCCGGCTGGCGGACCTCTCCGGCGACCCCTGGATCTACGGCGGCTCCGGACCCTGGTCGCAGATCACGACGGCCGCCTGCGAGGCCGCCGGATTCGTACCGGAGCAGGCGCACAGCGCCTCCGGCTGGACGGCGATCCTGGCCATGGTCGAGGCGGGCATGGGAGTCGCCCTGATCCCGCGCATGGCGTCGGCGGAACGGCAGGGCCGGGGCGGCGTGGTGATGCGCGCCCTCGAAGCCGATCAGCCGCGACGCCATGTGGTGGCGGCCGTACGGCAGGGGGCCGAGCAGGGGCCGGCGGCGGCCCGAGTCCTGGCCGCGCTCACCGAAACAGCCAAATCATTCAGCTCCACTGAATAAACAATGCAAAAACTTTCGATGGACCTGATGGGTTGTTCCCCGCGACAGTGGACCCATGACCTTCGACGAGAACGAGAACCAGCAGGAGAACCCCCACGCCAACGACGCGGCCCCGTACGGCGGTGGTGACCCGTACGCCGACTACCGCACCACCGACCTCCCCTTCACCGAACTCGTCGACCTCGCCGACCGGCGGCTCGGCGCGGGCGTGATCGCCGCCAACGACGAGTTCTTCGCCGAGCGCGAGAACCTCCTCGTCCGGGAGCGCGCGGTCTTCGACCCCGAGCACTTCGGTCACAAGGGCAAGATCATGGACGGCTGGGAGACCCGCCGCCGACGCGGCGCGGACGCGGCCCACCCCTTCCCGGCCCCCGAGGAGCACGACTGGGCCCTGATCCGTCTCGGCGCCCCCGGCATCATCCGCGGCATCGTCGTCGACACCGCCCACTTCCGCGGCAACTACCCGCAGCGCGTCTCGATCCAGGCCACGGCGGTCGAAGGTTCGCCGAGCCCCGCCGAACTCCTCGCGGACGACGTGAAGTGGGAGGAGATCGTTCCGCCGACCCCGGTACGCGGCCACGCCGCCAACGGCTTCGAGATCACCGGCGGTCGCCGCTACACCCACGTCCGCCTCTGCCAGCACCCCGACGGCGGCATCGCCCGCCTCCGCGTCCACGGCGAGGTCCTCCCCGACCCGTCCTGGCTCGCCACCCTCGGCACGTTCGACCTGCTCTCGGTCCTGAACGGCGGCAGTTACGAGGACGCCTCCGACCGCTTCTACTCCTCGCCGACCCAGATCATCCTGCCCGGCACCTCCCGCAAGATGGACGACGGCTGGGAGAACCGCCGCCGCCGGGTCCGCGACACGAACGACTGGGTCCGCTTCCGCCTCCCCGCCCAGGGCGCGGTCCGCGCGGTCGAGATCGACACGGCCTACCTCAAGGGCAACGCGGCCGGTTGGATCGCCCTCCAGGGCCGCAACGGCGAGACCGGCGAGTGGTTCGAGATCATCCCCCGCACCAGGCTCCAGCCCGACACCCTCCACCGCTTCCCCCTGCGCGCCCAGGCGATCGTCACCCACGTCCGCCTCGACGCCTTCCCGGACGGCGGAGTCGCCCGGATGCGCCTGCACGGAAGCCTGACGGAGACGGGCGCCGCCGAGCTGACCCGGCGCTACGAGGAGGCGGGCGCGTAACGGCCCGGTGCCCTTCTCCTCCCCGCATCCCCTTCTGCCCCGCCCGTCGGACGGTTGCGCATCGGCGCCCGCCCGACGGGCGGTTTCCACACGTGCCCACGAGGCGACCGACGAAAAAGGGGCGGGTACGGTGCCCGGCCCCGTCGGCCGCGCACCGTACCCGCCCCGGCAGTCCGGAGCCCCGGCCTACGCGGCCGCCGCCGCGTCCGCCGCCTGGGCCTTCAGGGCACGCTCCACGCCCGCGCGCGACTCGGACATCAGGCGGCGCAGGGCCGCGGTCGGCCCGGCCGAGGACAGCCAGGCGTCCGTGGCGTCCAGGGTGGCCTGCGAGACCTGGAGGGCCGGGTACAGGCCCACGGCGATCTGCTGCGCCATCTCGTGGCTGCGTGACTCCCAGACGCCCTTGACCGCCGCGAAGAACTTCTCCGTGTACGGGGCCAGCAGCTCGCGCTGGTCGGTCTGGACGAAGCCGGCGATGACCGCCTCCTGGAGGGAGTTCGGCAGCTTGTCGGACTCGACGACCGAGGCCCACGCCTCCGCCTTCGCCTCCTCCGTGGGACGCGCCGCTCGGGCGGTCGCCGCGTGGCGCTCGCCCGCCGCCGTCCTGTCGCGCTCGTACTCGGCGGCGATCTCGTCCTCTTCGAGCAGACCGGCCGCCGCGAGCCGCTCCACGAACGCCCAGCGCAGCTCCGTGTCGACGGCCAGGCCCTCGACCGTCTCCTTGCCGTCGAGCAACGACTGCAGCAGGTCCGTCTGCTGCGGGGTGCGGGCCGTCGCCGCGAAGGCGCGGGCCCAGGCCAGCTGGTGGTCGCTGCCCGGCTCCGCCGCGCGCAGGTGCGCGAGCGTGGCCTCGGTCCACTGCGTCAGCCCGGCCTCGCGCCACTCCGGCGCCGCGTACAGGTCCAGCGCCAGCTTCACCTGGCGGTGCAGCGACTGGACGACGCCGATGTCCGACTCCTTGCCGATGCCGGAGAGCACCAGGGAGAGGTACTCGCGGGTCGCCAGTTCGCCGTCGCGGGTCATGTCCCAGGCGGAGGCCCAGCACAGGGCGCGCGGCAGGGACTCGGTGAAGTCGCCGAGGTGCTCGGTGACGACACGCAGCGACTCCTCGTCGAGACGGACCTTCGCGTACGAGAGGTCGTCGTCGTTGAGCAGGATCACGGCGGGGCGGGCGGTACCGGCCGGGAACGGAACGGTGGTGCGCGCGCCGTCGACGTCCAGCTCGATCCGGTTCGTACGGACCAGCTTGCCGTTCGCGTCGAGGTCGTAGCAGCCGATCGCGATGCGGTGGGGCCGCAGCGTCGGCTCGCCCTTCGCGCCGGCGGGGAGGGCCGGGGCCTCCTGGAGGACGGTGAAGGACGTGACGTGGCCGTTCTCGTCCGTCTCGACCTCCGGGCGCAGGATGTTGATGCCCGCCGTCTCCAGCCACGCCTTCGACCAGGTCTTCAGGTCGCGGCCGGAGGTCTCCTCCAGCGCGCCCAGCAGATCGGACAGCCGGGTGTTGCCGAACGCGTGCGCCTTGAAGTACGCCTGGACGCCCTTGAAGAACTCGTCCATGCCGACGTACGCCACGAGCTGCTTCAGGACCGAGGCGCCCTTGGCGTAGGTGATCCCGTCGAAGTTGACCAGCACGTCGTCCAGGTCACGGATGTCGGCCATGATCGGATGCGTGGAGGGCAGCTGGTCCTGGCGGTAGGCCCAGGTCTTCTCGGTGTTGGCGAACGTGGTCCACGCGTTCGGCCACTTCGAGCCCTGCGCGTACGCCTGGCAGGCGACCGAGGTGTACGTGGCGAACGACTCGTTCAGCCACAGGTCGTTCCACCACTCCATGGTGACGAGGTCGCCGAACCACATGTGCGCCAGCTCGTGCAGGATGGTCTCCGCACGGCGCTCGTACGCCGCGTCCGTCACCTTCGAACGGAAGACGTACTGGTCGCGGATGGTGACCGCGCCCGCGTTCTCCATCGCGCCGGCGTTGAACTCCGGGACGAACAGCTGGTCGTACTTGGTGAAGGGGTAGTCGTAGTCGAACTTCTCCTGGAACCAGTCGAAGCCCTGCCGCGTGACGTCGAAGATCTCGTCCGCGTCGAGGTACTCGGCCAGTGACGGGCGGCAGTAGATGCCGAGCGGAACGGACCGGCCGTCCTTCTCGTAGCTGCTGTGCACCGAGTGGTACGGGCCGACGATCAGCGCGGTGATGTACGTCGAGATGCGCGGCGTCGGCTCGAAGGTCCAGACGTCGTCCCGCGGCTCGGGCGTCGGGGAGTTCGAGATGACCGTCCAGCCCTGCGGCGCCTTCACGGTGAACTGGAACGTCGCCTTGAGGTCGGGCTGCTCGAAGCTCGCGAACACGCGGCGCGCGTCCGGCACCTCGAACTGGGTGTAGAGGTACGCCTGCTGGTCGACCGGATCGACGAAGCGGTGCAGGCCCTCACCCGTGTTGGTGTACGAGCAGTCGGCGACGACCTTCAGCTCGTTGGAGCCCGCGGCCAGGTGCGGGAGCGCGATGCGCGAGTCGCGGAAGACGGCTGCGACATCCAGCGCCCTGCCGTTCAGCTCGACCTCGTGCACGGCCGGGGCGACCAGGTCGATGAAGGTCTCCGCACCGGCTTCGGCGGAGTCGAAGCGCACGGTGGTGACGGACCGGTAGGTCCCGCCCTCCTGCGCTCCGGAGAGGTCGAGATCGATCTCGTACGCGTCCACGGTCAGCAGGCGCGCCCGCTCCTGTGCCTCTTCGCGGGTCAGATTGGTGCCAGGCACGCGGTCATCTCCTTGGTGTGTGACGTTTCCGGTCATCCTTCCATGCGACCTGCGCGCAGCGCGATGTCCGTTTTCCGCCGGACCGTTCCTGCGCGGCGGGCCACGCTCGACGCATGACCACTTACGAGGCACGCCCGATCGACCCGGCCACGCTCAAGGAGCTCCGCGACACCGACGACGCGGGCCGTCCCTGCGCTCCGTACACCGCCACCGACAGCGGCCACCCGCTGCGCTGCTGCCTGCGCGGGAACGAGGCGGGGGAGCGGATCGCCCTCGTCTCGTACGCCCCGCTGCGCCGCTGGGCGTCCGAGACGTGGGCGAGGCCGGGGGCGTACGACGAGCAGGGGCCGGTCTTCATCCACGCCGAGGAGTGCGCGGGGCCCGCGGCCGACCGGGCCGGATATCCGTTCTCCCGGGCGGGGGCGCTGCGTACCGTCCGGCGCTACGACGCCGACGGCCACATCGTCGGCGGCCGGCTGCTGGAGATCCCGGCCGACGAGGAGCGGGGGTACGACGAGGCCTTCGACGAGGCCTTCGCCGATCCGGAGGTGGCGCTGGTGCACGTCAGGGCCGTGGAGTACGGCTGCCTGCACTTCGAGGTCCGCCGCCCCTGACGGCCTCGATCACGGCGACAGGAGCAGCGGGGCCCGGGAAACGCCCGGCCCCGCTCCTCGCCGGATGGGCCGAACGGGTCAGCCGTTCAGCTCGGCCGCCACCAGCTCCGCGATCTGTACCGCGTTCAGCGCCGCGCCCTTGCGCAGGTTGTCGTTGGAGACGAAGAGCGCGAGACCGTTCTCCACGGTCTCGTCGACCCGGATCCGGCCGACGAACGAGGCGTCCTTGCCGGCCGCCTGCAGCGGGGTGGGGATCTCGGAGATCTCGACGCCCGGCGCGTCCTTCAGCAGCTCGTAGGCGCGCTCGACGCTGACCGGACGGGCGAAACGGGCGTTGACCTGGAGCGAGTGGCCGGTGAAGACCGGCACCCGGACACACGTGCCGGACACCTTGAGCTCCGGGATCTCCAGGATCTTGCGGGACTCGTTGCGGAGCTTCTGCTCCTCGTCCGTCTCGAAGGAGCCGTCGTCGACGATCGAGCCGGCCAGCGGCAGCACGTTGAAGGCGATCGGACGCTTGTAGACGCCCGGCTCGGGGAAGTCGACGGCCTCGCCGTCGTGAGTGAGCCTGTCGGCTTCGGTGACGACCTTGGACGCCTGGCCGTGGAGCTCGGCGACACCGGCCAGACCGGAGCCGGACACCGCCTGGTAGGTGGCGACGGTCAGTGCCTGGAGACCGGCCTCGTCGTGCAGTGGACGCAGCACGGGCATGGCGGCCATCGTGGTGCAGTTCGGGTTGGCGATGATGCCCTTGGGGCGGTTCGCGATCGCGTGCGCGTTGACCTCGGAGACGACCAGCGGGACCTCGGGGTCCTTGCGCCAGGCGGAGGAGTTGTCGATCACGACGGCGCCCTGCGAGGCCACCTTCTCGGCGAGCGCCTTCGAGGTCGCGCCACCGGCCGAGAACAGTACGATGTCCAGCCCGGTGTAATCGGCCGTCGAGGCGTCCTCGACGGTGATCTCCCGGCCCTGCCACTCGATCGTGGAGCCCGCGGAACGCGCGGAGGCGAACAGCCGCAGTTCGTCGGCCGGGAACTTCCGCTCGGCCAGGGTCCTGCGCATGACTGTGCCGACCTGACCGGTGGCACCGACGATTCCGACCTTCACAGGGACTCCTTCGAACGTACGAACTGGCACGGTTGCCGCTCCATGATGCGTATGTCCACGGCTTCCTTGTCCAATCCATTGTCCGCGCTGCGGACACCTCCCGCCCGGCCGGGCGGGCAGAGCAGTGGGGCGGGCGCTCCACCGAGCACCCGCCCCACTGTCGTACGGATCACACGGTGACCGCGGTCACCGCGTCGATCACGGGTTCCGCTACGGCGTGACCTTCTCGATCACGACGCTGCCGGTGCCCGCCGCGGTTCCGTGGCTGTTCACCAGGTGGACCTCGCCGAAGAACTGCCGGCCCTCGGGGGCCGCACCGGCGACCGAGACCTCGGCGCCGATCTGGGCGGAGGCGCCGTTGGCCAGGTTCACGGCCTTCGACTCGTCGACCTTGATCGTGCCGAGCGACGGCGCGTAGTACACGTCGCGATAGTCGTACGTGGTGGTCCCGGCCGGAACGCTGTAGCCGTCGATCACGACGGTGTACGTACCGGCGGCCGGCTTCACCAGGCTGACCGACTCCTCGGAGCCGGCCGTGGTGGACTTGCCGACCTGGGTGTTGCCCCGGAAGACGTACAGGTCGAGGTCGGCGTTGGCGTCCGACGTACCGCCGATGGCGACGTCCAGCTTCTCGACGCCCTCACCGATGGTGACCTCGAACTCCTGCTCGTCGCCCGTCCTGATCGACGGCTTGGCGACCTTGGCCGAGCCCAGCGAGCCGCCCTTGAGCGAGCCCACCAGGTCGCCCGCGTTGTTGGTGGCCTTCCAGCTCACCGGGGCGGGCGTGCCGATCTTCGCCTCGGCGATGGTCTGCACCGCCGGGTCGAAGGTCGCGCCGAGCAGCGAGACATCCAGCTTGTACGGGTTGTCCAGCAGCGGCGACGTGCGCCGCGCCTCGACCTCGATCTCCCAGACGCCCGGCTGCGGGTCCTTGTAGGAGCGCACGTCGGGACGGCAGGTGTTGGTCGGGTTCTCGTAGTTCGGGTAGCAGAAGATCGTGGAGCTGTTCTCCATCTGCACGCCGTACGGGTGGATCGAGATGAAGCGGGTCTGGCTGCCCGAACGCAGCGCGCTCATCGAGACCTCAAGGGTCTTGGCGCCCTCCGGAACGGTAAGGAAGTACGACGTGGTGCTGTTGCGCTGCACCGAGCCGGACGTCTTGAACGCGTAGGCGGGCTTCAGGAGCTCCTTGGAGACGACCACCGTGGTGAGGATCTGCTGGTCCACGCCGACGGTCTTGCTGTCGTCCACCAGCAGGATCGCGCTGTGCACGCCCGCGCTGCCCGGCTTCGCCTCGACCTTGACGGTGACCGGCTTGCCCAGCGGCAGGGAGACCGTGCCCGGGCCGGCCAGCTTGAAGGTGCCGTCGTTGTTCTTCCACGACAGCTGGTGCTTGACGGCCTTGTCCGGTCCCGTGGTGCGGGTGATCGTGACGTCGTACGACTTCTTCTGGCCGACCTGGAGGCCGCCCTCGCGGTCGTACAGGCCGGTGCCGAAGCCGGGGGTCTTGAGCGCGAAGTCGATCGCGGTGTCGACCGGGGCCTTCACCGTGTACTCGTGCGCCGGGGCGCCCTGCTTCTCGATCTGCTTCCAGGCGCCGACGATGTCGATCAGACCGGAGCCCTGGGCGTGCGCGGGCACGCCCTCGATGTGGGTGGCGGTGCTGGTCAGCGCGGTGCGCAGATCGGCCGGGGGCAGCTCGATGTGCTTCTGCTTCGCGGCGGAGAGCAGCAGCGCGGTCGCACCGGCGGCCTGCGGCGAGGCCATCGAGGTGCCCTGCAGCATGGAGTAACCGGCCGGCAGGGTGTAACCCGACTCCTTGACCGGGCTGCCGGGCAGCCAGGTCTGGGTGGTGTTGATCGCGGCACCCGGGGCCGACAGGGTCGGCGTGAAGCCGCCGTCCTCACGCGGGCCGCGCGAGGAGAACGGCATCATGTCGTACTTCTTGGTGACGTTCGAGCCGTAGTTGGCGGCCCACGTCTCCTTGGAGATCGACGCGCCGACGGAGATGACGTGGTCGGCGAGGCCGGGGTCACCGATCGTGTTGACACCCGGGCCGTCGTTTCCGGCCGAGATGACCAGCTGGACGCCGTAGATGTCGATGAGCCGCTTGTAGAGCTCGGCGCGGGCGTTGTTGCCGTCGTTCAGCGGCGGCAGGCCACCGATCGACATGTTGACGACATCGACACCGCGGTTCACGACGAGGTCGATCATGCCCTCGGTGAGCGCGATGTTGGTGCAGCCGCCGGACCAGGTGCAGGCACGCGAGGAGACGATCTTCGCACCCGGCGCGGCACCGTTCATCTTGCCGCCGAACAGGCCGTTCGCGGAGGTGATGCCCGCGACGTGGGTGCCGTGCTCGCTCTCGATGACGCCGATGTTCACGTAGTCGGACGTGTCGCCGGCCGCGTTGTAGACGACGTCCTTGCGCGTCTCCACGGTGAACGGGATGCGCTCGACGACATCCGTCCGCGGGTCGTCCTTGCCGAAGTAGGAGACCTGGTGCTTCTCCTTGTACGGCTTCATGGCGGTCTCGTCGGTGAAGTCGCCGTCGTTGTCCAGGTCGACGCGCACGGTGCCGGTGACCGGGTCGTAGAGCACGGCCCAGACGTCGGTGGTGTCACCGTCGCGGTTCAGGTCGCCCGCCATGTCGCCGCCCTTGGTGGCGGCCTCGGCGAACAGCTTGATCTTGTACGAGCCCTCGGGCGCCTTGTAGGTGCGGCCCTGGTAGGTGAACGTCGGGCCGGACACGGAGTCCGTCATCCGCAGCCAGGTGCCGTCGCCGTCGCTGACCGGGTCGGTGGCGGTCACCCAGTCGACGATCTTGCGCTCGCCCGTGGTGGTCTTCTGCAGCGCCGGGTGGCCCAGGTCGACACCCGAGTCGAGGATGCCGATGGTCACCCCGCGCCCGTCGGCCTTCGGGTGCTGCTGGACGAAGTCGACCGCACCCGTCTCGAAGGACGGGTTGTACGGGTTCTTCGCCGGGGTCTTCGCGCCCGGCGCCGGGTAGGAGCCGGTGGACTTCGTCTTCGCCGTGGTCCCGGCCGCGCGGTCGGCCGCGGGCGTCGGGTCGTCCAGCTTGATCTCCTGCTTGAGATCGATGCCTTGGACGGACGACAGCTTGGAGGCCGCCTTGATGGTCGCCTCGGCGGACGCGGTGGGCACGGTGGCCCGTACGTAGCCGAGCTTGTCGTACGCGCGTCCCAGCACGGACCCCTTGACGGCGTCCAGTTGCTTGGTGACCTGCGCGGTCGCACCGGGAGCGGTGGCGACCATCATGGTGATGTTCTTCTCGCCCTCGGCCTTGGCCTTGGCCAGGAGATCGGCGTCGGCCGTGCCGAGCTTGTCGGCCGTGGTGTCCTTGGCGGCGGACTTGACGGGGGCGGGGGCGGGGTCGTCGGCGGCGAAGACCGGGGCGGCGCCGGTGGCGGCCAGCGCGGCCACCAGGCCGGCGGCAGCCGCGACTCGGGCCGCGCGTCTCGCCCCGGGTATGGAACTGGGGGACTCGGTGGTCATCTGCATCCCTGAAGTGAAAGAGAGAGTCCGGAATTCGGTACCGGATGACCGCTCACCCTTTCGTAAATGACAGGGGTTTGTGGAGAGTTGTAGGGGGCGAGATGTGGACATGGCGGGCTTCCGCCAGTGCGGCTGATGTGCCATCAGGAACGAAACGGGAGATAAGTGGTCCCTGAGGCCCGACTTCAGCGGGGAAGGATCATCACGTACGCGGCCGGCTCTCGGGTGGCGGCAGCCATCAGTGCCGTACGCACCACGACCGCCTGCTCCTCCCGTGCGTCCCGGAGCTTCGTCGGCGAGAGGTGGACGACGGTGACGCCGAGCCGCTCCAGGTGCTCCCGTCCGGTGATGTACGAGGACCACTGCGCGTCGTGCTCCTCCTGGCGCAGGTCGTCGTCGAGCCCGCTGTGCCGGGGTGCCCTGGTGTCGAGCACCACGGCGACCGCCTGTTCGGGCCAGTACGCGTCCACCCCGCCGAGATGCGGGCCGCCGGGCAGTCGCAGGTCCACGTTCCACAGCGGCTCCGGCAGACCGTGCGACCGCACCGTGTCGTACAGCCGGCTCTCCGCCAGCGCCCGGCCCTCGGCGAGCAGCGAGTCGACGGCGTTCACCACCCGGGGGAGGCCCAGCAGCCCGGCCCGGCTCAGCTCGCTCACCACGGCGGCCGGTTCGCAATGCCCGCCGCGGACCACCTCGGTGAGCAGGCGACGTACGCCCGGGGCGTCCCCCAGCCCCGCCACCGCGTCCACGAGCGCCCGCTCCACCGGCGCCACGGGCAGACCCCCCACCTGCTCGGGCAGGGGTGGCTCGGCGGCCCGTACGAGATGGACGTACCGCACCGAGCGCAGCCGCCGGGTGCGCGGCACCAGCACATCGATCCTGGCCGACGGGGCGGGCGGTGGCGTGAGCGCGAACCCGTGCAGGGCGAGTGCGGCAAGCCCGGTGATCATGGCCTCGCCGTACCCGGACTCCGTGCCCGGCCCCGACTGTGCGGGCAGGTCCCGACGGCCCGACGCCGACGGCCGGCCGGCGTACAGCAGGGCGGAACGCAGCCGCTCCTCGGCGGTGGGCGGTCCCGGGTGCAGGACGTACACGCCGGGCAGCGGCTGCTGCCACGGCCCACCGGTCCGGCACTGTGCGGCGGCCTTCGCCGCGGACACGCCGTGTGCCCGCAACTGTGCGGCGGACAGCACTCGTTGACGGGCGTCACCGGCGACGGGGAGGTGACAGGGGGAGAGCGGGGAGTTCTGGGTCATGCTCCGGGGTATCCCGCACCCGGCCCTGCCGCTAACCCCTGTTACACGCCCGTCGACAATTCAGGACAACGTCGACCTAAAGTGCGCACGTTCGACAACCGAAAAGCTTGTCCCGCCAAGGATCGCCCGCCGTCTCGCCCGACGGAGCGCCGGTACGGCGGGCCCGGCCGGGCGCCCCGCGAGGCCCCCGCCCCGGACGGTGTGAGGATCGGGTCCGTCCGGGGCGGGGGCGAGGCCGGGGAGTGCCCGGCCGGGGAGCATCCGTCAGACCGCGGCCGCCGCCGTGTCGCACTCCTGCGCCCGCAGCGCCCGGGCCAGATCGTCCCGGGCCTCCAGCACCAGCCTCCGCAGCGCCGGTGCCGCTTCCTCGTGCGCGGTCAGCCACGCGTCCGTCGCCGCGAGCGTCGACGGATCGTCCTGGAGCGCCGGGAACAGACCCTTGACCACGATCACGCCGATCTGGATCGACCGCTCGGCCCACACCCGCTCGATCGCGGCGAAGTACTTGTCCGTGTACGGCGCGAGCAGCTCCCGCTGCGACGACTGCGCGAAGCCCGTGATCGTCGCCTCCACCAGCGCGTTGGACAGCGCGTCCGACTCCACGACGCCCGCCCACGCCTGCGCCTTGACCGCCGCCGACGGCCGCGAGGCCAGGCACCGGACCTGGTGCCGCTTCCCGGACGCCGTGTCGTCGCGGGCGAGTTCGGCGTCGATCGCCGACTCGTCGGCCACGCCGTACGCGGCCAGCGGCGACAGGAAAGCCCAGCGCAGTTCCTGGTCGATGTCGAGGCCGTCGATCCGTGCCGAGCCGTCGAGCAGCCCGGACAGCAGCTGGAAATCCGTGTCCGAGTCGGCCACCGACGCGAAGAACCGCGCCCACGCCAGCTGGTGCTCGCTGCCGGGCTCGGCGACCCGCAGCTCCCGCAACGCCGCCTCGGCCAGCGCCCGGCCGCCCTCCTCGCGCCACCCCGGCGCCGCGTAGTGCGTGAGCGCGGTCCGGGTCCACGTGTGCAGCATCTGCAGCACACCGATGTCCGACTCCCGGCCGGAGAAGGCCAGCACGAGGGAGACGAAGTCGCGGGCCGGCATCAGCCCGTCCCGGGTCAGGTTCCACAGCGCGGACCAGCACAGCGCCCGCGCCAGCGGGTCGGTCATGTCACCGAGGTGAGCCCGCAGCGTGGCCAGGGACACCTCGTCGAAGCGGACCTTGCAGTACGTGAGGTCGTCGTCGTTGACCAGGATCAGCTCCGGTCGCTCGGCACCGGCCAGCTCCGTGACCACCGTGCGCGGCCCCGCCACGTCCACCTCGGCGCGCGCGTACCGCACCAGGCCGCCGTCGGCGGCGCGCCGGTACAGCCCGACCGCGACCCGGTGCGGCCGCAGCTCCGGATGGGACTCGGCCGCCTCCTGGAGGACCGCCAGCTCCGTGATCCGGTCCGCCGAGTCGTACGTCGCCACCGGCGTCAGCGAGTTGACGCCCGCGGTCTGCAGCCACGACCGCGACCAGGCGGTCATGTCCCGCCCGGACGTCTCCGCCAGGACGGAGAGCAGATCACCCAGCTGCGTATTGCCGTAGGCATGCTTCTTGAAGTAGTGCCGCGCGCCCTCCAGGAACGCGTCCCGCCCCACGTACGCCACCAGTTGCTTCAGCACCGAGGCGCCCTTGGCGTAGGTGATGCCGTCGAAGTTGAGCTTGGCGTCCTCCAGGTCACGGATGTCGGCCGTGATCGGGTGCGTGGACGGCAGTTGGTCGGCGCGGTACGCCCAGGACTTGCGGTTGTTGGCGAAGGTGATCCAGCCGTCCTCGAACCGGGTCGACTCGACCATGGCGAAGACGCCCATGAAGTCGGCGAACGACTCCTTCAGCCACAGGTCGTCCCACCACTGCATGGTGACGAGGTCGCCGAACCACATGTGGGCCATCTCGTGCAGGATGACGTTGGCGCGGCTCTCGTACGACGCCTGCGTCACCTTGCCGCGGAAGATGTACTCCTCGCGGAACGTGACACAGCCCGGGTTCTCCATCGCGCCGAGGTTGTACTCGGGCACGAACGCCTGGTCGTACTTCCCGAACGGGTACGGGTAGTCGAAGTTGTCGTGGAAGAAGTCCAGGCCCTGCTTGGTGACGAGGAAGACGTCGTCCGCGTCGAAGTGCCGGGCGAGTCCCTTGCGGCACAGCGCGCCGAGCGGGATCTCCAGCTTCGTGCCGTCGTCGAACGTACGGCTGTAGGAGTCGGTGACGTAGTGGTACGGACCGGCCACGATCGCCGTGATGTACGTCGAGATCGGCTTCGTCTCGGCGAACCGCCGCACCTCGCCGTCCCGCGACTCCTCGGCCCCGTTGCTCCAGACCGTCCAGGCCTCGGGTGCCGTCACCTCGAAGCGGAACGGAGCCTTCAGGTCGGGCTGCTCGAAGTTCGCGAAGACCCGCCGCGAGTCGGCCGGCTCGTACTGCGTGTAGAGGTAGACCTCGCCGTCCTCCGGGTCGACGAACCGGTGCATGCCCTCGCCGGTCCGGCTGTACGCGCACTGCGCGTCGACCACGAGAACGTTGTCGCCCTCCGGCAGCTCCTCCAGTGCCACCCGCGTCCCGTCGAAGACGACGGCCGGGTCGAGCGGCTGCCCGTTCAGCGTCACCGCGTTCACGCCCGGCGCCACCAGATCCGCGAAGGTCGACGCCCCCGCCCGCGCCGTGCGGAACCGGATCGTGGTCACCGAGCGGAAGGTCCGCGGGCCCGAGGAGGTCCCGTCGCCGTCCCCGTCGGGCCCGCCGACGGCGGAACGCAGATCGAGAGCGACCTCGTAGCCGTCGACGCTCAGCAGCTCGGCCCGTACACGGGCCTCGTCGCGGGACAGGTTCTCACCGGGCACGGCACACTCCTTTGTGTCACGTTCGAATGGTTTGATCCTCCCATGTCGCCGCTCGGCCCGGCATTCGGGAATGGCCGGTGTGCCCGGAGGCGTTCTCGCCGACAGGCGCGAACGCCCTCATGAGGAGAGACATGTCTGACAACAGCACGGCGACCGGCAAGACCCCTGCCGATTTCTGGTTCGACCCGCTCTGCCCCTGGGCGTGGATGACCTCCCGCTGGATGCTGGAGGTGGAGAAGGTCCGTGACGTCGAGGTCCGCTGGCACGTGATGAGCTTGTCCGTCCTCAACGAGGACAGGATCGACGAGCTGCCCGAGGAGTACCGCGAGCTGCTGGAGAAGGGGTGGGGCCCGGTCCGCGTCGTCGTCGCCGCCCAGCAGAAGCACGGCGACGAGATCGTCGGACCGCTCTACACCGCGCTCGGCACCCGCTTCCACAACCGGGGCGAGGGCCCCACCCGCGAGGCGATCGTGGGCGCGCTTCAGGACGTCGGCCTGCCGGCCGAGCTGGTGGACTTCGCGGACTCGGACGTGTACGACGCCGAGCTGCGCGCCTCCCACAAGGAGGGCATCGACAAGGTGGGCCAGGACGTCGGCACCCCGGTCATCGCCGTACCGGGCGCGGACGGTGAGCAGATCGCCTTCTTCGGCCCGGTCGTCACCCCCGCCCCCAAGGGCGAGGAGGCGGCGAAGCTGTGGGACGGCACGCTCCTGGTGGCGTCGATCCCCGGCTTCTACGAGATCAAGCGGACCCGCACGCAGGGCCCGATCTTCGACTGACCGCCCACGGTGCCGCGCGGGGGGGGGGGGGCCGGCCCGCCCCCCCCCCCCCCCCCCCCCCCCCGGGAGCGCCGCGCCGGGGGGGGGGCCCCCGGCCCCCCCCCCCCCGGGGGCGGCGGGGGAAGGC
>NZ_JBIWOS010000001.1:516616-679316 GCF_044767885.1 Streptomyces sp. NPDC101194
GCCGCGGGGCCCCTTGTTCCTCCGCCCGCCCGGGGGGGGGGGGGGGGGGCGGGGCCCGGCCCCCCCCCCCCGCGCCCCGCCTCTCACGCGTACAGCGCGGCCAGGTTCGGCAGCCGCAGCGCCACCCGCTCCGCGTCGTCGAAGTCGAAGTCCCACTCCGGGTCCAGCGCGGGGTATCTGATCGAGAACGAGCCACCGGGCAGGTCCTCGCCGGTCGCCGCCCGGTGCGCCTCCCAGGCCAACGCGAGCATCGACTCGCACTCCACCTCCTCCCCCTCCGCCGCCGCGGCCCTGATCACCGGCAGCTCGGCCAGCGTGTCCGGATCGGCGACGACCCGCTCGAACACCTCACGCCCCTGCGCTGTCAGCCAGCCCCGGAAGTAGTCGAAGCCGTCGTCGGAACAGCCTCCGTTGATCGTGTACGCCGCGGCCCACAGCGGTGCCCGGTAGGAGGCGGCCATCAGGTCCCACAACAGCTGCTGCGCGGCGACGATCTCCTCCACGGGCCGGGCGGCGAGCAGTTCACGGGCCCGCTCGACGACGGCCTCCGCATCCGTCGGGTCGGTGACCTGTGCGCGGGCGTCGTCGATCAGATTCCAGAAGTCCGTCCTGTCCATGGGGTGCAGCATGACGGAGAGGTCTGACAGTCGGGCGGACGCCCGGTCGCGTGGAACCGGGCGGGCGTGGAAGCGGGCCACCGAAGAAGCAGGGACCCCGAGGGAGCCGGGGCGTTGCCGTCACCGCCTGCCCAACTCACCGAACCAGCGCACGATCGCCGACGTGGCCGCGACATTGGACCCCAGGTGACGGGATCTCTGGTAGTCGACAGCGCCGAGATCGACGACCGGGGCGTTCACGCCGTTCCTGAGCAGAGCCGCTCGGCAGTGCTCGGTGTTGGCGGTGTCGGCCTGCTCGTCCCCGGTCGCCATGTAGAGCCGGACCGGGGCACGGGGGGCCCAATCGTTGCATACGGCGTCGGTTGTGCGCAGCGCCGCCGCCAGCGGCCCCGTCGGATGCGTGAGCAATGCGCGGCCGTGCTCGGTCAGCAGCTCGTCCAGAGTGCCCGGGGTGCCCTGCATCAGTTGTTGCCCCGTGTGTGCGCCGTCGAAGAGCCCCTCGACGGTGTCGGCGTAGGGATCCGAGAAGACCTCGCCCGGGCTGTCGTAGATGTGGTGGAGACGGTTGAACGCCACCAAGGTGTACGCCGCGTACAGCACACCGGACTTGGTATCCAGCCTGCCCTGAAGCAGCGCGGGCAGCTCGACGCCACCGAAGTCGTACGCGCCACTGACCGGTGCCAGCGCGCCCAGCCTGAACCAGCGGTCCTCGCCCGCCTGAAGAGCCCGGCCGAGCCCCAGTGCCGCGGAGGCTCCCTGCGAGAAGCCGGTGACCATGACCTCGCGCTCCAGCACATGTCCGGTGCGGGGCGCGAAGGCGCGGGCCGCCCGCAGCATGTCCAGGGATGCCGTGGTCTCGGAGCCGATGTCCATCCAGGGGTGCAGACCGGGACCCTTGCCCATGCCCAGGTAGTCGGGCGCGACCCCCGCGGCCCCGGCCGACGCGTGCGCGATCACCGACGCGGACACGAACGCGCCGCGCCGCATGGACGGGGAATCGTCCTTGTGACTGCCGGTGCCGTGCGCGAAGGAAACGGCCCGCAACCGTCCCTCGCCGTCGAGCGGCAGCACGAACAGCCCGCTCGCCGTGGTGGGCCGCCCGTACGCGTCGACGGTCCGGTAGACCAGTCGGTACGCGACCACGCCGTGCCGGACGGTGTCGTCCCCGAACCCGGCCGAGCCCAGCTCGGCGGCCACGGCCTGCGGGGTCGCGAGCGTGTACAACTTCTCGGCGGAGACCAGCGTGCCCCGGCCGCGCTCCTCGTGCCGCACCTGGGCATGGGCGGCGGGCGGAGCGGCGGCGGTGGCGACGGCCGACCCGCTCAGCAGCAGTCCGCAGCAGAGGGCTGCCGCTCTGAGACCGCTGCGGTACCGGGTTCCACCGCGCGGCGATGTCGAGGCGGGGACGGCCATGATTTCCTCCAAGTACGGTTCGGATCAAGCCCGTTCAGCCTCACGCGCGGCGAGTGCCGGCGCACTGGTGCGGGCCCCCGGCTTCTCCTGGAGGCTGCCCCCGGTCACGGAGCCGACCGAAGGGCCGGCCCAGCGGGCGGAGACCGAGGCGCTGAAGGCGGCCGTAGGCGGTCAGGCCGCACCGACCCCTTGCCGGGGGCCGGTGCCTTCGTCGGCGGGCACCGAGGCCCGCCGCCCCGCCACGACGAGGGCCAGGGACACGGTGAGGGAGGCCGCGGCCATCACCGCCATCGCCGTCCCCGGCGAGGTCCGCTGGGCGACGGCACCCGCGAGCGCGGCCGCGACGCCCTGCACGGTGAGCATCCCGGAGGAATGCAGTCCGAGGGCCTGACCGGTGAACTCGTCCGGGGTCAGAGCCATCAGCCGCTCCTGGAACAGCAGACTCGCCGCGAACCCGACCGAGGCGAGCGTGGTCAGAGCGAACGCCACCGGCAGCGCCGGATACGCGGCGAAGAGCAGATACGGGGCGGCCAGGAGCAGCTGCAGCGGGGTCGCCAGTCGTCCCCGCCAGTGCCTGGCGACGAACCGGCCCGCCACCGTGTCCCCGACGAGCATCCCCAGCGCGCCGAACGCGAAGAGGAGCCCCGCGTGTTTTGGGGAGTACGGAACGAACAGCGACTCGCAGCCCACGATCAGCCCGTTCGGCACCCAGAGCGCGAGGTAGACCCGGCGGCGCGGACCGGACGACCACAGCACGGCGTTGGTCCGCCAGGTCTCGGCGACCGACGGCCGCCCGGCGGCGCGCGGCGGCCGGTGCACGAGCCCGAACCGGGCGACGGCCGCACCGGTCAGATACAGGGCGGCGGCGACCAGCAGTGTGCCGCGCGCGGTGAGCGTCGCCACCAGGAGTCCGCCGAGCGCGAACCCGCCGATCTGCATCAGGCCCGAGCACATGTTCAGCACCGAACGCCCCAGCAGATAGCCGTCCTTGGGCAGCACCTCGTTGAGCAGGCCGTACCGCACCCCACCGCCCACGGCGGCGATCACGCCTTCGACCAGGATGATCGCGAAGAGCACCGGCAACGGGAGCCCGGGGACGGCGAGCACGGCGGTGGCCAGCCCGAAGGCGAGAGCCATGCCGGACATCGCGGCCCGCGGCGGCAGCCGGTCCGCCGCCGACATCAGCACGGTCGCCCCGATCACCTGGGCGAGCGAGGAGCCGAACATGGACAGCGCGGTCAGCAGCGGCGAGTCGGTCGCGGCATAGACGAGGGTGCCGAGGGCCAGCCCGCTCATCGTCGACGCGGCGACCTGTACGGCACTGGTCGCGAAGAGCGGCCGGAACTGCGGCGCTCGGAAGAGTTCCCGATAGGTACGCATGCGGGGAGTCTCGGAGGCCGTTCCCGCACGTCGATATTGTTTCGCGGGGAGGCGAAAGGTCATGGGCCTGTGGCAGATCAACACGGACACGCTCGCGGGGAGCCGGTTCGTCGTGTCGCCGCTCGCCGAGACCATCTCCGCCCTGAACGCCCTGGAATGGGGACGGGCCGAGCACCCCGGCGAACGGGCCTGGCTCGATGTCCATCTGCCCGCCTACCGGGCGCGGCAGGCCGCCGACCCGGTCGCCGCCCTCCTGGTACCGGCGGCACTCGGCGGCAGCTGGAACGCCGACTTCATCACCCCCACGCCGACGGGCGAGGGTGCGCCGTCCCTGGAGGAGGAGCTGGCCCCGGTCCGGGCCACCACGCCCGGGCGCGCCCGCGCCGACCTGGTTGTGTCGCTCGGCGGCCGTCCGCTCCCGGAACTCCTGGACCGTGACGACCTGGCGCAGCGCGCCGCCGACGTACTGCACTGGGTCTGGCGGTACACGGTCCTGCCGGACTGGCCGCGCCGCCGCCGGATCATCGAGGCGGACGTCGTCGCGCGCACCGGACAGCTGAGCCAGGGCGGCTGGGCCGCCGCCCTCAGCGGTCTGCGTCCGGGAATGAGGTGGCTCGGCGGGAGCCGGCTCCAGATCAACGCGCACGACTACCCGCCGAAGCAACTGTCGGGTGTGCGGCTGTTGTTCGTCCCGGTCACCCAGCGCAGCGGCTGGGTCTCCTGGGACGACGACGCCCTGCGGTACGCGGTCGTCTACCCGTGCTCGGGCACCCTGGCCGACGCGGGCCGGGACCGGGTGCCGGACGGTCTGGGCCGCCTGCTCGGCCCCGCGCGGGCGGCGGTCCTGGTCCTCCTCGCCTCCCCGAAGAGCACCACCCAACTGGTGGCCCTGACCGGCCAGGGGCTGGGTTCGGTGGGTCGCCACCTCAGGGTCCTGCTGGACTCCGGCCTGGCCGACCGCCGCAGAGCGGGGCGGTCGGTGCTGTACTTCCGCACGGACGTGGGCGACGCGCTGGTGGGTGCCCAGCGGGACGGCTGAGGGGGAGCGGGCCCTCCGGCCGGCCCCGGGCGGGCATAGGCTGCGGGCAGAGCATCGGAGTCATGCGGTGACGAACGGAGAAGGTCCTGCCAACTCCCGGCGCGACACATTCGCGTGACGAATCATCAGGGAGGTTTTACCGTGGCGGATCAGGGCCGGGGGAGCGACGAGCGGCGCCGGAAGGTCGATCCGGCCGAACTGGGACCGGTCCTCGCGACGTACCGGGAACGCCCGACGATGGGCAAGCTCGCCCTGGTCGTCGTCCCGGCCGCCGCGTTCCTGCTGTTCGGCGGCATACCCGACTCCATGCCGGGCGTCGGGCACCTCGTGTTCGACGTCATCTGCGTCCTGCTGTTCGTCTGGGGGGTTTTCGAGCTGCCCCGCTCCCTCGCCTCCTGGCTGATCCTGCACGAGGACGGAATCGTCCACCGGGGCCGGCGCAAGGTGTGGTGGGCGCACCGCTGGGAGGACTTCCACGACGTGGTCCTGACCCGTCATGTCACCCATCTCGGGTCGACCGCCGTACGGCCGATCTCGGACCGGATCGTCGCTCGCCTGTGGACGGCGACCGGTCAGGGCGCCCGTGATCTGTCCGGCAACTACTTCCTGACCGACATCGGTGCCGGACTCCTGCGTACCTTCCTGCGCTCCCCGGGCAGCCTGACACCGATGCTCGGGGGGATCGTCGACCGGGTCGCCGCGGCGCGCGCACAGCACGACGTGCGCCAACTGGCCACCGAGGGCGGCGTGGTCCGGTACGGACCCATCGAGATCGGCACCACGTACCTGTACGTCAAGGGTGCCGCGGACGAGATCCCGTGGGACGAGGTCACCCGGGTGACCGTGGACGACCACCAGGTCGGCGTCACCGTTCCCCATCTGCGGCGCCGCATGGAAGGACTCAAGCTCAAGGCGGACGGCCGCCGGGAGAACTACCGCGTCGGCGGGGACAACACCCTGTACATCGAGGCCAAGGACATGAGTCCGTGCCGGAAGGCGATCATCTGGGCCGTCATGTCCCACCTCGGGGAGTCCCTCGGCAAGGACACGGACAGGGAATCGTGGTGACCGCGCCCCGGGGCAGGGCCCGCACGGGGCGCACCGCTCGATCACGATCGCGCCGCGCGGTCGTGAGGGACCGGGGCGACTCGCCGCCCTTCCCGGGCCGGGCGAGCAGTAGCTGAAGGGCCGTCAGCGGCCGAGCCACTCCGCGACCTCGACCGGGTCCCCGACGGTCACCACGCCCTCGCAGACCACCGCGTTCTTCGCGCCGAAGCTCACCTTGTTCTTGTACTCCGGCTCGCGCCGGTACGTGGCCAGGGTCCGGACCGGTTCCGGGCCCGCACGGCGGCCCGTGCGCTGGTCGACGAGCGGGACGCTGCACCGCATCGCCCGTACGGAATAGGCGAGTTCCACGGAACCGAGGGTCATCCGGCGCACCCGGTCCTCGAAGTGCGGTTCGTCGTTGCCGGTCAGGACGATGTTGGGGCGGAAACGGTCCATCGGCACAGGTTCGGCGTCGCCCCGGGTGGCGATGCGGGCGTTGAGGTCGTCCAGGGAGGCCGTCGAGGCGACCAGCACCGCGTGTGCGTCGGCGAAGTTGACCTTGCCCGGGGTGTCGCCCCAGCCGTCCCGGTCGAAGCCGGGGGCCACCCGTACCAGGCGGGACTCGGCTCCGAGCGCCTCGGAGAACCATTCCGCGACCTCGTCCCCCTGGTCGGCCGCCGCGCCGAGCGGGCGGTCGAACATGCTGACCTCGCGGCGCGGGCCGTCCCGGTCGACCTTCAGTCGGAGCGGCTCGACGCCCTCGGCGGACAGGTCCAACACCGCGCCGGCTTCCAGGACCTCGACCCTGATCGCGGCCATCGAGGCATGCGTGCGCTGACTGCGGAACGCGCCGTCCGCGGCGTCGACCACCATGAACGTCCGGTCGTGTGCGAGGCCGGTCCCGAGGACCTGTGCGGATTCGACCACGGTTCCGGCGCAACCCTTGATCGGGTAGTAGGTCAGTTCTCGAACGGTGATCGTCATGACGTCCCCTCCGGGGCAGCCGCTTCGAGGTCGTCGACGCTGCCGGACATGATGGTGCGGATGTGCTGGGTGAGGTGGTCGACGGGCCAGTCCCACCAGGCGACGGCCAGGAGTCGGGCGATGGTCTCGTCGTCGTACCGGGTGCGGATCAGCTGGGCGGGATTGCCGCCGACGATGCCGTAGTCGGGTACGTCACCGGTGACGACCGAGCCGGCGCCGATGATCGCACCGTGCCCGATCCGTACGCCCGGCATCACCATGGAGCCGTAGCCGAACCAGACGTCGTTGCCGACGATCGTGTCGCCCCGGCCCGGCAGCCCGGCGAGCAGGTCGAAGTGCTCGGTCCATGAGCCGCCCATGGTGGGGAAGGGGAACGTCGACGGGCCGTCCATCCGGTGGTTGGCGCCGTTCATGATGAACCGCACCCCCGTTCCCAGCGCGCAGAACTTCCCGATGACGAGCTTCTCCGGACCGTAGTGGTAGAGCACGTTGCGGGTCTCGAACGCCGTCGCGTCGTCGGGGTCGTCGTAGTACGAGTAGTCACCGACCTCGATCAGTTCGGACGTGACCAGGGGCTTCAGCTGTACGACCCGGGGCTGGCCCGGCATCGGGTGCAGGACGGTGGGGTCGGCAGGGGGAGCGCTCATGGCGCCCATCATTGCATTCACCTCGCATGATGTAAGTTCCCTTTGGGAACTCACATGCATTCGAGAGGGGAACATGTCATGACGACGGCGCGATGGACCGAGGTCGACGACTACTTCAACGGCCTGCTGGTGGGCTCGGACGAAGCCCTGGACGCGGCCGTCGAGGCCAGTGACGAGGCCGGGCTCCCGGCCATCCAGGTCGCCGCCAACCAGGGCAAGCTGCTGCACCTGCTGGCCAGGCTCCAAGGGGCGCGCACCGTGCTGGAGATCGGCACCCTGGGCGGCTACAGCACGATCTGGCTGGCCCGCGCGCTGCCCGAGGGGGGCAGGCTCGTGACGCTCGAATCCGATCCCGGGTGCGCCGAGGTCGCGCGGGCCAACATCGAGCGGGCCGGTCTCTCGGACGTCGTGGAGATCAGGGTCGGGCGGGCCCTGGACACGCTGCCGGAACTCGCGGAAGAGGGATGCGGGCCCTTCGACGTCGTGTTCATCGACGCCGACAAGCCGAGCAACCCCGACTACCTGGCCTGGTCGCTGAAGCTGACCCGGCCCGGCAGCCTGATCATCGCCGACAACGTCGTACGCGACGGCGAGGTGGTCGACGGCGGCAGCGACGACCCGAAGGTGCAAGGTGTGCGCCGCTTCACCGAACTCGTCGCGGCCGAACCGACGTTGAGCGCGACCGCGCTGCAGACGGTCGGCAGCAAGGGGCACGACGGACTGATGATGGCGCTGGTCACCGACGGCCGGTAGGACGCGGCGAGCGCGGCACCGGCCGGGGACGAGGGATGTCCCGGTCCGCGCGATGTGACACAGAGGCCCGCGTCGGCGGCCCACACGCGTGTGCCGTCCGGGTCCGGCGCGGGCTGGAAGTGGTGGAGCAGGGCGTCGCTGACGCGGCCGAGGGCGTAGAGCTCGTGACGGAGATACAGATCCGGTCGCTCGGGCACCTTCCCGCCGGTGCGCCAGGCACCGTCCGCGGAGGCATGCGCGATCGCGTCGCGGTAGCCCCGTCCGGTCCTTGCCAGCCACGGTACGGCCACCCGGCCGAAGGCATCCGGCCCTTCGTGGTCGACCAGGGCGCGGAAGAGTTCGCGGGCGTCGGTCTCCTCCTCGTGCATGCGCAGAGCGTAGGAGCGAACCGTGGGCCGGTCGACGGATTTACGCCTCGGCGTCCGGGCCGGCCAGATGCGCGACCCGGAGCGCGCCTCGCGCGGCAGCCGGGCGTCGGCGGTCCCGCGCCGCCCGACGTGGTGGAAAGCCTCCAAGAGCGGCTGAGCATTACTGTGCCTGACGAGGCGACTGTCGGTGTTCGTGCGGTCGCAGACTTGCAGGGTGTGGTGCGGGCCTCCGTGCCGCCACCTCCATTCGTGACGACCCGAAGGGCCCGAGCCCATGAACGAACGCGTCATCGCCCCCAAGAACCGCGGCTTCCTCTTCCTCGATTCCCACCCGGCCGGCTGCGAGCGCCTGGTGCAGGACATGTGGCGGGCCGTCCCCGCGCCCTCCCGGGTGCCGGACCGGGCACCCGTGGCACTGGTCATCGGCTCCTCCGCCGGGTACGGGCTGGCCGCGACGATCGCCGGCCTCGCCCGGGCCGGCATCCGCGGGATCGGGGTCTGCTTCGAGAAGGCCCCCGGACGCCGCACCGGTACGGCCGGTTGGTACCGCACGGCCGCGACCGCCGAACTCGCCCGGCGGCACGGTCACGACATGGTGTTCCTCAACGGGGACGCGTTCTCCGACGAGATGAAGCACCAGGTCGCCCAGGTGCTGGAGGAGCGCTTCGGCGGCCGTCTGGACCACCTGATCTACTCGGTGGCCGCCCCGCGCCGCACCGACCCCGACACCGGGACCACCTACGCGTCCGTCCTCAAGCCCGTCGGCGAGGCGTACAGCACCAAGACCCTCGTCTTCGACGACCGGGGCGCCGGCGAGGTGCGGGAGGTCGAGACGCAGCCCGCCGACGGCGACGACATCGAGCAGACCATCGCCGTCATGGGCGGAACGGACTGGGAACGGTGGATCGACCATCTCGCCGACCGCGGGCTGCTCGCCGATGGATTCAGCACCGCCGCCCTCTCCTACATCGGTTCCCCCCTGACCGCCGCGATCTACCGGCAGGGCACCATCGGCGCCGCCAAGTCCCATCTCGAAGCGACCGCCCGCATCCTCGACGAGCGGCTCGCGAAGCTGGTGGACGGCCGCGCGGTCACCTCCGTCAACGCGGCGGCCGTCACCCAGTCCTCGACCGCGATCCCCGGCATCGCCCTCTACGTCGGGCTGCTCCGCGGCGTCCTCGGCGACGCCATGGTCCCGCCGATCGGGCAGCTCACCGACCTGTGGGACCAGCTCACCGGTGCCCGCCCACTCGAACTCGACGACGAGGGGCGTGTGCGCCTGGACACCTGGGAGCTCGATCCTGCTGTCCAGGCGGCCGTCACCGAGCGGTGGAACGCGGCCACCACCGAGAACATCACCGAACTCGCCGACCTCGACTGGTTCCACGCCGAAGTGCAGCGCCTGTACGGGTTCGCCGTGCCCGGCATCGACTATGCCGCGCCGGCCGAGACCGACACCGCCTGGCCGGACGCCACCGCCCCCTGAAGCGGTCCGGTCCGGGTCCGGTGAACGTCCTTCGGCCAAACCCCTTCGACACGCTCCGCGGATCCGGTCATGATCGGGCGCATGACTTTGCACATGATCGACCCGGTTCGTATCGGTACCGAACAGCTGCCGGGAGGGCGGCAGCTGGGCTGGGCCGAGTGGGGACCGGCGGACGGGGTGCCGGTGCTGCTGTCGCCGGGGGCGGCCACCAGCAGGCATCTGGGGTTCGGTCACGACGTGGCGGCCGGCCTCGGCGTGCGGCTGATCTCGCTGGACCGTCCGGGGCTGGGCGCCTCCTCACCGGTGCCCGGCCGCACCTTCGGGGACTTCGCCGACGACATCCGCGCGTTCGCCGCCCTGCGCGGCCTGGGCCGGCCCCTGATGGTCGGCAACTCGCAGGGAGCGCCCTTCGCCCTCGCGTGCGCCGCCGCCGACGTGATCCACGCGCTCGCCGTGGTCTCCGGCGCGGACGAGGTCGCCGCACCGCGGTTCGCCGACGCGCTTCCGGACGACCTGCGGGGCCTGGTCGACCTGGCGGTGTCCGACCCGGCCGCCGCCGAGAAGGTCTTCGCCGGGTTCGCCGCGCAGGCGATGTGGGACATGGTCATGTCCGGCAGTCCGGAGCGCGACCTCGCCGTCTATCAGCAGCCCGCGTTCGCGGCCGCCTACCGGCGCGCGCTCGACGAGGCGTTCGCGCAGGGGGCCGCCGCGGGCTATGCCCGGGACACGGTTCTGGCCATGGGGCGCTGGGGCATCGCACTGTCGGACATCGCCGTACCGGTCGACCTCTGGTACGGGGAGGAGGACACCGGTCACTCGCCCGATCTCGGCGCCGGTCTGGCCGCGCGCATCCCGGGTGCGGTCCGGTACCTGGTGCCGGACGCGGGCGGGGCGGTGCTCTGGACGCATGCCGAGCAGGTGCTGAGCACGCTGCTGGGGCGCGCCGCGGGCCGCTGAGCCGCCGGACGCACAGAAGGACCCCCGCCCGTCACGTCCGGGCGGAGGTCCTCCCTTCATCCGCCTGCCCGGTGAAGGTTGAGAAGACGATCACGAGGCAGGACGTTCGTGTGCCTCCCGGTCAGGGGGCGAGCAGCAGCACGTCGGCGCGCTCCTTGGCGGCCGCGTAACGCTTCGCCACGTCCTGCCAGTTGACGACGGCCCACATGGCGTCGATGAAGTCGACCTTCTGGTTCTTGTACTGGAGGTAGAAGGCGTGCTCCCAGGCGTCGAAGACCAGGATCGGGGTGGAGCCCTGGCCGACGTTGCCCTGGTGGTCGTAGACCTGCTCGACGATCAGCCTGCCGCTCACCGGCTCGTAGGCGAGGACACCCCAGCCGGAGCCCTGCGTGGTGGCCGCGGCCTTCGTCAGCTGGGACTTGAAACCGGCGAACGTGCCGAACGACTCCGTGATCGCGTCCGCGAGGTCGCCGACACCGTCCGCCGCGAGGGGCTCGCCGCCGCCGTCGCCGGTCATGTTGTGCCAGTAGATCGAGTGCAGGATGTGGCCGGAGAGGTGGAACGCGAGGTTCTTCTGGAGCCCGTTGATCGCTCCCCAGGCCTCCTTGTCGCGCGCCTCTGCCAGCTGCTCCAGGGTGTCGTTCGCGCCCTTCACATAGGCGGCGTGGTGCTTGTCGTGGTGGAGCTCGATGATCTGCGGATTGATGACCGGTTCGAGCGCCGCGTAGTCGTACGGGAGTTCCGGGAGCGTGTACGTGGCCATGTGGTCGAACCCTCCAGCTGCTTTCCTGTTGTTATTGCAACCACTATGCAGGAGCAGGCTAACAGCAGGAGGGGATGATGGTGATCAGCCCTTCGACTTAGGACCGGGCGCGCGTCGTCCCGCGTGCACGCGGCCGGTGCGGCGACCGGGCGCGCACCGCTCACTCACGCGCGGGCCCGCGCACGGGCCTCGGCGAGCCGGGTCAGGTGGTCCTCGTACGCCTTCGCGTAGAACGACGCCCGCGCCGGGTCGGGTTCGACGACCGTGGTCGGGGCCGTCCAGGCGGCCGTGTCCAGCTCCGCCCCGAAGCGCCGCGCCGCCGCGAGCACCGCGCCCCGCGCACCGACCTCGCCCTCCACGATCCGGACCGGTCGGCCCAGTACGTCCGCGAACAGGCGCATCCAGGCGGGGGAGCGGGTGCCGCCGCCGCACAGGGCGAGGGAGCCGGTGAGGCCCGAGGCCTCCAGGCAGTGGCGGGCGGCGAAGCCGATGCCCTCGCAGACCGCGCGGATCAGATCCGCCGGGGTGGTCTCCAGGGACACGCCGGTGAGCTCGGCGCGCAGGCGTGGCTCGACGAACGGGGCGCGCTCGCCGGACGGGGCGAAGTAGGGGAGTACGTGGACACCGTTCGCGCCGGGCGGGGTGGCGGCGAGCAGGGGGTCGACCTCCGTGTGCCGCACGCCGGTGGTGCTCAGGACCCAGTCGAGGGCCGCGGTGCCGACCATCGCGGGCATGGCGCGCAGCCAGTGGCCGGGCCGGTCGGTGGAGATGTGGAGACCGGCGGGCTCGCCGTTCAGATCGAGTCGTTCGGTGGCCACCAGGGCGGCCAGACAGGTGCCGACGATCAGCAGACCGTCACCGGGACGGGTGACGCCCGCGCCGAGGGCGCAGGCCGGCAGATCGTACGGGCCGTTGGAGATCCTTACCCCGGAGGGGAGTTCGGCGGTGGCGACCGGGTCGCTGACCGGGGCGAGGAGCGAGGCCCGGTGGTCGAGGCCGAGCGCGGCCACGACGTCGGACGAGTACGTACGGGTCATCGGGTCCAGGAACGGCATCGACGCGTCGGAGACGTCCGTGGCCCGCACCCCGGTCAGCCGTTGGAACACCATGTCCTTGCAGTACAGCGCGGTCGTCGCCGCGTCGAGCGAGGCCGGGTCGTGACGGTCGAGCCAGGCCAGCACCGGGCCCGGACAGCCGGGGAACATCGCGCTGCCGGTGCGCCGGTAGACCGCCCCGAAGACACCGGACGCCTGCCAGGCGTCGACCAGTTCATGGGCGCGGCCGTCCATCCAGGAGATCGCCGTACGGACCGGTCGGCCCGCCGCGTCGACCAGCCAGACCCCGTCGCCCTGTCCGGTGAGACCGGCGAACGCGACCCCGTCGGAGCCCAGTGCGGCCAGGACCTCGCAGACCGCTGCGTACACCTCGTCCATGTCCTGTTCCACGCAACCGCCGTGGATCGTGAGTGCCACCGGGCGGGACTCGACGGCCAGTGTCCGGCCGCGCGGGTCGAAGGCCGCGGCCTTCACCACGGATGTGCCGACATCGATGCCGATGTATCTCGTCATGGGTCCGGCCTTCCTCACAGGGCGTGGGCGAGGGGTTCGTCCCGCACGTAGCGCGCCACCTCGGCCGCGGCGATCCGGGCCGCCTTCTGTGCGACGGCCCGGCTGGCGCCCGCCACGTGCGGGGTCATCAGCAGACGCGGGGTGCGAAGGATCCGTGACCCGGCCGGGGGCGGTTCCTGCTCGTACGTGTCCAGTGCCGCGGTCCGCAACCGCCCCGAGTCCAGGGCGTCGCACAGTGCCTCCGTGTCCAGCAGTCCGCCCCTGGCGGCGTTGACCAGAACCGCGTCGCGCGGCAGCAGGGCCAGCTCGCGCGCGCCGATGAGGTGCCGGGTCTCCGGGGTGAGCCTGGCGTGCAGGGTGAGGACACGGGAGCGGTTCAGGAGCGCCTCCAGCGAGGGTGCCCGCATGCCGTGGACGTCGCCCCGCACGTACGGGTCGTACACCTCGACCTCGGCGCCGAACGCGGAGAGCACCCGGGCGACCCGGCTGCCCACCGCCCCGTAGCCGATCAGGCCGACGGGGGTGTCCTCCAGCTCCAGCCCGCAGTTCTCGTACGTGTAGTGGGAGGCGTCCCAGCGGCCGTCGTCGGCGAGGGAGCGGTGGGCCTCGGGGATGCGGCGCAGGGCGCAGAGGATCAGACCCACGGTGAACTCCGCGGTCGCCGCCGCGTTGCGGCCGGGCGCGAAGCAGACCCGCACCCCCCGGGCCCGTGCCGCGGCCGCGTTCACGTTGACCGGGCCGCCCCGGCAGACCACGACCAGCCGCAGATCGGGTGCGGCGGCCAGGACCCGCTCGGTGAACGGGCCCATCTGCGTCACGCACACCTCCACCCCGTCCAGGGCGGCGATCAGCGCGTCCTCGGCGTCGCTGGCCTCGTCGACCTCGGCGACCTTGCCGAAGGGCTCCAGGGGCCAGGGGAGGGTGAGTTCGGTGAGGTGAGGCTCCGTGCCGAGAGGGCCGAGGGCGCGCCGCAGGGCCTCGGAGATCAGGGAGTTGCGGACGAAATGGTCACCGGCGACCAGAATTCTCGTCGTGGGGCGGACCGTCGCGGGGCGGTTCATCGCAGAGCGTCTCCTGTCCGGGAGTCGAAGACATGGATGTGCCGGGGGTCGGCGGTGATGCGTACGGTGTCGTCCCGGTCGAGCCGTACCTCCGGACCGGTCACGGCGACCAGGGGCTCCGCCACCCCGTCGAGCGAGAGCGTGGCGATGCCGGATTCCAGCAGGGGTTCATGGGCGGCGACCCGGGCCCGTGCACCAGTGTCGTCCAGGCGCAGGTCCTCCGGGCGGATGCCGAGCACCACCGCGCGTCCCGCCGCCGGGCGGTGCGGTACGGGGATGCGCACGGAGTCCGAGAGCCGTACCCCGCCCGCCCCGTCGGCCGTCCCCGGCAGCAGATTGATCGCCGGTTCCCCGACGAAGTCGGCGACGAACAGATTCACCGGCGCGTCGTAGATCTCCTCGGGGGTGCCGAGCTGCTGGATCTCGCCGTCCCGCATCACCGCGATCCGGTCGGCGAGCGACAGCGCCTCCTCCTGATCGTGCGTGACGAGGATGGTGGTGTGGCCGCTGTCCCGCTGGATGCGCTTCAACTCCCGTCGGGTGGTGTCGCGCTGGGCGGCGTCCAGATGGGACAGCGGCTCGTCGAGCAGCAGCACGTCCGGGGTGCGGATCAGGGCGCGGGCGAGGGCGACCCGCTGCTTCTGGCCGCTGGAGAGCCCGGCGGGGCGCGCGTCCAGCAGATCCGTGATCCCGATGCGTGCGGCCATGTCGGCCACCCGGCGGCGGATCTCGGCCCGGCCGTACCGGCGCCGGGCGGCGAGTCCGAATCCGAGGTTCTCCGCGACCGTCAGCGGCGGGTACAGGGCGTAGTTCTCGAACGCCACCCCGATGTTGCGCCGCTGGGCGGGGAGTCCCACCACCGAGGTGCCGCCGATGAGGATGTCGCCGCCGGTGACCGGCTCCAGTCCGGCGATCATCCGCAAGGTGGTGGACTTGCCGCAGCCGGACGGGCCGAGCAGCCCCAGCAGTTCGCCGGAGCGCAGTTCGACGTCGAGGGAGCGGACCGCTTCGACGGCGGCCCGGCCACGTCCGGTGTAGGTCTTGCGCAGTGCGCGCAGGACCAGTTCAGTCATCCGTCATCGCCGCCTCCCGTTCCGGACTCGCGGCCGGTGCCGCAGACCTCGTAGGGCACCTTGTGCTCGTCGAGTTCGCGCAGGTCCCGCTCGGACGCCCCGTCGTCGACCAGCAGCAGATCGAACCGGGAGAGCGGGGCGAGCCGGTGCAGGGCGACCCGGCCCAGCTTGGAGTGGTCGAGCAGCAGCACATTGCGGCTCGCCGAGTCGAGCATCGCCCGCTTCACGGAGACGATGTGCTGCTCCTGGTGGTAGGCGTAACCGCCGGACGCCGCGGAGGTGGAGGTGAAACAGATGTCGACCTGGAGCGACTGCACCGCCTCCACGCAGGAGACGCCGAGGAAGGAGGAGTGCAGCGGATCGAAGTCGCCGCCGAGGCCCATCAGATGGATGCCGCGCTCCTGCGACAGCAGGTTGATCGCCTCCAGGAAGTTGGTGACGACGGTCAGCGGGGTGATGGAGCGCAGCCTGCGCGCTATCTCCAGGGTGGACGTCGAATCGTCGAGCATCACCGCCATGCCCGGTTCTATGAGCCGCAGGGCCCGCTCGGCGACGGCGGCCTTCTCGGCGCGCATCGTCTTCAGCCGGTAGGAGACGTTCGATTCGAAGACCCCGGACGGCTGGGCGGTGACACCGCCGCGGAACTTGCGGACGATGCCCTGCCGTTCCAGCTCGTCCAGGTCCCGGTGGATGGTCATCAGACTGACGTCGAAGCGTTCCGCCAGCTCGGCGGCGCTCACCTCGCCCTGTGCGAGGACGTACTCGGCTATGGATGCCTGGCGAGGGGCGGGGCCCCGCTGCGGAACGTTGCTCACGTGCTGATCCTTCGTCCTGGACGTGCCGGCCGGTCGGCCTCGAACAGCAGCAGACTCTCAGGCGGTACGGAGAGCCGGACCGGGCGGTCGGGACTCAGGCCCGACGCGTCGGCGCGCGGGACGACGAGGGACAGCCTCAGGCCGCCGATCCGGACGGTGACCTCGGTGGCCCGGCCCAGCAGTTCGGTCACATGGACGACTCCGGTCAGCTCCAGGCCCTCGCACGTGCCGGCGCCGGCCGGCACCGCACCCGGGCCCTCGCCGGGTCCGAGGAGCCGGATGTCCCGCGGCCTCACGCCCAGTTGGACCGCGGTTCCGGGCGGTGCGGGCACCCTCAGCGGCAGTTCGTACCCGCCGTCGGGCGACCGGACGTGCCCCTCGGCCGTGACCGTGCCCGGCAGCAGATTGATCCGGGGTCTGCCGAAGGACCGGGCGACGAAGGTGTCGTACGGGCGGTGCCACAGCTCTTCGCGGGTGCCGGTCTGCACCATGCGGCCGTCGCTGATCACCCCGATCCGGTCCCCGAGCGCCAGTGCCTCCACCGAGTCGTGGGTGACGTAGAGCGTGGTCGTGCTCCGGACCGAGCCGATCGCCTTCAGCTCCGCGCGCATCGCCTGTCGCAGCTTCGCGTCGAGATGCGACAGCGGCTCGTCGAGCAGGAACGCGCGGGCCGGCCGGACCAGTACCCGGCCGAGCGCCACCCGCTGCCGCTGACCGTTGGAGAGCCTGCCCACCGGACGGTCCAACAGGCCGCCGATCCCGAGGAGTTCGGCGACCTCCCCGATCCGCTCGCGCGCCTCGTGCGCGGGGAGGCGGTGGCGCGGCGAGCGGAGCGGGGAGGCGAGATTGTCGTACGCGGTGCGGTGCGGGTACAAGGCGTACGACTCGAAACACATGGCCACGCCCCGGTCGTACGGTTCCACGCCCGCCATGTCCCTCCCGCCCAGTTCGACCGTCCCGGTCTGTGGCTCCTCCAGGCCGGCGATCGTCTTGAGCGTGGTCGTCTTCCCGGCGCCGGACGGGCCGAGCAGGCAGAAGAACTCGCCCTCGGCCACCTCCAGGTCCAGACCGTCGAGCGCGGTGTTCCTCCCGTACCGCTTGCCGACCCCGCGCAGCGTGATCGCCGCAGGGCCGGTCACGACTTCACCGCCCCGAACGACAGTCCGCGCACCAGATACCGCTGGATGGTGAGCGCCAGCAGCAGCGGCGGGACCACCGAGACCAGGGCCGCCGCGGCCGTCAGGTTGTACTTGGGCCGGTCGCCGCCGAGGAAGGACAGCGCGCCCACCGTCACCGTCTGGGCGTCCGACGAGGTGAGGATCAGCGGGAAGACGAAGTTGTTCCACGCGAAGATGAACGCCAGCAGCGAGACGGCCGCGATGCCCGGTTTCACCAGCGGCAGCGCGACCTTGAAGAACGCCTGCTTGCGGGTGTATCCGTCCAGCAGCGCCGCCTGCTCCAGCTCGGGGGAGAGATCCGAGAAGTACGACCGCATGATCCAGACGATCAGCGGGAGGGTCACCAGTTGCAGCACCCACACCATGCCGACATACGTGTCGAAGAGCCCGAGCTTCTGGTAGAGCACGAACAGCGGGATGATGACGGTGAGTTCGGGTGCGAAGCGGAACGAGAGCAGGGTGAACATCAGGTTTTCCGAGCCGCGGAACCGCCACCGCGCGGCGGCGTAAGCGGCGGGCAGCCCGATCAGCAGCGACAGCGCGACCGCGCCCAGCGACACGACCAGGCTGTTCACGAAGAACCGCACGAACGGCACGCCCTGGTCGTCCCCGGCGCCGAGCACGGTGCGGTAGGAGTCGAAGGTCGGGGTGAACGAGAAGTACGTACTGAACAGCTCGTTCGTCGGCTTCAGCGACAGGATCACCATCCAGGCGACCGGGAACAGCGCGAAGACGAAGTAGAGGATCAGCGCCAGGTCGGCGGCGACGGCGAGCACCCTGCGCCTCATCGCGGCACCTCCGTGTCCGCCCCTGTACGTCCGCGCCTCATCCCGGCACCTCCGCCGCCCGGTTCTGGATCCGGCCCAGATAGCGCACCAGCACCATCGTGACCAGGTACACCACGGCCCAGAGCACGATCATGTAGCTGATCCCGAACGAGTAGCGCTGGAAGCGGATCGCCTCCAGATAGGCCCGGATCTGGAGGACCATCGTGGAGTCGCCGGGGCCGCCCTCGGTCAGCGCGTAGATGATGTCGAAGACCTTCAGCGAGTCCATGAACCGGAAGATCACGGCGACCAGGACGTACGGCCACAGCATCGGCAGGGTGAGGCGCCGGAAGGTGAACCACCAGCCCGCCCCGTCGACCGCCGCCGCCTCGAACGGCGAGGCGGGCAGCGAGCGCAGTCCGGCCAGCGCGAGGATCGCGACGAACGGGGTGTAGACCCACACGTCCACGGCGATCGACGACAGCAGCGCGCCCGTCGGCGTGTCCGTCCACTGCACACCGCCGAGGCCGAACGGCCTGAGCAGATGGTTGACGACGCCGACCGACGGCTGGAGCATCAGCTTCCACATGATCGCGGCGATCACCGGCGCGATCATCAGGGGCAGGATGAGGATCTTCTCCAGCACCCGTCCGACGAGGCTCGACCGGTGCAGCAGCAGGGCCACGGCCACCCCGAGCACGGTCTCGACGGCCGCCGCGCCGACCGCGTACAGCGTCGTCACCCGCGCCGAGTCCCAGAACGAGGGCTGGGTGAGGATCCGCCGGTAGTTCTCGATGCCGACCAGGTCCGGCCGCGGCCTGCTCGCCGCGAAGTCGAACACCGTGTAGTAGAGGCCGAGTCCGAACGGGTAGAGGATGCCGCCGGTCAGCAGCAGTGCGGGCACGATCAGCAGATACGGCCGCAGCGAGCGGCGCCACGCCGGTACCGCCCGCCGTGCCCGCTTCCCGGCCCCCGTTCCGGAGGCCGCCCCGTGGCCGGTCTCCGGCACGGGCGCCACACGTCCGGACATCGGTCAGCCGGCCTTCGACGCCAGATCGCCGGCCAGCGAGTTCAGCACGGACGAGGCGTTCTTCCCGCCGTAGATCTCCTGGAGCGCGGCGGCCCAGCTGGTCGTCGCGTCGAAGAACTGCTCCTGCGGGGTGAACTGGATCTTCGTCTGGTCGACGACCGCCTCGAACGTCTCGATGAAGCCGGGGACGGTCCGCATCTTCTCCTTGTACGCGGGGTCCTGGCTGACCGACCTGCGTACGGGATCGATGTGGTTGTGCTCGATCGCGCCCTTGCGCAGATGCTCCTTGCCGGTCGCCCACTGGAGGAACAGCCAGGCCGCGGACTTGTTGCGGCTCCTGGCGTTCATGCCGAGCGACCAGATCCACATGTTCGTGGCGAGCGAGCCGTCGGGGCCCTTGGGGCCGGGGTGGAAGGCGATCTTCCCGGAGGCGGGGGAGGCCCCCTTCACCGCCTGGAAGTAGGCGGCGGTGTCCGCGTCGAAGAGCATCCCCGCCTTCTCGGCACCGAGATCGCCGGAGCACTGGTACCAGGTGTACGAGGTCCAGGACGGCGGCCCGCCCTTCCTGACCATCTCCGCCCAGTCCCGGGTGAACGCGATCGCCTCCGGGGTGTTCATCGCGGGCTTCACCCCGCCGCCCTCGACGGTGAAGTCCTTCAGCCCGTTGCGGGCGTACATCGTCATGAAGCCCGGGTGGATCGTCGCCCAGCTGCGCGAGCCGCGCACCGCGACCCCGTACATCCCGTCGAAGCCCGCCTTCGGCGCCCTGCGGGTGATGGCCCCGGCCACCTCGCGCAGTTCGTCGAAGGTCTCGGCCGGCTTGAGGCCCAGCTTCTCGAACACCTCGGTGTTGTACGCGACGACATTGGTCTCCCAGCCCCACGGCAGCGCGTACTGCCCGCCCCGCCCGAGCGGAGCGCCCGCCTCCAGTGACCACTGGTCCGCCCGGAGCAGGTTGGGGAAGAAGTCCGCCTGGTCCCATTCGGCCCCGGTGGCCGAGGAGTTGCGCATCCACGGGCCGAGATCCTCCAGCCAGCCCGGCGGGCCGTACTGCCACACCATGTACGCGCCGAGCATGAACACGTCGTAGGACGCGCGCCCGCTGGAGAGGTCGACGGTGAGCTTGTCGAAGTAGTTGTCCTCGGGGAAGACGTCGTACTCGACCTCGATGCCGGTCTTCTCGGTGAACGCCTTCAGATCGGCGATCAGGGCATCGGTGTACGGGTGCTTGTTGAGCAGGGCCTTGACCGTCCTGCCCTTGGCCCGCTTCCAGTCGAAGGAGCCGGTGACGTCGTCGGCCGCGGAGCCGCCGCCCTTGCTGTCGTCACCGCCGAAGCCCGTACCGCAGGCGGTGAGCAGCGGGGCGGCGGACGCGGCCGCCGCCGCACCGATGGCGAGGAACCGCCGCCGGTCGTGCGCGTGCATGTCCATCCGTGACCTCCACGGTCCGGCCGGAGATGGGTGGGGGGAGCGGAGCGATGCCGTTCACACGTCGAGTCGACTGGTTAACAGAGCTTGGAACAACAGAAGTTGGCCGTCAATCCCTCGCGCAACGGAAATTCTCGGTGCAGAGTGAGAACTTCACAAGGAGGGCCGATATGTGGATGGGCATCGATCTCGGCACGCAGAGCGTCCGCGCGGTGGTGGCGGGAGACCGTGGTGAGATCCTCGGCAGCGGCTCCGCGCCGCTCGCCGGCAGACGCGACGGGGTGCGGCACGAGCAGAGCCCCCTCGACTGGTGGACGGCCGTCTGCGCGGCCAGCCGCCAGGCGCTGCGCGACTGCCCCGCGCCGCGTGCGCTCGCCGTCTGCGCCACCTCCGGCACCGTTCTGCTCGGCGACCGGACCGGCCGGCCGCTGACCCCGGGGGTGATGTACGACGACGGGCGCGCCGCGACGGAGGCGGCCACGGCCCGGACCCCGCCGAGCTGGGCGCTGCCCAAGGTGATGTGGCTGCTGAAGGAGTACGGGGGAGGAGCGGGTGACGCCGTGCGGGTCATGCACCAGGCCGACCTGGTGCTGGCGCGGCTCGCCGGGACTCCTCTGCCCACCGACTCCAGCCATGCCCTGAAGACCGGCTACGACCTGGAACGCGACGCCTGGCCGCACCGGAGGTTCGGCGAGCTGGGCCTGCCCGACGGGCTGTTCCCGGACGTGGTGCGGCCGGGCCGGCGGATCGGTGAGGTCGGGCGGGCGGCAGCGGCGGAGACCGGGATTCCGGCGGGCACGCTCCTGGTGTCGGGGATGACGGACGGGTGCGCGGCGCAGATCGCCTCCGGCGCACTGACCGTGGGCTCCTGGAACTCGGTGCTCGGTACGACGCTGGTCCTGAAGGGGGTGACCTCGTCGCCGGTCGTGGACCGGGCCGGGGTGGTCTACAACCACCGGGCTCCGGACGGGCTCTGGCTTCCGGGCGGGGCCTCGGGGGTGGGTGGCGGGGCGCTGACCGCCGCCTTCCCGGGCGTGGACCCGGCGCGGATGGACGCGCTGGCCGGTGAGCACGAGCCCGCGCGGGTGGTGGCGTACCCCCTTGCCGCGCCGGGCGAGCGCTTCCCCTTCGCCGCGCCGGAGGCCACCGGTTTCCTGCTCGGCGAGCCCGCCACCGACGCCGAGCACTGGGCCGCCCTGCTGACCGGGGTGGGCCTGGTCGAACGGCTCTGCCTCGACTACCTCGACCTGCTCGGTGCCCAGCTGTACGGGCGGCTCACCTTCACCGGCGGCGCGGTCCGCAGCGGCCACTGGAGCCGGCTGCGCGCCGACATCCTGGGCCGGCCCGTGCACATTCCGCGGTACAGCGAGCCGGCGCTCGGCATGGCCGTCCTCGCCGCGTACGGGGCGCGGGCCACGACCACGCTGCAGGCGGCGGCGGGCCGGATGGTGCGGTTGCGGCACGTACTGCACCCGCATCCGGTGCGTACGGCGTGGTACACCGAGCCGTACCTCACGCTGGTGGACGAACTGGAGCGAAGGGGCTGGCTCCCGGGCCCGGTCGCCGCCCATGCCCGTACCCGGGCCCAGTCGTCGTGATCCGCCCGTACCCGATCGGAGAAGCCGTGATCCGCACCCGGTCGTTCGGCGACACCCCGATCCGCCCGTACCCGAACGGAGAAGCCATGACCATGCGCACCCGAACGGAGAAGCCATGACCGGGAGACCGGCCGCTCTGCTGCTCGTCCGCCACGGACAGACCGTCTGGCACGCGGAGAACCGTTACGCCGGGGTCAGCGACATCGCCCTCACCGACGAAGGGCGTCGCCAGGCCGAGCGGCTGGGCGAGTGGGCGGTCCGGCACCCGGTCGACGCGATCTGGACCTCGACGGTCACGCGCGCCATCGAGACGGCGGAGCCCGCGTGCCGGGCGCTCGGCCTCGTCCCCCGGCGCGCATACGACCTGCGCGAATGCGATTTCGGCGAGGTGGAGGGGCGCACTCTGACGGAGTTCGCGGCCGAGGACCCGGAGCGGGCCCGGCAGTACCGCGCGGACCCGGTGGCCCACCCCTTCCCCGGAGCCGAGGACCCCCGGGCGGCCGCGGCCCGGGGGGCGATGGCGCTGCGCCGGATCGCGGACGGGCACCCGGGGCAGCGGGTCCTCGTCGTCGCGCACAACACCCTGCTCCGGCTCGTGCTGTGCGAACTGCTGTCGATTCCGCTGGGCGCCTACCGCAGGGTCTTCCCGCAATTGCGCAACGGTGCGGTCAGCGAGATCCGGATCGGGGAGCAGGGCGGTGCGCTGCTCTCCCTCAACGTGCCGTGCGTGCCCGGCGTCAGCCCGTGACGGCCGCGGACCGCCGCTGCCGTACGAGACCGACCGCCGCCAGCGCGACGGTCAGGGCGCCGGACGCCATCAGCTGGTCACGTGTGCCGGGCTGGCGCAGCATCAGGACGAAGATGCCGAGCATGGCCAGGAGCGCCACGACCGTCAGGACCGGGAAGAACCACATCCGTACGACCAGCTTCTCCGGTGCCTCGCGTTGCAGCCGGCCGCGCAGGATCAGCTGGGAGAGGGCGATGAAGATCCAGACGACCAGGATCACCGCGCCGATCATGTTGAGCAGCCACGGGAAGACGTCATCGGGACGCCAGTAGCTGAGCAGCACGCAGAGGAAGCCGAACACGGACGAGACCAGGACGGCCGCGCGCGGGACGCCCGAGGAGATCCTGCCGAGCCGCTTCGGACCCTGGCCACGGGCGACCAGCGAGCAGGCCATGCGTGAGGAGCCGTAGATGTTGGCGTTCATCGCGGAGAGCAGGGCGACCAGGATGACCACGTTCATGATCTCCGCGGCGCCGCTGATGCCGAGGTGGTTCAGCGCCGCGTAGAACGGGCCGACCTCCACGACCTTCGGGTCGTCCCACGGGACCAGGGTGACGACGACGGCCATCGAACCGACGTAGAAGAGCGCGATCCGCCACATCGCCGTCCGCACGGCCTTCGCGACACCCCGCACCGGGTTCTCGGACTCGGCCGCGGCGATGGTGACGGTCTCCAGACCGCCGTATGCGAAGACGGAGGCGAGCAGCCCGATCACCAGGCCCTCGGAGCCGTTCGGCATGAAGCCGCCCTCGCCCCTGAGGTTGGTGGCGCCGGGGGCGTCCGTGCCCGGCAGCACACCCAGGATCGCCAGCACGCCCAGCACCAGGAAGAGGGTGATCGCCACGACCTTGAGGGTGGCGAACCAGAACTCGAACTCGCCGAACTTCTTCACCGAGGCCAGGTTCGTGCCCAGGAAGACCAGCATGAACAGCGCGACCCAGGCCCACTCCGGCGTGCCGGGCAGCCAGCCGGTGACGATCTTCGCCGCACCGATGCCCTCCAGACCGACGGCGACACAGAGCAGCACCCAGAACGCCCAGCCCACGGTGAACCCCGCCCACGGCCCGATCGCCCGCTCCGCGTGGACGGAGAAGGAACCGGAGGCCGGGTTCGCGGCGGACATCTCGCCGAGCATCCGCATCACGAGCATGACCAGCAGCCCGGAGACGGCATACGCGACGACGATCGACGGGCCGGCGGCGGCGATGCCCGCACCCGAGCCGACGAAGAGCCCGGCGCCGATGACACCACCGAGGGCGATCATCGAGAGGTGGCGCTGCTTGAGCCCGTGGGTGAGCGCCGAATCGTCCCCGGTGCCGGAGACGGCGACCGGGGAGCGGGTGGGGGGAGACGCGGTGTTCCGAGACATGGACGAGCTCTGTTCGGTAGGGGGGCACGGCGCACGCGGGGGCCGGGGAGGGACGGAGCAGGTGGCGGGGGGTGTGGGGGACCTGCGCGGACAGTCTGGGCACGCACTCCGCCCACAGGGAACCACTGTCCGCATTACGGGCACGATGCTCACACATGGTGCACACCCGGGCACGCACCGATGCCGGGGAGGGATCCGGGACGGTTCGGGGGCGGGCCCCCGGCGGACCGGGAACGGCTCCGCAGGGTGCGGGAACAGTCCCCGGCGGGCGGGGAGCGGCCCGCGGGCGGCCCCAGTTTTGGCGGGACCCTACAGTCTCCCCCGGCCGCCCCTCCCGGCAGAATATGAGCCGATCCGGCCTCACCTCAGTGACGAGCATCACGCCGGTACGTGATTGCGTGAGCTCCTTTGTGCGAATCCCACCAACGCCTCGACCGCCGCTTTGTGGGCCACTGATGGTGATCGGGCGTTAACCCGTGGGCTAACGTCGGCCTCAGTCTGTCCCCACCTGCCCTCACCCCGCGGAGTCCCGATGAGCACTGCTGCCGCCGCCCCTGCCCGTACCGGAGCGGTCCTCGCCGACCTGCTGCCCGCCGCCAGGCACCGTTACGCCGTCGACGCGGCCCTGGTCGTCGGTGGTGCCGCGCTCACCGGCATCGCCGCCCAGATCGCCGTCCCGGTGCCCGGCTCCCCGGTCCCGGTCACCGGCCAGACCTTCGCCGCGCTCCTCGTCGGCACCGCGCTCGGCGCCCGCCGCGGCTTCCTCTCCCTCGCCGTGTACGCGCTCGTCGGCATGGCGGGCATGCCCTGGTTCTCCGAGGGCACCTCCGGCGCGGGCTTCCCCTCGTTCGGCTACGTCCTCGGCATGCTGCTCGCCGCCACCGTGGTCGGCGGCCTCGCCCGCCGCGGCGGCGACCGCTCCGTGCTGCGCACGGCGGGCACGATGGTGCTGGGTTCCGCGATCATCTACGCGGTCGGCGTCCCGTACCTGGCCCTGGCCACCGGCATGTCGGCGAGCGCCGCGATCGCGGTCGGCCTGGTGCCGTTCCTGCTCGGCGACGCGCTGAAGGCGGCGCTGGCGATGGGCGCGCTGCCCGCGGCCTGGAAGCTCATCGGCCGTCGCGGCTGATGCCGTAGCTCCCTCCGAAGAGGCTCGCCGGGTCGTGTTGCGACACCAGACCGGCGAGCCTCGCTTGCGTCCGCGCGTCGTGGAAGCCCTCGGTGCGGTCCCCGCCGCCGAAGGAGAAGTTCAGCGAACGGCCCAGGGCGAGCGGGCCGAGCACCCCGGCCACCTCCGCGTACAGGGCCCGTACCGACGGCACGTCCGTACCGTCGAGCGGCGACAGCAGCCGCAGCAGGAATCCGGCCTCGCGGTACGGCACCGCATTGTCGACGGCCGGCCGCGCGGCCAGCGCGCCGCCCAGGTGGTTGAGCTGGACCACGGTCATCATCGGCGCCCTCGGCCCGGTCAGTTCCAGCGTGCGCACGGCACGCCCCGCGTCCAGATCGCCGAGCACCACGCCGTCGCCGTAGTAGGCGTGCGGAAACGGTGGGTCGCTGTGAATGGTGTGGCTGTCGGTGTACGGCATCTCCCGCAGCGAGTCCGTGAGCGCGGGCCCGATCGCGCGCAGCGGCGCGACCAGCCGCTCGCCCTCGGCCGCTTCGCCGGTGTACGCGACCCGCACCGAGATCACGTACCGGCCGCGCATCGGCTCCGGCAGCCGGGGGCTGTCGGGGAACCGCAGCGCGGACAGTGAGGACGTCAGCGTGTCGGGGACGGTCCGGGTCCACTCCAGATAGCGGCGGATCACGCGGTCGCCGACCCCGGCCCCGTCGAAGGCGATCGACCCGCCGTACAGCCGCCCGACCTCCACCAGGTCGACCTCCAGGCGGGTCACGACACCGAGCCGGTGCCCGCCGCCGCGCAGCGCCCAGAAGAGTTCGGGCTCGCTGTGCGGGGAGACGTGGCGCAGTGCGCCGTCGGCGGTCACCACGTCGAGCGAGCGGACCCGGTCGGCGGCGTAGCCGAACTCCCGGGCCAGGACGGGGAGCCCGCCGCCGAGGGTGTACGAGACGGCGCCGACGCCCGGTGCGGAGCCGTTCAGCGGGGCGAGCGCGTGCGGTGCGGCGGCCTCGATCACCTGGCCCCAGGTGACGCCCGCGCCGATGCGTGCGGTGCGGCGCACCGGGTCGATCTCGACGGAGTCCATCCGGCGGGTGCTGATCAGCAGCCCGCCCTCGACGGTCCCGGACAGCCCGTGGCCGGTGGCGTGGACGTGGACGGGCAGGCCGCGCGCGGCGGCGTCGGCCACGGCGGTCCGTACGTCCTCGGCGTGGGCGGCCTCGACGACGAGGTCGGGACGGACGGCGAAGCCGGTCTGGAAACCGGTGGGGACACGTGCGGGGGCGGATGTCATGAGGAGGCTCTCCGGTCGTTCGCTCGGTGGCGTTGCGACGGAGAGCCTCCCCGGTATACCTGACATCCGCCGTCAGGTATCGGTACGGCCGACGGCCTCAGGCACGCGCCTTCCGCTGCCGGACCTCACGCACCAGCGAGATCGCCACCACCAGTGCCGCGACGAGCAGGGAGAGCAGCACCTGCCGGCGTCCGCCGTCGTCGGTCAGCATGTAGACGAGGACGAACGAGATCATCGCGATGGTCGCCCAGGTCAGATACGGGAAGAGCCACATCCGTACGACCAGCTTCTCCGGCGACTCGCGCAGGATCATGCCGCGCATCCGCAACTGCGTGAAGCAGATGACCAGCCAGACGAACAGGGCGACCGCACCGGAGGAGTTCAGCAGGAACTGGAAGACGGTGTCGGGCCACTGGTAGTTGAAGAACACGGCGACGAAGCCGAAGACGACGGACGAGAGGATCGCCGCCTGCGGCACACCCCGCTTGTTCACCCGCGCGAAGGCCTTGGGCGCGTCCCCGCGGCCACCGAGCGAGAAGGCCATCCGCGAGGCGGTGTAGAGGCCGGAGTTGAGGCAGGACAGCACGGCGGTGAGGACGATGACGTTCATCACCTGGCCGGCGTGCGGGATGCCGATGGAGTTGAGGGCGGCGACGTAGCTGCCGTCCTTCACGATCGACTTGTCGTTCCACGGCAGCAGGGTGAGCACGATGAAGATCGAGCCCAGGTAGAAGACGGCGATCCGCCAGATCACGCTGTTGGTGGCCTTCTGGACGGCGCGCTGCGGGTTCTCGGACTCGCCGGCCGCCAGCGTGACGATCTCACTGCCCATGAAGGAGAAGACGACCATCAGCACACCGGTGAGGATGGCGCCGGGTCCCTGGGGGAAGAACCCGCCGCTGTCGGTGAGGTGCGCCAGCCCCGCACCGGGGTTGTCCGAGCCGGGCAGCACCCCGAAGACGGCGAGCAGTCCGACGATCACGAAGGCGCCGATCGCCACGACCTTGATCCCGGCGAACCAGAACTCGAACTCGCCGTACGAGCCGACCGAGACCAGGTTCGTCGCGGTCAGTACGACCATCACGATCAGTGCCCAGGCCCACTGCGGGACGCCCGGCACCCAGCCCTCCAGGATCTTGGCACCCGCCGTCGCCTCGACGGCGAGCACCACGACCCAGAAGAACCAGTACAGCCAGCCGATCGAGAAGCCTGCCCAGCGGCCCAGCGCCTGGTCGGCGTAGGCGGAGAAGGAGCCGGAGCTGGGGCGGGCCGCGGCCATCTCGCCGAGCATCCGCATCACGAAGACGACCATCAGGCCGACCAGAGCGTAGGACAGCAGGATGGCCGGTCCCGCGGCGGCGATCCCGGCGCCGGAGCCCACGAAGAGGCCCGCGCCGATCACCCCGCCGATGGCGATCATCGAGAGATGGCGGTTCTTGAGGCCTGCCTGGAGTCCGTCGGATGAGCCCGTTGTGTCCGGCCCGTTCGGCCGGCCCGGCTGCTCGGGCCGGTTGCCCGGCTCGGCCAGAGTCGTCTGCGACGTCATGGATCGAATCCTCACGTTCTCGGAGCACGCGATGCGTGACTCTCCGCCGGAGTGGGGTGCGGCGGCGAGTGATGCATTGAAGCCCGCCGGAGCACAAAAGCGGAACCCTTTCTTCCGTATTTGCCCCAGTGGCGTCGGCCACACTGGGTCCGCACACGGCTCCCGTAGGCGGCCCCACCGCCCGCCGGGGCGGACCGGCCGGAGGGTCCCGACCCCGATGACGGCTACCCGGCGACGCTCGTGCCACACTCGGAACATGCGCGTGTACCTCGGCTCGGACCATGCCGGCTATGAACTCAAGAACCACCTCGTCGAGTGGCTCACGGCCCAGGGCCACGAGGCCGTCGACTGTGGCCCCCACATCTACGACGCCCAGGACGACTACCCGCCGTTCTGCCTGCGTGCCGCCGAGAGGACGGCCGCGGACCCGGACAGCCTCGGCATCGTGATCGGCGGCTCCGGCAACGGCGAGCAGATCGCCGCCAACAAGGTCAAGGGGGTGCGTGCGGCACTCGCCTGGAGCGAGCAGACCGCCGCCCTGGGCCGCGAGCACAACAACGCCAACGTGGTCGCCATCGGTGGCCGGATGCACTCGGTGGAGGAGTCCACCAAGTTCGTCGAGATCTTCCTCGCCACCCCGTACTCGGGTGAGGAGCGTCACACCCGCCGGATCGAGATGCTCACGGCGTACGAGACGACCGGCGAGCTCCCCCCGATCCCGGCCCACCACCCGCAGCAGGGCTGACCGGCTTCCGTCCCTGTGCCGCCGGTATCCCCGGCGGCACAGCCATGTGCGCACGTCACCACGTGCGCACGCCATCGAGGAGAGCAGCTGTCGTGCCCGAGGGACACACGATCCACCGTCTCGCGGCGGACCACCGGGACAGGTTCGCCGGGCGGCCGGTGCGGGTGAGCAGCCCGCAGGGCAAGTTCTCCGACAGCGCCGCGCTGCTCGACGGCCGGACGTTCACCGGCGTCGACGCCCACGGCAAGCACCTCTTCCTCGGGTTCGAGGGCGCCGGCTGGGTCCACATCCACCTGGGCCTCTTCGGCAAGCTGGGCTTCGGTACGGCCCCGGCCCCGCCGCCCACCGACACGGTCCGGCTGCGCCTGGTGAACGAGGACCACCACGCGGATCTGCGCGGCCCCACCACGTGTGCGCTGATCACCGACCCCGAGAAGCGCGCGATACACGACCGGCTCGGCCCGGACCCGCTGCGGACCGACGAGGACGGGGAGCGGGCGTGGCGGCGCGTCTCCCGCAGCCGGATCACCGTGGCGGCCCTGCTGATGGACCAGAAGGTCATCGCGGGGGTCGGCAACGTGTACCGGGCCGAGGTGCTGTTCCGGCACGGGATCGACCCCTACCGGCCGGGCAAGGACCTCGGGCGCGCGGAGTGGGACGCGATCTGGGCCGACCTGGTGGTGCTGATGCGCGAGGGCGTGCGGAACAACCGGATCGACACGGTCCGCCCCGAGCACACGCCGGAGGCGATGGGACGTCCGCCCCGGGTCGACGACCACGGCGGCGAGGTGTACGTGTACCGCAGGGCCCGGCAGGCCTGCCACATCTGTGGCGGCGAGATCCGCACCGCCGATCTCGCCGCCCGCAACCTCTTCTGGTGCCCGGGGTGCCAGAAGGCCCAGTAGTGCTTGGTCATGTGCGGTCCGCGATGGCGTGTCTTCCTGATGGGTCGTGTCGGTGATCGGGTGTGCCGAGTGGGGAGTCGGCTGCGGTCCGCGGCGGCGGTGAACTGGCGTCTGTTCCTGCCCGAGAGCCGGGATCCCGCCTCGCTCAGGGCCGACCGGGCCAAAGTGGTCCGTCGTGAACCCTCGTCTCGGTCGCCCACGCCTTCTGCACATTTCAGCGACTGACCCGATCCCCGAAAGAGACGGCGTCGGCCTGAGCCTCTGCCGAGTCGTCCACGAGCTGCAAACACTCCTCGTGAACGTGACCGGCGCCTGCCCCACCTGTCACCGCGACATGCCGGACCCCGCACCGACATGACCAAGCACTACTGGGCGGTGAGGGTCCGGCGGACGGTGGCCGGCCGGTCGGTGATGCGGCGGCTGTCGAGGGAGGACGCGTCGGTGCCGGAGACGGTGGCCGCGGGGGTTCGCCGAGGTGGAGCGGGCGACGCGGGTATTGGAAACGATCTTGGGCGGAGTTCGTGCGGACTTGGTGAGGCCGTGCTTTCGGATGCAACCGGTGCGTCTTGAAGGATCATCCTGCTTCTCAGTTGGCTCTCAGATTTTTTGATGGGGAAGAAGGAAGTTCATGCGCACTCGTGCCCGTACCCGCATAGCCGCTGCCGGCGCACTCGCTGCACTGTCCGCGCTCGCGCTCACCGGCTGCAACAGCGGTGACGAGGCTGACGCCGCCGCCGGTTCGTCGGCCTCGACCGCGGCTTCGCCCGAGGCGTCGTCCGGGAGCAGCTCGAACGGTGGCGGCAGCTCGTCCGGTGGCGGCAGCTCGTCCGGGAGCAGCTCGAACGGTGGCGGCAGCTCGTCCGGTGGTAGCTCGTCCGGTGGCGCCACCGCGGCCTGCACCACCCAGAACACCTCGGCGCAGTTCCGCCAGAGCGCGAACCACGCCAGCGAGTCGCAGGCGGCCGCCGGTTCGCTCAGGATCACCAACTCCTCCGGCGCCGCCTGCACCATCGTCGGTCCCACGGTCGTGACCGTCACCGATGAGGCGAAGGGCAGCGGGCCGGTCTCCGCGGACAACTCCGAGGAAGGCTCGGATGCGGTCGACATCCCGGCGGGCGGCACGGCGACGGCCGACGTGATGTACAACGACGTGAACACCGAGGGGACCGCGCGCTTCTCCTGCAGGACGGAATCGCCCACGGTCAAGGTCGCGCTGCCGAAGGACGCGGGCACCACGGTGAACGTGATGAAGGCGGACGGCTCGCCGGGCGGTGTCTTCAGCCTCTGCGCCGACTCCTTCAAGCTCGGCGCCTTCTCGGTCGGCTAGCCTCGATCGTTCATGAGTTCTCGTCGGTTCGCCGGCGGGGCTCTGTGTGTGCGGGGCCGGTGTCCGCCGTCCGCGGCGGGAGAGCCAGTCGAGGGTGCCGTCGGCGGAGTCGGTGCGGACCGGCGTTTGCCGGCCCCGCCGCAGGTGTTTGGGCAGTTGAGTCAGGGCGAGGCGGGTGGTTTCGATACCCCGTGGCCGACTACCGGTCCGAGGTCGCCGCGGTCTGCATGGCCGGATGGCTCTGCGAGGAGCTCGACGCACCGGACCCCGGCATCACGGTCAGGGCTGACCCGGAGAGAGGTGCGTTTGTCTTCGCATGGGGCGACCTGGTAGGGGACCCGTTCACGGAGTAATCGCAACTCGACAAGGAACCACCGCTGCGTGCCTGCGACTCGCGGCGTCGCATCACCCGAGTGCGGCCGGCACGAGGGCGGTCCTCCGCCTCGCGACGCTCCGCACCGGACGCCGCGAGCCTCACGGCAAACCTTTCCGGCCGCAGCGCCAGGGATTGCCTAGAACCCCCGCGGCAGCCACGGCGCCGCGTCCGACGAGAAGGCCGGCGACGCCTCCGCCAGTGCGCCCGCACGCAACTCCCGTACCCGCCCGGCCAGGGCCAGCGAGTTCAGCGATTCGCCGCCCAGGTACGCCGAGCCCAACTCCCGTACCGAGAGCGCCAGGTCGGCCGCCTCGTCGGTCCGCCGGCAGGTCGCCGTCCCCTTCGCGTCGGACGTGAGCCGCCAACGCCCCTCGTTCCAGGGGCAGAACGCGTCCTCGACCTCGAACACCACGTCCACCGGCGCCCGGTACGCCCGCGCCTCCAGCGCCGCCCCCAGCTCCACCAGTCGCACGTGCAGACAGTCCCGGATCCGGATGTTGCACCGTCGCACGTCCGACACCAGGTGCAGCACCGCGTCGTCGACCGGTCGGTTGCGCGCGTCGATCGTCGAGGTCAGATCGATCTCGAAGAGGAACCGCCACAGCGCCGCGTACGCCGCCGGGTCGAGCGCGGCCAGGTCGTTCAGCTTCACCTGGCCCTTGGGACCGGACGGCTCCCACTCGGGCTTGATGTGGTACGTCACATAGCCGACGACCTGCCCGTTCAGCTCCGCCAGCACGCACTGCTGCGCCGAACCGCCCTGCCGTTCACTCACCGGGTCCACCATCGGCTTGCGTTCCCAGCCCGGGCCGTGGGCCGGTGTGCCGGGCCGGCCGGCCACCAGCCGGTCGTACACGGCCTCGCACGCGGCCATCGCCTCGTCCGGCTTCGCGTGACGCAGCCGCACCTCGTCCGTGCCCTCCGGAACCGTCAGCCGCACCCGGTCCGTGTCGATCGTCAACGACATCTGACGCGAGGCCGCGCCGTACCCGAACCGGCCGTAGATCACCGGTTCCGAAGCCGTCAGGACGGCGATCGGCTCGCCCAGCGCCCGGACGTCGTCGAGCTGCCGACGCATCATCGAGGTCAGCAGCCCGCGCCTGCGATGGGTGGACGCGACACTCACCATCGTGACACCTGCGGCGGGTACCAGCGTCCCGCCGGGCACGGCGAGCCGGAAGCTGAACGCCCCCGCCGTGGCGACGACGTCGGAACCGTCCCAGATCCCGATCGACCGCTCGTACTCGGTCAGCTGTTCGTCCAGCTCGCGCTGCTCGGGAGGCTCTGCGACACCGCCGAATGCGAGCTCCAGACACTCGAACCATTCGTTCCATTCGGACGGCTGCAGTACGCGAAGCTCTGTAGTCATGAGCCATCCCTATCAGGGGCGCGGCGGCCGGTCGACCCGATTTCGAACGCATTGTCATGGGGTCCCCCTGCACCGGAGGCCGTCGGGTCGATAAAGTCCCCGCAATGGCCCGACGCGCAGGAACAGAGTCGTACCCGGCCCGATTGCGAAAATCGGCGCACCGGGCACGCATCGCGCTGCGCAAGTCCGGTGTCGACTACTTCCGCGGCGACGGTTCGGACTGGATCGCGCTGGCCGGTCTGCTGCTCACCGTTCCGGCCATCACCTGCGCCACTCTGTTCGACCCGGTGTGGTGCTCACCGGCCGCGCTCGTCCTGCCGATCGTCGCGGGCGGCCTGCTGCTGAGGCCCGCGAGTCTGCTGGGTCTGTACGCGACCGCGGCCACGGCCCTGATCGTGGAGTCGCTCGCACTCGGTCCGTACGAGGAGGGGCCGGCCCGGGTGACGCCAGGCATCGTCCTGGTGGTCGCGGCCTGCGGCTTCTTCGGACTGGTCCTCGCCCAGTTCCGGGCCAGGGTCGGTGTGCCGTGGCGGCGCGGCGGCACCATGCTCTTCGACCTGCGCGAACGCATCAGGGTGCAGAGCGCCCTGCCCCGGCTGCCGCAGGGCTGGCACCGCGAGATGGCGCTGCGCCCGGCGGGCGGGCAGTCCTTCTCCGGTGACTTCGTCGTCGCCGCCCGTACCAATGGCGGGCGGACGCTGGAGGCCGTCCTCACCGATGTCTCCGGCAAGGGAATGGACGCGGGCTCCCGCGCCCTGCTGCTGTCCGGTGCCTTCGGCGGGCTCCTCGGCTCGCTCCCCCCGCACGGCTTCCTCCCGGCGGCCAACGGCTATCTGCTGCGCCAGGACTGGGACGAGGGTTTCGCCACCTCGATCCATCTGGTCCTGGACCTCGAATCCGGTGACTACGAACTCTTCTCGGCGGGCCACCCGCCGGCCCTGCAGCTGCACTCGGGCAGTGGCCGGTGGGAGGAGAAGGTCGCGGAGGGCCCGCTGCTCGGCGTGTACGACGGGGCGCAGTTCGATGCCGTTAAGGGCTCGCTGGCCCCCGGTGACGTGCTGATGCTCTTCACGGACGGCCTGGTGGAGGCGTCGGACCGCGACATCGCGGAGGGCATGGACCGGCTGACCGGTGAGGCCGACCGTTACGTCGTCACCGGTTTCGAGGGTGCGGCCTGGCATCTGATCGAGGCGTGCGCCAAGGACGTCAACGACGACCGGGCGCTGCTGCTGCTGTCACGCCGGTCCTGAACCCTGCGGAAGCGGCTCGGGCCGGGCGTGCGCCGGTGGGCGTCGGACGTTCACCGGTACCCGGCTCTCGGCAGGTCCGGGTGTCCGGCGTGGTGCCGGTCCCCGGACCTGCCGGCCGTCGTCTCAGGCCGGGACCGAGATCTGTCCGGCGCCGGTGTCGCTGTCACTGCCCTCACCCCGGCCCCGCCCGCCCGGCAGGACGCGGGCCAGCCAGTGCGACCGTCCGGCTGCCAGCGGTGCGAGGACCGCGAGGAGGAGTACGTATCCGGCGATGAACGGGGAGAGCCGCTCGTCCAGCCCCGCGGCCGCCGCCATCGTGGCGAGGATCAGGGCGAACTCGCCGCGGGCCACCAGTGTGGTGGAGATGTTCGCGGTGGCCTGCGGGCCGAACGCGTACACCTTGGCGGCGGCGATCCCGGCGAGGACGTTCATGGCGAGGGTCACCGCGACGGCGGCCAGTACCGGCCACAGGACGATCGGCAGGTCGCCCGGGTCGATGGAGAGACCGAAGGCGAAGAAGAAGATCGCGCCGAAGGCGTCCCGCAGAGGGTGGACCAGCTTGAGGATGCGGGCGCCGGAGGACGTGCTGCCGAGCATCAGGCCGACCATGAAGGCGCCGATCGCGTCCGCGACCCCGAACCACTCCGAGACCCCCGCCACGAGCACCGCGGCACCGAGGAAGGAGATGACGAGGAGTTCGTCGTCACGGGTGTTGATCAGCTTGCCGATGACCCGGGTGCCGTACCGGGCGATCAGGGCGAGCAGCAGCAGGAAGCCGAAGGCCTTGCCGCCGTCGACCGCCGCGGCGGAGAGGCTTTCGGCGCCCGACAGGATCGGCTGGAGAGCGGCCAGGTAGAGAGCGAGGAACACGTCCTCGACGACGATGATGCCGAGGATCGGCTTGGTCTCCGGATTGCCGATACGGCCCAGGTCGACCAGGACCTTGGTGACGATGGCCGACGACGAGATGCCGAGCACTCCGGCGAGGACCAGCGCTTCGGACGTGCCCCAGCCCAGCGCGAAGCCGAAGCCGAGCCCGGCGCCGACGTTCAGGGCGAGATAGGTGCCGCCGGCGACGGCCATCTTGCGGCCGCCGGCCTTGAGGTCGTCGAGATGGAACTCGAGGCCGAGATAGAAGAGCAGCAGCACCAGGCCGAGCGCGGAGAGCATCTCCAGGTCGTGCGGGTCGGCGACGAGCACGATGCCGGGTGTGTGCGGGCCGAGCAGGATTCCGGCCAGGATGAACAGGGGGATGGTCGGCAGTCCGATGCGGCTGCCGACGCGGGCGAGGACGGCGGCGGCGAGGAAGGCGCCGCCCATGGCGATGAGCGTGTCTGCGTGTCCGATGAGCCTGTTCCTTCGGTGGGTCAAGAGAGTGTCAAGAAATCGTCAGTAATTAGTTTACCGAATGATTGACGTTGCAAGTATGGCCACCGGCGGCCCGAGGGCCGGTCCCTTCCGCAGCGCCCTGGATCCGCCCCTCCCGCACCCCCGACCGCCGTCCCGCCTCTCCGACGGCTTCCCGAAGCCCGCCCGCCCCTTCGACGGGCCCCGGGCCCGCCCCGGCAGCACCCTGGGGTTTCCCCCACCCCCGATCCGCCAGCAGCCGCCATGGTCCCCACCCGCCCGTGATCCGTACGTTCGGGATACCGGGCGGAAGACCGGCCGGGAGCAACCGAAAGGCAGGACACCATGGGGCTGCGACGCACCAGGCAGGGCGCGCAGGACAGGCAGTCGACGGCGGGCATCCCTCACGGACCCGGCTCCTCGGACCTCGCCGTCGAACTGCGCGGCGTCCGTCGGCAGTACGGCCGCGGCAGCTCCGCCGTCCACGCCCTGCGGGGCATCGACCTCGCCCTCCCGCGCTCCAGTTTCACGGCGGTCATGGGTCCGTCCGGCTCCGGGAAGTCGACCTTCCTGCAGTGCGCGGCGGGACTCGACCGCCCCACCGAGGGCTCCGTACGCCTCGGCGGCACCGAGATCACCGGCATGAGCGAGAACCGGCTCACCGAACTGCGCCGCACCCGCCTCGGCTTCGTCTTCCAGGCCTTCAACCTGCTCCCGTCCCTCACGGTCGAGCAGAACGTCGTCCTGCCCATGCGCCTGGCCGGACAGCGCACCGGCTCCACCCGCAGCCGTCGCGAAGCCGCCGAGATGCTCGGCCGGGTCGGTCTCGGCGACAAGGGCGACCGTCGCCCCAGCCAGCTCTCCGGCGGCCAGCAGCAGCGCGTCGCCGTCGCCCGCGCCCTGGTCACCCGCCCCGACGTGGTCTTCGCCGACGAACCGACCGGCGCCCTCGACACCACCACCGCCGCCGAGATCCTCGCCCTCCTCCGGCACGCGGTGGACAGCCTTGGCGCCACCGTCGTCATGGTCACCCACGACCCGGTGGCCGCCGCCTATGCCGACCGGGTGCTCTTCCTCGCCGACGGCTCGATCGCGGACAGCCTGCCGCGCGCCGGTGCCGCACAGATCGCGGCCCGGATGACCGCTCTGACCGCCAGGACCGCCAGGACCGCCCCCGCCCACGCAGGAGCAGCAGCCTGATGTTCAGCCCGCGCGTCCCCAACGGCCTCGCCCGCGCGGCCGTCCGCTTCAAACCCGCGTCGTTCGCCGGGACCTTCGTCGCGCTCCTGCTGGCCGCGGCGATCGTCTCCGCCTGCGGCATCCTGCTGGAGACCGGCGCGCGTGCCTCCGTGCCGGCGGAGCGCTACGCCAAGGCGCCCGTGGTCGTCGCCGCCGACCAGCAGGCCCATATGACGGTCGGCAGCGGCGACGGGGAGTACGACGCCGCCACACCCGTACCGGGGACCGCGAGGCTCCCCGAATCCCTGGTGGGCAAGGTGGCCTCCGTCCCCGGCGCCGCGGCCGCGATCGGCGACGTGGGCTACCCCGTACGGCGGGACGACACCCCCCTCACCGCACACGGCTGGGGCTCCACCGCCCTCACCGGCACGCGGCTGCTCACCGGCGACGCGCCCGGGACCGGCGAGGTCGTCGTCCCCACCGGCACCGGGGCCCGGGTCGGCGAGAAGATCACCCTCGACACCCCCGTGGGCGTACGGGAGTTCCGCGTCGCGGGCACCACCGCCACCGGTGGCACCGTCTGGTTCGCCGACCGGCAGGCGGTACAGCTCTCCGGCCACCCCGGCCGGATCGACGCCATCGCCGTGACGGCCACCCGCTCCACCTCCACCGCCGACCTCGCCGACCGGGTACGCGAGGCCGTCGGTCACACCGCCGGGGCCCGGGTCCACACCGGTGACGCCCGGGGCGCCGTCGAGGACGCGGAACTCGCGGGCGCCAAGGAGCTCCTCGTCGGCCTCGGCGGCTCCTTCGGCGGCGTCGCCACCATGGTCGCCGTCTTCACCGCCGCCGGTACGGTCGCCCTCTCCGTCGGTCAGCGCAGCCGCGAGTTCGCTCTGCTCCGTGCCATCGGTGCCACCCCGCGCCAGCTGCGCCGGACCATCGCCACCGAGTCCCTGCTCGTCGCGCCGCTCGCCGGAGCGCTCGGCTGCCTGCCAGGAATCGCCCTGGCCCACTGGTGGTTCGGGCAGCTCCAGGACAGGGGCGCCATTCCGGAAGCCGTCGCGCTGCGGGTGTCCTGGCTGCCACTGACCGTCACCGCGGCCATCACGATGCTCACCGCGCTGGGCGCCGGATACTTCGCCGCCCGCCGTCCGTCGAAGATCAAGCCGGGCCTGGCCCTCGCGCAGTCCGCGGTGGAACGCCCGCCGTTCGGCTGGATCCGCACCCCGCTCGGCGTCTCCGCCCTCGGCGGCGGCGTGGCCTTCGCGGGCGTCGCCGCGTCCACGAGCGGCGAGGACGCGGCGAACGCCGCACTCGGCGTCGTCATGTTCTTCATGCTCGCGGTCGGCCTGCTCGGCCCGCTGATCGCCCGGATCTGCGCCGCCGTCATCGGCTTCCCACTGCGCGCCGCCGGCGCGTCGGGCTCGCTGGCCGCCGCCAACTCCCGGACGAACTCGCGCCGCCTGGCCTCCGCGATCACCCCGATCGTGCTCGCCATGGCCTTCTCCTCCACGCTCGTCTTCATGCACACCAGCGAGGAACGGGTGATCGCACACCAGCAGCGCGACGCCATCACCGCCGACCACATCGTCTCCGCGCCGGCCGGACTCGCCTCCGACGCGACCGAACGGGCCGCCGCCACACCCGGTGTCACGACCGCCGTCGGGCTGCTCCGCGGCTCCGTCCTGGTGCCCATCGGATCGGGCGGGGAGCAGCGGCTCCAGACCACCTCCGTCCAGGGGATCATCGGCTCCGGCAAGGACCTCACCGAGGTCCAGGACCTCGACGTCCGGTCCGGATCGCTGACCGGCCTGCGCCCCGGCACCGTCGCCATCGACACCACCCTCGCCGGATCCGCGAAGGTCGGCGCGGGCGACCGGCTGGACCTGCGCCTCCCGGACGGCACCAAGGCGGCTCCGAAGATCGTCGCCGTCTACGGCCGCGGCCTGGGCACGGGTCTGGTCACCCTGCCCGCCGCCGACCTCAGCACCCATGTCACCTCGCCGTACGCCACCGACCTGCTGGTACGGGCCACACCCGCCGCCGCACAGAAGCTCGCCGCGCTCGGCATCGTCACCGACCGGACCGGTTACGCCGCCGCGCAGGACCAGAGCCGTGAACTCAACGCCTGGGCCAACGCCACCATGGCCGCGGTCCTCGGCGGCTTCGCGGCCGTCGCCGCGGTCAACACCCTGGTGATGACCGTCCTCGACCGGCGCCGCGAACTGACCGTGCTGCGGCTCGTCGGCTCCACCCGCCGTCAGGTCATGGGGATGATCCACTGGGAGGCGCTGCTCGTCACGGTGGCCGGCGCCGCCCTCGGTACCGCGATCGCACTGGCCACACTGGTCCCGATGGTGAAGGGACTCACGGGCGAATCGCCTTACATCCCGCCGGCGTTGTACATGTCCTTCCTCGCCGCGACCGTCGGACTCGGCCTGGCCGCCGTGACGGTCCCGGCCAGGGCCGCCCTGCGCGGGACGGTCACGCGTCCGTAGAGTCGGGCCATGCCCACACCACGCGCACGGCTGACCCTGGCCCAAATCGAGGCGATCGCCCGCGAGGCCCATGCCGACCAGCGGGACAAGGCGGGACGCCCGTACACCGAGCATCTCGCCGCGGTCGCCGAGGGCGTGCGGATCAGGGGCGGCAGCGACGAACAGATCGCCGCGGCCTGGCTGCACGACGCCGTCGAGGACGACGCGCTGTCGCAGGAGTGGCTGGCCGGTGCCGCGCTGCCGCAGCGGGTCAAGGACATGGTCCTCGCCGTCACCAAACGTGACGGCGAGGATCTCGGTTCCTACACCCGGCGCATCCTCGACACCCCGGGCGCGCTGCTGGTCAAGGAGTCCGACCTGGCGCACAACGCCGACCCGGCCCGTCTCGCCGTGCTGGAGCCGGCGACCCGTACCCGGCTGACCGAGAAGTATGCGCAGGTACGGCGGTTGCTCGGGCTCACCCCGGGTGGATCGCCCGTCGAGCAATCGGTTCAAGCCAACACGGGGCAGGACTGAGCCACCGGATCAGCGCCGGGCCGCGTCCCGTCGGAACGCCCAGTCCATCTCCGGCTCGGTCACCGGACGCAGCACCCGCCGTACGGGCGGTGTACACATCAGCGTCACCGCCCCGGCCGCGACGAGGGAGACGAGGACCAGTCCGCCGGGCGCCGAGAGCCAGTCGTAGGTGTCGAACAGCCCGGCGTACTCGGCGCCCTTGATCAGGAACCCGTGCAGCAGATAGCCGCAGATCGTCCCCGCGCCGAGCACGGTGAACCACATGCGGCGCCGCGGCACCCAGGACAGGAACCCGATGGTGAGCAGCAGGGCGCAGCCGAACATGGCCAGCGTCATCACGGCACCGGACCACCACGGGGCGCCCATCTCCTGCGCGCTGTTGCTGCGGTAGAACCAGCCCAGTTGCATCCGCGACGCCGCCCAGTACGCGAACACCAGGGCCCCGGCGAACAGCGGGAGCGCGAGCATCCGCACCTCGCGCCGGCGGACCATCTCGAAGTGCTCGGGCCTCAGCCGGAGTCCCAGTACGAAGAACGGCAGGAACTGCAGAACGCGCTGGAGATCGAGATCGTCGCCGATCGTCGGGGAGAAGGAGGCGAACACGGCGATGACGAGTGCCACCGGCAGCGGATGGCGCAGCGACTGCCAAAGCGGCGTGGTGATGCGCCAGATGAACAGCGCGACCAGGAACCAGGTGAGATACCAGGGGTCGATCAGACTGATCGGATGATCGGGCGAGTCGTCCGCGTACCGCTTGAACAGTGAATACGCCGTCTCGAACACCACGTAGGGCACGGCGACGCCGGTGACCAGGCGTTTTACCTTGGCGGCGGACAGGTCGAACGAGCGGGAGAAATAGCCGGAGATGATGATGAAGGCCGGCATGTGAAAGGTGTAGGCCACCATGTACAGCGCACGGGCGGTCCGGCTGCCGTCCATCACCGGTTCCCATGAGTGCGCCACCGCGACGAGCACGATGGCCAGGTATTTGACGTTGTCGAAGTAGGCGTCCCGCCTCTTCGCCGACGAGGTCGCCGGAGGCTTGTTCGCCACCGTTGCGGGGGGCGCCGCGGTGGTGGTCATCGTCCCTTGGTGTCTGGGCTCCGACTCCCGGGGCGCTGATGGGAGCGGGGCCCTGTGAAATACGTTCGGAGCGGGGAACATCTAAAACACCCTAGACGCCTCGATTGCAATTCGTAAAACCCCTCGCGGATATCTGGTGTTCGCGTCCAATCAAAAGCGAAACCGCCGAGAACCGACCGGTATGCCCGGGTTCATCCCTATTAAATAGGGCATATCGTCGGGCTATTAGGGGGGTTGATATTGCCATGCACTCGCCCTGGAATTGCATGTGAATGAAGTGTGTGGATATGGGAACCGTCACAGTCGCGCGGCGTTGTGATTGTTTGATTCACAGCTCGCTCACAGGGTCGGCGGAACCTTGCCCGGGGCCCCGTGGCGCCCCCCTCGTGCGGTTGTGCGCCCCCCCGGCGCACATGGGGCGCAAGGATGGCGCGATCCCGTCACTTCGATCCGTCACCTGGCAGCGACCACAGGGGAGTTGGTGGCACGATGGATGGAACGGAGGAGTGCTCGGCCGGACACCTCCGGGCCGGCAAGGCGGACCGACCAAGGGTGTGATCAGTTGTGGCCATTTCACTGTCTGTGGTGCTGATGTTGGCGATCATCCTGGTGGTCCTGATCCGAGGCGGCTCGATCAAGGCCGGTCCCGCGATCGTCGCGGTGCTCTTCGGCTTCTTCCTGGCGTCGACAGGCATGGCGCCGTCGATCAACAGGTTCATGAACTCGATAGCGGAGACCATCAACCAGATCAGCTTCTGATCCGGCCGAACCGGCCGCCCCGCGCCCCGGCGCGGGAGGTCACCCGGCCAGGCGCGGCCGGCGGAACCCGGCAAAAAGCAAAGGGCCCGGTCCGACGGGCAATTCGTCGGACCGGGCCCAAGCATGGAGCGGGCGACGGGAATCGAACCCGCGTAGCTAGTTTGGAAGACTAGGGCTCTACCATTGAGCTACGCCCGCAAGCAACGCACCGCAGGTCCGGGGACCGCGGTACGAGAAGCATCGTAGCGGGTCGCGGGCGCTGCCCGCACACCCGATTGCGGACACCCGGTCTCGCGTTCGGTGCCGCCCGAGCAAAGCGGCCGATGCGCCGCCTTTCTGCATGTACCCTACGTGTCGCACCGACGGGGTGTGGCGCAGCTTGGTAGCGCGTCCGCTTTGGGAGCGGAAGGTCGTCGGTTCGAATCCGGCCACCCCGACCACCGGCACGATCACGGACCACTCGCGGGACCGCGGACCACCGGCACGATCGCATTGTGGGAGTCCGTCTCCTTGCCGTTACTATGCAAAATGCGTGCCCGTGTGTCTGATGTACCGGGCTCGGTCCGCGAAGCCGCCTCCCGTGCGGCGGAGCAGAACCCCAAGAAGTCAGCCACAAGGAGACCGAACCGTGAAGAGCGCCGTGGAGACCCTGAACCCGACCCGGGTTCGGCTCACTGTCGAGGTGCCCTTCGAGGAGCTCAAGGACAGCCTCGACGCGGCGTACAAGAAGATCAACCAGCAGGTCACGGTGAAGGGCTTCCGCAAGGGCAAGATCCCCGCCCGGGTCATCGACCAGCGCTTCGGCCGCGGTGCGGTGCTGGAGGAGGCCGTCAACGACGCCCTCCCGAAGTTCTACACCGAGGCCGTCAACGAGGGTGAGCTCAACGTCCTCGGCCAGCCCGAGGTCGACATCACCGAGCTGAAGGACGGCGAGCTGCTGGCCTTCACCGCCGAGGTTGACGTACGCCCCGAGATCGAGATCCCGGACTACTCCGGCATCGAGGTCACCGTCGACGCCCTCGAGGTCAGCGACGAGGACGTCGAGAAGGCCGTGGAGCAGCTCCGTGAGCGCTTCGCCTCCACCAACCCGGTCGAGCGCGCCGCCGCCGAGGGCGACGTCGTGACGATCGACCTGCAGGCCAAGGTCGACGGCGAGGTCCTGGAGGACGGCGTGGCCGAGGGTGTCTCGTACACCATCGGTTCCGGCGAGCTCCTCGACGGCATCGACGCCGCCGTCACCGGCCTGGAGGCGGGTGGCGAGGCCACCTTCACCTCCGAGCTGAAGGGTGGCTCGGCCGAGGGCAAGGAGGCCGAGGTCACCGTCAAGGTCACCGCGGTCGCCGCCCGCGAGCTCCCCGAGCTGGACGACGAGTTCGCCCAGATGGCGAGCGAGTTCGACACCCTCGACGAGCTGAAGGCGGACAGCCGCAAGCGCCTGGAGAGCACCAAGCAGTACGACCAGGCCACCCAGGCCCAGGAGCGTGTCCTGGACGAGCTGCTCAAGCTCGCCGAGGTCCCGATCCCGGAGAAGCTGCTCGCGGACGAGGTCCAGACCCGCAAGCACAACCTGGAGCACCACCAGCTCGGTCAGATGGGTCTGACCCTCGACAAGTACCTGGAGATCCAGGGCAAGACGGTCGAGGAGTTCGAGGCCGAGACCTCCGAGCAGGCGATCAAGGGCATCAAGACCCAGTTCATCCTGGACGAGCTCGTCAACAAGGAGAAGCTGAACGTCAACCAGGAGGAGCTCACCGAGCACCTCATGCGGCGTGCCGCTTCCTCCGGCATGAGCCCCGACCAGTTCGCCCAGGCCGTCGTCGAGGGCGGCCAGGTGCCGATGCTCGTCGGCGAGGTCGCCCGCGGCAAGGCGCTGGCCGTGGTCGTCGAGGCCGCCAAGGTCGTCGACACCAACGGTGAGGTCGTCGAGCTGGAAGACGACGAAGAGATCGCGGAGGAGGCCATCGAGACGGTCGAGGCCGCCGAGGGCACCACCGAGGCAGCGGCCGACGCCGCCGAGGAGAAGAACGAGGCCTGAGCCTCGCGCTGACCCCGTACGACGGGCTCCGGACGCTGTGCGTTCGGAGCCCGTCGCCGTATGGCGTACGGTGCCCCACAACCCTTGTGCGGACTGCGGAGCTTGCGCTCCCAGCGAACAGTTGCGGAAGCGGGATGGCGTTGTCCTACCTGCGCGTTAGGGTCCATGAATAGGAAGGGCAGGGGAGTCCCCGCCCACCCGGTACGAAGACGCTGAGACGGCCGGAGCCGTCAGAGACGAGCAGGTGGATACGTGACGAATCTGATGCCCTACGCCGCCGGTGAGCCGTCCCTCGGTGGAGGCCTCGGTGACCAGGTCTACAGCCGACTGCTCGGCGAGCGCATCATCTTCCTCGGTCAGCAGGTCGACGATGAGATCGCCAACAAGATCACGGCGCAGCTGCTTCTCCTCGCCGCCGAGCCCGAGAAGGACATCTACCTCTACATCAACAGCCCCGGCGGCTCGGTGACGGCCGGCATGGCGGTCTACGACACCATGCAGTACATCCCGAACGACGTGGTCACCATCGGTATGGGCATGGCGGCCTCGATGGGCCAGTTCCTGCTCACCGGCGGCACCGCGGGCAAGCGCTTCGCGCTCCCGAACACCGACATCCTCATGCACCAGGGTTCGGCCGGCATCGGCGGCACGGCCTCGGACATCAAGATCCAGGCCCAGTACCTGCTGCGCACCAAGCAGCGGATGGCGGAGATCACGGCCCGCCACTCCGGCCAGACGGTCGAGACGATCATCCGTGACGGCGACCGCGACCGCTGGTACACCGCGGAGGAGGCCAAGGAGTACGGCCTCATCGACGAGATCATCACGATCGCATCGGGCGTTCCGGGCGGCGGCGGCACCGGCGCCTGATCCGGTACCCACCGGTTCGGGCTCCGCAGCCCCGCGCACCTCTCGTACGCCGAGACACCCAGCCACAGAACGCCACCAGGATGGTGAACACCCACATGAACAACTTCCCCGGCGCCTCCGCGAGCGGCCTCTACACCGGCCCGCAGGTGGACAACCGCTACATCGTGCCGCGCTTCGTGGAGCGCACCTCGCAGGGCGTGCGTGAGTACGACCCGTACGCGAAGCTCTTCGAGGAGCGCGTGATCTTCCTCGGCGTGCAGATCGACGACGCCTCGGCCAACGACGTCATGGCGCAGCTGCTGTGCCTGGAGTCGATGGACCCGGACCGGGACATCTCGATCTACATCAACAGCCCCGGCGGCTCGTTCACCGCGCTCACCGCGATCTACGACACGATGCAGTTCGTGAAGCCGGACATCCAGACGGTCTGCATGGGCCAGGCGGCCTCCGCCGCGGCCGTGCTGCTCGCCGCGGGTACGCCCGGCAAGCGGATGGCGCTGCCCAACGCCCGTGTACTGATCCACCAGCCGTCCTCGCAGACCGGCCGTGAGCAGCTCTCCGACCTGGAGATCGCGGCCAACGAGATCCTGCGGATGCGTACTCAGCTGGAGGAGATGCTGGCCAAGCACTCCACCACGCCGCTGGAGAAGATCCGCGACGACATCGAGCGCGACAAGATCCTGACCGCCGAGGACGCCCTCGCCTACGGTCTCGTCGACCAGATCGTGTCGACCCGCAAGCAGGCGGCCGCGGCCGTCTGACGTCGGCCTTCACCCCTTGGCACGGGGAGTTCGCACCGCATCGGCGGTGTGAACCGTGCCAAGGGGGGCCCGAACGGGGGGCAAGGCAAGGTACCGTCGGATAGAGGCACCAGGAGCCGCTGAACCAGGCTGCTCCCAGGCGAAGGGGAAGCACCTCGTGGCACGCATCGGTGATGGCGGCGATCTGCTCAAGTGCTCGTTCTGCGGAAAGAGCCAGAAGCAGGTGAAGAAGCTCATCGCGGGACCCGGTGTGTACATCTGCGACGAGTGCATCGATCTCTGCAACGAGATCATCGAGGAGGAGCTCGCGGAGACCTCCGAAGTGCGGTGGGAGGAACTCCCCAAGCCGCGCGAGATCTACGAGTTCCTCGAGGGCTACGTGGTCGGGCAGGAGCCCGCCAAGAAGGCTCTCTCAGTCGCTGTGTACAACCACTACAAGCGGGTCCAGGCCGGCGAGAACGGCGGCGCGCAGGGCCGGGACGACGCCATCGAGCTGGCCAAGTCCAACATCCTGCTGCTGGGGCCCACGGGCTCCGGCAAGACGCTTCTCGCGCAGACCCTGGCCCGCATGCTCAACGTCCCGTTCGCCATCGCCGACGCGACCGCGCTGACGGAGGCCGGCTATGTCGGCGAGGACGTCGAGAACATCCTGCTGAAGCTGATCCAGGCCGCGGACTACGACGTCAAGAAGGCCGAGACCGGGATCATCTACATCGACGAGATCGACAAGGTCGCCCGCAAGAGCGAGAACCCGTCGATCACCCGCGATGTCTCCGGCGAGGGCGTCCAGCAGGCCCTGTTGAAGATCCTGGAGGGCACCACCGCCTCCGTACCGCCGCAGGGCGGCCGGAAGCACCCGCACCAGGAGTTCATCCAGATCGACACGACGAACGTGCTGTTCATCGTGGGCGGTGCCTTCTCCGGTCTGGAGAAGATCATCGAGTCGCGTGCGGGTGCCAAGGGCATCGGCTTCGGCGCGACGATCCGCTCCAAGCGCGAGATCGAGGCGAGCGACCAGTTCCAGGAGGTCATGCCGGAGGACCTGGTGAAGTTCGGGATGATCCCGGAGTTCATCGGCCGTCTGCCCGTCCTCACCTCGGTCCACAACCTGGACCGTGAGGCGCTGCTGCAGATTCTCGTCGAGCCCCGCAACGCGCTGGTGAAGCAGTACCAACGACTGTTCGAACTCGACGGTGTGGAACTGGACTTCGACCGCCCGGCGCTGGAGGCCATCGCCGACCAGGCGATCCTGCGCGGCACCGGCGCGCGTGGCCTGCGGGCCATCATGGAAGAGGTCCTCCAGTCCGTGATGTACGAGGTGCCGTCCCGCAAGGACGTCGCCCGGGTGGTCATCACGGCGGACGTGGTCCGCAACAACGTGAACCCGACGCTGGTCCCGCGCGAGCCGCGGACGATCGGGAACAGCGACGGCGGGCGGCACGAGAAGTCCGCGTAGCGGCATGTGAAAACAGACGGAAGGGGCGCCCGGCCAGGTGGACTGGCGGGGCGCCCCTTCCGACGTCGTGACGCGATCAGATCTTGGTGCGGGACGTGTTGTAGAGCTTGGCGGTCAGCGCGGCCACGTCGTCCTGGGACATGCCCTTGCCGGCCATGGAGAGGGCCACGTCGACGCCGCTCACCACACCGACAGTGCTGTAGTCGGCCCAGATACAGGTGGGGATGGTGAACTCCTTGGGGCCGCCCTTCGCGGTGCCGTCCGCCTTCTTGTTGGTCACCTTCATGTCCTGGCACTTCATCAGTGCTCCCTTGAATCCGGACGGGGTTGCGGCCTTGGGGCTGCCGACGAGGGAGTACTCCATGTCCGTGTTGCTCTTCTTCATATCGTTCTCGGTGTTCGTGAACGAATTGTCGATGACTTTCGCGGGGTCGGTGACGTCACCCCAAATACCCTGGAGGGTGAGGCCCTTGATGCTGAGCTCGTTCTCCTTGGAGCCCACGCTGTACTGGGCCACCGTCTGCTGAGGATTCTTGATCCCCATCGCTTCGGCCTTCGTCTTGCGCTCGCCGGTCAACGGCGCCGATGCCGCCGACCCCGTTGACTCATTCTTGTACTCGTCCACCGAGGCCGCAGGCGTCAGCTTGTACCCCTTGGTGGAGTCCGCGACATCGCTGTTGCTGGCGCCCCCGCCCGACGTCAGGAAGTACACCCCGCCCGCGATGACCGCCAGCGCCACGACCGCGCCGCCGATGATCAGACCCGTCTTCTTCTTCGGCTGGGCCGGGGGGAACGGGGGCTGGCCGCCGTACGCCTGCTGGCCGCCGTACGGGGGCGTGGGCGGCTGCTGGCCGTACGGGCCGGGCTGCTGGCCCTGCGGGTAGCCGTAGCCCGGCTGGGGCTGCTGCGGCGGGACACCCTGGGGGGCCTGCTGCGGGTACCCGTAACCGGGCTGGCCCTGCGGAGGCTGACCGCCGTACGGCCCCGGCTGCTGGCCGTACGGGCCCGGCTGACCCTGCGGCGGCTGGCCGCCGTACGGTCCGGGCTGGCCCTGCGGAGGCTGGCCGCCGTACGGGCCCGGCTGGTTGTAGCTCATCTGCGGTGTCCCCTGTTCGGAAGTGCTCATCGGAATGCTTATGCGTTCCGAACATCCTGACGGAAGGTCCACCCGCATGGACCACCGGGAGCGACACCGTTACCGAACAAACCGGTTTCAGTGCACGACTGTGACGGCCCTAAACTGTCCCCCGTGACCGAGAACACTCAGCAGACGCCAGCCAGCAACCCCGAACTGCCGACCCAGTACGCACCGGCCGAGGTAGAGGGGAAGCTGTATGAGCGCTGGGTAGAACGTGGTTACTTCGAGGCCGACGAGCACAGCGAGAAGCCGCCGTACTCCATCGTCATCCCGCCGCCCAACGTCACCGGCAGCCTGCACCTGGGCCACGCCTTCGAGCACACGCTGATCGACGCCCTCGTCCGCCGCAAGCGCATGCAGGGCTTCGAGGCGCTGTACCAGCCCGGCATGGACCACGCGGGCATCGCCACCCAGAACGTCGTCGAGCGCGAGCTCGGCAAGGAGGGCAAGTCCCGCCACGACCTGGGCCGCGAGGCGTTCGTCGAGCGCGTCTGGAAGTGGAAGAACGAGTCCGGCGGCCAGATCTCCGGCCAGATGCGCCGGCTCGGTGAGGGCGTCGCCTGGTCCCGCGAGCGCTTCACCATGGACGAGGGGCTGTCCACCGCCGTCCAGACCGTCTTCAAGAAGATGTACGACGACGGGCTGATCTACCGCGCCGAGCGCATCATCAACTGGTGCCCGCGCTGTCTGACCGCGATCTCGGACATCGAGGTCGAGTACCAGGACGACGACGGCGAGCTCGTCTCCATGACGTACGGGGAGGGCGACGACACCATCGTCGTCGCCACGACCCGCGCCGAGACGATGCTCGGTGACACCGCCGTCGCCGTCCACCCCGACGACGAGCGCTACCAGCACCTGATCGGCAGGCAGATCAAGCTGCCGCTGACCGACCGCACGATCCCCGTCGTCGCCGACCACCACGTCGACCCGGAGTTCGGCACCGGCGCGGTGAAGGTCACGCCCGCCCACGACCCGAACGACTTCGAGATCGGCAAGCGCCACGACCTGCCGTTCCTCACGGTCATGGACGAGCGCGCCGTCATCACGGTCCCCGGCCCCTTCGAGGGCCTCGACCGCCTGGAGGCCAGGTCCGCCATTGTCGGCGCGCTGCGGGCCGAGGGCCGGATCGTCGCCGAGAAGCGTCCGTACGTCCACTCCGTCGGTCACTGCTCGCGCTGCAAGACCACCATCGAGCCGCGTCTGTCACTCCAGTGGTGGGTCAAGGTCGCCCCGCTCGCCAAGGCGGCCGGTGACGCCGTCCGCGACGGCAGCGTCAAGATCCACCCGCAGGAGATGGAGAAGCGCTACTTCGACTGGGTCGACAACCTCCACGACTGGACGATCTCGCGCCAGCTCTGGTGGGGCCACCGCATCCCCGTCTGGTACGGCCCGAACGGCGAGGTCGTCTGCGTCGGACCGGACGACGAGGTTCCCACGGGCGAGGGCTGGACGCAGGACAGCGATGTCCTGGACACCTGGTTCTCCTCCGGCCTGTGGCCGTTCTCCACGCTCGGCTGGCCGGAGCGGACCGACAGCCTCGCGAAGTTCTATCCGAACTCCGTCCTGGTCACCGGCTACGACATCCTCTTCTTCTGGGTCGCCCGGATGATGATGTTCGGCCTGTACGTCAACGACGGCGTCCCGCCGTTCCACACCATCGTCCTGCACGGCATGGTCCGCGACGAGTTCGGCAAGAAGATGTCGAAGTCCTTCGGCAATGTCGTCAACCCGCTCGACTGGATGGACAAGTACGGCTCGGACGCGCTGCGCTTCACCCTGGCGCGCGGCGCCAACCCGGGTGTCGACGTCCCGATCGGTGAGGACTGGGTCCAGGGCTCGCGCAACTTCGCCAACAAGATCTGGAACGCCACGCGCTTCGCGCTGATGAACGGCGCGACGGTGGAGGGTGAACTGCCGCCCGTCGACCAGCTGTCGGTGACCGACCGGTGGATCCTGTCGCGGCTCAACAAGACGGTCGCCGAAGTCGACGCGTTCTACGACGACTTCCAGTTCGCCAAGCTCAGCGAGGCCCTCTACCACTTCGCGTGGGACGAGGTCTTCGACTGGTACGTCGAGCTGTCCAAGACGACGTTCTTCGCGGGCGGCGAGCAGGCCAGGGTCTCCGGCCGGGTCCTCGGCGAGGTCCTCGACGTGATGCTGAGGCTGCTCCACCCGGTGGTCCCGTTCGTCACCGAGACCCTCTGGACCACACTGACCGGCAGGGAATCCGTCGTCATCGCCGACTGGCCGGCCGCCGTGTCCGTTCCCGGGGCTGACGCCGCGGGCGGCTTCCGCGACGATGCCGCGGAGCGGGAGATCGCGCTCGTCCAGCAGGTCGTCACCGAGGTCCGACGGTTCCGTTCCGACCAGGGCCTGCAGCCCGGCCAGAAGGTCCCGGCCGAGCTCACCCTGACGGGCACCGCGCTCGCCCCGCACGAGGCGGCCATCCGTCAGGTGCTGCGCCTGCAGCCCGCCGAGGAGGGCTTCCACGCCACCGCGTCGTTGCCGGTCGCCGGGGCCACGGTCGCCCTCGACCTGTCCGGCACGATCGACGTCGAGGCCGAGCGCAAGCGCCTGACGAAGGACCTGGGCGCCGCCGAGAAGGAGAAGGCCCAGGCCAACGGCAAGCTCTCCAACGAGGCGTTCCTCGGCAAGGCCCCGGACAACGTGGTCGACAAGATCCGTGGCCGGCTCGCGAAGGCCGAGGCGGACATCGAGCGGATCACCAACCAGCTGGCGAACCTGCCGAAGGCCTGATCGCCCGCTGACGGCGAAGCCCCCGTACCCCCGGCAGGGGGAACGGGGGCTTCGCCGTTGCCCGCAGGGTCGGGGTCGGGGCTCCCGCACCGCCGGGCGCCGCGCACGATGTCCGTGCCCATCCGTAGACTGGCCCCGTGAGTGAGCCCCGCCCTTCCGACCGGCACGACGATCCCGATCCCGACGAGACCTTCGCGGAGATCGTCGACGAAGCGACCCAGCGCGACCCCGACCTGGCGGTGATCGAGGCCGGGAGCCGCACGCTGCGCACCCACTCGGGGCCGCCGCAGGGCCAGGAGGTCCCGACCCGCCCCGCCGACCCCGAGGTGGACAAGGCGCTCCGCGCGGTGGAGCAGGAGCTCGCCGGCCGCTGGGGCGAGACCAAGTTGGAGCCGTCCGTCGCGCGTATCGCCGCGCTGATGGACGTGCTCGGCGAGCCGCAGCGCGCCTACCCCTCGATCCACATCACCGGGACCAACGGCAAGACGAGCACGGCCCGCATGATCGAGGCCCTGCTCGGCGCCTTTGATCTGCGTACCGGCCGCTACACCTCGCCGCACGTCCAGTCGATCACCGAGCGGATCAGCCTGGACGGCTCGCCGATCGACCCCGAGCGGTTCATCGAGGCGTACCAGGACATCAAGCCGTACGTGGAGATGGTCGACGCCCAGCAGCCGTACCGGCTCTCGTTCTTCGAGGTGCTGACGGGCATGGCGTACGCGGCCTTCGCCGACGCACCGGTCGATGTCGCCGTCGTCGAGGTCGGCATGGGCGGCAGCTGGGACGCGACGAACGTGATCGACTCCTCGGTCGCCGTCGTCACCCCCATCTCGCTGGACCACACCGACCGGCTCGGCGCCACGCCCGCCGAGATCGCCGGTGAGAAGTCCGGGATCATCAAGCAGGGGGCCACGGTCGTCCTGGCGCAGCAGCCGGTCGACGCCGCGCAGGTCATGCTGAAGAAGGCCGTCGAGGTCGACGCCACGGTCGCCCGCGAGGGCATGGAGTTCGGTGTCCTCTCCCGTGAGATCGCCGTCGGCGGGCAGCTGCTGACGCTGCGCGGTCTCGGCGGTGAGTACGAGGAGGTCTTCCTCCCGCTGTACGGCGCCCACCAGGCGCACAACGCGGCGGTGGCGCTCTGTGCCGTGGAGGCGTTCTTCGGGATCGGCGCCGAGCAGCCCGGCGCACTCGACATCGACACGGTCCGCCGGGCCTTCGCCTCGGTGATCTCGCCCGGGCGCCTCGAAGTGGTCCGCTCCAGCCCGACCGTCGTCCTGGACGCGGCCCACAACCCGGCGGGCGCCCGCGCCACCGCCGACGGGATCTCCGAGGCGTTCGGTTTCTCCCGGCTGATCGGTGTGGTCGGCGCCAGCGGCGACAAGGACGTCAAGGGGCTCCTCGAAGCCTTCGAGCCGATCTTCGCCGAGGTCGTCGTCACCCAGAACTCCAGCGGCCGCGCGATGGACGCCGACGAGCTGGCCGCCGTCGCGGTCGAGGTCTTCGGCCACGACCGCGTCCAGGTCGAACCGCGTCTCGACGACGCGCTGGAGGCGGCGATCACCCTCGCCGAGGAAGAGGACGAATACGCGGGCGCCGGCGTCCTGGTGACCGGTTCCGTGATCACGGTCGGCGAGGCCCGGCTGCTCCTGGGGAGGCACTGACCGAAGTGCGTACGCTCTGTGCATCGACGCTGATCGGCGAGTTCTTCGTGATCGGTTTCGCCGGTCTCGTCGCGATGAAGTCCGACGACCTGACGAACACCACGGTCTGGACGGTCTGCGGCATCGGCATGCTGCTCTCCGTGCTGCTCTGCGGGATGATCACCCGCCCCGGCGGGGTGCAGCTCGGCTGGGCGCTGCAGATCGCCCTGGTGCTGAGCGGCTTCGTCGTCCCGATGATGTTCATCCTCGGCCTGGTCTTCGGCGGCCTGTGGTGGGCCTCGGTCCACTACGGCCGCAAGGTCGACGAGGCGAAGGCCCGCTGGGCGGCCGCGCAGGAGGCGGCCGAGGCCGCGGCCGGTGGCTGATCCCGTACCCCGTGGCCTCGGACCCCGGCCGGTCCAACCCGGCCACGGGGCCGTTCCCCTGTCCCTGTAGCCTCGCCTCACCGCACCCGCATGCCTTCAAGGAGCCGCACACCATGACCCAGCGCACCCTCGTTCTGCTCAAGCCCGACGCCGTCCGGCGCGGACTGGTCGGCGAGATCGTCGGGCGGATCGAGCGCAAGGCCGGCTGGCGGATCACCGCGCTGGAGCTGCGTACCCTCGACCGCGCCACGCTGGAGCAGCACTACGCCGAACACGTCGGCCGCCCCTTCTACGAGCCGCTCGTCGAGTTCATGCAGTCCGGCCCGATCGTGGCACTGGTCGCCGAGGGCGAGCGGGTCATCGAGGGCATCCGTACACTCGCCGGACCCACCGACCCGATCGCCGCCGCGCCCGGCTCCATCCGTGGTGACTTCGGCACGATCACCCGGGAGAACCTCATCCACGCCTCGGACTCCGAGGAGTCCGCGGAGCGAGAACTGAAGCTTTTCTTCCCCGGACTTTCCTGACCTCGGATCAGCCGAACAGCGCTCATGACCTGGGGCGACCGAATTAATTCGGTCGCCCTTCGGCATAGGGTCCCGGATCGCGGGAACGCATCACCCCGACGTAACGTCACCATGAGTGGAACGGCCACCCGTTCCGCCCACAAAGGCGAAGGACCCTCGCGCGGTGTCCGTGCATACGGCACTACGATGGAATCTTCCACGCCCGCAGCGCCCACCTCGCCGACCAGAACAAGCCATCATTGCTTGTCCGGAAGGCCCGACGCATCCTCATGGGGAACAAGGGGAACTCAATGTCGTTCATCGGCCGTGACATGGCTATCGACCTCGGGACTGCCAACACGCTGGTGTACGTCAGGGGGCGCGGCATCGTTCTCAACGAGCCGTCCGTCGTGGCCATCAACACCAACACCGGCGGCATCCTCGCGGTCGGCTCCGAGGCCAAGAAGATGATCGGACGCACACCGGGCAACATCGTTGCCGTGCGCCCGCTGAAGGACGGCGTGATCGCCGACTTCGAGATCACGGAGCGGATGCTCCGCTACTTCATCCTCAAGATCCACAAGCGCCGCTACCTGGCCCGTCCGCGGGTCGTCGTCTGTGTGCCCTCCGGCATCACCGGGGTCGAGCGACGCGCCGTCATCGAGGCGTCGACGCAGGCCGGCGCGCGCCAGGTGCACATCATCGAGGAGCCCATGGCGGCGGCCATCGGTTCCGGGCTGCCGGTCCACGAGGCCACCGGCAACATGGTCGTCGACATCGGTGGCGGCACCACCGAGGTCGCGGTCATCTCGCTCGGCGGAATCGTCACTGCCCAGTCGATCCGGGTCGCCGGTGACGAGCTGGACAACGCGATCATCCAGCACATCAAGAAGGAGTACTCGCTCCTCCTCGGTGAGCGCACCGCCGAACAGATCAAGATCACGATCGGTTCGGCGTACGACATGGACAAGGACGAGCACACCGAGATCCGCGGCCGGGACCTGGTCTCCGGGCTGCCCAAGACCGTGGTCATCTCGGCCGCCGAGGTCCGCAAGGCCATCGAGGAACCGGTCAACGCGATCGTCGACGCGGTGAAGACCACGCTCGACAAGTGCCCGCCGGAGCTCTCCGGCGACGTCATGGACCGCGGCATCGTCCTCACCGGCGGCGGCGCGCTGCTGCGCGGACTGGACGAGCGGCTGCGCCGCGAGACCGGCATGCCGATCCATATCGCCGAGGACCCGCTGGACTCGGTGGCGCTCGGGTCGGGCAAGTGCGTCGAGGAGTTCGAGGCACTCCAGCAGGTGCTGGACGCCCAGCCCCGCCGGTAGCCGGCACGGGCCGGCCCACAGGTACACAACACATCAGTCTGCTGTACGGACCACTGCGGCTCCGTACGCCGGATCGTTGATATACAGGCACGAACATTCCGACGAGGAAGGCACGGCCGCCGCACGTGAGGGACACACGAGAGAGCCGGCTGCTCCTGGTGCTGCTGATCGCCATCGCATTCGCACTGATCACGGTGGACATCCGCGGCGGCGAGGAATCACCGGTGGACGGCGCCCGGCGGGCCGCCGCCACGGTCTTCGGGCCGGTCGAGAACGGCGTCGCGGCGGCCGTCGACCCGGTGGGCAACGCCATAGGAGCGGTACGCGACTCCGGCACCCGGCACAACCGGATCGCTGAACTGGAGCAGCAGAACACCGCGCTCAAGACGAGGCTCGGCAGCGACGACCGGAACCGCAACCGGGTGCGCGAACTGGACCGGATGCTGAAGAAGTCGGCCGCCGGACAGTACGGCATCAAGGGCGCCGAGGTCATCGCCATAGGAGCGGCCCAGGGCTTCTCCTGGACCGTCACCATCGACGCGGGCTCCAACGACGGCATCAAGCGCGACATGACCGTCATCAACGGCGACGGGCTCGTCGGCCGGGTCACCACCGTCGGCCCGGACACCGCCACGGTGCTCCTCGCCAACGACCCCGACTTCACCGTCGGCACCCGTATGGAGAAGACCGACGAGCTGGGCTTCGCCACCGGCCAGGGCTCCCGGCCGCTGTCCGTCCAGTTCCTCAACGGCAAGGCCAAGGTGAAGAAGGGCGACCGTCTGGTCACCTTCGGCTCCAGCAAGGACAAGCCGTTCGTGCCCGGCGTCCCGGTCGGCGAGGTCGTCCGCGTCGACCCGTCGGGCGGTGGCCTGACCCGTACCGTCTACGTCCGCCCGTACGTCGGGTTCACCAAGCTCGACATCGTCGGCGTCGTCGTCCAGGCCCCGCGCGAGGACCCCCGCGACATGGTCCTGCCGAAGGCGCCGGCCAAGCCCGCCAAACCGAAGCCCACCCCGACCGTCACCGTGACCATCTCGCCCAACGGGGACATCGTCGACACCGACGGCAACGTCGTCGGGAACATCCACGAGAGTCCGGACCCCAGCGGAGGCCCGGACCCGAGCGGAAGTCCGGGCGCCACACCGAACACCGGCACCGCGGTCAACGAGCAGAGGTAGAGCTGATTCCCATGCGTCTGAACCGGATTCTGCTCTCCGTCGTACTGGTCGTGGTCGCCCTGGTCGTCCAGGTCTCGGTCCTCGCCCGGCTCCAACTCCCCGGCGCCGTGCCCGACCTGCTGCTCCTCGTCGTCCTCGCCCTCGCGTTCGTGTACGGGCACGTCAGCGGCGCACTCATCGGCTTCGGCGCGGGACTGCTCGCCGACCTGGCACCGCCGGCCGACCACGCCGCCGGGCGCTACGCACTGGTGCTCTGTGTCATCGGCTACCTCGCCGGACTGGTCAAGCCGGAGAACGGGCAGCTCAAGTCGGCGTTCGTCCCGATGGTCGGGGTCGTGGCCGCGGCGATCGGATCGACCCTGCTGTACGCGCTCGTCGGCGCGCTCGTCGGGGACACGGCGGCCCGTCATGTCGGGCTCGGCAGCCTGCTGTTCACCGCCGCCGTCTACGACCTGCTCCTCGCGCCGTTCGTCGTGCCCCTGGTCATGGCGGTCGCCAGACGCACGGTGAACGACCCGCTCGCCGACTCGTCCGGCGGCGACGTCGCCGCGGGCTGGCTGTCCTCCGGCACCGGACTGCGGATCGGCGGCCAGCGCGGCGGACTGCGCGTCAAGGTCGCCCGCAACCGGGCCGCACGCGCCGGACGGATCAAGGGAGTCAAGCGACTGTGAGGCCGCACCACCGGGAGGACATCCCCCGTACCTCCGGCCCGACCACCACCGGGGGCGCCCCGTGAGCAACATCCCCGAGACCGGCCGGACCCAACGGGTCCAGATCCGTCTCGTCGTCATCCAGGTCCTCGTCTTCTCCCTGCTGCTCACGCTCGGCGGGCGCCTGTGGTACCTCCAGATCCGCAACGGCCAGGAGTACAGCGACGAGGCGAGGAACAACCACGTCCAGCAGGTCGTCCAGCCCGCCGTCCGCGGCTCCATCCTCGACGCGCGCGGCGTGCCCCTCGCCGACAACGAGACCCGCCTGGTCGTCTCCGCCAGCCGCACCGAGCTGCTGAAGATGAAGGACGACGGCAAGGGCGTCCTGACCCGGCTCGCCGACGTCCTCGGCATGGAGCCCAAGGAGGTCCTCGACAAGGTCCGGCTCTGCGACGCGAAGACGCCGCAGCCCTGCTGGAACGGTTCGCCGTACCAGCCGATCCCGGTCACCGACGAGGCCACCACCCAGCAGGCCCTCCAGATCCGCGAACGTGCCGAGGACTTCCCCGGCATCACCGCCGAGCCCACCGCCGTACGCCGCTACGCCGCGCCCGGCAAGGCCAACACCGCCCAGGTCCTCGGCTACCTCTCGCCCGTCACCGACGAAGAGATCACCAAGGCCCAGGACACCGACTCGCCCTACCTGCGCTCCGACCAGGTCGGCCGCTCCGGGCTGGAGCGCACCTACGACAAGGAACTGCGCGGCAAGGCCGGTGTCACCCGCTACGAGGTCGACAACCTCGGCCGGGTCATCGGCGAGGCGAAGAACGACGAGGCGGAGCCCGGTTCCAGCGTCGTCACCTCCATCGACGCGAGGGTCCAGGCCGTCGCCGAGTACGAGCTCAACGAGGCGATGAAGATCGCCCGTCAGTCGTTCGACAAGAACACCGGTGAGAACTACAAGGCCGACTCCGGCGCCGTCGTCGTCATGGAGGCCAAGACCGGCCGGGTCGTCGCGATGGCGTCCCTGCCGAACTACGACCCCAACTCCTGGGTCGGCGGCATCTCCGCCAAGGACTACGCCAAGCTCACCGGCAAGAAGTCCAACTTCCCGCTGCTGAACCGGGCCATCCAGGGCCAGGCCGCACCCGGCTCGATCTTCAAGGTCATCTCCTCGACCGCGGCCGTCAACGCCGGCTACCCCTTCGACGGCCACTACCCCTGCCCCAGCTCGTACAACGTCGGCGGGCAGACCTTCAAGAACTTCGAGTCCCAGGGCTACGGGGACATCACCATCGGCCGGGCCCTCGAAGTCTCCTGCGACACCGTCTACTACGGCATCGCGCACAAGGAGTGGCTGAAGGACGGCGGCATGAACCCGAAGAAGAACGCCAAGGACTGGTTCTACCGGACCGCCCACCAGTTCGGCCTCGGCAAGGAGACCGGCATCGACCTCCCCAACGAGGTCAGCGGCCGCGTCCCCGACCGCAAGTGGAAGCAGAACTTCTACAAGGCGAACAAGGACGCCTGGTGCAAGCAGGGCAAGAAGGACGGCTCGTACGTCGAGAAGATCGCCTACGAGAACTGCCTCGAAGGCGACAAGATGCGCGCCGGTGACTCCGTCAACTACTCCATCGGCCAGGGCGACACCCTCGTCACCCCGATCCAGATGGCCACCATCTACGCCGCGATCTCCAACGGCGGCACCCTCTACGACCCCACCGTCGGCAAGGCGATCGTCAGCGGCGACGGCAAGAGCGTCAAGGAGATCGCGCCGAAGTCGCACGGCAAGCTGCCGTTCTCCCGCAAGACCCGCAACGAGATCGACGGCGCCCTCGCGGGAGTCGCGACCCGCGGTTCGGCGGCCTGGCGGTTCGGCGGCTGGCCGCAGGACAAGATCCCGATGCACGCCAAGACGGGTACGGCGGAGGTCTACGGCAAGCAGACGACCTCCTGGTTCGCCACGTACACCAAGGACTACTCGATCGTCATGACGATCTCTCAGGGCGGTACGGGTTCCGGCGCGTCCGGGCCCGCCGTGCGCAACATCTACGACGCCCTCTACGGTCTCGACGACTCCGGCAAGCAGGACCTGAAGAAGGCGCTGCTGCCCACCCCGCAGAAGTCCCTGCCGAAGATCCAGCGGGACGGCTCGATCGACGCCCCGGAGATCAAGCCGTACGACCCGAACTCGCAGAAGACCCCGGAGGAACAGACCCTCGCGGCGGCCCTGGGGAGGCGCGACTGATGGCCGGCTTCTCCGTCTCGCGGTACGCCCCCGAGCGCTCAGCCTGGGGCAAACTCGTCGCCCGCGACTCCGTCGTGCGCAAGCTCGACTGGCCGCTGCTCGGGTCCGCGATCGCCCTCTCCTTCATCGGCTCGCTGCTGGTCTACTCCGCGACCCGGGGCCGTGATTCGCTCACCCACGGCGACCCGTACTACTTCCTCTTCCGGCACGTGCTCAACTCCGGCATCGGCTTCGCCCTGATGATCGGCACGATCTGGCTCGGCCACCGCACCCTGCGCGGCGCCGTCCCGATCCTCTACGGCCTTTCGGTGATCCTCGTACTGGCGGTCCTCACCCCGCTCGGCGCCACCGTCAACGGCGCGCACGCCTGGATCATCATCGGCGGCGGCTTCTCGCTCCAGCCGTCCGAGTTCACCAAGATCACCATCATCCTGATCATGGCGATGCTGCTCGCCGAGCGCGTCGACGCGGGTGACCAGCTCCACCCCGACCACCGGACCGTCGCCAAGGCGCTGGGCCTCGCGGCCGTACCGATGCTCGTCGTCATGGGGATGCCGGACCTCGGCTCCGTGATGGTCATGGTCGTCATCGTGCTCGGTGTGCTCCTCGCCTCCGGCGCCTCGAACCGATGGATCCTCGGCCTGCTCGGCGCGGGCGTGGCGGGCGCCGTGGCCGTCTGGCAGCTCGGCCTGCTCGACGAATACCAGATCGCCCGCTTCGCCGCCTTCGCCAACCCCGCGCTCGACCCGGCGGGCGTCGGCTACAACACCAACCAGGCCCGCATCGCGATCGGATCCGGCGGCCTCACCGGAACGGGCCTCTTCCATGGCACCCAGACCACCGGCCAGTTCGTCCCCGAGCAGCAGACCGACTTCGTCTTCACCGTCGCGGGCGAGGAGCTCGGCTTCCTCGGTGCCGGGCTGATCCTCGTCCTGCTCGGCGTCGTCCTGTGGCGCGCCTGCCGGATCGCCCGCGAGACGACCGAGCTGTACGGCACGATCGTCGCCGCCGGAATCATCGCCTGGTTCGCCTTCCAGGCCTTCGAGAACATCGGGATGACGCTCGGCATCATGCCGGTCGCCGGGCTTCCGCTGCCGTTCGTGTCGTACGGAGGGTCCTCGATGTTCGCCGTCTGGGTGGCTGTCGGACTGCTCCAGTCGATCAGGGTGCAACGGCCGATAAGCGCCTGAGCCGGTGCGGTAGCACTGCCCATCCTCGGGCAATACGTCTAGATTCGGGTCATGGCGGACTCGAAGCGTGAGATCGAGCGGAAGTACGAAGCCACCGCTCGGACCCGGCTCCCGGATCTGAGCCGGGTGGCCGGGGTCTCGGCCGTCGTCCACCGGGGCGTCAGCGAGCTGGACGCCGTCTACCACGACACCGAGGACCTGCGGCTGGCCGCCGGCTCCCTCACCCTGCGCCGCCGCACCGGGGGGAGCGACGCCGGCTGGCACCTCAAGTTCCCCGTCGCCTCCGGTATCCGGGACGAGCTCCAGGAACCGCTCTCCGACACCCTGCCGCGCTCCTTCGCCGGTCTGCTCCGGTCCCGGCTCCGGGGGAGCGAGCTCGTCCCCGTCGTCCGGCTGCGCACCGCCCGCGACGTCCACCACCTGGTCGACGCCGAAGGCGCGCCGCTCGCCGAGGTCGCCGTCGACACCGTGCGGGCCGAACGGCTGACGGGCGGCGACGGCACGGCCGCCTGGACCGAGATCGAGGTGGAGCTCGCCGAGAACGGCGATCCGGCCCTCCTGGACGCCGTCGAACGGCGGCTGCGCAAAGCCGGTGTCCGCCCGTCCGCGCTGCCGTCCAAGCTGGCCAGGGCGCTCGCCGAGACCGCGCCGGAACGGAACCGGAAGGGCGGGGAGGACCGGAAGGGCGGGAAGGACCGGGAGAAAGGGACCGGCGGGGCCACCGCACGGCGCACCGCGGGCGACCACGTCCTCGCGTACATCCGCCGACAGGCCGAGACGATCGTCGCCCTCGACCCCGCCGTACGCCGTGACCTCCCCGACTCCGTGCATCAGATGCGGGTCGCCACCCGCCGGCTCCGCAGCGCGCTGCGGACGTACCGCAGGATCCTCGACCGGAGCGTCACCGACCCGGTCGGCGACGAGCTCAAGTGGCTGGCCGCCGAGCTCGGCATCGACCGCGACCAGGAGGTTCTCGACGCACGTCTGCGCGCCTGCCTCGCCGTTCTGCCCCGCACCCTGGTCCTCGGGCCCGTCCACAGCCGGCTCCGGATCTGGTCGGTGACCCGCCGGGGCGGCTCCCGGCACCGGACCGTCGCCGTGCTCGACGGGAAGCGGTACCTGGCCCTCCTGGAGCACCTCGACACCCTGCTCGCCGCCCCGCCGCTGCTGCCCGACGCGTCCCGCGCCCCCGAGCGGGCACTGCCCCGCGCCGTGCTGAAGGAGTACGCGCGCCTGGCGGCCCGCGTCGGCCGCGCGCTGGAGCTCCCGCCCGGTCACGACCGCGATCTCGCCCTGCACGACGCCCGCAAGGCCGCCAAGCGCGCCCGTTACGCGGCGGAGGCCGCCCGGCCCGCGCTCGGGAAGCCCGCCGAGCGCTTCGCCGAACGGATGAAGGCCGTGCAGACCCTCCTCGGCGACCACCAGGACAGCGTGGTGGCCCGCGACGCCCTGCGCACCCTGGCCGCCCAGGCACACGCGGCGGGGGAGTCCGCGTTCACCTGGGGACTGCTGTACGGGCGCGAGGAGGCGGCGGCCGCCGCCGGTGAGCGGGAGCTGTCGGGGGTCTGGGAGCGGGCGTCCCGGCCGCGGGTCCGGGCGGCGCTGGGAGGCTGAGCGCCGGGGTACGCTGGATGGTCACCCTTGCCGGCTCTCGAAAGTTCGCGATGTCTGTCGATTCGGTCTTCCCACAGCTCGAAGCTCTGCTCCCGCATGTGCAGAAGCCCATCCAGTACGTCGGCGGTGAGCTGAACTCCACCGTCAAGCCGTGGGACGAATGCGACGTCCGCTGGGCGCTGATGTACCCGGACGCGTACGAGGTCGGACTCCCCAACCAGGGCGTCATGATCCTCTACGAGGTGCTCAACGAGCGCCAGGGCGTTCTCGCCGAGCGCACCTACAGCGTGTGGCCGGACCTCGAAGAGCTGATGCGCGAGCACCGGGTCCCGCAGTTCACCGTGGACAGCCACCGCCCGGTCAAGGCGTTCGACGTCTTCGGGCTGAGCTTCTCCACCGAGCTCGGCTACACCAACATGCTCACCGCCCTGGATCTCGCCGGCATTCCGCTGGACGCCAGGGACCGCACCGTCGACGACCCGATCGTGCTGGCCGGCGGCCATGCGGCGTTCAACCCCGAGCCCATCGCGGAGTTCATCGACTGCGCGGTCATCGGCGACGGCGAGCAGGCCGTCCTGGAGATCACCGAGATCATCCGCGCCTGGAAGGCCGAGGGCCGGCCCGGCGGCCGCGAGGAGCTGCTCTTCCGCCTCGCGAAGACCGGCGGCGTCTACGTCCCGGGCTTCTACGACGTCGAGTACCTCCCGGACGGGCGCATCGGCCGTGTCGTGCCCAACAAGTCGGGCGTGCCGTGGCGGGTGTCCAAGCACACGGTGATGGACCTCGACGAGTGGCCGTACCCGAAGCAGCCCCTCGTGCCCCTCGCCGAGACCGTCCACGAGCGGATGTCCGTCGAGATCTTCCGCGGCTGCACCCGCGGCTGCCGTTTCTGCCAGGCCGGCATGATCACGCGCCCCGTGCGGGAGCGAAGCATCACCGGCATCGGCGAGATGGTCGACAAGGGTCTCAAGGCGACCGGCTTCGAGGAGGTCGGCCTGCTCTCGCTCTCCTCCGCGGACCACACCGAGATCGGCGAGATCGCCAAGGGGCTCGCCGACCGGTACACCGAGGACAAGATCGGCCTCTCGCTGCCCTCCACCCGCGTCGACGCGTTCAACGTGGACCTGGCCAACGAGCTGACCCGCAACGGCCGTCGTTCCGGCCTCACCTTCGCCCCCGAGGGCGGCTCCGAGCGCATGCGCAAGGTCATCAACAAGATGGTCTCGGAAGAGGACCTCATCCGTACCGTCGCGACCGCGTACGGCAACGGATGGCGCCAGGTGAAGCTGTACTTCATGTGCGGCCTGCCCACCGAGACCGACGAGGACGTCCTCCAGATCGGTGACATGGCGGTCAACGTGATCGCCAAGGGCCGCGAGGTCTCCGGCCAGAACGACATCCGCTGCACCGTCTCCATCGGCGGCTTCGTGCCCAAGCCGCACACGCCGTTCCAGTGGGCCCCGCAGCTCGGCGCCGAGGAGACCGACGCGCGGCTGGCCAAGCTCCGCGACAAGATCCGCGGCGACAAGAAGTACGGCCGTTCCATCGGCTTCCGCTACCACGACGGCAAGCCCGGCATCGTCGAGGGCCTGCTCTCGCGCGGCGACCGCCGTGTCGGCTCCGTCATCCGCGCGGTCTACGAGTCCGGCGGCCGCTTCGACGGCTGGCGCGAGCACTTCAGCTACGACCGCTGGATGACCGCCGCCGAGAAGACGCTGCCCGAGTACGGCGTGGACGTCGACTGGTACACCACCCGCGAGCGGACCTACGAGGAGGTCCTGCCCTGGGACCACCTGGACTCCGGTCTCGACAAGGACTGGCTCTGGGAGGACTGGCAGGACGCGCTCGACGAGACCGAGGTCGAGGACTGCCGCTGGACCCCGTGCTTCGACTGCGGCGTCTGCCCGCAGATGGACACCAGCATCCAGATCGGCCCGACCGGCAGGAAGCTGTTGCCGTTGTCGGTCGTGAAGTAGCCGTCTCCGGTGAGTCCGTCCGGGTGACAGCTCGGTGACGAAGGCCCGGACCGGGAAACCCCGGTCCGGGCCTTCGCGTCGTGTACGGCATGGAGTACGGCAAGCACCAGGCCCCCGCGCGGTACGAAGCCGGAGAGGGCTGTCCGACCACCCTGATCAGGATCCCGGTACGGATCGTGGTGCTGGTGATCGTCCTGCCCGTGCGGTTGGCCTGGGACGCCCTGGTGGCGGGTGCCCGCGCCGCCGACCGCGTACTGCTGCGCCCCCTGGGCCGGGCCCTGTCCCGGCTGTTCCGGACCGCGGTGCTGATCCCCGCGGCATGGCTGTACGAGACGGTGCTCACCCCGCTGGGCCGTGCGCTGCTGTGGCTGGCCGCGGCGGTCCTCGTGTGGCCGTGGGTCGCGCTCTGGCGGTATGCGCTGGTACCGGTGGTGCGCTACGGGCTCGTGGTGCCGGTGGTGTGGCTGTACGGGGCGGTGCTCACCCCGATCGGTCACGGGCTGCGCCGGGTGTACCGCGAACTGCTCGTCCCGCTCGGCCGGGGGATCGGCGTCGTGGTCGCATGGCTGCTCACCACCCTGTTGGTCCGGCCGGTCGTCGGCCTGTGGCGGTACGTCCTGGTGCCCCTGGCGCTCGCCGCCTCATGGCTGCTGGACCACCTGCTCGTACGGCCGGTGGTCTGGACGTACCGGCACCTGCTCACCCCGCTCGGCCACGGGATCACGTGGCTGCTCGAACGGATGGCGCGCGGAATCGCGGCGTTGGTGAGCGGGCTGTGCGCGGCGGTGGTGTGGCTCGTTGCGACGCTGGTCGTCGCACCGCTGGGATGGCTGTACCGGCGGGTCCTCGCCCCGGTCGGCCGGGAGGTCGCCGCCGCGTTCGGTGTCGCCTGGCGCATCGCGGGATTCATCTCGCGCGCCGTCGGCCGAGCCGTCGCCCGGCTGGCGTGGCATCTCGTCGGGGCGCCGGTGGCCTGGGTCTGGCGCACGGTGTGCACGCCGGTGGGACATTGCGTACGTGACGCCGTCTGGGCTCCGGCCAGGCGGGCCGCGGTCGGGACGGGACGCGCGGTCCGGGCGGCGCTGCTCTCGGCGCGCGCGACGGTGGCCCGGGCGCGCCGTGACGCCTGGCGGGCACTGGTCGGTGGGCGGGGGGCGTCCTGGCCCCGGGAACCGGGAAGCCCCCGTGCGCGTACTCTGGGTAGTACAACGACTGTGCCCTGCGCGGCGCCCGAACCAGAGATCTCCCCGCTCGGAGAGAAGAACGCCGAGCGGGGGTGAGCCGGACCGGACACCCCGGGCCACCCGCATTTCGAGGGCGGCGTGCCACCGCGTCCGCCCCGCACCGAGGAGAAGAACCACTGGGCAAGCGACAGCCCGAAGGCCCGCCGCCCGCACCGGCGGTGCAGCGCATCCGACTGCGCTACACCAAGCGCGGCCGCCTCCGGTTCACCAGCCACCGTGACTTCCAGCGTGCCTTCGAGCGGGCACTGCGCCGCTCCGAGGTGCCCATGGCCTACTCGGCCGGCTTCACCCCGCACCCGAAGGTGTCGTACGCCAATGCCGCCCCCACCGGCACGGGCAGTGAGGCCGAGTTCCTGGAGATCGCCCTCACCGAGGCCCGGGATCCGGGCGTCCTGCGCGAGCTGCTCAACGACTCGCTGCCGGACGGTCTCGACATCACCGACGCCGTCGAGGCCCGCACCTCGGGCCTCGCGGAGCGGCTGACGGCCTCCGTCTGGGAGCTGCGTCTCGACGGAGTCACCGCCGAGGAGGCCGTCAAGGCCGTGGCCGCCTTCAACGGAGCCGAGACCGTCGAGGTCCAGCGCCGTGCGAAGAACGGCATGCGGACCTTCGACGCCCGTGCCGCCGTGGTCGACCTGCAGGCCCTTGATCCACAGGCTGATAGGCCCGAGGACAAGCCCTGTGCGATACTGCGGCTGGTTGTTCGGCACGTGACACCTGCCGTGCGACCTGACGACGTCCTGTCCGGTCTCCGCGTTGTGGCCGACCTGGCGCCGCCGGTCCCCGCAGCGGTGACCAGGCTGGCGCAGGGGCTCTTCGACGAGGAGTCCGGCACGGTGACCGACCCGCTCGCGCCCGACCGCGAGGCAGCCCCGGCCGCTCCACCCACGGCCGTCGGGACCGCCGTCGCGACGGCGCCGGAAGGTACAGGTTCCGCGTAAGGCGGTCGTTGCAGCGCAGCCCTCCGACTCGGGAGCCACCTGGTCCGGGCCGCGCGATGACCCATAAGACTTTCGCCAGGCCGTACGCACGGAGCGTACGGAACCGGCGAGCCAGACATTGAGCTCCCGTGCGGCGCCCGCGCCCCGGACGGCGGTCCCGCGTACATCACGCGGACCGTGCCGGACCGGAACCAGACGCGGCGCCCGGGAGCCTGACGGGAGAACCGCCCGCATGCCCCAGTCCAACGAACCCGGCACGACCGGGAACGACGAAGAGAACAACGCACCCGGCGACAAGCTGCCGCCGCGCCGCAGGCGCCGCGCCGCGTCCCGCCCGGCCGGTCCGCCGGTGGCGGATGTCCAGGGTGCCGCCGCGCCGGCCATACCGGCCGTTGACGCCGCAGTGTCCGACAGCACCGTTGCCGAAGTTGGTGCCCCGGAGGCGGAGGCCGCGCCGCCCGCGCGTACCCGTCGCCGTGCGGTCCGCAAGGCGACCGCCCCGGCGGGCGCGCCGAAGGCCGCCGAGGCCGTGGAGATCGTGGAGCCCGCCGTCGAGCCCGTTGCCGAGGCCGAGGTCGTGGAGGCGCCGCCCGCGCGTACACGTCGTCGTGCGGTCCGCAAGGCGACCGCTCCGGCCGGTGCGCCCAAGGCCGCCGAGCCCGTGGTCGAGCCCGAGGCGGCCATCGAGCCCGTTGCCGAGGCCGAGGTCGTGGAGGCGCCGCCCGCGCGTACGCGTCGTCGTGCGGTCCGCAAGGCGACCGCCCCGGCCGGTGCGCCGAAGGCCGCCGAGCCCGTCGAGATCGTCGAGGAAGCCGCGGCCGTGGTGAGTGCCGAGCCCGAGCCGGCCGTGGTCGCCGAGCCCGAGCCCGCCGCGCCGCGCGGTCGCACCCGGCGCAGGGCATCCGCCCCGGCGGGCGCGCCGCAGCCCGCCGAGGCCGCTGTCGAGCCGGAGCCCGTGGTCGAGCCCGAGGCAGCCGTCGAGCCCGTTGCCGAGGCCGAGGTCGTGGAGGCGCCGCCCGCGCGTACGCGTCGTCGTGCGGTCCGCAAGGCGACCGCCCCGGCCGGTGCGCCGAAGGCCGCCGAGACGGTTGTCGAGACCGAGGAACCGGTCGCCGAAACCGCTGAAACCGCCGAGGCTGTCGAGCCGACCGAGGCCGTCGAGCCCGCCGAGGCCGAGGACACCGCACCGCGTGGTCGCCAGCGCCGCCGGGCCACTGCGGCCGCCGGCCGGCCCGAGTTCACCGGCAAGGTCGAGGAGCCCGTACGCAAGAGCCGTCGCGTGACGCGCCCCGCCGTGGCCGTGTTCCAGGCTCCGGTCTTCGCCGAGCCGATGTTCCAGACCCCGGAGACCGCTGCCGCCGCCGCTGCCGCCTCGCGTCGCGACGAGATCGAGGAAGAGCCCGAGACGGTCGAGGAGCCGACCGCCACGACCGAGGCCCCGACCGCCGAGGCCGCGCCGCAGGCGGTTTCGCGCCGCCGTCGCCGCCGTCGCGGTGAGGCCGCCGAGCCCGAGCAGGCCGCCGCTCCCGCGGTGGAGGAGCACGCCGAGGACGAGCACGAGCCCGAGAGCGAGGCCGAGCACGAGGGCGAGGAGACGGACGAGTACGGGGACCGGCCCTCGCGCCGTCGCCGTCGGGGTGGCCGTCGTCGCCGTCGTGGCGAGATCAGCGAGGGCGACGAGGGCGCCGAGCAGCACGGTGACGAGGCCGCCGCCGACCTCTCCGAGGAGGACCAGGAGCACGCTCAGGAGCCCGAGGAGGAGGACGAGGAGCACGAGGCGTCCGCCACCGGATCCAGCAGCAGCCGTCGTCGTCGCCGTCGTCGCCGTCGCAGCGGTGACGTCGCGGCCGACGCCGAGAGCGGTGCGGACGACCCGGAGCGTACGGTCGTCAAGGTCCGCGAGCCCCGCCGGAAGGAGGAGCGGGAGGCCGGCACCGGCTTCGACGAGGTCCAGTCGATCAAGGGCTCGACCCGTATGGAGGCGAAGAAGCAGCGCCGCCGCGAGGGCCGTGAGCAGGGTCGCCGCCGTGTCCCGATCATCACTGAGGCCGAGTTCCTGGCCCGTCGCGAGGCCGTGGAGCGGGTCATGGTCGTCCGCCAGAACGGCGAGCGCACCCAGATCGGTGTCCTCGAGGACAACGTGCTCGTCGAGCACTACGTCAACAAGGAGCAGGCCACCAGCTACGTCGGCAACGTCTATCTGGGCAAGGTCCAGAACGTACTGCCGTCCATGGAGGCCGCCTTCGTCGACATCGGCAAGGGCCGCAACGCGGTCCTGTACGCCGGCGAGGTGAACTTCGAGGCGCTCGGCATGGCCCACGGGCCGCGTCGTATCGAGACCGCGCTCAAGTCCGGCCAGTCCGTCCTCGTCCAGGTGACCAAGGACCCGATCGGCCACAAGGGCGCCCGCCTGACCAGTCAGGTCTCGCTGCCCGGCCGCTACCTGGTCTATGTGCCCGAGGGCTCGATGACCGGTATCAGCCGCAAGCTCCCCGACACCGAGCGGGCCCGGCTGAAGACCATCCTCAAGAAGATCGTTCCCGAGGACGCGGGCGTCATCGTCCGCACCGCTGCGGAGGGCGCGAGCGAGGACGAGCTGCGCCGCGACGTCGAGCGGCTGCAGCAGCAGTGGGAGGACATCCAGAAGAAGTCCAAGAGCACCGGCAGTTCCAACGCGCCGACGCTGCTCTACGGCGAGCCGGACATGACCGTCCGGGTCGTCCGCGACATCTTCAACGAGGACTTCTCCAAGGTCATCGTCAGCGGCGACGACGCGTGGGAGACCATCCACGGCTACGTCTCGCACGTGGCGCCCGACCTGACGGACCGTCTGTCGCGATGGACCTCCGAGGTCGACATCTTCGCGACGTACCGGATCGACGAGCAGCTGATGAAGGCGCTGGACCGGAAGGTCTATCTGCCGAGCGGCGGTTCGCTGGTGATCGACAAGACCGAGGCGATGGTCGTCGTCGACGTCAACACCGGCAAGTTCACCGGTCAGGGCGGCAACCTCGAGGAGACCGTCACCAAGAACAACCTGGAGGCGGCCGAGGAGATCGTGCGCCAGCTGCGGCTGCGCGACCTCGGCGGGATCGTCGTCGTCGACTTCATCGACATGGTGCTGGAGTCCAACCGGGACCTGGTGCTGCGCCGTCTGCTGGAGTGCCTGGGACGCGACCGTACGAAGCACCAGGTCGCCGAGGTCACCTCGCTGGGCCTGGTCCAGATGACCCGCAAGCGGGTGGGCCAGGGTCTGCTGGAGTCCTTCTCCGAGACCTGTGTCCACTGCAACGGGCGCGGCGTGATCGTGCACATGGAGCAGCCGACCTCGGTCGGCGGCGGCGGCAACGGCAAGCGTTCCAAGAAGCGCGGCCGGGGCGGCGCGGGCCACGAGCACGAGCACGAGCACGAGCAGATCGCCGAGCTGGACCACGGGCACATCGCGGAGAGCGAGACCGAGGCCGAGGTGGCCGCCGAGGTGGCCGCCCCGGTGGCGCTGCCCGAGCCGGAGTTCGTCCCGGACGAGGAGCTGTACAGCAGCCCGGCCGAGGCCGAGGCAGCCGCTTCGCGTGGCCGTGGCAGGCGTCGTGCGACCCGTAAGGCATCGGCTCCGGCCGGCGCCCCGAAGGCCGCCGCCCCCGTCCCGGTCGTCGAACCGGAGCCGGTGGTGGAGGCCGTGGAGGCGGAACCTGTGGTGGAGCCCGAGCCGGCTGTCGAGGCCCCGCAGGGCCGTACGCGTCGTCGTGCGACCCGTAAGGCCACCGCCCCGGCGGGCTCGCCGGCCCCGGTCGAGCAGGTCGAGGAGCCGGTGCCGGCCGCGGCCCCGGTCGTCGAGGCGGCCCCCGTCGTCGAGGCCCCGCAGCCCGAGGCGGCACCCGAGGAGGTCGTCCCCGAGGCCGCACCGCCGCGTGCCCGCCGCCGGGTGACCCGTAAGGTCACCGCCCCCGCGGGTTCGCCCGCCGGTGCGGACGCGGCGGAGGTCGTCGTGGTGACCGGCTCCATCGAGCCGAAGCCCGAGGCCGAGCCGGCCGAAGCCCAGGAGGCCGCGGAGGCCCCGGAGGCTCCGAAGGCGGAGGCCCCGGCCAAGAAGACGGCCCGCAAGACGGCCAAGAAGGCCACCGCCAAGAAGGCAGCCACCAAGAAGACGGCTGCCAAGAAGACCGCCGCGAAGAAGACGACGGCCAAGAAGGCGGCGGCGAAGAAGACGGTCGCCGCGGAGAAGACGGCGCAGGCCTCCGTCTCGGCCGGTACCGAGGCGTAGGCGGCAGCGGGGTACGGCCGCGGAGGGACCTTCTCCGCAGCCGTACCGCATGACACGACGGCCGGTGGGCCGCACCTCGACAAGGGGGGCGGCCCACCGGCCGTCGTGTCGGACCGCGGTGACTGCCCGGGACCGCCCGTCGGCCGACCGGCCCAGCGGCCGCCGTAGGGCTTCGGGGACCTGCGGGGCTCCGTGGGCGTCCCGACCGCCGCCGACGCCGGTCAGGAGGCCGCCGGCGGCGCCGGCGGGCCGTCCGCGGCCGGACGGGGGCAGGCCGATGGGCCCGGGAAGGGACGAGCCGGAGAACGCGGGGTGGGGCACGGAGCCCGGTTTGACCCTCCGGTCGGCGGCCCGTAACCTTGCCCATCGGCGTGTTTCCGTATGCGCCTGTCCCTGAGCAACCCCCTCCCGTCATCGGTGAGAGGCCGCTCGTCCATTCGGATCACCTCGGGCCCCGGCCCGTGTGAGCGGCTGGCATCAGGGGCTCCGTTCCGAGCGAGAGAGAGATCCGCGTGTACGCCATCGTGCGCAGCGGTGGCCGCCAGCACAAGGTTGCTGTCGGTGACATCGTTGAGGTTGACAAGATTTCCACTGCCCAGGTTGGCGACACGGTCGAGCTCTCGACCCTGCTCGTGGTCGACGGCGACGCCGTGACCAGCGACCCGTGGGTGCTGGCCGGGATCAAGGTCCAGGCCGAGGTCGTGGACCACCACAAGGGCGCGAAGATCGACATCCTTCGCTACAAGAACAAGACCGGCTACCGCCGTCGCCAGGGTCACCGTCAGCAGTACACGGCGATCAAGGTCACCGGTATCCCCGCGGCTGCGAAGTAAGGGACTGAGGAGACATGGCACACAAGAAGGGCGCATCGTCCACCCGGAACGGGCGCGATTCCAATGCTCAGCGGCTCGGCGTGAAGCGCTTCGGCGGTCAGGCCGTCAACGCCGGTGAGATCCTGGTCCGCCAGCGCGGCACTCACTTCCACCCGGGCACGGGCGTCGGCCGTGGCGGCGACGACACGCTGTTCGCACTCGCCGCCGGTGCGGTCGAGTTCGGCACGCACCGTGGCCGCAAGGTCGTGAACATCGTTCCGATCGCCGGCTGAATTTTCGGCGCTCGTCGAGCGGTTTCTGCGGAGGCGGACCTCACTTCCCGTACGGGAAGCGGGTCCGCCTTTCGCGTGTTTCTCCCATGAGAGACGGCTTTCTCCTATGGGGGACAGCGCGAGTGAGACATTTCTGCATGTATGTAACTGGAGGTTCCCACCATGACCACCTTCGTGGACCGCGTCGAGCTGCATGTCGCCGCGGGTAACGGAGGCCACGGCTGCGCCTCCGTACACCGTGAGAAGTTCAAACCGCTCGGCGGTCCGGACGGCGGCAACGGCGGCCGTGGCGGCGATGTGACCCTGGTCGTCGACCAGGACATCACCACGCTCCTCGACTACCACCACAGCCCTCACCGCAAGGCGACCAACGGCCAGCCCGGCGCGGGCGACCACCGCTCCGGCAAGGACGGCCAGGACCTCGTCCTGCCGGTGCCCGACGGCACGGTCGTGCTCGACCGGAAGGGGAACGTGCTGGCCGACCTGGTCGGCCAGGGCACCACGTTCGTCGCCGGCCAGGGCGGCCGCGGCGGCCTCGGCAACGCCGCGCTCGCCTCCGCCCGGCGCAAGGCCCCCGGCTTCGCGCTGCTCGGCGAGCCCGGTGAGGCCCGGGACATCGTCCTGGAGCTCAAGACCGTCGCCGATGTCGCGCTGGTGGGTTACCCGAGCGCCGGGAAGTCCTCGCTGATCTCCGTCCTGTCCGCGGCCAGGCCGAAGATCGCCGACTACCCCTTCACGACCCTCGTCCCGAATCTCGGCGTGGTCACCGCGGGCAGCACCGTCTACACCATCGCCGACGTCCCGGGCCTGATCCCCGGCGCCAGCCAGGGCCGCGGTCTCGGCCTGGAGTTCCTGCGGCACGTGGAGCGCTGCTCGGTGCTCGTGCACGTGCTGGACACCGCGACGCTGGAGTCCGACCGCGACCCCGTCTCCGACCTCGACATGATCGAGGAGGAGCTGAAGCAGTACGGCGGGCTGGAGGACCGGCCCCGCATCGTCGTCCTCAACAAGATCGATATCCCGGACGGCCAGGACCTCGCCGACATGATCCGCCCGGACCTGGAGGCGCGCGGCTACCAGGTCTTCGAGGCGTCGGCGGTCGCCCGTACCGGACTGAAGGAGCTCTCCTTCGCGCTCGCGGGCGTCGTGGCCGAGGCGCGTGCGGCCAAGCCCGTGGAGGTGGCGACCCGTATCGTCATCCGCCCGAAGGCAGTCGACGACGCGGGATTCACCGTCACCAAGGAGGAGGACGGCCTCTACCGGGTGCGTGGCGAGAAGCCCGAACGCTGGGTCCGGCAGACCGACTTCAACAACGACGAGGCCGTCGGTTACCTGGCGGACCGGCTCAACCGCCTCGGTGTCGAGGACGAGTTGATGAAGACCGGCGCCCGTGCGGGCGACGGTGTGGCCATCGGTGCCGAGGACAACGCGGTCGTCTTCGACTGGGAGCCCACCCTGGCGGCGGGCGCGGAGATGCTCGGTCGACGCGGCGAGGACCACCGTCTCGAAGCGCCGCGCCCGGCGGCGCAGCGGCGCCGCGACCGTGAGGCCGAACGCGACGAGTCGCAGCGCGAGTTCGACGACTTCAACCCGTTCTAGCGCCCCTCCCGGCGAGCTCCGCCCGTCCGTTCCGTCGCGGCGGTCGTTCTCCGGGCCGTTTCGCCGTGGTCGACTCCGCCGGACGGGCCTGCTCAACCGGCCCGTCCGGCGGTCCGGTGCGCCCTCCCCGTCGCGCAAACGGGGGATCCGAACCCGCTCAAGGGTGATTCATGCCGCTCAACCGTGTGGTGTCGGTCACCCGGTCAAGAGGGATCAATTCGGGTATTCGCCCTGATCGCAAGGCGCCGCAAGGTTTCGACAGGGCGTGCGGCGCCCGACGTCCACCTTGCGAGACGGTAACGGAGAGTGCAACCATCGCTGTATCTCCCAGCCCTCGCAAGGTAGGTCGTCTGTGTCTGCTCAGCACATAGCCAAAGCCCGAACCACAGCAGTCGTGCTCGCCGGCGGTACCGGCCAGCGCGTGGGACTGTCCATCCCCAAGCAGCTGCTGAAGATCGCAGGCAAGGCTGTCATCGAGCACACGCTGTCGATCTTCCAGCAGGCCGACTCCATCGACGACGTCATCGTGCTGATGGCTCCGGGCTATGTGCCCGACGTGGAGAAGATCGTCGCGAAGGCCGGACTCACCAAGGTCACCAAGGTGATCGAGGGCGGTTCCACCCGTAACGAGACCACCGAGCGCGCCATCGCGGCCCTCGGTGAGGGCCTGGCCGAGGGCGAGGACCGCAACGTCCTGTTCCACGACGCCGTGCGCCCCCTGCTCTCGCAGCGGGTCATCAAGGACTGCGTCGACGCCCTCGACCGCTACCAGGCGGTCGACGTCGCCATCCCCTCCGCGGACACGATCATCGTGACCCGTACCCACGGCGGCGACGGCGAGTTCATCACCGACGTGCCCGACCGTTCCCGGCTGCGCCGGGGCCAGACGCCGCAGGCCTTCAAGCTCTCCACGATCCGCCGGGCCTACGAGGTCGCGGCGGGCGACCCGAACTTCCAGGCCACCGACGACTGCTCGGTCGTCCTGAAGTACCTCCCCGACGTGCCGATCTACGTCGTCGCGGGCGACGAGTACAACATGAAGGTCACTCAGCCGGTCGACGTCTTCATCGCGGACAAGCTCTTCCAGCTGGCGTCCACGGCCGTCCCGCAGCCGACGGACGACGCCGCCTACCGCGAGCTGCTCACCGGCAAGACCCTCGTCGTCTTCGGCGGCTCGTACGGCATCGGCGCGGACATCGCGGCGCTCGCCGAGTCCTACGGCGCCACCGTCTACGCCCTGGGCCGCTCCACCACCGGTACCCACGTGGAGAACCCGGAGCACGTCGACGACGCGCTCTCCAAGGCGTACGCGGACACCGGCCGCATCGACTACGTGATCAACACCGCGGGCGTGCTCCGCATCGGCAAGCTGGCCGAGACGGACAACACGACCATCCAGGAAGCGCTGAACGTCAACTACCTGGCACCCGTGCAGATCGCCCGCGCTTCCTACAAGTACCTCGCCGAGACCAAGGGCCAGCTGCTGCTCTACACCTCCAGCAGCTACACCCGGGGCCGCGCGGAGTACAGCCTCTACTCGTCCACCAAGGCCGCCATGGTGAACCTCACCCAGGCGCTCTCGGACGAGTGGGCAGGCGACGGGGTGCGGGTGAACTGCGTGAACCCGGAGCGCACGGCCACCCCGATGCGCACCAAGGCGTTCGGCGACGAGCCCGCGGGCACGCTGCTCTCCTCCGAGGCGGTCGCCAGGACCTCCCTCGACGTCCTGCTCTCCGAGATGACCGGCCATGTCATCGACGTACGGCAGCAGGACCCGACCCGCGGTGCCTCCGAGGCGTCGGACTTCGAGCAGGCGCTGGCCGCTGTCCTGGACCGTCAGGCCGATGTGTAATACTTCTTGGTAATCGACTATTCGGACCCCTGCAGTTCGCCATGTGCGAACTGCAGGGGTCCGAATTCGTGAAGCTCTGGCTTCACATTTCCCTCGCAAGGTAATCAGTCGGCACCCTCGGAAGCGGTACTTCGTGATTTCGAAAGCCATGCGCTTGGCTCGGGTGGGCAGTGGTTCGGAACTGGCCGCCGCTCTCCTGGTGGCTGTGGGGTTCCCGTGCGTCATGCTCGCGGCGATAATCCCCAATCTCTGGTTCTTCGCCGCGGCGACCGCGGTCACCTATCTCGCGGACCGATATCTGCACCACTGCGGCAGCTATCTGATCAACCGGCTCGCCGCGGTCCGTGCCGGACTGTCGATCCGCTTCCTCGTCCGCCAGCTGCTGCTCATCCTGCTGCTCTCGCGCATGGGATACGGCGAGGAGACGCTGTTCTATGTGACGGTCGCCTGCCTGCTGGCCTTCTACGGACTCCAGGCACCGCAGAGCGCGATGGTCACCCTCATCCGGCTGCGCCGCAAGCTTCCGGTGGTCACCCGCAACATCGACCTCGGGTCGGTGCGGATAGGGGACGCGCCGCCGCAGATCCTGATGAGCAGGCCCGCGGAGAAGATGTTGCACCTGGACATCTTCTCGATGGTGGGGGTGCTGCTCGCGGTCGAGACCGGCAAGTACGTCATCGCCTATGCGGGCCTGGGCCTCACGCTCGTCCTCGCGGTCGGCTATCTGGCGGCGCTCCTGCCGTACGTCCGGCCGAGCCGGCTCGTACCGCCGGAGACCAAGGTCCTCAACGCGGTGGGCGACTGGCTCGCCGAGTACCGGCCGACCGTGATGCTGTACTTCTCCGGCTCCAAGGACTCGGCCTACCAGGTCAACATGTGGCTGGAGACGATGGCCCAGCTCGGTGGGCGGCCGCTGATCTGTCTGCGTGAGCGCAACATCGTCCCGCAGCTCGCGGGCACATCGGTGCCCGTGCTCTGCGTGCCCGGTGGTGTGCACCTCATGAACCTGGACCTGTCGTCGGTACGCGTCGCGCTCTACGCGGCCAACGTCGGCAAGAACATCCATCTGCTCCGGGTGCCGACGATGAAGCACGTCTTCATCGGCCACGGTGACAGCGACAAGCTCGCCAGCGTCAACCCGTACAGCAAGGCCTACGACGAGGTCTGGACCGCGGGCCGGGCCGGCCGCGACCGTTACGCGCTGGCCGACGTCGGCGTGCGCGACGAGGACATCGTCGAGGTGGGCCGCCCGCAGCTGGCCGCCATCCAGCCGTGGTCCGGTGCGCCGAGGAACCCGATTCCGACCGTGCTGTACGCCCCCACCTGGGAGGGCTGGGACGACAACCCGGGCAACACCTCGCTGCTGCTGGCCGGCGAGAACATCGTCAAGCGGCTGCTGGACTCCGAGCAGCCGATCCGCCTGCTCTACAAGCCGCACTCCTTCACCGGTACCCGCAGCGCCAAGGCCAAGGCCGTGCACCTGCGCATCACCGAGATGATCGAGCGGGCCGCCGCCGAGCGCGCCACCGACTCCCGCTGGGCGACGGAATCGGCCGCTCTGCGGGGCGAGCAGTCCGAGGCGCGGGCCGAGATGGCCCGTATCGAGGCGCGTCTGGCCGAACTCTCCAGCGGCGGTCGCACCGCCCGGGACGAGGCGGAGCTGTCCCGGGACTCGCTGGCCGACCCGGCGCGCGACGCCGAGACCGCACGGCTCAAGGACGAGTGGAACGCCGCGTCCTGGCGTGCCCAGGGCTGGTGGGAGCACCGGGTCATCACCGGTGCCCAGATGCGGCTGTACGACTGCTTCAACGAGTCGGACGCCATGGTCTCGGACATCTCCAGCGTGGTGTCGGACTTCATCACGAGCGGCAAGCCGTACGCGGTCACGGACTCGGCGGAGCTGGGCGAGGACGAGTTCCGCCGGCAGAACACCGCGGTGCGCGCCGCGGTGATCCTCTCCAACTCGGCGGTCGAGCTGGACGCCCTGCTCGCCGCGGTGAAGGACCCCGGTGCGGACACCCTCGCCGAGGACCGGCGCGAGCTCAAGCGGTACCTCCTCGGCCCGGACGAGCCCACGTCGCTCATGCAGTTCGACGCCGCCGTGAAGGCGCTCGCGGCCAAGTCGGAGGCGCGGAACGCCGGGGTGGCGAAGAGCCTGGGCGAGCCGGTCGGCGGCTGAGCGTCCGTCACCCGCATTACATGATCGAATAAGGCCCGGCATACCCCGCAAAGGGTTGTGCCGGGCCTTTGTGATGAGTGTCACTTTTTATGCGTGCGACGGCAGACAACCAACGCAGCGGTCAACCTGTCTTCAGTTTGTGTGAACGAGACGCAAATTCCTGACGTAACCGTGGTTGTCGGTGCGTATGAGGCGATGCCCTACCTCATTCGCTGTCTCGAATCCGTGGAGGCGCAGACCATAGGCGCCGATCGGATCGAAATCGTCGCAGTCGACGACGGTTCCACCGATGGCACGGGTGAGTATCTGGAGGAGTTCGCAGCCCGGACCGAGGTCCCGACCAGAGTGATCAGGCAGAAGAACTCCGGCGGCCCCAGCGGGCCGCGCAATGTGGGCCTCGGAATGGCGCGCGGACGTTATGTGTTCTTCCTCGACGCCGACGACTACTTCGGCGAGGAGGCCCTGGAGCGGATGGTGGCCATGGCCGACCGCGCGGGCACCGATGTGGTGCTGGGCAAGGTGGTCGGCGTGAACAGGGGCGCGCCGCGGTCGATGTGGGGAGCCACCAGGACGCGCGTGGACGTCTACAACTCCAAGGTCATATACACGCTGAGCGCACAGAAGCTTTTTCGGCGGGAATTGCTGGAGCGTCTCTCCCTGAGGTTCGACGAGAATCTCAAGACCGGTGAGGACGCCCTCTTCACCATGGAGGCGTATCTGCGCGGTGCGGGAGTCTCCGTGATCTCCAACTACGTCTGCTATTACCTGGTGGGTCGTGACGACGGGAAGCACGTCACGAAGAGCGGCACCTATGAATGGCGTTTCGAATCGATGCGCGCCATGATGGCGCTCATTCACCGGATCGAGCCGGCGGGACCGAAGCGTGACTTCCTCATGGTCCGGCCATTCACGGTCGGCATGCTGCAACAGTTCGGACCGGGCGTGCTGAAGGATTCCGAGAAAGTCCGGCAGCACAAGATGGAACTAGCGGCTCCGCTGATGGACGCCTACTGGGACGACGGAGTGGCCCGGTTGATCAAGGTGGGCGAGCGGCTGCGGCTCGCCTGTGTGGCACGGGGCCGCATGGACCTGCTGGTCGACGTACTGCGGTACCTCCGCGCGAAGAAGGTCCCGGACGTGGTCGCCTCGCGCTCCGGCGACAAGCTCCACCTCGCGTACCCGCACTTCCGTGACAGGTCGGCCGGCCTGGCCGATTCCACCTACGAGGTCACCGTGCCCGACTGGCACGACGGCAAGCGCATCGAGCGGCCGGAGGTCACGGCCCGCCGGGCCTCCCTGTCCAGGCGTCTGGCACGCAGGATGCGCCGGGACGTGCGCCGCTGGAGGGCGCGGCTGAGCATGGGTTAGCCGACACTCCCGCACCGTGCGGGTTCCCACGCCGGGCCCGCACGAGTGATTCTCCGAAGAACAAACCGAGAAACTCAGTAAAATTCGTTCGGACGTCGCGCTCCCGCGACAGGACCGACATCTCACCATGAGGACTGGTCACGTGAAGGCTCTCGTACTGTCCGGAGGGGCCGGCACCCGCCTGCGTCCCATCACCCACACCTCGGCCAAACAGCTGGTGCCCGTGGCGAACAAGCCCGTGCTGTTCTACGGCCTGGAAGCCATCGCCGAAGCGGGCATCACGGAGGTCGGCATCATCGTGGGCGACACCGCCCAGGAGATCCGCGAGGCGGTCGGCGACGGTTCCCGGCTCGGTATCGAGGTCACGTACATCCCGCAGGACGAGCCGCTCGGCCTCGCCCACGCGGTGCTGATCGCCCGTGACTTCCTGGGGGACGACGACTTCGTCATGTACCTCGGCGACAACTTCATCGTCGGCGGGATCACCGATCTGGTGGAGGAGTTCCGCACGGACCGGCCCGATGCGCAGATCCTGCTGACCCAGGTGCCGAACCCGACCTCCTTCGGGGTGGCGGAGCTCGACGCCGAAGGCCGGGTCGCGGCCCTGGAGGAGAAGCCGAAGGAGCCCAAGAGCGATCTGGCGCTCGTCGGCGTCTACCTCTTCACCCCCGCGGTCCACGAGGCCGTCCGCTCGATCGAGCCCTCCTGGCGCGGCGAGCTGGAGATCACGCACGCCATCCAGTGGCTCATCGACCAGAAGCGCGACGTCCGCTCCACCACGATCCGCGGTTACTGGAAGGACACCGGCAACGTCACCGACATGCTGGAGGTCAACCGGACCGTCCTGGAGACCATCGAGCCGTCCCACGAGGAGGCCGAGGTCGACGAGGAGAGCGAGATCATCGGCCGGGTACGCATCGAGGCGGGGGCCAAGGTCAGCGGCAGCCGCATCGTCGGGCCGGCGATCATCGGCGCCCGGTCGGTGATCAGCGGCGCGTACGTCGGTCCGTTCACCTCGGTCTCCGAGGACTGCCGGATCGAGGACAGCGAGATCGAGTACTCCATCGTCCTGCGGGGTGCCTCCATCGCCGGTGTCCGCCGCGTGGAGGCCTCGCTCATCGGCCGTGACGTCGAAGTGACCCCCGCGCCCCGTTCCCCTTCCGCCCACCGACTCGTACTCGGCGACCACAGCAAGGTGCAGATCTCTTCATGACCACCGACATCCTGGTGACCGGCGGCGCCGGCTTCATCGGCTCGCACTACGTCCGTACGGTGCTCGGCCCCGAGGGCCCCGGCGACATCGCCGTCACCGTCCTCGACAAGCTCACCTACGCGGGCAACCCGGCCAACCTCGACGAGGTGCGCGACCACCCCGGCTTCAGGTTCGTGCAGGGCGACATCTGCGACCCCGAGCTGGTCTCCAAGCTGATGGCCGAGCACGACCAGGTGGTGCACTTCGCCGCCGAGTCCCACGTGGACCGCTCCATCGACGGCGGCGCCGAGTTCGTCCGTACGAACGTCGTGGGCACCCACACCCTGATCCACGCCGCGCACCTGGCCGGCATCAAGACCTTCGTGCACATCTCCACCGACGAGGTCTACGGCTCCATCGACGAGGGCTCCTGGCCCGAGACCGATCCGCTCGCGCCCAACTCGCCGTACTCCGCGGCCAAGGCGTCCAGCGACCTGATCGCGCTGTCGTACCACCGCACCCACGGGCTCGACGTGCGGGTGACGCGCTGCTCCAACAACTACGGGCACCACCACTTCCCCGAGAAGGTCATCCCGCTCTTCGTCACCAACCTGCTGGACGGCAGGACGGTCCCGCTGTACGGCGACGGCGCCAACGTCCGTGACTGGCTGCACATCGACGACCACGTCCAGGGCATCGAGCTGGTCCGCACGAAGGGCCGGGCGGGCGAGGTGTACAACATCGGCGGCGGCACCGAGCTGTCCAACAAGGAGCTCACCGGCCTGCTGCTGGACGCCTGCGGCGCCGACTGGGACACCAGCGTCACCTACGTCGAGGACCGCAAGGGCCACGACCGCCGCTACTCGGTCGACTGCACCAAGATCCGCGAGGAGCTCGGCTACGAGCCCCGCAAGGACTTCCGCACCGGCCTCGCCGAGACCGTGCAGTGGTACCGCGACAACCGCTCCTGGTGGGAGCCGCTGAAGGACCGGGCCGCGCTGTGAGCGCCGTCTGGCTCGTCACCGGGGCCGCCGGGATGCTGGGCCGGGACGTCCTGGCACGGCTCGCCGGTGAGGACGTCACCGCGGTCGCCGCGGACCGGGCGGCCATGGACATCGCGGACCCGGGGTCGGTGCGCGCCGGTTTCGAGAAGCACCGCCCCGCCGTCGTGGTGAACTGCGCCGCCTGGACCGCTGTCGACGACGCGGAGTCCCAGGAGGACGCCGCGCTGCGGGTCAACGGCACGGGCCCCGAGGTCCTCGCCGCGGCCTGCCGCGAACACGGGGCCGTCCTCCTCCAGGTCTCCACCGACTACGTCTTCGCCGGGGACGGCGGGAAGCCGTACGCCGAGGACGACCCCACCGGACCGCGCAGCGCCTACGGCCGCACCAAACTGGCCGGGGAGCGGGCCGTGCTGGACACCCTTCCGGACACCGGTTACGTGGTCCGTACCGCCTGGCTGTACGGCGCGGGCGGAGGCAACTTCGTCCGTACGATGATCAAGCTGGAGGGCGTCAAGGACACCCTCGACGTGGTGGACGACCAGCGCGGACAGCCCACCTGGACCGTCGACCTGGCCGACCGGCTGGTCCGGCTCGGACAGGCCGCCCTCACGGGCAGCGCCCCCGCGGGCGTCTACCACGGCACCAGCGGCGGCGAGACGACCTGGTTCGGTTTCACCCGGGAGATCTTCCGGCTGCTCGGCGCCGACCCGGAGCGCGTCCGCCCCACGAACAGCGAGGCCTTCGTGCGGCCGGCCCCCCGGCCCGCGTTCAGCGTGTTGGGACACGACCGCTGGGCGACGGCCGGGATCGAACCGATCCGGGACTGGCGGGCGGCGCTGGACGAGGCATTTCCGGCACTCGTCGCAGCACAGCGATCATGATCGTCGATTGATCGTATTGAGGGCCGAATCCAATCGAATTCCAAAGAAGTGAACAGCGGAGGTTTACATACGGGGGGAACGCTTACATCACAGTGCGGTCATGCGGTAACTTCGCCGGGGACCAGACCAGTTGGTTTTCTCCGAAGGGCTGCTCCACGTGAACCGCCATGACTTTCTGCGTCATTTGCACCGTGTCTACCGTCCTCGCAACTATTTGGAGATCGGGGTCAACGACGGCAGGAGCCTGGCCCTCTCGAGAGTGCCCTCCGTCGCCGTCGACCCCGCCTTCAGAGTGGTGACGGACATCAGTTGCGACGTCCACCTGGTCAAGGCGACGAGCGACGACTTCTTCACCCGCAAGGATCCGCTGCTGCACCTGCGCAACGGCCGCAACCCGTTCCGCGCCCTGGCCCGCCGCGATCCGCTCAATGTGCTCGGCGGCGACCCGAAGCTGGAGCTCGCCTTCATCGACGGCATGCACCTCTTCGAGTACGCCCTGCGCGACTTCATGAATGTCGAGAAGCATTCCCGCTGGTCGAGCGTGATCGTGCTGGACGACATGCTGCCGCGCGATGTCGACGAGGCGGCCCGCGACCGGCACACCAAGTACTGGACCGGTGACGTGTACAAGGTGGTGCAGGTGCTGCGCCGCTTCCGTCCCGATCTGGTCGTCGTCGAGGTGGACACGGAACCGACCGGAGTCGTCGCCGTGTTCGGCGCCAACCCGGAGAGCGACGTCCTGAAGAACGCGTACGACAAGATCATCGAGGAATATGTCGTCCCCGATCCGCAGGACGTTCCCGACGAGGTGCTGGTGCGCAAGAACGCCGTCCGGCCCGAGACGCTGCTCGGCGCCGACTTCTGGCCGGCCCTGGCACGCGCACGCAATCTGCGCCGCCCGCGTTCGGCGTTCGCGCCGCTGCGCAAGCGCATCGAGGCCGTGACGGGCTGAGACCGGGCCGGACCGTACGAAGCCCCCGTGATCCGTACGGAACCACGGGGGCTTCGGGCTCTCCGAGCTCAGCCGCGGGCGCGCAGCTCGGCGTAGTAGGCCTGGCAGTCCTCGTAGGACGGCAGCAGGCCCCGTGCCTCGGCCTCGGCCAGCGAGGGGGCCGCGGCGTCCTTCTCGGACAGCAGCGGAGTGATCCCCTTCGGCCACTCGATGCCGAGCTCGGGGTCGAGCGGGTTGACGCCGTGCTCGCGGCCGGGGGCGTAGCCCTCGGAGCAGAGATAGACGACCGTCGCGTCGTCCGTCAGAGCCATGAAGGCGTGGCCGAGCCCTTCGGAGAGGTAGACGGCGTGATGGTCCACGTCGTCGAGGCGGACCGCCTCCCACTGCTTGTACGTGGGGGAGCCGACCCGGATGTCCACGATGACGTCGAGCACCGCGCCGCGTACGCACTTGACGTACTTCGCCTGGCTCGGCGGCACATCGGCGAAGTGGACACCGCGCAGTGTTCCCCGGCTGGATACGGAGCAGTTGGCCTGCGCGAGCCGCAGTGTGTGTCCGGCCGCCTCGCTGAGCTCCGACGCCTTGAACCACTCGTGGAAGCTGCCGCGGCTGTCCGGGAAGACCTTGGGCTCGTGCACCCAGGCCTCTGCGATGGAGAGCTGCCGCATGCGATCACGTCCTTGTTCTGTTGCTCGTGGCCGAGGTTCTCGGCCGATGTCTGCTGATGGGTGCCGGCGCGTGCCGGTGTCCGCCGGTGGGAAGCGTACGGCGGTACGTGGACGGGTCAGCCGGTGAACCGGGCGGCGAGGCGACGCGCCCGCTTGCGGCCCTTGGCCGGCAGCCTGCGCACGATCGGACCGCCGACGGCACGCAGTGCCCGGCGGAGCCTGGCCTTCCTGCGCTTGGTGGTGATCCCGAGCATGATCCCGGGTTCGACCGCGGGCAGCTCGGAGGCGACGCTGATCCGGCCGCCCCTGTCGACGGTCACGTCACAGAGGCGAAGCGCGGGGTTCTTGTCGCTGTCCAGCCGGACCGAGAGCTTCCAGGTGCCGGGCCGGACGCCGGGGGCTCGGCCGGGCACGGTGAGATGGGCCCGGCCCTCGGTGGGGCGCAGCACGGTGGGCAGCTGGTGCGAGGTCCCGTCCGCCCCGTCCGCAGGGCTCAGCACGAGCGTGGTCGTGGAGGGCTCGGTGGCGGGGGTCGTGAAGAGGTCCAGCCGGAGCTCGGTGCGGCCACCGGGGGTCCGCCGGAGCGGACGGCCTTCGAGGTGGTCGGCCAGCTTCTTGCTGCGCCGGGCGACATCGAGGGTGAGGTTGCCGTGCGGGTCGGTGAAGTACGGGATCACCGCGCGGGCCGGGGAGCCCAGCGAGGCCGGCACACAGGCCGCGTCCACCTCCGGCGCCCGGTCGGCACCGAGCCGGGCCTTGCGGACCAGGCCGAGGCCGCGCAGCGGCACCCACACGTCCCAGAAGCCGCGCGACACGCGACCGCGCCCCTTGAACGCCTCCGAGGAGATCTGGCCGCTGCCGTGCAGGACGACCTCGCAGACGTCGTCGCCGAGTTCCTCGACCCGGGCCGTGAAGGTCGCGGGGCAGGACCACTCCACGGCCGTTTCGCGGTTGCGCATCGCCAGTTCGGCCGAGAACCCGTCCATGTCGTCGGTGACGTCCAGGAGCTCGCCGTCCGGCAGCAGCCCCTCGGTGATGTCGGGGTGCAGGAAGTAGCGCCCGTCGCGGCGCAGCAGGGTCAGCGGGGCCCGGTCGTCGCCGTGGACCAGTCGGCCGCTGACGGTCAGGTCGATCCTGCCGTCCGGCCGCCAGGCGAAGTCCTCCAGGCGGGCCGCGGCCTTGACGGACGCGGCGAAGCGGGAGATCCGGACGAGGCCCTGGCGGTCGTTGTCGCGCAGCAGCGTGGAGCGCAGCCGGAGCACCGGGCCGAGCCCGTTGTGCACACCGTCGTCCATGAAGTCCGCGGCCAAGCCCCGGACGGCGTCGCACATCTCGTCGAGGTAGTCCGGCTCGTACTTGAGGACCGCGGGTTCGCTGAGGCGGCCGAGCATCTCGACGCGGTAGAAGCGGCGCAGCAGCCTGTCCCGGAACTCACCGGGCTCCGTGTTGTCCACGACGACGTCGAGGACCTCACGGAGGTTGCCGTAGTAGCCGGACGGGACGATCTTCGCGGAGCCGGCGTTCTGGCCGTCGTCCCGGCGGGAGTAGTAGTAGCAGGTGTAGCTGCCGAGGATCGAGACGACCTCGGCGGGGAAGTACGCCTGCATCATGTAGAGCTGGTCCTCGAGCCGGCGCTTGCCCTCGGGGTAGGCGATGCCGTTCTCGCGGAGGAACTCCGTACGGAACATCTTGTGCGGGGTGAGGCTGTCGTACAGGGGCGCGTCGTGCAGGGTGCACTTCTCGCGGTCCTTCTTGAAGACGCCGTGCGGCACACCGCGGAAGTTGCTGGCCACCTTGCCGATGACGATGTCCGACCCGTTGCGGTGGCCCATGTCGTACAGACGCTTCAGGGCGCCGGAGGCGAGGTAGTCGTCCTGGTCGACGAACTGGACGTACTCGCCCTTCGCCTCGGCCACACCGATGTTGCGGGGCTTTCCGGGCCAGCCGGAATTCGGGATGGTGATGACACGGAAATGCGGGTGCTCCACGGCCAGCTTCTCGAGCCGTTCACGAGTGTCGTCCGTCGAGCCATCGTTGACGAAGAGAACTTCGAAATCCCCTGCGGGGAGGGTCTGCCTCAGAAGCGAGTCGATGCAGGGGTCGATGTACTTGCCCGGATTGTATACAGGAATGACGACACTTACTTTGACTGGCATCGCTGCTGTCCCATGTCTGGTAGAGGTCCCTCTGGCTGGCGGCGGGTGCGGGCCTGCGCTGCCGAGAATGGGCAGAGGAAGTCGCCCGCCGTGCACCCTATCGGCTATTAGATGACCGGGACGCCCGGATGGTTGCCCGGTCGCACGCACAGTGATTCTCCCGACAGTGCGCGGACACCGTCCAAGGCTCTGAATATTTATTCGATATTTACATTGGATCGCCGTCGCCGAATGGAGGAGCGGGCGCCCGGATCCGGAAGTACTACTTTCGGAATATGTGATTCCGGTAGTTCGGTCGTGCTGCCGGGATCCGGTGGTCGAGGAGGCTCGGATCCCGGGGTCGGGACCGGAGGTCCGGATGCCGGGGCCCGGGTCCGGTGGCGCGGGCTCGGTGGCGCGGGTCCGGGGCTCGGTTGCGGAGGCCTCGGTCCAGAGGGCGAAACGCACGGGCGCCCCTTCCCGCGCTCGCGTAGATTGCGAGGGCTGGGCGAGGCCGAATCATTGGGGATGCACGTGTCAGGGGCAAGGCAGGGCGTCACAGAGGCCCGCAGGATCGTGGTCAAGGTCGGATCCTCATCCCTCACCACCGCGTCGGGCGGCCTCGACGCGGACCGCGTCGACGCGCTCGTGGACGTACTGGCCAAGGTGCGCAGCGGCGGGGAGCGCGAGATCGTGCTCGTCTCCAGCGGCGCGATCGCGGCCGGACTCGCCCCGCTCGGCCTGCACCGCCGGCCCAAGGACCTGGCCAGGCAGCAGGCCGCGGCCAGCGTCGGCCAGGGACTGCTCGTCGCCCGCTACACCGCCTCCTTCGCACGGTACGGCGTACGCGTCGGCCAGGTGCTGCTCACCAGCAACGACACCAGCCGCCGCGCCCACTACCGCAACGCCTACCGCACCCTCGACCAACTGCTGGACATGGGTGCGCTGCCGATCGTCAACGAGAACGACACCGTCGCCACGGACGAGATCCGGTTCGGCGACAACGACCGGCTCGCGGCGCTGGTCGCCCATCTCGTCCGCGCCGATCTGCTGGTCCTCCTCTCGGACGTGGACGGTTTGTACGACGGCGATCCCAGCAGGCCGGGCACGTCGCGGGTCGCCGAGGTGGCCGGCCCCGAGGACCTCGCGGGCGTCACCATCGGCAGCGCCGGGAAGGCGGGCGTCGGCACCGGCGGCATGGTGACCAAGGTCGAGGCCGCCCGGATCGCCACGGCCGCCGGAGTCCCGGTCGTCCTCACCTCGGCGAGCCGGGCCGCCGACGCCCTGGCCGGCCGCGACACCGGTACGTACTTCCACCGCACCGGACGCCGCTCCGCGGACCGGTTGCTCTGGCTCGCCCACGCCTCCACCCCGCAGGGCTCGCTGACCCTGGACGACGGGGCCGTCCAGGCGGTCGTCGAGCGGCACAGCTCGCTGCTGCCCGCCGGAATCGCGGCGGTCGAGGGCGAGTTCACCGCGGGCGACCCGGTGGAACTGCGCGACCTCGAAGGCCGCCCCGTGGCCCGCGGACTGGTCAACTTCGACGCCAAGGAGATCCCGCAGCTGCTCGGCCGCTCCACCCGTGATCTGGCGCGGGAGCTCGGTCCGGCATACGAGCGCGAGGTCGTACACAGGGACGATCTCGTCGTCCTGCACCCCTGACAGACCCCCTGAAACGGCTGAAAGTCCAGCCTCAGGACGGAGACCTTCACCAAAACCGCCCCATTCTCGGCCGCGGACTGGTCAACTTTGTAACGGGGACACAGCGGGGTACAGCACAGTGAACGCATTCACAGGAGGCCGCCGGTGAGACGAGCGCGCCCGGGGGCGCCACCCCGAGGAACGGGTGGCCGGGCCCTGACCAGCGTCGGAGCAGGTGCCGGTTTCGACGGGAGCCGGTCCATGGAACGCGGGGACGACCGGACCACCGGAGGGGCGCCGAAGGCGGCGGGGGAGGAACGTGTCCCGTCGAGACTCTGGCACATCACGCTCAGTGTCTCGGGCGCCTCGATTCCGCTGGAGGAGGTCAGACGCGGTCTCGAACAACTCGCGCACGACCACCCCTTCCTGCTGACCAGCCGGTACGCCGACGATCGCGCGGAGATCCGCTACTGGGAGGAGGCGCGCGATCTGCACGACGCGGCGGCCGTCGCGCTGCGGTTGTGGGGAGAGCACCGTTCCACCGCCGGGCTTCCGCCCTGGGAGATCGTCGGCCTGGAGGTCATCGACCGCGAGACGTACCACCAACGCGTCGCCGAGGGATACGGGCCGCCCCCGGCGACCCCGGTCGGCGTCCACCCGTACTGAGCGCGAGGACGGTCCTGGGGAACGGTCCCGGTCAGTTGTCTCGCATCACGGGATACGTGACGGATGCCCGCAGTGTGCGCACTACTCTGCGGGCATGACCACGCTCTCGCCGTACGACAACATGTCCCCGGTCGCCCAGGCCGCCTACCGGGCCCGCTCCGCCGCCGCCGACATCGCGCCGCTGCCGCGCGCGGCGAAGGACGACGCGCTGCTGGCGATCGCGGACGCCCTGGAGGTGCGGACGGGCGAGATCGTCGCGGCCAACGCCGAGGACGTCGCCCGCGCCCGCGAGGCCGGGACCAGCGAGTCGATCGTCGACCGGCTCACCCTCACCCCGGAGCGGATCCGGGCCATCGCCGCCGATGTGCGGGACGTGGCCGCGCTGCCCGACCCGGTCGGCGAGATCGTCCGCGGCTCGACCCTGCCCAACGGCATCGACCTGCGGCAGGTCCGGGTACCGCTCGGCGTCGTGGGGATCATCTACGAGGCCCGGCCCAATGTGACGGTCGACGCCGCGGCCCTCTGCCTGAAGTCGGGCAACGCCGTCCTGCTGCGCGGCTCGTCCTCCGCGTACGCCTCCAACGTCGCACTGGTGCGGGTGCTGCGCGACGCGGTCGGAGGATCCGGTCTCCCCGCCGACGCGGTGCAACTGGTACCGGGCGAGAGCCGCGATTCGGTACGGGAACTGATGCGGGCCCGCGGCCTCGTCGACGTGCTCATCCCGCGCGGCGGTGCCTCGCTGATCCGTACGGTGGTCGAAGAATCAACCGTTCCGGTCATCGAGACGGGCACCGGCAACTGCCATGTGTACGTGGACGCGCAGACCGATCTCGACATGGCCGTCGACATCCTGATCAATTCCAAGGCGCAGCGTCCGAGCGTCTGCAACGCGGCCGAGACGCTCCTGGTCCACAAGGACGTCGCCGCGCAGTTCCTGCCCCGCGCCCTGGACGCGCTGGCCGAGGCCGGGGTGACCGTGCACGGCGACGAGCGGGTGCTCGAGCACGCCGAGGGGTCCAAGGCCACCGTGGTGGCGGCCACGCCGGAGGACTGGGAGACCGAGTACCTCTCGTACGACATCGCCGCGGCCGTCGTCGAGTCGCTGGACGCGGCCGTCGCGCACATCCGGCTCTGGTCCTCCGGGCACACCGAGGCGATCGTGACCACCTCCCAGGCCGCGGCCCGCCGCTTCACCCAGTTGGTGGACTCCACGACGGTGGCCGTGAACGCTTCCACCCGCTTCACCGACGGCGGGCAGTTCGGCTTCGGTGCCGAGATCGGTATCTCCACGCAGAAGCTGCACGCCAGGGGTCCGATGGGGCTGCCGGAGCTGACCTCGACGAAGTACATCGTCACGGGCGACGGCCACGTGCGGTGACGGTCCGGGTGCGGTGAATGTTGCGGGCTCCCTGCCCAGAACGACCGCGCGGGGCTAGTCTGGAGCCGTGCCGGACGACGTGGGGGGCAGGCCGTTCCCGGACGGCTGGGAGCCCGACGACGACCGCGGGGGCGCGGACGAGGACTTCGCCTCCGTGGTGTTCGACGAGGACTTCGTACGGGCCGCCGAGTTCCATGAACCCACCGCGGTGGAGCGGTTGCTGGCGGCCGCGCAGGCGCGCGCCGAGGCCGAGGCGTCGCGTGCGCGGGCAGGCGGGGGCCCGCTGGACGACGAACACCACGACGAGGCGTACGGGCCGGGCGGCCTGTACGGCCGCGGGAGCGCCTACGACGACCCGCTGGACCCTGACGACGACACGTACGGCAGCGGCCCCTACGGGCGCCACGGCGGTGCGCTGCGCCCCTACCGGGGCGCGGCGCGCTGGCACCGGCCGGTGGCCTGGCTGCTCGCCGTGCTGATGGGCATCGGAATGGTCGCGCTGGCCTTCAGCGCCGTCTACCGCAACACCTCGGGCGGCAGCCGTCAGGACCCCGCCCCGCCGCCCGCCACCACGGGCGTGGACAGCGCCCCGGGGCCCGTCCCCAGCGCCATCCCGTCGACCTCCGTCGGACATCTAGCACCCACGGCTTCGGCGGTCCCCCGTACCGGCTGAGGGTGCCGGTCCCGTCGGCGCAGATCCTGCCCGGGGCCGCGCCGCCCGTGCGCCCGTCGCGCCCGCGTTCCCGATGTCCCGCGACGGCCTGCCAGGGCCACGATCGTCAGGGGAGCGCCCGAAAGCCGTCCGGAGAGCGGTTCCCCGGGCTCCGGGGCAACTCTCGGACGGTTCTCCTGCCGCTCGGCGTTTACCGGGGTCCCGATCGACCTACCCTGAAGGTGTGACCCCTCTCTCCGAGGGGGCTTCTCACTCGTCCGTATGCGTAGTCGTACGAGTCATGCGAGTTCATGGCGGGCGGGCCCTGTCCGAAGCCATTCGGCCGAAGCAGAGCGAAGCGTTTCGGCCCCGGTCGGTGACGTGGAGTCGGGAGAAGTCATGGCAGACCGCGGAGAACCACCAGAAGGCCAGCCCGAGAACGCGCCGGGCGGCGGTGAGGACGAGTACAGGTCACTCGTCTTCGACGAGTCGTTCGTGCGTGCTGCCCGGCTGAAGGAGTTCTCCGCCGAGGAGCGTATGGAGGACCATACCCCCGCCGTACGCAGTCTTCCGCCCCGGAGCCTGCGAGCGGGTTCCAGAGCCGTCATCGCCCTGGTGCTCCTCATCGCTCTGGCTTTCGGAACAGCCGTGTACATGGGCTTCCGCCACCCCTACACCGCGCCCGTCGGCCGAAGGGCCGAGCCTCTGAGGTCGACCGTCGTGCCCCTGGCCCCCCGGGACGCCGTACCCGGTGGAACCGCCGCCGGCCTCCTCGCGCGGAGCCCCGCCGCACAGTTCGCACAAGGTGCCGCAGGCATCAACCTGCCGGCGATCCGGGGGACGGACCACTTCTCGGACAGTGAGGTCGCGGCGGCGCTGACCACGGCCAAGGACTACCTGGTGGCGTCCTCGCTCGACCCCGACGTCCTCACGGGACACGCCGTGCGGCCGGTGGAGCTGCTGCTCGACCCGGACCAGATGGCCCAGTTCAACCGCAGCATGAGCCGATCTGACGACGACGGACAGCACGCCGCGACCGGCTGGCTGGTCCGGTTCGACCCGGCGAAGGTGGCGCTCGCCGGTCCGGACATACGGGTCCGGGGCACCCTGAGCTACACCGAGACGGGGGCCGACACCCTGGAGGTGGTGTCCGACCACACCTTCACCTACACGCTCCGCCCGGCCACTCAGGGGCCCCAACGCGCGGGCGATGCCTCGCTCTTCACCGTGCGGCGCGAGCTGCACTTCCGCTTCGACCGGGAAGACCTGCGGCTGCACCGGCTGGAGCTGCGCACCAGCTACGTACAGGCCGGACCGCAGGCGTGCCCGACGGACACCACCGGTGCGCTGCGGCCGCTGCTCGCCGGACAGCGGGCCCTCTCCCACGGCCCCGCGGGCACCGACCCGTATGCGACGGGCCGGCCCACGGGAGCGGTCTGCGGGACGCTGGCGGTCAGCTCTCCGCAGACCCCGGCCCGGGCTGATCAGGGTTCCGGGGCTCCTCCGGCCGCGCCGGGCCGCCCGTAGCGCCGTCCTTGCCGGCGGCACCGCCCCCGCCCTGACCGGTGAACTTGTCGCGGAGCTTGCCGCCGAGGTCCCCGGCGCCGCCCGCTATGTCGCCGACCAGCTTCATCAGCGGATCCTTGCTGGTCCGCACCGAATCCGCATAGTGGGCCGCGGACTGGCGGAAGGAGTCCGTCACCGAGGTGTCCTTGTCCTCGTCGCGCCGCGGGTAGTGACCGTCCATGATCCGCTGGTAGTCGCGGCTCTCGGACCACTTCTTCAGCTCGGCGGCGCGCACCGTGGTGAAGGGGTGCGAGCGGGGCAGCAGATTGAGGATCTTGAGCACGGAATCGCGCAGATCGCCGCCCTTCTCGTACTCGTCGGCCTGGGCGAGGAAGGCGTCCACATTCATCTCGTGCAGATGATTGCCGCCCGCGATCTTCATCAGACCGCGCATCGACGCCTGCAGATCCTGGCCGACGAGCAGCCCCGCCCGGTCGGCCGACAGCTCCGACTTGCGGAACCACTCACGCAGCGCCGTCACGATCGCCATGATCGCCACATTGCCGAGCGGGATCCAGGCGACCTTCAGCGCGATGTTCGTGAGGAACAGCAGGATCGTGCGGTACACGGCGTGGCCGGAGAGGGCATGCCCCACCTCGTGGCCGATGACGGCCCGCATCTCCTCCTCGTCGAGCAGCTCCACCAGCCCCGTCGTCACCACGATGATCGGCTCGTCGAGACCGATGCACATGGCATTGGGCTGCGGGTCCTGGTTGACATACATCGGCGGGACCTTCTCCAGGTCCAGGATGTAACAGGCGTCTCGCAACATGTCGTTGAGATGGACGAACTGCGCGTCGCTCACCCGGACGGAGTCGGAGAGGAAGAGCAGTCGCAGGCTGCGCTCCGGCAGCAGACCGCTCAAGGTCTTGAAGACCGTGTCGAAACCGCTCAGCTTGCGCAGGGCCACCAGGGCCGAGCGATCCGCCGGGTGTTCGTAGGCCCGGGACGAGATTCCGGCGAACCGCCTGCGCTGGCGGCTCGGCACACCCTCGTGGCTCTCGTGGCTGCGTTCGGTCATGAATTGGGCCCCCTGTTCGTACGAGACGTCGCTCGCCCCCCTGACAAATCCCAGCGTAGGTGCTGGGGCTACGGTGTGCGGGGGGCTGTGGATAACTGAGGAGACGCCCGACATGCCGCACACCGTTGCTCTGCTCGCCGCCGCATCCGGGGACCAGGGGCCCGGCAACACGCTCCGCATCGTGCTGCTCGCCTCGCTCGTCGGAGCCGGCCTGCTCGCCTGGTTCCTGCTCCGCGGATACCGCAACGACGACCACAACGACTGAGTCGGCGTGAGCGTGCCCGGGGCACCCGCATACGATGTGCGCGACGTCTCCCTTCCCACTCCCGATCGATAGGTCCTGCCGAAGATGAGCCTCACGAGCACCGCGCACCAGCTGGTCACTCTCGCCGCCGAGGGCGGCGAGCACGGTGGCAACCACGAAAGCCTCAGCCCGTACGTCACCGGGGGCGGTGCGTTCGTGGTGCTGCTCCTCCTGCTGTGGATCACCACCCGCTTCAACCGCGACCGCTGAGGCAAAGGCGTACAGCTGTGCCAGTAGGCTCTGCACGCATGGGAGAGCAGGAAATGCCTACCGGCCGGAGTAAGCGCCGAATCGGCGTGATGGGCGGGACGTTCGACCCGATTCATCATGGACACTTGGTGGCGGCCAGCGAAGTGGCCGCCCAGTTCCACCTCGACGAGGTGATCTTCGTTCCGACCGGGCAGCCGTGGCAGAAGAGCCACAAGCACGTCTCCCCGGCCGAGGACCGCTATCTGATGACGGTCATCGCGACGGCGTCCAACCCGCAGTTCTCGGTCAGCCGGAGCGACATCGACCGCAGCGGGCCGACGTACACCATCGATACGCTGCGGGACCTGCGCGCGATCCACGGCGACGCGGACCTCTTCTTCATCACCGGCGCCGACGCGCTCTCCCAGATCCTCACCTGGCGGGACGCCGACGAGCTGTTCTCGCTCTCCCACTTCATCGGCGTGACCCGACCCGGGCATGTGCTCGCGGACCCCGGGCTGCCGGAGGGCGGGGTCTCGCTCGTGGAGGTTCCCGCGCTCGCGATCTCGTCCACCGACTGCCGTGAGAGGGTCGCTCAAGGGGATCCGGTCTGGTACTTGGTGCCGGACGGCGTGGTCCGCTACATCGACAAGCGCCAGCTGTACCGCGGCGACTGAGTCACGCAGAGGGGCACCGGTGAACGACCGACAGAACCCGTACGACCCGTACTACCAGCAGCCGCAGGTCATCGGCTACGACGAGTACGGGCAGCCGGTGTACCAGCAGCCCGGACAGCAGGCGTACGACCCGTATGCGCCTCAGCAGCCGCAGCAGCAGTCACATCAGGCCGATCAGGGGTACGGATACGACCCGTACGCGCAGCCTCAACAGCCGCACCCCGTGCAGCCGCAGCAGCAGTACGACCCGTACGGCTCCCAGCAGCCCCAGCAGCCCCAGCAGCCCCAGCAGCCCCAGCAGCCGCAACAGCCTCAGCAGCAGGCATACGGCGGTTACGACGGCTATGGATACGACACCGGCGGGCAGCCCGCCGCGGTCGACACCACCCAGCAGTGGAACATCCCGCAGCAGGCCGCCGCGCAGCAGACCCCGCCCGCACCGGCACCGGTCACGCCGGAGCCCCGGTCGGAGCCCGACGCCGAGACCCAGCCGGAACCGGCTGTTCCAGGGCAGCGCCGTGCCGACTACCGCACCGAACAGTTCTCCTTCATCGAAGAGCCCGACGAGGACTCCGAAGACGTCATCGACTGGCTGAAGTTCACCGAGAGCCGCAGTGAGCGGCGCGAGGAGGCACGGCGTCGCGGCCGCAACCGCATGGTCGCACTGATAGTCGTGGTGGCCCTGGTGGTGGTCGGCGGTGTCGGCTACCTCTGGTCCGCCGGAATGCTTCCGGGCCTCTCCGGCTCGGAGAAGGACGACACGGCCTCGACGGGCCCGCAGAAGCGGGACGTCATCGTGGTCCATCTGCACAACACCAAGAAGGGCGGCACCTCCACGGCGCTGCTCGTCGACAATGTGACGACCAAACAGGGGACCACCGTCCTGCTCCCCAACTCGCTCACGGTCGCCGACGACGACGGTGTCACGACCACCCTCGGCAAGTCCGTCGAGGACGACGGCGCCACCGGCACCCGTGGCTCCATCGACACCCTGCTCGGCACGAGGATCAGCGGTACGTGGCGGCTCGACACCCCCTATCTGGAGACCCTCGTCGATCTGGTCGGCAACATCGAGATCGACACCGACAGCGAGGTGCCCGACACGAAGAAGGGCGCCTCCCCCCTGGTGAAGAAGGGCGAGGCGCAGACGCTGAGCGGTCAGATGGCCGTCGCGTACGCCACCTACCGGGCGCCCGGTGAGGCGGAGACGAAGCAGCTCATGCGGTTCGGAGAGGTTCTGCGGGGCGTTCTGCGGAAGATCTCGGACGACCCGAAGGCCGCCACGGTCACCGTGCAGACGCTGGCGCAGATCCTCGACCCGTCCCTCCCGGAGAAGGATCTCGGTGCCTCGCTGGCGAAGCTCGCGCAGCGCGCCAAGATCGGCGACTACAAGACGGCGCTCCTGCCGGTGCAGGCCGACGGCACGCTCACCGACGCGGCCACCGAGAGCGTCGTCAAGGACATCCTCGGCGGCACGGTGAAGGCCCCGGACGTCGACGCGGCGGTGCGGGTCGCAGTCAAGAACGCCACCGGTGACAAGGACGGCATGGAGTCCGCCCGGATCAAGCTGGTCAACGGCGGCTATGCCTTCGTCGGCGGCGGAACGGCCGAGACCGCGGCACTGTCCGAGGTCGTCTACAAGACCGCGGCGGACAAGGACAAGGCGACGCAGGCCGCGAAGACCCTGGGCCTGCCGACGAGCGCGGTGAAGCAGGGCAAGCCCGCCGCGAACGCCGATGTGTCCGTCGTGATCGGCCAGGACTACGCGATCAAGTGACCGGGTCCGCACCGCCCGGATGACATCGATTCGATCGTCGAACGTTCGCTGCGTGGGCTGTCGGCGGTCCGTGAGACCCTAGGGGTTGATCTGACCGCCGACGAAAGCCTGCTTGTGACCGCCACGGACCGCTCCATCGAGCTCATCAACGCCGCCGCCCAGGCGGCCGCCGACCGGCTCGCGCACGACATCATCGCGTACGACGTCAGCGACGTGCTGTCGATCACGGACGCCTTCCTGCTGGCCTCGGCCCCCAGTGACCGCCAGGTCAAGTCGATCGTCGACGAGATCGAGGAACGGCTCCAGAAGGAGCTGGGCGCCAAGCCGGTACGCCGTGAGGGCGACCGCGACGCGCGCTGGATCCTCCTCGACTACGTCGACATCGTCATCCACGTCCAGCACAGCGAGGAGCGGGTCTTCTACGCGCTGGAGCGCCTCTGGAAGGACTGCCCCGAGATCCCGCTCCCCGAGGACGCCGTCAAGACCCGCGGCAAGGCCGAGGAGCACGCCAGGCTCACCGGCAGCACGGAAGGTGAGCAGAGCTGAACGGCACCGGAAGCGGCAGGGGCCGCAGGATCGTCCTCTGGCGGCACGGCCAGACGGCATGGAATCTGGAGCGTCGGTTCCAAGGATCCACGGACATCGCGCTCACCGAGACCGGTGTCGGACAGGCTCGGCGGGCCGCCCGGCTGCTCGCCCCGCTGAAGCCGGACGCGATCGTCGCCTCCGATCTTCAGCGGGCGATGGCCACGGCCGCCGAGCTCGCCGCGATCACCGGCCTCGAAGTCGCGCACGACGCGGGACTGCGCGAAACCTACGCGGGCGCCTGGCAGGGCCTCACGCACGAGGAGATCGTCGGGCAGTACGGCGAGCAGTACGCCGCGTGGAAGCGCGGTGAGCCGGTGCGCCGCGGCGGCGGTGAGCTGGAGACCGAGGTCGCCGACCGGGCCGCCCCGGTCGTGCTCGGACACGCCGACAAGCTGCCCGAAGGCGGCACGCTCGTCGTGGTCAGCCACGGCGGCACCATCCGCACCACCATCGGTCGGCTGCTGGGCCTGGAGTCGCACCACTGGGAAGGGCTCGGAGGGCTCTCCAACTGCTGCTGGTCGGTGCTGGGCGAGGGTGCGCGCGGCTGGCGCCTGCTGGAGCACAACGCCGGCACTCTGCCCGAGCCGGTGCTCGGCGACGACACCTGACGGGACAGCCCGCGGCCAGGGTCCTTCGTCTGGATCACGCCGGGCCCGGAGTGCCGATGGCGGCATGGCGGGGAAGAGCAGGGGCCTGTTGTTCCGGTGGTCGGGGGCGGTGCTCGGAGGCCGGCTCCGGGCGGCGTCGGCCGGATTTCACTTTCTGGCTGGTCACAGGCTAAAGTTCTTCTTGTTCGCAGCGCGGAAACGCAGAGAAACACAGCGAACAGCGGGGCTATAGCTCAGTTGGTAGAGCGCCTGCATGGCATGCAGGAGGTCAGGAGTTCAATTCTCCTTAGCTCCACAATCGAGATCCCGTCCCCATCAGGGGGCGGGATCTTCGTTTTCCCTGACCACCCCTCCGGTCACACCTGCCGGTGCCACCGCGCCGTCGCCTGCTGTCCGCCCTCCTCGTCGGCCGGAGCGCGGACCATGACCCGCCACTCCGGCAGCCCGCTGACGGTCAGTGGCATCGAGTCGTCCGGCCGCCCGTCGACGGTCGCCGGAACCGACGTCGCCGCCTTCGCGATCGCCGCTCGGCGACTCGCCGCGGCCGGCCGCACCAGGTCGCACCCCCATGGGCGTGTCGGCGAGTGCGCGCCCTGGAGATGCTGCCGACGTGAGCGGTGTCCGGGTGACCGTCGCTCGGACAGGCAGGCTGATCGATGCCGTGACAGTCGGCTCGTTCCGTCTCAACCGCCTTGATGCGTCCGGGAGACAGTGGCCGGGGTATGCGCGGCGAGGATGCGCTCCCGCACTGTCGGGGCCGCGACGACGCGCGTGTGCGCGGGTCTCGTGCGGTGTCGGTGACCAGCCGGACATCGAGTGGGCTGACCCCCTTGCGGGGCCATGGCAGAATCGGACCGCCGGAGGGGGCGACGGACCGAACGGGAGGGAGCGCGCGATGCCTGCGAGCCGCCACGAGGTCCCGGACCTGCTCCTTGTTCACCGATGCCGCGCCCGTACCGGTCGTCCTGCCGTCGGTCCGTCCCGCGCGGCCCATGTGCCCGGCGGGAGCGGTGGAGCCCTCTGCGTGTGTACCGCCCGCGGCCGAAGCCGGAGCTGACTCATGGGTGCACACAGGCGGAAATGCGACTGGTGCGGGAGCGGTACGCCCATCGTCAGGGACATGGATCCGATCAACCCGGAGTACCAGTACTGGTGCGAGGAGTGCGCGCGGGCGCTGGTCATAAAGGGCGACCCGATCGAGACCTACCGAGAGCTGGAGGGGGAGCCGATCTACGGACGGCTGCTGGAGGAGCACTGCACTCTCAAGCGCTTCTACTCCTTCGCCACTGCCTGAGGCCCTGCCTCGACGCATGACCGAGCTGTTGTGGATCGGTCAAATCGGACCGGGTGGGAATCGATTTGGTGGAGTGGTGGGGTCACCGGTAATGTTCTCGATGTCGCCAGGGGGAACCGGGCGGCACACAGCAAGGGGCTATAGCTCAGTTGGTAGAGCGCCTGCATGGCATGCAGGAGGTCAGGAGTTCAATTCTCCTTAGCTCCACAGTGAAGAAACAAGAAGCGGGTCATCCTTCGAGGGTGGCCCGCTTCTTTTGCGTGCGCGTCAATTGTGCCCGCTGCCGCGAGCCTTCGGCTCGGTGTCGCACTGCGCCTCCGGGGACGTGGTCGCGCCGTCCTTGCCCGGAAGGCGTCGCGCGGCGCGCCGATGGCTTCGGTGACCGGCATCGGCGGGCCCGTCCGGCGAGCCGAATCCGATCAGCTCCGCCGTCCGGCCCGTGCTCGGCGGGCCGAGGTTGCGCGCGTGCCGATCCGGTCGCGGAGCGGCCGTGCCCGGGCCGGCTCCGGGTCCGTGCGGTACCCTGGCGCCATGCGTGCCGTACGCCTTCTGCTTAGCGAGCCGCGCTGATCAGTCCCGACCGGTGAGAATGCCTGGTCGGAATCGGCGCGGCGTCCCCTCCTGTGCGAGGGGATTTTTCGTTTCCGTAGACGCGTGTCCGTAGACGTGGGCGCCGGCAGATGACGATCGATGGAGCTTTGAGGATCATGAGCGAGACGAATTCCGCAGCCGAGACGGCTGCGCCGCACCGCTACACGGCGGCGATGGCCGCCGACATCGAGGCACGCTGGCAGGACTTCTGGGACGCCGAGGGCACGTACGAGGCGCCGAATCCGACCGGTGACCTGGCGGACGATCCGGAACTGGCCGCCAAGCCGAAGAAGTTCATCATGGACATGTTCCCGTACCCCTCGGGTGCGGGCCTGCACGTCGGTCACCCCCTGGGCTACATCGCCACCGATGTCTTCGCCCGTCACCAGCGGATGACCGGGCACAACGTGCTGCACACCCTGGGCTTCGACGCCTTCGGCCTGCCCGCGGAGCAGTACGCCGTGCAGACCGGCACGCACCCGCGGGTCTCCACCGAGGCCAACATCGAGAACATGACCGCTCAGCTGCGCCGGCTGGGCCTGGGCCACGACAAGCGCCGCTCGTTCGCCACGATCGAGTCGGAGTACTACAAGTGGACCCAGTGGATCTTCCTGCAGATCTTCAACTCCTGGTACGACACCGAGGCCGACCGGGCCCGTCCGATCGACGAGCTGGTCGCGCAGTTCGAGAGCGGTTCGCGTGCCACCCCGGACGGCCGTGACTGGAGCGCGCTGAGCGCAGCCGAGCGCGCGGACGTCCTGGGCGGGTACCGCCTGGCGTACGCCTCCGACGCGCCCGTCAACTGGTCGCCGGGGCTGGGCACCGTCCTGGCCAATGAGGAAGTGACGGCCGACGGACGCTCCGAGCGCGGCAACTTCCCCGTCTTCAAGGCCAAGCTGCGCCAGTGGAACATGCGGATCACCGCCTACGCCGACCGGCTGCTGAACGACCTGGACGGGCTGGACTGGCCCGAGGCCATCAAGCTGCAGCAGCGCAACTGGATCGGGCGTTCCGAGGGGGCGCGCGTCGACTTCCCGGTCGACGGCGCGGGCGACATCACCGTCTTCACCACCCGCCAGGACACCCTGTTCGGTGCCACCTACATGGTGCTGGCGCCCGAGCACGAGCTGGTCGAGCGGATCATTCCGGCCGCCTGGCCCGAAGGCACCCACCCGGTGTGGACCGGCGGACACGCGTCCCCGGCCGAGGCGGTCACCGCGTACCGCAAGCTGGCCGCCGCCAAGTCCGACGTGGAGCGGCAGGCCGAGGCCAAGGACAAGACCGGTGTCTTCACCGGTGCGTACGCGACCAACCCGGTCAGCGGCGAGAAGGTGCCCGTATTCATCGCGGACTACGTCCTGATGGGCTACGGCACCGGCGCGATCATGGCCGTACCGGCACACGACGCGCGGGACTTCGCCTTCGCGCGCGCCTTCGAGCTGCCGATGCGCTGTGTCGTCGAGCCGTCGGACGACCGTGGCACGGACACCTCGACCTGGGACGACGCCTTCGCCTCGTACGAAGCGAAGCTGGTCAACTCCGCCAATGACGAGATCTCGCTGGACGGCCTGGGTGTCGTCGACGCCAAGGCGAGGATCACCGAGTGGCTGAAGGCGCACGGTGTCGGCGAGGGCACCGTCAACTTCCGGCTGCGCGACTGGCTGTTCAGCCGCCAGCGGTACTGGGGAGAGCCCTTCCCGATCGTCTACGACGAGGACGGCATCGCGCACCCGCTGCCCGAGTCGATGCTGCCCCTGGAACTGCCGGAGGTCGACGACTACTCGCCGCGCACGTTCGATCCGGAGGACGCCGACACCCAGCCCGAGACCCCGCTGTCCCGGAACGCCGACTGGGTCGACGTCACCCTGGACCTGGGCGACGGCAACGGTCCCAGGAAGTACCGCCGCGAGACCAACACCATGCCCAACTGGGCCGGTTCCTGCTGGTACGAGCTGCGCTACCTGGACCCGAACAACGACCGCAAGCTGGTCGACCCGGAGATCGAGCAGTACTGGATGGGCCCGCGAGAGGGGCAGCCGACCGGCGGCGTCGACCTGTACGTCGGCGGCGCCGAGCACGCCGTGCTGCACCTGCTGTACGCCCGTTTCTGGTCCAAGGTGCTGCACGACCTGGGGCACATCTCGTCCGCCGAGCCGTTCCACAAGCTGTACAACCAGGGCATGATCCAGGCGTTCGTCTACCGGGACAGCCGCGGCATCGCGGTCCCGGCGGCCGAGGTCGAGGAGCGCGACGGAAAGTTCTATCACCAGGGCGAGAAGGTCAGCCGCGTCCTGGGCAAGATGGGCAAGTCCCTGAAGAACGCCGTCACGCCGGACGAGATCTGCGCCGAGTACGGGGCGGACACGCTGCGCCTGTACGAGATGGCGATGGGCCCTCTGGACGTGTCGCGGCCGTGGGACACGCGCGCCGTCGTCGGCCAGTACCGACTGCTGCAGCGGCTGTGGCGCAATGTCGTCGACGAGGAGACCGGCGAGGTCACCGTCGTCGACACGGAGCCGGGCGAGGAGACGCTGCGGGCGCTGCACAAGGCGATCGACGGGGTCGGCCAGGACATGGCCGGGATGCGGTTCAACACGGCCATCGCCAAGGTCACCGAGCTGAACAACCACCTGACCAAGGCGGGCGGCCCGCTGTCCCGGAGCGTCGCCGAGTCGCTGGTGCTGCTGGTGGCGCCGCTGGCGCCGCACATCGCCGAGGAGCTGTGGCGGCGCCTGGGCCACACCGAGTCGGTCGTGCACCAGGACTTTCCGGTCGCCGACCCGGCATACGTCGTGGACGAGACCGTGACCTGTGTCGTACAGGTCAAGGGCAAGGTGAAGGCACGCCTGGAGATCTCCCCGTCGATCACCGACGAGGAACTGGAAGCACTGGCCCTGGCCGACCCGGCCGTGGTCGCGGCGCTGGACGGTGCGGGCATCCGCAAGGTGATCGTGCGCGCGCCGAAGCTGGTCAACATCGTCCCGGCGTGACGGCGCCGACAGTCGTCGCGTGAGGGTGAGCACCGTTCTCGCGTGACGTCCGTCGTGCAACCGCACGATGCCGTACGGCGATGTGGGGGCGTTCCCCTACGGGCAGGTTGGGGGTTCCGAAGGAACCCGCGGCCTGCCCTTTCCGTTTACCGTGGAGGGGCCGGCACCCGGCAGCCGAAACGACACCCGAGGGGCGCTCATGGAAGCCGTGATCCTGATTCTGGGGTTGCTCTTTTTCGCGTTCGTGGCCCTGGGCGTCTATGTGGGCGTCAAGGCCATCGGTGCGGCGAAGCGGGGCGTGGACCGCACGATCACCCAGGCACGCCGCACCGTCGAGGACACCACGCTGCGGGCGAAGAGCTACGGCCAGCCGGGCGTGGCCGGTGAGCTGGCCCAGCTGCGGCTCGCGCTGCGCACGTCCATGCGGGCCACGCAGGAGGCGCTGCGGACGGGCGTAGTGGAGGATGCCTCGCTCTCGGAGTCGCTGGGTCTCTTCCAGCGGTTGAGCGTGCACGGTCGGGAGCTGGACGACGACCTGAAGAGACTGGAGCGCGAACCCGACCGTGCGACGGTCGCCTCGCTGCTGCCGGGCCTGAAGCAGCGTACGGAGCGGATCACGCACTCGGCGGATTCACTGCGCTGGGCCGCGCGCGACCGGGCGCGGCGGTTCGTCGAGGACGATCTGGACGCGCTGAACGCGCAGATCGACGTGGAGGCGGGGGCGCTGCGGCACTGGACGGTGGAGCCGGACGAGCCTGTCCGCGGACAGGGACAGCCGCAGGGCGAGCGGCATGAGCCGGGGACCGGACAGGCGCAGGGGAGCCGGCAGGGGCAGGGGGCCGGGTCGGCCGACGATGCGGCGCAGGCGATCACGGCTCCGGATCCGCGACGGCGAACCGCCTACCCGTGGCAGAAGACAGCCCGGCCCGAAACGACGAACTGAGCCCGGCCCGAAGCGACGAACCGACTGGGACGTTCGTCGACCGGAGGCGACAGGATGCGGTCCGAAGAGATCGGGAGCGATCATTCGGTCGGGGTCGGACTGCCGAGTCGCGGACTCGCCAGGTAACCTCCCGCTCATGTCCCGCCATGTCGCGATCGTCACCGATTCCACGGCCTACCTGCCGCCCGAGACGATGGAGCGGCACGGCATCACCGCGGTGCCGCTGACCGTCGTGCTCGGTGATCAGGCTCTGGAGGACGGCACCGAGATCTCGGCCCGCTCCCTCGCCCTGGCACTCCAGAAGCGTCGCCCCGTGACGACCTCCCGGCCCAGTCCGGAAGTCTTCGCCGCCGCGTACCGGGCGTCCGCCGAGGCAGGAGCCGAGGGCATCGTCTCGCTGCACCTCTCGGCCGAGATCTCGGGTACGTACGATGCCGCTCTGCTCGCGGCGAAGGACGCGCCGGTCCCGGTACGGGTCGTCGACACCGGGATGGTCGCCATGGCCCTCGGATTCTGCGCCCTGGCGGCTGCGGAGACGGCGGAGGCGGGCGGAAGCCTGGACGAGGCCGTCGCGGCGGCGGAGAAGCGGGCCGCGGGCACCTGCGCGTACTTCTACGTCGACACGCTGGACTATCTGCGCCGCGGCGGCCGTATCGGGGCCGCACAGGCGCTGCTGGGTTCGGCGCTCGCCGTGAAGCCGCTGCTCCAGCTGGACGGAGGCCGCATCGAACTGCTGGAGAAGGTACGGACGGCCTCGAAGGCGATCGCGCGCCTGGAGGAAATCGTCACGGAGCGGGCGGGAGGGGACCGGGTGGACATCGCCGTGCATCACCTGGCGGCACCCGAGCGGGCCGAGCGGCTGGCCGAGCGGTTGCGCGAGCGGGTGTCCGGCCTCGTCGAACTGCATGTCAGCGAGGTGGGCGCGGTGATCGGAGCGCACACCGGGCCCGGTCTGCTCGGGGCCGTGGTCTCGCCGCGCTGAAGCCGGTACGACGACCCCCGCTCATCGGCCTTCACCCGTCGGGGTGGTCGAGTTGTCCACAACTGGCCGGTTGTCCACCGGAATTGGGTCTGCTCGGCGAGTCCGGACGGATGTGCCTACCGTCGTGAGGCATGGCTCCCCGATCACATCGTGCAACCAGAGGAAGCGGCAGCGGTCCCGGCCGCGCCGGTGACGGCCCCGGTCCGGGCCCGGGACGACGACGGTCCTCGCGCGGCCGTGCGGAGGGCTTGGCGGCGGCTTCGCGAGGTCGGGCGGACGCCCTCATGGCGGGGGCCCACGGCGGCCGGGTGGCGCGGCCCGCGTTGGGTATGGCAGTGGCTCCGGTTTCGGCGCCCGCTTCCGCTTCGGGCTCTGCCTCCGTCTCCGCCGTGGCACCTGCGCCCTCTTCCACTTCTGTCCCTGCCGCGGCTTCTGCTGCCGCTGCCGCTTCAGCCCCGGTTCGCGACCCGGACCTGAGCCCGGCGTCGGGTTCCGCTGCCGACAGGGCCATGGTCATGACCGCGGTGACAGCCACGGCCTCCACGTCGCCCTCGGCGGCTACTCCGTCGGCCGCCTCGACGGCGGCCCGGACGCCGTCACCGACACCGACAACGGCGCCGGGCTACGGGGCACCGGGACGGTGGGCGCGGACGGTTCCCGCGTTGCGGGAGCGGATTCCGGTGTGGCTGCAGCTCAGATGCGGCGTGGAGCCGCGGACCCTTGCCGCGCTGGCCGTTGTCCTGGTCGCGGCCGCGGTCTTCGCCGCGGTGCATTTCTGGTCCGCGCGCCCTCATTCCGTACGCGTTCCCGACCCGGTCGACGAGATTGCGCACGGCAGGACTTCGAAACCGGTGGCGGCGGGCGACGCGATGCCCGAACCGACACCCGGGCTGCCACCCGCGACAGGGCCGGACGGGCACGTCGTCGTGGATGTGAGCGGAAAGGTCCGAAAGCCGGGAGTCCTTCGACTGCCGTCCGGCTCAAGGGTCGCCGATGCGCTGCGAGCGGCGGGCGGAGCCGGGCCCGGTGCCGATCTCACGGGTCTCAACAGGGCTCGCGTGCTCATGGACGGAGAGCAGATCGTGGTGGGTGCCCCATCCGGCCCCCCTGGCGCCGGTGGCACGGGAGGAGTCGCTCCGGGGGCCGGCGGTGGGCCCGTGGCCGGACCGGTCAGTCTCAACCAGGCGACCGTCGAACAGCTCGACACCCTGCCCGGTGTCGGCCCGGTTCTCGCCCAGCGCATCATCGACTACCGCACACAGCACGGCGGCTTCAGGTCCGTCGATGAACTCCGCGAGGTCAACGGGATCGGCGACCGCCGGTTCGCCGACCTCCGGCCGCTGGTGGGGCCGTGAGTCCCCCGGACGTCCATGCGGCATCGGGCCGACGACTGGGTGTCTCCGACCCGCGGCAGGAGGGCCCGCTGGACCTTCGGCTGGTCTTGCCGGCCGTGGCGGCCTGGGCCGGAGCGTCGCTCGCGCTGAGCGCGCCGGGGCGGTGGACGACGGTGGGCGTGATGCTCTGCTTCGGTGCGGCCATGGTGCTCCTGGCGATGCGCGGAGTCTCGGCGACCCGCGCGATGCGCAGTCGGCCGGCCGGTGCCGGGGGCGGGGCTGCGCGGGGCGAAGACGCGGTGGGCCATCGGTGGCCGCGCAGCAACGCCGCCACAACCGTGACGGCCGCCGCTGCGGCGCTCCTCTGCGCGGCGGCCGGGGCCGCGTCTGCCGGGCTGCACCGCGCCGAGGCGCGGCAGGGACCGGTCCCGGGGATGGCCCAGCGGTTCGCGCGGGTCGAGGCGGAGGTGACGGTGACGTCCGACGCCCGGTGGACCCTGCCCCGGGTGCGCGGTGATCACAGCATGCCCGCCTCGCTCCTCATGGACGCCGAGATCACGGCGCTGACCGGGCCCGACGGGGCGGTCACCCGGTTGAGCACGCCGGTGCTGCTCATCGTCCCGCCCGGCCGATCGACGGCCCGGTGGCAGCAGTTGCTTCCTTCGACACGCCTGCGCTTGGACGGTCGGCTGGCGCCTTCGCCGCACGACGGGGAGCGCAATGCCGCCGTGCTGCGGCCGGAGGGCAAGGGTCCGCCCCGCGTCACCGGGCCGCCCTCCTCGGTCCAGCGCACGGCCGGTGCCCTGCGAGGGGGGCTGCGGCAGGCGACCGAGCGGCTCGATCCCGATGCGCGGGCTCTTCTGCCGGGCCTGGTGGTCGGCGACACCTCACGGGTCACCCCGGAACTGCACGATGCCTTCCAGGCGGCCGACCTCACCCACCTGATGGCGGTCTCCGGTGCCAACCTGGCGATCCTGCTCGTCCTGTTGATCGGGCCGCCGGGCACGGCGACACGCGCCGAACGCCGGGGCCTGGCGCCCAGGTTGGGCATCTCACTGCGGATGACCGCGTTGCTCGGTGGCGGGCTCACGCTCGCCTTCGTCATCGTCTGCAGACCCGAGCCGAGCGTGTTGCGGGCCGCGGCCTGCGGACTGATCACGCTGCTCGCCATCGGTACGGGGCGCCGCAGGTCGCTGATCCCCGCGCTGGCCGCCGCGGTCCTGCTGCTGCTCCTGTACGACCCGTGGATGGCACGCAGTTACGGCTTCGTCCTCTCCGTCCTGGCCACCGGAGCCCTGCTCACCATCGCCCCGAAATGGAGCGACGCGCTGCGGCGGCGTCGAGTTCCGGCCCGGTTCGCCGAGGCGCTGGCCGCGGCGGCCGCCGCGCAGGCGGTGTGCGCGCCGGTGGTCGTGCTGCTCGCCTCCCGGGTCAGCCTGGTGGCGATCCCGTGCAATCTGCTGGCCGAGTTCGCGGTGGCGCCCGCCACGGTTCTCGGGTTCGCGGCACTCGCGCTGGCACCGGTGGCCATGCCGGTGGCAGAGCTGTTCGCCCGGATCGCGGGGTGGCCTGCCGGGTGGATCGCCTCGGTGGCCCGCACCGGGGCGGCCCTGCCCGGTGCGGAGATCGACTGGCCCGACGGCGGGAGGGGCGCGCTGCTGCTCGCCGCGCCGACGGCTCTCGTGGTGCTGTGCGCCCGTCGTGTCGTGCGCCGTCCCTGGGTCTGTTCGGCCGCCGTACTGCTGCTGCTCCTCGCCGTGCTGCGCCCGGTTCCCCTCACCCGGGTGCTGTCCGGATGGCCGCCGCCGGACTGGGCGTTCGCGATGTGTGACGTGGGGCAGGGCGACTCGCTGGTGCTGGCCGCGGGGGACGGCGCGGGCGTGGTCGTCGACACCGGTCCCGATCCCCGGCTCGCCGACCGGTGCCTGCGCGACCTGGGCATCACGGAGGTGCCGCTCCTGGTGCTCACACACTTCCACGCGGACCACGTGCGGGGCCTGCCCGGCGTGCTGCGGGGCCGAGTGGTGGGAGCGATCCAGACGACGAGCCTGGACGAACCGCCGGACCAGGTCGCGTTCGTACGGAGAACCGCTGCGGTGTCGCGCGTCCCTCTGGTGCGGGCCGCTCCCGGCGAGCGCCGCCGGATCGGGCCGCTCGACTGGCGGGTCCTCTGGCCGAACGGCGGTACGGGGGCGGACGGTTCACCCGTGGTCCCGGGGACCGGGCCCGTACCGCAGGAGCCGAACGACGCCAGCGTCACCCTGTACGTCCGGACCGGCGGGCTGACCCTGTTGCTCCTGGGCGACCTCGAACCTCCCGCCCAGCAGGGGTTGTTGCGCAGCCGTCCCACGCTGCCACGGGTGGACGTCCTCAAGGTCGCCCATCACGGCTCCGCCCATCAGGACCCCGCTCTGCTGCGCAGCGCGCACCCGAGACTGGCCCTGGTGAGCGTCGGCAGGGGCAACCCGTACGGTCACCCCGCCCCGCGCACCGTCGACGCGCTCAGAGCGGGCGGTGCGGTGGTGCTGCGCACGGACACGGACGGCGCGATCGCCGTGACGGGTGCCGGGGCCGGGCTGAGGGCGGTGAGCCGGTCGTGAGTCCCACTCCGGCGGCTGCCCGCACGGCCGCGCGTGCGGTCGTGCGGGCGTACGGTCGCCGAGGCTCAGTCCAGCCAGACCCCGTCGGCCATGAGATCCCGCCCGGCCAGTTCGTTCTCCTCCCTCCACGCCTTGACCGCGTGCGGGGTGAAACGGAGGTAGACCCACGTGGTGCGGCCCCGCAGATCCCAGTTCAGTTTTGTCGCGAAGGCGTCGCCCGATGCCACGGTGAGGTCCGCCCCCTCGACGACCTCGGCCGTGGCCTCGATGAGCACCACGTCACGGGTGTGACCGAGGCTGATCCTGGCCCGCCCGGCCGGAGTCACATTGACCGCGGTGGGGTTGGTGCGCCGGGTGGCCATCAGCAGTGTTCCGGAGTCCCACACGAACGACAGCGGCACCAGGCTCGGCTCTCCGTCGTCCGAAGCGGTCGCCACCCATGCGTCCTGGTCTTTCTCCAGACGGTCGAGTGCATCCTGCTTGCGCTGCTCCCGGCTGCGTGCCGGCTCTGGATTCGTCATGCTCCGTACGCTAGTGCTGCGACCGGAAGGACGCGACGGACCGGTGAGGCGTGCAGATGGAACGGCCAATTCGGACCTTCGGTAACACCTCTACTCAAGACCCTGCGAGCCGCTCCGTTTGCCTCGAACGGCTCAAGAGTGATCGAATGCATGCTCGTCGGTGGGCCGCTGCTCCGACGAGGACGTCCAGCCGCCAGGCCCCAAGGTGAATCGCCCCCGGGGGTTGGTGGAAGATGTTCGGCCGTTGGCTGGGAAACAAGGGAGCGGCGGGTGCCCCGCGCGGCAACGCCCTCTCCGGACTCGAGGTGCCGCGCACCGCCGGAGTGCTCAGTTGCCGAGTGCTCGACCCGGTCGACGAGCCGGTGCCGCAGGCCGAGTTCGTCATCACGGACAGCGCGGGCCGCAAGGTCGTCGGCGGTGAGACGGACCCGTACGGCAGCGTCCTCGCCACGGTCCCCGCCGCTGAGTACCGACTGGCCGTCACGGCTGAGGGTTTCACTCCGTTCCACGGCGCCGCCACGGTCGTCGAGGGCGGCCACGCGAGCCTCGGCGACGTGACCCTGAAACTGTCCGCGCCCCCGCAACTGCCCGATCCGGGCGAGTGGGAGGTCGAGCCGATGCACTCGCAGATCGGCTTCACGGCCCGTCACATCGGCATGGCGCGCATCCATGGCCGGTTCAACACCTTCGCCGGGGCCGTCCGGATCGCCGACCGCATGGAGGACTCGGCGATGCACGTGATCATCGACGCCGCGTCGATCGACACGAACGTCCAGATGCGCGACGACCACCTGCGCTCCAGCGACTTCCTCGACGTGGGCCGCTACCCGACGCTCGAGTTCTACAGCGACCGTTTCGTCCACCGGGGCGGTACCCGCTGGGGCGTGACCGGCGCGCTCACATTGCACGGCGTCAGCCGCACGGTCACGCTGGACACCCAGTACCTCGGTCTGGGCAACGGCCTGGAGGGCGAGACCCGCGCCGCCTGCCGGGCCACCACGGAACTGCACCGCGAGGACTTCACCCTCACCTGGCAGACCATGCTGGCACGCGGCATCGCGGCCGTCGGCTCCAGCATCTCCATCGACATGGACATCCAGATCGTCCCCAAGAGCTGAGCGGAGGTCCCCGGTACCGGCCCGGGACAGCCCTCAGGGGGCCTCGAGCCAGCCCTCGTACTCCGCGGCGAAGGCATCCAGTGCCGAGGCGTCCAGCAGCCCCGTCGGGTCCTCCACGACCACCAGCCACTGGGCGTCCTCGGCATCGTCCTCGCCGGCCAGCGCATCGCGTACGAGTTGGGGCTCCTCGGGCACCCCGAAACGGTCGGCGAGTTCTCCGGCCACCTCCTCCGCGGCCTCGCGGTCGGGCAGCACCAGCACATGTCTCACATCGCTCACCTGCCCATTCTCCCGTACGGCGTACACCGTGCGGTCCGGCCGACGTGGTCTCGTCGGAAGGGTGGCGCCGGGCGCCCAACAATCGTTCGAGTTCCCCGGGCGCCGCGGAAGGCTCCCGCGCGAGACGGGTCGGGCACGGGCCCCGATGGCTGTCGGTGCCCCATGGGATGCTGGACGGCGATGGCCACCAGAAGGAATTCCACCGACGACCCGCTCGCCCCCGTCACGCTCGCCGTGGGACAGGAGGACCTGCTCCTCGACCGTGCCGTGCAACAGGTGGTGGCGGCGGCCCGCGCCTCCGATCCCGACACGGACGTCCGCGACCTCACCTCCGACCAGCTCCAGCCCGGCACCCTCGCCGAGCTGACGAGCCCGTCGCTCTTCGCCGAGCGCAAAGTGGTGATCGTGCGCAACGCGCAGGACCTCTCCGCCGACACGGTCAAGGACGTCAAGGCGTACCTGGGCGACCCGGTCGAGGAGATCACTCTCGTGCTGCTGCATGCCGGCGGCGCCAAGGGCAAGGGGCTGCTGGACGCGGCCCGCAAGGCCGGGGCTCGGGAGGTCGCGTGTCCGAGGACGACCAAGCCGGCCGAGCGGCTCTCTTTCGTACGGTCGGAGTTCCGGGTGCTGGGGCGCTCGGCGACCCCCGAGGCGTGCCAGGCGCTGGTCGACTCCATCGGCAGCGATCTGCGGGAGCTGGCGAGCGCCGCCTCGCAGCTCGTCGCGGATGTCGAGGGCACGATCGACGAGGCGGTCGTGGCCCGTTACTACACGGGCCGTGCGGAGGCTTCGAGCTTCACGGTCGCCGACCGGGCGGTGGAGGGCCGGGCGGCGGAGGCGCTGGAGGCCTTGCGCTGGTCGCTGTCGACCGGAGTGGCGCCCGTACTGATCACCAGCGCGCTGGCGCAGGGCGTACGCGCGATCGGCAAGCTGTCCTCGGCGCGCGGGGGCCGGCCCGCCGACCTCGCGCGTGAGCTGGGCATGCCTCCGTGGAAGATCGACCGCGTGCGCCAGCAGATGCGCGGCTGGACGCCGGACGGCGTGGCGGTGGCGCTCCGGGCGGTCGCCGATGCGGACGCGGGCGTCAAGGGCGGCGGTGACGACCCCGAGTACGCGTTGGAGAAGGCCGTGGTCGCGGTGGCGCGGGCGGCCCGGTCGGGGCGGTAGGCCGCGTCGACGAACTGTCGTCGTCCGTCGAAGGCCGGGTGTCGGCCCGGCTGACGCGGCCGTCCCGGTCGACCGGCACGGGGTCGACCGGCACGGGGTCGACCGGCACGGGGTCGACCGGCACGGGGTCGACCGGCACGGGCCGGCGTCGCTCGGTGCCGTACGGACGGACTCGGTGGTCCACTCCGCCCACTGATCCATGGCGGGCGGATCGGGCCGGGACCCCGTACGCCGAAGGCCCCGGCCTCGCTCTGGGGGAGAGCGGAGATCGGGGCCTTCGGTTCACGCTTGGTGCGCCGCACCCGCGTGGCGAACGCAGGTTCGGTGTGCGGCGCGGGGGCCGGGCAGGGGCGGGAGAGAGGGCCCGCTGGTCCGTTCCGGCGGTTACATCAGAAGAGCTCAGCCCTGGAGGGAGGCAACCTTGGAGGCCAGCGCCGACTTCTTGTTGGCGGCGGCGTTCTTGTGGATGACACCCTTCGAGACGGCCTTGTCGAGCGCGCGGGAGGCGTCGCGAGCGGCCGTGGTGGCCTTCTCGACGTCACCGGCGGCGGCAGCCTCACGGGCCTTGCGGATAGCGGTCTTGAGCGAGGACTTGACGGCCTTGTTGCGCAGGCGCGCCTTCTCGTTCGTCTTGTTCCGCTTGATCTGGGACTTGATGTTCGCCACGAAAAGAGCCTTTTCAGGTTCGTTGGATCTTCGATGTGCGCCCCACGGCCCGGGAGGGTCGCGAGGCACAGCTGTCAACGGTACCAGCACGGCTCCGACCGGCCCAAACCGGTCTCCGCCCCACAACCATGGGACGATGGAGGCTACGTATCGATCCGACCGAACCGACATCGACCCGAGACACGGCGTTCGGCGTCTCAAGAATCAGGACCCTGCGTGCCCGCGACTCCTACCAACGTGCCCGAGCCGAGCCGTACCGACCCGGCGCTGATCCGTAACTTCTGCATCATCGCGCACATCGACCACGGCAAGTCGACCCTTGCCGACCGGATGCTTCAGCTGACGGGCGTGGTCGACCAGCGGCAGATGCGCGCCCAGTACCTCGACCGGATGGACATCGAGCGCGAGCGCGGCATCACCATCAAGTCCCAGGCGGTTCGACTGCCCTGGGCGCCCGAGACGGGTGAGGACCAGGGCCGCACCCATGTCCTCAACATGATCGACACCCCGGGCCACGTGGACTTCACCTACGAGGTCTCCCGTTCGCTCGCCGCCTGCGAGGGCACGATCCTGCTGGTCGACGCCGCGCAGGGCATCGAGGCCCAGACGCTGGCCAACCTCTACCTGGCGATGGAGAACGACCTCACCATCGTCCCGGTCCTCAACAAGATCGACCTGCCTGCCGCGCAGCCGGAGAAGTTCTCCGAGGAACTGGCCAACCTCATCGGCTGCCAGCCGGAGGACGTGCTCAAGGTCTCGGCGAAGACCGGCCTCGGTGTGGAAGCGCTGCTCGACCGTGTGGTGAAGGACGTCCCGGCCCCGGTCGGCAAGGCCGACGCCCCCGCCCGCGCGATGATCTTCGACTCGGTCTACGACTCCTACCGCGGCGTCGTCACGTACGTCCGTGTCGTCGACGGCCAGCTCAACAAGCGCGAGCGCATCAGGATGATGTCGACGGGCGCCACCCACGAGCTGCTGGAGATCGGTGTCTCCTCCCCGGAGATGACCCCGGCCGACGGCCTCGGTGTGGGTGAGGTGGGCTACCTCATCACCGGGGTGAAGGACGTCCGGCAGTCCAAGGTCGGTGACACCATCACCTCCCTGAGCAAGGGCGCGACCGAGGCGCTGGGCGGCTACAAGGACCCCAAGCCGATGGTGTTCTCGGGCCTGTACCCGCTGGACGGCTCGGACTACCCGGACCTGCGCGAGGCGCTCGACAAGCTCCAGCTCAACGACGCCGCGCTGGTGTACGAACCGGAGACCTCCGCCGCGCTCGGGTTCGGCTTCCGCGTCGGCTTCCTCGGCCTGCTCCACCTCGACGTGATCCGCGAACGGCTGGAGCGCGAGTTCGGCCTCGAACTCATCGCCACCGCCCCCAACGTGGTCTACCGCGTCGAGATGGAGGACGGCACCGAGCACACCGTCACCAACCCGAGCGAATTCCCCGAAGGCAAGATCGACAAGGTGCACGAGCCCGTCGTGCGCGCCACGGTCCTGGCCCCCAGCGAGTTCATCGGCGCGATCATGGAGCTCTGCCAGAACCGGCGCGGCACGCTGCTCGGCATGGACTACCTGTCCGAGGACCGGGTCGAGATCCGCTACACCCTGCCGCTCGCCGAGATCGTCTTCGACTTCTTCGACCAGCTGAAGTCCAAGACGCGGGGTTACGCCTCCCTCGACTACGAGCCCACCGGCGAGCAGTCCGCCCAGCTCGTCAAGGTCGACATCCTGCTGCACGGCGACAAGGTCGACGCGTTCTCCGCGGTCACGCACAAGGACAAGGCGTACGCGTACGGCGTGCGGCTCGTCGCCAAGCTGCGCGAGCTGATCCCGCGGCAGAACTTCGAGGTGCCGATCCAGGCGGCCATCGGCTCCCGGGTCATCGCCCGCGAAACGGTCCGCGCCATCCGCAAGGACGTCCTCGCCAAGTGCTACGGCGGTGACATCTCCCGTAAGCGGAAGCTGCTGGAGAAGCAGAAGGAAGGCAAGAAGCGGATGAAGATGGTCGGCAATGTGGAGGTGCCGCAGGAGGCCTTCATCGCCGTGCTGTCGACGGACGAGTCGGGCGGGGACGGCAAGGGCAAGAAGTAGCGTCCACCGCGGGGCCGAGGAGGTCCTTCGCCCCGGCTCCGCCCCCGCCCCCACCCGGTGGTGGCCCAACGGGCCCCTGTGTCGCACCGCGCCGCGACACAGGGGCCCGTTCGTTATGAAGCGGCGGCCCATTGCCCCTTACGCCGCGGACGCGGGCGCTCTACCCTGATCACGGCCTCGTAGTTACTCGCCAGTTAAACAAGCGGGAACGAGCACCGCAGGACCGAACACAGGCGTACAGCCGAAGACACGGACGTACACAGGAACACGCGCAGGAACACTCGTAGGAACAAGCAGCAACCAGCAGCCGGTCGTGAAGCACTGCCGCAGGCCCGGAGGATGTCGTGAGCGACACACAGACCTTGATCGAGAACCGACCGCCCTCCGTGGCGAACCTCTTCGTCGACCGCGTGGCGGCCACTCCGGACGAGGAGGCCTACCGCTACCCCGTCCCCGCGGCCACCGGCGAGGGGCCCGACGAGTGGAAGTCGCTGAGCTGGGCGCAGGCCGCCGAGCGGGTGTACGCCGTCGCGGCCGGGCTGATCGATCTGGGCGTGCGACCGGAGGAGCGTGTCGCGCTCGCGGCCGGAACCCGGGTGGAATGGATCCTCGTCGACCTCGGTGTGATGTGCGCGGGCGCCGCCACCACCACGATCTACCCGTCGACCAACGCCGAGGAGTCGGCGTTCATCCTCTCCGACTCCGAGAGCCGGGTGCTGATCGCCGAGAACGCCGGCCAGCTGGCCAAGGCCCGTGAGCGGCGCGCGGAGCTGCCGAACCTCGCCCATGTCGTCGTCATCGACCCCGAGGGCGCCGGACCCGCCGAGGGCGACCCGGAGGACTGGGTCCTGACCCTCGCCGATCTGGAGGCCCGCGGTGCCGAGCGCCTGGCGAAGCACCCCGACGCGGTCAAGGAGCGGGTCGCCGCCATCACGGCCGACCAGCTCGCCACGCTGATCTACACCTCGGGCACCACCGGCCGCCCCAAGGGCGTGCGCCTGCCGCACGACAACTGGTCGTACATGGCCAAGGCCACCGTCGCGACCGGCATGATCAACAAGGACGACGTCCAGTACCTCTGGCTGCCGCTCGCGCACGTCTTCGGCAAGGTCCTCACCTCGGGCCAGATCGAGGTCGGCCACGTCACCGCCGTCGACGGCCGGGTCGACAAGATCATCGAGAATCTGCCGGTGGTCCAGCCGACGTACATGGCCGCCGTCCCCCGCATCTTCGAGAAGGTCTACAACGGTGTCGCCGCCAAGGCGCGGGCCGGTGGCGGGGCCAAGTACAAGATCTTCCAGTGGGCGGCCGGGATCGCCCGCGAGTACGCGGTGGTCTCGCAGGACAACTTCCGGCGCACCGGCACGGCCTCCGTCCCGTTCGCACTCGCCGCCAAGCACAAGGTCGCCGACACCCTCGTCTTCGCCAAGATCCGCGAGGCCTTCGGCGGGCGGCTGCGCGCCTGCATCTCCGGTTCCGCGGCCCTCGCCCCCGACATCGGCCACTTCTTCTCGGGCGCGGGCATCCACATCCTGGAGGGCTACGGTCTCACCGAGACCAGCGCCGCCTCCTTCGTCAACCCGGGCGAGGCCTACCGGACCGGCACCGTCGGCAAGCCCCTCCCCGGCACCGAGGTACGGATCGCCGACGACGGCGAGATCCTGCTGCGCGGTCCCGGCCTGATGGAGGGCTACCAGGGGCTGCCGGAGAAGACCGCCGAGGTGCTGGAGGCGGACGGCTGGTTCCACACCGGCGACATCGGAGAGCTGTCCGTGGACGGCTATCTCCGGATCACCGACCGCAAGAAGGACCTGATCAAGACGTCCGGCGGCAAGTACATCGCCCCGGCGGAGGTCGAGGGGCGGTTCAAGGCGGTCTGCCCGTTCGTCTCCAACATCCTGGTGCACGGCGCGGACCGCAACTTCTGCACGGCCCTGATCGCGCTCGACGAGCCGACCATCCTCGGCTGGGCCGCCGAGAACGGCCTGGGCGGGAAACCGTACGCCGAAGTGGTGGCCTCCGCACAGGTCGTCGAGCTGATCGAGGGCTACGTGAAGCGGCTCAACGAGGGGCTGCAGCGCTGGCAGACCATCAAGAAGTTCCGGCTGCTGCCCCGCGATCTCGACATCGAGCACGGCGAACTGACGCCCAGTCTGAAGCTGAAGCGGCCGGTCGTGGAGCGTGAGTACAAGGAACTCATCGACGACATGTACGTGGGGTCCCGCGAGGCTTAGCACGGGTCCTTGCGGACCGGTCGCACGGTGCGGCTGCCTCGGCTCCTCTCCGCTCACTTTCTCTGCTCACTTCGGCAACTCGTCGCTTATGGGCATGGTCCATCTGTCACTCTGTCGGTGTCGTCAGCGGCGCCCAGCGAGAACAGACAGAACGAGAACAGACAGAGCGAGAACAGGTCAGGAGCCGCACCGTGGGGCCCATTCCCTTGCAGCGGGACATAGTTCAGCGTCCCGGCACCACCGCCGATCAGGCGGACGCACGACCGGTCGCCCGTACGTCCCTGCCCGGAAACCTCCTCGCGCCCTCCGCGGGCCGCCGCTTCGTGCGGGCCGCTCTCACCGAGTGGACCGCACTCGGACTGCCGGCGGCCGTGGGCTTCAGCGACCGCCTGGCCGATGACGCGGAGGTCGTCGTCAGCGAACTCGTCACCAATGCGGTCGTGCACGCCGGGACCAACGTCGAGCTGCTCTGCCGGCTGGAGGAGACCACCGAGGACGAGGCGGCTGCCCTGGTGCTGGAGGTCTCCGACCACCACCCGGCGCGTGCCGTGCGCAGCGAACGCAAGGAGGACGACGGCGGCACGACGGACGTGACGCAGGACGGCGTCCTCACCGCCTCCGACGGGCCCGCCGAGTACGGTCGCGGGCTCCAGCTCGTCGGCACCCTCGCCGAGCGCTGGGGCATCACCTACCGCACCGGCCTCAAGACCGTCTGGGCGCGCCTCCCCGTCGACGACTGGAACCCGTTCCCCGAATCCTCCACCGACCCGGGCTTCCAGCACGGGCTGCGGGCCGCCGAGCTGCTCGCCCCCACCGCCCGGCGGGCGCTGCGCGACGACGCGGACTGGGCCGGCCGCGGCGCGCTGTCGTTCCTGGCCGAGGCCTCGGACCTGCTCGCCGGCCAGCTCGACGAGGACATCGTGGCGGCGCTGGCCGGACAGTTACTGGTGCCCAGACTCGCCGACTGGTGCGCGGTCTGGCTGGAGCCCGAGAACGGCGGCCCTTCGGCCGTCCCCCGGCTCGCCAGCGTCTGGCACCGGGACGAGGCCGAGACCGGCCCGCTGCGCACGGCGCTGGAGCAGGACCCGATCCGGCTGCCCGAACGCGTGGGCACCGGACCCGTCTCCATGCCCTGGCCGGGCGGCGAGGAGGACGGCGGTGAATCCGCCGGACACGCCGCCGGGTCCGCCCTCGCCTACCGGATCACCTCGGGCGGCCGGACACTCGGCGCCGTGCTCCTGGGCCGGGAGGGGCTGGCACGTGTCCCCGACGAGGTGACCGCCCTGATCGAGGACTTCGTACGCCGCGTCGGCCTCGCCGTGGGCGCCGCCCGCGCCTACACGCGGCAGGCCACCATCAGCCGCATCCTGCAACGCGCGCTGCTGCCCGGCAAGGTCGCCGACATACCGGGCGTCACCAGCTCCCTGGTGTACGAACCCAGCGACGACGGGGTCGTCGGCGGTGACTTCTACGACATCTTCCCGTGCCCCGGCGACCGCTGGTGCTTCGTCCTCGGCGACGTCCAGGGCAGCGGCCCGGAAGCCGCCGTCGTCACCGGCCTCGCCCGGCCCTGGCTCCGGCTGCTGGCCCGTGAGGGGTTCGGCGTCGGCGAGGTGCTCGACCGGCTCAACCGGCTGCTCCTCGACGACGCGATGGAGGCCGCCGAGGCGGCCGCGCTCATGGTGGCCGCGGCCGGCGGCCAGCAGACGGCCGACACCGGACAGTCCCGCTTTCTCTCCCTGCTGTACGGGGAACTCGTGCCGCTGCCCGACGGCGGCGTGCGCTGCACCCTCGCCAGCGCGGGCCACCCGCTGCCGCTGCTGCTGCGGCCCGACGGAGAGGTGCGCCCGGCCGCCGAGCCGCAGATGCTGCTCGGGATCTTCGACGATGTCGCGTACGAGAGCCAGAGCTTCGACCTGGCGCCCGGCGACAGCCTGCTGTGCGTCACGGACGGCGTGACGGAGCGGCGCTGCGGGCCGCTCATGTTCGACGACGGGGACGGCCTGGCCCTCGCGCTCGCCGACTGTGCCGGGCTGTCGGCGGACGGGATCGCGGACCGGATCAAGCGGGCCGTGCACGAGTTCGCCGAGCGGCCGCCCGACGACGATCTGGCCCTGCTGGTGCTCCAGGCGGGGTGAGGACGAGAACGAGGGGACGAGGGGGGAGCAGGGGAAGGACGAGGGGACGGTGCGGTGCGGTCGCCGGGGGGCGGCCGTGCGGTCCGTGGGCGCCGTCGTTCCGTGATCACGGGCGTGGCTCGGAGGTTCCCGGACGGCGAGCGACAATGGGCGGTATGCCTTCCGTACTGCCCGCTGGTGAACCCGTACCCGACGACGGGGCGCTGCCCCGCCATGCCCTGGAAGGCGCCGCCGCCCGGCCGCTCGGCTTCTACCTGCATGTGCCCTACTGCGCGACCCGCTGCGGCTACTGCGACTTCAACACGTACACCGCCACCGAGCTGCGCGGCTCCGGCGGCGCCCTGGCATCCCGAGACAACTACGCGGCGCATCTGATCGGCGAGGTCCGCCAGGCCCGCAAGGTCCTCGGCGACGACCCGCGCCCGGTCCGCACGGTCTTCGTCGGCGGCGGTACGCCGACCCTGCTGGCCGCCGCGGACCTGGTGCGGATGCTGGGAGCGATCCGCGAGGAGTTCGGGCTGGCGGACGATGCCGAGATCACCACCGAGGCCAATCCGGAGTCCGTCGGTCCGGCATATCTGTCCGAGCTGCGGGAGGGGGGCTTCAACCGGATCTCGTTCGGGATGCAGAGCGCGCGGCAGCACGTGCTGAAGATCCTGGACCGTACGCACACGCCGGGACGGCCCGAGGCGTGCGTAGCCGAGGCGCGGGAGGCGGGCTTCGAGCACATCAACCTCGACCTGATCTACGGCACGCCCGGGGAGTCCGACGACGACTGGCGGGCCTCGCTGGACGCGGCGATCGGAGCGGGGCCGGACCATGTGTCGGCGTACGCGCTGATCGTGGAGGAGGGGACGCAGCTGGCCCGCCGGATCCGGCGCGGCGAGATCCCGATGACCGATGACGACGCCCATGCGGACCGTTACCTGATCGCGGACGAGGCGATGGCCGCGGCGGGCTTCTCCTGGTACGAGGTGTCGAACTGGGCCCGTACGCCCGAGGGCCGCTGCCTGCACAACGAGCTGTACTGGCGCGGCGCCGACTGGTGGGGCGCAGGTCCCGGGGCGCACAGCCATGTCGGTGGGGTGCGCTGGTGGAACGTCAAGCATCCGGGGGCGTACGCGCAGGCCCTGGCCGAGGGGCGGTCGCCCGGCGCCGGGCGCGAGATCCTCACCGCGGAGGACCGCCGGGTCGAGCGGATCCTTTTGGAGCTGCGGCTCGTGGACGGCTGCCCGCTGGCGCTGCTGGCACCGGCGGGGCTGGCCGCGGCGGGGCGGGCGGTGGAGGACGGGCTGCTGGAACGCGGGCCGTACGAGGAGGGGCGGGCGGTGCTCACCCTGCGCGGGAGGCTGCTGGCGGACGCGGTGGTGCGGGACCTGGTGGACTGAGGGGCGGAGCGGGGCCGGGCTCCGACCCCGGCCCTCGGAGGAGCTACTCGGGCGGCGCCGTCACGAAGTCGATCAGATGCTCCACCGAGCCCAGCAGTGCCGGTTCCAGGTCCCGGTACGAGCGCACCGTGGAAAGGATCCGCTGCCAGGCCGCCCCCGTGTTCTCCGGCCAGCCCAGCGAGCGGCACACGCCCGTCTTCCAGTCCTGGCCGCGCGGCACCACCGGCCATGCCGGAATGCCCACGGACGACGGCTTCACCGCCTCCCACACGTCGATGTAGGGGTGGCCGACCACCAGGACGTCCGCGTCAGAGACCAGGTCCGCGATCCTGGACTCCTTGGAGCCGGGGACCAGGTGGTCGACCAGGACGCCGAGCCTGGCGTCCGGGCCGGGCGAGAACTCGCGCACGATGGCCGGGAGGTCGTCGATGCCCTCCAGGTACTCGACGACCACGCCCTCGATCCGCAGGTCGTCGCCCCAGACCCGTTCGACCAGTTCCGCGTCGTGGCGTCCCTCCACATAGATCCGGCCCGCCCGCGCCACCCGGGCGCGCGCCCCGGGGACCGCGACCGATCCCGAGGCCGTACGCGTGGGACGCACGGGACCGGCGGCCGACGGGCGTACCAGCGTGACCACCCGGCCCTCCAGCAGGAAGCCGCGCGGCTCCATCGGGAACACCCGGTGCTTGCCGAAACGGTCCTCCAGGGTCACGGTCGGCCCCTGGGCCGTCTTCTCGCAGCGGATCACCGCACCGCAGAATCCGGTGGAGACCTCCTCCACGACCAGATCGGGCTCGGCGGGGACCTCGGGAACGGGGGCGGACCTCTTCCACGGCGGGGTCAGGTCCGGCTGGTAGCTGCGCATCGGACGACGATAGGACGACAACACCTCACGACACGCCGAAGAGGGCGGCCAGCCGGTCGCGCTGGGCCCTGACGAACGCCGCGTCCACCACCGCCCCGTGTCCCGGGACGTACACCGCGTCCTCGCCGCCGAGCGCCAGCAGCCGGTCCAGCGCGGCCGGCCAACGGGAAGGCGCCGCGTCCGGGCCCGCCTGCGGTTCGCCGGACTCCTCGACCAGGTCGCCGCAGAGCACCACCGTCGGGGAGCCGGGGACGAGGGCCACCAGATCCTGGCCGCTGTGGGCGGGGCCCATGTTCACCAGCAGCACCTGACGGCCGCCGCCCAGATCGAGGGTCCACTCGCCGCACACCTCGTGTTGAGGCGCCACCAGCACACCGGCGGCCTCCACCGCGTCGTGCTCGGGCACCCCGTGGCGCACCGCGTCGGAGCACAGCTCGTCCGCCCCGCGCTCCAGGAGACCGGCCATGCCGACCGCTCCGTACACCTCGGCGCCGGAGAAGGCCGCGGTGCCGAGCACATGGTCGAAATGGGGGTGGCTGAGTGCGATATGCGTCACCCTCCGACCCAGCAGGGCCTGTGCCTGGGCCCGCACCTGTGCCCCCTCGCGGAGCGTCGATCCGGTGTCGTAGAGCAGCGCGCCGTCCGTTCCGGCCACCAGCGCGACCGTCGCATCCCACCCGGGAAGCCGCCGCCGGCCCACTCCGTGACCGAGTCGCTCCCAGCCGAACTCTTCCCAAGAGGCGTTCATACCGCGACGCTATCCGCAAAAGACCTGCACGGTATCGCGGCAGGGTGGCCGGTCGCCCTTGCTAGGCCCCCACTCGTCCGCCGTACACTGGCCGGGGGGTTGCTGGCACTCACATCGACAGAGTGCCAGGAGGATTCCTGGGAAAGAAACAGGAACGGCCCGAGAACCACCGAGGAAACACAGCTGGAGGTGTGCGCGATGCTCAGCGAACGCAGACTCGAAGTGCTGCGCGCCATCGTCCAGGACTATGTCGGCACCGAGGAGCCCGTCGGCTCCAAGGCGCTCACCGAACGGCACAAGCTGGGGGTCTCCCCGGCCACCGTCCGCAACGACATGGCGGTGCTGGAGGACGAGGGCTTCATCGCCCAGCCCCACACCAGCGCGGGACGCATCCCGACGGACAAGGGCTACCGGCTCTTCGTCGACAAGCTCGCGGGCGTCAAGCCCCTCTCGTCGCCGGAACGTCGCGCCATTCACAACTTCCTCGACGGCGCTGTCGACCTCGACGACGTCGTGGGCCGCACCGTTCGGCTGCTCGCGCAGCTGACCCGGCAGGTCGCCATCGTGCAGTACCCCTCGCTGACCCGGTCCACGGTGCGGCATGTGGAACTGCTCTCGCTGGCGTCCGCCCGGCTGATGCTCGTGCTGATCACGGACACCGGCCGGGTCGAACAGCGCATGATCGACTGCCCCGCTCCGTTCGGTGAGACCTCTCTCGCCGATCTGCGGGCCCGGCTCAACAGCCGGGTCGTCGGGCGCCGCTTCACGGACGTCCCGCAGCTGGTGCAGGACCTGCCGGAATCCTTCGAGAGCGAGGACCGGGGAACCGTGTCCACCGTGCTCTCCACCCTGCTCGAAACCCTCGTCGAGGAGACGGAGGAGCGGCTGATGATCGGCGGCACCTCCAACCTCACCCGGTTCGGGCACGACTTCCCCGTGATGATCCGGCCGGTGCTGGAGGCATTGGAGGAGCAGGTCGTGCTGCTGAAGCTGCTCGGCGAGGCCAAGGACTCGGGCATGACCGTACGGATCGGGCACGAGAACGCCCACGAGGGCCTCAACTCCACGTCCGTCGTCGCGGTCGGCTACGGTTCGGGCGACGAGGCAGTCGCCAAACTCGGCGTGGTCGGACCGACCCGCATGGACTACCCCGGAACGATGGGAGCGGTACGCGCAGTGGCACGTTACGTCGGACAGATCCTGGCGGAGTCGTAAGTGGCCACGGACTACTACGCCGTACTCGGCGTACGCCGCGACGCATCTCAGGACGAGATCAAGAAGGCATTCCGGCGGCTCGCCCGTGAGCTGCATCCGGATGTGAACCCCGATCCGAAGACCCAGGAGCGGTTCAAGGAGATCAACGCCGCCTACGAGGTGCTGTCGGACCCGCAGAAGAAGCAGGTCTACGACCTCGGCGGCGACCCGCTGTCCGCCTCCGGCGGCGGTGGCGCGGGCGGATTCGGACAGGGCGGCTTCGGCAACTTCTCCGACATCATGGACGCGTTCTTCGGCACGTCGTCGCAGCGCGGACCCCGTTCGCGCACCCGGCGCGGTCAGGACGCGATGATCCGGCTGGAGATCGACCTGGCAGAGGCCGCGTTCGGCACCACCAAGGACATCCAGGTCGACACGGCCGTCGTCTGCGCGACCTGCAACGGCGAGGGCGCCGCGCCCGGCACCTCCGCCCAGACCTGTGACATGTGTCGCGGCCGCGGTGAGGTCTCCCAGGTCACCCGGTCCTTCCTGGGCCAGGTCATGACCTCGCGGCCCTGCCCGCAGTGCCAGGGCTTCGGCACGGTCGTGCCGACCCCCTGCCCGGAGTGTGCCGGCGACGGCCGCATCCGCTCGCGGCGCACACTCACCGTGAAGATCCCCGCAGGTGTCGACAACGGCACGCGCATCCAGCTCGCGGGCGAGGGCGAGGTCGGCCCCGGCGGCGGCCCGGCCGGCGATCTCTACGTGGAGATCCACGAGCTGCCGCACCCGGTGTTCCAGCGCCGCGGCGACGATCTGCACTGCACGGTCACCATCCCCATGACGGCGGGCGCGCTCGGCACCAAGGTGCCGCTGGAGACGCTCGACGGACTGGAGGAGGTCGACATCAGACCCGGCACCCAGTCCGGCCAGTCCGTCCCGTTGCACGGACGCGGCATCACGCATCTGCGGGGCGGCGGGCGCGGCGATCTGATCGTGCACGTCGAGGTGATGACCCCGACGAAGCTGGATCCGGAGCAGGAACGACTGTTGCGGGACCTGGCGAAGATGCGCGGAGAGGAGCGGCCCACCGGCCAGTTCCAGCCCGGACAGCAGGGGCTCTTCTCCCGGCTGAAGGACGCCTTCAACGGCCGCTGACGGTCCCCGCACACCGTTCCTGACCGCCGGACGGGCTCGCTCACCGGGCCCGTCCGGCGTTTAAGGGCAAAATGGACCGCAGGCCGCGCACGCCGAGGCGTGCGGGACGTGACACGATGCGGTCATGTCATCCGTGTTGACCGATCTCTGCCGGTATCCGATCGTGCAGGCCCCGATGGCGGGTGGGGCGTCCTGTCCGCAGCTCGTCGCCGCCGTCGCCGAGGCGGGCGGGCTGGGTTTCCTCGCCGCCGGGTACAAGACCGCGGACGGCATGTACAACGAGATCAAGCAGCTGCGCGGGCTGACCGGTCAGCCCTTCGGCGTCAACCTCTTCATGCCGCAGCCGGGGCTCGCCGACCCGAGCGCCGTCGAGGTGTACCGGCACCAGCTCGCCGGTGAGGCCGCGTGGTACGAGACCCCGCTCGGCGACCCGGACTCCGGCGGCGGCGACGACGGCTACGAGGCGAAACTCGCCATCCTCCTGGAGGACCCGGTCCCGGCCGTCTCCTTCACCTTCGGCTGCCCGACCCGCGACACCCTCGACGCGTTCGCCGGAGTCGGCACCTGCACGGTGGTGACGGTCACCACGCCCGAGGAGGCCCAGGCCGCGCAGTGGGCGGGTGCCGACGCGGTCTGCGTCCAGGGCATGGAGGCGGGCGGCCACCAGTCCACCCACCGGGACGACCCGCAGACCGACGGCACGGGGATAGGACTGCTCTCCCTGGTGGCCCAGGTCCGCGAGACGGTACAGGTGCCGATCATCGCCACGGGCGGGCTGATGCGCGGATCGCAGATCGCCGCGGTGCTCGCCGCGGGCGCGGAGGCGGCGCAGCTCGGCACGGCCTTCCTCGTCTGCCCCGAGTCCGGGGCGCATCTGCTGCACAAGCAGGCACTGACCAATCCGCTGTTCGTACGGACCGCCCTGACCCGGGCGTTCTCCGGTCGCCCGGCCCGGGGCCTGGTCAACCGTTTCATGCGTGAGCACGGTCCGTACGCCCCGGCCGCCTACCCGCAGGTCCACCATCTGACCGCCGGCCTGCGCAAGGCGGCGGCCAGGGCCGGGGACGCCCAGGGCATGGCGCTATGGGCGGGGCAGGGGCATCGGATGGCACGCGAGCTGCCGGCCGGCCGGCTGGTCGGCCTGCTCGCCGAAGAACTGGACGCCGCACGGACGGCAGTGAGCACAGGGAGTACGCAGTGACCGCACCGGTCTTCGTCGTCGAACAGGTTCCCGACGGGCCCGAGTTCGTCCTGGAAGGGGCCGAGGGCCGCCACGCCGTGTCGGTGAAGCGGCTGCGCGCGGGTGAGGACGTCGTGCTGACGGACGGCCACGGCCGTTGGACGGAGGGCGTCGTCAGGGCCGCCGAGGGAAAGGACCGGCTCGTGGTCACCGACCTGGTCGCCGTCCACGAGGAGCCCCGGCCCGCACCCCGTGTCACCGTCGTCCAGGCCCTGCCCAAGGGCGACCGCGGCGAGGTCGCCGTCGAGACGATGACGGAGACCGGTGTCGACGCGATCGTGCCCTGGCAGGCATCGCGCTGCATCACGCAGTGGAAGGGCGACCGCGGCCTCAAGTCCCTGGCGAAATGGCGCAACACCGCCCGGGAGGCGGGCAAGCAGTCGCGCCGGGTCCGCTTTCCCGAGGTCGCGGACGCACTGACGACCAGACAGGTCGCCGCGCTCGTGGCCACGGCGGACTTCGCCGCCGTCCTGCACGAGGAGCGGGGGTACGACAGCGAGCCGCTGGCCACCGCCCAACTCCCCACCCAGGGCGAGATCGTGCTGGTCGTCGGCCCCGAGGGCGGGGTCTCACCGGACGAACTGGAGGCCTTCGCCGCGGCGGGCGCCCGGATCTGCCGGCTCGGCACGAGCGTCCTGCGCACCTCGACGGCCGGTACGGCGGCAACGGCACTGCTGCTGGGGCGCACCGGCCGCTGGTCGTGAGACCGACCCGTCCAAGCCCCCTTTCGTGCGCCGGAGCCGCCCCTGATGTGTCCGCAAGCCGTCTACCGCCCCGCGGGGGAACGGTGGGAAGCTGCCCGTATGGGGACATCAAGGGCATGGGGTCAGGGAAGTATCCGTCGCTTTCTGGCCGCGTCCGCACTCGCGGGCGCGGCGGTCGCAGGTGTCGTGGCCTGTGAACCCGCGGGCGAGTTGAACTCCGCATCCATCGCCGTGACCACCGACCGGACCGGCACCAGCGCCCTGGAGCGCAACGGGGTCGATGTCCAGTGGCTCAGCTGCACGGCCGACGTGGTGGGGGACCGGATCAAGATCGCGTCGCCCTCCGCCTCCGCGCGCCGGATCGCGGACGTCGACTGCACCGGGAGGACCGGCCAGGGCAAGGCCATCACGATCGCAGGCCAGGTGACCCAGGCGCTCGACGAGCGTTGCGTGCGCGGGGATCTGACCGGGAAGGCTGCCGGGAAGGTCGTTTTCCGGGCAGATGTGCTCGGCGACTGCAACGCCGCCCCGTCGGCCGTTGCCGTGAACCCGCCCCTCGGCGGCGGCAACGGCGGCGCCCGGCCGACGGTCACCGTGACGGTCACGGTGACCGAGGCGCCCCGGGGCAAGTGATCGCGCCCGCCGTCCGGCCGCCCGGCGGAGTCCGGCCAACTCGGTTCCGCGGAGCACGCCCGCGGCCTAGGGTGATCGGTGTGACGCAGCCTGCCTACCTCCGATACCCCCATGTCCAGGGTGATGTGATCGCCTTCACCGCCGAGGACGATGTCTGGCTGGCGCCGCTGGACGGCGGCCGCGCCTGGCGTGCCAGCGCCGACAACCGACCGGTCACCAACCCACGGATATCTCCCGACGGAACCCGGGTCGCCTGGACGTCCACCCGGGACGGGGCCCCGGAGGTTCACATCGCGCCGGTGGACGGCGGCCCCTCCGAGCGGCTCACGTACTGGGGCGACGCCCGGACCTCCGTCCGCGGCTGGACGCCCGAGGGCGACGTACTGGTCATCAGCGCCCAGGGGCAGGCGTCGATGCGGCGCAGCTGGGCCAGGGCCGTCCCGGTCGACGGCGGTCCCGCGCGGACCCTGCCGTACGGGCCGGTCGGCTCCCTCGCGTACGGGCCCGGCGGACGGATCCTGCTGCTCTCGGCCACGATGGGGCGCGAGGCCGCCACCTGGAAGCGCTACCGGGGCGGCACCGCGGGCAAGTTGTGGATCGCGGCAGAGGGCGCGAGCGACGGCCCGGCGGAGTTCGTACGGCTGCACGAGGACCTCGACGGGAACATCGAAGCCCCGATGTGGGTGGGCGGCGGGGCCTTCGCCGACCGACCGGAGTCGCGCACGTCGGAACGGGTCGCGTTCCTCTCCGACCACGAAGGGGTCGGTGCGCTCTACTCCTCGCTCCCCGACGGTTCGGACCTGCGCCGCCACAGCGGCGTCGAAGGCTTCTACGCCCGTCACGCGACCACCGACGGCACCCGCGTCTGCTATGCCTCGGCCGGTGAACTCTGGCTGCTGGACGACCTGGAAGGAGCCGAGCCCCGCCGCCTCGACATCCGGCTCGGCGGCCAGCGCGCCGACCTCCAGCCGCACCCCGTGCACGCGGGCAGCCACCTCGACTCCGCGTCCCCGGACCGTACGGGACGCGGCAGTGCCGTCGGGACGCGCGGTGCCGTCCACTGGGTCACCCACCGCGAGGGCCCGGCCCGCGCGCTCGCCGTGGAACCGGGGGTACGGGCCCGGATGCCCCGCGCCTTCCAGGCGGACGGCGACCAGCACGCCGTCTGGGTCACCGACGCCGAGGGCGACGACGCCCTGGAGTGCGCCCCCGCCACGGGCACCGCACCGGGTGCCGTACCGCGTCGCCTCGCCGCGGGCCGTATCGGCAGGGTCCTCGACCTGGCCGCGGCACCGGACGGCAGCCGGTTCGCCGTCGCCGCGCACGACGGACGGGTGCTGATCGTCGAGCGGGAGAGCGGTGAGGTCCACGAGGTGGACCGCAGCGAGCACGGCGACGTCTCCGGGCTCGTCTTCTCGCCGGACTCCTCCTGGCTGGCCTGGTCGCACCCCGGACCCGATCCGCTCAGACAGCTCAAGCTCGCGCACCTCGCGGATCTGTCCGTCGCCGAGGCCACCCCGCTGCGTTTCCGGGACTTCGCCCCCGCGTTCACCACCGACGGCAAGCACCTCGCGTTCCTGTCCGAGCGGTCCTTCGACCCGGTCTACGACGCCCACGTCTTCGACCTGGCCTTCATCGGCGCCTGCCGTCCGCATCTGCTGACGCTCGCCGCCACCACGCCCTCCCCGTTCGGGCCGCAGCGCCACGGCCGCCCGACCGAGAAGGAGAAGGGCGGCGACGGCGAGGACAACCCGACCGCGCTGCCCGTCACCCGGATCGACCTCGAAGGACTCGCCGAGCGGATCGTGCCGCTGCCCGTCGAGGCCGCCAGCTACTCCACGCTGCGGGCGGCCAGGGACGGGCTGCTGTGGCTGAACCATCCGGTGACCGGGGTGCTCGGTACGAGCGGTGCCACCCCCGACTCCCGGCGGCCCGAGACCGTCCTGGAACGGTACGACCTGGAGAAGCTGCGCTGCGAGGAAATCGCCTCGGACGTCGGCGGTTTCGAGGTCAGCGGCGACGGCAAGCGGATCGTTCTGCGGACCCGGGGCAAGCTGCGAGTCGTGCCGTCCGACACCCGCGTACCGGCCGGGGACGACGACCACGACGGCGACAGCAGCGTCACCGTCGATCTCTCCCGGATCCGCCGGATCCTCGACCCGGCCGCCGAGTGGCGTCAGATGTACGACGAGGCCGGGCGCATCATGCGGGACAACTTCTGGCGTCCCGACATGGGCGGCGTCGACTGGGACGGAGTGCTGGACCGCTACCGCCCGGTGCTGGAGCGCGTCGCGACCCACGACGACCTGGTGGACCTGCTGTGGGAGGTGCAGGGAGAACTCGGCACCTCGCACGCCTATGTGACGCCGCCCGGCGGATGGCGTGACGAATCGACCCGGCAGGGGCAGCTCGGTGCGGACATCTCCCGCACCGAGGAGGGCGGTTGGCGCATCGACCGCATCCTGCCCTCCGAGACCTCCGATCCGGCGGCCCGGTCGCCGCTGACCGCACCCGGCGTGGCGGTGCGTGTCGGGGACACGATCCTCGCCGTCGACGGGCAGCCGGTCGACCCGGTGACCGGACCCGGACCGCTGCTCACCGGTTCGGCCGACAAGCCGGTCGAGCTGACCGTGTCGCCGGTGGACGGCGGCTACCCGCGCCATGTCGTCGTCGTACCGGTCGCCGACGAGGAGGCGCTGCGCTACCACGCGTGGGTCGCCGACCGCCGGGCCTACGTCCACGAGCACTCCGGCGGACGTCTCGGCTACCTCCACGTGCCCGACATGGTCGGCTCGGGCTGGGCCCAGCTCCACCGCGATCTGCGCCTCGAAGTGGCCCGCGAGGGGCTGGTCGTGGACGTCCGCGAGAACCGCGGCGGCCACACCTCGCAGCTGATCGTGGAGAAGCTCGCCCGGCGCATCGTCGGCTGGGACATGCCGCGCGGGATGCGACCGTACAGCTACCCGGAGGACGCGCCGCGCGGACCCGTGGTGGCCGTCGCCGACGAGTTCTCCGGCTCGGACGGCGACATCGTGAACGCCGCGATCAAGGCGCTGCGCATCGGGCCGGTGGTGGGTACGCGTACCTGGGGCGGGGTGGTCGGCATCGACAGCCGCTACAAGCTCGTCGACGGGACGTCGGTCACTCAGCCCAAGTACGCGTTCTGGTTCGAGGGTTACGGCTGGGGCGTGGAGAACCACGGGGTCGATCCCGATGTCGAGGTCGTGGTGACGCCGCAGGACCACGCGGCGGGCCGCGATCCGCAACTGGACGAGGCGATCCGGATCGCGCTGGCGTCGCTGGCGGAAACGCCGGCGAAGCGGGCGCCGGAGCCGCCGGGGATGTAGGGGGTGGACGAGGGAGGGGGCGGGTGCGCCCGCGGTCGGCCGGTCGGCCCGCTCGCCCCCTCCCGGTACGGGGAACGAGCCCGCCGCCGGCGCCCCGATACCATGCCGTACAACGATCACCACCGACCGAGGAGCCGACCCCATGGCGGGAGAACCGCAGCCCGACTGCCTGTTCTGCAAGATCGTCTCGGGTGACATCCCGGCGACCATCGTCCGGGAGACCGACACCACCGTCGCCTTCCGGGACATAAACCCCCAGGCCCCCACCCACGTGCTCGTCATCCCCCGCGTCCACCACCCGGACGCCGCCGCCCTCGCCGCGGCCGAGCCGGCCATCGCCGCCGACGTACTGCGCGAGGCCGGACACGTGGCCGCCGACGAGAAGATCGTGGACACCGGCTACCGGGTCGTCTTCAACACCGGCTCCGGTGCCGGCCAGACCGTCTTCCACGCGCACGCCCATGTCCTGGGCGGCCGCGGACTGCAGTGGCCTCCCGGCTAGAACGGCCGATCGCACACCGTGTCCGTACGCGAACTCGTGGTCCTCGGCACCGCCAGCCAGGTCCCGACCAGACACCGCAACCACAACGGCTATCTGCTGCGCTGGGACGGCGAGGGCATCCTCTTCGACCCGGGTGAGGGGACCCAGCGCCAGATGCTGCGGGCCGGCGTCGCCGCGCACGACATCGACCGGATCTGCGTCACGCACTTCCACGGCGACCACTCGCTCGGCCTGGCCGGGGTGATCCAGCGGATCAACCTCGACCAGGTCCCGCACCCGGTCACCGCGCACTACCCGGCGAGCGGACAGCACTTCTTCGAGCGGCTGCGTTACGCGACCGCCTACCGCGAGTCCGTCGAGCTGACCGAGGCCCCGGTCGCGGCCGACGGGGTGCTCGCGGCCACGGACGCGTACACGCTCAGCAGCCACCGGCTCTCGCACCCCGTCGAGTCGTACGGCTACCGGCTGGTCGAACCCGACAGACGCCGCATGCTGCCCGCAAGGCTCGCCGAGCACGGCATCAAGGGGCCCGACGTGGGCCGGATCCAGCGCGAGGGCTCTCTCGGCGGTGTCGCGCTCGACGACGTCTCCGAGCGCAGGCGCGGCCAGCGGTTCGCGTTCATCATGGACACGAGGCTCTGCGAGGGCGTGCACGTGCTGGCCGAGGGATGCGATCTGCTGGTCATCGAGTCGACCTTCCTCGACGAGGACGAACGACTCGCCACCGACCACGGCCATCTGACCGCCGGCCAGGCGGGCCGGGTGGCCCGGGACGCGGGCGTACGGCACCTCGTGCTGACCCACTTCTCGCAGCGCTACGACGACCCGGCCGTCTTCGAGTCGCAGGCCCGCGCCGCGGGGTTCGAGGGCGAACTGACCGTCGCCCGCGACCTCGGCCGGGTTCCCGTGCCCACCCGGCGCCTCTGAACAGGGCGGCTGCCCCGCCACCTTTGAACACGGGTGTCCACCGGCACCCGCGAACACATCAGCACCACCCTCTGTGAGCGTGAAAGACCCGTGCACCTCCCCAAAGCCGAACTCCACCTCCACATCGAAGGCACCCTCGAACCCGAGCTGGCCTTCGCGCTGGCCGAACGCAACGGCGTGACGCTGCCGTACGCGGACACCGAAGAGCTGCGCACCGCCTATCTCTTCGACGATCTGCAGACCTTCCTCGATCTGTACTACGCCCTGATGGCGGTGCTCCGGACCGAGGAGGACTTCGAGCAGCTCGCCGACGCGTATCTCACCCGCGCCGCGGCCCAGGGCGTCCGGCACGCGGAGATCTTCTTCGACCCGCAGGCCCACACCGCCCGCGGCGTCCCGATCGGCACCGTCGTCGAGGGGCTCGGCCGGGCGCTGGACCGCAGCGAGGAGAAGCACGGCATCTCCACCCAGCTGATCATGTGCTTCCTGCGCGACCAGTCCGCCGAGTCGGCGCTCGGGACCCTGGAGGCCGCGAAGCCGTATCTGCACCGGATCAGTGCGGTCGGCCTGGACTCGGCGGAGGTCGGGCATCCGCCCGTCAAGTTCCGCGAGGTGTACGAGGCGGCCGGGGCGCTCGGGCTGCGCAAGGTCGCCCATGCCGGTGAGGAGGGCCCGCCCGAGTACATCCGCGAGGCCCTGGACGTCCTCGGGGTCGAGCGGATCGACCACGGGCTGCGCTGCATGGAGGACGCGGACCTGGTGGGACGGCTCGTCGCCGACCGGGTGCCGCTCACCCTGTGCCCGCTGTCCAACGTACGGCTGCGCGCCATCGACACGCTGGAGGAGCATCCGCTGCGGGCCATGATGGCCGCCGGACTGCTGTGCACGGTGAACTCCGACGACCCCGCCTACTTCGGCGGCTACGTCGGGGACACCTTCCACGCCGTGCACGAGGCGCTCGGTCTGGACCACGAGCAGCTGCGCACCTTGGCCCGCAACTCCTTCGAAGCGGCCTTCCTCGACCACGACGAGGATCGCAGGGCGCGCTATCTCGCCGAGGTCGAGGCGTACGAGTTCGACTGACCGGCACCGCCCGACGGGCCGGCCGTCCGGAACGCGTTCCGGACCGGGCGCCTGCGGCGCAGCGCGGGCAGGCTGATCTCCGTGACGGCCTGCTCGGGCGCACCCAGCTTGGGCACGGCGCCGGGCACCGCTCCGGTGGTGACGGCGAGCAGCGCGGCCGGGGCACCGCCCCTGCGCCGCACCGATCCGGGCACCAGCGGCCGGCCACCGGTGTGCAGGGCGACGGCCGTGACCGGGGCCGCGACCAGGAGCGTGACGGTGCCGAGGATCAGTCCCATGACCGGGTAGCCGGCCTGCTCGGACAGCACACTGCCGAGGACCGGTCCGCAGGCCACCCCGACGGATGAGGCGGAACCCGCGAGCACGGCCCATCGGCCGCGCACGTCCAGGGAAGCGGCCAGCCCGATCAGGTACGACAGGACCACCGGGTAGACCGTGTTCCACAGGATCTCGCCGGTCGCGAACGAACCGAGACTCCCGGCGGACGAGCTGAGCACGATGCTCGCCGCGATGATCACGGTGCCCAGGCCGATCGGCACCGCCCGGCCGAGCCGGGCGCCCAGCACTCCGGCGCCCATCACGCCGAGCAGGCCCGCACCGAGCGCGGCGGCGAACACGGCGCCGATGGTGACCTCGGAGAGACCGGCCTGGACCACGCCGATCCGGCTGCTGACACCCCACAGCGCGTTCTGCGCCATGGACCAGACGAGCATGCCGCCCGCCAGCACCAGACCGGAGCGCCGGTGCGGCAGCCGGCCGACGACGGGGGCCGCGGGACCGGCGGGCGCGGGGCCGCCGAGCCGTGCGGTGGCGGGCCAGACGAGCAGGGCGACCAGGGCGATCGAGGCGAACGGCAGGCGGTGGCCGCCGCCGAGGTGCGGGATCGTCAGATAGAGGGCGCCCGCCGTCGCGGAGACGCTCAGCAGGCCGAGCGACGAGGTCCGGTGCGGATCGCGCTGGGCCGCGATGCCCGCCGCGGCCACGGCGGTGGCCGTACCGGAGCCGAAGCCGCCGATCATTGCGCCCATGACCACCAGCGGCACGGAGCCCGCCAGCGCGGCGCAGCCGTATCCCGCCATGGCCAGCACCAGCCCGATCCGTGCCGGGCGTCGTGGCCCGTACGTCTCGACCCGGCCCGCCAGCGTGAATCCGGCCGTCGCCGAGCTCAGCAGCAGGGCGCTGCCCACCAGACCTGCCTGGGCGGTACTGAGGCCGAGATGGACGGAGAGCCGCCCGACGATGGTGGGGAGCAGATAGGCGGCGAGGTAACCGGCGGTGAACACGGCGACCAGGGGCCACGCGGCGCGAGGGCGCGAGGACATGGGCGTTCCTGAAGACATGCCGAAGGAGGCAGAGAAGGCAGGGGAGGGCAATGCGGGACATACAGGGGGAGACGGTGCACGCGTCGGCAACTGCCGCCAACGGGGCTCGCGGGCCAATTTGTATCAACTGCGTCCAGCCCACCGAAAGCCGCCCTGATGTGATCTGAATCACATATGCGTTTGCGCTTCGGATGCCCGGGTAGCCGCCCATGTTTGTGCAGGTCAGCGCGTTGGGATGCGGAGTCGGTGCGGGCCCCCGGGAGGGGGCGGCGCGGACCCTCCGGATACAGGAGCGGATCGGGCACACTGGCCGCATCTGCCACGACCGGGGAGCGCAAGGTGAGCACGGACATTCCAGCCATCGACCCACTGGACGGGCTGCGTGCCCCGCAGGACCCGGACTGCGACGTCTTCCTCACCGGCACGGTCTTCCTCGACATCATCTTCACCGGCCTGGACAGCGCCCCGGTGCGCGGTACCGAGTCCTGGGCGCGCGGCATGGGCTCCAGCCCCGGTGGGGTCGCCAACATGGCCACCGCGCTCGCCCGGCTGGGCCTGCACACCTCACTGGCCGCGGCGTTCGGCGACGACCACTACGGGGAGTACTGCTGGGACGCCCTGGAGCAGGGCGAGGGCATCGACCTGTCCATGTCGCACACCGTCCCCGGCTGGCACTCACCGGTGACCGTCTCCATGGCGTACGAGGGCGAACGGACGATGGTCTCGCACGGCCACGAGGCCCCGGGACCCGAAAGAGCCCCCGGCGTCGTGCTCCCGGCCGAGGAGTCCGCCTTCCCGCGCTGTCCGCCCCGCGCGCGTGCCGCCATCGCCTCGCTCGTCCCCGGGCGCAGCGAGCCCTGGGTCGCCAAGGCGGCCGGGAACGGTGCCCGGATCTTCGCCGACGTCGGCTGGGACGAGACCGGCCGCTGGGACCTGGGCGCCCTGGCCGACCTGGAGCACTGCGAGGCGTTCCTGCCCAACGCCGAGGAGGCGATGCGCTACACCCGCACCGACTGCCCGCGCGCCGCCGCCCACGCCCTGGCCGAACGGGTGCCGCTCGCCGTGGTCACCCTGGGCTCGGAGGGCGCGTACGCGGTGGACGCGGCGACCGGGGCGAGCGCCGAGGTGCCCGCCATCGAGGTCGAGGCGCTGGACCCGACCGGGGCGGGCGACGTCTTCGTCGCAGGCTTCGTCACCGGCACCCTGGCGGACTGGCCGCTGGCCGATCGGCTGGCCTTCGCCGGACTGACCGCGGCGCTCTCGGTGCAGGAGTTCGGCGGTTCGCTGTCGGCACCGGACTGGGAGGAGATCGCCGCCTGGTGGCAGCAGGTGCGCACCTTCGCGGACCAGGACCCCGCGGCGCTCCAGCGGTACGCGTTCCTGGAGGAACTGCTGCCCGCGGCCGCCCGGCCGTGGCCGCTGCGCCGGGCCGTCCCGACGATCGGCTTCCGCCGTCCGGCCTGAACGGGGCAGTGGTGTTCGCAGCCCTGTGCGAAAAAGCCCTCGGTGTTGTCGGTGCGGAGTCGTACGCTTGGTAATCCAGAGGTTGTCGATCGGCGAGAACCCTGCAACAGGAGGTATGTGCAGGCCACAGAGCCGGCCCATGACTCAGACACCCACAGCCCAGACCCTGGCGCCGGGGCAGGCGCGAGCCCAGTTCACCGTTCCGGCCAAGCATCCGATGGTGACCGTCCTGGGCTCCGGTGACGCCCTGCTGCGCGTGATCGAAACGGCCTTCCCGGCGGCCGACATCCATGTCCGGGGAAACGAGGTCAGCGCCGCCGGAGACGCGACGGAAGTCGCCCTGATCCAGCGCCTGTTCGACGAGATGATGCTGGTGCTCCGCACCGGTCAGCCGATGACGGAGGACGCAGTGGAACGCTCGATCGCCATGCTCAGGGCGAGTGAGAGCGGCGACGGGGACGGCCAGGAGACGCCGGCCGAGGTGCTCACCCAGAACATCCTCTCCAGCCGCGGTCGCACCATCCGTCCCAAGACCCTCAACCAGAAGCGGTACGTCGACGCGATCGACAAGCACACGGTCGTCTTCGGCATCGGCCCCGCGGGCACCGGCAAGACCTATCTCGCCATGGCGAAGGCGGTCCAGGCCCTGCAGTCCAAGCAGGTCAACCGGATCATCCTGACCCGGCCCGCCGTCGAGGCGGGCGAGCGTCTCGGCTTCCTGCCGGGCACGCTCTACGAGAAGATCGACCCGTATCTGCGTCCGCTCTACGACGCCCTGCACGACATGCTCGACCCCGACTCGATCCCGCGGCTGATGGCGGCGGGCACGATCGAGGTCGCGCCGCTGGCCTATATGCGTGGCCGCACGCTCAACGACGCGTTCATCATCCTCGACGAGGCCCAGAACACCAGCGCCGAGCAGATGAAGATGTTCCTGACCCGGCTCGGCTTCGATTCGAAGATCGTCATCACCGGTGACGTCACCCAGGTCGACCTGCCGAACGGGACCAAGAGCGGTCTGCGTCAGGTCCAGGAAATCCTGGACGGCGTCGAGGACGTCCACTTCTCCAGGCTCACCTCCCAGGATGTCGTCCGGCACAAGCTGGTCGGCCGTATCGTCGACGCGTACGAGAAGTACGACAACCGAGACAGCCACAACGGGAAGTAGTCGCAGCGCACCATGTCGATCGACGTCAACAACGAGTCCGGAACCGAGGTCGACGAGCAGGCGATCCTCGACATCGCCCGCTACGCGCTGGCAAGGATGCGGATCCACCCGCTCTCCGAACTCTCGGTGATCGTGGTGGACACCGACGCCATGGAGCAGCTCCACATCCAGTGGATGGACCTGCCGGGGCCGACGGATGTCATGTCCTTCCCGATGGACGAACTCCGTCCGCCGTCCAAGGACGACGAGGAGCCCCCGCAGGGGCTCCTCGGTGACATCGTGCTCTGCCCGGAGGTCGCCAAGAAGCAGGGCGAGGACGCGGAGACCCGGCACTCCATGGACGAGGAGCTCCAGCTCCTCACCGTCCACGGAGTGCTGCATCTCCTCGGGTACGACCACGAGGAGCCGGACGAGAAGGCCGAGATGTTCGGCCTCCAGGCCGCGATCGTGGACGGCTGGCGCGCCGAGCGAGGCCTGACCGGCCCCTCGCCCGCCCCCACCGTCTCGTGAGCGTCCCCCTCGTCCTCGGTGCCGTTCTGCTGGTCGTCGGCGGCTGGCTGGCGGCCTGCGCGGAGGCGGGCATCGCCCGCGTGTCCAGCTTCCGGGCCGCCGAGGCCGTCCGCTCCGGGCGGCGCGGCAGTCGGAAGCTCGAACAGGTCGCGGCCGATCCGACCCGGTATCTCAATGTCGCCCTGCTGGTGCGGGTCGCCTGCGAGATGTCGGCCGGTGTGCTCGTCACGTACGCCTGCCTGAAGGAGTTCCCGCAGACCTGGGAGGCGCTGGCCGTCGCGATGGCCGTGATGGTCCTCGTCTCCTATGTCGCCATCGGCGTGTCGCCGCGCACCATCGGCCGCCAGCACCCGCTGAACACGGCCACCGCCGCCGCCTACGTGCTGGTGCCGCTGGCCAGGGTCATGGGCCCGATCCCGCAGCTGCTGATCCTCATCGGCAACGCGTTGACGCCCGGCAAGGGGTTTCGCAAGGGACCGTTCGCCAGCGAGGCCGAACTGCGGGCACTGGTCGACCTCGCCGAGGCGGAGTCGCTGATCGAGGACGAGGAGCGCCGCATGGTGCACTCCGTCTTCGAGCTCGGTGACACGCTCGTGCGCGAGGTCATGGTGCCTCGGACCGACCTGGTCTGCATCGAGCGTTACAAGACGATCCGGCAGGCGCTGACCCTGGCGCTGCGCTCCGGTTTCTCGCGGATCCCGGTCACCGGGGAGAACGAGGACGACATCGTCGGCATCGTGTATCTCAAGGACCTGGTCCGCAAGACGCACATCAACAGGGAGTCGGAGGCCGATCTGGTCTCCACGGCGATGCGTCCGGCGGCGTTCGTGCCCGACACGAAGAACGCCGGCGATCTCCTGCGCGAGATGCAGCAGGAGCGCAGCCACGTCGCCGTCGTGATCGACGAGTACGGCGGCACCGCGGGCATCGTCACCATCGAGGACATCCTCGAAGAGATCGTCGGCGAGATCACCGACGAGTACGACCGTGAACTCCCGCCGGTCCAGGAGCTGGAGAACGGCTGCTTCCGGGTGACCGCCCGCCTCGACATCGGCGACCTGGGGGAGTTGTTCGGCCTCGACGAGTTCGACGACGAGGACGTGGAGACGGTCGGCGGTCTTCTCGCGAAGGCGCTCGGACGGGTTCCGATCGCCGGTGCGTCCTCGCCGGTCGACCTGCCCGACGGCCGCCGGATCCGGCTGACCGCGGAGTCCCCGGCGGGCCGCCGGAACAAGATTGTCACGGTGCTGGTGGAGCCCGTGGAGCCGGAGGGGGTGGAGGAAGGGTGACTCCGCAACAGCTGAGGGCGTTCTGCCTGGAGTTCAACGCGAGCGTCGAGGAGTTCCCGTTCGGGCCGGAGGCGTCCGTCTTCAAGGTGCTCGGCAAGATGTTCGCGCTCAGCACGCTGGACGCACGCCCGCTGACGGTGAACCTCAAGTGCGATCCGGACGAGGCGGTGCGACTTCGCGAGGAGTACGACGCGGTGGTGCCGGGCTGGCACATGAACAAGCGGCACTGGAACACGGTGACGGTCTCCGGGGTGCCGGACCGGGTGCTCCGTGAGCTCGTCGAGGACTCCTACGACCTGGTGGTGGCGGGCCTGCCGAAGGCGGAACGGCTGCGACTGGACCGGGCGTAGGAGACGGCGAACCTGTTCCCCGGTTCCTGACGCCTCTGTTCACTCGTGAGGGGGCAGTCAGCGTGCCAGGGGCAGGGCGACCGCCATCGCGTTCCGGTCCGTGCGGCTGATCAGCGGGAAGACGATCTTCAGACCCTGCTCGCCTTCCGGTGAGGAGATGACGAAGGACGAGTTGAGTATGCGTTCCTTGACCTCCGAACGGACGAGGCCGGCGCGCGGAATCGTCATCAGGTGTTCCTCCGGCCGAGCGAACGTCGGGTTCGCCCGGAAGATGAAGATGCGACGGTCGGTCATTGCCAGATACATCGGGGTCGGCACCGGGATCACGGCCATGCCACCGCTCGCGATCGCCGAGGCCGCCGCGAATGCCGCCGTCCGGCGCACAGAGACAGAACTCAGGTTCACGATGGTCGCCACCTCGACCTGCTCCTGGGGATCGAGCATGGGGCTGAGGGCGGCCAACAGCAGCCGGCGACGCTTTCCGTTCACGGGCGACACTCCTGAAAGGTTGGGCGTGAACCGGACGGCACGCTCCCGTCCGGCAGGTGACTTCCCGGGCGCTGCTGCAGGGTCCTTGTGCCCGCCGCGGGCCGGACTCTTCCGCGAAGCCCGGTCGGCGTGAGTCGTGCACACCTTGCCATACACGGGATCGCGGACCGTGCCTCGGTCGGACAAGGGGACTTCGCGGTGACAGGAGGCGTCCGGTGAGCGCGTGTCATTGCAGCGGTCCACCGGTACCGGCCGCCGCACCGGCACGCGATCGCACCGCAGGTCGTCGCTCGGTTCCGGACGGCGTGCCCGGACTGCTCCGCGGACGCCCGGTGCCGGGGTGGCCGCGCGCCACCGGTGCCCGCGGACCGTACCCGTCCGTCCGGTTCGTATGCTCGGCACATGACTGAGAGCACCGACCTCGGCCCCGAGGACCGCAAGATCGTCACGCTGGCGCGCAGCGCCCGCGCCCGCAACGGCGTGCCGGAGGGCGCGGCCGTACGGGACGAGACCGGACGGACGTACGTCGCGGGCACCGTCCGACTGGAGTCGCTGAAGCTCAGCGCCCTGCAGACCGCCGTGGCGATGGCCGTGGCCAGCGGCGCCACGTCGCTGGAGGCGGCCGCGGTCGTCTCCGAGGCGCAGACCCTGTCGGACGCGGACCGCGCCGCGGTACGGGACCTGGGCGGCCCGGACACCCCGGTCCTGCTCGCCGGGCCCGACGGCGCGCTGCGGGTCAGCGTGACGGCGGGCTGACGGCGACAGGATCCGCACACGGTGTACGAACGCCCCGCACCCCACCGGCGCGGGGCGTTCGCACACCAGGTGGGAGAAATGCGGATCTTGACACCATCTGATGGTCCATCAGTCGGTGCGTTTCGCTTCCATTGACTTCTTTTCGGCCGGAGTCGTCAATGGGCCCCCTGTCGGCGCAGAAGAGCCGCTGCGCCGCATCCGGCAGGAGGGGGCTCCATGCGTCCGACCGTTCGAAGCATCAGCATGCGAAGATCCGGCGCGCGAAGACGTTCCGGGCGCGGCCGTCGCTGGGGCGCCGCGCTGGGCGTGGGTGCGCTCGTCGTGGCCGGGGGCGGGGGACTCGCGGGCCCCGCGCAGGCCATGGTGACGGCCTCCGTGCCGGTGGACTTCCCCACCCACTGCATCCCGCCGGCCATCGCGGGCATCCCCCCGATCGACGGGCCGACCAAGGCCGAGATCACCGTCGACAACGCCGCACCCATGGTGGGTGACACCGTCACGGTCACGTACACCGTCGTCGAGCCCGCCGCGGGCAACCCGGTCGATCTGGCCCTGCCCGCCGACATCATGACGCCGACCGGCAAGGTCACCGTCGGCGGCGCGCAGTCCGCGAGCATCACCGTCGCGGGCCCGAAGAAGAACGCCCCGGTACCCGGCAAGGGCGACTTCCCGTCGTTCTCGATGACCGGCACGTTCACGGTCACGGCGCCCGGACAGATCACGCTGTCGCCCGGTGACTACAACATCCACACCAGCTACATCATGGAGCTGGACACCCCCTGCACGGTGACGGATCCGCCCGCCCCCGTCTCCGAGACGATCCTCGCGACGGACGGCGGCGGCCAGGTCAACGAGCGTGCCATCCGGCTCGGGGCGGCGTCCGGCAAGGCGGGCGACGCGGTCACCGTGACCGGGTCGAAGTTCACCGCGGGCGCGGACGTCACGCTGGCGGGCCGGGCCGGGGACAACCAGACCGCCGACACGGCCACCGTCAAGGCGGACGGCTCCGGCGGCTTCAGCGGCCGGCTCACCGTCAACGATCCGGCGACCACCGGCATCGTGGCCTACGAGGGCGGCGGCTGGGACGCGGCCAAGGGCGCGGGCCCGCAGGCCTACACCGTCACCGGGGGCGGCGGCGGGATCCCGGACGGCAGCCAGCGGCTCGACTCGACCGTGAAGGCGGGCACGCTGTCCATGGTCCAGGCCGGGGACACGGTCGAGATGTCGGCGGTCGACTTCGGCCGGGGCGGTGCCTCCCGGGGCTCCCTGCAGACGGTGACGGTCGAGGACTACCGCGGCGGTCCCGCCGGCTGGTCCCTGACCGGAAAGGTCACCGACTTCAAGGGCCCCGGCGGCGCCACGATCGGGGCGTCCGAACTCGGCTGGACCCCGGTCTGCGCGACGAAGGCCGGAAGTCCCAGCACCTGTGCGGCCGGTTCCCAGGGGCCGGTCGGCAGCGCGGGCGCCACGCTGGCGTCCACGCCGAACGGGACCTTCACCGGCGGCGAGTTCACCGTCGACGCCCGGCTCGCGCTGAACGTACCGGCGTACACCGCCCCCGGCGCGTACTCCGGCGTGCTCACCCTCACGCTCACGTGACCGAGCAGCCCCGACCGATCCGGTGGACCGGGCGCGCACCCGCCCGGACCACCGACGACACGACCACCCGGGGGTCCCGCACCGTGCGCAAGCTGTCCGTACTCCTCCTGGCCGGCGCCCTGCTGCTGTTCGGCGCCCCCGCGGCCCACGCCGCGGACAACGGCAGCTGGTCGGTCTACCCGGCCATCGCCCGGGCCGGTCAGCGCCCGTACTTCTACCTCTCCGCCGACCCCGGCACCACGCTCGACGACCGGGTCACCGTCACCAACAAGACGGACCGGCCGCAGACCTTCCGGCTGTACGCGGCCGACGCCTACAACACCCCGCGCGACGGGGGCTTCGCCGTCCGTGCGCAGAACGAGAGACAGCGCTCGGTCGGCGCCTGGGCCAGGACCGGCCGCGACCGGGTCACGGTTCGGCCGCACGGCTCGGTCACCGTGCCGGTCACCATCACCGTTCCCGAGGACGCCGAGCCGGGCGACCACCCCGGCGCCCTCGTCGCCCTCGACGAACGTGTCGACCCCGCCGACGCGGGAGCGGTCGCCGTCGGCATCCGCAAGGCGGTCGGTGCCCGGATCTATCTGCGGGTGAACGGACCGACCATGCCCGCGCTCTCCGTCGACGACGTGAAGGTCGAGCACACCCAGCCGCTGGTCCCGGGCACCGGGAAGAGCCGGGCCGTGATCTCGTACACGCTCCACAACCGGGGCAACGTGACCCTCAACCCCAAGGTCGCCCTCAGGGCCGAGGGCCTCTTCGGCCGCACCCTGCTCGCCCGCGACCTGAAGAAGATCCCCTCCGAGCTGCTGCCCCGCCAGCAGGTCCGGCTGACCGAGCAGTGGGCGGACGCGCCCCAGCTGGAATGGGGCGAGATCGAGGTGACCGCGAGCGCCCGCGACACCCGCGAGTCCGCCGCCGTCGGGTACTTCGCCCTGCCCTGGCTGATGGCCGGGGTCCTGCTGGTGATCGTCGGCGCAGGCGTGGGGCTGTGGATCCGGGCCCGTCGCAGCCGTACCGGCACGGCCTGAGACGACGCGCGACAGGCCCCGGCGCGCCCCTTGGTACGGCGGGGCCGCCGGGATCGGGGACAATGGGCGCCATGAGCGTTCGACCTGACACAGAAGCCGCTGCACAGCAGGCTGCGAACAACGCCCCGCACCGGGCCGGTTTCGCCTGCTTCGTGGGCCGCCCCAACGCGGGCAAGTCCACCCTCACGAACGCTCTGGTCGGCCAGAAGGTGGCGATCACCTCCAACCGGCCCCAGACCACCCGGCACACCGTGCGCGGCATCGTGCACCGCGAGGACGCGCAGCTGATCCTGGTCGACACCCCGGGCCTCCACAAGCCGCGCACCCTGCTCGGCGAGCGTCTCAACGACGTCGTGCGCACCACGTGGGCCGAGGTCGACGTCATCGGCTTCTGCCTGCCGGCCGACCAGAAACTGGGCCCCGGCGACAAGTACATCGTCAAGGAACTCGCGGGCATCAAGAAGACCCCGAAGATCGCCGTCATCACCAAGACCGACCTGGTCGACTCCAAGCAGCTCGCCGAACAGCTGCTCGCCGTCTCCCGCCTCGGCGAGGAGCTCGGCTTCGAGTGGGCCGAGATCATCCCCGTCTCCGCGGTGAAGGCGGAGCAGGAGGCGGGACGCAGTTCCTCGAACAAGGGCGGTGGCGGGAGAGGGGCCGGCCAGGTGGACCTGCTGGCCGACCTGATCGCCCCGCTGCTGCCCGAGGGCCCGCCGCTCTACCCGGAGGGCGACCTCACCGACGAGCCCGAGATGGTCATGGTCGCGGAGCTGATCCGCGAGGCCGCGCTCGAAGGAGTGCGGGACGAGCTGCCGCACTCCATCGCGGTCGTCGTCGAGGAGATGCTGCCGCGCGAGGACCGGCCGGCTGACAAGCCGCTGCTCGACATCCATGCCAACGTCTACATCGAGCGCCCCAGCCAGAAGGGCATCATCATCGGCCCGAAGGGCAAGCGGCTGAAGGACGTCGGCACGAAGTCGCGCAAGCACATCGAGGCACTGCTCGGCACGCCGGTCTTCCTGGACCTGCACGTGAAGGTGGCCAAGGACTGGCAGCGCGACCCGAAGCAGCTGCGCAAGCTCGGGTTCTGACCCGGGTCGGGGACACGCCGGGTCTCCGGCAGCGGCTCGGGCGCATGCGCGGCTCTTGCCGCGGCCGGGGCGCGCGCCCCTCTCACGCGCCCTCCTTCAGGACGCGTGAGATCAGTGCGCGCTGGGCGTCGGTCAGCCGGGGGTCCGCGCAGTGGACGGTCCGGTCACCGACCGTGATCCGGTACCGGAAGCCGTCCGGGACGCCGCCGGGCGGGGTGTCGTGGCCCGAGACGAGCGCCGAGCGGGCCAGTGCCTCCCACTCCGCGGCGTCGGCCCGACCGGCGGTGTCGACCTCGCCATGGCGCGCGATGCCGGCGAAGCCGCCGGTCCTGCTGACCTGAATCCGCATGCGGTCTCCTCCATCACCGGACGGGCCGGAACATGCCCTACGCGGTCGGTACGCCCACCTCCGACCATGCCTTCAGGACGGCCTCCGTCTCGTCGCCCTCTCCGAAGCGGCTGCGGGCCGCGGCCACGGTCAGCCGGGCGAAGGACGCGAAGTCCGCGTCCACGGCCAGTCGACCACCTGTGAGCACATCGAACCAGAGCTGGCCGGCGCGTTCCCACGCGTTGCCGCCGAGCGCCGTCGCCAGGAGACAGAACGCCCGGTTCGGGATGCCGGAATTGAGGTGCACTCCGCCGTTGTCCTCGCCGGTGTGGATGTAGTCCTCCATGGACGCGGGCTGCGGGTCCTTGCCGAGCACGTCGTCGTCGTACGCCGTTCCCGGTGCCTTCATCGAACGCAACGCCTCGCCCCGGACACCGGGGGCCAGCAGTCCGGCGCCGATCAGCCAGTCGGCCCGGTCGGCGCTCTGGCCCAGCGAGTACTGCTTGACCAGGGAGCCGAAGACGTCGGACATCGATTCGTTGAGCGCGCCGGACTGGCCGTAGTAGCTCAGATTGGCGGTGTACTGGGTCAGGCCGTGCGTCAGCTCGTGGGCGATCACGTCGATGGCGACGGTGAAGTCCAGGAAGATCTTCCCGTCCCCGTCGCCGAAGACCATCTGCTCGCCGTCGAAGAAGGCGTTGTTGTACTTCTCGTCGTAGTGCACGGAACCGATCAGCGGGAGCCCGTTGCCGTCGATCGAACGGCGGCCGTACGCCTTGAGCAGCAGTTCGAAGGTGGCGCCGAGTCCCGCGTACGCGCGGTTGACGCTCGCGTCCTTCGTCGGCTCCTGGCCCTCGGAGCGGACCTTGGTGCCGGGCAGCAGGGTGCGGTGACGGCAGTCGTACAGCGTCCGGTCGGGCTTGTCGGACGCCTCCTGGCCGGACGCGGGGGTGGCGGGCACGGTGACGACCGTGGCCATCTGGCGGCGGGTGCGGCGGGCGGCGTCGCTCTCCAGGGTGCGGCGGGCGGGGCCCGCGAGGTCGGGGTCGTCGGACTGCGACAGCTTGTCGAGGACATGGGGCGGCACGATGGTGCAGAAGACGGGGCGGAACCCGTGCTGAGACTGAGGCTGCATACAGCCGACTGTGGCACCGGGTGACGGACATGTCACTGGTTGCGACCAGGATTGACGAAATGGAGTGATCGATCACTCCTGGGCGTTTCCGGCGCCCGGTCCCGCATACTGATACGGGACGGACGCATCAGGCGTCTCTCGGTTAGTCTCGTCGCATCATGCGTTTCGGGCTGCTTCTTCTTAGCTGCCGCGGCGAGGGCCTGTAGTCGTAGGCCGACCCCCTCCCCGCGGAGTCTGGTGCTGCAGCGACACAGTCGGCCGTCCCATTGGTTGGACCCCGAGGAGCCGTACGCCATGACCGCCGCACATCCCGCTCAGACGCCCGCCGGGAACGCCGTCGGACGTCCCACGCCGATCACCAACGCCACTCAGCTGCAGAAGCCGTCCGGCATGCCGATCCACAAGTACGGCCGGTACGAGGCCGTCGAGATCCCCGACCGCACCTGGCCGGACAACCGGATCACCGTCGCGCCCCGCTGGCTCTCCACCGATCTGCGCGACGGCAACCAGGCCCTGATCGACCCGATGTCGCCGGCCCGCAAGCGCGAGATGTTCGATCTGCTCGTACGCATGGGCTACAAGGAGATCGAGGTCGGGTTCCCGTCCTCCGGCGAGACCGACTTCGCGTTCGTCCGCTCCATCATCGAAGAGGGTGCGATCCCCGAGGACGTGACGATCTCCGTCCTGACGCAGGCCCGCGAGGACCTGATCGAGCGGACCGTGGAGTCCCTCGTCGGCGCCCACCGCGCGACCGTGCACCTGTACAACGCGACGGCGCCCACCTTCCGCCGGGTCGTCTTCCGCGGCTCGAAGGACGACATCAAGCAGATCGCGGTGGACGGCACCCGGCTGGTCATGGAGTACGCGGAGAAGCTGCTGGGCCCGGAGACGATCTTCGGCTACCAGTACAGCCCCGAGATCTTCACCGACACCGAACTGGACTTCGCCCTGGAGGTCTGCGAGGCGGTCTGTGACGTCTGGCAGCCGGAGGAGGGCCGCGAGATCATCCTCAACCTGCCCGCCACCGTGGAGCGTTCGACCCCCTCCACGCACGCGGACCGGTTCGAGTGGATGTCGCGCAACCTGTCGCGCCGCGAGTTCGTCTGCCTGTCCGTCCACCCGCACAACGACCGCGGCACCGCCGTCGCCGCCGCCGAACTGGCCATCATGGCCGGTGCGGACCGGATCGAGGGCTGCCTGTTCGGCCAGGGCGAGCGCACCGGCAACGTCGACCTGGTCACCCTGGGCATGAACCTGTTCTCGCAGGGCGTCGACCCGCAGATCGACTTCTCGCAGATCGACGAGATCCGCCGCACCAGCGAGTACTGCAACCAGATGGAGGTCCACCCGCGCCACCCCTACGCGGGCGACCTGGTCTACACCGCCTTCTCCGGCTCCCACCAGGACGCCATCAAGAAGGGCTTCGACGCCATGGAGGCCGACGCGGCCGCCCGGGGCACGACGGTCGACGACATCGAGTGGGCGGTGCCGTACCTGCCGATCGACCCGAAGGACGTCGGCCGCAGCTACGAGGCCGTCATCCGGGTCAACTCGCAGTCCGGCAAGGGCGGAATCGCCTATGTCCTGAAGAACGACCACAAGCTGGACCTGCCGCGCCGGATGCAGATCGAGTTCTCCCGGATCATTCAGGCCAAGACGGACGCCGAGGGCGGCGAGGTCACGCCGGCGCAGATCTGGTCCACGTTCCAGGACGAGTACCTGCCGAACCCGGACGACGCCGCGGCTCAGTGGGGGCGCGTACAGATCCGCTCCGGCCAGACAACGACCGGCTCCGACGGCCGGGACACCATCACCGTCGAGGCGACCGTGGACGGCGCGGACACCGTGCTGACCGGTACCGGAAACGGCCCGATCTCCGCGTTCTTCGAAGCGCTGCAGGCCATCGGCATCGATGCCCGTCTGCTGGACTACACCGAGCACACCATGAGCGAGGGCGCCAGCTCCCAGGCCGCCTCGTACATCGAGTGCGCGATCGACGGCAGGGTCCTGTGGGGCATCGGCATCGACGCCAACACCACGCGTGCCTCGCTGAAGGCGGTCGTCTCCGCCGTCAACCGCGCCACCCGCTGACCCGGTGCCCGAAAGGGCATGAAGCCGCACGGCCGAGGACCCCGTCCACCCGCACCCGGGGGGCGGGGTTCGGCCATCTCCGGCGGTTGTGACGACCGAGGTACTGACGCCACATCGTGACTGTGGTTAACATCACGTCGACACGGCAATGTTGCCGGAGCGGCACCTCCCGTGCCCTTGGGGTCACGGGGGAGTTACGGAGGTGTGCGACGTGCGGTCAGCCCTGGGACAACGCGCCATGAAGCTGCGTATCTGCGGCATCCGCACCATCTGGGACACCGTCGGTGACGGGGAGTTCTTCTGCCCCGGCTGCGGCGGCGACCGCAACTACCGCCGGCTCACCGGCCGTCGCCGTTTCGCGGTGCTCGGCGTGCCGATGGTGCGGCGCGGCACCACGGGACCGGTCGTCGAATGCGCCGCCTGCCGGGACCGGTTCGACACCGACGTGCTGGACCACCCCACCACCACCCGGTTCTCCGCGATGCTGCGGGACGCCGTGCACACGGTCGCGCTCGGCGTCCTCGCGGCCGGCGGCACCGCCTCCCGCACGGCCCTGGAGGCCGCGGCCACCCTCGTGCGCGACGCCGGATTCGACGACTGCACGGAGGAACAGCTCTCCACCGTCGTCGAGGTCCTCGCCGCCGACATCGGCCACGGCGCCGCCTTCGACCCGGCGGCCGAGGCGTGCGGCGCGGCCCTCGCCATCGAACTGCACGAGGCACTGGAACCCCTCGCCCCGCACCTGGCCCCCGCCGGACGCGAATCGATCCTGCTGCAGGGAGCCAGGATCGCGCTCGCCGACGGCCCGTACGGGCAGGCTGAGCGCGAGGTGCTGACCACGGTCGGCGGAGCGCTGCAGCTCTGCGCCGAGGACACCGCCCGACTGCTCGCGGCGGCCGCGCGCACCCCCTCCTGAACGGCCCCGTCCGGATCGGGCGCGTACTCCCGCGGGAGTAATCGGACCCGCGGGCCCACTGCGGCAGTAGCCGCGAACTCGGCCCCGGGTACGACGTATCGGCCGCTTTCCGCCGGAAGTCTGGACAGGAATCCAGACACCCGGCGGAAGGGGGCCCGTCATGAGGGCCGCATCGGAATCGAGCGGTACGCGTTCACGGCCGCGCAACGGGCGGCGCGTGCTGCCCTGGGCGGTCCTCGCCCTGTGGGTCGCCGCGATCGCGCTCGTCGGCCCGCTGGCGGGCCGGCTCGTCGTCGCCGTCGTCGCCGTGTGGGGCGCCTCGCTCGGCATCGGCGGACCCCCCGTACCCCGCCCGCGGGAGCGCCCGGCGGCCCGGACCGCCTGTCCGAACGGGAGCGCCAGGTGCTCCGCCTGGTCGGGCGGGGGGTTGAACAACGCGGAGATCGCACAGACCCTCGGCCTCAGCCCGCTCACCGCGAAGACCCATGTCAGTCGGATCATGGGCAAGGTCGGCGCCCGCGACCGGGCCCAGCTGGTGATCGTCGCGTACGGATCGGGCCTGGTCGTACCTGCCGCGGGCGGGCCGGACGGGGAGTAGGCGGCCCCTGCCCGGGGGCGGGCCCGATGAGCCGTCCCCGTACCGGACAATGGACGCATGAGCTTGTTCCGGGACGACGGCGTGGTGCTGCGCACGCAGAAGCTGGGCGAGGCCGACCGGATCATCACGATCCTGACCCGCGGCCACGGCCGGGTGCGGGCCGTCGCCCGCGGCGTGCGGCGCACGAAGTCCAAGTTCGGGGCACGGCTGGAACCCTTCTCCCACGTGGACGTGCAGTTCTTCGCCCGGGGCAGCGAGCTGGTCGGCCGCGGCCTGCCGCTCTGCACCCAGAGCGAGACGATCGCCCCGTACGGCGGCGGCATCGTCACCGACTACGCCCGCTACACCGCGGGCACCGCGATGCTGGAGACCGCCGAGCGGTTCACCGACCACGAGGGCGAGCCCGCGGTCCAGCAGTACCTGCTGCTCGTCGGGGGACTGCGCACCCTCGCCCGCGGCGAACACGAGCCGCATCTCATCCTCGACGCCTTCCTGCTGCGGTCGCTCGCCGTCAACGGCTACGCACCCAGCTTCGAGGACTGCGCGAAGTGCGGAATGCCCGGACCGAACCGGTTCTTCTCCGTCGCGGCGGGCGGCGTCATATGCGGGGACTGCCGGGTACCCGGCAGCGTCGTACCCTCGGCTGAGGCCGTCACCCTGTTGAGCGCGCTGCTCACCGGCGACTGGGAGACTGCGGACGCGTGCGAGGCGCGTCATGCCAGGGAGGGGAGCGGACTGGTGTCCGCCTATCTGCACTGGCATCTGGAGCGCGGACTGCGCTCACTGAGGTACGTAGAGAAGTGACACAGGCAGATCAGGCAGAGGGAGCGAGACAGTTCATGGCAGTACGCGGGATGCTCGGCGGCCGTAACCGGCGCGACTACAAGACCCCGGAGCCGCACCCCTCCGGAGCCACGCCCCCGAAGATCCCCGGCGAGCTGGTGCCCAAGCACATCGCCGTCGTGATGGACGGCAACGGCCGCTGGGCCAAGGAACGCGGCCTCCCGCGCACCGAGGGCCACAAGGTCGGCGAGGGTGTCGTCATGGACGTCCTCAAGGGCTGCATCGAGATGGGCGTCAAGAACCTCTCGCTGTACGCGTTCTCCACCGAGAACTGGAAGCGGTCCCCGGAGGAAGTGAAGTTCCTGATGAACTTCAACCGGGACGTCATCCGCCGCCGCCGTGACGAGATGGACGAACTGGGCATCCGCATCCGCTGGGTGGGGCGCATGCCCAAGCTGTGGAAGTCCGTCGTCCAGGAGCTCCAGGTCGCCCAGGAGCAGACGAAGGACAACGACAGGATGACGTTGTACTTCTGCGTCAACTACGGTGGCCGGGCCGAGATCGCCGACGCCGCGCAGCGCCTCGCGCAGGACGTCGCGGCCGGGAAGCTGGACCCGTCGAAGGTCAATGAGAAGACGTTCGCGAAGTACATCTACTACCCGGACATGCCGGACGTCGACCTCTTCGTCCGCCCCAGCGGTGAGCAGCGCACGTCCAACTACCTGATCTGGCAGAGCGCCTACGCCGAAATGGTCTTCCAGGACGTGCTCTGGCCGGACTTCGACCGCCGCGACCTGTGGCGGGCCTGCCTGGAGTACGCCCAGCGGGACCGGCGGTTCGGCGGCGCGGTGGAAGCGGCTCAGGAGCCGAAGGGCTGAGGAAGGGGGGTCCGGGGGCACGCCCCCGGACCGTCAGCCCTTCGCGCTCGCGCACTCCGCGCACGTTCCGAAGATCTCCACCGTGTGCGCCACGTTCACATACCCGTGCTGTGCGGCGATCGTCTCCGCCCACTGCTCCACCGCGGGCCCCTCGACCTCCACGGCCTTGCCGCACATCCGGCACACCAGGTGGTGGTGGTGATCCCCGGTCGAGCAGCGCCGGTACACGGACTCGCCGTCCGTCGTGCGCAGCACATCGACCTCGCCCGCGTCGGCGAGGGACTGAAGGGTGCGGTAGACGGTGGTCAGCCCGACCGAGTCGCCGCGGTGCTTGAGCACGTCGTGCAGCTCCTGGGCGCTGCGGAACTCGTCCACCTCGTCGAGCGCCGCCGCCACCGCCGCCCGCTGCCGGGTCGACCGGCCGCGTACCGGGGCCGCGTTCGTTCCACTGATCGGCGCCGTCGCCACAGCAGCCTCCTCGTGTCGCCCGTACCTGTGTCGGGCCATTGTGCCAGCCCGTCCGGGCGTCACGGTCAAACCCGGAGTTCGTCCGTGGCCGAACGGGAGGCCGGTACCTCAAGAGTGCACTCCCCGAACGCCGCTTCGCTCTGCCGGGCGCGCCTTCTGGCCAGCGGGGTCGCGAGCAGCGTCAGGCCGACGAAGGCCACGATGGCCAGCAGCACGATCGTCGCGCCGGGCGGGACGTCCTGGTAGTACGAGGTCACGGTGCCCGCCAGGGTCACCGCCGTACCGATGACGACCGACAGCACGAACGTCACCTTGAAGGACCTGGAGATCTGCTGCGCCGCCGCGACCGGGACCACCATCAGCGCGCTGACCAGCAGCAGCCCGACGACCCGCATCGCCACGGTGACGGTCACCGCCGCCGTCACGGCGACCAGCAGGTTCAGTGCGCGCACCGGCAGGCCGGTGACCCGGGCGAACTCCTCGTCCTGGCTGACGGCGAAGAGCTGCCTGCGCAGCCCCAGCGTCACCAGCAGCACGAAGGCGGCCAGCAGGCAGATCGCGGTGACGTCCTCGGTGGAGACCGTGGACAAAGAGCCGAAGAGGTACGAGGTGAGGTTGGCGTTGGAGCCGGTGTCGGAGAGATTGATCAGCAGGACACCGCCCGCCATGCCGCCGTAGAACAGCATGGCCAGCGCGATGTCGCCGCGGGTGCGCCCGTACCAGCGGATCAGCTCCATCGCGACGGCGCCGAGGACGGCGACCGCCGTGGCCATCCACACCGGGCTGGTGGAGAGCAGGAAACCGAGGCCGACGCCGGTCATCGCGATATGACCGATGCCGTCCCCCATCAGGGCCTGGCGGCGCTGGACGAGGTAGACGCCGACGGCGGGGGCGATGACGCCGACCAGTACGGCGGCGAGCAGGGCCCGCTGCATGAAGGGAGGGTCGAGGAATTCCATGATCAGCTCAGCAGTCCGGTCCGGACGGGCTCGGAGGCCGCGTGGGGGTGTACATGGTCGTGTCCGGGCAGGGCGTGCTGGCCCAGCGCCTTCGGGGGCGGCCCGTCGTGCATCACACAGCCGTCGCGCAGCACGATCGCGCGGTCGATGAGCGGCTCCAGCGGGCCGAGCTCGTGCAGGACGAGCAGCACCGTGGTGCCGGCCGCGACCTGCTCCCGGAGCGTCGACGCGAGGATCTCCTGGCTGGCCAGGTCGACGCCGGCCATCGGCTCGTCCATGATCAGCAGCTCCGGTTCGGCGGCCAGCGCCCGCGCGATCAGCACCCTCTGGTGCTGCCCGCCGGAGAGCGCGTCCACCGAGTCCTTGGCCCGGTCGGCGAGGCCGACGAGCTCGATGGCCCGGTCGACGGCGGCCCGGTCGGCCTTGCGCAGCAGCCCCAGCTTCGTACGGGACAGCCGCCCGGAGGAGACGACCTCACGGATGGTGGCGGGGACGCCGCCGGCCGCCGTGGTGCGCTGGGGGACGTAACCGACACGCGCCCAGGTGCGGAAGCGGCGCAGCGGGGTGCCGAACAGCTCGACGGAACCACCGGAGAGCGGCACCTGGCCGATGACGGAGCGTACGGCGGTCGACTTGCCCGAGCCGTTGGCGCCGAGCAGGGCGACGACCTCGCCGCGGTGGACGGTCAGGTCGATGCCGCGCAGCACCACACGCGCGCCGAGTGCGGCCGTGGCGCCCCGCAGGGCTATGACGGGCTCGGTCGTGCTCCCGGACTCGGGCATGAGCGCCTCCGATGCTGCTGTGGCTGGTGTTGCGTGGATCACTTCGCGCCGAGCGCCTTCTGCAGGGCGGCGAGGTTGGACTGCATGACCTCGATGTAGTCAGCGCCCTTGGACTTGTCCGTGATTCCCTCCAGCGGGTCCAGGACGTCGGTCCTCAGCCCGGTGTCCTTGGCGAGGGTCTTCGCGGTCTTGTCGCTGGCGAGCGTCTCGAAGAATACGGTGCTGACCTTGTTCTTCTCCGCGATGGTGTGGATCTCGTCGATCCGGGCGGGGCTCGGCTCGGCCTCGGGGTCGATGCCGGCGATGCCCTCCTGGGTCAGACCGTAGCGTTCGGCCAGGTATCCGAAGGCGGAGTGGGTGGTGATGAAGGTCTTGGTCGCGGTGTTCCTCAGACCGTTCGCGTACGCGGTGTTCAGGCCGTCGAGCCTGGTGACCAGCGCGTCCGTGTTCTTGCGGTAGTCCGCGGCGTGGTCCGGGTCGGTCTTCTCCAGCGACTTCCCGACGCCCTTGGCGACCTCGGCGTACTTCACGGGGTCGAGCCAGATGTGGGGGTCGGCTCCGGCCTCGTCGCCATGGTGCTCATGACCGTGTTCGTCGGCTCCGGTCTCGGTGCCGTGGTCCTCCAGCGTGGTGAGCTCGGAGGCGTCGACGACGTCCTTCGCGCCGGACTGCTTGATGGCGTCGTCGACGGCGGGCTGGATGCCCTTGAGGTAGAGGACGTAGTCGGCGTCACCGAGTCCGCCGATCTGCCGCGGGGTGAGCTCCAGATCGTGCGGCTCGACGCCCGGCTTGGTCAGCGTGGTGACGGAGACGTGCTTCCCGCCGATCTGCTCGGCCAGGAACTGCATCGGATAGAACGAGGCCACCACGTTCAGCTTGTCGCCGTTCTTGTGATCGGCGGCATTCGAGCCGGAGCAGGCGGTGAGCGCCGTGAGGCCGAGGACGGCTGCTCCGGCGACGGCGGCGGTGGGTATGAGGCGGCTTACGTTCATGACAGTCATTTTCAACAAAATTGGAAACGATTGTCAACAAGCCTGATGAGGTGACCGCTCGACCGTCCGCGCCGGTACCGATTTGATCGAAGGGGCGTGCCCGCCGGTAATCTGAAGCATTCGCCCGCCCGTCTTCCCGACCACCACCCCCCCCCACGAGGCGCTTCGCGCCACCCTTGTCCAGTTCCGTCGTCGTAATGAAGAGAGCACCGTGGCCGCCGACAAGATCGACTCCATCGTCAGCCTGAGCAAGCGCCGTGGCTTCGTCTATCCCTGCAGTGAGATCTACGGTGGTCAGCGCGCCGCCTGGGACTACGGGCCGCTGGGCGTGGAGATGAAGGAGAACCTCAAGCGCCAGTGGTGGCGCTACATGGTCACCTCGCGCGAGGACGTGGTCGGTCTCGACTCGTCGGTCATCCTGGCCCCCGAGGTGTGGGTGGCCTCCGGCCACGTCGCCACGTTCACCGACCCGCTGACCGAGTGCACCTCCTGCCACAAGCGCTTCCGCGCCGACCACCTGGAGGAGGCGTACGAGGAGAAGCACGGCCACGCGCCCGCGAACGGCCTGGCCGAGCTCAACTGCCCCAACTGCGGCAACAAGGGCACCTTCACCGAGCCCAAGCAGTTCTCGGGCCTGCTCTCCACCCACCTCGGCCCGACCCAGGACTCCGGCTCGGTCGCCTATCTGCGTCCCGAGACCGCCCAAGGCATCTTCACCAACTTCGGCCAGGTGCAGCAGACCTCGCGCAAGAAGCCGCCGTTCGGCATCGCCCAGATGGGCAAGTCCTTCCGCAACGAGATCACTCCGGGCAACTTCATCTTCCGCACCCGCGAGTTCGAGCAGATGGAGATGGAGTTCTTCGTCAAGCCGGGCGAGGACGAGGAGTGGCAGCAGTACTGGATGGACCAGCGCTGGAACTGGTACACGGACCTGGGCATGCGCGAGGAGAACATGCGCTGGTACGAGCACCCGAAGGAGAAGCTCTCCCACTACTCCAAGCGCACGGCGGACATCGAGTACCGCTTCCGCTTCGGCGGCAGTGAGTGGGGCGAGCTGGAGGGTGTCGCCAACCGCACGGACTACGACCTCAAGGCGCACTCCAAGGCCTCGGGCACGGATCTGTCCTTCTTCGACCAGGAGGCCGGCGAGCGCTGGACCCCCTACGTCATCGAGCCGGCGGCCGGTGTCGGCCGCGCGATGCTCGCCTTCCTCCTCGACGCGTACATCGAGGACGAGGCGCCCAACGCCAAGGGCGTCATGGAGAAGCGCACCGTGATGCGTCTCGACCCGCGCCTCGCGCCGGTCAAGGTCGCCGTCCTGCCGCTGTCCCGCAACCCGCAGCTGTCGCCGAAGGCCAAGGGCCTCGCCACCGACCTGCGGAAGAACTGGAACATCGAGTTCGACGACGCGGGTGCCATCGGCCGCCGCTACCGTCGTCAGGACGAGATCGGTACGCCGTTCTGCGTCACCGTCGACTTCGACACGCTCGACGACAACGCGGTCACCGTGCGCGAGCGCGACACCATGAAGCAGGAGCGCGTCTCCCTGGACCAGATCCAGGCCTACCTCGGCGCCCGGCTGCTGGGCTGCTGACGCACCACGGTTCGACGACGAAGCCCCCGGTTCCCCGTACGGAACCGGGGGCTTCGTTGCACACTGTCCACGCCGAGCGTCGCGTCCGCGCGCCCACGCGTCCACAGGAGGCTCCGATGCCGTCCATGACCACGAGCAAGGTCAGCAGATGGGATCAGCACGGCCGTGAACACGTCGTCCACGTGACGAAGTCGGGGATGCAGCGGCAGTTGAGCTGCGACACCTGCGGCTGGCGCAAGGCGGTGCAGTTCCTGCCCTGGCTCAAGGCCGGGGAACATCTCGCCGAGGCCCATCGGGCGACGGTCGACCCGACCGCCTGAGCGGACCGTCCGCACCCGGCGCCGTCACGCGCGAGGTCGTCTCCGTGGAGCCGTCGGGCGCACGGGCCGGGCCGCAGGGGGCCGGCGCGCCGGTGAACTCGGCGGTGACGGCGGGACCCTGCCCGGGCGCGCGGAAAATCGGGTGCCCGGCCCGGTCCGGCCGGGGTACGGTTCCGGCATGTATTCGTTCTTCCAGATCTACGAGTGAGCGCGCGGCGGGTTGAACCACCCGCCGCCCATCGGATCGATTCCAGGTCGCTTCAGACCTCACTTCCGACCAAGAATGGGAGAACACCATGGCCAAGAGCCGTAACAACCTCCTCGGTGTGGGCGGACAGCGCAAGAAGCTGTCCCGCGCCGATCAGCAGGGCGTGGGCCCTGCCCGCGATGCCGACCGCAGGACCGCCGCCGGCCAGAAGCAGGAGCTGCTGCGCAAGATGCGTGAGCGCGCGCAGTCGGGAGCGGCCTCCGCGCAGACCGGGCCGTCGTCGGACGACTCCGCGCCGTCGAGCGGGTCCGGGCAGGACGCCTCGGCACAGAGCTGACACCTCATCGACATCCGTACGACCGGGGGCCCGGATCACCAGAAGTGATCCGGGCCCCCGCCCGTGTCCGTGCGCCGGCGCCCCCGTGCTCACGCCACTCTGCGCGGCAGCCGCAGGCTCAGCAGCGTCGTCAGGACCACCGCGGCCAGTTGCACCAGCAGCGTCGTGGCCAGCGCGTCCCGCATCCCGGAGCCCGGGGCCAGGGAGAGGAACAGCGTGCCGAGCGTGGCCACGCCCAGGGCCAGGGCGGCCTGCTGAGTGGTCGTCATCACCCCGCCGCCCACACCGGCTCGCGCGGCCGGTACGTCGGAGAGCACGATGCGGAACAGGACGGGCAGTTGCAGCCCCTGTCCGAGCCCCGCGATCGCGACGCCCGGCATCAGCCCCAGCACGCCGAGGCCCGACCATCGCTGCCACACGGTGAACACGAGCACCAGGACGCCCACCGCCTGGATCACCCCGCCCGCCGTCACGACCCGGCTGCCGTACCGCAGGATCAGTCGTGGGCCCGCCAGGGACGCCACGAAGAAGGCCACCGCCATCGGGGCCATCGACAGACCCGAGGCCGCCGGGCCGAGCTTCAGCCCCTGCTGCAGCGCCACCGCGATCACGAACATGAAGCCGCCGAAACCGATCGAGAAGGGCACCACCAGCGCCAGCCCGCGCCGCAACGACTCCAGCCGCAGCAGGCTCGGCGGCACCAGCGGGGTCTGCCCGAGCCGGTCGGCCAGCCGCTCGACCCGGTAGAAGGCGTACGCGGCGAACGGGAACAGGGCCAGCGAGACCCAGGTCCACACCGGCCAGCCCGCGGCGCGCCCCTCCGTCAGCGGAGCCAGCAGCGTCAGCAGCGACACGGTCAGCAGCAGTGTCCCCGGTACGTCGATCGGCGCGGGCTTGTCGGAACGGGTCTCCGGCACGGCGCGGGCGGCCAGCACCAGCCCCACCGCCGCCACCGGAACGTTCACCAGGAACACCGAGCGCCAGCCCGCGCTCTCGCCGAACACCGACGACAGCGGGGCGGCGGCGACGAGCACACCGCCGAGGATCTGGCCCGCGACCATGGAGAGCCCGGCCGTCGCCCCGTACAGGCTCAACGCCCTCGCCCGCCGGTGCCCGGACGTGGCCGCCTGAATGGTGGCGAGCACCTGCGGCAGCATCAGCGCCGCCGCCGCGCCCTGCGCCACCCGTGCCCCGACGAGTGTCCAGGCGTCCGGGGCGAGCCCGCAGGCGAGCGAGGTGATGCCGAAGGCTGCGATCCCCAGCAGGAAGAGCCGGCGCCGTCCGGCCGTGTCGCCGAGCCGTCCGCCGAGCACGAGCAGCACGGCATAGGCGAGCCCGTAGCCCGCGACGACCAGTTCGAGCAGCGCGGGGCCCGCGTTCAGATCGTGGTCGATCGTCGGCAGGGCGACATTCACGATGAAGAAGTCGATCAGCGGCAGTGCTGCGCCGAGCAGCACGGTGAACAGCCCGAGTGCGCCGAGCACCGGAGCGGGGTGGTCGTGCCGCACCACTCGGACGGTGGTGGCGGATACTTCCGTCCGTACAGTTGATTCACTCACGCCATCGAGAATCGCCACCATCCCAGCCTGGTACCAGAGTGTCTTTATCCTGGTACCAGCAGCACCTGGCAGAGCGCCGGGCCGTTCGGCACGCTGGAGGTATGACGACCATGGCGAGCGAGTCGCCCGACGTACTGATGTCCGGGGCGCCGGCTCCCCGGAGGCCCGAGCCCTCCGAGCCCGACGTCCGGCGGCACGAACTCGCGGACTTCCTGCGCAGCCGCCGTGAGCGGATCACCCCTGAGCAGGTCGGTCTGCCCCGCGGTCCGCGGCGGCGGACCCCCGGCCTGCGGCGTGAGGAGGTCGCCCAGCTCTCCGCGGTCGGTGTCACCTGGTACACCTGGCTGGAGCAGGCCCGCGACATCCAGGTCTCGCCCCAGGTCCTCGACGCGCTCGCCCGCGCCCTGCTGCTCGACCGCACCGAGCGCGGCCATCTCTTCTCGCTCGCCGGCGCCGTCGACCCGTCGCCCGGCGCGGACTGCCCGAGCATCACCCCGGCGCTGCGCGAGATGCTGAGGCAGCTGGACCCCATTCCGGCCTGCATCCAGAACAGCCGCTACGACATCCTCGCGTACAACCGGACCTACGGGCGGCTGCTCTGCGACCTGGACGCCGTCGACCCCGACGACCGCAACTGCATGATCCTCTCCTACACCAACCCGCAGTGGCGCGCCGCCGTCGTCGATCTCCCGGAGATGAACCGGGTCATGGCCGCCAAGTTCCGCAGGTCGATGGCCGGACATCTGGCCGAGCCCGCGTGGAAGGCGCTCCTCGGCCGGCTCGAGGCGGTCTCACCGGAGTTCCGCGAGCTCTGGGCGCGGCACGAAGTGGTGGGCCCCGGCGGCCGGACCAAAATCTTCCGCAACGCCCATGTCGGACTGCTCCGCCTCGACCACACCGACCTGTGGCTCGGCCCCTCGTCCGGGCCCCGCATGGTGACGTACACCCCCGCCGACGACGAGACCGCGCAGCGGCTGCGGCGGCTTCAGGCCCTGGAGCCCGCCGAGGTCTGATCCCCGACCGGGGCATCCGCCGGCGTCTCCAGCCGCTCCGCCGTGCGACGTGCCGTCTCCCGCGCCCAGCGCCCACTGGTCAGTGCCCCCACCAGCAGGACGCACACCCCGCAGCCCGTGAGGACCCACCAGGCGGGCTTGCTCGCGTCCACGAAGGCCGCCGCGTACGCGGCGCCCCGCGGGGACCCGGTGCCGGCCACGCCGGCCGCCAGCACCGCACCGATCACGGCGACCCCGAGCGTTCCGCCGACCTGTCGGCTGGTCGAGGCGACCGCCGCCGCCACACCGGCCTGCGAGCGGGGCATCCCGGAGACGGCCGTATTGGTGATCGGGGCGTTCACCATGCCGAAGCCGAGGCCGAACAGCACATAGCCGGTGAACAGCAGGACGTCGTCCGTCTCCGCGTCGAACGCGGCGAACAGCAGCCCGCACGCCGTCATGGTCACTCCCGCGACGAGCAGTGGCAGCCGCGGCCCCCGGCTGCCGACCAGCCGCCCGGACAGGGGTGCGCAGACAAAGGTCAGGGCCGCCATCGGGAGCATGTACAGACCGGCGTGCAGCGCGCTCAGACCGCGCACGTTCTGCAGATACAGCGTGTTGAGGAAGAGGAACCCGCTCAGCGCGGCGAACGCGCAGACCGCTATGGCGGTGGCCCCGCTGAACGGGGCGCTGTGGAAGAACCGCAGATCGATGAGGGGCTCGGCGCGCCGGGGCTCGTACAGCAGGAGTCCGACGACCGCGCAGGCGGCGAGCGCGGCGAACGTCAGGATGCGCGGCGAGGCCCAGCCAGCCGAGGGCGCCTCGATGATCGCGTACGTCAGCGAACCGAGCAGCGCGATCACCAGCAGCTGTCCCACGGGGTCGGGACGGCGCGGCTTCGGGGCGCGCGACTCGGGGACGTACCGCCAGGTGAGCAGCAGCGCGACGAGACCGACCGGCAGATTGATCCAGAAGATCGACCGCCAGCCGACCGAGTCCACCAGCAGGCCGCCGATCACCGGACCCGCCGCCATGGAGATGCCGACGACACCACCCCACACCCCGATGGCACGGGCCCGCTCGCGCGGGTCGGTGAAGGTGTTGGTGATGATCGACATCGCGACGGGATTCAGCATCGAGCCGCCCACCGCCTGCACCATCCGGAACGCCACCAGCGACTCGAGGTTCGGCGCCAGGGAGCAGAGGACCGAGCCGAGGGTGAAGAGGACGAGCCCGATCTTGAAGATCTTCCGGCGCCCGATCCGGTCGGCGGTGGAGCCCGCGAGCATCAGCAGCGACGCGAGGACGAGGGTGTAGGCGTCGATCGTCCACTGCATGCCCGCCACGGTGGCGTGCAGTTCCTTCTGCATGGACGGCAGGGCGACATTGAGGACGGTGTTGTCGAGGCTGACGATCAGCAGGCTCATACAGCAGATCGCCAGTACCAGCTGCCGTCGGCGGGGGCTCAGCTCGGGCATACACGGATAGTACGGTTAACTAACGAACTCTGCCGACGGGCCGCTCCGTGCCGTACGCGACAATGGAGCAATGACCACGCTCGCCCCCTCGCCCCCGTTGCTCCGGATCGGCCCGCACACGGTGCAGCCGCCGGTGGTGCTCGCGCCCATGGCCGGCATCACCAACGCCCCGTTCCGCACCCTGTGCCGGGAGTTCTCCGGCGGCAAGGGGCTGTTCGTCAGCGAGATGATCACCACGCGCGCGCTGGTCGAGCGCAACGAGAAGACCATGCAGCTCATCCACTTCGACGCGAGCGAGACCCCGCGATCGATCCAGCTGTACGGCGTGGACCCGGTCACGGTCGGCAAGGCCGTCCGCATGATCGTCGACGAGGATCTCGCCGACCACATCGACCTGAACTTCGGCTGCCCGGTCCCCAAGGTGACGCGCAAGGGCGGCGGCTCGGCGCTCCCGTACAAGCGGCCCCTGCTGCGCGCCATCCTCAACCAGGCGGTCTCCAACGCCGGCGGGCTGCCGGTCACCATCAAGATGCGCAAGGGCATCGACGACGACCACACCACCTACCTCGACGCGGGCCGGATCGCCGTGGAGGAAGGCGTCACGGCCGTCGCCCTGCACGGCAGGACGGCCGCGCAGCACTACGGCGGCACCGCCGACTGGGACGCCATCGCGCGGCTCAAGGAGCACGTCCCGGAGATCCCCGTCCTCGGCAACGGCGACATCTGGAGCGCGGACGACGCCCGTCGGATGATGCGCGAGACGGGTTGCGACGGAGTGGTCGTGGGGCGCGGCTGCCTGGGCCGCCCCTGGCTCTTCGGCGACCTGGTGAGCGCGTTCGAGGGTACGCAGACGCGGCGGGCGCCGGCGCTCCGCGAGGTCGCCGACGTCATGCTGCGGCACGCGACGCTGCTGGGGGAGTGGATCGGCGACGAGACCCGCGGCGTGATCGACTTCCGCAAGCACGTCGCCTGGTACCTCAAGGGTTTCTCGGTCGGCTCCGAGATGCGCAAGAAGCTGGCGGTCACCTCGTCGCTGGACGAGCTGGGCGGGCAGCTGCGGGAGCTGGACCTGGACCAGCCGTGGCCGGACGGAGCGGACGGGCCGCGCGGGCGCACCTCGGGCAACAACCGGGTCGTGCTGCCGGACGGCTGGCTGAAGGACCCGTACGACTGCGCGGGAGTGAGCGCGGACGCGGAGCTGGACACCTCGGGCGGCTGAGGAGACGCCGCTGGGGCCCGACGGGGGCCCGGAAGAGCCCCAGGGCCCTTCCGGGCCCTTCGGGTTCTCCGGGCCTCTCGGGCCTCTCGGGCCCCTTGAGGAGACTCGTGGCGTCAGAGGCACCGCGTGCCTCTTCATCTACGTCGCTCATCTGAGCGCAATATTCGGCCGGATTCGGCGATATCGAGCCAAGTGGCGGCCGAAGTGGATTCCCGTCGCGTGCTGTGCGCCGAATTCACTCACGCTGAGCTGCCTCTCGATGATCACTCGGTGACCGCCGAGCGCCGCACAGGCGTCCGGATGGTGACATCTGAGCGCCGATCGTAGAGTGATTCTCGCCACCCTGAGAGTCGAGTTGCTCAGATGAGCGCGAATTTGGGAGCTGCATTTCTCAAATGGTGGCACTCGGTGCCAAGTGACTCCACTTTGATCGATCGATGCCATCTTTGCGCTGTGTGGTCAATGTGGGGATTTTTCATTGCGCTGAGTGCTCATTCATTCAAGAAATGAATGCAGTCCCTCGATCGAGGGACAGGTCCCGTCACTTTCGATCTGCTGGCGGACGGGTGGTTGAGGCCTCATGACGCGCAAGTGGACGTACCAGGGCACCTTCGATCTGGGTATGTTCCTCGCCGTCAGGGCAGCCACCGCGTCCTCGAGGAGTCGAGACCCGTGTCGGAAAACAAAGATTCCCACGTATCCACCCCGGATTCCCGGGAGCCGCAGGGCCAGAAGTTCGTCTATGACTTCACCGAGGGCAACAAGGACCTGAAGGACCTGCTCGGCGGGAAGGGTGCCAACCTCGCCGAGATGACCAATCTCGGGCTCCCCGTCCCCCCGGGCTTCACCATCACCACCGAGGCGTGCAAGGTCTACCTCGACAGCGGTGAGGAGCCGACGGAGCTTCGGGCCGAGGTCAGCGCGCATCTCGAAGCCCTTGAGGCCCGGATGGGCAAGAAGCTCGGCCAGGCGGACGATCCGCTGCTGGTCTCGGTCCGCTCCGGCGCCAAGTTCTCGATGCCCGGCATGATGGACACGGTCCTCAACATCGGCCTCTCCGACGCGTCCGTGGTCGGCCTCACCGCCCAGGCCGGTGACGAGCGGTTCGCCTGGGACTCCTACCGCCGTCTCATCCAGATGTTCGGCAAGACCGTGCTCGGCGTCGACGGCGACCTCTTCGAGGAGGCGCTGGAGGCGGCGAAGGAGGTCAAGGGCGTCACGGTCGACGTGGACCTCGACGCGGCCGACCTGAAGAAGCTGGTCAAGCAGTTCAAGAAGATCGTCTCGCGGGACGCCGGACGGGACTTCCCGCAGGACCCGCGCGAGCAGATGGACCTGGCCATAAAGGCCGTCTTCGACTCGTGGAACACCGACCGGGCCAAGCTCTACCGCCGCCAGGAGCGCATCCCGGGCGACCTCGGAACGGCCGTCAACGTCTGCTCGATGGTCTTCGGAAACCTCGGCCCGGACTCCGGTACGGGTGTCGCGTTCACCCGTGACCCGGCCAGCGGCCACCAGGGCGTCTACGGCGACTACCTGCAGAACGCGCAGGGCGAGGACGTCGTCGCCGGTATCCGCAACACCGTGCCGCTCGCCGAGCTGGAGTCGATCGACAAGAAGTCGTACGACCAGCTGATGCAGATCATGGAGACCCTCGAAACGCACTACAAGGACCTGTGCGACATCGAGTTCACGATCGAGCGCGGCCGGCTCTGGATGCTCCAGACCCGGGTCGGCAAGCGCACCGCCGGTGCCGCCTTCCGGATCGCCACCCAGCTTGTCGACCAGGGGCTGATCGACGAGGCCGAGGCGCTCCAGCGGGTCAACGGGGCGCAACTGGCGCAGCTGATGTTCCCGCGCTTCGACGACGAAGCGAACACGGAGCTGCTCGGTCGCGGTATCGCCGCCTCGCCGGGTGCCGCGGTCGGCAAGGCCGTCTTCGACTCGTACACCGCGGTGAAGTGGTCCCGCTCCGGCGAGAAGGTCATTCTCATCCGCCGCGAGACCAACCCCGACGACCTCGACGGCATGATCGCGGCCGAGGGCATCCTGACCTCGCGCGGCGGCAAGACCTCGCATGCCGCCGTCGTCGCCCGCGGCATGGGCAAGACCTGTGTCTGCGGCGCCGAGGACCTCGAAGTCGACACCAAGCGCCGCCGGATGACGGTGGGCGGCCGGGTCGTCGAGGAGGGTGACGTCGTCTCCATCGACGGCTCCACCGGCAAGGTGTACCTCGGTGAGGTCCCCGTCGTGCCGTCCCCGGTCGTCGAGTACTTCGAGGGCCGGATGCACGCGGGCGCCGACGACGCCGACGAGCTGGTCGCCGCCGTGCACCGGATCATGGCGTACGCGGACCGGGTGCGCCGGCTGCGGGTGCGGGCCAACGCCGACAACGCCGAGGACGCGCTGCGGGCCCGCCGCTTCGGCGCCCAGGGCATCGGCCTGTGCCGTACCGAGCACATGTTCCTCGGCGAGCGCCGCGAGATGGTCGAGAAGCTGATCCTCGCGGACACCGACGCCGAGCGCGAGGCGGCGCTGGAGGAGCTGCTGCCGCTCCAGAAGGCCGACTTCATCGAGCTGTTCGAGGCGATGGACGGACTGCCCGTCACCGTACGGCTGCTCGACCCGCCGCTGCACGAGTTCCTTCCCGACATCACCGAGCTCTCGGTACGTGTCGCGCTCGCCGAGTCCCGCAAGGACGCCAACGAGAACGACCTGCGACTGCTCCAGGCCGTGCACAAGCTGCACGAGCAGAACCCGATGCTCGGTCTGCGCGGAGTCCGTCTCGGTCTCGTCATCCCCGGCCTGTTCGCCATGCAGGTCCGGGCGATCGCCGAGGCCGCGGCCGAGCGCAAGAACGCCAAGGGCGACCCGCGCGCCGAGATCATGATTCCGCTCGTCGGCACGGTCCAGGAGCTGGAGATCGTCCGCGAGGAGGCCGACCAGGTCATCGCCCAGGTCGAGGCCGCCACCGGCACCCGGCTGAAGCTGACCATCGGCACCATGATCGAGCTGCCGCGTGCCGCGCTGACCGCCGGTCAGATCGCCGAGGCCGCACAGTTCTTCTCGTTCGGCACGAACGACCTGACGCAGACGGTGTGGGGCTTCTCCCGTGACGACGTGGAGGCCTCGTTCTTCACGGCGTACCTGGAGAAGGGCATCTTCGGGGTGTCGCCGTTCGAGACGATCGACAAGGACGGCGTCGGCTCGCTGGTCCGCAGCGCCGTCGCGGCCGGCCGGGCCACCCGTCCCGACCTGAAGCTCGGCGTCTGCGGCGAGCACGGCGGCGACCCGGAGTCGGTGCACTTCTTCCACGAGGTGGGCCTGGACTACGTGTCCTGCTCCCCGTTCCGCATCCCCGTCGCCCGCCTGGAGGCGGGCCGGGCGGCGGCGGACTCGACGGGCAGCGACAGTCGCTGATCCGGCGCCCCGACCCCGGGGCCGCCGAAGGCTCACTCGTACCCTCACCGAGCCCACGGCGGCCCCGGAACCACCGAAGGCGGGGGGCCCCCCCCCCGGGGGGGGCCCCCCGGGGGTGGTTTTGGGGGAGGGGGTGTTGGGGGGTGTGTGTTTTTTTTGCGCTCCCCCGCACGTGAATAACGCCACTTGGGGGAAAATGCAAACA
>NZ_JBIWOS010000001.1:679326-1041368 GCF_044767885.1 Streptomyces sp. NPDC101194
CCCCACTGTCGCTGCCCCGCCCCCCCCCCCGGGGGCCCCCCCCCCCCCCCCGCCCCCCCCCCCCCCCCCCCGGGGGCCCCCCCCCCCCCCCCGGGGGGCCCCCCCCCGGGGGGGGCCCCCCCGCCTCGTTTTGTTCTGGGGAAAGGCGTTGTTCGGCGTTGTGTCTTTTCTTCGCTCTCCCGCGCAGTTCAATACGCAAAGTTCGTTCAATATGCAAAGACATCGGTCGGTATCGGACCGGGGTGCGGTCCGTGGATCCCCATCCACGGACCGCACCCGGCTTACCCCCGCCGGGCACGGAGCCGCACCGTCGCCGACCGCCGCCGAACGAGCAAAACCCCCCACGGCCTTCACCCGCTCTTCCGGTGGCTCCGGATTCGCACCCGACGTCGTACAGCTTTTCGGGTGATGGCACCTGCGGGCGAGGCGTTTCACCTCTGGCCGAAACCCCGTGGTGACGTGCTGTTATGGGTCGCATACCCTGGGGTGGGGGTAATTGCAGGTGCAACAGGTGGGGGTTCGGTGCTGCGCATCCACATGTCCGGGGTGGACCTTTCCAAGGTGCGGATGGCCACCCGGCCGGATGCGCTGTGGGAAACCATTCTGAGTTTTCACCGGCTGAGGGACCGGCGCGGTTCCAAGGTGTTCGGGGAATGGCGTAAGGAAACCCGGCCCCGGTTGAATGATGAAGTACGCCCGTTGGCCGCGGTGATTCCACCGCGCGGCTATTTCCCGGACTTTCTGACGCCTTCTCAGGAAAGTGGTGAGCCGTACGGCATCGACGCCGGAATGGAGGTCCTGCGCGACACCCCGCCCCGGCGGATCCGCGCCGAACTCGCCCTCCTGAGTACCGAACGCCGCGAGGCGGGCCGCGTCCCCCGCAGGCGTGTCGAGTCGCTCGACCGGCTCATCGGCGCCCTGCGCGGGTACCACCGAGCCGCGATCGAACCGTACTGGCCGCACATCCAGGCCAGCGTCGAGGCAGACCGTGCCGTCCGCGGCCGCGCACTCCTGGACGGCGGGGCGGAAGAGCTGCTCGCCTCCCTCCCGCCCGTGATCCGCTGGCGGGCCCCCGTGCTGGAGGCCGACTACCCCGTCGACCGCGACGTCCACCTCGACGGCCGGGGGCTGCTGCTCCAGCCGTCCTTCTTCTGCCGGGCCACCGCGGTCGTCCTCCGCGACCCGCGGCTCCCGCCGGTCCTGGTCTACCCGGTCACCCACTCGCGCGCCCCGGTCTTCGCGGAACCGGGCCCCTGGCTCGGCCGGCTCCTCGGCCATACCCGCTCCACGGTCCTGAGCGCCATCGGCAACGGCTGCACGACCAGCGAACTCGCCCGCCGCGCCGGAGTCTCCCTCGCCTCGGCGAGCCAGCACGCCTGCGTGCTGCGCGAGGCCGGCCTGATCCACACGCTGCGGCACGGCAGCTCGGTCCTGCATACGCTGACCCCGCTGGGCGGATCACTGCTCCGGGGCGGCGCGCCGCTCGCCGTGTCCTGAATCCGGGGGCGGAGGATTTCTTCGCCGGCACCGATGAGTTCCGTGCCGCCCCGTCGTCCACCTGTCGTCAATCGTTCGAACACCAGAGAGAACGGAACGGCCATGCCTCAGATGATCTTCGTGAACCTGCCGGTCAAGAACCTGGAGACGACCAAGGCCTTCTTCGGCAAGCTCGGCTTCTCGTGCAATCCGCAGTTCAGCGACGAGAACACCGCATGTCTCGTCATCAGCGACACCATCTTCGCCATGCTCCTCACCGAACCCCGCTTCAAGGAGTTCACCAAGAAGGAGGTCGCCGACTCCTCGAAGTCGACCGAGGTGATCCTCGCGCTGAGCGCGGAGAGCCGCGAGAAGGTGGACGAGCTGGTCGACACCGCCCTCGCCTCCGGGGGATCGCCCGCCAACGAGACGATCGACTTCGGTCACATGTACGGCCGTTCCTTCCAGGACCCGGACCACCACATCTGGGAGGTCATGTGGATGGACCCGGCCGCCGTCGAGGGCCGGCAGGCCTGAGGCCGACGGTGGTCGCCGGGTCTCAGGGCTTGAGGCCCGGATACGTCACTCCCGTGAGCTGCTCGGACGCCACCCAGAGCCGCTCGCTCGCCACATCGTCGAAGGTCCAGCCCGCTCGCCACGACGGGGCGGGCGCACCGCGCCAGCCCATCAGCCTCGGCCCGGTGAACGAGTCGGGGCGCACGCCGGGCGCGGTGGCCGCGTACAGGGTGGGCAGCGCTCCGGACGACGCGGGCTGGGCGATGATCCGGTTGCCGATCTCGAAGACCCGTTCCGCCGTCCTGCGGCTTTCCATCCGGACGCCCGCCGTCTGCAGATTGGTCGCTGCGTATCCGGGGTGCGCCGCGGCGGCCACCACCCCGGAACCGGCCGCCGACAGCCGCCGTGCCAGCTCGTGGACGAAGAGCAGATTGGCGGTCTTCGAGCGGCCGTAGGCGATCCAACGGCGGTAGTTCCGCTCGCTGTTGAGATCCCCGATGTCGATGTTGGACAGGGCGTGCATCCCGCTGGAGACGCTCACCACACGCGCCCCCGGGGTGTCGAGGAGCTTCGGGAGCAGCAGTCCGGTGAGGGCGAAGTGGCCGAGATGGTTGACGCCGAACTGCCTCTCGAATCCGTCGGCCGTCCTCCCGTACGGCAGCGCCATCACGCCCGCGTTGTTGATCAGCAGATCGATCCGGTCGGGCGCGTGGGCCGCGGCGAACTCGCGCACGGAATCCAGATCGGCCAGATCGAGCGGAACGAACTCCACGTCCGCGCCGGTCACGGCCGTCCGGATCCGGGACCCGGCCTCCTTGCCGCGCTTCTCGTCACGGCAGGCGAGCAGTACCCGCGCGCCGTGCCGGGCCAGCTCCCGTGCCGTGATCAGCCCGATCCCGCTGTTGGCTCCGGTGACCACGGCGGTACGGCCGCTCTGGTCGGGGATGTCGCTCGCGTTCCAGCCCTGGCTCATGGACCCCAGCGTACGACCGGGGCGCGGAGGGGGAACGGGCCGGTCGGATCCCGAAGCGTGCCGTGTGGCGGCCGTCGGGGGGCCGGATGTCCGGCAACCTCAGAGTTGGCTCAACTTTCCCGCGATCCGGCCAAAGCGGTTGGACGGGGCACCTACCTCGTCCTTAGGGTCGCGATCATGCCCGACATAGCACTCACCACACTGGTTGTCCTCTGCCTCGCCGCAGCCGCGGCGGGCTGGATCGACGCGGTGGTCGGCGGCGGCGGACTGCTCCTGCTGCCCGCTCTGCTGCTGGGCCTGCCGCACGTCCCGGCCGCGCACGTCCTCGGTACGAACAAGGCGGTCGCGATCGTCGGTACGTCGGGCGCCGCCGTGACGTACGTGCGCAAGGCGCCGGTGAAGGTCGGGACGGCCCTGCGGATCGGGCTCGCGGCGCTGGCCGGATCGATGACCGGCGCGTTCTTCGCGGCCGGGATCAGCAGCGCGGTGCTGCGGCCCGTGATCATGGTGGTGCTGCTGGCGGTCGCGGCGTTCGTGATGCTGAGGCCCTCGTTCGGCACGGCGACGGACGAGGGGGTCCGGCGCGAGGTCACCCGGGCCCGTACCGTGACCGCGATCGTGCTGGTCGGCGGCGGCATCGGGCTCTACGACGGGCTGTTCGGCCCCGGTACCGGAACGTTTCTGGTGCTCGCGCTGACCGCGGTGCTCCATCTCGACCTGGTGACGGCGTCCGCCACCGCCAAGATCGTCAACGTGTGCACCAACGGCGGGGCGCTGGCGATGTTCGCCTACCAGGGCAATGTGCTCTGGCAACTGGCCGCGCTGATGGCGGTGTTCAACCTGGCCGGCGGACTGGTCGGGGCGCGGATGGCGCTCAGGAAGGGCAGCGGGTTCGTCCGCGGGGTTCTGCTGGTCGTGGTGTTCTCGCTGGTCGCGAAACTGGCCTTCGACCAGTGGGCGGCATGAGCGACCGGCCCCGGAAAGCGGGGGTCACCGCACCTCGGTGAGGTGCGCGTACGCCACCACATTGCCTTCGTATCCCGTCGACTTCGAGAAACCGCCACCGCAGGTGATCAGTCGCAGCGAGGCGTAGGGCGAGGCTCCGTACACACGCTTGTCGGGGAAGTTCCGGCTCTGGTAGACCTCGATCGCGTCGAGGGAGAAGACGGCGGTACGCCCGTCCTGCCGGACGACCTCGACCTTGCTGCCCTTCTGCAGGGTGCCCAGGTCGTAGAAGACCGATCGCCCCTGCGCGTTGTCGACATGACCGGCGACGATCGCGCTGCCCCTGGAGCCGGGGGGAGTGCCGTCCCGGTACCAGCCGACGACATTGCGGTTTCCGGCGGGCGGCACGTCGAGACTGCCGTCGGCCCCGAGTCCCAGCCGCATCATCGGGGCGTCCACCCGGATGCTGGGAATGCGCAGGCGCACGGGCGCCGACGGCCCCAGGGGTTCGGCGACCGGGGACCCCGGCTGCGGCCCGGGGCCGCCGGCGAAGGCCTGCGCGGAGGTCGGCTGGGGCGGGAGCAGCCCGGCGTCGGCGCCGTGGCGGATCAGCCAGACACCGGCCAGTGCCGCGATGACCAGCAGCCAGCTCTCGGCCTTCTGGGGCACGGTCGTCCTCCGGGTGACGGGGCGGAGACGGTACGGGTACGGTCCCGTCCCGGTGGCCGCGCGGCCACCGGGACGGATTCCAGGCGGTACGGAGACGTGAATCCGTCTCCGTCAGCCGGCTTCCTGCGTGCCGCTCGCCCGGCGACGCAGGAGCCAGGCTCCGCCGACGACGGTCGCGGCGAGTACGCCGGCGCCCGCCGCGATCTGGGAGGTGTCGGGCCGGACACTGCCGCCGACGCCTGTTTTCACGTGCCCGCTGGGGGCGTTGGGCGCGGACGAATCACTCCGTCCGGACGAGTTGTCGCGGCCGGACGAATTCTGTCCCGCGCCGTCCCGTTCGGAGCTGTCGCGCCCCGAGTTGTCCCGTCCGGACGACGACTCATTGCGTCCGGACGAGCTGTCGTGTCCCGACGACGAGTTGTTGCGTCCGGACGAACTGTCGTGCCGGCCCGAGCCCCCGTCCCCGGACTGGTTGCGATCCCCGCTCCCACGCTCGTTCGAACCCTCCCTGGAGGGGGCGCTGAGCCCGGAGAAGGCGTTGAGCCCGCCTGCGGAGTCGAGGAGCGAGGGGACGTTGAGGCCGAACGGGGAGTTGAGCCCGGATCCGGACGAGTTGTTCGCTCCGTCCCCGTCGCGGCCGTGCCCTTCCTGGTCGCCGTCGGCCCGCGGCGCGCCGGCCGAGCCGATCCACGGAGTGCCGGTATCAGCCGCGTACGCGGGCGGCCCTGCGGAGAGGAGGCCGAGCGTGGCTATGGTGACCGCGGACGCGGCGGTACCGGTCACTAGGCGGGCAGGGCGCATGGGGGGTTCCTCCGGCAACTGCGCGAGTAGGTGTGTCCTGACTCCGAGCTAACGGGCGGCCCGCCCTCCACGCCTGTTGACACCAAGTCAGCTTTCACCCGAACGGCCCGGCGCGGCATCCTTGCCAAACGGTATGTGTGCAGGTCACAGCGGTGATCGAAGCGAGGATGACCGGCCCTTTACCGACCGGTGCCGATCGAGTGACGCCCTTCCGAAAGAAAGTGGCGCACGTCACACGCATGACCTTGCGAGTGTCGGGCACACGTCTGACACCCCCCACGGGACGGTGTACCGGGCCGCTCCCGGCCACCGCCCTCACCGGACCCACCCCCTGGGTCCGGTGAGGGCGTTCCGCGTCGGGAGTCCGGGGCGCTGTGCTCCCGGGCCGGCGCGGCCGCGGACCGGCCGACGGGGGCGGACGTGTGAGCCGCCGGGCGTCAGACGGTGTCCCACGGCGTGCCGTCGTAGGCCCGCCCGATCCGACGCATCAGCTCCTCGTCCACCGCGAGCGCGATGTCGTCGATCCGCCGGACCGGCGCGATGCCCTGCGAGTTGGTGAGGAACGCCGCCTGGAACGCGCCGATCCCGTCCAGCGCCACCCGGCGGTGTACGGACTCCAGCCCCACGCCGGGCAGCTCCTGTTCCAGCAGTGCCATGGTGATGCCGCGCAGGCAGGGGGCGTCCGGCCAGACGACCGAAGTACCGTCCCAGAAGCCGATGTTGGTGATCGCCCCCTCCGTCACCGCGCCGTCCGGCGCGGTCAGCAGGGCCTCGTCGAAACCGGCCCGGGAGGCGAGCGTCGCGTAGTACGTCTGGCCGAACTCGCCGGGGCGCTTGATGTGCGGCACGGTCCGGGCGTAAGGAACGGACATCAGGTCGTGCGGTTCGGCGGACTTCCGGGCCGGCCCGCGCACCGTGACCATGACGGTGGTCTCCGCGTCGCCCGGCGGCAGGTAGCCGTACACCCGGGTCGAGGCGTCCCGTACCCCCGCACCGTCCAGCGCGTGCCGGATCAGCTCGCGCACACGCTCCCCGTCCAGGGCACGCTCGAACAGCTCCCGGTTGGCGGAGTCCAACCGGGCCAGATGCAGGGCGAGGCCGCGTACCTGTCCGTCCCTGACCTGCATGGCGGTGAAATGGCCGTAGTTGAGGAAGGCGGGAATCCGTAGATCCGCCTCGGTGGCCGGGTGACCGTTGAACTCCGCGTACGGGAAGGGTGCGGGAGGGGGAGTCGTCATGCGGTCCACGGTATGCCGCGGGGTGCGGCGGCGGACGCCGAGGGACGCGGCTTGACCTCAACCATGGTTGACATACGAGCCTCTCCGCATGGACCTCACCACGGCACCCACATCCATGGCGGCCTCCACCGCCTCCACCGCGCCCCTGAAGGTCGCGGTCATTCTCGCCAGCAATCGTGAAGGACGGTTCGCCCCCGTCGTCTCCGACTGGTTCCTCCCGCACGCCGACCATCGGCCCGGCATCGAGACCGACCTGATCGACATCGCGGAGCTCGATCTCCCGATCGCCCTCTCCCACCGGCCCGACGCCGACGCACGGGCGCGACTGGCCGCCGTGTCCTCCAGGCTGGCGGCGGCCGACGCCTACGTCGTCATCACCCCCGAGTACAACCACTCGTACCCGGCCCCGCTGAAGAACCTGATCGACTGGCACCACGCCGAGTGGCAGGCCAAGCCCGTGGCCTTCGTCTCGTACGGCGGAGTCTCCGGCGGTCTGCGCGCGGTCGAGCACCTGAGGCAGGTCTTCGCGGAGCTGCACGGCGTCGGCATCCGCGAAACCGTCTCGTTCCACAACGCGAGCGCCCTGTTCGACGAGGAGGGCAGGCCCAAGGACCCCTCGGGCTGCGACGCGGCGGCCAAGACGCTGCTCGACCGGCTCGACTGGTGGGGGCGCGCGCTGCGTGACGCCAAGGCCGTCCGTCCGTACGACGTCTGAACGCCGGACACTGCGCCGCGCCGTGGTGCCCCCGACAATCGACGAGGGGCGCGAGGACGCCCCGCAACCGACAGGGAGGAGCCCGAAGGTGACGACGCCGGCATGGCTGACCGTACTGACCACGACGGACAGCGAGGAGAAGGCCCACGCGCTGGCGCAGGGCGCGGTGGAGGCGCGGCTCGCCGCCTGTGTGCAGATCTCCGCGCCCGTCACCTCGGTCTACCGCTGGCAGAACGCCATCGAGACCACCGAGGAGTGGCAGCTGCTGCTCAAAACGACGGCGGAGCGGTACGACGAACTGGAGGCCCATCTCCTGGCGGCGCACGACTACGGGACACCGGAGGTCGTCGCGGTCCCGGTGGTACGGGGCAGCGCCCGCTACCTCGACTGGGTCTCCTCCGAGACCGCCCCGGACGCCTCTTTCTAGAGCGGGCGGACGCGTCGGACCCGGCGCGTCCCTACCGTTCGTCCGCGGCCAGGGCCTCCCCGATGCCGGGCTCCTTCGGACCGAGGAAGTGCGGTTCGCGCTTGAACGTGGACTCCAGCACCGCCTTCCCCGCCGCGAACAGCTCCCGTGTCCCGCCGTAGTACCAGGTCGCATCGTGTACGGCGTCGACGCCGACGCCGTACGCGTCGATCCCGGCGCTCCGGCACAGCGCGATCGCACGCCGGATGTGGAACCCCTGGCTCACCAGCACCGCGCGGTCGACCCCGAAGATCTTCTTGGCGCGGACGCACGAGTCCCAGGTGTCGAACCCGGCGAAGTCGCTCACGATGCGCTTGTCCGGCACGCCGTGCGCCTTCAGATACGTGCGCATGGCGTCGGGCTCGTCGTACTCCTTCCGGCTGTTGTCACCGGTCACGAGCACGACCTTCACCTTTCCGTCCCGGTACAGCTCGGCGGCGGTGTTCAGCCGGTTCGCCAGATACGGCGACGGCCTGCCGTGCCAGAGCCCGGCCCCGAACACCACGGCGACCTGCTGCGCGGGCGCGTCTGCGGTCGTCCTGACCCGGGCGTCGGCGACGGAGTGCATCCAGGTCGCGGGCATCAGCGCCGCCACGCAGGCGACCATCACCCCCTGTACGAGGCGCCGCTGCCCACGCCGCGTCCGCGGCCACCGCGGCCGGAACCGCCCGAGCCGCGTCGTTCGTCCCGGCTGCTTCTCCTCCATGGGTGCCCCCTGCTCGTGCCGTGTCGTCCCACATGACCGGACGAACGACGCGGGGAAAGGGTTCTCCGTCTCCCGGTTTCATCGGTGGCCGAAGCCGCGACGGCCCAGTGGTTCCCGCCGGCCGCTCGGCGCGCATCCGCCTGAGCCCCGCTGTCAGCCAGGACGTTTACTGTCGGAACCATGGACGGCATGGACGGCACGCGGGAAGTACAAGGCGCGGACGACACACAGTGCACACACACCACGCAGTGCACACAGGACATGGACTGCGCGCACGGCACGCAGGAACACGGCTCGGCCCCCTACCGCGCGGCCGACGCCGAACGCTGGGACACCGAGCCGGACAAGCGGCCCGGCCGTACCGCGTTCCAGCGCGACCGCGCCCGTGTGCTGCACTCCGCCGCACTGCGCCGGCTCGCGGGCAAGACCCAGGTCGTCACCCCCGGTACCCGCAGCCACGCTTGGGACGCCAGCCCGCGGACCCGGCTCACCCACTCCCTGGAATGCGCCCAGGTCGGCCGCGAACTCGGGGCGGCGCTCGGCTGCGACCCCGATCTGGTCGAGACGGCCTGCCTGGCCCACGACCTCGGCCACCCGCCGTTCGGACACAACGGGGAGCAGGCGCTCAACGACTTCGCGTCGGACTGCGGGGGCTTCGAGGGCAACGCGCAGTCGCTGCGCCTGCTGACCCGGCTCGAACCGAAGCGCTTCGTCCCCGACACCCGGACCGGTGATCTGGTCAGCGTCGGACTCAATCTGACCCGCGCCGCCCTGGACGCCGCCACCAAGTACCCGTGGCCGCGCGGCGGTCACCCCTTCGACCCGGACTCCCCGAAATTCGGGGTGTACGAGGACGACCTGCCCGTCTTCGAGTGGGCCCGCAAGGGTGCCCCGAAGAACCGCAAGTGCTTCGAGGCCCAGGTCATGGACTGGTCCGACGACGTCGCGTACTCGGTGCACGACTTCGAGGACGGGCTGCACGCCGGGCACATCGATCCCAACTGCCTCTACGCCGAGCCCGAGCGGAACGCGATCTGGGCGGTCGCCATCGGACGCTACGTCCCGGCGGACACCGATCCCGAGGAACTGAGCGACGCCCTCGACCGGCTCATCGGCCAGGAGTGGTGGCCGGACAACTACGACGGTTCGGCCGTCGCCCAGGCCCGGCTGAAGGACGCGACGAGTCAGCTGATCGGCCGCTTCTGCCTGGCGGCCGAGAGCGGCACCCGGCAGGCTCACGGGACGGGCCGGCTCGGCCGGTACGCGGCCGAGCTCGTCGTCCCCCGCGAGGCACGCAACGAATGCGCCGTGCTCAAGGCGGTCGCCGACCGCTACGTCATGCAGCGCGCCGAGCAGGAGGCCATCCGCGCCGATCAGCGGATCGTCATCGCGGAACTGGCCGCCGCGCTGACCGCGCGCGCCCCGGAGGGACTGGAGCCGCAGTTCCGGGCGCTGTTCGACGCCGCCGACGACGACCGGGCCCGCAAGCGGGTCCTCGTCGACCAGATCGCCGCCCTGACCGATGCCTCGGCACGTTCGCTGCACGCCTCGCTCGCCGGACCCCGCCGCTGACCGGCGGAGTTCCGCCCCCCGGCGGACGGCCCGGCCCGTCGTCACCGACGGGCGTTCCCGCGCTCGGGACACCGGCGCGCGAGGCCCGTTCCCACCGCCGCGCGGCTTCGTCCGCGACCCTGTCCGCGAGCCGCGCGGACTTGCCTGTGACCACTGGGTGTGACCTGATCGGTGTACACCCTCTTTCGCCATCACGCTGCGTGCGGGACGCTCGCAGTCGGGCCCCGCGCAGCAAGCACCGAGGAGGCATCAAGTGGTCGACGCACATCGGACGTTCGTCATCGTCGGCGGAGGACTGGCAGGAGCCAAGGCGGCCGAGACGCTCCGGACGGAGGGTTTCAGCGGCCGGGTGATCCTCCTCGGCGATGAACGCGATCATCCGTACGAACGGCCGCCGCTCTCCAAGGGCTATCTCTCCGGCAAGGAGGAGCGGGACAGCGTCTTCGTCCACGAGACCGCCTGGTACGCGGGTGCCGACATCGAGCTCCACCTGGGCCAGCCCGTCACCGCCCTCGACCGGCACGCCCGCTCCGTACAGCTCGGCGACGGCACCGTCGTCCACTACGACAAGCTGCTGCTCGCCACCGGGGCCGAGCCCCGCCGCCTGCCCGTTCCGGGTACGGACCTGGCCGGTGTCCACCATCTGCGCCGTCTGGCCCACGCCGACCGGCTGCGCAACGTACTGACCACCCTCGGCCGCGACAACGGCCATCTGGTGATCGCCGGGGCCGGCTGGATCGGCCTGGAGGTCGCGGCGGCGGCGCGCGGGTACGGCGCCGAGGTCACCGTCGTCGAGCCGGAGCCGACCCCGTTGCACCATGTCGTCGGCCCCGAGCTGGGCCAGATCTTCACCGATCTGCACACCGACCACGGGGTCCGCTTCCACTTCGGCGTCCGCCTCACCGAGATCATCGGCCAGGACGGCCTGGTCCTCGCGGTCCGCACCGACGACGGCGAGGAGCACCCGGCCCACGACGTGCTCGCGGCGATCGGCGCCGCCCCGCGTACCGCACTGGCCGAGGCCGCGGGGCTCGCCATGGCCGCGCGCAAGGACGGCGGAGGCATCGCCGTCGACACCTCCCTGCGCACCTCCGACCCGCACATCTTCGCGGCCGGTGACGTCGCCAATGTGGCCCATCCGCTGTTCGGCGTCCGGCTGCGCGTGGAGCACTGGGCGAACGCGCTGCACAGCGGCCCGGCGGCGGCCCTCGCGATGCTCGGCAAGGAGGTCGGCTACGACCGGGTGCCGTACTTCTTCTCCGACCAGTACGACCTCGGTCTCGAATACTCGGGCTGGGCGCCTCCGGGCAGCTACGACCAGGTGGTCATCCGCGGCGACGCGGGAAAGCGCGAGTTCATCGCCTTCTGGCTGAAGGACCGCCGGGTGCTGGCCGGGATGAACGTCAACGTGTGGGACGTCACCGGGGACGTGCAGCAACTGATCCGGTCCGGCCGGCAGATCGATCCGGACGCGCTGGCGGACCCGTCGGTACCGCTGGCCGCCCTGAGCTGATCCCGGAACCGGGCAGGGCCGCGCCGGGCGGGCCGGGCCGGGACAACGGCCGGCCGCCTCGTCGGTGGTCCCGGACGGGAGCGTCCGGCCGCACCGCACGCGGCATGCGCCCTCGTCCCCGGGTTCCCCGGATCACATCGGCACGCGGCACGGCTGTCGTACCCCACCCGTAGACTTCACCCGTGGCAGGCAGGATCAATGACGACGACGTGAAGGCGGTGCGGGACGCGGTCCCGATCGACGCCGTCGTTTCCGAGTATCTCCAGCTGCGCAACGCGGGCGGTGGCAACCTCAAGGGGCTCTGCCCGTTCCACGACGAGAAGTCCCCCTCCTTCCAGGTCAGCCCGAGCAAGGGTCTCTTCCACTGCTTCGGCTGCCAGGAGGGCGGTGACACGATCGCCTTCGTGATGAAGATCGACCATCTCTCCTTCTCCGAGACGGTCGAGCGGCTCGCCGCCAAGGCCGGCATCACCCTGCGCTACGAGGAGGGCGGGTACAACCCCTCCCACCAGCGCGGCGAGCGTATCCGGCTGGTCGAGGCGCACAAGGTGGCCGCCCGGTTCTATGTCGAGCAGCTGGACAGCCCCGAGGCGGAGATCGGCCGCAAGTTCCTCGCCGAGCGCGGCTTCGACCAGGCGGCGGCCGCCCATTTCGGTGTCGGCTACAGCCCGGCGGGCTGGGACCACCTCACCCGTTATCTGCGCGGCAAGGGCTTCAGCGACAAGGAGCTGATCACCTCCGGCCTCTCCCAGGACGGCAGGCGCGGCCCGATCGACCGCTTCCGCGGCCGGCTGATGTGGCCGATCAGCGACACCTCCGGCGATGTCGTCGGCTTCGGCGCCCGCAAGCTGCGCGACGACGACAACGGACCGAAGTACCTCAACACCCCCGAGACCGCGATCTACAAGAAGTCCCAGGTGCTGTACGGCATCGACCTGGCGAAGAAGGACATCGCGAAGGCCAGCAGGGCCGTGGTCGTCGAGGGCTACACCGACGTCATGGCCTGCCATCTCGCGGGGATCACCACCGCCATCGCCACCTGCGGCACGGCGTTCGGCGGCGACCACATCAAGATCCTGCGCCGTCTCCTGATGGACAACGGCAGCGCGCGGGTGATCTTCACCTTCGACGGCGACGCGGCCGGGCAGAAGGCCGCCCTGCGCGCTTTCGAGGACGACCAGAAGTTCGCCGCCGAGACGTACATCGCGATCGCCCCGGACAACATGGACCCGTGCGATCTGCGCCTGGTCAAGGGCGACGAGGCCGTGCGCGATCTGGTCGAACCCCGTACCCCGCTCTTCGAGTTCGCGCTCCGCCAGATCGTCGGCCGGTACGACCTGGAGACCCCGGCGGGCCGCGGTGCCGCGCTCGACGAGGCGGCGCCCGTCGTCGCCCGGATCAAGAACAGCTCCTCGCAGCACGAGGTGGCCGTCCAGCTGGCCGGCATGCTCGGCATCCTGGACACCCAGTTCGTGGTCAAGCGCGTCGGCCAGCTCGCCCGCTGGGCCCGCGAGCGGGGCGACCAGCGGGGCGCCGCGCAGGCCCCGCCCCGCGGCGGCCCCCGGCACGAGCAGGTCCAGGCGCCGACCGCCCCCTCCGGCCCCGCCCTCAACCTCCGCAGCCCCGCCCACCGCACCGAGCGCGAGCTGCTGAAGCTCGCGCTGCAGAAGCCCGCTCTGGTCTCTCCGGCCTTCGACGCCTACGGGGTCGACGAGTTCACCGCCCCGCCGTACGCCAGGGTCCGGCAGTGCATCGCGGAGGCGGGCGGCGCCGAGATGGGCGTCCCCGAGACCCGCGAGTACCTGGTCCAGGTCCTGGACGCGGCCCCCGACGACACGGTGCGCAATCTGGTCACCGAGCTGGCCGTCGAGGTCTTCCACGGCAAGAGCATCGACGAGACCTACGCGGGCATGCAGCTCGTCCAGGTCCGGCTGCGCGCCGTCGACCGCAGGATCAACGACGTCCAGGGCAGCCTTGCCCGCCTCGGCAGCAATGTGGCCCCCGACCAGCTGGCCGCCGCGCAGAACGAGGTCTGGGTTCTCCAGCAGTACGCCGAGTCGCTGCGCAACAACGGCGCCGACGCGCTCTGACCCGGGGTCCGGGCGAGGTTCCGGCGGCGCCGCGGTGACGGCGCGCCGGGCGTGTTCGGCCGCCGCGGCGCCGTCCGTCGCCGGGCGGGCTCGAAACTCCCGCCCCTCCCCGTCCGCGTAACCGCTCGGTCACGGACCGGACTCAGAAAGTCCCCGCACGCCCCTCGTGGCAGCGATGTGTCTTCCCCCACACTGGGGGGCGGCGCCTGAGTCATCGGAGCGCGGCCGGTCCACCGGACCGTGGTCCGCCATCCCCGCGATCCGGCAGCGATCACCTGGAGGTCGCCCCCGTGCAGACCCGGACCCTGACCGAAACCGAGCATGTCTCGGCCATCCCCGCGCAGAACCGGGCCGTGCGTCATCCGGAGGCCGTGGTGGAGCCGCAGAAACCGTCCGACCCCCCCGACCCACCTGAGGCACTCATGGAGGAGCCACCGGAGGCGCCCGACCCTCCGGAGCCGCGGGGCCGACCGGAGACGGCCGGTCCGTCCTCCGATCTCTTCCGCCAGTATCTGCGGGAGATCGGCCGGATCCCGCTGCTCACCGCCGCCGACGAGGTGGAGCTCGCCCGCCGGGTCGAGGCGGGTCTCTTTGCCGAGGAACGGCTCGCGAGTACTCCGGACCCGGACAGCCGACTGGCCGTCGACCTGGACCGGTTGGTGGTCATGGGGCGGATGGCGAAGCGCCGGCTCATCGAGGCCAACCTCCGCCTCGTCGTCTCCGTCGCCAAACGCTATGTCGGCCGCGGGCTGACGATGCTCGATCTGGTCCAGGAGGGAAACCTCGGACTCATCAGGGCGGTCGAGAAGTTCGACTACGCCCGGGGGTACAAGTTCTCGACGTACGCGACCTGGTGGATCCGTCAGGCCATGTCCCGCGCCCTCGCCGACCAGGCGCGGACCATACGGGTCCCCGTCCATGTCGTCGAACTCATCAACCGCGTCGTACGGGTCCAGCGCCGGATGCTCCAGGAGCGTGGCTGCGAGCCGACGCCCGAGGAGGTCGCCGACCAGCTCGACCTCACCGCGGAGCGGGTCGGCGAAGTCCTGCGGCTCGCCCAGGAACCCGTCTCGCTGCACGCCCCGGTCGGCGAGGAGGAGGACGTCGCACTGGGCGATCTGATCGAGGACGGCGATGCCGCGTCCCCGGTCGAGTCCGCCGCGTTCCTGCTGCTGCGCGAACATCTGGAAGCGGTGCTCTCCACCCTCAACGAGCGTGAGCGCAAGGTGGTCCAGCTGCGCTACGGGTTGGCCGACGGGCGGCCCCGCACGCTCGAGGAGATCGGCAGGATCTTCGGCGTGACACGCGAACGCATCCGCCAGATCGAGTCCAAGACCCTCAACAAGCTGCGGGACCACGCCTTCGCCGACCAGCTGCGCGGCTACCTCGACTGACCGGGCACCGTGGACGGACGGGTCGGCTCCGTGGAGCCGCCGCCCGGGAACGGACGGTCCGTCACCCGCCGCCGCCCGCAGCGCGTCGCGGCAGCCATCGCCCTTGCCGGCCTCCGGCACCGACGGGGCCGCGGACGGCCCCGGACGAAAGGGGCCCGTACCGCCGACCGGCGGTACGGGCCCCGTCACATGCCGCGCTCGCGTCAGTCGACCTCGGCGACCGCCTGCGCGAACTGCGCCGAATACAGCCGGGCATAGGCGCCCTCGGCGGCCAGCAGCTCGTCGTGGGTGCCCTGTTCGACGATCGAGCCGTTCTCCATCACCAGGATGACGTCGGCGTCCCGGATGGTGGAGAGCCGGTGCGCGATCACGAAGCTCGTACGGCCGTGGGCCAGGCGCGCCATCGCCTTCTGGATCAGCACCTCGGTACGGGTGTCGACGGAGCTCGTCGCCTCGTCGAGCACCAGGATCACCGGGTCGGACAGGAACGCCCGCGCGATGGTGATCAGCTGCTTCTCGCCCGCGCTGACCCCGGAGCCCTCGTCGTCGATCACCGTGTCGTAACCGTCCGGCAGGGTGCGGACGAACCGGTCGGCGTGGGCCGCCTTCGCCGCCTCCTCGATCTCCTCGCGGGTGACCTCGCGGGACGCGCCGTAAGCGATGTTGTCCGCGATCGAACCGCCGAACAGCCAGGTGTCCTGGAGGACCATGCCGATGCCCCGCCGCAGCTCGTCACGGGACATCTTCGTCACGTCGACGCCGTCCAGCGTGATCCGGCCGCCGGTCACCTCGTAGAACCGCATCAGCAGATTGACCAGCGTGGTCTTGCCCGCCCCGGTCGGGCCGACGATCGCGACCGTGTGACCCGGCTCGACGTTCAGCGACAGATCCTCGATGAGCGGCTTCTCCGGGTCGTAACGGAACGACACCTTCTCCAGCGAGACGCTGCCCCGCAGCTCCTCGGGGCGCTCCCGCTCGCCGGGCGCGGGGTCGGCGCCCTGCTCCTCGGCGTCCAGCAGCTCGAAGATCCGCTCGGCCGAGGCGACGCCCGACTGCACCAGGTTCGCCATCGAGGCGACCTGCGTCAGCGGCATCGAGAACTGCCGGGAGTACTGGATGAACGCCTGCACATCGCCGATCGACAGCGAGCCCGAAGCGACCCGCAGACCGCCCACCACGGCGATCAGCACATAGTTCAGGTTGGAGACGAACATCATCAGCGGCTGCATGATCCCGCTGTTGAACTGCGCCTTGAAACCGGCCTCGTACAGCGCCTCGTTCTGCTCGGCGAAGTCCCGCGCGGACTCGTCCTGCCGGCCGAAGACCTTCACCAGGGTGTGCCCGGTGTACATCTCCTCGATGTGGGCGTTGAGCTTGCCCGTCACCTTCCACTGCTGCACGAACTGAGGCTGCGAGCGCTTGCCGACCTTCGCGGCCACGAACGCCGACAGCGGCACCGTCACCAGCGCGACCAGCGCCAGCAGCGGCGAGACCCAGAACATCATGATCAGCACGCCGACGATGGTGAGCAGCGAGTTGATGAGCTGGCCCATCGTCTGCTGCATCGTCTGCGAGATGTTGTCGATGTCGTTGGTCGCCCGGCTGAGCACCTCACCGCGCTTGGCCCGGTCGAAGTACGACAGCGGCAGCCGCGACAGCTTCGTCTGGATGTCCTCGCGCAGCTGGAAAATGACCCGGTTGATGATCCGGATCGACAGCCGGGTCGCCACCAGCATCAGCAGACCGGCGCCGACATAGACCGCCAGCGCCACCAGCAGTACGTCGCCCACCGCGCCGAAGTCGATGCCGTGACCGGGGACGAAGTCCACCTTGGAGAGCATGTCGGCCAGGCCGCTGTTGCTCTCGCGCAGGCCGTCGACGACCTGCTCCTTGGTCGCCCCCTTCGGCATCTCCGGGCTCCGGCCGATGACCCCGGCGAAGACCAGGTCGGTCGCCCGGCCGAGGATCTTCGGCCCGATCACCGACAGGCCGACGCTCAGCGCGCAGGCCACCAGCATCACGTACAGCGAGGTCTTCTCCGCCGAGAACCGTCTCAGCAGCCGCTTCGTCGACCCCTTGAAGTCCATGGACCGGTCGGTCGGCGCCCCGCCCGCCATCATGCGTCCGCCAGGCCCGGCCATTACGCGGCCTCCGCTTCCGTCAGCTGGGAGAGCACGATCTCCCGGTACGTTTCATTGCCGTCCATCAGCTCGTGATGGGTGCCGGAGCCGACCACCCGGCCCTCGTCCAGCACCAGAATGCGGTCCGCGTCGCGGATGGTGGACACCCGCTGCGCCACGATCACCACGGTCGCCTCGGCCGTCTCCTGCGAGAGCGCCCCGCGCAGCGCGGCGTCGGTGGCGTAGTCGAGCGCGGAGAACGAGTCGTCGAAGAGATAGATCTCCGGGCGCTGCACCAGCGTCCTGGCGATGGCCAGACGCTGCCGCTGCCCGCCCGACACATTGGTGCCGCCCTGCGAGATCGGCGCGTCCAGACCGTGTTCCAGCGCCGTGACGAACTCCTTGGCCTGCGCGACCTCCAGCGCGTGCCACAGCTCCTCGTCGGTCGCGTCCGGGTTTCCGTACCGCAGGTTCGTCGCGACCGTCCCGGAGAACAGATACGGCTTCTGCGGTACGAGACTCACGGTCTTCGCCAGCAGCGTCGGCTCCAGCGTCCGCACATCCGTGCCGTCGACCAGCACCTGGCCGTCCGTCACGTCGAACAGCCGGGGTACGAGGCCGAGCAGCGTCGACTTCCCGCTGCCCGTCGACCCGATGATCGCGGTGGTCTCGCCGGGGCGGGCCACCAGATCCACCGCCCGCAGCACCGGCTCCTCGGCGCCCGGGTAGCGGAAGTCCGCGCCGCGCACCTCCAGATGACCGCGGGCGAGCAGCTTGCGGACCGGCTTGACGGGCGGGACCACGCTGGACTCGGTCTCCAGGACCTCCTGGATGCGCTCGGCACAGACCTCGGCGCGCGGCACCATCATGAACATGAAGGTGGCCATCATCACCGACATGACGATCTGCATCAGATAGGCGAGGAACGCGGTCAGCGCGCCGATCTCCATGCCGCCGCTGTCGATGCGCTGGGCGCCGAACCAGATCACCGCGATCGACGAGACGTTCACGACCGTCATCACGGTGGGGAACATCAGAGCCATCAGTCGGCCCGTGGACAGCGCCACATCCGTCAGTTCGGTGTTGGAGCCGCGGAACCGCTCCTCCTCGTAACCGTCCCGGACGAAGGCCCGGATGACGCGGTTGCCGGTGATCTGCTCGCGCAGCACCCGGTTCACCGTGTCGAGCCGCTCCTGCATCGTGCGGAACAGCGGGCGCATCCGCCGCACGATCAGGCTCACCGCGATACCGAGCACCGGCACCACCGCGAGCAGCACCGCGGACAGCGGGACATCCTGGCCGAGCGCCATGATGATGCCGCCGACACACATGATCGGCGCCGACACCATCAGCGTGAACGTCATCAGCACCAGCATCTGGACCTGCTGGACGTCATTGGTCGTCCGCGTGATCAGCGAGGGGGCGCCGAACCGTCCGACCTCACGCGCCGAGAACGACTGCACCCGGTCGAAAACCGACGCCCGGACATCGCGGCCGAGGGCGGAGGCGGTGCGGGCGCCGTAGTGGACGGCCCCGATGTTGCAGAGCACCTGGACGATGCTGACGGCGATCATGATGCCGCCGAACTCGAGGATGTACCCCGTGTCCCCCTTGACGACACCGTTGTCGATGATGTCGGCGTTCAGGGTGGGCAGATAGAGGGTGGCGCAGGTCTGCAGGAGTTGGAGGAGGACCAGGAGCAGGATGGGTTTCTTGTACGGACCGAGATAGGCCCGCAGTAGTTTTATGAGCACGCGTGTCTCTCGGAGTCGGCAGAGGTCGGGAGGCGACCCATTTTCCGGCACCGCGCGCTGCGACCGCGAACGTTTTTATTCAAGACCGAGTAAAAAAACAGACCGAGTACACGTGCCGTGGAGCGGCCTCACGGGTACCCGGTCGTCACCCGGGGTGTGCGGATCAGGGCGCGGAGTCGAACGCCCCCGGATGCATCTGGTCCCGCGTCGCCACGTACTGCTGGCGCACCGCCTGCCCGACCGCCAGCTCCTCGCCCGGCTCCAGGACCTGCGCCGCGGCCCCCTGCCAGGCCGGGGGAGTGTGCGGATCGGCCGTCCCCTGCGAGACCCCCAGCGCCCACGCAGCCTGCCGGGCCGCGCCCAGTGCCGCGTACTCGGCGGGCTGCGGCACGACCACCTGCGTCCCGAACAGCGCGGGCGCGAGCCCCTGCACGGCGGGCAGTTCGGCCGCCGCGCCCAGCAGGAACACCCGCCGCACCTCCACGCCGCGGCCGCGCAGCACATCGAGTGCGTCGGCCAGCGAGCACAGCATCCCCTCGAAGGCGGCCCGCGCCAGATGCTCCGGCTTCATCGACTCGCGCCGCAGCCCGCACAGCGTCCCGGCCGTGTGCGGCAGGTTCGGGGTGCGCTCGCCCTCCAGATACGGCAGGAGCACGAGCCCGGAGGCGCCCGGTGTCGACTTCAGCGCCAGCGCGGACAGCTCCTCCAGGCCCTCCGTGCCCAGCATCTCGGCGGTCCCGCGCAGGGCGCGCACCGCGTTCGACGTGTGCACCACCGGCAGATGCATCCCGGTCGCGTCCGCGAACGAGGTGATCATTCCGCTCGGATCGGAGAGCGCCTCGTGGTGAACCGCCATGACCGAACCCGAAGCGCCCAGCGACACCACCGCGTCGCCGACCCCGACCCCCAGCCCGAAAGCCGCCGCCATCGTCTCGCCGGTCCCCGCGGAGATCAGCAGCCCCTCGGGCGTCGTCCCGGCCGTGTCGGAGGGGCCGAGCACCTCGGGCAGCGCGGCCTCGTGGCCGAGCGCGAGCTCCAGCAGGTCGGGCCGGTAGGTGCCGTTGCCCGCCGACCAGTAGCCGGTGCCGGACGCGGCGCCGCGGTCGGTGGTCCGCCGGACCGGCCGTCCCAGCAGCTGCCACACCAGCCAGTCGTGCGGCTGCAGCACCGCGGCCACGCGCCGGGCCGCCTCCGGCTCGGTCCGCGCCAGCCAGCGCAGCTTCGACACCGGCTGCGCGGCCTGCGGCACCATGCCGACCGCCTCGGCCCAGGGCTGCCGCCCGCCGAGTGCGTCGATCAGGTCGGCGGCGGCGACCTGTGCCCTCTTGTCGTTGCCGAGCAGCGCCGGACGCACGAGATTGCCCTGGTGGTCGAGCGGCACCAGACCGTGCTGCTGCGCGGAGACGCCGATGGCCTGCACGCCTTCGAGCAGTCCGTCGGTGGCGGCCTCACCCAGCGAGAGCAGCCATGCCTGTGGGTCGACCTCGGTGGCCTTCGCCTCGACGGGGTGTGCGGCGTACCCCCGGCGCAGCACGGCGCCCGTGTCCGTATCGCAGACCACGATGTGCGTGAAGGCCGAAGAACTGTCCAAGCCGGCGACTATGCCCATGCCCAAGATTCTGCCGCACCGCCGGAGCTTTTCCGTACCGGTGGTGCGGCAGTGCGCGGGCGGATCCTGCGCCGCGGGGCGCGGTGCCGGACCCGTCGGGCCCGGCAGGATCCGGAAGAGGCCCTATGTGTTGCTGGTGCCCCAGTCGTCCTCGCCGTTCCGGCCGCGGTCCCGCAGGGAGCGCACCCGGTCGGTCACCGAGGCGGGCACCTTCTCGCCGACCTTGTCGCTCACCGCGCGGTACGCCTTGCCGGCCAGGTCGCGGCCGCTCTGTGCCGCGGACTCGGCGGTGTTGCGCACGGCCGGATTCTGAGCGAACTGGCGTGCGGACTTCTTCATCTGCTCGTAGCGCTCGCGCCCGGCCCGCGTGCCGATCACGTATCCGAGAGCCAGTCCGGCGATGAACGTGAGCCGGTACCGCATGGCTGCCACCCTTCCTTGCTCAGTGCGACGCTCAGTCTGACGTGTGCTGCCCGCCTACCCGCGGGCACCCGGGATCACCCCCGGCGATACCGATTGGCAAAGCACCCCCCTGCTTGCGCTAATGTATGTGTCGCAGCGAACGCGCGCCGCCCGGCAGAGCCAGGCAGGTAGGGTTCGGTGCAAACGCAGCAATCCCCTGTAGCTCAATTGGCAGAGCAGCCGGCTGTTAACCGGCAGGTTACTGGTTCGAGTCCAGTCGGGGGAGCGCGATCCCCTGTAGCTCAATTGGCAGAGCATTCGGCTGTTAACCGGAGGGTTACTGGTTCGAGTCCAGTCGGGGGAGCGGAACGGAAGAGGACCCTGCGGGGTCCTTTTTCGTGTGCCCGAGGCTGCTCGTCTCCGTGGTGCGGGTGGGGTTCACGTGACTCTTTCGCGTGTACTCGGCTCCATCCGGAACCGGGCAGGGGGCGATGCGGTCTACATGGGCAGGTGAAGCCGACCATCCGGAGCGAGAGATCGTATGACCGGCTATGCTGCGGCAGACGGCGCGCACACTTGTACGCGCCACGCCGAAAAGGGGCGGTAGCTCAGCCGGTTAGAGCAGCGGACTCATAATCCGTCGGCCGTGGGTTCGAGTCCCACCCGCCCCACACGTCGACAGTTCGACAGAATCGTTCTGACCTGGAACGACAGGGAGGCCCCCGCCGACACGGGGGCCTTTTCGGTCGAGCCTCGTGATCGCCGGCTCGCCCCATGCTCGCCCGAAGTGTCAGCGGAGTCGGCGAGGCGCGCCGAGGGCTTCCCTCGAACAGCGGGTCGCACAGCCCTCTCTGCGTCAGCCGATGCAGACGCGGCCGATCGGCCTGCCGTCCACCGGTTCGGGGCCGCTGCTGGACGGTGGTGTGGTTGGCGCCTCGCCAAAGGGGAAAGGCCCCCGTGACGCACTGTCCGGCTTCGCAGCCATCCTGATCGAGAACTGACGCTCCACCACGCAGCATCGATCGCCGCGGCCACCACGACAGGAGCGATCCTGACCCCCGCAGGAGCGGTACGGCGCTGCACCAGAGCCTTCCGCACCGGTGTGTGGTGCGTGGGTACCCGGGGCCGCCGGAGGCCGGCCCCGAGACCGGTCCGGTGCTGCTCGACGGGTTGATCACCGCCGGCCCGGAGTCGGTCGGGCGAGGCGTCTTCCATTCGGCCCGCTGCGGTTGCTGTGGGGCGGAGTTGGGGGTGGGCTTTCAGTGCGCCTGGTGATTTCGCGGGCAGCAGGAACGGCGTCCCTCGCCGAACGAGCACGGCGTCACGACGGATTCATCCACTCCGGTCGACTGCACCGCGCAGCAGAACGCAAATCTGCGCCGAACCCGGGAGGTTACCCCCATGGTCACTGACACCTCGGAACAACTGAACCGGTCCCGGCCGTCGCTCGTCGCACGCTGGCGCGCATCCGCAGACCAGAACCTCACCCCCACGAAAAGATCACTGATCGTGACGTGGATCGCCTTCGGCGTCACGTGGGGAACCGTGCGGACCATCACCCACGGCATCCGCGGCGGATGGCTGCCCTGGGGGAACGTCTCCGCCGGTGGCCGGCACGTGCACCACTACAACTTCGGCATCGGTATCCTCGCCGGCATCGGCGTCATCGCCGTACGCGGCGACGAGCGCGCCGTCGGCCACCCGGCCGTCGCCGCGGCCTACGGCGCGGGAACCGCCCTCATCGCCGACGAATTCGCCCTGCTCCTCGATCTGCAGGACGTCTACTGGGCCAAGCAAGGACGCCTCAGCGTGGATGTCTCCCTCGGCACTCTTTCCGTACTCGGCGCGTACCTGACCGCCACACCGTTCTGGCACGAGTGCGCTCGGGTGACCCACCGCCACATCGTCTCCGCCGCCAAGCAACGACTGACACCCGCCGGGTAGGCCGGTCACGGGCCCACCGCCGCGCCCCAGTGGTGGGCCTCGGCGTGCGGCTTGCCACGGGGTGGGATGTGATGGTGAGTACGCGGGGGTCACGTAGGCCTCCGTGCCCAGCTGGACCGGGCGACCCTCTGTGTGATTCCGAGTCACCGCCTCGCTCTGAGTGATCCCGAATCCCCTGAGCGGTGACGGTCGGATCGTTGCCACGGTGTACTACGACCGCCTGTTCTTGCTCCTCGACAGCGGCGCCGTCGTGGAGGGCATCGGAGAAAGCGCTTGCCCCTGCGGACGGGCCGCTTGGCCGAGCTCGCGGCCCGCCGATCAGTGTCGCCCCCGCCCCTGCGGGGATGGTCCGGTGTACGACCGAGACCCGGACCGGTGCGCGTTGCCGACCCCGCCCCGATGCTTCCGCCGTGGAGCCGTCCGCTACGGAACGTAGCCGCGCGCGGGCCGGGGCTCATGAAGCCCGTCGCAGCCCCGGGGTGATCCGTCGGCCCGGGAGCCGAGATCCCCCGTACTTCTCGGGGGCCGAGGGTGTGTGGGGCGGGGAGGAACCGGTGCTGCGAACGCCCAACCGCTTCCGATCGAGCAGGATCGAGGGGGATGCGGCCGGATGGAGACGGATGGACATGTCCGCTCCTTCGGTCACTTCGTAGATGAGACGTGTCACTCGAATGGACTCGTCGAGTCCCACCCGCCTAACTGCTGCTGATCCGGCGGAAACGATATGACCTGCGCGTACGCAGGGGACAGGGCCCTCATGGATTCCGTGGGGGCCCTCGCCATGGCCCTGGAGTGGGATCAAGTGGTCGCGCCACGTCCCGGCGGGTCGTCAGCTCGGTCTCCCGCGCCGTCAGGGCTTGTGCGGGCAGCCTCCCTTGTATGTGACGGGCATGGACGCGAAGGGCCGTGGCGACCCGTGGCCCCCGTCGCCCGTATCCGTCGTGCGCGGCCCGTCGCCCGCGACCTTCACGCAAGGAATCGGTCCGTCTCCTGGCGAGGTGTTCATGGAGTCACTCATGGCAACGCTCTGATGGTTTCGGGTATTTCGTGAGTTTTATCTGGATTGAGGCTTGTACGACTTGTTGGCTGTGGGGGGCCGTCGTAGTGTCGAAAGTGCCGCAGCAAGAACAAGGCGCGGCACAGCGACATCCTCCAAAGGAGGCGAAGATGAAGGTCAGCAACATCTTCGACCACGGTGGCAGGGGCCGCGGCGGACGCGGCGGACGTGGCGGACGCGGTGACTTCGGACGCGGCGGACGCGGCGGAGGCTACGGACGTGGCGGACGCGGCGGAGGCTTCGGACGCGGCGGACGCGGCGGAGGCTACGGCGGCGGCGGCTACGGCGGCGGCTATGGCGGCGGCTACGGCGGCGGCTACTTCTGACCCGACATCCCTGACTCCATCCCCGAATCGAGGACGACCCGCGCCCGGGCGCGGGTCGGCCTCGCGGTTTCGGGGTCCGCGCCTATGGAGATGGTCCATAGTCCGAGCACATCTGTGACGTGACGCCATGCGCCTGCGCAGCTCGCTCCCGGGCCAAGTGCCCTCCGAGGAGAGTTCTCAGGAGTCGGTGACGGATGTACCGATCCGCACCGACCCCATCAGTGTTCTCGTGGCGTTCCGGCGCTTCTGGCCTCTGACCAGGGGTGACCGGCGCTGGCTCGTCCTCATCCTCCTGTGTGCCGTCCTGGCGGCCATCGCCGAGACCATCACGGTTCTGCTCTTCGCCGAACTCACCGACTCCGCTCTGCAGAAGGGATCGGTCAGCGCCTTCTGGAAACCCGCCGGTCAGTGGCTCGCCGTGGCCGTCATCGGCGCCGTGGTGGGATATCTCGGCCACTCGCTCGCGGCCTGGGTCGCCGAGCGGTTCGTCCTACGGCTGCGGGCCCGTGTCTTCGGTCACCTCCAGACGCTCCCGCCGCACTTCTTCCAACGCAATCGCCGCGGCGACCTGGTGGAACGGCTCACGGGCGACGTGGAGGCCATCGAGGCGCTCGTGGTCTCCGGCATCGTCGGGGCGGCCTCGGCCCTGTTCAGCACGCTCTTCTACGCCGCCGCCGCCCTGTGGCTGCGCTGGGACCTGGCTCTCGCCACCTTCGTGATGGTGCCGCTCTTCTGGTTCACGACCCGCCGATTCGCGGGCCCGCTGCGCGCGGTCTCCCGGCGGGGCCGCGCGGCGGACGGTGCCATCACGGCGGTGGTCGAGGAGACGTTGGTCAATGTCGTCATGACCCAGGCGTACAACCGGCAGCAGGACGAGGAGGCGCGGCTCCTCAGCAAGGCGCGCATCCGGCTGAGGGCGTCGGTGAAGGCCGTCCGTCTCACCGAGTTCTACGAGCAACTGGTCGAAGTCCTCGAAACCTTGTGCGTCCTGACCATCATCGGCCTCGGGACGTGGGAGATTGCCGCGGGGCGGATGACCCTCGGGCAGCTCCTGGCCTTCGCCGCCTTCATCGGCTACCTCTATCCGCCGATCCGCTCCCTGGGGCAGCTCGGCCTGACGGCCACCGCCGCGACCGCGGGAGCCGAACGGCTGCTGGAGATCCTCGACGCCCGGCCCGCCGTCACCGATCCGGCCGCCTTCGCTCCGGCCCCGCCCCGCGGCCGGGCGCTCGGTGAGGTGGAGGCGAGAGAGGTCCTCTTCCACTACCCCGGCGGCACCGAGCCGGTGCTGCGGGACCTCTCGTTCACCGCGAGCCCGGGGGAGTTGCTGGTCATCACCGGCCCCAGCGGCGCCGGCAAGTCCACCCTGGCGGCCCTGCTGCTGAGGTTCTACGACCCGGACTCCGGCAGCATCCGGCTGGACGGTGTGTCAGTGGACCGGCTGCCGCTGACCCACCTGCGCCGCAACATCACGCTGCTGCCCCAGGAAACGCTCGTCCTGCACGACACCATCGAGGAGAACATCGGTTGCGGGCGCACCGATGTGAGCCACCGTGACGTCGTGGAGGCCGCGAAGGCGGCCGACGCCCACGCGTTCATCCGTACTCTGCCGGAAGGATATGACACTGTCATATCCACGGGCACCTCACGGCTCTCCGGAGGCCAGTTGCAGCGCATCGCGATCGCCCGCGCCATGCTGCGCGACGCACCCGTCCTCCTCCTCGACGAACCCACCACCGGACTGGACAGACTGGCCGCGCAGCGGATCATCGCCCCGTTGCGGCGTCTCGCCGAAGGGCGCACCACCATCGTGATCACACACGATCTGGCCCTCGCCGCGGACGCCGACCGCATCCTGGTGCTGGACGAGGGACGCCTGGTGGAGTCGGGCACGCACACCCAACTCCTGGGCCGGAAGGGGCTGTACGCCACCCTGTTCGAGCGCCGTGCCCAACCTGCGAACGGCACGGTGTACCAGCCGGCCCGTCCGACGGGAATCCACTGGCGGTAGCCGGACCGGAGCGGCCCGGACCGCGTGAGCGGTCGCATGTCCCGATGGGAAGGACGGCCCGGGACGGCCGGTATCCGATGGTGGGCCGGACCGCCGGTCGCTACCATCCGCTGTGACCGAAACAGCCGAGACAGCCGAAGAACCCCTGCGCCGCGCACGCATACTCGCCGACCTGACACCCCTGCGGACCTCCGCCGACTACCGGCGGCTCTGGTTCGGGAACACGGTCTCCTGGATCGGGCAGGGGATGACGGCGCTCGCCGTGTCGCTCCAGGTCTACGACATCACCGGGTCCGCCTTCTCGGTCGGGCTCATCGGGTTCTGTTCGTTCCTGCCGATGGTCGTCTTCGGGCTGTACGGCGGTGCGGTCGCCGACACCATCGACCGGCGCAAGCTGGGACTCGCCAGCTCCGCGGGGTCGTTCCTGCTCTCCGTCGCACTGGTCGCCGCCACCGTCGCCGGGGTGGAACAGGTGGGGCTGCTGTACGCGGTCGTCGCCCTGCAGGCGGCCTGCTTCGCGCTCAACGCACCGGCCCGCAGCTCGATGATCGCCCGGCTGCTGCCGGCCGAGCAGCTGCCCGCCGCCAACGCGCTCACCTCCATGACCAGCACCACCGGAACGCTGGTCGGACCGATGCTCGGCGGGCTCGTCGTCGGCTGGTGGGGGTACCGGGCCGCGTACACCGTCGACGCCCTCACCTTCACCGCCTCGCTGTACGCGATGTGGCGGCTGCCCTCGATGCTCCCGCAGCGCGAGGAGGGCGCGGGCGAGAAACGGGCGTCCGTCGCGGAAGGGCTGCGGTTCCTGGGGGCCAGACCCAATCTGCGGATGACCTACCTCACCGACCTGTGCGCCATGGTGCTGGCCCATCCCCGGGCGCTGTTCCCCGTGGTCGCCGTCGTCTGGTTCGGCGGAGACGCGAAGACCACCGGACTGCTGGTCGCCGCTCCGGCGCTGGGGGCGCTGCTCGCCGGGGTGTTCTCCGGCTGGCTGGGACGCGTCCGCCGCCACGGACTCGCCGTGCTCGTCGCCGTCGCCTGCTGGGGCACCGCCATCGCGGTTTTCGGCCTGACCCGCCAGCTCTGGCTCGGGCTGATTCTCCTGGCGCTCGCCGGATGCGCGGACAACACCTCGATGGTTTTCCGGAACACCATGCTCCAGGCGGCCGTTCCGGACGAGATGCGAGGACGGCTGCAGGGCGTGTTCATCGTCGTCGTGGCGGGTGGACCGAGGCTCGGGGACTTCGTGGCCGGATCGGTCGCGGATCTGGCCACGCCGGGCGTGGCGGTGACCGGCGGCGGGATCGCGTGTGTCGTCGCGGTGGCACTGCTGGGGCTGCGGTGGCGCGGATTCGCGCGGTACGACGCGAAGAACCCGCAGCCCTGAGAGCCTGTCGGGTGACCTCGGATCGGATGGCGGACGCGGTCTGGTGCGTGCGATTCCACGGCGACCGACGACAACGCGGGAAGCGTGCGTGCCGGGGCGTGGCCACCCGGTCGGAGGTCATCCGACAGGCTCTGAGCCCCAGTCCTGCGACGGCCGGGGCCCCACGACGCTCCGGGCGACGCCCAGTTCCACCAGGTCCTGGGGACGAAGTCGCAGTTGGTCGGCGGTGGCACGCACCTCGTCCGGACCGCGCTTCAGGATCGCCGCCGCCAGTTCCGGGGCGATGACCGAGAAATAGCTGTCCCGGGTGACATGGGTGTTCTCCGGTGACGCGAGCGCCAGTGCGCCGCCCGAACCGCCCTCGCCGATCACCAGGGTCGTGACCGGGACCCCGGCCCCGGCGATCGCCGCGAAGGCGTCCGCGATGGCCGCGCCCGCGCCCGCCCGTTCCGCCTCGGCGTCGTTCGCCGCGCCCGGGGTGTCGACCAGGGTGAGCACGGGAACGCCGAGCCGGTCGGCCAGCCGGATCACCCGGGCCGCGGTGCGGTAGCCGGCCGGACGGGTCGCGGTGCCGCACTGGGCGACGTACGCGATCGTCCGCCCGTCGCGCCGTCCGAAACCGCAGCGCAGCCCCGGATCCGTACCACCGCAGCGGTCGCCGCTGAGCGGCAGCAACTGGTCGAAGTACGCGTCCAGATACGCCTCCGCGCGGGGCCGGGAGGGGGAGCGGGCCTGCCGGACCGCGTCCCAGCCGGTCACGGGGAGGTCCGTGGCGCGCAGGGCGTCCGGCACGGGAGCGGGTTCGGGGGGCCGGGAACCGCCGGCCTGGAGTGCCCGCAGCCAGCCGGCCACCGTTCGCGGGAGCTCCGCCCGGGGGACGACCGCGTCGATCTGGCCCGCGGCCAGCTGGCCCTCGGCGGTGTAGGCCTGCGGATCCGCGTCCACGGGCCGCACCCGGGAACCGGCGAACCCGACCTGGGCGCCCGGCAGCGCCAGGATCACATCGGCGCCGGCCCCCAGCGTGGCCCAGCCGCCGCCCGTCGTCGGGTCGCGCAGAACCGCGAGCTGCGCGGGACCGGCCGCCCGCAGCCGTGCCGAGGCGCGGGCCACGCGCTGCAGCTGGGTCAGGGCGACCATGCCCTCCTGCATCCGGCTGCCGCCCGTCGCGATGAGCGAGACCAGCGGAAGTCCCGAGGTCCGGGCGGCCTCGTAGGCGGCCTCCAGCCGGTCCCCGGTGCACCGGCCCAGCGAGCCGCCCAGGAAACCGAACTCGAACGAGACCAGGACACAACGTATGCCGCCCACGGAGGCCAGGCCGTGGACGACCGACTCCGCCTCGCCGGTACGGGCGGCGGCGCGGGCCCGGGAGTCCGCGTACCCGGCCCAGGAGAGGGGGCCGTCCCCGGCGGGGCCGGGTGCGACGGATGGGGTGAGCTCCTCGAACTCGGTGGTGACGGCCGCGATCGCCGCCCGCGCCGTCAGCCGCTCAGACACCGAGCGACCGCTTCATGATCTTGCCCAGGTCGTTGCGGGGCAGCGCCTCCAGATAGCGGACCGTGCGCGGGCGCTTGTGCGGGGCCAGCTGGGCGGCCACATGATCTGCGAGTTCGTCCTCGGCCGGGGGCGCGGCGGGGTCGGCCGGCACCACCCAGGCGACGATCCGCTCGCCCAGATCCGGATCCGGCTCACCGGTGACGGCGGCCTCGCGGACGCCCGGGTGATCGAGGAGCGCGTTCTCGATCTCACCGGCGCCGATCTTGTACCCGCCGCTCTTGATCAGATCGGTGGCCTTCCGGCCGACGATCCGTACATAGCCGTCGGGGTCACGGGTGGCCATGTCCCCCGTCCGGAACCAGCCGTCCCCGGTGAGCGCGGCGGCCGTGGCGTCGGGGCGGTTGAGATAGCCGGTGAAGAGGTTCGGGCCGCGCACCTGGATCTCGCCGATGGCGTCGGGGTCGGTGAGGACGGTGCCGTCCTCCTCCACCAGACGGAGTTCCACGCCGCGCAGGGGCGCGCCGACCGTGCCGGGGCGCGGCTCGCCGTCGGCCCGGACGCCGGTGTTCATCAGGGTCTCCGTCATGCCGTACCGCTCGATGACCCCGCGACCGGTCGCCGCCGCGATCCGCTCGTGGTCGTGGACCGGCAGCGCGGCCGACCCGGACACCAGCAGCCGGGCCCCCGCCAGTGCCTTCGCCAGCCCGGCCGCGCCGGGGCCACAGGCGTCGAGGGCCTCGGCCAGCCGGTGGTACATGGTCGGCACGCCGAAGAGCATGGTGCCGCCGGACGACAGCTCCCGGGCCACTTTGTCGATGGAGAACCCGCCCAGGTGCCGCACCGATCCGCCACGGCGCAGCGGACCGAGCACGCCCAGGATCAGACCGTGCACATGGAACAGCGGCAGGGCGTGGACGAGCACGTCGTCGCCGGTCCACTGCCAGGCGTCCTCCAGCGCGTCCAGTGACGCGGCGATGGCCCGGCGCGGCAGGATCGCCCCCTTGGGCGGGCCCGTGGTGCCGGAGGTGTAGACGATCAGCGCGGGGGATTCGGGGGAGGGCTCGGGGAGCGCGGCGCCCTCCTCGACGGCCGGGGCGGTGTCGACGTCGATGCGCTCCAGGGCGGCCAGCGCCGGCGGGAGCACGTCCCCCGCCCCGGCCAGCACCAGGTCCGGTTCGCTGTCGGCCACGATGTGTTCGAGCTCGCGCGTCCCCGTCCTCGGGTTGAGCGGCACCGCCGGTACCCCGGCCTGCAGCGCCGCCACGACGGCGACCACGGTCCCGGGCGTGGGTGTGGCCCAGACGGCGACCCGTCCGGCGCCGGCCAGACGGGCGGCGAGCGCGGTGGAGGCGGTGGCCAGCCGGGCGTAGGTCATGGAGTGTTCGCCGAACCGGGTGGCCTCCCGGACGGAAGCGTCGGCCGGTACGCACAGGAGAGGAGTCACCCACCGCACCCTAACGGCCCACCCCACGACAGGGAGCGGGCTTGCGGCGTTCCGCGACTGCGGTGCGGTGTCGTCGTCGGTCGACGACGCCCGCGTCCGTGGCGCTGTGGAGTGCCCGCACCCGTGGGGCCGGGCCCCACTCCCGCTGGAGGCCCCGCATGCGTCCGTACGCGTACGCGCACCCCGCCGGCGCCAGATCCGACAGCAGCATGAAACCGATCGAGTACGACCCCTTCGCGCTGTGGATCGCCCCCATCACGAGCGGTGGTACGAAATCGCCCAGGCCCCCCGTCGCACCCACGATCCCCGTACGCTGCCCACCTTCGCCTGCGGTGTCACCTGCGAGACCAGGGCGAAGACGCTGCCGCTCGCCGTGCCCAGGCCCGCCGCCATGCGGAGCAGCGCGATCGTGCCGCCCGGCGCCGGTGCCGGGTCGAAGGCCTGGACGATCGCCGTCAGGGCGGCCAGGCCGAGCGCCGCCGCTGTGACCAGGGCCGGGTGGGCGCGGTCCGACAGCCGGCCGCCGAGCGGCCGGAGGACGACCGTGACCAGGGCGAAGCCGGCCGCCTTCGTTCCGGCGTCGGTCGGCGGGAGGCCGTACCAGGTCTTCAGATACGTGGGCAGGTAGACACCGAACGCGACCATTCCGCCGAAGCCGATCGCATACGGCGCCGACAGCTCCCCGTGACCGGCAGCCGCCCCGCCGCACCCAGCCGGTGGGCCGGTGAGCCGGTCGGCACCGGTCGGTCCGGGCGGTCGGCGACCAGCACCGCGTACATCACGAGCGCCGCCGATCGCGAACGTCGTACCGCCCAGGCCCAGCAGAAAGCCCACGACGAGCATCGCGTCGTAGGAGTCCCTCGCCGGGATCAGCAGCACGGGCACGACGGTCAGCGCCTGGACCAGCGGGAACATCAGCCGCGCACCGTATCCGTCGGTGAGCTCGCCCGGGATCCGGCCCGGCGAACGGCCGGCACCGGCTCCGGACGCGACGTGCGAAGCCATGAATCGGACATAGCTGCGACAATCGCAGTATGGACCGGCTGGACAGGGAAATCCTCGGCATCCTGCAGGAGGATGCCCGGATCTCGTACCGCGATCTGGGTGTGCGAGTGGGTCTCAGCGCGAACGCCGCGGCCGACCGGGTGCGGCGGCTGCGGCGCGACGGGGTCATCCGCGGCTTCACCGTGATCATCGATCCTGCCGCCGACACCCGCACGGGCCTGGTCGTCTTCATCGATGTGACGCTGCGGATCGACACGACGAACGAGGTGTTCGAACGGTCGGTGCTCGCTCTGCCCGGCATCACCGAGGTGATCCATGTGACCGGCGGCCACGACTATCTCGTACGGGCCACCGTCGCCGACACCGCGGCCCTGGACGGACTGCTGCGCAGGCTGAAGCGGGAAGCCGGTGTCGCCCACTCCAACACCCGCATCGCGCTCAGAGCGGCGCCTGCCAGATGACGGTCGACGAGCGCGAGCCGTCCTCGTCGCGGCCGTCGTCGGCCACGGCCAGCCGGACCGCGGGCCTTCCGTCCGGCAGCACCGTCGTCGCGTCCACCTCCACCTCGATGGCCGACACCCCCGGCCGCCGGTGCGCGGCGGCGAGCGCGCCGCGCAGCGCGGCGAGGAGCTGCCGGCCCACGGGCTCCCGGACCAGGGCGTCGACCGCCCCGTCGAAGTGCACCGAGGGCTGGAAGCCGAGGACGGCCGCGGCGCCCCCGGTCTCCCGCAGCACCAGTCCGCGGAAGGTCGCGGGGGACTCGGCGGGCGGCTGCTGGAGGGCGAAGATCGCCGTCCGTACTTCCTGAATGGTCGAGTCCAGCTCGTCGACGGCCCTGCCGAGCAGCTCGTCGGTCTCCGGGGCGGTGGTCCGGCGGCGGGTCGACTCCAGCATCATCTCGGTCGCGAACAGCCGCTGGACGACCAGGTCGTGCAGATCCCGGGCGATCCGGTCCCGGTCCTCGTACACCGCGAGCTGTTCCCGGTTGTGCTGGGCGTCCGCCAGGACCAGGGCGAGCGCGGCCTGCGAGGCGAACTGCGAAGCCAGTTGCCGGTCCACGGCGGTGTAGGGGCGGGCACCGCGCCGCCGGGGCAGGGCGAGAGTGCCGATCAGTCGCCCGCCGCTCTGCAGCGGCAGCATCATGCTGGGGCCGAACCGCGACCGCACATGCGTCGTCATCCGGGGGTCGCTCGCCGAGTCCTCGATGAACACCGGTTCCCCGCCCAGCAGCTGGACCAGAACGGCGGAGCCGGGCTCGATGGTCGTACCGACGATCCCGGCCGGGTCGTCGCGCGTGGACGCGGTGACGATCTCCATCCCGCCCTCCTCGGTCGGCTGGAGGATCACCCCGGCACTGGCGTCGGCGAGCGTTCTGGCCGCTTCGGCGACGGTCATCAGCGCGTCGGCCGCGTTCCCGCCCGTCAGCAGGGTGGTGGTGACGGCGGCCGCCCCCTCGATCCAGCGCTCCCGCTGCCGGGCCGCCTCGTACAGCCGGGCGTTGCCGATCGCGATTCCGGCCTGCGAGGCCAGCACCCGCAGCAGTGCCATGTCCGTGTCGGTGAAGCGGCCGGTGCGTTTCTCGGTGAGGTAGAGATTCCCGAAGACCTGGCCCTGCACCCGGATCGGCGCCCCGAGGAAGGAGTGCGCGGGCGGATGGCCGGGGGGCACCCCGCAGGAGCGCGGATCGGCGGACAGATCGTCGCAGCGCAGCGGCTGCGCCTCGTCGATGAGGATGCCGAGCAGCCCCGAGTGTCCGTCCGGGAGGCGGCCGATGCGCCGGCGCTCCTCGTCGTCGAGGCCCGAGGTGAACAGCTCGCTGATGGTGCCGAGTTCGGGATCGAGCACGCCGAGTGCGCCGTACCGGGCGCCGGTCAGTGCCGTGGCGGTGTCCACGAGCTGCTGGAGGGTGGCCCGCAGTTCGAGATCGGTGCCGACGCTCAGCACCGCTTCCAGGAGCACCGGCAGCCGGGGCGACGGCGCGGTGCCGGACGGGCCGGCCGTACCCTCGCCCGAGGGTTCCGCGGTTGTGTCCGCCGCGTCTTCGGTCATGCGCCGCACCCCTCGGGGGTGTTCAGCAGGCGAGCGGGTCGAGGACCAGCGGCTGGATCTGACCGTCCAGCATCGCGCCGAGTCCCAGCACGGAGGAGACGTCGGGCCGTTCCGCGATGTGTACGGGCACGCCCGTGGCCTCCCGCAGCATGTGGTCGAGACCGGGCAGCAGCGCGCTGCCCCCGACCATCATGATTCCGCAGTCGGCGATGTCGGCGACCAGGTCGGGCGGGCAGTCCCGCAGGATCTTGCCGAGGCCGTCGAGCACCGCGGTCAGCGGCGCATGGATGGCCTGGCGCACGGCCGCGGTGTCGACGTGCACCGAGCGGGCCAGGCCGGTCGCCACGTCACGGCCGTGGATCTCGGTCGTGGCGGGTCCGTGCGCGGTCAGACCGCTGCCGCTGAGCGCCAGTTGCAGCGGGCGTACGGACTGGCTCGGCAGCATCAGCTCGTGGTGCTGGCGCAGATGCTGGATCACCGCGTGGTCGATGGCGTCGCCCCCGATCGGGATGCGTACGGCGGTCACGATCGAACCGAGGGAGAGCACGGCGATCTGGGTGGTCGCCGCCCCGCACACCATGATCATGGAGGCGGTCGGCTGTTCGACGGGGAGCCCGCAGCCGACGGCCGCCGCGATCAGTGTGTCGACCAGCTCGACCCGCCGGGCGCCCAGCCCGACCAGGGTCTCGACGGTGGCCCGCTGGGCGAGCGGATCGCTGTCGTGCGGGGTGCAGGCGGCGGCCCGCAGCCGGGGCTTGCGGCGCAGCTGGCGGCGGAGCTTCTCGCCGAGCAGCTGGCGGAGCATGCGCTGGGCCATGTCGATGTCGATGACCGTTCCGCCGGTCACCGGGCGGAGCACCCGGATGTAGTCGGGGGTGCGGCCCGTCATCTGTTCGGCGAGTTCGCCGACGGCGATGAGTGAGCCGGTACGGGTGTTCACGGCGGCGGCGCTCGGTTCGTCGACGACGAGCCCGAGTCCCTTGACGTACACACGGGTCCGGGCGGCCCCGAGGTCGACGGCGACATGGCAACGGCGCAATTGCTCGAGGCTGACGGTCACGGCGGGTTCTCCCGGGTGCGCGGATGGGGGTACCGGCGGCAGCCGGCTCTCCTGGCATCGTGCGCCGTTCGGAGTCATCGCGCGCGTCGGGGAGAGCCGTAGGAGGGACGGGGCTGACGGGGTGACAGAGGAGCGGGGTACCCGGAGGTCAGCCGGGCAGCAGTCGCTGGAACAGCCCCCAGGTGAATTCGGCGACATGGCATTCACCCGTTCCGGGCGCGTTGATCGCGAGCGCCCACCGGGTCGGCGCGCTGCCCTCCATCGGGCGGGCCGGTGCGAAGGCCCGTGCGACCTCGTCCACCGTGGCCGACCAGGGACGCAGATCCTCGACCGCGCGCAGCTCGGGACCCGCCCTCCCCGGCGTCCGGACCAGCCATTCGTTCCATACCGCCCCGCCCGGCGCGACCATCACCTCGAACCGCAGATCCGGCCAGAGCGGCACCGGCCACAGCAGGGCGTCGCACTCCAGGTCGCCGATCGTGCGGTGCGCGGTCGATTCGGGCTCGCCGAGCACCGAGCGGTAGCGGCGCAGGGCGCCCCGCCCGCGGGGCGCCCGCACCATGGCCTGCCAGCGGCGGTTGGCCTCGCGCATCTCAGCGAGCGAGGCGCTCAGCTCCTGCCGGGCGTCGGCGACGAGATCCGGTTGATGGTCGGCCATCCGGCGCAGCAGCACGAGCTGGAACTCACGAGGGCCGAAAGGTGGTGGCGCGGTCACGGAATCAACAGTTCCACACAGAACCCTCACACGAGCGGCTTTCTACGTCGTCCTACAGGCATCTAATCTGCGGGCGCCATGGATTATTGCCACCCGTGTCAGCGGCATCTCAACGGTGCCCTGGCCTGTGCCGGATGCGGAACCCCCGTCGAGGCGCTGAGCCCGTACGTCACGCCCGCGCTCTCCGGTCACGAGCCGGACGCGGTGCACGAGACGCCCGTACCGACCCGTCCCGGCGGCCGACGCCGCCGGGGGCGCGGTGCCGACCGGCCCGCGCGCGCCGGCCACGGATCCCGCGGGGCGGGCCGACGGGACGAGGGAGAGGGGTCCGCCGCCCGGGAGGGGCGCGGTCGGCGCGCACACCGCCGCCGTGGCCGGACGGCCCTGTTCACCGTCCTCGGGGTGGTGCTCGCGGCCGGGGCGCTGAGCCTGGCCGAGCTGGCCATCGAGCCGAACGGCGACGACCGCGCCTCGGACTACGTACGCGAATCGACCGAGGTCACGTCCGAACCGGCCCCGGACCCCTCGGCGAGCGACGCGCCCGAGCGGCCCGGTCCGGTCGACGGCCCCTCCGTGCTCCCGGTCACCGACGCGCACACCGCCGACGCCACGGGCTCGGGCGCCGGCACGGCGACCGGCGACGCCCGTCCCGAGGGCTCCGGCGCCGAGTCCGGCCCGGCCTCCGCCGCGCCCCCGGCCGCCACGGATCCGTCGCCCGACCCCGGCACCGACGAGGAAACGCCCGCCGACCCGTCGGACCCCGTCCGGCCCGGCGGTGGCCCGACCTCGTCGGCACCGGCGACGTCGTCCGGTCCGACGCCCGGCCCCACCCCCACTCCGGCACCGACCCGGTCCGAGACGTGCTGGTTCCTGTGGTTCTGCTCGTGAGCGGTCCGTCCGGCCGCGCGGACTCGGGTCGAGCCGTTTCCTCAGTCGCCGGACGGGCCTGACTCGCCCAGCATCCTCCGCAGCAGGTCCCGCAGGACGGCCCGGTCCTCGTCCGACAACTCGGCAAGGGGCTCCCGGGCGAAGGTGAGCGAATCGCGCAGCTGCTGCGCCGTGCGGACGCCCTTCTCCGTCGGGGCGGCCAGCTTCACCCGCCGGTCGGCCGGATCCGGCCTGCGCTCGACCAGTCCGCGCGACTCCAGCCGGTCGACGATCCCGGTGACGTTCGACGGCTCGCACTTCAGCTTCTTGGCGATCCTGCGCATGGGCATCGGCTCCAGGGAGAGCAGCCCCAGGACGCGCGCCTGGGCGCCTGTGAGCGAGTGGGCCGCCGCGGCCTCGTCGTACTCCTCGTAGTAGCGCGCCACGACGGTGCCGATGAGTTCGACGACTTCGAGGGTCAGAGGGTCTGTCCGAGGGGTGGCCATGACACCCAGGATAACCGGTTACTTGACAATATGAAATATTGAGGAGCATGGTTGTTTCACATCATGAAGCATTTCCGCTTTACCGGTCCGCCCCGGCCGACCGGCGAAGCCTCCCCCACCCCGTGAGGCACTGAGGAGACCCCGAGCCCATGTCTGCAGCACTTCCCACGTCCGGCCGTGAATGGCACCTGGTCGCCCGCCCCCACGGCTGGCCGAAGGCCGAGGATTTCGCGCTGCGTGAGGCCCCGGTCACCGCCCCCGGCGAGGGCCGCGTCCTGGTCCGCAATCTGCACTTCTCGGTCGACCCCTACATGAGGGGAAGGATGAACGACGTGAAGTCGTACACCCCGCCCTTCGCACTCGACCGCCCCATGGACGGCGGCGCGGTCGGCGAGGTCATCGCCTCGAACGCGGAGGGCATCGCGGTCGGCGACCACGTTCTGCACGGCCTCGGCTGGCGTGAGTACGCCGAGGTCCCGGCCGGGCGCGCCGTGAAGGTCGATCCGTCGCTCGCCCCGCTCTCCGCCTACCTCGGCGTGCTGGGCATGACCGGACTCAGCGCCTACGCGGGGCTGTTCGAGGTCGCCTCGTTCAAGGAGGGCGACGCCGTCTTCGTCTCCGGCGCGGCCGGTGCGGTCGGCAGCCAGGTCGGCCAGATGGCGAAGCTCAAGGGTGCGTCGCGGGTCATCGGCTCGGCCGGTTCCGACGAGAAGGTCAAGCTCCTCGTGGAGGAGTACGGCTTCGACGCGGCCTTCAACTACAAGAACGGCCCGGTCGCCGAGCAGTTGCGCGAGGCCGCCCCCGACGGCATCGACGTCTACTTCGACAATGTCGGCGGCGAGCACCTCGAAGCGGCGATCTCCTCGCTCAATGTGCACGGCCGTGTCACCGTCTGCGGAATGATCGCCCAGTACAACGCCACCGAGCCGACCCCCGGCCCGCGCAACCTCGCCCTGGTCATCGGCAAGCGGCTGCGGATCCAGGGCATGCTCGTCGGCGATCACGCCGCGCTCCAGCCGCAGTTCGTCCAGGAGGTCGCCGGCTGGCTGGCCTCGGGCGAGCTGAAGTACCGCGAGACCTTCGTCGAGGGCATCGAGAACGGCTTCGACGCCTTCCTCGGACTGCTGCGCGGCGAGAACACCGGGAAGATGGTCGTTTCCCTCGCCTGACAGCCGCTCCGGCACAGGCGTTAGGCTCATCCACAGGCCGCCGCGATCGTGGGCGCGAGTCGCGGCGCACAGCAGAAGGATATTTCCGACATGGCTCTTCAGGACATCACCGTTGCCTACACCGCCGTCGCCACCGCCGAGAACGGCCGTGACGGCCGCGTCTCGTCCGACGACGGCAACCTCGATGTCATCGTCAACCCGCCCAAGGCCATGGGCGGCAGCGGCGCCGGCACCAACCCGGAGCAGCTCTTCGCGGCCGGCTACAGCGCCTGCTTCCAGGGCGCCCTCGGGGTCGTGGCCCGCCAGGAGAAGGCCGACATCTCCGGCTCCACGGTGACCGCCGCGGTCTCCATCGGCAAGACCGCCGAGGGCGGCTTCGGCCTGGAGGTCGCGATCAGCGCCACCATCCCGAACGTCGACGCCGCCACCGCGCGCTCGCTCGTCGAGAAGGCCCACCAGGTGTGCCCGTACTCGAACGCCACGCGCGGCAACATCAAGGTCGAGCTGTCGGTCGCCTGACCGCTCACCGCCGGCCGAGGGCCGCACCCCGCCGGGGTGCGGCCCTCGGCCGTGCACGGGCCGCACGGCGACGGGAGCGTCCCCCGGCCCCAGTACGCTGACGCCATGCGTGATCTGGGGGCGGGCTTCGGCTACTTGATAAAAGGACAGCGCTGGGTGGGCCGGCACGGCCGCTGGTTCGGCTTCGGGCTGCTGCCCGGCCTCATCACCCTCGTGCTGTACGTGGCGGCGCTCGTCGGCCTCGGTCACGGCGCCGACGATCTGGTGAGCTGGGCGACGCCCTTCGCCGACGACTGGTCCTCGCCCTGGGCCGATCTGCTCCGCACCACCCTGACCGTGCTGGTCTTCGCCCTCGGGCTCTTCCTCGCGGTGATCACGTTCACCGCGGTGACGCTGCTGGTCGGCCAGCCCTTCTACGAGTCGCTGTCCGAGCAGGTCGACCGCACCGAGGGCGGCGAGGTCCCCGAGTCCGGGCTGTCGCTCTGGCGCGAGCTGTGGATCTCCGCCCGCGACAGCATCCGCATCCTGGTGAGGGTGGGGTTGTACTCGGTGCTGCTCTTCGCTCTCGGATTCATTCCGGTCGTCGGCCAGACGGTCGTCCCGGTGATCGGTTTCTGCGTCACCGGCTACTTCCTCTCCGAGGAACTCACCGCCGTCGCGCTCCAGCGCCGCGGCATGGTCCTGAAGGACCGCCTCGATCTGCTGCGCGGCCGCCGCATGCTGACCCTCGGCTTCGGCGTACCGCTGGGGCTCGCCTTCCTGGTCCCGTTCGTGGCCGTCTTCCTGATGCCGGGCGCCGTCGCCGGGGCCACGCTGCTGGCCCGGGACCTGGTCGCGCCCGACGAGGACGAGGGCGCGGCCCCCGCCCCGTACACCCTCGACAAGGGCTGAGGGGATCCGTCCCCATGACCGAGATCGTCGCCGTCGCCGTCATCACCGTCCTCGCCGTCGTCAGTCCGGGCGCGGACTTCGCGATGGTCGTCCGCAACAGCTGCCTGTACGGCCGTACGACGGGGCTGCTCGGCGCCGTCGGAGTCGCCGCGGGGGTGCTCGTCCACGTCACGTACACGATGCTCGGCGTCGGGCTGCTGATCGCCTCGTCCACCGCCCTGTTCACCGCGATCAAGCTGGTCGGCGCGGCCTATCTCGTCTACATCGGGGTACGGACCTTCCTCGCCCGCGACGATCTCGGAATCGATCTGGACTCGAAGCCGCGGCTGACCCCGTTCGCGGCCCTGCGCACCGGTTTCCTCACCAACGCGCTGAACCCCAAGACCACGCTGTTCGTCGTGTCGACCTTCACCCAGGTCGTCGGGCCCACGACCGGCCTGTGGGAGCAGGCCGGTTACGGGTTGTTCATGTCCGTCGCGCATCTCGGCTGGTTCGGCCTGGTCGCGCTGTTCTTCTCGAACGCGCGGCTGCGCACCGCGATGCTGCGGTGGCAGAAGGCCCTCAACCGGGGCATCGGATCGGTGCTCGTCGGACTGGGCGTCACCCTGGGCCTGGGCGGGCATTGAAGATCCTGGCCGGGCTCGTGTCGAGATCCTCAGCACCCCCCCGGCCCGCCGAGCGACGCCGGCCCGCACGGCGTCAGCTGGTGTGCACCTCCAGCGCCGCCCGGACCGCGGACTCCAACGCCCCTTCGATCCAGGCCGGCTTGACCGAGGTGTGGCAGCCGGCGAAGTGCAGCGGCCCCTCGACCGAGCGCACATCGGCGAACAGCTCGGTGTGCTGGCCCGGCAGCAGCACCGACGCCTCGCCGTACGCGTACGGATCGCGCATCCACGACTGGGTGGCGCCGACGCCCGTGTAGAAGACCTCGACGCGCTGCCCGTACACGTCCTGCACCCCGCCCAGGGCGTGCGGATAGCGTTCGTCGTCGTCCAGCGAGTCCCACTTCAGCGCGTCGTCGGCCCAGCTGTACGAGGCGAGGACCACCCCGCCCGCGCTCTTCTCCACCGGGTGGGACGGTTGGAACATGAAGCGGTTGGGGTTGTCGGTGACCGATCCGCCGCCGATGACGTGCGCCGCCTCGGGCTGGTTGCGTGCGTCGGCGCGGTACGCCGCGTAGTGCACGCGCTGGTTGGGCGGGAGGTGTCCGGGGGGTACGGAGGGGTGGGCGCCCAGCAGCGAGCCGTCGGCCGGTGCCTTGCCCCGACGGTAGGCGTCGTACAGGCCGGGCCTGATCCTCTCCAGCTCGGTCTTCCAGTCCTTCTCCTCGAACTCCCACCAGCGGCGGCTGAATTCGAGCAGCACCTTGGTCGCCGCGTCGTAGTGGATCTCGGTGATCGCGCGCCGCTTGCCGTACGAGAGCGCGGGAGCGACCGGGATGTGGCGCAGTCCGGAGAACGGCACGGTGATGACGGCCCGGTCGCCGGTGAACGTCTCGCGCACGAGCGGCTTGCCGTCGCGGCCCTCGGACACCGTCTCGACCCGGACGCCGCCCGCGCCGTGGCTGATCCTGGTGGCCCGGCGGTCCAGCCGCACGATGTCGTGGACCCGCTCGTACATGGCGTCGGCGAGCGTGGCCGTGCCGCCCGGCAGTTCGAAGAACGCGGTGTCCGGGCTGATCAGCGAGGCACCGATGAAGCTGTGCACAAAGGCGAGATGGAGCCGGGAGGTGAGGTTCTCGACCGTGCCGATGAGGTCGATGGTCCGTTCGTCGAGTTTGGCCGCCTCGGTCAGGAAGCGGTACATCGACCAGTGTCCGTACCGCTGGATCACCCGCGCCCAGCCCTCGACGAGCTCGCTGCCCTCCTTGCCCTCGAACTCCTTGCGCACGGGTGCGAAGGCCTCGCGCACGATCGTCGCGGCGGTCTTGTTCTCGAACTCCGCGGGGACGCCGAACGAGCGGTTGACCGCCTGCGGCTTCGCCGCGTAGTCGGCCTTGCGCATCCGGACGCCGTTGACGTGGATCCAGGTGCGGTTGGCCGGCCGGCCCTCGGCGTCGACATCGACCAGGTAGAAGCGGCGGCGCTTCAGATCGAAGCTGTCGATGAGCCCGGTGACCAGCGGGTGGCTGTCGGGGATCCGCATGGCGCCGGCCTCGGCGTACTGATTCGGGTCCGCGAACGGCGCCTTCGCGTTCTCGTGGCCGCCCTTGCGGAAGGTCTTGATCCGGCCGCCGACACGGTTGCCGTTGGCCTCGATCACGGTGACGGTGTGCCCGGCGCTGCGGAGCAGATGGGCGGCGGTGAGCCCGGCCGGGCCGGCACCGACGACCAGCACCTTCCTGGGGGCGTTGCGGCTGCGCGGCAGGCCCCCGTTCAGCAGGATGTCGCGGTAGCGGGGGACCAGCGGCTGGTCCTGTTCGTCGCGTACGAGGATGGCGCGGGCGATGGTCAGGCAGGTCGCCCAGTCCGATCCGGCGGCGGCCGGGGCGAGCGCGGTGCCGGATGCGGCGGCGTCAACGGCGGCGGGGGCGGCGGCACTTGCGGTGCCGACGGCGTTCGCGGCAAGGGCGGCGGCACCGGCGGCGGCGCCCGTGATCACGGTGCGTCGTGAGGGCAGGCCGGAAGAAGGTCCGGCGGTCTCGGAAGTCATGCGCCCCACCCTGGGGCGCCCCGGACGGTGCTCGGTGCCCGGACGCGCGTAGACCGCTCGGAAATCACCCGTAGGTGACGTTCATCGATCTTGTCGTACCGGTTTCGTCGCAGGCCGTGTCATGCGGGAGGGTTCTCCGGGACGTGCGGTTCCGGCGGGCCCAGCAACGTCAGGAAATCCTGGAACGCCACGGACATGTCCACCGATTCCGGGTCCAGCAGCCACTGGTACTGAAGCCCGTCCATCACCGCCACCAGCAGCGGCGCCGCGCGCTCCGGCGTCAGGCCGCCCGGCAGTCGGTCGCCGTACTCCGCGCGCAGCGTCGTCACCATGCTCGCCCGGACCTGGGTGTAGCGGCGGGTGAAGAACTCACGCGCGGGGTGACCCTCCGTCACGCTCTCGCCGAGCAGCGCCGAGAACGTCTGGACGATGCCGGGCCGCATCGCGTTGTACTCGACGAGCGAGGCCAGCAGATCGGTCCGCCACCTGCCGTCGCTCCGGGTCCCGCCGCCGGTGTCCCACTGGTCGCGCTGCTCCAGCACGGCGACGAGCAGCGCCTCCTTGGTCGGGAAGTAGTGCAGGAGCCCCTGCTGGCTGAGGCCGACCCGCTCGGCGACGGCGCTCAGCGAGGCGCCGCGGTAGCCGCGCTCGGCGATCACTTCGAGAGCGGCGCGGAGAATCTCCGCCCGCCGCTCCGTGCTTCTGGCCCGCGCCATCGCCCCGGCCCCTTTCGGTGCTCCATCGGTCCCGCACCAGGACCGTACGCCATCCCGATAAATCACAGACCGATAACGAACCCTACTGCTCTACCGGTCATGCGGTCACTATGGAGACATTCAGTGCAGGACACCGACGAGGAGGTACGGCCGTGGCAGGCGCGTCCACACCCACCCACCCCGATGCGGCCCGCGACGCCGCGGTCGAAGCGGCGTTGTCCGCACTCGGGCTCGACGACAAGGCGCGGCTGCTGGCCGGGCAGGACATGTGGTCGCTGCCCGCGCTGCCCGCCGTGGGACTCCGCTCCCTGGTGATGTCCGACGGGCCGATCGGCGTCCGCGGGGTCGCCTGGAGCGCCGACGACCCCTCCGTCGCGCTGCCCTCGCCCACCGCGCTCGCCGCGACCTGGGACCCGGACCTGGCCCGCCGGGCCGGCCGGCTGCTGGCCCAGGAGGCCCGCCGCAAGGGAGTGCACGTCCTCCTCGCCCCGACCGTGAACCTCCACCGTTCCCCGCTCGGCGGGCGCCACTTCGAGACGTACAGCGAGGACCCGTACCTCACCGGCGAGATCGGCACCGGCTATGTGCGCGGTGTGCAGGACGGCGGTGTCGGCACCACCGTCAAGCACTTCGTCGCCAACGATGCCGAGACCGAACGCTTCACCGTCGACAACCTCGTCGCCCCGCGCACCCTGCGCGAGATCTACCTCGCCCCGTTCGAGCGCATCGTCAAGAACGCCCACCCCTGGGGCATCATGGCCGCCTACAACCGGGTCAACGGCTCCACCATGACCGAGCACCGCTATCTGCAGAACGCGGTGCTGCGCGGCGAATGGGGCTTCGACGGCTACATCGTCTCCGACTGGCTGGCCGCCCGCTCCACCGTCGCCGCCGCGAAGGGCGGCCTCGACGTCGCCATGCCGGGCCCGAAGACCGTCTACGGCAAGGCGCTCGCCGACGCCGTGCGCGCCGGTGAGGTCGAGGAGTCCGTCGTCGACGGGGCCGTACGGAACGTGCTGCGGCTGGCCGCCCGCGTCGGCGTCCTGGACGGCGCCCCGCCGGTCGTCGACGAGGCGGCGCATCCCGCGACCGTCGACGGCGACGCGCTGGCCCGCGAGATCGCCCGCCGCTCCTTCGTCCTCGTGCGCAACGAACACGCCGCGCTCCCCGTCGACCCGGCCGCCGTACGCAAGGTCGCGCTCAGCGGGGCGCTGGCCCGGGACGCCCGTGTCCTCGGCGGCGGTTCCGCCCAGGTCTTCCCGCACCACGTCGTCTCGCCGCTGGACGGCCTCACCGCGGCCCTCCCCGAGGGCGTGCTCGACTACAGGGTCGGCGCCGACCCGAACAACGAACTCACCCCCGCCGAGCAGGGCTTCGACCTGAAGGCCGTCTGCCGCGACGCCTCCGGCACCGTCATCGGCTCGGCCCCGCTGCGCAGCGGCACCGTGCAGTGGACCGGCACGGACTTCCCCGCGGGTGTGACCCCGAAGATGCTGCACAGCGTCGAGATCACCGGCACCTTCGTCCCGCGCGACGACGGCGAGCACGTCTTCGGCACCCGCGGCACCGGAGCGCTCACCCTCACCGTCGCGGGCGAGACCCTGTACGACGAGATCCACCGGGTCACCGGCTCGACCGACCCCGGCGAGGCGTTCTTCGGCAACCCGCTGGAGCGCGGCCGGGTCGCCCTCACCGCGGGCGAACCCGTCGAGGTGTCGCTGCGGCAGATCCCCGACACCCTGGGCGACGACGCGCCGATCCCCGGCGTCTCGTTCTCCCTGTGCCACCTCGGGCCGCGCCGCGACCCCCAAGAACTGATCGCCGAGGCGGTCGAGGCGGCCCGTGCCGCGGACACCGCGATCGTCGTCGTCGGCACCACCGAACGCGTGGAGTCGGAAGGCTTCGACCGCACCGACCTCAGGCTCCCCGGCCACCAGGACGACCTGGTCAGGGCCGTCGCCGCCGTCAACCCGAACACCGTCGTGATCGTCAACTCCGGTTCCCCGGTGGAGCTTCCGTGGCGCCAGGAGGTCGCCGCGGTCCTGCTCAGCTGGTTCCCCGGCCAGGAGGCCGGCCACGCGCTGGCCGACGTCCTGCTCGGCGCCGAGGAACCCGGCGGCCGCCTCCCCACCACCTGGCCGGTGGCGCTCGCCGACGTCCCGGTCTCGAACACCACCCCCACCGACGGCGAACTCCGCTACGAGGAGGGCGTCTTCGTCGGCTACCGGGCCTGGGAGAAGGCAGGCACCGAGCCCGCCTACCCCTTCGGCCACGGACTCGGCTACACCACCTGGGAGTACGAGAGCCTGACGGCCGGCTCCGACACCGCCACCGTCCGCCTCCGCAACACCGGCACCCGGCCGGGCGCCGAGACCGTCCAGCTCTACCTGGCGCCCCGGGACGACACCGCCGAACGCCCGATCCGCTGGCTGGCCGGCTTCGCGCGGGTCGAGGCGGCGCCCGGCGAGAGCGCCGAAGCGGTGATCGCACTGGAGCGGCGCGCGTACGAGATCTGGGACGAGGAAGCGTACGACTGGGCCCTCGTCCCCGGCACGTACGAGGTGCAGGCGGCCCGTTCGCTCGCTGACGTACGCCTGACGGCGGCCGTGGAGATCAAGGAGTAGCGGGCCGGGGGAACGGAACCGGAAGGGCCCCGCAACGGCACCTGACGCCGCTGCGGGGCCCTTCCTCCGCTCAGCGCACCGTGAATCCGTACACCGTCGTCGAGACGTGCTCCTCGCCCGGCCGCAGCACCGTGCTCGGGAATTCGGGGCGGTTCGGGGAGTCCGGGAAGTGCTGGGTCTCCAGCGCGATCCCGGCGCACGGGCCGAACGGCCGGCCGTCGAAGTGGTCCGCCGTGTACAGCTGCATGCCCGGTTCCGTCGTGGTGACGGTCAGGACCCGCCCCGACGCCGCGTCGTACAGCTCGGCCGCGGGCCCCGACCCGGTCCCGTCCAGCACGAAGTTGTGGTCGTAGCCCGCCCCGACCGGCTTCGGCTCGCGGAAGTCGAACCGGGTCCCGTCCACCGGCAGGAACTCGCCCGTCGGCAGCGACTCGGCGTCCGCCGGAGTGATCCGCCCGGCCGCGATCCGCAGCACCTGCCCGAGCGCGCTGCCGCTGTCGGCGCCCGCGAGATTCCAGTACGTGTGATTCGTCAGGTTCAGCACCGTCGGGGCGTCCGTCGTCGCCCGGTACGTGATCCGCAGCGCCCCGCCCTCGTCCAGCGTGTACGTCACCGACACCGACAGACGCCCCGGGAAGCCCTCCTCGCCGTCCTCGGAGACCAGGGACAGCTCGACGCCGTCCGCCACCCCACGCGCCCGCCACACGTGCTTGTCGAAGCCCCTGGCCCCGCCGTGCACATGGTTGCGCCCCTCGTTCCGCGTCAACCGGTGCGTGTGTCCGTCCAGCTCGAAACAGGCACCGCCGATCCGGTTCGCGTACCGCCCGACCAGCGCCCCGAAGTAGGGGCCGGAGAACGTCTCGTACCCGGCGATGTCGGGCAGCCCGAGCGCGACGTCCGCCCGCGTCCCGTCCCGGCCCGGCACCTCGACCGACTGCACGATGCCGCCGTACGTCAGGACGCGCACCCGCGTGCCGTCCCGCTCCAGCGTCCAGCGGTGCACGACGGCACCGTCCGCGAGGGCGCCGAACTCTTCCGTACGCAGCACTGTGCTCGAACCCGTGTCCATGATCACGGAGCCTACGCGGGCGGCCGGGCCGCGGTGACATTGCGGTAGGCGATCTCCGCCAGCCGGGCCTGTCCGTTGCGCCCCGGGTGGAACCAGTCCCACTGGCTGAGCTGCTTTCCGGTGAACCGGTAGCCGTAGACCGCCCCGCCGTCGTATCGGCAGCGCAGATCCTTCGCGCAGACCTCCCGCAGCACCCCGTTGTACGCCACGACCCGCTCCTGCACCGAGGCACGCCGGGCCACGGCCCCCGCGCCCATGTCGTCCGCGTCGCCCAGCATCGACTGACAGATCCCCAGCTTCCAGATCTGCTTGCCCAGCGGGTTGCCGCGCCCCGTCTGCCAGAGCCGCATCAGATCCGGCACGCTCGACACGTACACCTGCGCCTTCGGTGCCCCGGAGCGCAACTGACGCATCGCCGCCTCGAAGGACGCCCGGAAATCCGCGACCGGCGTCATGAAGCGCGCCGAGTCCCGGCAGGCGTCATTGGCGCCGATCATCACCGTCACCAGATCCGGCTTCTCCTTCGCCGCCAGCGCCATCTGCTCCGGCAGCTGAGCGATCCTGGCCCCCGTCTCGGCGTGGTTCCAGCTGCGCGAGGCGGCCCCCGACTCACCGAGCAGCCGCACGGCGAGGCTGCGCACCTCGCTGTCCGTGCCGGTCGCCCAGGACACCTCGGGGCAGTCGGCCAGCACAGAACAGGCGTCGAAGCCGCGGGTGATCGAGTCGCCGACGGCGGCCACCGACCCCGGACTGCGGTCCCAGACCGGACCGGGCCTGGCGGACGGCTGCCGCTGCCCGGAGGCCGACCCCTTCGTCGTCCCGTCCCGGTCGGCGTCGCAGCCGGTCAGAACGGCGACGCCGAGCAGCGAGACCACCGCCAGGACAGCGGTCGCGGTGCGCGAACGGTGACGGGCGGAACGATCCTGCATCCCTTGGTTCCCCTCGTTTATGCCCCCGGCAATCCCTTGCGGCACCGGGTGGAGGGCCCGGGTGCCCCGCAGGGTGAAAGCTCAGCGAATGAAGTGCCCAGGACCGACCGTACGTCACACCTGGACCGCCGCCGCGCGGTAGCTTTTCCTCGTCGAACCAGCGGCGCATTCCCTCACCCGGCTCCACTCGGGTGGCTTTCTGTAAATCACATCACGTCACATACTGTCCCTTTTCAGGAGTTTCACCCCGATGCTGTTTACTGATGACAACCTCGGGAGCCGGCCGAGAAGTGACGGTACGGGCGCGAGGCCGCTGGGGAAGGCGAACTTCGTCCCACACTGGAGGTCCCGGTGACGACACGTGGAGTTCTGTACGTTCACTCCGCACCGCGCGCGCTCTGCCCCCATGTCGAATGGGCGGTGGCGGGCGTCCTCGGTGTGCGCGTCCAGCTCGACTGGATCAGACAACCGGCCGCGCCCGGCACCTGGCGGTCCGAGTTCTCCTGGCAGGCCCGCCCCGGCACGGCGTCGAAGCTGGCCTCCGCGCTGCGCGGCTGGGATCTGCTGCGCTTCGAGGTGACGGCGGAGCCGAGCCCCACCTCGGAGGGCGAGCGCTACAGCTCCACGCCCGAACTGGGCATCTTTCACGCCGTCACCGGCATGCACGGCGACATCCTGGTGCCCGAGGACCGGCTGAGGGCCGCGCTGGCGCGCTCCGTCCGGGGCGAGACCGACCTGGAGGCCGAGATCGCCAAGCTGCTCGGCAAGCCGTGGGACGACGAACTGGAGCCCTTCCGTCACGCGGGCGAGGGCGCACCCGTGCGGTGGCTGCACCAGGTGGTGTGAGGGCGCGGAATCCAGCCTCTTCGGTGATCGAGGGGCGGGGATCCGGGGGCGGAGCCTCCGAACGCCCCGCACAGCGGACGAAGCCCGCCTCCCCGGACAGGGGAGGCGGGCTTCGGCGTACCGGGCCGCGGGCGGCCGTGGGTCAGACGCTGCGGAACGCCAGGACCACGTTGTGCCCGCCGAACCCGAACGAGTTGTTGATCGCGGCGATCGGACCCTCCGGCAGTGGCCGAGGCGTGTCGCGCACGATGTCCGCCTCCACCTCTTCGTCGAGGTGTTCCACGTTGATCGTCGGCGGGGCCGTCCGGTGGTGCAGCGCCAGGACCGTCGCGACGGTCTCGATGCCGCCGGCGCCACCGAGGAGATGACCGGTCATCGACTTCGTCGCGGAGATCGCGACATGGTCGAGGTCGTCGCCCAGGACCTTGCGCAGCGCCTTGATCTCCGCGACATCGCCCTGAGGCGTCGAGGTGGCGTGCGCGTTCAGGTGCACGACCTCGGACGGCTTGAGGTCCGTCTGGTCCAGCAGGTTCTGCATCGCGGCGGCGATGCCGCGGCCGGTCGGCTCGGGCTGCGCGATGTGGTGGGCGTCCGCGGACAGCCCCTGGCCCAGCACCTCGCAGTAGACCTTGGCGCCACGCGCGGCGGCGTGCTCCGCGGACTCCAGCACGACGACGCCCGCACCCTCGCCGAGCACGAAGCCGTCACGGCCGGTGTCGTACGGACGGGAGGCCTTCTCGGGCTCCTCGTTGTGCTTGGACATCGCCATCATGTTGGCGAACGCGGCGATCGGCAACGGGTGGATCGCCGCCTCGGTGCCACCGGCGAGGACCACATCGGCGCGGCCGGTGCGGATCATCTCGACGGCGTACCCGATCGCCTCGGCGCCCGAGGCGCAGGCGGAGACCGGAGTGTGCACACCGGCCTGGGCGTTGACCTCCAGGCCGACGTTGGCGGCCGGGCCGTTGGGCATGAGCATGGGCACGGTGTGCGGGGAGACGCGGCGTACGCCCTTCTCCTTGAGCACGTCGTACTGGTCGAGCAGGGTGATCACGCCGCCGATGCCGGAGGCGATGACCGAGCCCAGCCGCTCGGGCCGGACCGTGTCGTCCTCACCGGCCTTGCCGGTGAAACCGGCGTCCGCCCATGCCTCGCGGGCCGCGATCAGCGCGAACTGCGCCGAGCGGTCCAGCTTGCGGGCGAGCGGGCGGGGCAGGACGTCGCCCGGGTCGACCGCCGCGAGCGCGGCGATCTTGACGGGCAACTCGGCGAAACGTTCGCCCTCGAGAGGCTTGACGCCGGAACGACCGGCCATCAGACCTTCCCAGGTCGACGCCGAGTCGCCACCCAGCGGAGTGGTTGCGCCGATACCGGTGACGACCACGGTGCGATTGGTCGAGTTCACTGGAAAATCTTCTCCACGTGTAGAGGGTCGTGAATCAGCGGCGCCACCGCCGGGTGGCGACACAGAGCCGGCCTGATCAGGCCTGGTGCTTGAGGATGTACTCGGCAGCGTCGCCGACCGTCTTGAGGTTCTTGACGTCCTCGTCGGGGATCTTGACGTCGAAGCGCTCCTCGGCGGCGACGACGACCTCGACCATGGACAGCGAGTCGACGTCCAGGTCGTCGGTGAAGGACTTGTCCAGCTGGACGTCCTCGACCGGGATGCCGGCGATCTCGTTGACGATCTCGGCGAGACCCTTGACGATCTCTTCCTGAGTGGCGGCCATGTTGGCGCTCCTTCGATGTTTATCTGCTGGGTTCTGGCATCCGGGCCGAAAAGGCCTGGTGTGCCTAGGGGAGGGTAACGACCGTCGCGGCGTAGACGAGACCCGCCCCGAAGCCGATGACGAGCGCGGTGTCGCCGCTCTTCGCCTGACCGGTCGCCAGGAGCCGCTCCATGGCGAGCGGAATCGAGGCGGCGGAGGTGTTGCCGGTGGTCTCCACGTCACGGGCGACCGTGACGCTCTCCGGCAGCTTCAGGGTCTTCACCATCGAGTCGATGATCCGCATGTTGGCCTGGTGCGGAATGAAGACGTCCAGGTCTTCCGGGGCGATCCCGGCCGCGTCCAGCGCCTGCTGGGCGACCTTCGCCATCTCGAAGACGGCCCAGCGGAAGACCGCCTGGCCCTCCTGCGTGATGGCCGGGAACTTCTCCGGGCGCTCGGCGTGGAACTCGTCCCACGCCACGGTCTGCTTGATCGTCTCGGACTTGTCGCCCTCGGAGCCCCAGACGGTGGGGCCTATGGCGGGCACCTGGGAGGGGCCGACGACGACCGCACCGGCGCCGTCGCCGAACAGGAAGGCCGTCGCGCGGTCCTCCAGGTCGGTGAGGTCGCTGAGCCGCTCCACGCCGATGACGAGCACGTACTCCGCCGAGCCCTCGACGATCATGCCCTTGGCGAGGGTCAGTCCGTAGCCGAAGCCCGCGCAGCCGGCCGAGATGTCGAAGGCGGCGGGCTTGCCCGCGCCGATCTTGTGGGCGATCTCGGTCGCGATGGCCGGCGTCTGCTTGAAGTGCGAGACGGTGGAGACGATCACGGCACCGATCTGCTCGGGCCTTATCCCGGCGTCGGCGATGGCCTTCCCGGACGCCTCGACGGACATCACGGACACGGTCTCCTCGTCGGAGGCCCAGTGGCGGGTGGCGATGCCGGAGCGCGAGCGGATCCACTCGTCGGACGAGTCGATCGTTTCGAGGATCACCTCGTTCGGCACGACCCGGGTCGGGCGATAGCCGCCGACACCCATGATGCGTGCGTACGGGGCGCCCTTGCTGGGCTTGATCTTCGACATGCTCTCGGGCTCCTTAGGCGCCTGCGTGCTCGAGGACGAGCGCGCGGGCGGCGTCGAGGTCGTCGGGGGTCTTCAGCGCGAGCGTCTGCACACCGGGCAGCGCGCGCTTGGCGAGACCCGTGAGGGTGCCACCGGGGCACGCCTCGATGAGAGCCGTGACGCCCATTTCCTTGAACGTCTCCATGCACAGGTCCCAGCGGACCGGGTTGGCCACCTGGCCGACCAGGCGCGAGATGACCTCGTCGCCGAGGGCGACGGCCTTCCCGTCGGCGTTCGAGACGTACGTCACGGTCGGGTCGGCGATCTTCAGCGCCAACGCGGCCTCGCGCAGCCGGTCGACGGCGGGTGCCATGTGGTGCGTGTGGAACGCGCCGGCGACCTTGAGGGGCACCACGCGGCGCACACCCTCGGGCATGTCCTCGGTCAGCGCGGCGATCTGCGCGGCGGTACCGGCGGCGACGATCTGGCCGCCCCCGTTGACGTTCGCCGGGGTCAGCCCGAGCTTCTCCAGGTGAGGGACCGTCACCTCGGGGTCGCCGCCCAGCAACGCGGCCATGCCGGTCTCGGTGACCGCGGCCGCGTCGGCCATGGCGAGCCCACGGGTACGGACGAGACGCAGCGCGGCCTCGTCGCCGATGACTCCGGCGAGGGCGGCTGCGGTGATCTCGCCAACGCTGTGACCTGCGACGATGTCAGGTGATGCGTTGAGTGCGGAGGCGGACAGCAGACCGGCGGCGACCAGCAGCGGCTGCGCCACCGCGGTGTCACGGATCTCCTCCGCGTCGGCCTTGGTGCCGTAGTGGGCGAGGTCGAGCCCGATGGCGTCGGACCAGGCCGCGATGCGGTCGGTGGCACCGGGGAGGTCGAGCCAGGGAGTCAGGAAGCCGGGCGTCTGAGCGCCTTGGCCGGGAGCGACGAGTACGAGCACCCTCACACTCTCTCTTGTGATTGGTCCGGAACGCCCGTGGGGACAGGGACGAAGAACCGTATGGGGAATTGTTGATGTCCGACAAAAGTCTAGGACTGTGGATCCCTGGCGGCCAGGCGCCCCAGAATCAGGGCGATTCGCAGAGTGAACGCCGAGCGGACGTCGGAGGGTGACCACCCGGTGACGTCTGTCACACGTCGGAGCCGGTAGCGCACGGTGTTGGGGTGGACGAAGAGCATCCGCGCCGCGCCTTCCAGACTGCTCGCCTGTTCCAGATACACACTCAGTGTCTCCAGGAGCGCGGAACCCGCTTCTTCCAGCGGTCTGTAGATCTCCTCCACCAATTGGTCCCGTGCGGCGGGGTCACCCGCCATCGCGCGTTCCGGCAGCAGATCGTCGGCCAGCACCGGCCGCGGGGCGTCCTGCCAGGCACCGCACGCCTTCAGCCCGGCGGCGGCGGCCTGCGCGGACCGGGTGGCCGCCAGCAGATCGGGCACCACGGGCCCGGCGACGACGGGACCCGCCGCGTACGGGCCGATCAGCGCCTTCGCGACATGCAGCGGGTTGTCGCTGCCGCCGGCGATGACGACCAGCCGATTGCCGAGCACCCCGGTCAGGACCTGGAGCTTCGCGTGCCGGGCGGCCCGGCGGATCGCCTCCACGGTCAGTTCGCTGTCGCCGTCCGGGGCCGTACCGAGGACCACGCAGACGTGTTCGGGGGAGTTCCAGCCGAGCGCCGCGGCACGCGACACGGCACCTTCGTCGGCCTCGCCGGACAGCACCGCGTTCACCACCAGCGATTCGAGCCGGGCGTCCCAGGCGCCGCGGGCCTCGGCGGCCTGCGCGTACACCTGGGCGGTCGCGAACGCGATCTCCCGCGCGTAGACCAGCAGCGCCTCCCGCAGCACCGACTCGTCACCGGGCGCGGCGACCTCCTCGATCGCGGCCTCCATGACCTCGATCGTCGTACGCACCATCTCGACGGTCTGCCGCAGGGTGATCGCCCGGGTCAGCTCGCGCGGAGCCGTGCCGAACACATCGGTGGAGATGGCCTGCGGGGTCTCCGGATGCCGGAACCACTCGGTGAACGCCGCGATCCCGGCCTGGGCCACCAGGCCGATCCAGGAACGGTTCTCCGGCGGCATCGCCCGGTACCACGGCAGCATCTCGTCCATGCGGGCGATCGCGTTGGCGGCCAGGCGGCCGGAGGACTGCTCCAGCCGTTTCAGGGTCGCGGCATGCAGGTGGGCGGCGTTCGCAGCGGGCTGCTCAGGATCGGGTCGGGGCACGGACACAAGACTGCCTTATCGGACCACGTGCACGGAGAGCCGGGGCCGCCGCGGGTCGTACCGCCGGGTCGCGGACGGGGGATCGACGAGGGGTGCGGGCCCCCGGGGGCGGTCCCGGGCGGCCCGCACCGGGCTACCGTGGACGGGTGATATCCGTTCAGCGCTCCGACGACCGCTTCACGGGCGGGGACGAGGCCGCCGGCATCGAGTCCCTGCACGCCCTCTCGTTCGGCGCCTTCTACGATCCGGACAACCTCCGCTTCGGTGCGGTCCTGGCCTGCAACGAGGAGCGGCTCGCCCCCGGCGCGGGCTTCGACGAACACCCGCACAGCCACACGGAGATCGTCACCTGGGTCGTCGAGGGCGAGCTGACCCACCGCGATTCGACCGGCCACGCCACGGTCGTACGGGCCGGGGACCTCCAGCACCTCAGCGCCGCCGCGGGTGTCCGTCACGTCGAGCGCAACGACGGCGACGGTCCACTGACGTTCCTTCAGATGTGGCTGGCCCCGCTCGAACCGGGCGGCGAGCCCGCGTACACGATCGTTCCCGGCATCGCCGACTCCACCCCGTACGCCCTCCCGGCGTCCGGCGCGATGCTGAACGTACGCAGACCGGCCGCGGGGGAACGCGCGGCGGTGCCGGACGCGGCGCGGGTGTATGTCCACGTGGTGGCGGGGCGTGTGCGGATCGGCGACGAGGAACTGGGGCCCGGTGACGCGGCGCGGATCACCGGCGAGGAGGGGCTGGAGCTGGTGGCGGCCGAGGCGGCCGAGGTGCTGATCTGGGAGATGTCGGCCTGAGCCGGGAGGGCCGGGGCGGGCCGGATTCCGGTCGGTCGCGGAGGCGGCGATGAGTCTTCCCGGCCCGGAGAGTCTCACCACCGTTCACGACCACACAGGAGGAACACGTGGCTCAGCTGCTGAGAGTCCAGAACTTCAATGTCTCAAGTGACGGAATCGGGGCCGGAGAGGACCAGAGCTTCGAGCGTCCGTTCGGCCACGTCGATCCCGAGAGGCTGTTCGCCTGGGCCGGTGCCACGGCGAGCTGGCCCATGCGCACCGACCCCGGGGGGAGCCGGGGCCTCGACGACTACCTCACGCGTGACTACGCGCGCAACATCGGCGCCGAGATCATGGGCCGCAACAAGTTCGGGCCCCAGCGCGGGCCCTGGCAGGACCACGAGTGGCGCGGCTGGTGGGGGGACGAGCCCCCGTTCCGCACCCCGGTGTTCGTCATGACCCACCACAAGCGCCCTTCGTTCACGCTCTCCGACACCACGTTCCACTTCGTCGACGGCGACCCTGCCACGGTCCTTGAGCAGGCTCGGGAGGCGGCGCAGGGCAAGGACGTCCGACTCGGCGGCGGAGCGACCACCATCCGGCAGTTCCTCGACGCCGACCTCGTCGACACCCTGCATGTCGCGGTCTCGCCGGTGAAGCTCGGATCCGGAGTACGACTCTGGGAGTCCCCCGACGAGCTGCTCGACCGGTACCACCTGGAGGTCGTGCCCAGCCCCAGCGGCGTGACGCACCACCTGTTCTGGCGGAGGTGACACGAGGGCGCGCCCGGGGACACCGGGCGCGCCCGACGCCGGCGTTCCGGTGACATGACCGCGTGGTCGCGGGCGGGACGCCGGTACGCGCCCGCGGCACTCGTCCACGGCCACCGCACTGCGGCGGGCGGCGGCCCGGACCGGCGGCGAAGCGTCACCGGTCCGCGTCGCGGCGCCACATCGACCACATCGGCGGCCCGGACCGGAACGACATCTCCTGCTGCACCGCGAAGCCGTGCCGCCGGTAGAAGGTCAGGTTGCGGCGGTTGCTCGACTCCAGGAACACCGGCCGCCCGTCCGCGTCCGCCTGTGCCAGCAGTCCGCCCAGAACCTGCGACCCGCGCCCCGTGCCGCGCGCGTCGGCGTGGGTGCCGATGTACTCGACGTACCAGTGCGCGGGGTCGGCGGGGTGGCGGTGCTCCAGCGCGAGCAACCGCATTCCGGTCCGCGGCAGTTGGGCCCGCCCTGCCCGTAGGAGCGTGCCCGCGTTGCGCAGCAGATAGCTCAGCGGCAGCTTCCACTTCCCGGGTTCCGCCCACACCGCCGCCACCGTGCGGTCCGGATCGGTCCACACCCGGCCCGCCGGGACCTGCTGCGTCAGATGCGCGGCGAACAGCAGCCGCAGCCGCCGGTCCCGGTCGTGCGGCATCAGCCAGGACCAGACGGGGTCCTCGGCGTAGGCGCTGGCGAGTACGGAGGCGAGTGCCGGGACGTCGGCGGCGGTGGCGCGGACTATGGCGGTCATGGCCGGGGAGCGTAGCGGTTCGCGGCACCACTGACATTGATACTCGTAGCGGGTTCCCGGTGGCCGTGGCTCTGCCACTGACTGACAGTCCGACGGGGCTTCGCCCGGGAAAGCTGTGAGACGCCTCGGAAGGGGCCGATAGTCTCAGGGAATCCAGGTTCGGACATCGCTGCGCACGGAGGCCCTGATGATGCGGTTGGAGCGGGGTTCAAGTCGGCTGTACGGCATGATGCTCGTGCTGGCGGCGGTGGTCCTGCTCGCGGACCAGCTCACCAAATGGTGGGCGGTCTCCGCGCTGTCCGACAGCGAGCGTGTCGCAGTGATCCCCCCTCTGATCCACTTCCGGCTGCTGTACAACCCTGGCGCCGCGTTCTCCATCGGCACCGGGGCGACATGGGTGTTCACCTTGGCGACGGCAGCGGCAGCGGTCGGCATCCTTTACATCGCACGTCGACTGGCCTCTGCGGGCTGGGCGCTCGTGCTGGGCGCGCTGCTCGGCGGTGCGGTGTCCCACCTGGGCGACCGACTCTTCCGCGAGCCCGGGGTGGCCCGCGGGCATGTGGTGGACTTCATCGACTACGGGCCGTTCGTGGGCAACGTCGCCGACATCGCGCTCGCCTGCGGGTGCGTCGCGTTGGTGCTGCTCAGCCTGCGTGGTGTGGAGCTCGCCAAGGTGCCGGGCGAAGAATCCGCCTGACCCGGTACCGGCCTCACGTGATCTCGGCATCTCCCACCGCGTTCCGCAGCGCGGGTTCGTCCATCAGGCGGAAGAGTCCGGCATCGGCCCGTACTCGGCAAGCGGCCCCGGGCGAGCCGGGTGACCCGGGCCCGTGGTGGCACCGACGGTCCCACCTGTCATCGCGCGCCGCTCCTCCTGCCTCGATCGCGACGTCCGGGCGCGGCTCGCCGGCCCTCTCGTAGCGGCCCTCGTCCTTCGGTCGCGCCACGTCCTCGATGCCCGGATGGCGGCGGGCCGATACGACGAGGCAGGCGATGGCGCCGAGGAGGACCACGACGGAGGTCCAGTTGTTCCGTCGCAGACGGAGGCGTGTGTGGACCTCGTCGATGCGCAGGTACTCGGTCCAGAACCGGCCGGCCGTGTAGGCGGCGACGTACAGGGCGAAGGTCCTGCCGCGACCGAGCGCGAACCGGCCGGCCGCCCGGCGGCCGTGATCTGCTGCGCGCGGTCGACCACGGGGCTCTTCCCCGGGAACCGTCTTCGCCCCGGAGAGGGGCGCCGACACCTTCCACGCATTCCGGAAGGGCCGGAGGCATGGCCGTGCACGGCGATCGCCTCGATGTATGCGCTTCCATTCGTGGGGTTCGCATGGGTACCGTTGTCCGACCTGCGGCGCCGACCCCGGGCCCGCCAGGACCTCACCTCATCCCCCGGAGCCCCTTCTTGATGGACCTCGCCGCGCGCCGACGCCGTCAGGCACTGTTCCTGTTCTTCTTCCTGCCGGGCATCGCCATGTCGTCGTGGGTGACTCGCACCCCGGACATCCGGGACCGGCTGGAGGTGTCCACCGGCCAGATGGGACTGGTGCTGTTCGGGCTGTCGCTCGGCTCCATGACCGGGATTCTGTGCTCGGGACGCCTGGTGTCCCGGTACGGGACCAGGCCGGTCATCGGCTGGGGGACCGTTCTGCTGATCGTGAGCCTGGCCCTCGTCGGCGTCGGCGGCCTCCTGGCCTCCGTGCCGATGGTCATGGCGGGACTCTGTGGGTTCGGGGCCGGCATGGGGGCGGGCGACGTGGCCGTCAACATCGACGGCACCGACATCGAGCGGATCAGCGGCACGACCACCCTGCCCACCCTGCACGGCTGTTTCAGTCTGGGCACCGTGATCGGCGCCGGCGCGGGGATGGCCGCCACCGCCGGCGGCCTGCCGGTGCACTGGCATCTCACCGGGGTCGCGCTGCTCTCGGCCGCGATCTTCTGGTACGCCATCCGCTCGATCCCCGCGGGCACCGGGAGGCAGGCATCCGACGCCCACGACGACACCGGCGTCGGCCACGCCCGACCGCAGGTCTGGAAGGATCGCAAACTCGTCCTGATCGGTGCGATCGTCCTGGCGATGGCCCTCGCCGAAGGATCGGCCAACGACTGGTTGCCGCTGCTCATGGTGGACGGACACGGTCTGGACGCGACCCTCGGCTCCCTCGTCTACGCCGGGTTCGCCGCTGCCATGACCATCGGCCGCTTCGGTGGCACCTTCTTCCTGGACCGCTTCGGCCGCACCGTCGTCGTGCGCGCCGGCGCCTTGTCCGGAGCACTCGGACTGATCCTGGTGATCTTCTCCGACAGCGCCGCCCTCGCCGGAGCGGCCGTCCTGTTCTGGGGACTCGGCGCGTCCCTGGGCTTTCCCGTCGCCCTGTCCGCCGCCGGGGAGTCGGGCCCGGACCAGAACGCCCGTGTCGGCCTCGTGGCCACCATCGGCTACATAGCCTTCCTCGTGGGCCCGCCCGGCCTCGGATTCCTCGGCGACCACTGGGGCCTGCGCCCGGCCATGCTGGTGGTTCTGGTCTTCGTCGCCTCGGCAGTCCTCCTGGCCCCGGCTGTCGACACACGCCGCCGGCCCGCCCCGGCGACGGCCGCACCCTGTGAGGACCCCGAGCGTTCCCCGATTCCGTGAGGCCGACGGGCCCCGACGCGGGTGCGCCCGGCGGCAGTGACCTCGGGCGCGGCACCACCCCTGGTGGACCCGCACGAAGAGGTGCGGTGAGCAGGGCTCCCCGGCGGGACGGGCCCCGAAACCCGGCGTCCCGCCGACCCGGGGCGCACCGTCTCCTGAATGCGTGCACGGCGATTCACCGTCGGGGCATAGCCTCTCGTGCATGCCCCGTACGACTCCGCCTCGCCCGGTCGATGTCACCGCGCACTTCCCCCGGCTCGCACCACTGGCCCGCACCGCAGTGAGGCTGCACCCCCGCGCCGGCGCCCCGGCGACGTCGGACAGCTCGATCGGCGGTCCGCTGCTGTGGCCGGCGCGTGAACCGTGGCCCACCTGTCCGGACCACGGCGGCCCCTGGCAGCACGGCATTGCGCCCGAGGACGTACGGCTGCGGCGACGGATACTCGCCGAGGCGTGGAGTCGGCCCAGGGAGGAGGGCGCCGACCTGCTGAGCGGCGAAGAGCGCGCGACGGTCGACCGCATCGGCGAGAGCTCGCGGATCCCGCAGGACGGCCAGGTCCCGATGGTGGCGGTGGCCCAGCTCCACGCCGCGGACGTACCCGACCTGCCGTGCCCGGACGGCGCCGATCTGCTTCAGCTGCTGTGGTGCCCCTTCGACCACGACGAGGACTACCTGCCCCGGACCGAACTTCGCTGGCGGACCGCCGCCGACGTCACCGACCCGCTCGACGCCGCCCCGCAGCCGTCGGTGATCGGCAACGGCGACTACCTCCCCGAACCGTGCGTGCTGCACCCCGAGACGGTCACCGAGTTCCCGGCCCCGCACGAGCTGAGCGAGGAGCTGGCGGAACGGATCGAGGAATGGGAGGACCAGCACGACATCTGCTACCAGTACGACCTCGGCGTCGCCCCGGGCTGCAAGGTCGGCGGCCACGCTCCGTGGAGCTTCTCCGACCCGTTCCCCATGGTCTGCTCCGAGTGCGGCTCGGACGTCAGGCCACTGCTCACCATCGACGGGAGCGAATGGGACGGCGGCAGCGGGAGCTGGCGACCGGTCGAGGACGCCGACTACACCGGCCTGCACTTCCTCGGTCCGGCCAAGGCCACGCGGCTGGACATCGGCCGTAGCTACAGCCTGCAGCTGTATGTGTGCACGGCTTCCTACGACCACCCGCACGTGCAGAACATGCAGTGACGGATGCCCGCGGACGAGAGGCCGCCGTCCCCCGAGTGAGTGCATTCACATCCGTCCCGGGAACCGGGAGCGGCGCCCCGGTCTCCCCAACTACGGGGGCAGTGACAGCCGTTCGGATTCTCGCCCCTTGTGGAATCACGGCACATCGGGGGAAAGATGCTGCGCTTACATTTCACGGACGCCGACCTGGCGAAAGTCTGGGTCGCGTCGGGTCCGGACCCGCTCTGGGAGACCGTGCTCGGGGTGCAACTGCTGACACGGCACGGTCCGCGCTCCTTCGGCGAGTGGCGGGGACGGGCCCGTAAGGAACTCCAGCGCCGGGGCGCCGACGGTTCGGCCCGGCTGGTGGGTGCCGCGGCGCCACCGGCGAGCTACTTCCCGGACTTCCTGACACCCGCCGAGGCCGGTCACGGACTGTCGCCCGGCCTGGACGCGCTACGGGCCACACCGTCGGCCCGGCTGCGCCGGGAACTGGCGCGCACGGCGTGCGCCCGGCGCCTGCCGCGCTGGTTCGCCGGCCTCGCCGCCGGTGAGCGCAGTCACCTCGACGAACTGGCCGATGCCATGCGGCGGGTGCACGACACCGTCATCCGCCCCGGCTGGACGCGGGTGGACGCGACCGTGGAGGCCGACCGGATGGTGCGGGCCCGCGCCCTGCGCGACGGAGGCGTCGCCGGACTGCTGGAATCGCTGCGGCCCGCGCTGGACTGGCGGCCCCCGACGCTGCACGTGCGCTACCCGGAGGGTCGCGACATCCACCTCGACGGCCGCGGCCTCTGCCTGATCCCCTCCTTCTTCTGCCACGGCAGCCCGGTCGCGCTGGCCGACCCGGCCCTGCCGCAGGTGCTCGTCTACCCGATCGCGCGGACGGAGGGCCTCGACGCGTCACCGGTCGGTGCGGACCGGCGGCGCAAGCAGCTCGCGGGCCTCCTCGGCCGCACCCGCGCCCGCGTGCTGGCCGCACTCCAGGATTCCGCCACCACAGGGGAGTTGGCCCGCGTGCTGCGTATCTCCGCAGCCTCGGCGAGCGAGCACGTGCGCGCGCTGCGGGAGGTGGGACTCGTCCACGACAACCGGGTGGGCGGACGCGTCATCCACAGCCTCACCCCGCTCGGAGCGGCTCTGCTGCACGGCGATCCGCAACGCCCGGATGCGGCCTGAGCGGCGGAATTCGGTCCTGTCCGAACACCGTCGCCACATGGCGAGCATCGAGCCGATGCTGGTACGGCAGCCGCGGGGGACGAAGAAGCACCCCGCCGCTCGCACCGGCCAACTCAGTCTCGTCGCGCCGCCGTTCGGATCGGCGGTACGGCACGGGGGAAGGAAACCGCTCATGAACACGACCGTCACCGAGCACCACAAGGGCGCTTCGCGCCGCCGGGTCCGGTTCGCCGCAGCCGCGATCACCGCACTCGCCACGGCCGGCGTCCTCGTCCCGGCGGGCACCGCCGCGGCGCAGTACCCGGCGCCGGAGGGCGGCTACCCGGCCAAGAAGACGCTGTCGTCGTACAAGTTCCAGACGCAGTCGACGTACTACTACTGCGGCCCGGCCGCGACCCGGCTCGCACTGACCCAGCGGGGCAGGACCGTCAGCCAGAAGACGCTGGCGGGTGACCTGAAGGTCGAGCAGAACGGCAAGCAGACCGACAACATCGGCCTGGTGACCAAGGTCCTCAACACGCGCGGGAAGACCTCTTGGTACGAGAACAAGTGGATCCCCGGCAACACCGCCACGTCGGCCCAGGTCAAGCGCCTGAAGGCGGACATCAGGCTCGACATCAACAAGGGCTACGCCATCGTGGCCAACGTCTACGGCACGGCGTACGACACCAAGGGCAGGAAGCACGCGTACAACCAGGGCCACTACCTGACCGTGGTCGGCTACACCAACAGCGGTGACAACGCCGTCATCGAGGACATCGCGATCAGCTCCTCGAAGACGCACAAGTACACGATGACCACGAAGAAGCTGGCGACGTGGATCGCGACGAGGGGCTACTCGGCGTAGCGGAGCCCGCGTACCACGAGGGAGCGGAAAGGGGCTCGGGGCGGCCGACGGCCGCCCCGGGCCCCCTTCGTCGCAGGGCTTCCGGTGATGTCAGCGGAGCCCGTCCACGAAGCTCTGCCAGGCGTCCGCCCCGACCATCAGGACGGGCCCGTCGGGTTTCTTGCTGTCGCGGACGGGTACGGCGCAGGGGAGGCCGTCGGCCACCTCGACGCATTCACCGCCGTTGGTGCCGCTGTACGTCGACTTCCGCCAGGTCGCACCGCCGGTGACGGTGCACTCGACGCAGTCGCCGCCGGTGCTTCCGCTGTAGCTGGACTTACGCCATCGCGCGTTCTTCAGGTCGGGACCGGTTTCCATAACGCTCCTCCATCACGCGGGTGATCAGGGCCGCCGAAGCCTCGACGGAGAGGGCTGCGGCCTGCAAGTGAGCGTAACGGCGCGCGGCCTCCCTGACGGTGTCGGGGTTGGCGGTCATATGGCCGGAGACGATGTCCTCCGTGTAGACGATGTCGGGGTCGTCGTCGAAGCGCAGCAGGTTGAACGACCCGTCCAGGCTTGTGTGTTCACCGGCCGCGAAGGGCAGCACCTGGATCCGCATCCAGCGGTGGTCGGCGAGGTCCAACAGCCGCTGGAGTTGCTTTCGCATCACCTCACGACCTCCTATCGGCCGGTGCAGCACAGCCTCGTCGAGAACGGCCCAGGTGAGCGGCGGCCGTTCCCGTTCCAGGATGCGTTGGCGCTCGATCCGGGCCGCCACCAGGTTTTGGAGGTCGTCCGGCATACCGGTCGCCAGGACGGCCCGCGCATACTCCTCCGTCTGCAACAGCCCGTACACCAACTGCGCCTGGTACGTGGAGATGTACGCGGCGCAGGACTCCATCTCCGCGTACGGCTGGAACCAGGTGGGCAGTTGGCTGCGCAGCACCAGGCCGATCAGCCGCGAGAACACCCCGCCCGTGCCGAGCGCCGCGTCCAGCCGCTCGGAGAAGTCCCGGGTGGGGACCTTCTTCGTCGTCTCGATCTGGCCGATCAGCGAGCCGGTGCAGAAGATGATGTCGCCGAGCTGGCCCTGTTTGAGGTTGTTGGCCTCTCTCTGGCGGCGCAGCTCCCAGCCGTAGTAGTCCAACGGGGAAGCGCTGGGGTCGAGAGTCTGGACGTTGGGCACGGCGGGGCACCTCCGGCGTTCAACACCTCACGGCGTTCAGTTCGGTACGTAGCCGAGCGTAATCATGTCACTGCACTCTGGTGACATGAATCACGTAATCGAGCCGCAGACCGATGATCCGCTGGAGGCGACCTACCGCGCCGACTTCGCGATCGGTGAGCACTCGGCCCGGCATCTGCGCCGCATTCTGCGGCTCTACCTCACCGCCTGGGATCTGCTCGACGTCGCCGACGCCGCGGAGTTGGCGCTCACGGAACTGATCGCCAATGTCGTACGGCATGTCCCCGGCCGCCGCTGCCAGACGCTCATCTTCCTGCTCCCGGCCGGGGGTGTGCGCGTCGAGGTCGCGGACGGCTGCCCGGAACTGCCCCGCACCGTCCTGGGCGATGCACTCGACGAGGGCGGGAGAGGGCTGGTCCTCGTCGACGCCGTTACCGACCGCTGGGGCGCGGAACCGCGCCGCGACGGCCGGGGCAAGACGGTGTGGTTCGAGTGCCTGGCCACGAAAGCGGCCGACGGGTGACGTCTTTCAGTGGCCGGAGCCGAGCTCCGCGAGCACCGCGTTCGTGAACGGCGGCCACGCCTCCACCGCCCACGGGCCGAAGGGCCGGTCGGTCAGGGCGACGCAGGCCGCGCCCGCGACCGGGTCGATCCACAGGAACGTGCCGGACTGACCGAAGTGCCCGAAGGTCGCGGGGGATGAGGAACCGCCCGTCCAGTGCGGCGACTTGTGGTCCCGGATCTCGAAGCCGAGCCCCCAGTCGTTGGGGTTCTGGTGTCCGTAACCGGGAAGTACGCCCTTCAGGCCGGGGTGGACGACGGTCTGCGCGGCCAGCACCGTGCGCGGGTCGAGCAGCCGGGGCGCCTGCACCTCCGCCGCGAACCGTATGAGGTCGTCGACGGTCGAGACGCCGTCCTTGGCGGGTGAGCCGTCCACCGTCGTCGCCGTCATGCCCAGCGGCTCCAGTACCGCCTGACGTACGTACTCCGGGAACGGGATGTCGGTGGCCTTGGCGATGTGGTCGCCGAGTACCTCGAAGCCCGCGTTGGAGTAGAGCCGTCGGGTGCCGGGTGCGGCCGTCGTCCGGTGCTCGTCGAAGGCGAGGCCACTGGTGTGCGCGAGCAGATGCCGGACGGTGGAACCCTCGGGCCCGGCCGGTTCGTCGAGCTCGACCGCGCCTTCCTCGTACGCCACGAGCGCCGCGTAGGCCGCGATCGGCTTGGTGACGGAGGCGAGCGGGAAACGGTGCGCGGTCGGGCCGTGCGTACCGACGACCGTGCCGTCCGCTCGTACGACGGCAGCCGCCGCGGTGGGGACGGGCCAGTTGTCGATCATCGCCAGGCTCTGCATGCGTACGAGCGTAACGGGCATCCGGGGCGGGCCGACGGCCGGCAAGGTCGGGAGGCGGAGAAGGACTTCGTGGGGCTGACGGGCGGACAGAGGAAAATGCCCGCGATGCGGAGCCCGGCCGGACAGGCGGCCGCGGCCCGTCTCACTCCCGCAGGCGGCTCAGCGCCCCCATGGCCTCGCGCTCGATGCGTGAAAGATCGCTCATGACGGTGCCCGCCTGTGCGAGGTACTGCGCGTCGCCCGACTCGCCGGCCTTTGTGATCAGTGCGGCGGCCTCCGTCCACAGGGTGGCTGCCTCGGTGTACAGCCCGTGGCCGGTGCGCAGGTGGCTGCTGTCGATCAGTTGGCCGCATTCGGCGAGGAAGTCGCGGTAGAGATTACGGAACAGGGCGCCGCCGGTGCCGGCCTTCTCCATCAGGAGGGCGGCCTGAGGCAGATCCCGTTGCGGATTGTCGGTCCGCTGGAGCCACGTGCGTACCAGTTTGCCGGTCTTCGCGATGCCCCGGTGGCCGAGGTTGGCGATGGGCGGGTTGAGGAAGGCGTCGGCGCAGGCGGTGATGGCGGGAACGATCCGGTCCTGCGGGAAGGGCAGTTCTCCCGGAGCGGTGAGAGTGAAGGACCGGTGCTTGGCGGTCATCGGGCCGCGCGCGGCTCTGGCTTGGGCGAGGCTGGTCAGGCTGGTGGACACCGCTCCGCCTTGCTGCTCGGTGTCCACCAGGTGGGCGTCGTGGTCGTCGTAGCCGTACATGGCGACGACATGACCGCCGAAGTGCACCTTCGACCCGAAGTAGTCCAGGTAGTGGCTGTCGAGCTGCAGTCCGACGGGGCGGTCGGCGTCGATGGGGGCTGCCACGTGCTCCCACGCCTTGCGGGGCGAAGCGGTCTCCTGGACCTGGAGGTCCAGGTCGAGTCCGGTCGCCAGGTTTCTGGTGAGGTCGAAGGGCTTGACCCGTCCCCCGAGGAAGGGGAAGTCCATGTGCTTGCTGTCCCAGTAGACGAAGGACAGACCGGAACCGAGGCCGAAGAGCATGGGCTCGGACAGATCGAGTCCTTGGTGCCGCAGCAGCACCCCCAGAGCTGTCGTCTCGCAGTGCTGCGTACCGCGGGCATCGATGTCTTTTACGGTGGGCATGCCATGCTCTCCTGGACGGGGTGAGGGTGATCGGCCGGGGCATCGGTCGTTCGCGCGGTGTGCGCGGTCCCGGCCACGGCTCCGCCGGTGAGCACCTCGGACTCCGGGGCGGGCGCGCCCTTCGCTCGCGGCCCGCTCGCACGCCATCATGGTGGACGCTCCCACGGGCTGTCCTCCTCTTCGCCGTCGCCGTCGTTCCGGGTTCTTCGGGGGCACACGGCGGGCGCGGTCCCCGGCCGTCGTGGCAGATCGTGCGGTCCGGACGATCCGAAAGCCGTCCCCGATTGCGCTTGCTTCGAGTGCACTCCAAGGTTCTAGCGTGGAGGCCATGACGGTGATGCAGAGCTCTTCCGCAAGGACGGACGTATGCGCGGATGCGCCCAGGGCGCATCCGCGCCCCGAGGGGCAGGACCGCTACACCATCAGCGAGGTCGTCGCCTTCACCGGGCTCACCGCGCACACCCTGCGCTGGTACGAGCGGATCGGGCTGATGCCGCATGTCGACCGGTCGCACACCGGTCAGCGCCGCTTCACCAACCGCGACCTGGACTGGCTGGCCTTCGTCGGCAAGCTGCGACTGACCGGGATGCCGGTCGCCGACATGGTCCGGTACGCGGAGCTGCTGCGCGAGGGCGAGCACACCTTCGAGGAACGCCAGGAGCTGCTGGAGGCGACCCGCCGCGACGTGAGGACGCGGATCGCGGAGCTCCAGGACACCCTCGCCGTCCTCGACCACAAGATCGACTTCTATGCGAGTGCCCGACGGGCACCGGAAAGGCCCTGTGCCTGATGACTGACAACAAGATCGCCACGGTGGAGCTCGGCAACGGCGGACCGCAGGTCGGTGTGCAGGGACTCGGCTGCATGGGCATGAGCGAGTTCTACGGGGACACCGACGAGGGAGCGGCGCGCGAGACGCTGGAGACGGCGCTGGCGGCGGGCGTCACCCTCTTCGACACCGCCGATGTGTACGGTCTCGGCGCCAACGAGGAGTTCCTCGCCCCGTTCGTCGGGGCACACCGGGACGAGATCACGCTCGCCACGAAGTTCGCCATAGAGCGCAAGGGCGACGACCCGCACTACCGGGGCGTGCGCAACGACCCCGCGTACATCCGCCAGGCCGTCGAGAACAGCCTGCGGCGACTGAACACCGACGTCATCGACCTGTACTACATGCACCGGCGCGACCCGGCCGTCCCGCTGGCCGAGTCCGTCGGCGCGATGGCCGAGCTGGTGCGGCAGGGCAAGGTGAAGCAGCTCGGGCTGAGCGAGGTGACCGGCGCGGAGCTGCGCGAGGCGCACGCCGTGCATCCGATCGCCGCCCTGCAGTCCGAGTGGTCGCTCTTCAGCCGGGACGCCGAGCGCAGCGCCGTGTCCGCCGCCGTGGAGCTCGGGGTGACCTTCGTGCCGTACTCGCCGCTCGGCCGCGGTTTCCTGACCGGGGCGTTCGCGGACGCGGCCAAGGACCTGTCGAAGGGCGACTTCCGACAGTTCCAGCCGCGCTTCACGGGCGACAACGCGAAGGTGAACGCCGCCCTGCTGGAGCCCGTCCACAAGATCGCGGCGGCGCACGGGGTGTCGGCCGCGCAGGTGGCGCTCGCCTGGGTGCAGCAGCGGGCCCAGGTGCACGGCCTGACCGTGGTGCCGATCCCGGGCACCCGCAGGAGCAGCCGGCTGCTGGAGAACGTGGCCGCCACCCGGCTCACGCTCACGGACCAGGAGCTGGCGCTGCTGGAGCCGATCGCGGGACAGGTGGCGGGGGACCGGTACTCGGACATGAGCAGCACGTCCGCCGCGCGAGAGTAGTCGCTTCCGGTTCGGGTGCGGGGCCGGGTCTCCCGGCCCCGCACTCCTACGCCAGCCCCAGCGCGTACATCGCGAACCCCGTCGCCAGCAGGGCCGCCACCGCCCGGCGGGCGTTCGCCGCACGCGTACCGGTCTGCCACGGCGCCTCGAACCGGCGCGTGTACCGGGCGATCAGCACCAGCAGCCCCGCGAACACCGGCATCCACGCCATCCGGGCCAGGATCCAGCCGGCCGTGTCGGGCCCGGTCGTCAGCCCCGGCACCGCACCGGCGAACGACGCCGGGACCGCCGCGGCCAGCATCGCCGTCTGGTGCCAGCACAGGATCGTCATCGCGGACAGGTTGATGACGACGACCGGCGCCCACAGCAGCGGCCTGCGCAGCAGCCGGCCGATCCGGTCCCGCAGCAGGATCGCCGCACCGCTCTGCGCGGCGGCCAGCGCCAACACGAGCAGCGACGGCGGGTGCGAGTTCGTCCGCGCCTCGCCGGGGACGCCGACCATCGACGCCGGATAGTGGAAGGCGAACAGCAGCGCGGCGAACAACACCGTCCCGCCGATCAGCAACAGCCGGGCGCTGCGCCTGTCGATCCGGCCCTCGCCCCAGGAGACGCCGAGCTGGTACGCGAAGAGCCAGCCCGGAAGGATGTTCAGCACGCTCAGCCAGGACGGCATGGCGTCGGCGAACGGCCCGTACCGCAGGAAGTCGACGACGGCGACCGATCCCAGCAGCGGCACGGCGGCCCAGCCGCCCAGCTTCCGCGCCGCCTCGACGCAGTACGGGGTGAGCGCCGTGACCACCGTGTACACCCCGACGAACCACAACGGCTGGATCACCAGCGTCGACCCGGTCCGCAGGGTGTCACCGGGCACGCCGAGTGCGCTCAGCACCGGGATCATCGCCGCCCAGACGGCGGTCACTCCGAGCACCGGCCTGCCCAGGCGGGCGACGCGTCCGCGCAGCCAGGCGCCGGTGGTGGACTTCCTGCGGCGGTACGAGAGCACGGAGGCGTACCCGCCGACCAGGAAGAAGATGCCCAGCATCTGAAGCACCCAGCTCACCGGGGCGAGACCGCCGAACGTGGAGAGCGGGCTGGCGTTGTGCAGCGCGCCGTCGCCGTCGAGGCGGAAGCCGCCGAGCAGCCAGTGGCCGGTCGGGACGGCGAGCAGGGCGAGGGCGCGCAGGCCGTCGACGGCGCGGTCGCGATGGGCGGGTGTACGGGCGTCGACGCGCTCGGCGAGCGTGGCGAGGCTCATCGGGCTTCCCCCTCCGCGATCGAGGCGAAGGCACGGAGCGAGTCCGTACCGGGGGCGAAGTAGCCGGTGTGCCCCTGGGCCCTGTGGGCCGGTACCCGGCGCGCGCCGAACCCCGGGCCGGTCGGATCGGGGCCGTGGCCCAGGCCCGCCACCTCGATGTTCGGTACGTCGTCGATCCAGTCCGTGGAGTCCTTGGCCGCCCAGACCCGGGCGGTGGTGTGCAGATCCGCGACGTCGTCGGCGCGCATCCCGGGCGAGCCGAGGACGACCAGGTCCGTGGCGCGCAGCCGGGACGCGGCGAGTCCGCACACGACGGAGCCGTAGCTGTGGCAGAACACGGCGGGCGCGGGGACGCCGTCGGCGGCCAGCCCGTCCGTGAACCGGGTCAGCCGGTCGGCACCGGCCTCGGCGAGCGAGCCCGTCGCGGCATCGATGCCGATGCCGACGGGGGTGGTGTACCCGGCCCAGGCCACGACGGCGCTTCTGCGTCCGGTCTCCGCGTACAGGGACTTCGCCATGCCCGCCGGAGTGCCGTACACATCGGTCCTGCGGTCGAAGGTCCCGGCGTCGATGTCCGAACCCGGCACCACGACCGCCACATGACGTGCGGTGCCCAGGTCCCCGAAGACCTCGGCGACCTGACCGCGTCCGCGCGGATCGAAGGCCAGGATCTGCCGGTGTCCCGATCCGGTGAGATGGGCGTACCGGGGATCGTGACCGGCTCGCAGGGAACGGGCGTTGGCCCGGTAGCGCAGTGCCACGGGTACGCCGTCCAGATTCCCCACGACGAGTGGATGCCGTACGACCAGGGTCTGCTGCTGTGCCGTCGTCAACCCCTGGAAGAAACGGCTCACTTCGGCGGGCGTCGTCCGCTCCGGGTCCGGCAGCTCGCGCCCCAGCACCTGATCCGTGCGCCAGGCCGCCGTTCCGGGCGGTGGCCCGGTCAGGGCCTGCTGCGCGTTCCCGGACGCCCAGCCGGCCGTTCCCGCCACCACGGTGGTCGCCAGCGCGACCGCGACCAGAGTCCTTGCGTAACGGCGCATCCCGCCCTCCCTCTCCGGTTGCCCCGGCTCCCGCACGCCGTTCGGCGCGACGGAGAGGAAGGTAGGAAGGAGACGGGTACGCGGGCGTCGCACCAGGGAGCCAAGTGCGGAGTGCTACCGGGGTAGGGGGTGTACGGGGGGCCTGCCGGAGGGGCGGGCGGGGGAGACCCCCCTACTGCTCTCCGGGTACCACCACTCCCGCCTCGTACGCGAAGATCACCGCCTGCGCGCGATCCCGCAGGTCCAGCTTGGCCAGCACCCGCCCGATGTGCGTCTTCACCGTCTGCTCGGCCAGCACCAGCCGTCCCGCGATCTCCTGGTTGGACAGCCCCCGCGCGATCAGCTCCAGCACCTCCCGCTCGCGCGGAGTCAGCCCGTTCAGCCGCAGCGCCTGCCCGCTCCGGGCCGCCCCGGACGGTCCCTGCCGGGCGAAGTCCGCGATCAGGCGCCGGGTCACGGACGGCGCCAGCAGTGCCTCGCCCGCCGCGACCACCCGTACCGCAGAGATCAGATCCGCCGGCGGCGCGTCCTTCAACAGGAAGCCGGACGCGCCGGCGCGCAGCGCCTCGTACACGTAGTCGTCCACGTCGAACGTGGTGAGCATCAGCACCTTGGGCAGATGCACCACGCCCGCGGGCGGGTTCAGCAGCTCGCGGGCCGCCGCCAGGCCGTCCATCTCGGGCATCCGGACATCCATCAGGACCACGTCCGGGTGGACCCGTCGGCTGACGTCGATGCCCTGGCGCCCGTCCGGCGCCTCGCCCACCACGTCGATGTCGCTCTGTGCCGCGAGCAGTGCCGCGAACCCCGCCCGCACCATGGCCTGGTCGTCGACGATGATCACGCGGATGGTCAAGAGTCCTCCGAGGTCGGGGGTGGAACCGGGGTGAGCGGCAGCCGCGCCGCCACCCGGAAGCCGCCGTCGGGCAGCGGTCCGGTGTCCAGCGTGCCGCCCGTCAACCGTACGCGTTCCCGCATGCCGACCAGGCCGTGCCCGGTCCCGGTCGCCTCCAGCGGCGAACCGGGCTTCTCCGCACGGTCGTTGACCACCAGCACGGTCAGGTACGCGCCGTCGGACGTGATCGACACCCGGGTCCGCGCCCCGGGCGCGTGCCGGACCACGTTCGCCAGGGCCTCCTGCACGATCCGGTACGCCGACAGATCCACCGCCTGCGGTACGTCCGACACATCGGCGGCCAGCGACAGTTCGGCCGGCAGCCCCGCCCGCACCGTCGCCTCCACCAACTGCTGCACCCGGTCGAGCCCCGGCTGCGGAGCCCGTTCGCCTTCGGCGCCCTCGCTGCGCAGCACCGTCAGCAGCCGCCGCATCTCCGTGAGCGACTCCCGCGCGCTCGCCGCGATCGCGCCGAACTCCTCGACCGCCTCCTCGGGCAGCCCGCTGATCCGGTAGGGCGCGGAATCGGCCTGGACCGTGATCACGGACATGTGGTGCGCGACCACGTCGTGCAGCTCACGGGCGATCCTGGTGCGCTCCTCCAGCAGCGTCCGCTGCGCCCGCTCGGCCTCGCTGATGGTCTCCTGCTCGGCCAGTCGGCGCTGGGCGTCACCGCGTTCCCGCAGCGCCGCGCCGATCACCAGGACCACCGCGCCGAGGATCACGACCAGCAGCGCGCTGCCGTTGCTCCGCTCCGGCGAGATCAGGTGCAGGGCCAGGCTCGCCGCGCCCGTCGCCACCCAGACCGAGGCCAGGGTCCGCCGGGTCTCGCGCAGGGCCAGCGCGAGCAGGACGAAGAGATAGCCGATCAGCGTGGGCGGGGGCCATGGCCAGATCTCGTACGCGCCGACCGGGTAGCCGAGCAGCACTGCCGCGCCGAGGATGTCCGCCGGGAAGATGATCCACCACGCCTGCAGCGGCCGGTGCGCCAGCATCAGCAGCGGGGCGGCCTGCGCGACGGCCAGGGCTCCCGCCAGTCCTCCGTCCACGCCGTACCCGTTGATCAGGACATTGATCGTGACCGGGACGAAGATGGCGACGAGGGCGAGGACGACGAGGTACGGCAGCAGCCGCTGCCACCGCCTCGGCGCGTCCGCCAGGAGCGGCGTCGCCGGGTGGGACGGGTGGGACAGCCCGTGGGCGAGTTCGCGCAGATTGCGCCGGGCGGCGCTCAGCAGGCCGTCGGCGGGCGGCGGGGGCGTCCGGGGCGGCGTGGACGGCATGGGCGGCGGGGAAGTGGACATGACTCGATCAGCGTAGGCGCGTCGCGGGCCGACGGGCGTCATACCGGGGTCCCGGTCCACCGCCGCGCTTCTCGTACGGGGGTACGACCGGCGAACCGAGCCCCGGTCGTCGGGCGCCGGACGGCTACAGCTCGGCGAGCAGCTGGGCCTTCTTGGCGCTGAACTCGTCGTCCGTCACCAGCCCCGCCTGGTGCAGTTCCCCGAGGTGGCGGATCCGCTCCGCGATGTCCGCGGGGTCGCGCCGCCCCGCGCCCGCCAGGACGGCGGCCTGCGCCGCGGGCGCCGGCTGCTTCCTGCGTAGGGACTCCAGTACGGCCGCGGCGAACGGCAGCGACTCGTGCACCGGGCCGTAGCCGAGGCCGAAGATCACCGCTGCCGGGTCCTGGTCGGCCCGGGTGGGATGGGGAGGCGTCGGTTCCGCGCTGCGCACCGTGCCCGTGCCGAGCTCCGCGCCCGGGTCCGTGCCCGTGGTCATGCCGGAGCCGGCGCTCATGGCGAGGCCGCCGCCCGGTACCGGAGCCGCACCCTCCAGACCCCTCGGAACCAGCCGCAGATAGCCGTCGAAGGCCTCCGGCGAGCGCCACTCGACGCCGCTCAGCTCCGTCACCGCGAACGTCTGGTCACCGGCCTTCCACTTCGCCGTGGAGGCGCCCGTCCAGAACCAGCGGAACGAGATCCGGTCCCCGTCGAAGCTGGCCCGGCCGTCGTACGCCTTGAACTGCATCGGCGCCTCGGGGGCCGCGACCAGGAACCGCTCGGCGGGCTCCGCGGCGTCGGGCGGGAGCAGGGCGCGCAGTTCGTCCGCGTAGTACTCGGCGAGCGTCTCGCGCTCGGCGGGGAGCACCAGCCGGTACGGATCGCAGCCGTCCTTGAGCTGCCCGGCCGCGGCCTCCAGCAACGGGTCGGCACCGGGTCTCGGCACCGCGTGCAGGACCACCGTGCCCCGCTTGCCCGGGGTCAGCGTCACCGACGACAGCGCCGCGTGCGGGACGCGGCGTTCGCGCAGGCTCTGGAAGAGCTTCGGCGTGCGTATACCCCGTTCGAAGCGGATGAGCACGGAGTCGGTGTCGAACTCCCAGGTGGCATGAATTCCGGCCAGCACATCACCCATGTGCCTCATCGTATGCGGCACTTGCCCGCACGTCCCCCTTCGGCGTAAACCGCAATTTCCGGTCGGCTGCGGCGGCTGAGCCCTCAGATCTTCAGGACGGGCTCCTGGCTGCCGGTGATTCGTTCGTGGCAGGTGCTGTCGGAGCTCGCACAGCTCACCGAGTCGTAGGCCCCCACGCCGATGGCGGCGAAGTTGCTGAGACTCCCGGTGCCCGGCTCGAAATAGCCGCTGTGCCCGACCGCGTCGCCCGCCGAGACGACACGCGCGCCGAAGCCCGGGTCGACCGGGTCGGCCCCGTGACCCAGCCCGCCGAGCTCCAGGTTCGGAACGTCCGCGATCCAGTCGCCGTGGTCCCGCGTCGCCCAGACCCTGGCCCGGGTGTCCAGCTGCCCGGCGTTCTCCACGCGCATGCCGGGGCTGCCGGCGACCGCGATGTCGGTGACCCTGGACGGCAGTTCGTGCGCGGCGACACCGCACAGCACCGAGCCGTAGCTGTGGCAGAACAGGGAGACCGGAGCGTTGCCCGGCAACGCGCTCACCAGGGCGTTCAGCCGGACCGCCCCGCGCTCGGCGAGATTCCCCAGGGCCGCGTCCACACCGATCCCGGCCGGCGTGGTGTAGTCGGCCCAGGCGATGACGGCGGTCCGGACCGCGGGGCGCGCGGCGCGCTCGGCCGCGTACAGCGACTTCGCCATGCCGACGGGGGCGGCGTTCACCCTGGGCGCGGACCGCTCCAGCGTCAGCAGGTTGGTGTCGACGCCGGGGACGATCACGGAGACCCGCTGGGCCCGGTCGAGATCGCCGAACACCTCCGCGGCACGGCCCTTTCCGGACGGGTCGAACGCGAGGATGTGCCGGCCCGGGGCGAGCATGGAGTCGAAGCGGTTCAGCCGGCGGAGCGCCTCGGCGCGGCCGTCCGGGGAGAGCCTGGAGTCGTGCATGCGCTGCCGCTCGACCGTCCGTGCCGCCACCAGGGCCCGCTGGTTGGCGTGATAGCGCAGGGTGACCGGGGCACCGTTCAGATTGCCGACGACCAAGGGGTACTTGTCGGCCAGGGCGGTGCGCTGCGCGGCCGTCAGCGAGGCGAAGAACTGTGCCAGGCGGTACGGCGGCGCGTCGACGTCGGGCAGCGCGTGCCCGGCCACGTGGCCCCGTGCCCAGGAGGCGAGCGCGAGGGCGCGGGGCTCGTCGGTGCGCTGGTGTCGGACGGTGGTCCAGCCCGTGGTCGCCAGCATCACGAACACGACCGCGACGGCGAGCAGCGCGCGCCATGCGGTGAGCGTGGGAGAGGAGTCGAAGGAAGTCACTCCGGCCCACATTAGGAGACGCGCGGCGGCAGCCGTGAAGAGGGTGATGCACATCACCCGGCTGTCGGGAATTCAAGGCCGTTTGTTTCACGCTGTGTTGGTGCGGCACGCACACTCGGACGCGCTCGGCGCCCTCGGAGCGTCGCATATGGCCGCCGGGGCACGGCTGTTGTGAAGTCGGTCATGTCATGACACTGAGGCGTACAGCACATCGGACGGAGCTTCCATGGCGTCACCCGAGCCCGGTGCCGGCTCCTTCCCGCCAGTTCCCGGCCAGCGCCGGGACGAGTTGGTCCAGGTACACCTCGGTCAGCGCGCGCAGCGAGTCCACGCTGGCGTCGTGCCCCTGCCCCCAGAGCTGCCCGGTGACCCGCATCACCCCGCTGAACGCGGCCACGGCCACCCTCGGCCGGGGGTCCGTCTCCACGTCGAGCCCCTCGCGCTCGGCGATCAGCAGGGCGATCCGGTTCTCCAGATCGATGCTGCGCCGCAGGTGGGCGGCGAGCAGCGACGGCGTCGACTCGATCATCCGGTACGTACGCATGTGAAGTTCGACCGTGACGATCGCCTCGATCGCCTCACCGATGCTGTTCCAGGCGCAGAGGACCGCGCGGCGCATCGCCTCGAACGGGGCCTCCGCCGCGGGGCGCTGGCGCAGCTCCGAGAGGAAGTACGACTCCACCATCTCCTGGAGGGCGAAGGCGACCGCCTCCTTGCCGGCGAAGTAGCGGAAGAAGGTGCGCTGGGAGACCTCGACCGCGTCGACGATCTGGTCGACGGTGGTCTCCTCGTACCCCTGGGTGATGAAAAGATCGAGGGCGGCGTGCAGCAGGGCGTCCCGGGTGCGTCGCTTCTTCCGTTCACGCAGGCCGGTCGGCCGTCCGCACCGTCCGGCCGGATGCGCGGCCCGCTGCCCATCGGTCACTGAAGTGGTCCTCTTTTCCGCTTTTCCCAGCTCAGCGTACCTGTGAGCTACATGACAGTTGCTGACTTGTGAAATGGTTTGTCAACTGTCAGAGACTGACACTAATCTCCCGGGCATGACTAGTCAGACCACCGTCGAAAAGGCGTCGCGGGAGCCGCGGGACACCGCCGTGCCCGCACCTGCCAAGGGGCTGCGCGGCCACCCCTGGCTGACGCTCTTCTCCGTGGCCATCGGCGTGATGATGGTCGCGCTCGACGGCACGATCGTCGCGATCGCCAACCCCGCCATCCAGAAGGACCTGGGAGCATCGCTCGCCGACGTCCAGTGGATCACCAACGGCTACATGCTCGCCCTCGCGGTCTCCCTGATCACCGCGGGCAAGCTCGGTGACCGGTTCGGCCACCGCCAGACCTTCCTGATAGGTGTCGTCGGCTTCGCCGCGGCATCGGGGGCCATCGGCCTCTCCCACAGCGTCGCGCTCGTGATCGTGTTCCGGGTGCTCCAGGGCCTCTTCGGCGCCCTGCTGATGCCCGCCGCGCTCGGCCTGCTGCGCGCCACCTTCCCGGCCGAGAAGCTGAACATGGCGATCGGCATCTGGGGCATGGTGATCGGTGCCTCGACCGCGGGCGGACCGATCCTCGGCGGGGTGCTCGTCGAGCACGTCAGCTGGCAGTCCGTCTTCTTCATCAATGTGCCGGTCGGCGTGATCGCGCTCCTGCTGGGCCTGGTGATCCTCAAGGACCACCGCGCCGAGAACGCGCCGCGCTCCTTCGACATCGGCGGCATCGTGCTGCTGTCGCAGGCGATGTTCTGCCTGATCTGGGCCCTCATCAAGGGCTCGGAGTGGGGCTGGGGCGACTACAGGACGGTCGGCTTCCTGGGCGCCGCAGTGGTCCTGTTCGTGGTCTTCGCCTTCTCCCAGAAGAACGTCAGGGAGCCGCTGATCCCGCTGGCGATGTTCCGGTCCGTGCCGCTGTCGGCGGGTGCGGTCCTGATGGTCCTGATGGCCTTCGCCTTCATGGGCGGGCTGTTCTTCGTCACCTTCTACCTCCAGAACGTGCACGGTCTGAGCCCGATCGACAGCGGTCTGCACCTGCTGCCGCTGACCGGGATGATGATCGTCGCCTCGCCGCTCGCCGGCGCCATGATCACCAAGTTCGGCCCGCGGGTCCCGCTGGTCGGCGGCATGGTGTGCACGGCGGTCGCCATGTTCGGGATGTCCCAGCTGGACGTCGGCACCGGCACCCTGACCATGTCGATCTGGTTCGGTCTGCTCGGTCTCGGCCTGGCCCCGGTGATGGTCGGCGCCACCGAGGTCATCGTCGGCAACGCCCCGATGGAGCTCTCCGGCGTCGCGGGTGGTCTGCAGCAGGCCGCCATGCAGGTCGGCGGCAGCCTCGGTACGGCGGTGCTGGGCGCGGTCATGGCCTCGCAGGTCAGCTCGAAGCTGCCCGACAACTGGAAGGCCGCCGAGCTTCCACCGCTCAGCCCGCAGCAGTTGGACCAGGCGTCCTCCGCCGTCGAGGTCGGCATCCCGCCGGTGGGCGGGAACGTGCCGCCGGAGGTCGCGGGGAAGATCGCGGGCGTCGCCCACGACACGTTCGTGTCAGGCATGAGCACGGCGTTCATGGTCGCGGGCATCGTCGCGGTGGCCGCCGCGCTGGTCGCCACGCTCACCAAGCGCGGTGCGAATGCCGGGGCGGGTGCGGGCGCCGGTCACATCTGATCGCCCGTCACGACGCCGCCGCGGCGTCAACACAGCGCGTACGACAGCCCCGCCGGACCGTTCCGGCGGGGCTGTCGCCTATCCGGGTGGTGTGATCCGCGGCCCCTTCCCCGGACGCTGCCCCGCAGGTCAGGGTGCGTGCAACTGATTCGCACCACCACGGGGGTCGATTTTCTTGCGCATGACCGTTCTTGCCGCCGCCCTGGCCGCAACCGCCCTGATCCCGCAGACCGCGGCCCACTCGGCGATCCCGCGGGCCGCCGCCCACTCCGCGAGCCCGCGGGCCGTGCCCCACTCCGCGCCCGCCCGGCCCGGTGCCTGCGAGAGCGGGCAGCTCTGCCTCTGGGCGGAGCCGGACTTCACCGGAGCCCGGCAGATCCACGAGCTGTCCACGATCGACATCGACAGTTGCGTCCCGCTGTCGAAGGGCGGCCGGGCCCAGGCGCTCGCCAACCGCACCGGCCGGCCGGTCACCACGTACCAGTCGGCGGAGTGCGCCGAGACCGGTGAGTTCGAGACCTACCCGGGCGGTGGCACCTGGGTGCCCCGGTCCCCGTACCAGATCAGGGCCTTCAAGGTCTGGGAGAACTGACGCCGGACACGCCGAAGGGCGGCGGAACCAGGGGTTCCGCCGCCCTTCGGCCGTGATCCGCCGTGCTTACGCGTCGCCGCCGGCCGCACCCGGGTCGGCCGCGGTCACATCCAGCAGCTCGTACCGGTCGATCGCCTGCTTCAGCAGCGAACGGTCGATCCGGTTCTCCTTCGCGAGCTCGGTGAGCACCGCGAGGACGATCGACTGCGCGTCGATGTGGAAGAACCGGCGGGCCGCGCCACGGGTGTCGGCGAAGCCGAAACCGTCCGCACCCAGCGACTGGTACGCACCGGGCACCCAGCGTGCGATCTGGTCCGGCACGGAACGCATCCAGTCCGAGACCGCCACGAACGGGCCCTCCGAGCCGGAGAGCTTCTGCGTGACGTACGGGACGCGCTGCTCCTCCTCCGGGTGCAGCAGGTTGTACCGCTCCACGTCCACGGCCTCGCGGCGCAGCTCGTTCCAGGAGGTCGCCGACCAGACGTCCGCCCGGACGTTCCACTCGTCGGCGAGGATCCGCTGCGCCTCGACCGCCCACGGGACGGCCACACCGGACGCCATGATCTGGGCCGGGATCTCGCCCCGCTCGGCGGCCTTGTAGCGGTACACGCCCTTGAGGATGCCTTCGACATCCACGTTCTCGGGCTCGGCCGGGTGCTGGATCGGCTCGTTGTAGACGGTGAGGTAGTAGAAGACGTCCTCGTTCTCCTCGGGCGTCCCGCCGTACATCCGGCGCAGACCGTCCTTGACGATGTGCGCGATCTCATAGCTGAACGCCGGGTCGTACGCGACACAGCCCGGGTTGGTCGAGGCGAGCAGCTGCGAGTGGCCGTCCGCGTGCTGGAGACCCTCACCGGTCAGCGTCGTACGACCGGCGGTCGCACCCAGCACGAAGCCGCGCGCGAGCTGGTCGGCCATCTGCCAGAACTGGTCACCGGTGCGCTGGAAACCGAACATCGAGTAGAAGACGTACACCGGGATCAGCGGCTCGCCGTGCGTGGCGTACGCGGAACCGGCGGCGATCAGCGAGGCCGTGCAGCCGGCCTCGGAGATGCCGTCGTGCAGCATCTGACCGGTCGGCGACTCCTTGTACGCGAGCAGCAGATCGCGGTCGACCGCCTCGTACTGCTGGCCGAGCGGGTTGTAGATCTTCGCGCTCGGGAAGAACGCGTCCATGCCGAAGGTGCGGTACTCGTCGGGCGCGATCAGCACGAAGCGCTTGCCGATCTCCTTGTCCCGCATGAGGTCCTTCAGGATGCGGACGAACGCCATGGTGGTGGCGATCGACTGCTGACCCGAACCCTTCTTCGCGGTCGCGTAGGTCTTGTCCTCGGGGAGGACCAGCGGCTTCGCGCGCACCACACGGGTCGGGACGTAACCGCCCAGACCCTTGCGGCGGTCGTGCATGTACTGGATCTCCTCCGAGTCACGGCCCGGGTGGTAGTAGGGCGGGTAGCCCTCGTCCAGCTGCTTGTCCGTGATCGGGATGTGCAGCCGGTCGCGGAACCGCTTGAGGTCCTCGACCGTGAGCTTCTTCATCTGGTGGGTCGCGTTGCGGCCCTCGAAGTTCGGCCCCAGTGTCCAGCCCTTGACGGTCTGCGCCAGGATCACCGTCGGCTGGCCCTTGTGGGCCTTGGCCGCCGCGTAGGCCGCGTAGACCTTCCTGTGGTCGTGACCGCCGCGGCCCAGGTGCAGGATCTGGTCGTCGGTCATGTCCTTGACCATGTCGCGCAGCCGCGGGTCGTCCCCGAAGAAGTGCTCACGGATGTACGCGCCGGACTCGGTGGCGTACGTCTGGAACTGACCGTCCGGCGTGGTGTTCAGCTTGTTGACCAGGATGCCCGTGCGGTCCTGCGCGAGCAGCGGGTCCCAGGAGCGGTCCCAGACCAGCTTGATGACGTTCCATCCGGCACCCCGGAACTGCGACTCCAGCTCCTGGATGATCTTGCCGTTGCCGCGTACCGGGCCGTCGAGGCGCTGCAGGTTGCAGTTGACCACGAAGGTCAGGTTGTCCAGGCCCTCACGGGCGGCGATGGAGAGCTGGCCGAGCGACTCGGGCTCGTCCATCTCGCCGTCGCCCAGGTAGGCCCAGACATGCGACTGGGAGGTGTCGGCGATGCCGCGCGCCTGCATGTAGCGGTTCATCCGGGCCTGGTAGATCGCGCCGAGCGGGCCGAGGCCCATCGAGACCGTCGGGAACTCCCAGAAGTCCGGCATCAGCCGCGGGTGCGGGTAGCTGGACAGACCGTTCGGCGCCTTCGACTTCTCCTGCCGGAAGGCGTCGAGCTGCGCCTCGCTCAGCCGGTCGAGCAGGAAGGCGCGGGCGTAGATGCCCGGGGACGCGTGCCCCTGGAAGAAGATCTGGTCACCGCCCAGACCGTCGTCCTTGCCCCGGAAGAAGTGGTTGAAGCCCACGTCGTACAGCGAGGCCGAGGAGGCGAAGGTTGCGATGTGACCGCCGACACCGATCCCCGGACGCTGGGCGCGCGACACCATCACGGCCGCGTTCCAGCGGGTCGCGTTGAGGACCTTGCGCTCGATCTCCTCGTCGCCGGGGAAGAACGGCTCGTCCTTCGTGGCGATCGTGTTCACGTAGTCCGTGCTGCGCATCTCCGGCACGGCGACGCGCTTCTCGCGCGCACGCTCGATGAGCCGGAGCATCAGGTAACGGGCCCGCTCACGGCCTCGCTCGTCGACCGCGGCGTCGAGCGAGTCGAGCCATTCCTGGGTCTCTTCGGGATCGAAGTCCGGGACCTGGCTCGGCAGGCCGCCAATGATGATCGGGTTGCGATCGGATCCGGAAGCCACGCTGTTCCTTCGCTGTTCGGTGCTGCTCTACAGGGCCTGGCCACGGGAGGACATGCCCCCGAGGTGTATGCATGTACGCCATCACCATCGTGTACCGCGAGGGCGTAAACGTCATCTCTACCGAGGGGTAACCGACGTGTTGCGAGACATCACGTCCGGGGCGCGGGGATGGGCTGGTCCAAACCGCAACCATACGCCCAACCCGTCCAAGCGTTCCCAAAGGATGTTCGACTCCGAATGGCGGACCGAAACGGCATAAGCTGTGGAAGGACGTAAAGGGTGTGGACGGTGGCGCGGCCCCCGCAGGGGACCTGCCGACAGTGCGGCGACGTGGCAGGGAACGTCACCGTTTAGGCGGTCTCGGACGCTGGGTACTTGCGCGATCCGCCGCTCCCGTGTGGACTACGGCCAACGCCCCGCGCACGCGCGTGGCTGAAGCATTTTCCGAAACATGATCAGGAGGCAACCCGTGAGCGCGACCGCGGACCACGCGGAGGAGCGGACCAACCCGGCAGCACGCCTGGGGTTCGAGCCCGGACAGGTGGTCCAGGAGATCGGCTACGACGACGACGTCGAGCAGGAGCTCCGTGAGGGCATTGAGGCCACTATCGGCCAGGAACTCGTCGACGAGGACTACGACGACGTCGCAGACGTCGTCCTGCTGTGGTTCCGCGACGAGGACGGCGACCTTACGGACGCGCTGGTGGATGCCATTGGTCTGATCGAGGACGGCGGCGCGGTCTGGCTGATGACGCCGAAGACCGGCCGTGACGGATACGTCGAACCGAGCGACATCAACGAGTCTGCGCAGACCGCCGGTCTCTCCCAGACCAAGAGCATCAATGCGGGCAAGGACTGGACGGGCAGCCGTCTGGTCACACCGAAGGCGGCCCGGGCCAAGCGCTGAACGGCATTCGCCACGCACCCGCCCCGAAGGCCCCCGACGGCATGAGCACGAGCCGCCGGGGGCCTTTCGCGTGAGCGGAGCCCTGCCGCGCGCGGTACGGCTTCCGGGCCTCGCCCCGTCCGGGCCGACGGGGCGCAGGGTGCCCGCGTGCGGGCGCTGCAGGGCCCGCTGCGGGCCCTGCGTAGGGTGGGAGCCACCCGGACAGCCCAGCCCGGTGAACGTAGCGAAGGGACGCGTCTCATGGCGATCGAGGTCGGCACCCAGGCCCCGGACTTCGAGCTGAAGGACAACCACGGCCGGACCGTGAAGCTCTCCGACTTCCGCGGCGAGAAGAATGTCGTGCTGCTGTTCTACCCGTTCGCCTTCACCGGCGTGTGCACGGGTGAGCTCTGCGCGCTGCGGGACGAGCTGCCGAAGTTCGAGAACGACGACACGCAGCTGCTCGCCGTCTCCAACGACTCCATCCACACCCTGCGTGTCTTCGCCGAGCAGGAAGGCCTCGAGTACCCGCTGGTCTCGGACTTCTGGCCGCACGGCGAGACCTCGCGGGCGTACGGCGTCTTCGACGAGGAGAAGGGCTGCGCGGTGCGCGGCACCTTCATCATCGACAAGGAGGGCGTGGTGCGCTGGACGGTCGTCAACGGCCTGCCCGACGCGCGGGACCTCAACGACTACGTCAAGGCGCTCGACGCGCTCTGACCACGAGCGGCGGATCTGTGGGCGTCCTGTTCAAAAGCCTGCTTTGGCCGGGAACCGGTCACTAGGATCCAGTCGTTCATCGGATGCCAACGCAACGTGGAGGCGCCGGCGCCTGCCGGCCCCCAAGGAAACCAATGGGAGGACTCGTGGGAGTCAGCCTCAGCAAGGGCGGCAACGTCTCGCTGACCAAGGCCGCGCCCAACCTGACCGCGGTCACCGTCGGTCTGGGCTGGGATGCCCGCACCACCACCGGTGGTGACTTCGACCTCGACGCCAGCGCCCTGCTGACGAACGCGGAGGGCAAGGTCGGCAGCGACGGCAACTTCGTCTTCTTCAACAACCTCAAGAGCCCCGACGGCTCCGTCGAGCACACCGGTGACAACCTCACCGGTGAGGGCGAGGGCGACGACGAGGTCATCAAGGTGAACCTGTCCGGCGTTCCCGCCGACGTCGACAAGATCGTCTTCCCCGTCTCGATCTACGAGGCCGAGACCCGCCAGCAGAGCTTCGGCCAGGTGCGCAACGCGTACATCCGCGTCGTCAACCAGGCCGACAACAGCGAGCTGGCGCGCTACGACCTGAGCGAGGACGCCTCGACGGAGACCGCCATGGTCTTCGGCGAGCTGTACCGCAACGGGGCGGAGTGGAAGTTCCGCGCCATCGGCCAGGGCTACGCCTCGGGGCTGCGCGGCATCGCGCAGGACTTCGGCGTCAACGTCTGAGAAGGCGCTGTCGGGCCGAACCGTCGAGGAGCGGCCCGCGGGCCACGCAGGCATGCATTCCGTCCGGCGCCGCACCCCGTGCGGCGCCGGACGCGCTCGACAGCCGGCTCACCGGCTCAACAGACGGTTCATCGACTCGGGGAGGACACACCATGGGCGTCACACTCGCCAAGGGAGGCAACGTCTCCCTCTCCAAGGCCGCACCCAACCTCACCCAGGTGCTGGTCGGGCTCGGCTGGGACGCACGATCCACCACGGGTGCCGACTTCGACCTCGACGCCAGCGCGCTGCTGTGCCAGTCGGGCCGGGTGCTCGGCGACGAATGGTTCGTGTTCTACAACAACCTCACGAGCCCCGACGGTTCCGTGGAGCACACCGGCGACAACCTCACGGGTGAGGGCGAGGGCGACGACGAGTCGATCATCGTGAATCTCACTCAGGTGCCCGTGCACTGCGACAAGATCATTTTTCCGGTCTCGATCCATGACGCGGACAACCGGGGGCAGACCTTCGGCCAGGTCGGCAATGCGTTCATCCGCGTGGTGAACCAGGCGGACGGCCAGGAACTCGCTCGTTACGACCTCACCGAGGACGCGTCGACGGAAACCGCGATGATCTTCGGCGAGCTCTACCGGTACAACGGCGAGTGGAAGTTCCGTGCAGTGGGACAGGGGTACGCGTCGGGACTGCGCGGTATCGCTCTAGACTTTGGGGTCAACGTTTCGTAAAGCCGCGCACGGCGCGGGGGAGCCCCGTACACACCCGGGGGAGACCCGTTTCATACACGATGGGGTAGCCAGTGCTTCTGAAAACCTTCGGCTGGTCGTTCGCGGTCACCGCGCTCGGCCTGGTCGCAGCGGTGTTCTACGGAGGGTGGCAGGCTCTCGGCGTAGTCGCGATCCTTTCCGTCCTCGAGATCTCGCTGTCCTTCGACAACGCGGTGGTCAACGCCGGAATCCTGAAGAAGATGAATGCCTTCTGGCAGAAGATCTTCCTCACGGTCGGCGTGCTCATCGCGGTCTTCGGCATGCGGCTGGTGTTCCCCGTCGTCATCGTGGCGATCACCGCCAAGATCGGGCCGATCGAGGCAGTCGATCTTTCGTTCAGCCAGCCCGACCGGTACCAGGAACTCGTCACGGACGCCCACCCGGCGATTGCCGCCTTCGGTGGCATGTTCCTTCTGATGATCTTCCTCGACTTCATTTTCGAGGACCGTGACATCCAGTGGCTGCGCTGGATCGAGCGCCCGCTCGCCAAGCTCGGCAAGGTCGACATGCTGTCGGTCTGCATCGCGCTGATCGTGCTGCTGATCTCCGCCCTGACCTTCGCGACCAACGCGCACCAGCACGGCGGCGGCCACGCGGACAAGGCGGAGACCGTCCTGCTCGCCGGAGTCGCGGGTCTGATCACGTACCTCATCGTCGGCGGTCTCTCGGGCTTCTTCGAGAACAAGCTGGAGGAAGAGGAGGAGCGGGAGGCCGAGGCCGAGGAGGAGGCCAGGAAGAGCGGCAAGAAGATCTCCGCGATCGCGCTCTCCGGCAAGGCCGCGTTCTTCATGTTCCTCTACCTGGAAGTGCTCGACGCGTCCTTCTCGTTCGACGGTGTCATCGGCGCCTTCGCCATCAGCAACGAGATCGTGCTGATGGCCCTCGGCCTCGGTATCGGCGCCATGTACGTCCGTTCGCTCACGGTCTACCTGGTCCGTCAGGGCACCCTCGACGACTACGTCTACCTGGAGCACGGCGCCCACTACGCCATCGGCGCGCTGGCCGTGATCCTGCTCGTCACCATCCAGTACCAGATCAACGAGCTCATCACCGGCTTCGTCGGTGTCGCGCTGATCGGCTGGTCCTTCTGGTCCTCGGTCCGGCGCAACAAGGCGCTGGAGGCCGCGGGCGGGGGCGACGACGCGGATACCAGGGAAGAGGTTGCGTCCGGGGTGTGACCCGGCAGGAATGTCCGTCCGGGGTGTGACCCGGGGGGAATCGAGGAACGCTCTCAGCGGGGCGGTGCGCACGGCGACGGCTCTCCGGTATCACCGGGAACCGGCCCGGCGGCCGCCCCGCAGTGATGTGGGTGACCTGTGCGACGCATGGGACGGCCGCCGGGCCGGGGAACTTTTTCTACCGATACGTGTGGGGGTTGGGGATGGCGTTCTGGGACAGCTTGTGGCCACGACGTGAGGCACAGTTCGAGTCGGGCAACGCGTCGACCAACTCCATCGTGCTCTCCAAGCGGCACGCCACGGTCTCGCTCACCAAGCAGGGCGCGCTGACCGGCAATCTGCGGGTCAACCTCTCCTGGCGGATGCGTACCTCGGACATCGAGGGCAGGTCGCGGCAGAGCGGCCGGCTGCTGCGGCCCATGAATCTCTTCAAGCCCGACGTGGTCCAGGCGCACACCCAGGGCGTGGTCAACGTCGACCTGGACCTGGGCTGCATGTACGAGCTGAAGGACGGCACCAAGGGCGTGGTCCAGCCGCTGGGCAACCTCATCGGCGACCTCAACGCACCGCCGTACATCCGGCTCAGCGGGGACGACCGCTTCGGGGCGCCGTCGGGCGAGACCGTCTACGTCAATCTCGACCAGCGCGACCAGATCAAACGGCTGCTGTTCTTCGTCTACATCTACGACCAGACGCCCGCCTTCGACCGTACGCACGCCAAGGTGACGCTCTACCCGGGCAATGGCCCGCGGATCGAGATCGAACTCGACGAGCACGCACCTGAGGCCCGCTCCTGCGCCGTGTTCACGGTGGAGAACGTCAAGGACGATCTGATCGTGCGGCGCGAGGTGAAGTTCGTGTACGGATTCCAGTCGGAGCTGGACCGGTTGTACGGCTGGGGCATGCAGTGGGGCCGCGGCTACAAGTCCCGGGCCTGAGCGGCGCTCCAGCCCGTCGGCGACACAGGACCGTGATCACCGGGCGGTCGGACGGCCGACGGGCCCCCTGGGCTGTGGCGGGGCGCTTCCTCGGCCGTCTCGGGACTGCCTCAGGACCGTATGAACTGCGGTCCCTGCGGTGGCAGCGTGAAATTCGGGTCGGGGGCGGGCGCGGCGGCCGCGGCCGGCTGCGGATACCCGTACGCGGGCTGGGGAACGTGCTGTGGGGCCGGCTGGGCCGCCGTGGGCTGCGGGTAGCCGTAGGTCGGCTGCTGGTGCTGGACCGTGACCTGGGAGTCGTGGCCCGGGGCCGGTGCGGGCGGGAACGGGGGCGCGGGCGGCGGAAACGAGGGCGGCGCCGACGACGGGGGTGCCGCCACGGGCGGGGGAGGCGTCATGGACGAGGGAGACGGACCGGGCTCCGCCGCGGCCTCCGACTCGTCCACCGAGATGCCGAAGGCGGTCGCCAGACCCACCAGACCGGTCGGGTAGCCCTGTCCCACGGCCCGGAATTTCCAGCCATCGCCGCGCCGGTAGAGCTCGCCGCAGATGATCGCCGTCTCCTCGCCGGTCTCCGGCCGCACATCGAAGACGGCGAGCGGCTCCCCGCCCGCCGACGCCGCGTCGTAGAGCAGGATGCGCAGATCGTGCACCTGAGCGAATGCGGCTCCGTCGGAGGACGCGGCGACGACCACCTGCTCGACCGAGGCGTCGAGCGCGTTGAGGTCGGCCTCGATGCTGTCCGTGAGTCCTTCGGGGACGCTGCGCTTCGGCAGTCGTCGTACCAGGCCGGAGGGGTGACGGGGTTGGTTGTAGAAGACGAAGTCCTCGTCCGAGCGCACGCGGCCACCGGCTCCGAGCAGCAGGGCCGAGGCGTCCACATCCGGAATCCCGGAGCCCGGGGTCCAGCGCAACACGGCCCGTACGGCCAAGGCGTTCAGAGGGACGTTCGAGCCTTTCACCATCGCGTGCGTCATGCCCGTCATCCTGCCTGCTGGCTGCCCGCGCGGACAACGTGGGGGTCGTACCGGGTGTCTCGGCGGTGCGTCGGAACCGCGTCGTCCGCGGTACGTCGACCCGTCGGGAAATGGACGAGTTACCCGGAATTCATGCCTGCGGGGAACTGTTGACACCCGCTCGTACGTACTATTACCGGCCATACGTCGTCCGGCCGATCAGGCAGTTCGGGGGAATCACATGCGTCATTTCGGGCATATTGCGCCCGCTGCGAGAGAGGGTCTGTTCTTCCAGGAACCGTGCGAATTCGGCGCGGACTCACCGGCCCGCGTGCTTTCGGCCGCCCTGGGAGCGACCCTGTACAGCCCTGCCACCAGGCCGAGGCTTGCTGACGACGTCATCAAGCAGGTCGGGCGCGGTGTCGTCTCGATGGTGCTGTGCCTGGAGGATTCGATCGACGACTCCGAGGTCGTCGGTGCCGAGGAGAACCTGGTCAGACAGTTCGCCGACCTCGACGCGCGCGGTGCCGATGTGCCCCTGCTCTTCATTCGGGTCCGGGAGCCGGGCCAGATAGCGGACCTGGTGGGCCGACTCGGTCGCACCGTCCGATTGTTGTCTGGTTTTGTACTTCCGAAGTTCACCGAAGAGTGCGGTGTGCCGTACCTGGAGGCACTCGCCAACGCCGAGAAGGTGTGCGGGCGGCGCCTGTTCGCGATGCCCGTTCTCGAATCGCCCGAGCTGCTGCATCTGGAGACCCGTGGCGAGGCGCTCCGGGGAATAGCCCGCACCGTCGACAAGTACCGCGAGCGGGTCCTCGCGCTGCGGCTCGGCGTCACCGACTTCTGCTCGGCCTACGGGCTCCGCAGGGCGCCCGACATGACGGCGTACGACGTGCAGATCGTCGCCGCCGTCATCGGCGACGTGGTCAACGTCCTGGGCAGGGCGGACGGCACCGGCTTCACGATCACCGGGCCGGTGTGGGAGTACTTCCGGCTCCAGGAGCGCATGTTCAAACCGCAGCTGCGCCGCAGCCCCTTCCTGGAGGGGCGGGCCGAGGAACTGCGCACGGCACTGATCGAGCACGACCTCGACGGCCTGCTGCGCGAGATCGAGCTCGACCGGGCCAACGGCCTGCTCGGCAAGACCTGCATCCATCCGTCGCACGTCGCGCCCGTGCATGCGCTGTCCGTGGTCAGTCATGAGGAGTTCAGTGACGCGCAGGACATCCTGCGGCCGGAGCGTGACGGCGGTGGCGTGATGCGGTCGGCGTACACGAACAAGATGAATGAAGTGAAGCCGCACCGCGCCTGGGCCGAGCGCACTCTGCAGCGCGCCGAGGTCTTCGGCGTGGCGAGGGAGGACGTCGGCTTCGTGGAGCTGCTGGCCGCAGGCCTCGCGGAATGAGCGCGGCTCGGGGAGTGAACGGGTTTCGAGGGGCGAGCGGGCTCCGCCGGGTGAGTCGGCTCCATGGGATGAGCGGGCTCCGCGGAACGGGTGTGTCCCGATGAGCGGGCGCACGGCAGGGAAAGAGGCGGCGAACGTGGTGTGGTCGGGCAGCTGGGTGGCGGAGCGACTGGGCGTCGAGCTCGTCGGCGACGGGAGCCCCGGCGGCGACGAGGAGCTGAGGGAACTGCTGGGCCTCGCCCTGCGCCGCAACCCCAAGCGGGCCCATCTGCTCGTGTCGAACGTGCTCGGCAAGCACGTGCCGCAGAAGCCCTCCGTGGTGTACGCCGCCGGCTTCGAGCTCGGCCGACGGGTGCACGAACTCCTCGGTGACGCCGCGGCGCGCCGGGCCGTCGTGCTCGGTTACGCGGAGACGGCCACCGGTCTCGGGCACGCGGTCGCCGACGGGCTCGGGGTGGCGCCGTACCTCCACTCGACGCGCCGCCCCGTCGAGGGCGTGGAGCGGGCGGGGGGCTTCGAGGAGTCGCACTCGCACGCCACCTCCCATCTGCTGCTCCCGGAGAACCCGGCCCTGCTGGCGGGCGACTGCGACCCGGCAGGCGCAGACGCGGGCGCCGAGATGCACGCGGACGCGGCCACCGGTGCGGGTCCGGGCGCCGACGTCGGTGCGCCGCTGGTGCTGGTGGACGACGAGTTCTCCACCGGCAACACCGTGCTCAACACCATCCGCGCGCTCCACGAGCGGTACCCGCGGAGCCGGTACGTCGTCGTCGCCCTGGTGGACATGCGGTCGTCGGCCGACCACGGACGGCTGACCGAGTTCGCCGTGGAGATCGGCGCGCGCGTCGACCTGGTGACGCGCAGCTCGGGCACCGTCGCCCTTCCCGAGGGCGTTCTGGAGAAGGGCCGGGCGCTGGTCGCCGCGCAGGAGGAGGCACGCTCCGAGCGGCCGGGAGCGGCCGGTCCGCCGAGCACAAAGGGGGCAGCCTTCGAAGCGACGGCCTCCCCGAGGTCGCGGACGACCGGTTCCGCCGCTGCGGGAGCCGACGTCGCAACCGGTTCCGCCGTGGCTTCGGCAGCCGGTTCCGGCGCCGCGGAGGCGGGCGTCGAACCGGGGCGCGGGTTCTGTACCCGGGTGGACCTCCAGTGGCCCGCCGGTGTGCCCGACGGTGGACGGCACGGCTTCACCCCCGCCCACCGGGCCGCCCTGGAGCCGGTCCTTCCGGCCATGGCCGCCCGTATCGCCGCGGCACTGGGTGACGCCCGACGCGTGCTCGTCCTCGGCTTCGAGGAGCTGATGTACGCCCCTCTCCGCCTGGGCACGGCCCTGGAGGACCACACCGACGCCGAGGTCCGGTACTCCACCACCACGCGTTCCCCCGTCCTCGCGGTGGACGACCCCGGTTACGCGATACGGACCCGGCTGGTCTTCCCGGCCCATGACAACCCGGCCGACGGACCCGGTGACCGGTACGCGTACAACGTCGCGGGCGCCGGTTTCGACGCCGTCGTCGTGGCCGTCGACTCCACCGCCGACACTCCCGAACTCCACTCTCCCGACGGCCTGCTGGCGCAGCTCGGCGAACACGCCGACCGCGTGCTGCTCGTCGTCGTCCCCTCGTACGTCCCGTCGTACGCCGCCTCACGCACCGCGTCGGGCCTCCCCGCGCACGCCTCCGAACGGCAGGAACCCCCCATGCTGCCCGAGCCCCTCCACGGCCCCGCCTTCTCCTCCTACGCACCGGACGACGTCGGCTGGCTGCTCCAGGACCTCTCGGACGTGGAACTGGAGGCGCCCACCGAGGAGCGCGAGGAGGCGATACAGAGCGGTGGCGCGCACTACGCCGAGTCGCTGCCTGTCGAGTACCAGCCGTCCGCCCAGTACCAGGGCCTGTTCAAGGCGGCGCTGGATCTTTCGGCCGCCCGCGTCGCCCGCGCCGTCGGCACCGTCACCGAGACGGTGCTCGCCGAGCGGAGCCCCCGCCCCGTCCTGGTCTCGCTCGCCAGGGCCGGCACCCCCGTCGGCGTACTCATGCGCCGCTGGGCCCGGCACCGGCACGGACTCGACCTGCCGCACTACGCCGTCTCCATCGTGCGGGGCCGCGGCATCGACGCCAACGCCCTGCGCTGGCTGGCCGCCCACCACGATCCGGCGGATGTCGTCTTCGTCGACGGCTGGACCGGCAAGGGGGCGATCACGCGTGAACTGTTGGCCGCGCTCGCCGAGTTCGACGGATTCAACCCCGAGATCGCGGTCCTGGCCGACCCGGGCGGCTGCGTCCGTACCTATGGCACCCGCGAGGACTTCCTCATCCCGTCGGCCTGCCTCAACTCCACCGTTTCCGGGCTGATCTCGCGGACCGTCCTCCGTTCCGACCTGGTCGGACCCGACGACTTCCACGGCGCGAAGTTCTACCGGGAGCTCGCGGACAGTGATGTGTCCGGCCACTTCCTGGACACCGTCGCCGCCCACTTCGACGAGGTCGTCGACGCCGTGGACGCCGAGGTGAAGGAGCTGCTCGCGGCCGACCGCGCCCCGACCTGGGAGGGCTGGGCCGCCGTGGAGCGCATCAGCGAGGAGTACGGGATCCACGATGTGAACCTGGTCAAACCGGGCGTCGGCGAGACGACCCGCGTACTGCTGCGCCGCGTCCCGTGGAAGATCCTCGCCAAGCGCGGTGCGGGCGCGGACCTCGAGCACATCCGTCTGCTGGCCGAACAGCGGGGCGTCCCGGTCGAGGAGGTCGACGGACTCCCCTACACCTGCGTCGGTCTGATCCACCCGAAGTACACCAAGGGCGCGACGGGCGCGGACGGCAAGGCGGTGGAGTCGAAGTGACGAGCCCGGCCACGCCGCCCGCCCCCGCCGCTTCGTCCGACCCCGTGACCCTGGTCGCCAGCGACCTCGACCGCACGCTCATCTATTCGGCGGCGGCGCTCCAGCTCCCCATGCCGGACGCCGATGCCCCCAGGCTGCTCTGCGTGGAGGTGTACGACCACAAGCCGCTCTCCTACCTGACCGAGACGGCCGCGACGCTGCTCGACGGGCTCGCCCGCTCCACGGTGTTCGTCCCGACGACCACCCGCACCCGCGAGCAGTACGGGCGCATCCATCTCCCCGGCCCCGCACCGCGGTTCGCGATCTGCGCCAACGGCGGACACCTTCTCGTCGACGGTGAATCCGACCCCGACTGGCACACGCGGGTCTCCCGCAGACTCGCCGACGAATGCGCTTCGCTCGCCGAGGTCCGCGCCCATCTCCTGGCGGCGGCCGACCCCGCCTGGCTGCTCAAGGAGCGCGTCGCCGAGGACCTCTTCGCCTATCTCGTCGTCGAACGCACGCTGTTGCCCGAGGGCTGGGTCGAGGAACTGGGGGAGTGGGCGGAGACCCGCGGCTGGACGGTTTCCCTCCAGGGCCGCAAGATCTACGCCGTACCGGGCCCGCTCACCAAGAGCGCCGCCATGAACGAGGTCGCCCGGCGCACCGGCGCCACGCTCACCCTCGCCGCCGGTGACAGTCTCCTCGACGCCGATCTGCTGCTCGCCGCCGACCGCGCATGGCGTCCGGCCCACGGTGAACTCGCCGACACCGGCTGGAGCGCCCCGCACGTCGAGGTGACGGCCGGGCACGGTGTGGCGGCGGGAGAGGAAATCCTGCGGCACCTCCTGCGGGCCCGGGGACAGGCGTTCTGACACCTCCCACGGACGCGCGCCGGATCCGCGACCGTTCCGGATCCGACGCGCGCTCGACGCCCGACGCGCGTCCGATCCCCAGCGACCGGGTGCTCGACGCGCGTCCGATCTCGCGTGACCGGTGATGATCGGCGGCTACAGTCGCCGCGTTCCCGCCCGCACGCCCCGCAGCCTGCGAGGACGGGGCGGCGCAGGCCCGGCAGAACCGATGAGGAGCGTGTGATGGCCAAGGGCAACGAAACCAAGATCACGGACGAGCTGTACGCGTACATGCTGGCCCACAATCCGCCGCTCGACGCGGTGCAGCGCGAGCTCGTCGAGACCACGTACGCCCGCCTGCCCGAACACGCCGGCATGCAGTCGGCCGAGGAACAGGGACCGCTGCTCGCCTTTCTCGTCCGGCTGACCGGGGCCCGCCACATCGTGGAGGTCGGGACGTTCACCGGATTCTCCGCCCTGTCGATGGCCCAGGCGCTGCCCGCCGACGGACGGCTGATCGCCTGCGACATCTCGGAGGAGTGGACCGCCTACGGTCGGCGGGCATGGGAGAAGGCGGGCGTCGCCGACCGGATCGAGCTGCGCATCGCCCCCGCGCTCGACACCCTGCGGGCGATGCCGGCCGAGCCGCACATCGATCTCGCCTATCTGGACGCGGACAAGGGCAACTACATCCCGTACTGGGAGGAACTGGTGCCCCGCATGCGGCAGGGCGGTCTCGTCGTGACGGACAACGTGCTCTTCCACGGCGGCGTGACCGACCCGCGGGCGACCGGCGGAGCGGCGGCGATCAAGGAGTTCAACGAACACGTGGCCGCCGATCAGCGGATGGACAGCGTGCTGCTCACCGTGTCGGACGGGCTGACGCTGTCCCGTAAGCGCTGAGAAGAGCTCGTCGACGGGGAGACCGGGCACTCGGGAGGAGTCGGTACGGACGGCTCCAGGGTCGGCTCCCATGCCCCGCCCCGGCTCTCAGCCGCAGCAACCTCCGCCGCAGCAGCCGCCACCGCCCCCTCCGCCGCCTGCCGACGGTGCGGCGGGCGCGGACTTGGCCGACGAACCACCCACGGCCACGGTGGACAGCAGTTTCACGGTGTCGGCGTGCCCGGCGGGGCAGGAGGCCGGATCCGAGGACTGGGCCATCGGGCGGCTGAGTTCGAACGTGTCTCCGCAGGAGCGGCAGCGGTACTCGTAACGAGGCATGTGCCCAGGCTATCCGGCACCGGCCGGGAGAGACCGGGAGCCGGGTGAAAGGGGCGGGCGAGCAGGGTGGGCGAACGGGTCAGCGACGGCGAACGACCGGCATCGCCTCGTTCGTCGCCTTCCGGGCCATCCGCAGTTCCCGCTCGACCTCTTCGGGATGGCGGGCCCGCCAGTACGGGTTGTCGTGGGGGAGGCCGCCGCTGACCCGCCCGTACATCCCGAACATCATCAGCATCAGACCGACCACGAAGCTGAAGAGCACGTTCTGGAGGTGGAAGGCGAGGAAGTTGTAGCCGGTACCGAGCAGCGCGAGGTTGATGAAGCCGCTGAGGATGAAGGCGACGCCCAGAATCATGTTGAGCGTCGAGGCGAAGTTGCCGCCGATCACCATCCCGATGAACAGCAGCAGGCCGACGCAGATGGACAGGACGCTGAGCGCGCCATTGGTGTTGAGGCCGGCGACGGTGGCGCCGCCGGTGTTGAAGAAACCGATCTCGTCGATCAGCCCCAGGATCCCGAAGGCCAGCAGCACCAGCCCCATCAGCCCTGCCCCGACCCGGTAGACGCTGCTGAGCCGGTGATCGATCGGCAGGTGCTTGTCGAGCCGGGTGGCCCTGCGAGGGCGTCGGGGAGCGTGTCGTCCGGTGGCGTGCAGTACATGGGTGGCCATGTCGGTCTCCGGTCTCCTGCGGGCGTACTACCAGCATCCGCCCGCGACCTCGCCCCCGCACATCAGCGGGCCGCGGAGACCGGTCCGGCGCATCGGGGCCGCCCCGGTCGCCCCGCCCGCGCATCAGCCGCCCGACCCGCGCTCCTCACGGATCCCGGAGACCACCCGCGCAGCCGTCTGACGCACGGCTTCGGTCTCGGCCAGAAAGTGCCAGTAGTCCGGGTGGCGCCCCTCCAGTCCGGCGATGGCAGCCTCCAGCCGGGCCACACCGTCGTCCAGCGGCCGCGCATGGCGGGGATCGGGCGTGTTGCGCCCCGCCATGGCCAGGCGCTGGGCGTCCCGGAGCGCGAAGCGGGTCCGCTGGATCTCCTGCTGAGGGTCCTTGGCCACGTCGTTGAGCCGGTGCAGCCGGTCACCGGCCGCGGACACCGCCTCATCGGTGGCGTTCAGCAGAGCGCGGACCGTGCTCAGCCGGGACGTCGCGTCGGCCCACCGCTGCTCGTCGCGTGCCCTGGCCGCTTCCTTCAGCTTCTCCTCGGCCTGCCGCACATGGGTGGCCGCCTGCTCCGGCACCGGCTGCAGGTCCTGCCAGCAAGCCGCCGAGAAGCGCCGCCGCAGCTCGCTCAGCACCGGCTCCACCGAGTCGGCCCGGGTCGTCAGCGCCTGGGCGCGGGTCCGCAGCGACACCAGCCGGTGATCGATCTCGGCGGCCCGCTCGGGCAGCTGGGCGGCCTCCGCACGTACCGCCTCGGCATCGCGCAGTACTCGGTCGGCGCGCTGCAAGGTCTCCGGAACACCGTGCCGGCCGGCGCCCTGGTTGAGCTTGGTCAGCTCAGGAGCGAGCGCTGCCAGCCGCGCGGCGAGATCGTCCGCCCGCAGCCCGGACGCCCGCACCGCGTCGAGAGCGTTGCTCGCGCCGAGGAGAGCCTGCCGGGCCCGCTCCACGGCGGGCGCGAGCCGGGCGAGCTGAGTCTCCGCGTTGCCCAGCAGAGGCCCGAGGCCCTGCGCGAACCGGTCGAGCTCGCCCTTGACCCGTACCAGCTCGTCCTTGGACCTGGTCAGCTCGGTCCTGGCCTGAGCCGCGACCGCCGGTTCCAGATCGTCGCGGTCCAGGTCGTGCGCGTCGACCGCGGTGATGTACATATGACTGGCCTCGTCGATCCGTCGCCCCAGAGCGGCGAAGTCGTCCACGGCCTTGCGCGCACCGGGCGAACTGTCCACCGCGGTGATCGTCTCGATCGAGATCCGCAGATCGCGCTGAGCCGTGTCCAGCTCGTAGAAAGCTGCGGCGGCGGCATCCTTCGCGGCCTGTGCCTCGGCGCGCTGACTCTCCCCGCGCCCGCCGAACCAGCGCCGCGTACCGCCACCGGCGAACGCGGCCGGCAACGCGGCGACGAGCAGCGGCACGGGCAGCAACATCAGCGAGAGGGCGTCACTGACACCCTTGAAACGTCTGACGTCTGCGACACCCCTGGCACCTCTGACGTCCCCGACAGCGACATCCCTGGCATCGACATCCCCGACAGCGACATCCCTGGCAGTGGCGTTCCTGACGGCGGAACTCCCACCCGCTCTCGCCCGCGGCCGCGCGTGTGTCGCCGTCACATCCCTCTCCCGTGCCGATTCTCCCTGCCCGGATCATTCTCCCACCAGGTAAGGACGAACACACGGGTCGGTTAGTTCACGCTTCGCACCGTGACTCGGCCGTTGTTGCTGTGTGCCTTCACCACGTGAGGGCTGTCGTCGCTGCGCGGCGCGTCCACCGAAGTGCTTCCGTTGCGGGCGGTGGCGCTCACCGCGTACCTCACGGACCCGCCCGGCAGATCGATGGCGACCCTTCCGTTGTCGCTCTCGGCCTCCACGAGATCCGGCACGGAGGTGAACCCCAGCCGCACCCTGCCGTTGTCGGACCGCGCCGACACGGACGTGGCCGAGATCCCTTCGGCGAGGACGCCACCGTTGTCGCTCTCCAGCTTGAGCGGACCGCTGGACTCCCGGACGGTCACCTTCCCGTTGTCGGCGTGGAGGGTGAGGGGCGTGTCGAAGCCGGACGCGACGATCTTCCCGTTGTCCCCCTTGACGATCACGGCCACCCCGCGCGGCACCTTGACCTGGTGCTGCGAGGCACAGTCGCTGATCACCGCCCTGCACTTCACCCGCAGCGTGAGCGTGTCGTCCTCCATCGCCCACTTGGGATCGGGTCCGTTCCCGAAGACCACCCAGCCGTCGACCCGACGCGTCACCTCGACCTTCCGCACATCGGCAGGCACGAGCTCCAGGGACGTGTGCCCGGAGCGGATGGTCAGCGTCTTCCCGCTGAGCGCGAACGACTTGTGCTCGGCGGGTGCGTCGGAGGAGTCCGAACTGCCGCAGCCGGTCAGGACCAGCCCGAGAAGCGCGGCACCGCCGGAAGCGATGAGAGTGCGGGTACGGAGTGCCACGATGATCTTTCCCCCAGGACGTACGCCGGGCGGTCCCCGACGGTGTGGGCTTCACCGTACGCAGGCCCGTCACCTGCCAGAATCCGGACGGCTACCGGAAAAAGGGTGGGGATATCCCCCCGGAAACCCACCCGGCCCGCCCACGCCGGCCCAGGGACCGTGCTTCCCTGCCCACTACCGCTCCGGAACCGTTTGTGACCGTGGGCCGTGGGCCATGTACGCTAATGCCTCATCCACGGGTGCGTAGCTCAGGGGTAGAGCGCTGCTCTTACAAAGCAGATGTCGGCGGTTCGAAACCGTCCGCGCCCACCAGTGCGAAGGCCTCCAACCGATCATGGTTGGGGGCCTTCGACATCTACATCTGACGTCAACCGCGGCCTCGCGCTGGGTGTCCTGGACGACGTGGGTCGTCAGTCGGCCGCCTTGGCGATGATGCGCTCCATCTCCTCTTGGCCGAAGGCCCGCAGAGTCGTGGAGTGGACGTTGCCCACCCCGCCGAGCTGCAGGAGTGCTGCCGTGGCAGTTTCGTCGTCGGGCGCTTCGACGATGGCCACGAGGTCGTACGGACCGACGGTCCAGTAGATGCTCAGGAGCTTTGCTCCGAGCTTCTGTACCGCTGCCCCGAAGGTCTCGGCGCGCTTTGCGGTGTCCTTGTAGTTTCGGACCCCTTGATCGGTCCAGCTCAGCAAGGTGACGTACGTCGGCATGTTCTTTCACCTTCACGAGGAGACACAACGTGATGCCAAGTCTGAACATTTAGCCTGAAAGCCGCACGAGATGCGCACCCGAACGAGCGATACGAGCGACCACGGGCATCGAGGGGCGGGCTGACATCCACGCCTGACATGAACGACAGCGGACACCAACGGGTCGCTGCGGTTCTCCGCGGCAGATGTCGGCGGTTCGAAACCGTCCGCGCGCGCCCACCGCTGCGAGGGCCCCTAGAAACCGCCATCACGGTTGGGGGCCTTTGACATCTACTTCTGCCATCAACGGTTGTGGTCGGTCACCGCCGGGACGCAGGGCCTCTCGTTCGGATCGTGCCGGGCTCATGTGTCCCGGTGTCGCGCCTCGCCACGTTGCTGTCGATCACCATGGCGCTTTCCCGAACTCTCGGTTCCGTTCGAGCGGAGGAGACCCCGTCCGACTCGCTCCTCCGCCTTGCGATCCACGGCACCGGACCCCGCTCGCCGATCCGGCCGATCCAAACGAAAGACCCTGGTCGAGGCACCCACAAACGCCACGGGCTCAGCTACATTGGGCGGCCGTACGGGGCCTGTTCATCACTTCCTGAAGAATGGGAACGGACGGGGGAGACTTGGGCGGCATACCAGACGCAAGCGCTGCCGGCGGGCGGCGCCGGAATGCGGCCGTGGGAAGCGTTCGGCCTTTGACGGGCGCGCTGATGCTGCTGGGTCTCACGCTGCTGTCGGCCGCACTGTCGATACTGGTCATGCTTCCGGCGGCCCAGCATCTGCGCTCCTTCCGGGACGGCGAGCGGGCTCCCGCGACACTGCATGGGAAGGGCTCATGCATGTTGGGCCGATGCCAGGTCGAGTTCGAGGCCGACGGTCGGACCGTGGTGGCGGATCTACCGGTGGGCAGCGGCGGCGGCAAGAACTCTGTCGGGACCCGGATGACCGTCCGCTACCACGTGGACGACCCTCGGGTGGTCGTCCGTGACGAAGATGTCGGGGGTGGCGGGGCGGCCGTGCTGGCGGTGATGTCGGGCGGAGCGGCCCTGCTGTTCATGCTGACGTCGGTCGGGGGACTGGTCTACGCGTTGCGGCAGCGGCGTGCAGCCCCTGCGTCCGGCCGGACTCCTCATGGGGATGGGCCGACCGGCCGGACGAGCCCTTGAAGGAATCCGCAGGTGGAAGCCTGCGTCGCCCCCGGTCGTGATCGGCCGGGGGCCGTTTTCGTGATCAAGGGCCGACCTGTCGGGGACGGGCCGGTGTCGGCCCGCATCCCGGCGGGCCGACGAGTGCCTCCGGGCTGACGGTAGGTCACTTGTGCTTGTGCCCGCTCGACGCGGGCGGGATGCTCTGCTCGTACTGGAAGACGTTGTGGGGGGCGTACTGCGCCTTGATCTCGCGCAGCCGGTCGAAGTCGGATCTCCAGTAGGCGGTCTCCCAGTCCTGCATCCCGATGTTCGGGACGTTGACGTAGGCACCGTTCACGTAGGGCCGCAGCGCCTGGCTGAACTCGGCGATCCAGGCCTGTGCCTGTGGAGTGAGTGGGTCGCAGACGCCTGGCTGATTCCCACGAGTCCCCCAGCCGGCGCCGGGCTCGGAGTAGAAGAGCGCGTCGCGATGCGGGAACGCGGTGCCGCCGCTGGGGCTCTTCCTGACCGCGCCGCCGAAGGCCTGGGTGAAGAAATTGCTGTCATCCGTCGGGGCGTCCCGCATGAACGAGGCGATCACACTGATCGCTGCGCGCGGAGAGTGCGGTGGACCCGGAGCGGTACGCGCGGGCGGCGCCCGTGACCGCGGTGTTCACCGCGGGACCGGATCGCGCGATCGAGGCCGTACCCGCCTGCGAAGACGACTGGACGGTACTGCTCGGGCCCCGCCCGCGCACTGATCCGGACGCCGGAGTGCTGACCGTCGACCGGCCCTTGTGATTCCCCCGCGGGTCCGGATCACTTCAGGCGATCGTCAGGAGCGCCGACCGGCCCCGCGAGGAACCCGCTCGGCTGCCCGCTTGCTCGCCCGGTCGGCTCAGGCGTTGGGGCGCTTGCCGTGGTTGGCGTTCTTCTTCTTGCGGGCGCGGCGCTTGTTTCCTCGTTTGGCCATGTCGTGCACCTCCCATATCCAGGACTTTTCGGGCGCTCGCCAGTCTAGGTCCGGCCTGGTGCGACCGCATCAGAGGTGTGGCGGGCGTGGCACGCCCACGTGCGGCAGTCGGGCGCGCAACGCCTCGGTGAACCAGGTGAAGGCCGGTGTCGGGTCGTCAGGCGGAGGCCAGGCGTTGATCACCGCGAGGAGTTGTGCATACCGTCGGTGACGGGGGTCGTTCGCGGTCTCCAGGACGGTCAGCAGCCGATGGCGGAGGCCGGCGTCGTCGGGGTGGCCGGCATCGTGCGCGTACCGGGTCATGACAGCCTCGACGACCGGGTCCGCCCCCGGCGAGGCCGGGGCGATGCCGGCCGCCAGAGCCGGGGCGACGTGGTCGCGGACCGTCGCCGCGGGGTCGCGGCGCGGGCCGGTCGGATCGCCGTGGGCGCGCATGGTCGCGTGGTGCCCGGCCAGGCGGCGCACGGCGGCGCGAAAATCGGGGTCCTGGGACAGTTCGGCCAACTCGATCCAGGCCTCGACCTGTTCGGTGTCGGCGTCGTCGGGCAGTTCCGGGGTCATCGAGCGGATGATTCCGGTGAACTCGGCGTCGGTGTCCAGGCCGCCGAACGCGGTGTCGAGGAACTCGCCCATCAGGCTTCGGCGTTGGCCCTCGGAGAGCTTGGCGAGTCTGTGCATGAGATCCATCTCCTCGGGTGTGGAACCGCGTCCGGCCACCGCGGTGAGCACCGCACGCCGCGCTTGCAGCGTGCGGATCTGCGCCGTCAGCGCCTCGGCGTGAGCCGCGGCGACCTCGGGGAGCGAGAGCTCCCGGTCCATGACCTTGCGGATCGTGGTGAGATCCAGCCCCAGCTCGCGCAGCGTCCGCACCAGTTCCAGACGCGCGACGGCCTCGGTGCCGTAGCGGCGGTAGCCGGCTGGGCTGCGGTCGGTCGGCGGCACGATCCCGCGGTCGGCGTAGAACCGGATGGTCTTGACCGTCAGCCCGGTCCGCCGGGCCAGATCGCCGATCGAGTGGAGCGCGTCGCCGTCCATGTCCCCCACCCTCACGTCTCCCCCCACGGGAGACTCAAGCCCGGCACGTCGCCATGCGTCCCCCTCACTCTCGCACCCGTCCGACGGGGCCGTGCCGTACGGCCGGGCGAGTCCCCGGGCAAGCCCACCCGCAGGGTGGTGAAGGCCTGGCGACTCCCGGCGTCGTGGTCCCGGACGTACCCGTACGAGCTTCCGCGCGACGCAGGATCGGCGCCGTACCGTCGCGCCTCCGGGACGTCACCCGTACGGGTGCGTCCGGGTGGTCCTGCCGCGGAGCGCCCCGCAGGGTCGGTTCTGATCCGCAGTCCCGCTTCGGCCAAGGAGTCCCCATGGCACACTCAGCGTCCACGCCCGGCCCGACCCGTACCGCGGACCAGGAGGACATCAACCCCTGGGCGGCCGGCGGAATCATGTTCGCCGGCGTGCTGCTGCTCGTCGACGGCCTCTTCGGAGTGATCAAGGGCATCAGCGGGATCGCGTCCGACGAGGTCTACGCGCGCATAAGCAACTACACGTTCAGGTTCGACGTGACCGCGTGGGGATGGATCCACCTCATTCTCGGCATCGCGCTCGGATTCGTCGGGTGGGGCATCCTCAAGGGCGCCACCTGGGCCCGGGTCACGGGTGTGGTGATCGCGGGCATCAGCCTGGTCGTCAACTTCATGTGGCTGCCGTACCAGCCGATCTGGGCGATCATCTCCATCGCCATCGACACATTCGTGATCTGGGCCCTGTGCACGGAGGACGCGAAGGCGGTCATCTGAGTGGGTGTCGATCGCGGCACCACCGGGTGCCGACCGCCCCTGCCCGGACGGCCCTTCATCGCCGCCGTCCGGGCGTACGGGCCCGACTCAGCCCTCGCGCCCGGCAGTCGACGCATGGCGGCCCGGTGTTCCAGGACCTGTTCCAGGTCGTCTTCCGGGACGCCGCGGCGCTCCGTTCCGACCCGCGTCCCGAGCGACTGAGGGGAGGACCACGATGCCGGAGGAGAACACGGAAGAACTCGTCGCCCTCGCCACCGATGCGTACGTCTACGGCTGTCCGCTGGTCCATGGCCTGTCGACGGTCGATGACTTCATGCAGACGGGCATCGGGCCGCTGCCGCCCACTCCCTTCAACCGCTTCGCCCACTCCGAGCAGCAAGCGTCACCCAGGACGGCCTGCGTGACCGTCGACCACGACACGGTCCACTCCGTCGCCCATCTCGACCTCTCCGGCGGGCCGTTGCTGCTCCATGTCCCCGATACGGACGGCGCGTACTACGTGCTGCAGTTCGTGGACGCCTGGACCAACAACTTCGCGTACGTCGGCCACCGTGCCACCGGCACGGCGGCCGGGGACTGGCTCGTCGCGCCGCCCGGCTGGTCGGGCGGTGTGCCCGGCACGGTGCGCGGCGTGATCGACGCTCCGACCTCCGTCGTCTGCGTCATCGGCCGCAACGTCTGCGACGGCCCGGACGACATGGGCCGGGTCCGCGCGTTGCAGGCACAGCTCACCCTCACCCATGTCGAACCGGGCACCCACCGCACGGGGCTCCCGGCACCCGACCCCGACGTACCCGAGCCGCTGCGGTTCTTCGAACGGCTCAGGGTCTGGATGGCCGACTTTCCGCCCTCCGCGGCCGACCGGGCGTACCAGGACCGGTTCCAGCCGCTGGGACTGTTGGAGGAGGGGCCGTCGCCGTATGTGTCCGTCGATCATCCCGCCCTCGTGCACGCCCTGACCGAGGGCCTGGCCCGGGGCAGGGCGCGGGTGGAGGAGGCGGGCCGGTCCTCGGCGGCGGGCCGGGGCTGGGAGATGGATCCGCACCTCTTCGACTACAACCTCGACCACTACGGTGTCGGGGCCCTGGACTCACCGCAATGGCGGATCGAGGACCGGGAGAGCTCCTACCTGACCAGGGCGATGGTGGCACGGACCTGGCTGTGGGGTGTCCACGGCTACGAGGCGGTGTACGCCCACACCCTGCGCGACGCCGACGGCGAGCGGCTGAACGGGGCCCACTCCTATGTGCTGCGCCTCGACCGGCAGCCTCCGGTGGGGGCGTTCTGGTCCATGACGATGTACGACGTGCCGGACCACCGCCTCGTCGGGAACCCGCTCGGGAGGTACTCGATCGGTGACCGCACCCCGGGCCTCGTGCACGGTGAGGACGGTTCGCTGACGATCCACATCCGGCGGGAGCGGCCGGCCGACCGGGCCGCGGCGGCGAACTGGCTGCCCGCGCCCGACGGGGACTTCCGGCCGGTGCTGGCGCTCTACGAGCCGGGGCCGGAGATCCTCGACGGCGTGTACGAGATCCCCGCCCTCGAACGGGCCGGGGGAGGGGACGGCTCAGGGCGGACGGAGCGATGAGGCGGGGGTGAAGGTGTCGGCCCGACGTGCGTCCCGGCCCTCGAACCCGTGTCCGTCCCGGCCGTCGGGCCGACGCGCGTCCCGGCCGTTGTCAGTGGCCCGGTCCACACTGGAGGCATGTGTCGCAGCATCAAGACCCTTCGCCCGCCCGTCCTGCCCGAAGAGGCAACCGAGGAGGAGATCCGGGCCGCCGCCCTGCAGTTCGTACGCAAGGTGTCCGGCTTCCGCGCTCCGGCCGCGCACAATCAGGAGGTGTTCGACCGGGCCGTCGACGAGATCGCCGAGACGACCGCCAGGCTGCTGGACGGTCTGGAGATACGGGGCGCGGTCAGGACACCGACGCCGTAGTCGCCGCCGCGGCCGCCGATGCCTGGGCGGCCGCAGCCGCTGCCGGGCGGCGCATGACGTACGCGGCCAGGGCTCCCGCCACGAACAGGGCGAGGACCGAGACGGCCGTGCCCACCCAGGTCGCGCCGAGCCACTGACCGCCGAAGTAGCCGAGGCCCACGCTGTAACCGGCCCAGGCCACGCCCGCCAGGGCCGACCAGGGAAGGAATTCCGTCGCCTTGCGATGTGCGGCGCCCGCGCCCAGGGAGACGACCGAGCGCCCTGCCGGGGCGAAGCGGGCGATGATGACGAGGATGCCGCCGCCCCGGGCGAGGGCGGCGCCGAGGCGTTCCTGTGCGGAGGTGAGCCGGCGGGAGCGGGCTATGGCCCGGTCCAGACGCTCGCCGCCGCGCCAGGCCAGCCGATACGCGACGAGGTCGCCGAGGACCGAGGCGGTGGCCGCGCACAGGATCAGAGCGAGGAGCGAGGGGACCTGGGGCACCTGTTCGGCGGTGCGTGCCGCGGAGGTCGCCCCGGCGACGGTCGTCGAACCGGCGGCGGCGGCCGTGGCAGCGGTGATCACCAGGACCCCGCTGGGCAGCAAGGGCAGAAAAACGTCCAGGAGCACCGAGAGGGCGACCACGGCGTAGATCCATGGGCTGCCGGTCAGTGCGCCCACACTCTCAAGCACCTACTACTCCCCGATCCGGAACAGCGCCGCGACGTCGCAGGGGAGCGGCAGGAGCGGCATGGCCAGCTGTACAGCGTACGCCTGACGCTCATCCGGTGATCTACAAATACGCGCGATGTTGGGAAGGTCACGTACGCCCGGAAATGGGAAGCTCGGGTTCCGGGCGTACGTGCGTTGCTGCCCACCGGCTGGGGGATGTGCCGTCCTCGGGGCGGTCTGCGGGCGGGATCCGCCGTGCGCGGAGCGGCTCGCAAACGCAGGGGGTCACCGTGTGCGGAACGGCCCGCGGGGCGGCGGGGCCGGGCCTGCGCGGATCGGTCCGTCACGGCCGTCGTGGCGGTCCGCCGGCCGTCGCGGGCTTCCCGTGCGTCAGACGGTCACGGCCGGCGCCTGCTCGTGTGCGCGCTCCTCGCCGCGCTCCGGGCCGCCCCGGCCGAACAGTCGGTCGAGGGCCAGCGCGCCGGGGCCGGTGAAGACCAGCAGGAGGAACGCCCAGCAGTAGACGGCCGAGGGCTCGCCGCCGTTCTGCAGCGGGAAGAGCGCCTCGGGCTGGTGGACCTTGAAGTACGCGTACGCCATGGAGCCGGACGAGATCAGGGCGGCGACGCGGGTGCCCAGGCCGAGCACCACCAGGCTGCCGCCGATGAGCTGGATGACCGCCGCGTACCAGCCGGGCCAGGTTCCGGCGGGTATGGAGCCGCCGCCCATCGCGCCTCCGAGGACACCGAAGAGCGAGGCGGCGCCATGGCAGGCGAAGAGCAGGCCTACGACGATCCGGAACAGGCCGAGGGCATAGGGCCGAGCCTGATTCAAACGTGCGTGCATGGGGGGAGGGCTCCTTCGGTCTGGTGGGGACGTGAACCGATCGGGTGCCACAGATTAGGGAAACCTCACCAATGCTTGCAAGTTCAACATTCTGTCGACTGGCTGAAAGTTGCCCTGTGGTTGTCGGTCGATGGACGCGTCGACACCGCCTCCATCTGCGCACCTTCCTTCGTCGGCTTGGCCTGAACCAATGGCGGCGCAACTTTCCGGCCACGCTGGGCGGGTGACGAGGGGGGATCGTCGAGTCGGCGTGCGCCGCCCTGCGGGGGTGTGCCGGAGTCGCGCTCGCCCGCTGGTGTCGTGCTGCGGGCCGACCGAGGTGCCGGTCGGACGGCTGTCGGCCGGGACGGAGTGGGTTCCGGGGGCCCCGCGGGGTCGAGTTGCGCGCGAGGGAGCAGGTCAGCCCGCGGGTCCGTGCGTCGGGGGTGTCATCGGAGGTCCAGGGGGCGTGAGGGCTCCGTGGTGCACGTATGGTGCGCAACAGCTGACAGTGCGCAAACCGACACAGGATGGGTCGGCCTCCCGGTTCTGTCGCCGGACCGGCTCCGTCGGTTCCCGGAAGGGGCCGGGGAAGAGCGTCCCGATGTTCCAGGTGGGAGCGCCGGCGCCGCTTCCCGCCGGAGCCGGCCCGGCACCCCCGGGGTCCGCGGCCGCTCGCCCCGGCGCTGCGCGGCGTTCCACCGCGCCGCATCGTGGGCGGGTGGCGGCAGGGGGACGCGGCGCGAGGTGTGGATCAAGGGGTCGGCCGTACGAGCCGGGGTCGGCGGAGGTCTCCTCACGCACCCGGTGGGCCGCATCGGCGCCGAGTGTCGATCGCCGCGCTCGTCGAGCGCGCGGGCCGCGAGAGGAGCCCTTCGTCGACAGCCGTACTCGGCCGAAAACACTCCGGTGGCTCCAGCGCGTACGCGCCGCCGCGCATCCGGCTCGGCGGCGCCCGGGCGCGGCCCGTCCGCCGCTCCCGCAAAGCGCCGCCCGGCCGGCTTGCCCAGCGGGTGGCGTACCCGAGGCGGTGGTCCCGGCCGGTCCCGGCCGCTGCTGCGTGCCTTCGCGCCGTTACCGCGCACGGGCAGGGAGCCGCGCGGAGTGCACGGCTCCCTGCCCGGCCACGACCGACGGCGGAGGGGCGGGCTGTTCGGCTTCGCGCGCCCTCGTCGAGCTGTTCGGCGTGCTGTCCGGCATGGCGCCCGTCGCGGTTCAGCGGTTGTTCGAGGCCGCCGTGTTCAGCAGTTGTTGAGGACGGACTGCAGGGCGCTCTTCTCGGCCGGGTCGACGCTCAGGTCGTAGTAGTGCTTCACATGCACCCAGGCACGCACGTAGGTGCAGCGGTACGAGGTGAGCGGGGGCAGCCACGTGGCCGGGTCCTTGTCGCCCTTGGACTGGTTGACGTTGTCCGTGACGGCGATGAGCTGCGGGCGCGTCAAGTCGTTGGCGTACGCCTGTCGTTGTGCGGTGGTCCAGCTGCTGGCGCCCGATCGCCAGGCCTCGGCGAGCGGGACCATGTGGTCGATGTCCAGATCGGAGGCGGCGGTCCAGGTGGCGCCGTCGTACTCCGAGTACCAACTGCCGCTGACAGCGGCGCAACTGGCGTCCTGCGTCACATTCGTGCCGTCCCGCTTGAGGACGACCTCACGCGTGTTGCAGGTGCCCGACTGGGTGATCCAGTGCGGGAACTTGTCGCGGCTGTAACCGGTCGACGAGCCCTCGGCGGAGACGGTCAACTGGCTCAGATAGGTGCGGGCGGTCGACGCCGAGACCGGGGTGGGCATGGCCGCCTGCGCGGTGGGGGCGGTGAGCAGGCCGGTCGTGGCGGCGAGGGCGGCGGATGCGGCGAGAACGGCGATGCGACGCGCGTAGACACCTGACATGCGAACTCCTTGTGTGTGGGGGGACCTTGGACGGGTGACCTGTGGGGCCCGGCCATCGTGGCGGCGCCGGGTTTCCGTGGGGTGGGCGCCAGGTAACAGAGTGGCGACATGGGCACGTCACATCAAGAGTTCTGACGAACGGGTCCGGGGCATGGGGGCGTACGTCCGCATCTGCGCGGGCGTATGTGCTGACGCGTCGCCAACCAGGCTCTGAAGACGGCTGGTTGGTGAGTGCCGGTCGCACCGGGCCGGTCATAGGGTTGTGGCGTGCTGCTACCGGTCGACATCACGCTCGGGGTCGTCCTCGCCCTGTTGCTCGCGACGGCGGCCGGTGTCGCCGCACTGGCCTCGCTCGGCCGGTCGCGGGAGATCCTGCTGGCCGGACTGCGGGCCGCGGTGCAACTCGCCGCGGTTTCCCTGCTCATCGGCTGGGTGGTGGGCTCGCTGCCGCCACTGCTCGCGTTCGTGGCGCTGATGTACGCCGTGGCGACGGTGACCGCGGGCCGCCGGGTCACCCGCAATCGGACCTGGTGGTGGGCGGCTCTGCCGATCGGGGCGGGCGTCGCGCCGGTGATCGCCCTGCTGCTTCTCACCGGACTCGTCCCGGTCCGGGGCATCGCGCTGATCCCGGTGACCGGCATCCTCGTCGGGGGTGCGCTGACCGCGACCGTGCTCGGCGGGCGGCGGGCGCTGGACGAGCTGACGACCCGGCGCGGGGAGGTGGAGGCCGGAATGGCGCTCGGGCTGTCCGACCGTGACGCGAGGCTGGAGATCGCCCGGCCCGCGGCGGCGGACGCGCTGCTGCCGGGGCTCGATCAGACACGGACGGTCGGGCTCGTCACCCTGCCGGGAGCCTTCGTGGGCATGCTGCTGGGCGGCGCCTCACCGGTCCAGGCGGGGGCCGTGCAACTGTTCGTGCTGGTCGCGCTGATGGCCGTGCAGACGGTGGCCGTCACGGTCGTGCTCGAACTGGTGGCGCGGGGGCGGCTGCACCGGGACTGACGTCCGCCGGGCAGGGGTTATCGCGCGCTGATGTGCAGCCGGATCGAACCGTCGGCCGCCGCCTCCACCCGGAGCTGTGTCAGGTCGTCGATGTGCGCGTCGGGCGAGAGCGCCGCGGCCCGAGGGCCGACGCCCACCACGCGCATGCCCGCCGCCCGGCCGGCCGCGATGCCCGCCTCCGAGTCCTCGAAGACGACACAGTCCGCCGGGGCGAATCCCAGCTCGGCCGCTCCCTTCAGGAAGCCCTCGGGGTCCGGCTTGCTGGCGCCGACGCACTCCGCGGTGACGCGGGTGGCCGGCATCCGCAGGCCGGACGCGGTCATCCGGGTCCGGGCCAGCGCCTCGTCGGCCGAGGTGACCAGGGCGTGCGGAAGCGCGGCGATCGCGTCCATGAAGGCGGGGGCGCCGGCGACCGGGACGACGCCGTCGGTGTCGGCGGTCTCCTCGGCGAGCATCACCCGGTTGTCCGCGTAGTTCTGCTCCATCGGACGGTCCGGGAGGAGCGCCGCCATGGTGGCGTACCCCTGCCGCCCGTGAACCACCTTGAGTGCCGCCTCCGGGTCGAGCCCCTCCCGCAGCGCCCAGCGCCGCCAGCAGCGCTCCACGACGGCGTCGGAGTTCACGAGGGTGCCGTCCATGTCCAGGAGCAACGCCTTAAAAACACCAATGGTCTCTGACCTGGGCACGGGGCCATCCTCTACGCCGTAGCTTATTTGTTTCGCCACGATACAAAGAGGAGTGCGGCTCTGGCCAATCCGGAGGTGCGGCGGAGCTCCGGCCGCACGCGCGGCCGGGCTCCCGATCCTCGTGCCCCGCCTGCCCGCCACAAGGCGCGGCGCCCCATGGCCCCGGTCGGCCGGGGCGGTGGTGGCTCCGCAGGCTCCCGCGGGCGTTGCAGGGGGTGTGTGGTCCGACTGGCGCGGTTGCCCTGGTCGTCGCACACATGGATGGCGGTCTTGGCGCCTGGGTGGTCCGGCGTTCCGTCGTCGCGGTGCGTTGGCGGCGAACCTCCGGGCCGGTGCTATACGTTACGCAATCAGTCGGACACGGAATGTGACCGCTTTGGAGTGGAGGAGTCCTTCATGCGCATTCGATCTGCGGGTGTCATGGTCGCCGTAGCACTTGGTGCGACCGTACTCGGGGTGGGTACCGCCGACGCGACCGGGCCGTTGAGCGGCACCAAGGTCCGCAACTGGCAGAGCGGCTACGTCCTCGGCGTCGCCGGCGGCTCGACGGTCGGCGGCGCCCAGGTCCAGTACGAGGTCGACAACGACAACTTGTCTCAGAAGTGGGCCATCGACCCGGTCACCAGCAGTACCTTCCTGCTGCGCAACCTCAACAGCGACATGTGCGTCACCGCGGTGGGCGGGGGTGCCTCCGAAGCCCTCCAGCAGCGTCCGTGCGACGCCCGCTGGGACGAGCAGATCTTCAGCATGGAGGCATCCAGCAAGGCCAACCGGTACCAGCTCAAGAACCAGGCCCACAACCTGTGCTTGAACCCCGGCACCACCAGCGCCCCCGCCTACGCCCGAGTCATCGCCTGTAGCCTCACCAACAACTGGAACACCCACTCGTTCGACGTCCGCTGACCTCTTCGGCGCGGAGTGATACGAAGCGGCGTGACGATCCCGCCCCCTGTTCCGGCCGTGGCCGGAACAGGGGGCGGGATCACTTCTGGGGCATCTGTCGGACGGCCGGCGCGAGGCTGGTCGCGCCAGCCGGCGCGGTGCGGGACGGGAGCGGCCACCGGGCCCGCTCCGGCGCATCGAGCCGTGCCGTGTCCCGCTTTTGCCGCTCCGTCTCCGCGCGCTCCGGCGTATCGAGGTGCGCACCGTGGTCATCGATCCGGTGCGAGTGCTCCTTGACCGCCTCGTCCGTCGGGGCGTGCCTCTGCGCCGGTAGGGCGAGGTCCCCGGCGGCCCGGGTGAACCCGGAAGGAGGGTGCGGGCCGTGGGGGCGGTGGCCGGCATGGGCGGGCCCCCGGGCGCAAGGGGAGGCGAAAGCGCGGGCGAAGAGAACAAGCAGCCTCGCCCGCCGGTCAGGGGGTGGCGGGCGGAGGCTACTTTGTTCCATCACGATACAAAGACCTGCCCCCGAAAGCCAATTCGGTGCCGGGCGGGGTCTTTCGGTGCGAGTGCTCAGGAGCGTCCCCGTCCCGTCGTCTCCGCCTCCAGGGCGCGGCGCGTGCGGGGTCCGTACACCCCGGACGGATCGCCCTCGATCGCCTTGTACGACTGGTAGACGCTCACGGCGTGCTCGACCTGTCCCGTGTAGTCGCCGTCGTCCCGTCCGTGGAACAGCCAGATCTCCTCCAGGCGACGTTGCAGCTCGGCCACCTCGGATCCCTGGTCGCCGGGGCGCAGCGTGGGACCTGCCGGTGGCGCGGGCGGTGCGACCGGCGCCGGACGGGTCGCGTGCGGCGTGGACGCCGGGGGCGGGGTCGTGGCGGGTTGCGAGGTGGCGGGCGTGGACGGCGGCGGTGAGGTGCTCGCCGAGGGGGATGCGGAGGCGGGCGCGGACGGTGACGTGGACGCCGTTCCGGAGGGTGGGGGCGGCGCGGAGGCCGGTGCCGACTCCTTCGCCGGGGCGCTTGCCTCGGGGATGCTCGCCGCGACGGTCGGCAGGGCCGTTTCCCGGTCCGCGTCCCCGCTGCCGCTTCCGTCGAACAGGCCCCCTGCGAACGCCGCGGTGCCCACCACCGCGATCACGGCCGTACCCACGGCGAGTGCCGCGAAGGGGCGTCGTCGGCGGGGCTGAACGGGATCGGCGTCGGGCGCGAAGGGTGCGGCGGAGGCCGGTCCCGGGGGCGATGCGAACCCCGCAGCGGGGGCCGGGGCGAAGGACGGCGCGAGATGTTGCGCCGAGCTCGGTGCGCGGGGCGGCAGGGCTGCCGTCGTGCCGCCCGCTTCGGCCGGTTCGGCGGTGTCCGGCGGTGGCCCGGCCGTCTGCCAGCCGAGAAGGAGCGGCATCGTCGTGGCCGCGTCTCCCGCCGGGTGGTGGTGCGGGTCCTGCCGCCGCGGCGCGTCGTCGGTGGCCGGAGTCTCGTCGACGCCCAGGGTCACGTACGGCCGGATCCGCAGCGGATCGAAGTCCTCCGCCGCCGCGATCTCCGCCCTGTCGGCCGCCGACCGCTCGGCGATCCGTTGCTGCTCGGCGGCTCTGCGCGGCTCGTCGCCGCGCTGCGTCCCCCGCTCCCCGCATGTGCAGCCGTGTCCGGATCCGGGTCTTCCGGTCGGTTCCCCGCCGGGTCTTCGAATCTCGTCCGGTGGTCTTCTGTCCCTACCGCACTCCGGGCACATGTGTCCGGTCATTGTGGGCCCCTCCCCTCGAACTGTCTGTGATTATGCAGCCCGCCACCGAGATGCCCAATGCCGTACCGAAATGCGGTACTCCGGTCCCTGTCGCACCGTGACGCCCGCCCTCGATCCGTTCCGCCGTGTGCCTCGGGGTCGTTCCGACCGGTTCCGGGGGAACGGGCCGGCTCTCTCGGGTTCGTCCCGACCGGTCTCCGGAGGCTGCTCGGCAGGCCATAACCGCACGGAACGGCAAGGATGGGGAGGTAGTGGACCCGAGGAGATGTTCTATGGCCCAGCACCTGAGCCCCCAGGCCGCGGCCCCGGCCCCCGGTGAAGGCCGTTCCACGCGGTCGGTCATGGTGGCCATAGGTGCGCTGCTCCTCGGAATGCTCCTGGCCGCACTCGACCAGACCATCGTCTCCACCGCGCTGCCGACCATCGTGAGCGACCTCGGCGGTCTGGAACATCTCTCCTGGGTGGTCACGGCCTATCTGCTGGCGTCGACCGCCGCGACTCCGCTCTGGGGCAAGCTGGGCGACCAGTACGGGCGCAAGAAGCTCTTCCAGACCGCGATTGTCATCTTCCTCATCGGCTCGGCGCTCTGCGGGATCGCCCAGAACATGCCACAGCTCATCGCCTTCCGAGCTCTTCAGGGTCTCGGCGGCGGCGGCCTCATCGTGCTCTCGATGGCGATCGTCGGCGACATCGTCGCGCCGCGCGAACGCGGCAAGTACCAGGGTCTGTTCGGTGCGGTCTTCGGTACGACGAGCGTCCTCGGGCCGCTTCTCGGCGGGTTCTTCACCGAACATCTCAGCTGGCGCTGGGTCTTCTACATCAACCTGCCGATCGGAGTCGTCGCACTCCTCGTGATCGCCGCCGTGCTGCACATCCCGGTCCACCGCACGCGGCACGCCATCGACTACCTCGGCACCTTCCTCATCGCCTCCGTCGCCACCTGCCTGGTCCTCGTCGCCTCGCTCGGCGGTACCACCTGGGCGTGGGGCTCGGCGCAGATCGTCGTTCTCACCGTTCTGAGCGTGCTGCTGCTCATCGCCTTCGTGCACGTGGAACGGCGCGCCGCGGAGCCCGTCATCCCGCTGAAGCTGTTCCGGATCAGGACCTTCAGCCTCGTCGCCGTCATCAGCTTCGTCGTCGGCTTCGCGATGTTCGGCGCGATGACCTATCTGCCGACGTTCCTGCAGGTGGTGCACGACATCACGCCGACGATGTCCGGTGTGCACATGCTCCCGATGGTGGTCGGTCTGCTTCTCACCTCGACGGTGTCCGGGCAGATCGTCAGCCGCACGGGCCGCTGGAAGGTGTTCCCCATCGCGGGTACCGGCGTCACCGCGATCGGCCTGCAGCTCCTGCACCGGCTCACGGAGACCAGCAGCACCTTGGAGATGAGCGTCTACTTCTTCGTCTTCGGAGCCGGCCTCGGTCTGGTGATGCAGGTTCTCGTCCTGGTCGTGCAGAACGCCGTCACGTACGAGGACCTCGGTGTCGCCACGTCCGGTGCCACCTTCTTCCGCTCCATCGGCGCCTCGTTCGGTGTCGCCGTCTTCGGAACGATCTTCACCAACCGGCTCACCGGCAAACTGACCGCGGCGCTGGCCGGCCGCACCCTGCCCACCGGGGCCGGTGCCGAGGGGCTGGCCGCCGACCCGCGCGCCATCGGCCGGCTGCCGCCCGCGCTGCGGCCGGCGGTCCTGCACGCGTACTCGACCTCCATCACCGACGTGTTCCTGTACGCGGCACCCGTCGTCCTGGTCGCCTTCGTCTTCGCCTGGTTCCTCAAGGAGGACAAGCTGCGCGGTTCGGTGACCGCCCCGGAGCCCAGTGAGACCCTGGCGTCGAACCCGGTCGAGCGGTCCTCGTACGACGAATGCGCCCGAGCCCTCTCGGTGCTCGCCACCCGCGAGGGGCGCCGCGAGGTCTACGAGAAGATCACCGCGAGGGCGGGGTACGACCTGCTGCCCGCGGCGAGCTGGATGCTGTTGCGCATAAAGCGTCACGGCACGGTCGAGCCGGCCGCGCTCGCCGAGTCCGCCCCGGTGCCGCTGCGGGTGATCAACGATGCGGCGCGGCAACTGGAGGAGCGCGGACTGGTCCGCCGCGAAGGTGTGCAGCTGGTGCTCACCGAGACCGGTGCGGAAGCGGTGGTGAGACTCGCGGCGGCCCGTGAGCGGTCGATGGCCGAGCTGCTGGGCGACTGGTGGGGGCCGGACCGGCCGACCGACCTGGTCGCACTCGTGGCGGAACTGACGGCCGAGACGAACGGGTCGAGCAGGGAACGGCCGCACAGCCCCGAGCCGAGGCGGGACCACGCGGCCGGACCCGCGTGGCATGTCTGAGCGGCTTCACCCGGCTCGCGTGGCCCGTTCGAGCCGCTACGGCCTGCCCCGGAGCCGGAGGTCCTTGGCGAACCAGTGTTCCGCGTACTGGCGCCGGTGGAACGCCGGGACCTCCCGATAGCCGTGCTTGGCGTAGAGCCCCCGTGCCTCGACGAGGTCGTTGCGGGTGTCGAGCCTGACCGTGCGTACGCCGAAGCCGCGTGCCGCGCTCTCGACCGCCGCCAGGAGCAGTCCGCCACCGCCCGTGCCGCGGAACTCCGGGCGCACGAACACCCGGGTCAGCTCCGCGACGTCCGTGTCCACCACCAGCAGTCCGGCGCAGGCCGCGGGCATCCCGCCGAACCGGCCGACGACGAACTGTCCGGTGGGCGGGACCAGCCGGTCGGCGCCGTCTTCGGTGAGCCCCTCGTCGATCTCCCCGGCGGTCGCGGGCCGCCCCCAGTAGCGGCTGGCGACCTCGTCGTAGTAGTCACGACGCAGCAGCGCGGCGTCGGGGGAGTCGAAGGGCTCGGGGGCCGTGGTCCAGGTCATGCCGGTCATTGTGACGCGGGTGGGAACGCGGGATCGAACGGATAAACGGGATGGGGTCCACAGGGAGATACAGGCCGCGAAGCTGACCGGATCGATGGTGGGGCGGATCGGGGGAGGCGGCGATTCACCCCACACGCAAGCGTTCGGATGAGGAGCGGCCACTCACCCCAGCGGCGGCGGAACCACGACCGGTGGCGGAGGTACCACCGGCCGCCGCCGTCGGATCCGCAGCACCAGCAGCGCCGCCCCGGCCGCCACCAGCGCGGCCCCGAGCAGCGACAGCACCCAGGCGGGGACGCCGCCCACGGTCAGCAGCCTGTCCGTGTACACCATGGTCCGGTACGGGGTGTCGGCCCCGGCCGCGCGCAGCTCGTGGTCGCCGTCGATCCGTTCCGGGTGCGGGAACGACTGCTCGATCGCGGTGAGGAACACCGGCCTGCCGCCCGTGACGCCCTCCAGCGCCCCGGTGTCGACCCCCGTGGACCGGGGGTCGAGCCTGCCCGCGTACGTCACCTGCGGCGCATCGCCGCCGATCGTGCCGCGCGGCTCCATCCGGTGCGCAGCCAGGACGTACAGGCCCAGCTGCTGCGGCGTCGAGGCGAGCTTCGAGAGCCGCATCGGGTACACCGGCCGGTCGCTGGCGAAGCGCAGCCGCAGCGGATCGAGGTCGCCGCCGAGGGGACTGTGCTTGTCCCGGGGAGCGAGGCGGATCGCGACGTACTCCCACTTCCGGTCGACATAGGGCTTGAGGGCCGTCGCCAGCCGGTCGGGCAGCTCGAAGCCGTTGTCCTGCAGCCATTTCTGCAGCGCCTCGGGGTCGGTCGCGGCCAGCCGCGCCACATCGAAGGGGCCGAGCCGTTCCCGGCCCACCACCTCGACCGGTGGTGCGGCGCTCGAAGGAGCCCCGACTCCGTCCGCGCTGTTGTCCGAACCGGCGAACGGCCAGTCCCCGGAGCGCGGCCAGAAGTAGTGCCTGGTCGCCTGGACCGGCGCGGTCAGCGTGCTCAGCTCGGAGAAGAGTGACGGATCACCGAGCTCCACGCTCGCCCGGTGCGGTACCGGCATGATCCAGGCCGCCTCGGGGGCGTCCCCGCGCACCGTGAGCCGCATGACGATCTGCTCGGTACGGCCGTCCCAGTCCACCACCGAGGTCTCCCGGTCGACCGAGACCTGCGTCGCCCTGCTCGGGACCATCGCCCCGCAGCCGCACGCGTAGGCCGGGCTGATCAGCGATCCCAGCTGCAGCGACACCAGCATCAGCACCAGCGACAGCGCACGAACCGCCCATGAGCGCCCCTCGTCCCCGGCGCTCCGCTTCCCGCCCGCGCATCGCATGTCCCGTCTTCCTCCCCCGTGATCGACGAACACGGGGGAGGACGTGGGAACCACCGGTCCGGTTCCGGCACGGCCGCCCGACCGGTTTGCCCTTCCGGACGTTCTTTCGGGAAAAGGCGAACGACAGTCAGGCGAAGAGATGGGGGATTGTGTCTATTTCATAGCGCAATGCGAAGGTTTCACAGCACGCCCGGGTCGAGGGACGGCTACCGAAACGGCGGGAGGGTCGGCGCAGCGTGGCGAATGCGGAGCACAGCGTGAGCGGAGACGCGGCGACGGGGGCGAGGACCAGGGCTGCTCGGGCCCTGCTCTGGATCGTGGTGGCCGCACTGGCCGTACGGCAGGCGGTGGTGGTGCTGCGGCAACCGCCGGAGGAGCGGCTCACCGACCTGGAGACCTGGACCGGTGAGAACGGTGTCCTGCATGTCACGGGATCGCTGTACGACACCGACCGCTTCACCGGCACGCCGTTCGCCGGGCTGGTGCTGAAGCCACTGACCAGGGCGGCGGAGCAGAGCCTGGGTGTCGCCTGGACCTTCGGTTCGCTGCTGCTCGTCGCCGCCCTGGGCATCATCGCGGCCCGCGCGCTGCCGGGCCCGGTCACCCGCCGCGCCGCTCTGCCGGCCGCCCCTGTCGCGATCAGCCTGCTGATGCTCTCCCTGCCGGTCCGCAACACGTTCCACCTGGGGCAGACCAGCATCCTGCCGGTCCTGCTGGTGCTGCTGGCCTGTTTCACGGTGCGCGGAGAACGCGCCTCGGGTCTGCTGATCGGCCTCGCGGCCGCGCTCCAGCCGACCGTGCTGCTCTTCGCGATCCTGTTCCGGCTCACCGGCCGCAGGCGGGCGGCCGTGACCGGAAGTGCCGCGTTCGCCGCCTGCACCGCGCTGGCCTGGGCCGCGATGCCACGCGACTCGTGGACCTACTGGGTGCACCATGTCGCGGGCGCCGGGCTCGGCGACGACCCGGACAGCCTCGCCAACCAGTCCCTGCACGGCGCGCTGCTCCGTTTCGGACTGGCGGGACCGTTCGAGATCGTGCTGTTCGTGGTGCTCGCCGTCGTCGTCTGCTGTCTCGGACTGCGCCGAGCCGTACGGTACGCGCGCGACGGGCAGCTGCTCCTCGCTGTCGCCGTGACCGGCTGCGTCGCCGTCGCCGTCTCCCCGACCGCTTGGCAGCACCAGCTGCTGTGGCTGCTGCTCGCCGTGGTCGGCCGGGTCGGCAGGCGGGCCTCCGACCGGCTGATGTGGCCCGGGGTCGTGGTGCTCGTGATCACGCTGCCGGCGCAGATGCTGCTGCCGGGCATGCCGGTGCTCTTCCCCGTTCGCGACAACGCCCTGCTGCTCGCGGCGCTCGGTGCGGCCTGTGCCGCTCCGTTCCTGTCGCGCACCTCGCCGTACTGGCAGCAGCCGATCCCCGCGGACCACGCCGTTCTGGCCCCGGCCCGCTGGAGCCGTGTCCCCCTGCTGCCGTTCCGGCGGCGGGTGCTCGGCCGACCCAACCTGCTGCTGGAGCTGCTGCTGATCAGGGTCGTGTACTCCGTGTACGTGGAGGTCAGGCTCGCGGCGACGGCCGGCCGCGCCACCGCCGAACACCACGGCCGCCAGATCCATGCCCTGGAGCAGTGGCTCCACATCGACATCGAGCACTGGGCCAACCACGCGGTCGTCGAGGTCGTCCGGCTGAGGGACTTCTTCGACTTCTACTACTCGACGTTCCACTTCATCGTGCCGCTGACGGTCCTCGGCGTGCTGTACGTACGGCGTCCCGCGGACTACCGCTGGGTCCGCAGTTCCATCGGCTTCGCCACACTCCTCGCGCTGGTCGGCTTCTGGCTCTGTCCGCTGGCCCCTCCACGGTTGATGCCGGGGCTCGGCTTCATCGACACGGTCCACGGCGTCCAGGACTTCGCGAAGCCGGACTACGGAACGCTGACCTCGATGACCAATCAGTACGCGGCGATGCCCTCGCTGCATTTCGGCTGGTCGCTCTGGTGCGCAGTGGTCGTCGTCATGCTGGCCCCGAAGGTGTGGATGAAGGCGCTGGGGTTGCTGCACCCGTTGTTCACGGTCTCCGCGATCATTGCCACGGCCAATCACTGGGTGCTGGACGCGGTGGGCGGCGCGGTCGTCGTCGCGCTCGGCTTCGGACTGACCCACCTGCTGTCGGGGCCCCGGAAGCTGCGCTTGCCGACCGTGCCGGCGGCGGCAGGACCCCTGGACGACCTGGCGGTTCCGGTTCAGCGTCCGGCCGCGAGGCCGACCGGCGACGCGGTGGGCGGCAAACGCAGGTGACCACGCCCGGGAGAGTGCCGTCCGGGTGCTGAACCCCGAGGCGCCGAAGGGGTACCGGGGACGAACCCGTCGTTCCCCGCACCCCTTCGGCATGGATCGCCGCTCGACCAGCATCCGTCCATCCGCGCCGGACCGCCACTCGAACGGCTCAGGGGGCCGACCCCAGGGCCCAGGTGGCGAGGGACAGCGTGGCCATGGACACCACGGTCGAGGCCACCACCGAGTTGCGGGCCGGGCGGGTGTCCAGGCCGTACTGCTGGGCGTAGATGAAGGCGTTCTGAGCAGTCGGCAGCGCCGAGCAGAGCACGACGGCCAGCAGCTGATGGTCCGGCAGACGCAGCAGCGGGCCGCCGACGACGAAGGCGGTCAGGGGCTGGACCAGCGTCTTGAGGGCAACCGCCACCACGACCTCCGCACGCCGCGTGCGCCCCGCTCCTTCTTCGCGCTCACCGCCGTTCGCGGGTTCCGTCGCCGGACCGTCGGTCGGACGGCCGTTCAGGGAGAGGCCCAGCGTGATCAGGGCCGTCGGCACCGCGGCGGCGCCGAGCAGGTCGCAGGAGTGGGTGAGGGCGTGCGGCAGCCGGACTCCGAGCGCGGAGACGACGACACCCAGCAGCGAGGCCATGATGACGGGGTTGCGGACCGGCATGGTCAGCATCCGCCGGAGCACGACGCCCTTTCGGGTACCCGGCCCCTGCCCCGTGCCCGCGTCCAGCAGCGTCAGGATCACGGGAGAGACCAACAGCACCTGGAACAGGATGATCTGGGCGACGAACGACGCGTCACCGAGGACCTGGACCGCCACCGGGATGCCGAGATTGGCGGAATTGACGTAGCCGGCCGTCATGCTGCCGATCGCCCGGTCGGCCGTGCCCCGGCCGAAGAACCGGCTGGCCACCACGAAGCCGAGACCGCAGACCAGCGTCGTACCCGCCGCGAAGGCCACCATCGACGCGTCGGCGAAGTCGGCCGGCCGTGCCCCGGAAACCATGACGAACAGGGCCGCAGGCATGGCCACATGGAAGACGAACCGGCCGAGCACCGCTTCCGCCTGAACGCCGAGGAGACCGCTGCGGCCGGCCGCGCAGCCGATGGCGGTGAGGATCCAGATGGGGGCGAAGGCGGAGAGCAGATCGTGCATTCCCGCCATGATCCTCGCGCGGATGTGCTTGTTCCGCGTGGGGGTTCGAGCGGTACGGGGCTTCCGGTACGGGCGGCGGGGGCCGGGGCGTGAGGGAGGCGGCCCCCGCCGTCCGAAGCCGGAACAGGGTCGTCAGTCCCCGGCGGTACCGATGCCCGCACCGCGTGCGGCGGTGCTGACCTGCAGTTGCTTGATCCCGTTGAGCCAGGCCGAGCGCAGCCGCCGGGGGTCGCCGACCAGTCGCAGGTCCGGCAGCACGTCGGCGATCGCGTTGAAGATCAGGTCGATCTCCATCACCGCGAGGGACTTGCCGAGGCAGAAGTGCGGACCGCCGCCGCCGAAGCCGAGGTGGGGGTTGGGATCGCGGGAGATGTCGAAGGTCTCCGGGTTCTCGAAGACCTCGGGGTCGTTGTTGGCCGAGGAGTAGAACAGCCCGACCCTGTCGCCCTTCTTGATGTGCTGTCCGCCGAGTTCGAGGTCCTGGGTGGCGGTCCGCTGGAAGGAGACCACGGGAGTGGCCCAGCGGACGATCTCCTCGGCGGTGGTCCCCGGTCGCTCGCGCTTGTACAGCTCCCACTCGTCGGGGTGGGTGAGGAAGGCGTGCATGCCGTGGCTGATGGCGTTACGGGTGGTCTCGTTCCCGGCGACGGCGAGCAGGATCACGAAGAAGCCGAACTCGTCGGAGGAGAGGTTCCCCTGTCCCTCGGCGGCGACCAGTTGGGAGACGATGTCCTTGGCCGGGCACTCCTTGCGGGCGGCCGCGAGGTTCATCGAGTACGAGACGATCTCCATGGCCGCCTCGGTGCCGACCTCCTCGGTGATCGCGTACTCGGGATCGTCGTACGCGGCCATCTTGTTGGACCAGTCGAAGATCTTGGACCGGTCCTCCTGCGGTACGCCGATGAGCTCGGCGATGGCCTGGAGCGGCAGTTCGACGGCGATGTTGGTGACGAAGTCGAACGAACCGTCGTCGTCGGCGGAGGCGAGAGCCGCCTCGACGATCGAGCGGGCGCGGCTGCGGAGGGCCTGTTCCAGGGAGCGGATCGCCCGGGGCGTGAAGCCCCGCTGGACGATCTGGCGGACCCGGGTGTGTTCGGGCGGGTCCATGTTCAGCATGATCAGCTTCTGGACGTCGATCTGGTCGCGGCTGATCGACTCGTTGAAGCGGATGACCGCCGTATTGATGTGCGAGGAGAACAGTTCGGGGTGGGTGGAGACGTACTTGACGTCCGCGTGCCGGGTGACGACCCAGTAGCCCTCGTCGTCGAAACCGGAGATACCGGCCGGCTGGGTGCACCACCAGACCGGTGCGGTCTGCCGCATCTGTGCGAACTCCGGGTGCGGAATGCGGGCTTGGAGCAGGTCGGGGTCGGTGAAGTCGAACCCTTCGGGCAGATGGGGGCAGGGCATCGGCAACTCCAGGTCGGTCCGAGAGCCGCCCGAACGATGTCTGACGACCCATCAGAAGTTGCCCGAAACGTAGTAACGAGTTCTACAACTGGCAAGAGGGGTGGCCCGATCTGTTGCGTGAAGAGTGGGTGAGGCAGGTATGAAGCGGGCGCAAGGTGCGTGCAAGACCCTTGCGTACCCGGGGTAAGGCTCATAAGACTGCTCGAAGAACTAGAACGCGTACTAGTTCCCTCCGTGGGCGCCGGGACGCCCCTGCGGAAGGGCGAGGAGAGGACGAGCTCATGGCCGCGGAACCCGTCATCGTCGAAGCCGTACGCACCCCCATCGGCAAGCGCGGAGGCGCGCTCGCCAATCTGCATCCCGCCTATCTGCTGGGCGAGACCTACCGGGAACTTCTCGGTCGCACCGGCATCCACGCCGACTGCGTGGAACAGATCGTCGGCGGTACGGTCACCCACGCCGGCGAACAGTCCATGAATCCGGCCCGCAACGCCTGGCTCACCGTGGGCCTTCCGTACGAGACCGCCGCCACCACCGTGGACTGCCAGTGCGGATCCTCGCAGCAGGCCTCGCACATGGTCGCCAACATGGTCGCGGCCGGAGTGATCGACATCGGCATCAGCTGTGGTGTCGAGGCCATGTCGCGGGTGCCGCTGGGCAGCGGCTCCAAGCACGGACCGGGAAAGCCCTGGCCCGACGAGTGGAACGTCGACCTGCCCAACCAGTTCGAGGCGGCCGAGCGCATCGCCCGCAACCGCGGCCTGACCCGGGAGAACGTCGACTCGCTCGGGCTGATCTCGCAGGAGCGGGCGGCCGTCGCCTGGGCCGAGGAGCGGTTCAAACGGGAGACGTACGCGGTACAGGTGCCGACCACCGAGGAGGAGCAGGCGGCCGGTGAGGGAATGTGGCGTCTGGTCGACCGGGACGAGGGGCTCCGGGACACCACGATGGAGGGCCTCGGCCGGCTCAAGCCGGTCATGCCCACCGCGATCCACACCGCGGGCAACTCCTCCCAGATATCCGACGGCGCCTGCGCGATCATGTGGGCGTCCAAGCGGATGGCGCGCGCGCTCAAGCTCAAGCCGCGCGCCCGGATCGTCGCCCAGGCGCTCGTCGGCTCCGACCCGCACTTCCACCTCGACGGACCGATCGACGCGACCCGCGCGGTGCTCGGCAAGGCCGGGATGTCGCTCAAGGACATCGACATCGTCGAGATCAACGAGGCCTTCGCCTCCGTGGTGCTGAGCTGGGCCCAGGTCTTCGGGCAGGACCTCGAGAAGGTCAATGTCAACGGCGGGGCCATCGCCCTCGGCCACCCGGTGGGCGCCACCGGTGCCCGCCTGATCACCACGGCACTGCACGAACTGGAGCGCCGGGACAAGGAGTTCGCGCTGATCACGATGTGCGCGGGCGGCGCGCTGGCCACCGGCACCATCATCCAGCGGCTCTGACGTCGAGTCGGCGGGCGGGATTCGGCGGCTGCGACACCGCACCGACGGGGAAGGCCCCTGGCCGGGGTGTCGTCAGGTGTACCTCCGGTCGGGGGCCCAGGCCGATACCCGTGCCGCGTCCGGCTGCATAGCGTCATGGGCATGGAAAACAACAGCTCGACGCACCAGTCGACTCGGAACGAGCGACGCCGCACCGCCCGCCGCGGACTGGCCGCCGCCACCGTGGTCGTCCTGGCCGCACTCGGCACCGCGCCCGCCGTCGCCCAGCAGCCCGCCGACGCGGCCGGGTCCTCCCGCACGGTCACGGCACGAGACAGGGGGGACCTGCTGTCCCTCACCTCCGTGGCCGACCTCGGCCGCGCCGACGTGGCCCGTTTCCTCGCCTCCGGGGGGATGGCGACCGACACCGTCCGCCACGGCCTGCGGGCCTACCGCATCACCTACCGCACCGTCACCCCGCAGGGCGCCCCCACCACCGCCACCGGACTCCTCGTCCTCCCCAAGGGCGGCCCGCACCGACTGGACCTGGTCTCCGACACCCACGGCACGATGGCCCACCGCGACTACGCGCCGTCCGTCGGCGAGGACTTCGGCCGCTTCGCCCCCTATCTCCACGCCTCGGCGGGCCGTGCCGTCGCCGCCCCCGACTACCTCGGGCTCGGCAGGGGGCCGGGCCGCCACCCGTACATGGACACCAAATCCGCCGTCACCGCCTCCGTCGACATGCTGCGGGCCTCCCGCACCGCCGCCCAGCGGCTGGACCGCCCGCTCACCGGCGACGTGTACGCGAGCGGCTTCTCCCAGGGCGGCCAGGTCGCGATGGCCCTGGGCAGAGCCCTCGACAACGGCGCCGACCGGCACTTCAGGCTCCGTGCCCTCGCCCCCGTCTCCGGGCCGTACGACATCGAGCATGCCGAGATGCCCGCCCTGTTCGACGGCCGGGTCAACGACATCAGCGGCATCTTCTACATGACGTACTTCCTCACCGCGCAGAACAGGATTCACCCGCTCTACAAGGATCCCTCCGAAGCATTCCGGGAGCCGTACGCCGGAATCGTCGACGACCTGTTCGACACCAACCACGTCGAGGAGCAGATCATCCCGGCGCTGCCCGGCACTCTGAAGGAACTGCTCACCGACGACTACTACCGGCAGGTCCAGCACCCCACCGGTGCTCTGCTGGCCGCGGTGCGCGCCCAGGACGGCACCTGTGCCTGGAAGCCGGACGTGCCCGTGCGCCTGTACTCCTCGTCGGGCGACACCGATGTGCCGATCGCCAACGCCCGCAACTGCGCGGCCGACCTGGCGGCGCGTGGTGTGCGGGCCCGGGTGGTCGACCAGGGGACGACCGACCACAACACCACGTACATGAAGTCGGGGCCCCAGATCGTGTGCTGGTTCGACACGGTCGCCGCGCGGCACTGATGCCGGCGGGAGCGGATCCGGCCGGGGTCCCGGCCGGATCCACGCCGCGGGGGCGGCGGGCAAAGACGCCCGCTCAGTACGGCACGTGGGTGGGGAAGGTGGCCGTGGGGCTGAACAGTGCCGCGTACCCGTCCTCGTGGTGGCGGCGGTGCCGACCGGACCGGCTCACCTCGGCGACCGGGGTCGCGAGCGTGAGCAGCCCGTCGTTGGCGAGCTCCTGCACGCGCATCAGCAGCGCCCTCACCTCCAGGCCGAGTTCGGCGGCGACCGTCTGCAGGTCCAGGCCGGACTCCCAGCTCCACAGCAGCACGGAGTCCATGCTGGGCGACCAGAACACCGTGTTCTCCACCTCGACGGGCGCTGCCGCGGCAGGGGCGGGGGCCGGCGGTGCCATGTCCGGTGGCGGGACGACCATCTCCTCACGCGGGTGCGGCAATGGGATCTCGGGCACCGCGGGGGGTTCTTCCGTTGGCTCCGGCGCCGTCTGCGGCGGCCGCCGCAGGAGTTCCTCGGCGAGCGACCGCGCGTCGGTGCGACCCACCGTGCGACGTGCTAATCGCACCTCGCGTTCGTTGAGGCCCATCAAGTCCGCGATCGAGCCGTCGTCGCCGACCGTGACGGCGAATGCCGCGAGCGTCCTGCTGCGCTCGGCCTGCGCCTCGTCCAGCAACGCCTGTGCCTGACGCATGCGTTCGTCGCTGGCACAGAAAGCTTCCGCCAGGACGGTGTTCCGATCCCAGAATTCACGAGGTTCCACGTAGGTGACAACGCTCCGGCGGCCGTCGGGAACGGACGGCTGAGCAAAATGCGCCTAGATGGACCAACGGGTAATTATGTTGGCCAAGTTATATGAACTAATCCGTTTGCCAAGTCTTGAAGCGGTCCTGCGGCGTGGCGAAGGCCCCGACCGGTGGTCGGGGCCTTCGGGCGGGCTCGGGAGCCGCCGACTCAGTACCAGTGGTTGGCCTGCCAGAACGACCAGGCGGCGCACGGGCTGCCGTAGCGGGACTTCATGTAGTCCATGCCCCACTTGATCTGGGTCGTGGGGTTGGTCCTCCAGTCGGCGCCCGCGGAGGCCATCTTCGAACCGGGCAGGGCCTGAACGAGGCCGTACGCGCCGGACGAGGCGTTGGTCGCACCGGGGTTCCAGTTGCTCTCGCGCTGGACGATGTTGCTGAAGCACCGGAACTGCGCGGCGTCGCCGATCATCGACCTGGCCGTGTCCTGCGCGCCTGCCGCGAGGGCCGTCGGCGCGGTGGCCGGTGCGGCCACGGCCGGGGTGACGCCGAGGGCCACACCGGTGGCGCCGAGAAGCACGGCGGTGCCGGCGACGGCGGACTTGCGGCGGGCGGTGCGGGGCAGGGCGAGGATGTCACGGGTGAACGGCACAGGAGTCCTTACGTCGGGTACGGGGGAGTCGCGGACCGGTCCGGATCGTGCGCTCGTGCGGTGGACCGGTCTTCGTCGACCGCGGTCCGTTCGCGAGGGATCCGGCGGCGCTCGGCGACGTGATCCAGTGTGAGCGGCGGCTTTCGGTCGTGGCAACGACCTCCGGTACGAACCCGTCTCGCACCCGGAGCCGAAGGTCCCGCACGGTCCGGACCACCCCGAAGGGCTCCTGAGCAGGTCGGAGCCGATGCGGGACGGTGCCCACCGCGGCCGCGGGGCCACTACCCGGCTTCGTGGAGGACCAACGCCCTGTGGGAGCCCTCACCCACCGGAGGCGTCGAATGTGACCCGGGCCTCGAAGGCGGCCCGGCGCGTGGCCCGGCGCAGCGCCTTCAGCAGCGTCGGGCCGATGGCGAGGGTCAGCACCACGGTGAGTACGGCCCGGCCCAGGTCCCAGCCGAGCGAGGTCGCCGTGCAGTACGCGAGGAAGCGGACCAGGTTCTCCGCCAGCGGGTCACCCGCGTGGAACGAGATCCCCGAACCGAGACCGGGCACGATCGTCCAGCCGTACAGGTTCATCACCGTGCCGTACGCGAACGCCGCCACGAACCCGTACACCGCGAGCATCAGCGACTCGGCCCGACCGCGCAGCCGGTCCGGCCCCGGCAGCAGGCCCGCGCCCATCGTGAACCAGCCCATCGACAGCATCTGGAACGGCATCCACGGCCCCACTCCGCCGGTGAGCAGCGCGGAGGCGAACATCGTCACCGAGCCGAGCACGAAGCCGAAGCCGGGCCCGAGCACCCGGCCGCTCAGCACCATCAGGAAGAACATCGGTTCCAGCCCCGCCGTGCCCGCGCCCAGTGGACGCAGCGCGGCGCCGACCGCCGCCAGCACCCCCAGCATCGCCACCGCCTTCGCGTCGAGGCCAGAGTCCGCGATCACCGCGACGACCACGCCGACCAGCAGCGGCAGCAGCGCGGCGAACAGCCACGGCGCGTCCCGGGAGTGCGCCAGACCGGAGTCCGCGCCGGCCAGCAGCGGCCAGCCGAACGCGACCACGCCGATCGCGCTGATCAGGACGAGCGCGGCGATCGCGCGCGGCCCCAGACGGATCGGCCGTACCGGGCGCCGGTTTGTGGTGCGGCCCTTCTCGCCGGCCTTCGTGCTCATGCCCCGGCTCCCAGTGCGCGACGCACCTGTGTCACGGTCAGCCACTCCTGCGGGGCGAGGATCTTCGCGGTCTGCGGGGCGAACGCCGGGGAGGAGACCACCACCTGCCGGGTCTCCCCGTCCGCGACGATCTCCCCGTCGGCGAGTATCACCACGCGGTGCGCCAGCTCGGCGGCGAGCTCCACGTCGTGCGTGGCCAGGACGATCGCGTGGCCCTCGGCCGCGAGCGCGCGCAGCACCGTGACCAGCCGGGCCTTCGCCGCGTAGTCCAGGCCCCGGGTCGGCTCGTCCAGGAGCAGCAGTGGAGGTCTCGCGGTGAGCACGACGGCCAGGGCGAGCGCGAGCCGCTGGCCCTCGGACAGATCACGGGGGTGGGTGTCGTCCGGCACACCGGGCAGCAGCTCGGAGACCAGGGCCCGGCAACTGCCCGCCGCGGCGCCCGCGTCGGCGTCGGCCGCGGCGCACTCGGCGGCGACCGTGTCCGCGTACAGCAGATCGCGCGGCTCCTGCGGTACGAGCCCGACCCGGCGCACCATCTCGCGCGGCTGCGTGCGGTGCGGGGTCCGGCCGCCGACGAGGACGGTGCCGGTGGTGGGCTCGACCATCCCCACGAGCGCGGCCAGCAGGGTGGATTTGCCCGCACCGTTGCGGCCCATCAGGGCGACCGTCTCGCCGGCGGCGACGGTGAGCGTCACCCCGCGCAGCGCCTCGACGCGTCCACGCCGTACGCCGAGCCGCTCGACGCGGGCCGGGATGTCGCCCACGGGACCGGGAGCGGCGGTGGTGGTCCGGGCGCCGCGGCCCAGCAGCCGGGCGAGGGCACCGTGCCGCGCCGGTGCGGGGACGGCGGGCAGCGGGGCCACCGCGGTCCCGGCCGGTCCGGACGGCGCGGCGGGCGGCCGTGCCGACGCCAGCCGTTCGCGCAGACCGGCCGCGCGGCGCCGGGCGTCGCGGACCGAGAGCGGCAGCGGTTCCCAGCCCGCCAGCCGGCCCAGCGCGACGACCGGCGGGTGGACCGGGGAGACGGCCATGATCTCCGCGGGCGCGCCCATGACCGGTGCCGCGCCCGGTGACGGCAGCAGGACGACCTGGTCCGCGTACTGCACCACCCGCTCCAGCCGGTGCTCCGCCATCAGGACCGTCGTACCGAGGTCGTGCACCAGCCGCTGGAGCACGGCGAGGACCTCCTCGGCCGCCGCCGGGTCCAGCGCGGACGTCGGCTCGTCGAGGACCAGGACCTTCGGGTGCGGGGTGAGCACCGAGCCGATCGCGACCCGCTGCTGCTGGCCGCCGGAGAGCGTGGCGATCGGCCGGTCGCGCAGCCCGGCCAGACCCAGCAGGTCGAGGGTCTCCTCGACCCGCCGCCGCATCACGTCGGGGGCCAGACCCAGCGACTCCATCCCGTACGCCAGCTCGTCCTCGACCGTGTCGGTGACGAAGTGGGAGAGCGGGTCCTGACCCACCGTGCCGACCAGATCGGCGAGTTCGCGTGGTTTGTGGGTACGGGTGTCGCGCCCGTCGACCGTGACCCGGCCGCTCAGCGTGCCGCCGGTGAAGTGCGGCACCAGGCCGGAAACGGCGCCCAGCAGCGTCGACTTGCCGACCCCGGACGGGCCGACGAGCAGCACCAACTCGCCCTCCGGGACGGTCAGATCGACCCCGGACAGGGTGGGGCGCTCGGTGCCCTCGTAGCGCACCGAGACATGCTCGAACCGGATCACTGGCTCTCCTTGGAATGCGGGGCGCCCACCGGGGGCGGCACGGGCGCCACCACGGCGGGCAACAGCCCGATCAGCACCGCCGCCGCGGGCCACAGCGGAAGCACCGGCGCGGCCAGCGGTACGACGCCCGGCCGCAGCGCCTCCGCGTCGACACCGCCCGCCCAGACCATCGCCACGGCCACGGCGACCCCCGAACCCGCCACCAGCCAGGCCCGCACACCCCACCGGTCGGGCCGGTAGCGGGTGCGGACCGAGCGGGCCCCGCCGAGCCGCAGCCCGGCCATCGCGGCGACCAGCCCGGCGATCAGCAGCGGCAGTCCGTACACCGCGCCCTGCGCGGCCAGCAGCCCGTACGTGCCCGCGCACACTCCGAGCAGTCCGCCGAGCGTGAGGACGTTCGTGGTGTGCCGGACGGCGGGCGGGACCTGGGCCGTGCGCCCGTATCCGCGCGCGTCCATCGAGGCCGCCACCGCCACCGACCGCTCCAACGCACCCTCCAGGACCGGCAGTCCGATCTGGAGCACCGCCTTGACGCCACCGGTCGGACGGCCCCGCAGCCGCCGTGCGGTGCGCAGCCGCGCCACGTCGGCGACCATGTTCGGCGCGAACGTCATGGCGACGACGACGGCGACCCCCGCCTCGTACAGCGCACCCGGCAGCGACTTCAGCAGCCGGGCCGGGTTGGCGAGCGAGTTCGCCGCACCGAGGCAGATCAGCAGGGTCGCCAGCTTCGCCCCGTCGTACAGCGCGAAGACCAGTTGCTCGGCGGTGACCCGGCCGCCGATCCTGACGCCCTTCGCCCAGTCGGGCAGCGGCACCTCGGGGAGCGTGAACACCGGATGCGTCCCGGGGATCGGCGAACCGAGGAAGACCGAGAAGACCAGCCGCACACCGACGACGAACAACCCGATCTTGATGAACGCCCCGTACGAACGGGCCCACGGCGCGTCCGTGCGGCGCGCCGCGACCACATAGCCCGCGACCCCCACCAGCAGCCCGAGCAGCAGTGGATTGGTGGTCCGGGACGCGGCGGTGGCGAGACCGAGCGCCCACAGCCACCAGGCCCCGGCGGGCAGGGCGTTGCTCCGGGTCGCCCCGGGGGCGCGCAGCGGCCGGTGCGGCCGGACGGTGCCGGTGGCGCCGGTCACCGGGCCGCTGGTCGGGGCGGTCATCCGCGGCGGCGGCGGGCCTGCACGACTGCGGCGATGCCGAGGAGGAGAACGGCGCCGACGCCGACGAGCACCCCGGCGGACGGCCCGCCGCCGGAGCCGCCCGACCCGGCGGAGGCGGCGGCGGGGGCGGAGGCGCCCGGGGACGCCGCCGCGGAAGGTGTCGCGTGGCCGTCGCCCGAGACCTGTTCGCCGCAGCCCGAGCCCGGATAGCCGGAGATGGCGCAGAGCAGCGCGTCGCTGCTGTAACGCAGCGGTCCGGCCACCGAGGCGAGCGCCTCGGCGGTGCTCGCGTCCGGGGCGACCCGCGCGCACGCGGTACGCGGGGCGGGCGGCGTCTCGTCGGCCGGGGCGTCCGCCGCCGTACCCGGGTCGATGACCAGCGCGACCCGCTTGGTGCCGTCCTGGGCCGGGGTGTCCGCGCAGATCTTCGCGAAATCGGGGGAGCGGCGCGGCTTCGCCGAGTCCTGGGAGTCCTCGCTGACCGAGAACCGGAAGCCCTGCACCGTGCCGTCGTCCGGCCGGACCAGGGAGGGGCCCTGGGTGGCGTACGTCCAGCCGGTGCCGGAGCTCTCCCAGAACGACCAGTACCGGTAGCCGGCCGCCTGGGCCGTCCCCGCGCCGAGCACGGTCAGGACGGCAGCCAGGGCCACCAGCAGCGCGGTGGCCCTTCCCGCCCGCCTCACAGCTGCCGGTTCTTGCGCCGACCGCTGATCAGGAAGGCCGCGGCCGCGGCGACGACGAGGCCGATGCCGATGAACCACCACACGCCACCGATCACGTCGTCGCCGCTGTGCACCTGGTCCTTCTCCGTGGCCTCGTACCCGGTGTCGGCGGACGGGTCGGGCGTCGTGACGGCCGCGGGCGTGGGACCGGTCGCGTTCAGCCGGTCGACGAGGTCGACGCCGTTGAAGTCGCGCGCGTCGGAGCCGGTCGCGTGCGCGGCCAGGACCAGCTGCGCGTAGGCGGCGGGACCGTTCTGCTCGGCCCAGGGGCCGGAGTTCTTCTTCAGCCAGGCCACGGCCTTGGCGGCCTTGTCCTGGTGGCCCGCGGCGGACAGGGCGACGACCGCGTCCGCGGTGTTGCCGAAGTCGGGCTGCGGGGTGGTGTCGGTGGCGCCGGGCATCGGGGCCAGGTCGAGGTGGCCGCTCGTGGCGAGGGCGTTCGCGAGGTAGTGGGCGCCGTTCTGGGCGGCCTGCTCGGGCGTGGGATCGGACCCCGGGTGGCAGCTGGTCCCCTTGACCGCGGCGTTGTTCCCGACGGCCAGCGCCTTGCCCATCGTGCCGAGCACGGCGGCCGCGGTGGCGTCCGCGTTGGCGGCGAGCTTGCCGGCCTTGTCGGGCTGGTAGGCGAAGGCGCCGCCGTCCTTGCCGCCGCACGGGATCGCGAGCGCGAGCAGCGGGGAGTAGGGGGTCTTGCCGCCCGGTGTGGTGATGTCCGCGAGCCGCTGGCCCTGCCGGGCGAGGGCGCCGATCACCAGCGAGGTGGAGTTGGCGTCGCTGGGCGCGCCGGCGGTGTAGCCCCAGCCGCCGTCCTCGTTCTGTACGGACTTCAGCCAGCGGACCGAGTTGTTCACGGTGTCCCGGTGCCCGCCCACCTCGACGAACGCCTGGACGGCGGCCGCGGTGGCATTGGTGTCCAGCACCGTCTTCTCGGTGCAGGGCCGGGAGACGTCGGGCCGGTACGCGGCGTAGGCGCCGTTGCCGCACTGCTGGGCGATCAGCCAGTCCACCGACTCCGTGGCGGGCGTGACGCCCTCCAGCCGCTGGGCGAGGAAGGCCAGCGACTGCCGCCAGACACCGTCGTAGGTCGGGTCCTTCGTGCCGTACAGCCCGGACGGCAGGGCGACGGACGGTGAAGGGGAGGGGGACGGCGCCGCCACCGCGACCGGGGCAGCGGCCGCACAGAGCACGGTGGCGATGGCGGCGAGCGTTGCCGCGCTGCGGCGTACGGTCATGGCGGGCGGGGCCTCTCCTGCGGGGAACCGGGCACAGGCACGCTCAGGCACCAGGCTCCGGCTCCGTATACCTCGACGGTGCCGACCACCGGGGTTCCGGAGGTCGCGAGCCGGTCACGACCGGGGACAGGGCATTCCGACTCACCGTCTGCGACGACGGTTCACGGCTGCGTGGTCAGCGCCGGATTCGCACCGGCTTCCCCCTGAACGGGCATGATGACGACCCGCACACTCTACCGGGCGGGGTCGGACGGGTTCCGGGGCCGTCCGGGGCCCGTCCCCCACGGGACGGCCGGCGGCCCGGTGCGGCCCCCGGCGGGCGACGGTTCACCGCGCCTGCCGGAAGCCCGGCCCGTGCCGGAGCCCGAGCGCCCGGGAGAGGCCGGACGAGCCCCCCGCCCGACGGCCCGCCGCGCCCTTCACACCGCGATGTACGTCACCGGCTCGCTCCCCGCCACCGCCTCCGCGCGCCCCAGCCTGACCAGACGCCGCAGGTGAGCCTCGGCCTCCGAGACGGCGATGTTCCGCGAACCGTGCGAGATCTGCTCCCACGGCCGGTTCCACTCCATCCGCTCGGCCAGCTCCCACGGCGTGAGCGGTGCGGCCAGCAGCTTGAGCAGTCCGGTCAGCCGCTCCTCGTGATGGTCCAGGAGTTCCCGTACGCGCCCCGCGGCGTCCGTGAACGCGTACTGGTGGGCGGGCAGCACCTCCGCCACGCCGAGCCGGCCGATGTGCTCCAGCGAGCCGAGGTAGTCACCGATGGGGTCTCCCCCGGCGGCGGGGGCGGCGCCCTGCGCGGCGTCCGGGTCCTCGTACAGCCCGATGTGCGGGCTGATCCCCGGCAGCAGATGATCCCCCGAGAACAGGCGCCCCCGGCCCGGCAGATTCCCCGGATGCTCCTCCTCCAGATGCAGACAGACATGACCGGGCGTGTGCCCCGGAGTCCAGATCGCCCGCAGTCGGCGGCCCGCCAGGTCGAGGAGCTCACCCGGAACGATCTCCCGGTCCGGGAGCGCGGACCGCAGCCCCGGCAGCGTGCGCATCCGACCGCCCTCGACCGCGGCCCGCAGCGGCGCGAGATGCTCCTCGGGCGCACCGACCGCGGTGAGCTTCGTCAGGAGGTACGACAGCCAGGTGCCGGGCCGGGCCTCACGGGTGCGTCGCACGATCGCGGCGTCCGCCGCGTGCATGGCGATCCAGGCCCCGGACGCCTCGCGCACCTGACCGGAGAGGCCGTGGTGGTCGGGATGGTGATGGGTGATGACCACCCCGTGGATGTCGCCGATGCCCGTACCGATGGCGTCGAGCCCGGCGGTGAGGGTGTCCCACGCCTCCGGATCGTCCCAGCCCGTGTCGATCAGGACCGGCCCGCGACCGGTGTCGAGGACATGGACGAGGGTGTGGCCGAGCGGATTGTCCGGGATGGGGACCTTGATGCTGTGCACGCCCCCGCCATGGTCGGTCACCTGCGTCATGGGCTCCCCATCTCTCTTCGAGGCCTGGTCGGCGCACCGGACGTACGGGTGTGCGGCGCACCGCGCCCACTGTAACGAGAACTTGTTTCAGTAGTAGCCCCGGTCGACCATCTGTCGGTACGTCCATCTGCCCTGCGCAGCCGGGGAGTTCGGAGTGCCCGGGATCGCGGGACGGCCGCCGACGGCCCGCGGGGCGGCCGCGCCGGTGGGATGCCGGGCGCGGGCCGCCCCACGTTCTTGCCCGTGGCCCGTGGCCCGTGTGCGTCCTGCGCCGCGCGGGCCACGGTCCATGCGTCGGCGCGGGGCGGTCCGTACGGCCGGAGCCCCGCGCCGGGCGGTGGATCCGGGTCACCGGCCGGTGACCCGGATCACTCGTCGATCAAGCGGCGTCCGTGGCCGGCCGGTGCCACACGAGTCGCGGGGTGCGCGCGCCGTCGCCGGTTCCCTCGGTCGGGGGGAGCAGGGTTAATCGGTCCCCCTCCACCCGCCATCGGCGCTCCTGAGTGGTGCCGACCCATGGGCGCAGGGATGCCACGTGCAGATGGTGGACGACCCGGTCGCCCGTCACCTCGTAGGTGCCCGCGTACCCCAGGTACGGAGAAGTCCTGAACAGGGTCGCGGTGTCGACCGGTCCGGCCGCCCCCTCCGGGGCGGACTCGGGGTCCGGGTTCAGCATGCTCACCGACATGTGGCCGTCGGCGGTGTAGGTGATCAGCCCTGTCGGACTCTGCCCGAGGGGGTGTTCGAGCGTGTCGCCGGAGGCGTCCATGATGGCGACGGTGCTCAGCAACCAGGCGCCCACGAGGGGGTGTTCGGAGGTTCCTGGCCCGGGGGTGGATGGGCGATTCGGTTCGGTGCGGGATGGGGTGTGCACGTGATTCCCTTCTGAGCTGGTGGAATTCGGAACGTCTGGAGCGGGTGCGTGGGGGACGTGGTCGTTCTCGTCCCTACCCGTGCGGCACGCCGTGGAAGCGAGGGGCCTGTCGCGAAAGCCCGGGTGGCGCGACGACGGCCGTCCGGCCGCGCGCGTCGTCGAAGCCGTGGACTCCTGGAACTGGAACTGGTATCAGTTCTGACACAGAGTCAGGTAACGTGCCGGGTCGCGGGAGGCAGCAGCCATGACCGAGCTTGTCGAACACGGAAAACTGTTCATCGGCGGGGAGTTGGTCGATCCGCTGGGCCGGGATGTCATCGAGGTCGTGTCGCCCCACACCGAACAGGTCATCGGCCGGGTGCCGCACGCCTGCGAGGGGGACGTGGACCGGGCCGTCGCCGCCGCCCGGCGGGCGTTCGACGAGGGGCCCTGGCCGCGGATGGCCCTGGACGAGCGGATCGCGGTGATCACCCGGATCAAGGACGCGTTCGCGGTGCGGTACGAGGAGATCGCCCGGGTCATCAGTTCGGAGAACGGCACCCCGTACACGTCGAGCGTCATGGTGCAGGCGCTCGCCGCGATGATGGTGTGGGACGCGGCGATCACCGTCGCCCGCACCTTCCCGTACGAGGAGCGCCGGGACGGGGCTCTCGGTCCGCTGCTGGTGCGCCGGGAGCCGGTCGGGGTGGTCGCGGCCGTGGTGCCGTGGAACGTTCCGCAGTTCACCGCCGCCGCGAAGCTCGCGCCCGCGCTGCTGGCCGGCTGCTCCGCCGTGCTCAAGGTCTCGCCCGAATCCCCTCTGGACGCCTACATCCTGGCCGACATCGTGGCCGAGGCCGGGCTGCCGGAGGGGGTGCTGTCGATCCTGCCCGCCGACCGCGAGGTCAGCGAGTACCTGGTGGGGCACCCCGGCGTCGACAAGGTGTCGTTCACCGGGTCCGTGGCCGCCGGGCGGCGGGTGATGGAGGTCGCGTCCCGCAACCTCACCCGGGTCACACTGGAACTGGGCGGCAAGTCCGCCGCCGTGATCCTCCCGGACGCCGATCCGGGGACGGCCGTCGCCGGGATCGTCCCCTTCGCCTGGATGATCAACGGCCAGGCGTGCGTCGCCCAGACCCGCATCCTCGTCCCGCGCTCCCGCTACGACGAGACGGCCGAGGCGTTCGCCGCCGCCGCGAGCGCGCTGCGGGTCGGCGACCCGCTCGACCCCGCCACCGAACTCGGCCCCCTCGTCGCGCGGCGCCAGCAGCAGCGGTCGCTCGACTACATCAGGATCGGCCAGGACGAGGGCGCCAAGATCCTCACCGGCGGCGGACGTCCGGCGTCACAGGACCGGGGCTGGTACGTGGAGCCGACCCTCTTCGGTGACGTCGACAACTCCATGCGCGTCGCCCGCGAGGAGATCTTCGGTCCCGTCATCTGCCTCCTGCCGTACGGTGACGAGGACGAGGCCGTACGGATCGCCAACGACTCCGAGTACGGCCTCAGCGGCAGTGTCTGGACCGCCGACACCGAACGCGGCATCGACATCGCCCGCCGGGTCAGAACGGGCACGTACAGCGTCAACACCTTCAGTCTCGACATGCTCGGTCCGTTCGGCGGTTACAAGAACTCCGGTCTGGGCCGGGAGTTCGGGCCCGAGGGATACGCCGAGTACTTCGAGCACAAGATGATTCACCTGCCGGCCGGATACGAGGGGGCGTGATGGGCGACCGCTGGGCCGTGGAGGTCGACCGCGGGATCTGCATCGGTTCCGGAATGTGTGTGAACCACGCCCCGGGGGGATTCGCGCTGGATTCCGCCCGGCAGTCCCGTCCGTCGGCCCCGGAGACCGACGCCAACGAACAGGTGCTCGCGGCGGCCGAGGGATGCCCGGTCGAGGCGATCACGATCACGCTGGCCGGCTCGGGGGAGGTCGTCTTCCCGCCGGAGGACTGAGGGTTGCCCCCCCCGGCGGGCGCACGACGACGGCTTCGGCACCTCGCCGCGTCGTCGGGACGTCCGCATGCATCCGGCATGCGGACGTCCCTTCGGGAGGGGTGTTGCGGGAAACGGCCTGCGAGCCGGCCCGGAGGCGGGCGGGCGCGTCCGGATCAGCGGGAGGGGAAAGGTGCCAGGCGGCGGTCCCATTCGTCCGCGGCCCGGCGCAGTTCCTCGGTGCTGGTCCTGATCTCGATGACGTACTCGTCCTGTCCCTTGTCGCCGTCCCGCCACGCGGGCGACGCCTCGTAGCAGAGGTGCACGCGGACCGCCCCGGCGCCGTGGTCCCCGGCGGCGTGGCTGAAGGACAGAACGGGCTCCAGGAAGGCGAGATCCGGCAGCGCGCCCGTCAGCGTCTCGCCTCCGGCCGCACGCAGCCACGGCGATATCTGACGGGCCTCGCCGGTCAGCAGGCACGGGTCGGTGAAGGACCAACTGGCCTCGGGTGTGGTCACCTCACCCTCGACGACCAACCAGTTGTCGTCGTACCGGTCGCCGACGACCACCGGGAACTGATAGCGCAGCGGGCGTAATTCGATGCGGTGTTCCTGATCCGTGAGCAGCACCGCCCAAGGGTGTCACGCACCATGGCGCACACGAACATGAATAAACGCAAAACAAGCCGAATGTGGGAGACCGCGGATCCCGGAACGCGCGGCCTTCCTCCGTGAAACGGTCTCCTCAATGGTGAGTTGGCTGATTTCGATGCCGATGTACCGATAGTCGGCCGGGAGTTCGCGAAGTGTGCGGGCTTCTGGGCCGCCTTGATCCCCATGGCGAGGGGGCGGACGGGTCGCACGCCGGCATCGAAGGACAGCACGGGACGAAATCGTCGGTAGTCCTGATAGGCACGAAAGGAAACCGCCTGCGACGACAATCGGTGCAGCCCGTGTTCCGGAAGTCGTGAGTGAGTACGACGATGTCATGGCGACGGGATTGCCCGGCGCGGCCACGACGTCTCCGCCCCGCGATACCCGCCCGATCGCGGACCCGGTTCAACCGGCCGTGCAGCCACGGTCCGCGACCACGAAATACCCTGCCGGCGACTCCTTCAGCGTGTGCGTGACGAAGACGTTGTACAGGCCCATGTCCTCGCCCGAGCCGTTGGCGTACACGTACCCGCCCGTGGTGTGCGCCCTCCCCGCCGTCACCTGCGCGTAGTTCGTCGCCGTGAAGCAGCGCGCGGGTGCGGAGCCGTCGGTGGTCGCCGTCACCGGCGGTGAGGCGGCGCCGGACGTGCCCGATCCGTCCACCGCCGTCACGGTGTACCGGTAGGCGGTGCCGGCCGCGAGCCCCGTGTCCGTGTACGTCGTGGAGGCGGGGGAGGCGACCTTCGCGCCGTCGCGGTGGACCGTGTAGGAGGCCGCGCCCGGGACCGCGTTCCAGGACAGCGAGGCGCTGTTCGCGGTGACGGACGCGACCTGGAGGCCGGACGGGGCGGGGAGTTGTCCGCCGCCGCCGGGTGCGCCCCGGTCCAGGCCCCAGAAGACGCCGGTGTGGTACGTCGAGCAGATGGCGTTCAGGAAGTACGCGGCGGTCGTACCGCACTGGTCGGTGCCCGATCCCGGACCCACCGCCAGGCCGTGGCCCATGCCGGAGACGGAGTACGTCACCACGGCGGGCCTTCCGGAGGCGTCGTCGTAGACGCTGCGCGTCGTGTTCCCGGGGAGCGAGTCCGTGGACGACGGGGTCTGGCCGATGCCCCAGACGTCGGTCCACTGGTCGCGCAGGGCCGTGGCGTTGGCGGGGTACACGGTGTAGTCGGAGGTGCCCTGCCAGATCGCCACGCGGGGCCAGGGGCCCGAGTAGCCGGGGTAGGAGCCGCGTACCTTGTCGCCCCACTGCGCGGGTGTCAGTTTCTGCGGGCCCGTCTGGCAGCCGGACGCGGCGGACTGGCTCGTCGCGCACTGGGCGGGCAGGCCCGAGGCCACGGAACCGCCCGCGAACACGTCCGGGTACGCCGCCAGCAGGTCGGCCGTCATCCCGCCGCCCGCCGAGAGGCCGGTGACGTACACCCGGCGGGCGTCCGAGCCGTACTGCTGCTTCGCGTACTCGACCATCTGCACGATCGAGGCGGCCTCGCCCCTGCCCCGGGTGTCCTCGGCCGGGTCGAACCAGCCGAAGCAGGACAGCGCGTTGTTGGCGGACGTGGTCTGCGGGAAGACCACGGCGAAGCCCCACAGATCGGCGTACTTCGGCCAGCCCGAGTTCGTGTAGTAGTCGTCGGCGGTCTGCGTGCAGCCGTGCAGGGCGATCACCAGCGGCGCGTCGGCGGCCAGATCCGCCGGGGCGTACTCGTACATCCGGAGGTTGCCGGGGTTCGAGCCGAAGCCGGTGACCTGCTGCAGACCGCCGGCGGCAGCGGCCGGCTGTACGGCTGCGACGGTGCTCGTCGTCGCCGTGACGAGGGCGAGGGCGGCCGTGGTCGCGACGCGCCGGAGCAGGCGTCGCAGGGTCGATGGGCGCACGGGTGCCTCCCTGAGTGAGGTCCGGACAGTGGGGGCTGTCCGATGCGGGCGAGTGCGGGGCGGACGCTATGAGCAGTTGTCCGCCGCGCCCATGGGCCCCGCGGACACTGCCCGCGCACGGCTGTGTGCGCCGCCCCTCTTGCGCCCGTTGACATGGAGCGCGCTCCAACATGCAGACTCCCCGTCGACGCCCGTACAGACACGGGCAGTTGGGAAAGGACCCCGCATGCGATACCGCACCATCGGCACCGACCCCGCCGGCCGCCGGGAGGTGAGTGTGCTCAGCCTCGGCGCGATGCTGATGGGCACACGCACCGACGAGGCGACGTCGTTCGCGATTCTCGACCGGTACGCCGAGGCCGGCGGAACCTTCATCGACACGTCCGACAACTACGCGTTCTGGATCAACGGCACCCGGGGCGGGGAGAGCGAGCAGCTGCTCGGCCGCTGGCGCCGCAGCCGCGGTGTCGGGGACGAGATCGTCATCGCCACCAAGCTCGGGGGGCGGCCGAACGTCCCGGCCACCGATTTCTCCCAAGGCATCGAAGGGCTCTCGGCCCAGGTGATACGGGAGTCCGCGGAGCGCAGCCGGGAGCATCTCGGCGTGGACAGGCTGGATCTGCTGTACGCGCATGTCCAGGACCGGAGCGTGCCGATGGCGGAGACCGTCGAGGCCTTCGCGGAACTGGTCACCGAAGGCACCGTCGGCCTGCTCGGGGTGAGCAACCACTGGGCGTGGCAGGTGGAACGCGCCCGCAGGATCGCGGCGGACGCCGGGCTGCCGGGGTACGACGTCCTCCAGTACCACCACACCTATCTGCGCAGGCGCACGGACGCGCCGAGCCGGCGTTCCCCCGACGGCCAGGAGGGCGTGGCGGGCGGGGACCTGCTCAGCTATCTGCGGGACGAGCCCTCGCTCGTGCCGGTGGCCTACTCACCGCTGCTGGCCGGGGCCTACGTCCGCGCGGACAAGCCGCTGGGCCCGGAGTTCGACCACCCGGGCACCCCCGTCCGGCAGGCGGCGCTGCGGGCGGTGGCCGAGGAGACCGGGGCGACCGTCAACCAGGTGGTGCTGGCCTGGCTCATCGGCGGCGACATCCCGTTCGTCCCGCTGGTCGGGGCCTCCTCGGTCGCGCAGCTGGACGAGAGCCTGGCCGCGGTGGACCTGGAGCTGACCGCGGAGCAGCGGGCGGCGCTGGACGCGGCTCACTGACAGCCCCGGACGGGCGCCTTGATCGCCCCGGACGTCGCCCGCCGACAGCCCCCGGCGAGGGCCCGCACCGTGCACGCCGCCATCATGCCGAGGTACGACGGTGTGTGCACCGACCCGGCGCGACGCGGGCTCCGGCCTCCTCACGGTGACGACCGGCGAGGAGAGCCGCCCGGCCGAAGGCGGGCACGACGATGTCGATGTCGCTCCGGTCGGAGCCGCGGGCGACGCCCTGCATGGTCGTGAACAGCCGCGGCAACCATGTCGTCCTGCGCAAGCCCGGATCCGCGAGGCCGCGGCGTATCCGGGCTCGACAGCCATCGGAGAGGCATCGGAGCGTAGGTGCGGGACCCCCGACCGGCCTCCTCAGACTTCGACCCCCGTCGCGAGTTCCTGTCGCACCCGTGCCGCGGCGCCGACCGGTACGGCGTCGGCCCCCAGGGCGGCCCTGACCAGCCGGACAGGGTGGCCGCTGACCGGCGGGTCGGCGGCCAGCGACGCCAGGATGAGGGGGTTCAGCAAGGGCCAGGCGTGGCTGACCCCGCCGCCGACCACCACCGTGGTGATGTCCACGACGCCCGCTGTCATCACGATCGCCCGTGCGATCCCGGCACCGGCGGCCCGGTACACCGCGAGGGCGTCCTGGTCACCGCGGCCGGCGGCCTGCGCGACCTCGCGGGCGGTCAGTCGGCGGCCGGTGCGGTCCGCGTAACGGGCGCCGATGGAACGGCCGGAGGCCAGGGTCTCCAGATGGCCCCGGCCGCCGCACGAGCAGAGCAGATCACCGAAGCCGGGGATGTGCCCGATCTCGCCGGCCGCACCGTGCGGCCCGGCGAACAGCGCGCCGCCGGTCCACAGCGCGCCGCCGACCCCGGTGCCCAGCGTCATCCCGAGGACGTCCGACTCGCCGCGCACGGCGCCGCCGGACACCTCGCCGTAGAGGAAGGCGTTGACGTCGTTGTCCAGGAACGCCGGGACACCCAGTGCCTCCTCGACGGCGTCCGTCACCGCGAAGCCGGCCCAGCCGGCGAAGGAGTCGCTGGCCACCAGGATCCGGCCGGTGGCGGAGTCCACCACGCCGGCCGCGCCGACCCCGCAGCCGGCGAGCCGGCCGGGGGTGCGCTCCAGCAGCGGGGCCAGCGCGGCCAGGGCCGCGCCGATCATGGCCCGGCCGCCGTCGGCCGCCGGAGTCGCCACCTCCGCGCGGTCCAGTACGGTCAGGTCCTCGGCGCAGACCACCACCTGGGTCGTGGTGCCGCCGATGTCCACTCCGGCGAAGAGCGTACGGTCACAAAGGCTCATACCTGCGCCTCCATCCGGCCGGCCGCGAGGGTGGCCAGACGTTCGGCTCTGCGGCCGCGCTGGATCACCGGGTCGGGCACCGGCACGGCGGCCAGCAGCCGACGGGTGTAGTCGGTCTCCGGGTGCAGCAGGGTCGCCCCGGTGGGGCCCTGCTCCTCGATCCGGCCGGCCCGCATCACCACGACGCGCTGCGCGAAGTGCTGTACGACGGCCAGGTCGTGGGAGACGAAGAGACAGGCGAAGCCCAGCTCGTGCTGGAGCTCGGAGATCACTTCGAGCACCGCCTCCTGCACGCTCACGTCGAGCGCGCTGGTGGGCTCGTCGGCGACCAGCAGCCGGGGCTCCAGGACCAGGGCGCGGGCCAGGCTGACCCGCTGGCGCTGACCGCCGGACAGCTCCCGGGGTGCGCGCCGGGCGAGTTCGCGCGGCAGCCGGACCCGGTCGAGGACGTCGGCGACCTTGCTCTGGCGGTCCTTGGCGGAGAGCTCGCGGCGGTGCACCCTGAGCGGTTCGGCGATGCATTCGCCGACCGTCATCCGGGCGTCCAGCGAGGCCACCGGGTCCTGGAGGACCACGCCGATACCGGCCCGCAGCGCCCGGCGGGCGCGGGACCGGGTGCGGCCGAGGTCGGTGCCGAACAGCGAGACGGTGCCGGAACTCGGCGGGATCAGACCGAGCGCGACCCGGGATGCGGTGGACTTTCCGGAGCCCGACTCGCCCACCAGGCCCAGGGTCTCCCCGGCGTGGACGGCGAGCGAGACCCCGTCGAGGGCGCGCACGGCGCCCTTGCCACGGCCGAACACCACGGAGATGTCGCGGAGTTCGACCACCGGCTCGGTGTCCGGGCGGTCGGCGGCGGCCGGCGCGGACGGCGGACCCGCCTCGGCGACCGACAGCCGTGGCACCGCGGCCAGCAGCCGCTCGGTGTACTCGTGGGACGGGCGGAGCAGTACGTCCTCGACCGGTCCGGTCTCCACGATCTCGCCGTGGTACATCACGGCGACCCGGTCGGCGAAGTCCGCGACCACGCCCATGTTGTGGGTGACCAGCAGGACGCCGGTGCCGGTCTCGACGGCGAGCCGGCGCAGCAGGTCGAGGATCTCGGCCTGCACCGTGACGTCCAGCGCGGTGGTCGGCTCGTCGGCGATCAGCAGGGCCGGTTCGTTGGCGATGGCCATGGCGATGACCACCCGCTGGCGCTGTCCGCCGGAGAGCTGGAACGGGTAGGCGGTGGCCCGCCTCTCCGGCTCGGGGATGCCGACCTTGCGGAGGAGTTCGACGGCTTCGGCGGCGGCCTCCTTGGCGGACACCTTGCGGTGGTTGCGGATCACCTCGGCGATCTGCCTGCCGATCCGGGTCAGCGGGTCGAGCGCGGTGGCCGGCTCCTGGAACACCATGGAGACGGTCCGGCCGCGCAGCGCCGCCAGGTCGGCCTCGCGGGCGCCGACCACCTGGTTGCCGGCGATGGTGGCGCTGCCGGTGGCACGGGCGTTGCCGGCCAGCAGGCCCATCGCGGCCAGCGCGATGGTGGACTTGCCGGAACCCGACTCGCCGACCAGGGCGAGCGTCTCGCCGGGGCGGACGTGCAGGGAGACGCCCCGGACGGCCGGCACCTCGCCGGTCTCGGTGGTGAAGACGACACCGAGGTCGTCGAGTTCGAGAATCGGCCCGGCCGGCGGGGCGGCGGAGCCCTGGGTGGCGGTCATCCGCGTCCCCTCACATCGAATGCGTCGCGGAGTCCGTCCCCGATCGCGTTGAACGCCCACACCACCAGGATGATGGCCAGGCCCGGCGGCAGGATGAGCCACCAGTAGCCGGAGTAGGCGGCGGTGAGACCGGCCGAGAGCATGCCGCCCCAGTCGGTGGCCGGCGGCTGGACGCCCAGGCCCAGGTAGGAGACGTAGGCGACCAGCAGGATGGCGTCGGCGATCTGGAAGGTGGCCGCGACGATGATGGTCGAGACCGAGTTCGGCAGGATGTGCCGGGTGATCGCCCGGGCGTGCGTCCCGCCGATGGCGCGCAGGGTCAGGACGTAGTCGCGGTTCTTCAGGGAGAGCGTTTCGGCCCTGATCAGCCGGGACGGCACCAGCCAGGAGACGAAGCCCAGGATGACGATCAGTCCGGTCAGGCCCGGGGTGGTGATGGCGGAAACCACCAGCAGGATGAAGAGCGCCGGGATGGCGATCCCCGCGTCCACGATCCGCATCATGACCGCGTCGACCCAGCCGCCCGCGTAGCCGGCGACGGCACCCCACAGCGTGCCGATCACGGTGGCCAGGATGCCTGCGGCGAGGCCGACGATCAGCGACACCTTGCCGCCGTACATCAGTCGGCCCAGCTCGTCGTGGCCGACCGCGTCGGTGCCGAGCCAGTGCGAACCGCTGGGGGCGAGGTTGACCTGCTGGAGCATCGTGTGGGTCTGGTCGGTGGAATACACCAGCGGACCGGCGAAGCAGAGCAGGAAGAAGAAGACTACGACGCCGAGCCCGACCACGGCGAGCCGGTTGCGCAGGAAGCGCCGGACGGCGAGGCGGGAGCCGGACGCCGTGGCGACGGTGGTGGCCGTGCCGGGCACCTGGCCCGGCTGGATGACGGCGCTCATGCCCGGCCTGCCTTCACTCGGGGGTCGATGATCCGCTGGACGACGTCGGCGAGCAGCGTGCCGACCACCGTGGCGGTCGCGATGACCAGCACGCAGCCCAGCAGCACCGGGTAGTCGGAGGACTGCGCGGCGGTCCAGAAGAGCAGCCCCATACCGGGGTAGTTGAAGAGCTGCTCGACCACCAGGGCGCCGCCGAACAGCACCGGCACGTAGTAGCCGAGCATGGCGACCACCGGCGTCAGCGAGTTGCGGAACACATGCCGCCACAGGATGGCGCGGGAGCGGGAACCGCCGGCCCGCGCCGTCCTGACGTAGTCCTCGGAGAGGTTCTCCAGGGTGGCCGCCCGCATGTAGCGGCTGAACACCGCGATCATCGAGGCGGCACCGGCGACGACCGGCAGCACCAGCGCCTGCGGTTCGGAGAACACCTGGGCGAGCGTGTCGCCCTGCGGGGCCTGGGACGGGAACCACGGCAGTACCTGACTGAACACCAGCACCAGGATCAGCCCGAGGAAGTACACGGGCGTGGAGTAGGCGATGAAGCTCAGCGTGGTGATGACGTAGTCGACCGGCTTGTTGCGCCGGACGGCCTGCCACATGCCCAGTGGGATGGCCAGTGCGAGGCCGAGAAACGCCGACAGGGCGGTGAGGAGCAGGGTCTTGGCCAGCCGCTCGGTGATGAGCTGGGAGACCGGCTCATTGAGGGTGTACGAGGTTCCGAGGTCGCCGTGCAGCAGCTGGTTCAGGTAGTAGAAGTACTGCACGGGAAGTGGCTTGTCGAGGCCCTGCTCGTGGTTGAAGGACGCGATCTGCTGCGCCGTGGCCTGCGGGCCGAGGATCCCGCGAGCGGGACCCCCGGGCAGGGCGTGCAGCAGACCGAAGACCACGATCGTCACGATGACGATCACCACGAGGGCTTGGAGGACCCGCCTGATCAGGTACGAGGAAGTGCTCATGTGTTTTCCGGTCGCTTCGGCTCAGTGGTACGCGGGGTCACCGGCCGGGCTCACTTGGTCGTCCACTTCCACATGGCGGGGTGGAAGTTGGCGAGCGAGTCCTGGGCGAAGCCGCCCAGCCCCTTCTTGACCACGGAGACCTGGTAGTCCGGCTCGGGCAGCCAGATGACCGGGAGGTCCTTGGCCAGGGCCGCGCTGTACTTCTGCACCGCCTCGTCGGAGGAGGAGGTGGTGGTCTGGGTGACCAGCTTGTCCACGGCGGGGTTGGAGTAGCTGCCGAAGTTGGAGCCGCCGCCGGTGGAGAAGAGCGAGTCACCGCTCGGGTAGGCCGGGAAGTACCAGCTGCCCGCGGTGCCGAAGAACGACAGCTGCCACTTGCAGGCGGCCTGGTCGGCCTTGCACTGGCCGGCCTGCGAGAGGACCGAGTTGACCGGGGCGGTCTTGATGGTGAAGTCGATGCCGGTCTTGGCGAACGACGACTGCAGGGCGCTCATCATGTTGTCGGTCACGGTCGAACCGGACTGCGAGAGCACCTGCATCCGGAACTTGGTGCCCTTGTCCACGCCGGCGCCGCACTGGTTGTCGCCGGTGCCCGGCGCGGTGCACACCATGGTGCCGTTCTGCTCGGTCCAGCCGTGGTCGGTCAGCAGCTGCTTCGCCTTGGAGGTGGAGAACGGGTACGGGTTGTTCTCCTGCTCCGACGAGACGAAGGACGAGCTCTGGCCCTGCGGGATCGGGCCGTAGGTGGGGACCGCGGTGCCGTTGAAGACGACCTTGGAGAGGGTGGTCTGGTCCACCGACATCTGGATCGCCTGGCGGGCGTAGAGCTGCTTGAACACCGCTCCCATGGCCGGGTTGTTGAAGTTGTAGGGCATGTACGTGATGGCCCAGCCGGACCACGGCTTCAGCGTGTAGCCCTTGGCGGTGAAGGACGACTCCTGGCTGAGGTTGGTGGCGTTGATGTAGCCGTAGTCGACGGTGCCTGCCCGGAGAGCGTTCTCCTCGGCGTCCGTGGTGGTGAACGGCAGCAGGTTCACGGTCTTGATGTTGGCCTTGCCGCCGCCGTCGTACTTGGCGTTGGCCGTCAGCTGGACTTTGCCGGCCGTGGAGAACGACTTGATGGTGTACGGGCCGCTGACCGTCTTCCAGAGCGGGTCGGTGGCGTAACCGGAGATCTTCTTGGCGGCGTCGTTCAGGTACGTCCAGACCTTCTTGGCGCCCGCTGCGGTGCGGTCGAGGTCCGACACGCTGCCCGAGTCGCTGGTCTTGTCCCAGACGTGCTGCGGCATCGGGCGGATCATGCTCAACTCGTTGCCGAGCATCCACTGCTGGTTGTAGGCCTGGTCGAAGGTGATGGTGAAGTGCGTGTCGTCGACGATCTTCAGCGAGGTCCAGTTGTCCGGCGCCTTGCCCGGGCTGTAGCTGGCCCAGTCCGCCTTGTTGGCCTTGACCAGGTTGAACCAGAACTCCACGTCGCGGGAGGTGATCTGCTTGCCGTCGCTCCAGTGCCGGTCGCCGAGCGTGATCGTGACGCTCTTGCTGTCCTTGGCGAAGTCGGCGGCGGTGGCGAGCGAGTTGTCCTTGTTCCAGCCGACCTTGCCGGTGGAGCCGTCGTACGCGATCAGCGGCTCCCAGAGGGACTGGGATATGGAGGAGTTGTTGGTGTTCAGGTGTGCGGCGGTGCCGACCGGGAGGATCCAGTTCGGCGTGAAGTTGGCCGGCAGTGCGTAGTTGATGCTGTCCGACGAGCCGGAGGCGGACGACGACGAGGTGCCGCCCCCGGAACAACCGGTCAGCAGAGCACCTGTGGTGACAGCGGCGCCCACGACAAGGGCCCAGCGGCGGCTGTTCGCCGTGTGAGCAAGGAACATGACTCTCCTCAGAGTGAAAGGACCCGTATGTCCGGGACCGGCACTGCGTTCACGACAGCTAACGCCGGACACGTCGAAGAAACAAACAAGAATTAGTAAAAAGTAAGTTACTGCACCTCTGAAAAAAGCCCTCTCGCCTCGATCACTCCCCTCTGTTGGGGGTGTTTGGGTGGATTGAATGGGTTTCAGGTAGGGCCTACTTCCTTCGCGAAGCTGTTCCCCCGTGCCGAGCGCGGGCGTATTGTCTTCGCCACACCCATCGTTGCGGAAGTTACTTCGTACATGACTGAAATAAGTGCATGGGATCGCAGGGCCGCAAAAGGCACTCCAGCCCTCGCCGCGCGGGTCCTGGAACTCGTCGCATCGGGCCAGGCCTCGTCACGCGCCGAACTCGCCGGACTGCTGGGGGCTGCCGCCTCCACCATCTCTCTCACCGTGGCCCATTTGGTGGAGCGCGGGCTGATCGCCGAGGAGGGCACCCAGTCCTCCACCGGCGGACGCCCCCGCAAAGTGCTGAGACTGGGAAGCAACGACGAGTTCGCGGTCGCCGCCGACCTCGGCGGTCGGCACGCCCGGATCGGTGTGGTGCTGCCCGGCGGCGGTCTGACCGATGTCTCGACCGTCCCCTTCGAGATCGCTGACGGCCCCGAGGCGGCTCTGCCCCGGCTCGCCGAGACCCTGGAGGCGCTGGCCGAGCAGCGCGGACGTGGCCGGCTGCGCGGGGTCGGGCTCTCGCTCCCGGGGCCGGTGGACATCGCGTCGGGGTCGGTCGTCCTGCCGTCGCGGATGCCGGGCTGGAACCGTTTCCCGGTCACCGCCTGGCTGGAGGAACGCTTCGGCGTCCCGGCCGCCGTGGACAACGACGCCAACTGCATGGCGGTCGGCGAGCACACCGTACGGCCTGCCGGGCACCGGCAGACGATCATGGTGAAGATCGGCTCCGCGATCGGCGCCGGCGTCATCGTCGACGGACGCCTCTACCGGGGCGGTACCGGCGCGGCCGGTGACATCACCCACATCCGGATCGACGCCGGCGCCGACACCCCCTGCTCCTGCGGCAACACCGGCTGCCTGGAAACCGTGGCGTCCGGCGCCGCCCTGGTCCGCATCCTGCGCGAGCGCGGGGCCGATGTCAGCAGCCCCGAGGATGTGGCCCGGCTGGCCATGGACGCCGACCCGGAGGCCACCCGCGCGGTCCGCAGGGCCGGCGACTACCTCGGCCAAGTGCTCGCCGCCAACGTCAACTTCTTCAATCCGGACGCCGTCTACCTCGGCGGCATCCTCTCCACCCTGGAACCGTTCGTCGCCGCCGTGCGCAGCCAGCTCTACGAGAGCTGCCACCCGCTCGTCACCGAACACCTCATCATCGAGCGGGCCGGCCTCGGCGCCGACGCCGGACTGGTCGGCGCAGGGCAGTTCGCCCTGCAGCGCGCCCTGGCCCGCGCCCTGAGCGAGGTCGGCGCCGCCGACCGGTTCCGCACCCCAGCGCCCCGTCACGTCTGACGCCCCACCCCTACGAGGAGCCATGTCGCAATCCCGCACCGCCGCCGCCCGCCCGGTCATAGCCATCGCCGGACTCGGCATCGAGTCGTCCACGTTCTCCCCCGCTCGCACCCGGGCCGCCGCCTTCCACCCCTCGCGCGGTGCCGAAGTGCTGGACCGCTACCCCTTCCTGGCCCCCGGTGAGGAACTGCGCGAGGCGGCCGACTGGCACGGCGCCCTGGTCGGCAAGTCGCTGCCGGGCGGCACCGTCACCGCCGCCGCCTGGGCCGAGCTGACCGACGAGCTGATCGAACGGCTCGCCGCGCTTCCCCGGCCGGACGGCCTCTGGTACGACATCCACGGCGCGATGACCGTGGAGGGCGTCGACGACGCCGAGGCGGTGCTGCTGGAGCGCATCCGCGCCACCGTCGGCCCCGACGTGATCATCTCCACCTCGATGGACCTGCACGGCAACGTCTCCCGCGAACTCGCCCACGGCAGCGACCTGATCACCTGCTACCGGATGGCCCCGCACGAGGACCACATGGAGACCAAGGAGCGGGCCGTCCGCAACCTGGTGGACCTGCTGGTCTCCGGCGCGCCCCGCCCGGTCAAGGCCTGGGTGCCGGTGCCGGTGCTGCTGGCCGGCGAGCAGACCTCCACCCGGATCGAGCCGGCCAGGAGCGTGTACGCGGCCGTGGACGAGGTCGAGGCCACGGACGGCGTGATCGACGCCGCGATATGGGTCGGCTACGCCTGGGCCGACGAACCGCGCAACCGCGCCGTGGTGGTGGTGACCGGCACCGACCGGGCCGCCGTGTCGGCCGGTGCCGAGCGCCTGGCCGAGGGCTTCTGGAAGGCCCGCGACGACTTCGACTTCGTCGCCCCGACCGGCACCTTCGACGGCATCCTGGACGAGGCCCTGGACTCCGACCGGCGCCCGTACTTCATCAGCGACACCGGGGACAACCCGACCGCCGGCGGCGCCGGTGACGTGACCTGGGGCCTGACCCGGCTGCTGGCCCGCCCGGAGTTCCAGAAGGACGACGGTCCGACCGTCGTCTACGCCTCGGTGCCCGGACCGGCCGCGGTCGAGACCGCCGTCGCCGCGGGGATCGGCGCCACCGTCACGGTCACCGCCGGCGCCGAGGTGGACGACCGGCACGCGGGCCCGGTCACCCTGACCGGCACGGTGCACGCCATCCGGCACGGAGATCGCGACGCCCGGACCGAGGTCGTGATCCGGGTGGGCAGCGTCTACGCGATCCTCACCGAGCTGCGCAAGCCCTACCACCACGAGCACGACTTCACCGACCTGGACCTCGACCCGCGCGGCGCCGACATCGTGATCGTGAAGATCGGCTACCTGGAGCCCGAACTCTTCGACATGTCGGTCGGGTGGAAGATGGCGCTCACGCCCGGCGGTGTGGACCAGGACCTGGTGCGCCTGGGCCACCACCGCATCCGCCGCCCGATGTTCCCCTTCGACCGCGAGATGGCCGACCCGGATCTGTCGGCCCGCATCATCTCCGCCTCCGACCAGCCGCTGACCGGGGACGACGAGTGACCGCGCGCCCCGCCCTGGAGATTGCCGTCACCTCACCGGCCGGCGCCCGGACCGCCCGGGAGCACGGCGCCGACCGGGTCGAACTCTGCGCCGCCCTGGAGCTGGGGGGCCTGACCCCGTCGGCAGCCCTGGTGGAGGCGGTCGCCGCGGAAGGGCTGCCGGTGCAGGTGCTGGTCAGGTGCCGGCCCGGCGACTTCGTCCATGACGCGGAGGAGATCGAGCTCATGGCCGCCGAGGTGCGGTCCGTCATCGCCTCCGGTGCCTCCGGTGTGGTGATCGGCGCGCTGACCGCCGACGGCGCCCTGGACACCGTGGCGGTCGCCCGGCTCGCCGAAGCGGCCCGCGCCTCGGGCCGCCCGGTGGACATCACCCTGCACCGCGCCATCGACCAGGCCGCCGACCCGGTGGCCACCGCCGCACTGCTGCCTTCACTCGGTCTCACCCGGGTCCTCACCTCGGGCGGCGCTCCCGCCGCGGCCGACGGGCTGGCGGCGATCGCCGCGATGGCCGCCGCCGCACCCGGGGTGCAGGTGATGGCCGGCGGCGGCGTGCGCCCCGCCGACATCCCGGCCCTGACCTCGGTCGGCGTCGCCGCTGTCCATCTCTCCGCCAAGGCGAGGGCGCTGCCCCGGCGCGGCGGCACGTGGATACCGCTCGGCGCCGGGGGCGCGTCGGCCGAGCAGGACACCCACTTCGTCACCGACCCCGAAGTGGTGGCCGAGGCACGACGGGCGGTGGAGGCGGCGGGCTGACCTCGGGCCGGGGCACGAGCCGGCGGTACGCGACGGAGTCGCCCTGCCCCCGTCCCGGCGGGGGCCCCGGCACCATGCCCTCCTGCACCTCTGCCGTAACGACATCCGTTCGTCCCGCCGGCCGGCGCCTCCTTCGCCGCGCAGCTCGACGACAGCCCGGCCGCCGTGGACGTGGAGCTGACCACCGAGCAGTGGGCGGCGCTCGACCCGGCTCACCGGCAGCCCCGGTCCCGGTGCCCCGATCGCCCCGGACGCCGCTCGCCGACAGCCCCCGGCGAGGACTCGCACCATGTACGCCGCCACCATGCCGGAGCGCGTCGGTGTGTGCACCGACCCCGTGTGACGTGGGCTTCGTCCTCCTTACGGTGACGACCATGGAGACTCCTCAGAGCCCGGACCACGGGCCAGGCGCGCACGCCGCCCCGCTCACCGTCCCGTCGCCCGCCGCCGGCTCCGCGCAGGCATCCGCAGACCGGCCCCTCGCCGGGCGCACCGCCCTGGTGACCGGTGGTGCGAGCGGCATCGGGCGGGCCTGCGCACAGGCCCTGGCCGCCGCGGGCGCCCACGTCCATGTGGTGGACAAGGCCGCGCGAGCCGCCGGGGACCTGGCCGAGACGCTCGGCGGGACGGCGTGGGTGGTGGATCTGTCGGTGCCCGAGGCGGTGGACACGCTGCCCGCGGACGCGGACATCGTGGTCAACAACGCCGGGCTCCAGCACGTGGCCCCGGTGCATGAATTCCCGCCGGACCGCTTCGCGCTGATCCAGCGCGTCATGGTGGAGGCCCCGTTCCGCATCTTGCGCCGGACCCTGCCGGGCATGTACCAACGCGGCTGGGGGCGCGTGGTCAACATCTCGTCCGTGCACGGCCTGCGGGCCAGCCCCTACAAATCGGCCTATGTGACGGCCAAGCACGCACTGGAGGGACTCAGCAAGGTGGTCGCGCTCGAAGCGGCGGAACACGGGGTGACGAGCAACTGCGTGAACCCCGGGTACGTACGCACCCCCCTGGTCGAGAACCAGATCGCGGACCAGGCCCGTACGCACGGCATCTCCGAGGCGGAGGTGGTGGGCCGGATCATGCTGGAACGCAGCGCGATCAAGCGGCTCATCGAACCCGACGAGGTCGCCGAGGCCGTGCTGTGGCTCTGCGGACCGCGTACCGGGCACATCACCGGCACCTCGCTCTCCATGGACGGCGGCTGGACCGCCAACTGACCTCCCGCCCCCTACGAACGCTGGCCGCCCATGTCTGAACCGTCCGCCTCCGCCGCTCCCCATCTGCGGCGTCTGTTCGAACTGCTGGCCGACGACGCCCCCGCCGAGGCACTGGGCGCCGTCTCCTCGCAGGCACGGGCCGCCGGCGTGCCCGCGGGCGATCTGGCGGAGGTGGAGCGGGCCACCGCCACCGCCCTGCGGATCAGGGGCGCCCTGCGACAGCACCGGCGCCGCGAGCTCCAGCTCACCGCGCTCTTCGACACCGCGGGTGATCTCGCCGCCTCCCGCGACCTGGACGAGGTGCTGAAGGCCATCGTCCGCCGGGCCAGGATGCTGCTCGGCACGGACACGGCGTATCTCACGCTCCCCGACGAGGAGGCGGGGGACACCTACATGCGGGTCACCGACGGGTCGGTGTCGGTGCTCTTCCAGCGGTTGCGGCTGGAGCTCGGCCATGGGCTCGGCGGTCTGGTGGCCCAGACCGCGAGCCCGTACGCGACCCACGACTACCGCACCGACGACCGCTTCCACCACACCCGCAACATCAACGCCGGGGTGCTGGACGAGGGGCTCGTCGCGATCCTGGGCGTGCCCCTGCTCCTGGGCTCCAGCCGCGGCGGTACGGGAAAGGTGATCGGCGTCCTCTTCGCGGCCGACCGCGCGCCCCGCGTCTTCAGCCCCGACGAGGTCGCCCTGCTGTGCTCCCTCGCCGCACACGCCGCCATCGCCATCGACACCGCCCGCGCTCTCGCCGACACCCGGTCCGCCCTGGACGAACTGGCCGGGGCGAACGCCGAACTGGCCGAGGCGAACGCGGCCGTGCGGGCGCACTCGGCGGCCATGCGGCGGGCCGAGGAGTCCCACGACCGGCTGACCGACCTGGTCCTGCGCGGCCGCGACGTCAAGGACGTCGCCGAGGCGGTCGCGGGGCTGCTGGACTCCCCGCTCACCATTCACGACCCGGGCGGCCGACTGCTGGCGGCCGTCCGGCCCGACGGCGCGGACTTCGCCGCCGACAGCACGGACGCCGGATGGCTGGCCGAGACCGCCGAGGCGTCCCGTACCGGAGCCCGTGCCGTGCACCGCGACGGCCGGTGGATCTGTGCCGTCCTCGCCGGACAGGAACTCCTGGCCGGTCTCGTCCTGCACCGGCGCGAGCAGCTCGACGACTCCGACCGGCGGCTGTTCGAACGGGCCTCGGTGGTCACCGGACTCCTTCTGCTGCTGCGCCGCACGGTCGCCGAGACCGAGAACCGGGTCCGCGGCGAGCTGATCAGCGACCTGCTGACCGACGCGGACCGCGACCCGGCCGGACTCGCCGAACGCGGCCGACGCCTCGGCATCGACCTCGACCGTCCGCACCTGCTGCTGGTGGCCGAGGGCGGAACCCGGGAGCGGCTGGCCCCTGCCGCGATGCGCTATCTGTTCGGCGGGGACATCCATGGGGTGAGCGCCGAACACGCCGGGCACGTGGTGCTGCTGATAGCGAGCGACGGCCCCGCCCCGGCCGCCGGTGACGCGGCGCGCTCGGCCGCCGCCCAGCTCGGGCAGCTGATCCAGGCCCCGGTCACCGTCGCCGCCACCGGACCGGCGCGCGGCGCCCGCGAGCTGGCCTCCGCCTACGGGGAGGCCGCCCGCTGCCTGCGCGCCATGCGAGTCCTGGGGCGTACCGGGGAAGGCGCGTGCGTCGACGAACTCGGCTTCCTGGGCGTGGTGCTGGGCAATGCCCAGGACGTCGACGGGTTCGTCTCGGCGACGCTGGGGCCGCTGCTGGAGTACGACGCGCAGCGCGGCACGCAGCTCGTGCGGACCCTCGGCGCCTATTTCGGTTCCGGGGGCAGTCTCATCCGCGCCAAGGACGAACTTCACGTGCACGTCAATACGGTGGTGCAGCGCCTGGACCGGGTGCAGGTGCTGCTGGGACGGGACTGGAACGAGCCGGGGCGAGCCCTGGAGATCCAACTCGCCCTGCGCCTGCACCGGTTGGCGGGCGGCCGGGATCGGTAGCGGGCGCCCGGCCGCTCGGGGCGGGCCTGCGCGAGTGGGTTCGCGGAGGTGGCTCAGGTCCCGGGCGGGGCGGTGGCGCCGGACGCGCTCGGGATCCCGGTCAGGGCCAGCAGGCGGCGGGCGATCTCCTGCGCGCCCGCCTCGCCCGTCAGCAGCGTGTAGTGGTTGACGTCCCGTACGGGCACCGGCGTCACCTCCGTGTCGCCGAGCCCGGCCGCCGCCAGGCGGGTCTCGTCGTACAGGCCCTGCTCCTCGTCCATCAGCCCCCGCTGCGCCCACAGCAGCGTCGCCGGGGCGGGCAGTTTCCGTACCGCCGTCAGCACCTCCTCGTCGAAGAGGCCGATACCGTCGGTGCGTACCGCCTCGATCCGGCAGGTCGAGCGCATGGCGGGCTCGTCCCCGGTCAGGTCCCGCTGGATGTACGCGTCCACCTCGGCCGACCAGCCGGCCGCGAACGCGGGGTGCGCCTGCCAGAACGAGCGGTACGCGGCCCGGTCGGCGAAGGTCATCGACAGCCGGTCCATGGCCGGGCCGATCACGGCGGTCATCAGTTCGTCCGGGGAGAGATGGGTGGGGGCGGGGAAACCGATGCCGCCGTCGACCAGCAGGAGCGGCCCGAACCGTCCCGGATGCCGTACGGCGGCCAGCGCCGCCACGAACGCGCCCATCGAATGGCCCGCCAGCACCACCCGGTCCAGCCCCAGCGCCTCGGCCAGGGCGGCGGCGTCATCGGTGTGCGCGGCGATCCCGTACGGACCCGGCAGGGCCGAACTCCCGGCCCGGCCGCGCAGATCCGGGGCGATCAGGGTGAGGCGGCCCTCCAGCCGCCTCGCCACCGCGGCCCAGGACAGCGCGTTGGCCGTGATGCCGTGCAGGGCGACGACGGTCGGCGCGTCCGGATCCGCGGCCGGCCACCGCAGTACCGCCAGCTCGCCCCCGGTCACGGGGACCTGAATCTCTTCGTACGCAATCACGGGCGTCCGTTCTCCTTCCGGGCCTGCACGGCCGGGAGCGTTTCGGTGGCGGCGGGCCCGCGGCGCACCGCGGCCAGTCGGGACGGCAGCCGGGCCAGGCCGCCGGGCAGCAGGTGTACCACGGCCACGAACAGCACACCCAGCAGGAACAGCGGCTGGGAGAGCGGGACCCGCAGTACCGCGGGCAGGTCGGCGACCGCGCCCGACCCGGCCAGATCGCCGAGCCGGTGATCGGCCCAGGTGTAGAGGATGCCGCCGACCATCGGGCCCCAGCGGGTGCCCGATCCGCCGAGCACCACCATCACCAGCAGGGACAGCGTGAAGTCGGAGGTGGTCGTCTGCGGGGTCGAGCCGCCGGTGAGCAGCAGATGCACGAGTCCGCCCAGCGCGGCCAGCGCTCCCGCCAGGACGAAGGCCGTCAGCTTGAATCCGTACGGCTTCAGCCCCAGCACCTCCACCCGGCGTTCGTTCTCCCTGATGCCCTCCCAGACCCGGCCGGTGGGGGAGCGGACCGCCCAGTGGACGACGGCGAGGGTGAGGACGAGGTAGGCGAGCGCCACCCAGTAGAGGTTCGCGGTGTGTTCGATGCCGACGAGCCCGGACGGCAGCAGATCGGCGGGGGCGGCCCGCCCCTCCTCGCCGCCGGTGAGGCCGCCGGGGTTGCGCGAGACCAGGATCGAGCCCGCCTGGGCGAAGGCCAGCGTCACCATGGAGAAGCCGATGCCGGTGACCCGCAGGCTCACCGATCCCAGCACCAGCGCGAGCACGATCCCGGAGCAGAGGCCCAGCAGCGCGGAGACGGCGAACGGGAGGCCCGCCTCCAGCAGGAACACATTGGTGGCGTAACTGCCCACGGCGAAGTAGAGCGCATGCCCGAAGGAGAGCAGCCCGGTGCGGCCGAGCAGCAGGTCGTATCCGGTCGCCAGGGCGCCGAACAGCAGGCAGGTGGCCAGGAGTTGCAGACTTCCCGGGCTGCCGAGGGGGCCGTCCAGGAGGCCGGGCAGCGGCAGTGCGCTGTACGGCGCGACGGCGAGGACCAGCAGGGCGGCGGCGGGCCACCAGCGGCGCAGCAGCCGGGCCGTGTTCCCGGGCGCCGGAACGACCGTGTGCCGGTCGCCGGTGCGGTCGTGTGTCTCGGTGGCGGTGCTCACGCGAGCCTCCCGGTCAGTCCGCGCGGACGCAGAAGCAGCAGCGCGGCGAGCAGGACGACGACGGCCAGGTCGCCGAGACCCGCTGCGGTGTAGTAGTTGGCGAACTGCTGGACCAGGCCGATGACGACGGACGCCACGGCGGCGCCGGTCACCGAGCCCATGCCTCCGGTGACCACGACGACGAACGCGAAGATCAGCAGCGAGGTGCCCTGCCGGGGGTCGACCGAACCGAAGTACAGCCCGCCCAGCGCCCCGCCGAGCGCGGCGGCGCAGCCACCGATCGCGAAGACCAGTGTGAACGCCCGTCGCACGTCGATGCCGAGGGCGGTGACCATCGCCCGGTCCTCGACCCCGGCCCGCACCACCAGACCGTGCCGGGTGCGGCCGAGGAAGAGCCGCAGCGCCACGAGGACGACGACCGCCGCCGCGACCAGCACCAGCCGGTTGACCGGGACCTGTGCGCCGAACAGGCCGAAGGTGCCGGACAGCGCCTTCGGTCCGGGGAAGGTCCGGGCGTCCGAGCCCCAGATCCCCGACAGCAGCGCGGGGACGGCGAGCCCCACCCCGACCGTGGCGAGCACCTGCTCGCGCGGCCGGGTGTAGAGCGGGCGGACGACGGCGAGTTCCAGCAGCACGGCGGCGGCGGCGCCCACCGCCGTACCGAACAGGACCGCGAGGACGAACCCCGCTCCGCCCGGTCCGGCGCCCGGCAGATGGCCGGACGCCGCCCACCAGGTGCCGTACGCGCCGATGGAGAGCAGCGCCCCGTGCGCGAAGTTGAGCACGTCCATCAGGCCGAAGATCAGTGAGAGTCCCGACGCGATCAGGAAGTAGAGCGCCCCCAGGCCGAGTCCGGTCATGGTGAGCAGGACGACGGTGGACATCAGGAATCCGCCTCCACGGTGTGTGCGGTGAGCGGGCCGTGGCCCACACCGAGCAGCCTGCGGGCCGCCTCCGCGTCGCCCAGCAGCTCGGTGGCCGGCCCCTGATGGGCCGTCCGGCCGTCGGCGAGCACCGCGCAGTGCTCGGCCAGGCGTCGCACGACGGCCAGGTTCTGCTCCACGAGCAGTACCGGCACCGCCTCGGCGGCCCGCTCCAGCACCTGGGCGACCTCGGTGACCACCTTGGGCGCCAGGCCCTTGGTGGGTTCATCGGCGATGATCAGCCGGTTCCCGTTCAGGAGGGTCCGCCCGATGGCCACCATCTGCTGCTGCCCGCCGGACAGCGTCCCGGCCAACTGCCGCTCGCGTGCCTTCAGTTCGGGAAAGAGCTCATGGACGAGCGGGTAGTCGGGCCCGTCCGCGCCGCGCCGCTCGGCCAGGCGCAGGTTCTCCGCCACGGTCAGCCCGGCGAAGACGCCCCGGTCCTCGGGGGCGTAGCCGATGCCCAGCCGCACCACGGTGTGGGTGGGCATCGACACGGTCTCCGCGCCGTCCAGCCGGACGCTGCCGGTGCGCGGGACGAGACCGAGGACGCCGCGCACGGTCGTGGTCTTCCCGGCGCCGTTGCGGCCGAGGAGCGCGGTCACCCCGTGCCGGGCGACGTCCAGGTCCACGCCGTGCAGGATGTGCCGGCCGCCGATCAGGACCCGCAGGTCCCGTACGGCGAGCAGGGTCCCTGTCGTCACAACCCCTCCCCGAGGTAGGCCTGTTGCACGGTCGGGTCGGCGGTCACGGCGTCGGGCGTGTCCAGCGCCAGCAGCCGTCCGTGGTGCATCACGGCGAGCCGGTCGGCCAGACCCAGCAGCACGTCCATGTGGTGCTCGACCATCAGGACGGTGCGGCCCTCGTCCCGGTGCAGGGTGCGGATGAGTTCGGTCAGCGCGGGGACCTCCTCGGCGCTGACCCCGGCCATCGGCTCGTCCAGCAGCATCAGCCGCGGCTCGCCCACCAGCAGCACCGCCAGCTCCAGCTTCCGCTTCTCGCCGTGCGACAGCTCGGACGCCGGGGCCGCGGCCCGGTGGCCGAGGCCGGTGCGCTCCAGTACGCCGGTCACCTCGGCCGTGTACGGGCGGGCACGCCGCCACAGCCGGTACGAACCGCCCCGGGCGGCCTGCGCGGCGAGCCGGACGTGGTCGGCCACGGTCGTCCCGGGCCAGAGGCTGGACGTCTGGAACGTGCGGCCGATGCCGTGCCTCGCCCGCGCGTGCGCGGGGCGGTCCGTCATGTCCGTACCGTCCAGCTCGATGGTGCCCGACGTGGCCGTGGTCAGCCCGCTGATCAGGTTGAACAGTGAGGTCTTGCCCGCCCCGTTGGGGCCGATGAAGGCGAGGAACTCGCCCTCGTGGACGCTCAGGGTGACGTCCTCGACGATCGTCGCCCCGCCGACGCCCCAGCCGAGGCCGGTCAGCCGGAGCACCGGAGCCGTGGTCCGCGCCCCGGCCGGCTGTTCCGCGGTGGTGTCCGGTGCGGCCATCGGTCAGCCCGCCGAGGGCTTCACGGGCGGCGCCACCTTGTCCATCGGCTCGGTGCCCACCAGCTCCGGCCGGGCACCGGACCCCTTCCCCCGGAGCTTCGCGACGAACATCGGCTGCACCAGTGCGTGGTCCTCCGCACGGATCTCCTCCTTGCCCTTCACGCCGTCGAAGCTCCAGCCCTCCAGGGCCTTGACCATGGCGGCGGAGTCGGTGGCGCCGCCCTCCTCCACGGCGCGCACGACCATCTGCGCCGCGGTGAAGCCGTCGGGGGTGAACAGGTCAGGGGTGCCGCCCGCCTCGGTGACCGCGTCGAGCATGGACTTCTCCACGGCGTTGCCGCCGCCCGCGCCGGGGAAGTAGTGCGCCAGGAACGACACCTTGGAACCGGCGTTCCCGAAGACCGGGTACGAGGCCGTTCCGGCGAGGCCGGTGACGACCTTGCTCGCGCTCAGCACGCCCTGCTGGTCCAGCGCGGTCCACAGCGCCGGCGCGGTGGACCCGGCCCAGGCGACGAAGACCAGATCGGGCCTGCCCGCCTTGACCTGTCGGGCGAAGGGGGTCAGGTCCGTGGCACTGGGCGGAGCCAGTACGGAGCCCACCTTCGCGCCCTCGGCCCCGAGGACGGCCTTCACGGCGGCGACGTTGGCCTGGCCGAAGGTGGAGTCCTGGGCCAGCACCGTGACCTTCCTGCCCTCGGCCTCGCCGAGCATCGCCCCGGCGGTGAGGATGTCCTGGTAGGACTGCCGGCCCGAGCGGAAGGTGTACTCGTTGATCCCGGTGACGGCGTCGGTGGCGGCCGGGCCGCTGATGTACAGCACCTTGTTCTGGGCGGCGAGCGGCGCCATCTGGAGGGCCACCCCGGAATCGGTGGTGCCGGCCAGCACCTTGTAGCCCTTGCCGATGAGGTTCTTGGCCGCGGCGACCGCCTTGCCCGGGTCGCCCGCGTCGTCCTGCTCGGTGACCTCGATGCGGTGCCCGGCGACCTTGCCGGTGCCCTTCGTCGCATGGGCCAGGCCCGCCATGAACCCGTCGCGGTACTGCTTCCCGTAGTCCGCGAGCAGCCCCGTACGGGAGTAGACCAGGCCCACCTTGACGGTCTGGTTCCCCGCGTCCTTCCCGGACGCGGAATCGGTCTCGCCCGCCTTCCCGGCGGCGGTGCACCCGGCCAGCAGAAGACCGGCCGAGGCCAGTGCGACGGCGGCGGAGAGGGATCTGTGACGACGGACACTGCCTGTGGCTCTGCGACGCATGATGACCGGCTCCTCGGCGTGTTCATGTGATGTCGCCGAACCGTATGAACACCCTGCCGCCGTCGACATGGTGCAGGGCACCCCACCTGACGCGGTGCGCATGTGGGGGCCGCACATGGGCCGCGCCCCCGGGACGGGATCCGGTCCGGGGGCGCGGTGTGCGAAGCGTCAGTGCCGCGGGCGGCGGCCCGTCACGCGGCGCCGATCGCCTGGAGCGTGGCGACGGTGAAGCCGACCGCGGCGAACGCGATGCCGATGATGCCCATCACCATTCCGGCGGTCGCCATGCCGCGGCCGCCGCCCTCGCCCCGGTCGGCCATGCGCCGGGCCGAGACGCCGAGGCACAGCGCGATGATCGGCAGGATGATCGGGATCAGCACCAGCCCGAGGATGCCGAGCACCATCGAGGCCGTCGCCTTGCCGCTGGGCAGTGAGGCACCGCCGGGGTAGCCGTAGCCGGTCGGGGGCTGGACGCCGTATCCCGGCCCTCCCGGGGCCTGTGCCCCCGCCGTGACGCCTGCGCCGCCTGACTGGTCAGTCATGTCTTCCTCTCCATCGGTGCTGGTCAGGACCATGTTAGGGAGAGGTTTGTGGCGCTCTCGGGTGGAACGGTGAGGGATTTGTGATGAACCTGTCAGGGCGTGCCGGAGCGCCCGGACGCCTTCCGGGGCGCCGTCACGTCGATCAGTCGGCACACCGTCTCGATGTCTATCTTCACCTGGGCGATCGACGCCCGCCCCGACAGCCAGGTGATCAGTGCGGAGTGCCAGGTGTGCTCGATGACCCGCACCGCGGACAACTGCTCCGGTGTCGGATGCTCCAGACCCATCGCGTCCAGGATGATCGTCGTCGTGATCCGCGAGACGGTGTCCACCTCCGGGCTGACGCTGCGGTCCGCGAAGGTCAGCGCCCGTACCATCGCGTCCGCCAGATGCGGTTCGCGCTGCAGTGCGCGGAACGCCCGCATCAGGGTGTCGGCGACCCGCTGCGCCGCGTCGTCCCCGGCCGGGGGGCGCTTGTGCAGCGTCGTGTGCATGTGCTGGAGCTGGTCCTGCATGGTGGCGACCAGCAGATGGATCTTCGAGGGGAAGTAGCGGTACAGCGTGCCCAGGGCGACCTCGGCGGCCTCCGCGACCTCGCGCATCTGCACCGCCTCGAACCCGCCCCTGCTGGCGAGCTGGGCGCTGGCGTGCAGGATGCGGCGGCGACGGGCCTCCTGGCGTTCCGTCAGCGGCGGCGATGCCGGCCTGGCTTCCGCTGTCATGTGTCCCCATCCATGGCTTCTGTCCGCAACCGGAGGGAGGTGCTCGGTCTCCCGGCGGCGCACAGCATGCCAGGGTGCCGGGCCGTGGCGCGAATCACCCGGTCCGGCCGTTGCACCGACGCTACCTGCCGGTAGATTCGTAGCTCATTGAACGATCCAGTCTGAAACTTGTTCTAGATTAGCGTGAGCGGTTACGCTCCGGCGAACACGCAGTGAGAAGGGGGCCGAGTGTGACCGCTGAGGCCATAGAGTCGGGCCCCCGCACGGGCAGCGACGTGTCGGGCAGCCCCGGCGAACGCCCGCTGCGCATCGCACTCCTCACCTACAAGGGAAATCCTTTCTGCGGCGGCCAGGGCGTCTATGTGCGCCACCTCGGCCGTGAGCTCGCCCGCCTCGGCCACAGCGTCGAAGTGATCGGCGCCCAGCCCTATCCGGTGCTCGACGAGGGCGTCCCGCTCACCGAGCTGCCGAGCCTGGACCTCTACCGCCAGCCCGATCCCTTCCGCACCCCGAAACGCGGCGAGTACCGGGACTGGATCGACGCCGCCGAGGTCGCCACCATGTGGACCGGTGGCTTCCCGGAGCCGCTCACCTTCAGCCTCCGCGCCCGACGCCATCTCGCGGCCCGACGAGGCGAGTTCGACGTCATCCACGACAACCAGACGCTCGGGTACGGGCTGCTGGCGGACCTCGGTGCCCCGCTCGTCACCACGATCCACCACCCCATCACGGTCGACCGGCAGTTGGACCTGGACGCCGCCGCGACCCGCCGTCGACGCGCCTCCGTACGCCGCTGGTACGCCTTCACCCGCATGCAGAAGCGGGTCGCGCGCCGGCTGCCGTCGGTGCTCACCGTCTCCGGCTCCTCCAAGCAGGAGATCGTCGACCACCTCGGGGTGCGCGAGGGCCGTATCCATGTGGTGCACATCGGCGCGGACACCGAACTGTGGTCGCCCGATCCGTCCGTCGCCGAGGTCCCCGGCCGGATCGTCACCACCTCCAGCGCCGACGTCCCGCTGAAGGGCCTCGTCCACCTCGTCGAGGCGCTCGCCAAGCTCCGCACCGAGAACCCGCGGGCGCACCTCGTGGTCGTCGGCAAACGGGCCGAGGACGGACCGGTGGCGCAGGCCATCGAGCGACACGGACTCCAGGACGCCGTCGAATTCGTCAAGGGCATCAGCGACGCCGAACTCGTCGACCTGGTGCGCAGCGCGCAGATCGCCTGCGTCCCCTCGCTCTACGAGGGGTTCTCGCTGCCGGCCGCCGAGGCCATGGCCACCGGCACGCCGCTGGTCGCCACCACCGGCGGCGCGATCCCCGAGGTCGCGGGCCCGGACGGCGAGACCTGCCTGGCCGTCCCGCCCGCCGACGCCGGGGCGCTGGCCGACGCGCTCGCCCGGCTGCTCGGCGATCCGGAACTGCGTGCCCGGCTCGGCGTCGCGGGCCGTGCCCGGGTGCTGTCCCGGTTCACCTGGAAGCAGGCCGCCATCGGCACCGCCGCCCTGTACCGCGAGGCGATCGCCGCCCGCGCGGGCACCACGCGCCCCGGCGGGCGACGGTGACCCCGCAGTCCGCCCACGCTGTCCCCGCCCCCTGACCCCCTCGACCGCGAAAGCAGGCATTCGTGCTGACCGTGGACTTCACCCGCTTCCCGCTCGCCGCAGGCGACCGAGTGCTCGACCTGGGCTGCGGCGCCGGACGCCACGCCTTCGAGTGCTACCGGCGCGGCGCCCAGGTCGTGGCCCTCGACCGGAACGGTGAGGAGATCCGCGAGGTCGCGAAGTGGTTCGCCGCGATGAAGGAGGCCGGGGAGGCACCCGAGGGCGCCACCGCCACCGCGATGGAGGGCGACGCGCTCAACCTGCCGTTCCCCGACGCGTCCTTCGACGTCGTGATCATCTCCGAGGTGATGGAGCACATCCCCGACGACAAGGGCGTGCTCGCCGAGATGGTCCGGGTGCTCAGGCCCGGTGGCCGGATCGCGATCACCGTGCCGCGCTACGGCCCCGAGAAGGTCTGCTGGACGCTCTCCGACGCCTACCACGAGGTCGAGGGCGGCCACATCCGCATCTACAAGGCCGACGAACTGCTCGGCAAGATCCGCGGCGCCGGCCTCAAGCCGTACGGCACCCACCACGCCCACGCCCTGCACTCGCCGTACTGGTGGCTCAAGTGCGCGTTCGGCGTGGACAACGACAAGGCGCTGCCGGTCCGCGCGTACCACAAGCTGCTGGTCTGGGACATCATGAAGAAGCCGGCCGTCACCCGGGTCGCCGAGCAACTGCTCAACCCGGTCGTCGGCAAGAGCTTCGTGGCGTACGCGACCAAGCCGCACCTGCCCGTGGCTGCCGCCGAGGATCTCCCCAAGGCCGAGGCGTGACCGTTCCCGAGCAGACAGAACACCTCGTACTGCCCGGAGTCCTCACCGCCGAGCAGGCCGCCGAGACCGTCGCCGCCCTCCTCGCCGCGCAGTGCGAGGACGGTGCGCTGCCCTGGTTCCGCGGTCACCACCTCGACCCGTGGGACCACACCGAGGCCGCCATGGCCCTCGACGCGGCGGGCGAGCACGCCGCCGCGGAACGCGCGTACGACTGGCTGGCCCGGCACCAGAACGAGGACGGCTCCTGGTACGCCGCTTACCACGACGGCGACCCGGAACGGCCGACCGACCGGGGCCTGGAGACCAACTTCTGCGCGTACGTGGCCGTCGGCGTCTGGCACCACTACCTCGCCACCGGGGACGACGCGTTCGTCGACCGGATGTGGCCGACCGTCTACGCCGCCGTCGAGTTCGTGCTGCGGCTCCAGCAGCCCGGCGGCCAGATCGGCTGGAAGCGCGAAGCCGACGGAACCCCTGTCGACGACGCGCTGCTGACCGGCTGTTCCTCCATCCACCAGGCGCTGCGCTGCGCACTCGCCATCGCCGAACGGCGCGAGGAGCCGCAGCCGGACTGGGAGTTGGCGACCGGTGCGCTGGCCCACGCGATCCGCAGCCACCCGGAACGCTTCCTGGACAAGAGCCGCTACTCGATGGACTGGTACTACCCGGTCCTCGGCGGCGCGCTCACCGGGACGGCCGCCAAGGAGCGGATCGAGGAGGGCTGGGAGCGCTTCGTGGTGCCCGGCCTCGGGGTGCGCTGTGTGCTGCCCAACCCGTGGGTGACCGGCGGGGAGAGCTGCGAACTCGCCCTGGCGCTCTGGGTGATGGGCGAGTCCGACCGGGCGCTGGAGATCCTCCAGTCCGTCCGGCACCTGCGCGCCGACGACGGCATGTACTGGACGGGGTACGTCTTCGAGGGCAACCGGGCCTTCTGGCCGGAGGAGCTCACCACCTGGACCGCCGGCTCGCTGCTGCTCGCGGTGGCCGCGCTCGGCGGCGACGAGGCGACCACCGCGGTCTTCGGCGGCGAACGGCTGCCGCGCGGGCTGGAACCGGACTGCTGCGGTTAGGGCCTGTCCGGCGGATCAGGGCCGGACGGGGCTTGGTGCGGGAACCAGCCGCGTGACCGGGGGAAGCGGCGCTTGTACCGCCGCTTCCCCCGAGCCGGGTACGTACCCCGCGCGGATGCCTATGCCGCGGTGCTGAGCGCGGCATACAGGGCGTAGAGCACCACGGGAAGCGCGCCCACGAGCCCCGTCACGGCTGCGATCACCGAGGGCAGCCGCTTGTTGGACCTCAGTGACCTGATGAGGTAACCGACCAATACGAAATAGGCCAGAGTGACCACGACTCCGGCCCAAAGTGCAGGTGGACTGATTGGTTGCATGACAATGCTCGTTCTCCCTATGACGGTGCCCAGTCCGGATCTGCTGCGCGCACCAACAGGCGGACCGTGTAAGGCCCTTGGCAGGGGCCGGTCCACCAGCGGCTCGCGGCAACGGGATGACGGTAGCTCAAAGTCACTTGACTGAGCTAGAGTTGATGAAAAGCGCAGCGCGAATTGATCGGCTGTCAGGCCGGGCGGTCGGGGCCCGGGATGCCACTCCCGGGAGCCCCGCCTCGGCGCAGCCCCGGACTGGGCAAGTCACAGAGTGCGATGCCTCGATGGTCGCAGGTGCCGATAAACGATCCATATACGTCTGCTAAACGAGTTGATACGCTGCCGAAAGGGGGGCAGCAATGGATGACGTGTCACGGGCGCTGGAGCACCGCCCCGTCACGTCGCCCGACGGGCCGGCGGCACTGCGTTTCAGCGTGCTCGGCCCGGTGCGCGCCTGGCGCGGAACCGAACAGCTGTCGACCGGATCACCGCAGCAGCGTGGCCTGTTGGCCGCCCTGCTGCTGCGCGAGGGCCGCACGGCGACCGCGGCAGAACTGATCGACGCGCTGTGGGGCGACGAGCCCCCGTCGCAGGGTCTGGCTGCCGTCCGGACCTATGCCTCCCGTCTGCGCAAGGCCCTCGACCCGGGCGTCCTGGTGAGCGAGTCGGGCGGTTACGCGATCCGGGGCCTGCCCGACGGAGCCCTGGACCTGGCAACGGTGCGGGATCTCGCGGAGCGGGCGGAGCGGGCCAGACACGGTGGGGAGCTGAGCCGGGCGCGCGATCTGCTCCGCAGGGCACTGGCCCTGTGGGACGGCGAGCCGCTGTCGGGGGTGCCGGGCCCGTACGCGGAAGCTCAACGCAGCCGTCTGGAGGAGTGGCGCCTCCAGCTGATCGAATTCCGCCTGGACATGGAGCTCGAGCAGGGCCACCACGCGGAAGCGGTCTCGGAACTCACATCGCTGACCGCGGTGCATCCCCTGCGAGAGCGGCTGCGGGAGCTGCTGATGCTGGCGCTGTACCGCAGCGGCCGCCAGGCGGAGGCGCTGGCGGTGTACGCCGACACCAGGCGGCTGCTGGCGGACGAATTGGGCGTGGACCCCCGCCCCGTCCTGACGGAGCTGCAGCGCCGGATCCTGCAGGCGGACCCGGCCTTGGCAGAACCATCCGCTCCGGAGCCCGAGTCGCTTGTGGTCCCTGTCCGACCCGCCCAACTCCCCGCGACCGTGCCCGACTTCACGGGTCGTGTGCCGTACATGGAGGAGCTGGGGGAGGTGCTGGCATCGGCCAACGGCCAGGTCATGGCGGTGTCGGCACTGTCGGGAATCGCGGGCGTCGGCAAGACGACGCTGGCGGTACACGTCGCTCACCGGGCACGCCGGGAATTCCCCGACGGTCAGCTGTACGTCGACCTTCAGGGCCAGCGGGCGACGGGGGCGGAGCCCGAGACGGTTCTGGGGTCCTTCCTGCGCGCTCTGGGTACGCCGGACGCGGCGATCCCCGACTCCCTGGAGGACCGGGCGGCCTTGTACCGCTCGGTCCTGGACGGGCGGCGGGTGCTGGTGCTCCTGGACAATGCGCGCGAAGCCGCCCAGGTGAGACCGCTGCTACCGGGTACGGAGGGATGCGCCGCGCTGATCACGTCCCGGGGACACCTGGGCGACCTGGCGGGCGCCCGTCTGGTGGACGTGGACGTGCTGAGTCCGGAGGAGGCCCTGCACCTGTTCACCAGGATCGTCGGCCGTGAACGCGTCGACGGCGAGCGTGCGGCGGCACTCGACGTCGTTGCCGCGTGCGGCTTCCTGCCGTTGGCGATCCGGATCGCGGCGACGCGGCTCGCGGTGCGGCGGACCTGGACCGTTTCGGTACTGGCCGCGAAGCTGGCGGACGAGCGGCGGCGACTGGACGAGCTGCAGTCCGGGGACCTGGCGGTGGAGGCCGCCTTCGAGCTGGTTTACGGGCAGCTGGAAGGCGCGCAGGCACGCGCGTTCCGTCTGCTGGGTCTGACCGACGGGCCGGACATCTCTCTGTCGGCTGCCGCGTCCATGCTCGACCTTCCCGTGGAGGACACCGAGGAACTCCTGGAGACCCTCGTCGACACGTCGCTGGTGGAGTCGGCGGCACCGGGCCGGTACCGGTATCACGACCTGCTCCGCCTCTACGCACGTGCTTGTGCGGAGAGGGACGAGGAGCTGCCGGGTGAGCGGGCGGCGGCCCCGTCCCGGTTGCTCGACTTCTACCTGGCCACCGCGGCGGGCGTGTACGCGCTGGAGCGGCCCGGTGACCGCCTGATCGAGCACCTGGAGCCGACCGCGGGCGACGGGCTGTGCTTCACCAACCGCTCCGAGGCGTTGGACTGGCTGTTCGGTGAAGCAAGGGCACTGCTGTCCGCGGCCCATCAAGCCGTCGACACGGGCGAGTTGCGCAAGGCGGCCGATCTGCTGCTCGTGGTGCGGGACCTCGCCGAGTCCGGCAGTGAATTCATGCGCTACGAGTCGGTGGTCACGGCCCTGCTGGGTGCCGCCGCGGCAACCGGCGACGAGCGGACCGAGGGCCGGACGCGAGCCGCGCTCGCCCACCTGCACTTCCTCGCGGGTCGCTTCCGGGAGGCGGACCACGAAGCGCGCGAGGCGGTTCGGCTCGGCGGTTCCACCGGCGACTCCTGGACCATGAGCGACGCGCTCAACAGCAGAGGCGTCATCGCGCTTTACCAGAACCGGCACGAGGACGGGGAGACGCATCTCTCCCGGGCCATCGAGTGCTTCCGTGCGCTCGGTGACCGTCCCGGAGAAGCCGCCGTCCTGTGCAACCTTTCGCGCACGTACCTCGCGACCGGTCGGACCGCGAGCGCCATCGCGCTGGCACGGCAGGGCATCGAGATCTACGACGCGATGGGCAGTTCCGTGCGCGGCGCCAACGGCCGCTACGCGCTTGCTCTGGCCCTCACCCGGAGCGGCGAACTGGACTCCGCGAGCGACTGCCTCCACGAGGCACTGGACATCTTCCGAGAGGGCCGTCAGAAGCTGTGGGAAGGCATGACCCTGTTCCGTCTGGCCGAGGTCGACCTCGCCGCGCAGCGCCCGGCACAGGCAGCGGCCAACGCCGAGACGGCGCTGATCGCGTTGGGCGGAATCGGTGGGGAGTGGCGTCGGGCCCATGTGTTGACCGTACTCGGCCACGCACTTTCGGCACTGGGCCAGACCGGCCGCGCCCTCGCCTCGTGGAACGAGGCGCTCGACGTCTACGAGCGGTTGCACGCCCCGGAGGCCGAGGCGGTGCGCACGTTGCTCCTCGACGGGCACCCTGGTCGGACGCACAGCGTCGCCTGACGGATCGCTGCACCGGCCGGTCCTCATGCTCCGTCGCGTGTCCCGGCGGCGTGGACCCGGACGGCGTTTCCCGACCGGCACGTCGTCCCGGGCCGGGCGAATCTCACCCGGAGTGGCCGAGATCGCCACTCAACGTGGAGATCGCCCTGATGCGCCCGGCCAGGGAGGCCCGCAGTGCCCGGTTCCGCCGTGACCGGTCCCGTGCCGCTCCGCCGTCTCGTCGTCGCGCCGCTGCTGTGCTGCGCCCCGGTCGTGGGCGCCACCGGGTGCGGCGGGGGTGACAAGAGCGGTGCGAGCAGCTCCGCCTCCCCGAGCGGTACGTCGTCGACCGAGGCGCAGAAATTCGCCAAGACGCGGTTCGTCGCCGACGCCGGGCTCGCCGCCGGTGCGACGTACCAGTGGATCGTGAAACCGTACCGGGCGGACACGTTCGAGAAGGGCGCGGACGGGCGGACGTTCGCCCTGGTCAAGGCCGGGCCGGCGGGCGGCTTCACCTGCAACCGGCTGAAGGCGGCGGTGACCGACGCCAAGGGCGATCCGCTGCTGTCCAAGGCGGTCGCGCCGCTGACGGCGGGCATCGAATCACTCAAGGGACTCGGCGACAAGCTCCGCAGGGGCGAGGCCGGCGCGGGCGACATCGGCGCCTTCGAGAGCGCGATCAACGGCATCAGGTCGGCCGGCGGCGGCGCGGGTGCCGAGGCGAAGGACAAGGTACCCAGCGCCTCGCAACTCGGCGGGTAATCGATGGGGTTCAGCTCTTGATCGAACTAGGGTGCGTGGCATGAGCCAACTCACGCATGACCGATACTGCGACGAAATCGTCGCCCGCACCGACGCGTTGAGGGCCACGATCCGCGGCGCGGATCTCGGTGCCACCGTCCCGACCTGCCCCGACTGGACCCTGCGCGAACTCGCTCTCCACGTCGGCAGGGCCCACCGCTGGGTCGGCGAGATCATGCGCACCCGCGCCACCGAGGCGGTCCCCTTCGAGCAGGTGCCGCAGAACGCCCCCGGGAGCGACGACCCGGACGCGCTCGACGCCTGGCTGGAGGAGGGCGCCGCACGGACCGCCGAGGCGCTGCGGGCCGCGGGACCGGACGAGAAGGTGTGGTCCTGGGCATGGGAGCGGAGCACGGGCTTCTGGGCGCGTCGCATGGTGCACGAGACGATCGTCCACCAGGCCGACGCCGCGCTCACCGTGAGCACCGGCTACGAGGTGGCACCCGAGCTGGCCGCCGACACGATCGAGGAGTGGCTGGAGATCGTCGCCTTCGTGCGGGCCGCGGGCCACGAGAAGGCGGCCGAGCTCGTCGGCGCCGGGCGCTCGATCCATCTGCACGCCACGGACGTGCCCGGGGCCGAGTGGCTGATCGAGCTCGGCGAGGACGGCTTCACCTGGCGGCGGGCCCACGAGAAGGCGACCGTGGCGCTGCGGGGCCCGCTCACCGACGTCATGCTGGTCTTCAACCGGCGTCTTCCGGCGGACAGCGACCGGGTCGAGGTGCTGGGGGACGCGGGGCTGCTGGACTTCTGGCTGGAGCACTCCGCGTTCGGCTGAGCCGCCGCAGGCCGCAGTGGAGCACCGCCCCGTCCGCTGTGCGGGCGGGGCGGTGCTGGGCCAAGCTGGAAGCGACAGCCCGTGTGTCCGGCGGCCCCCGTGGAGGTGCCGATGGAGCCCGTCCGCGCCCTGAGACGGATCGCCTTCCTGCTGGAACGCGGCAGGGCCGACACCTGTCGCGTACAGGCGTTCCGCAGGGCCGCCGACGCGGTGGGACGGATGGCGGACGGCGAGATCGGGCAGCGGGTCGCGGACGGCTCGCTGAAGTCGGTCGAGCACATCGGGCCGAAGACCGCACAGGTGATCAGGGAGGCGGCGGCCGGGGAAGTGCCCGGCTACCTGGAACGGCTGGAGAAGGAGGCACGTGACGTCCCGCTCGGCGAGGGCGGCGCGAGCCTCCTCGCACTCCTGCGGGGCGACTGCCATCTGCACTCCGACCGGTCGGACGGCGGCAGCCCGATCCAGGAGATGGGCCGCACGGCGGCAGAGCCGGGCCACGAGTGGGCGGTCCTCACCGACCACTCGCCCCGGCCGGCCGGGGCGAACGGGCTCTCCCCGGAGCGGCTGCTGCGGCAGCTGGAGGCGAGCGCCGGGCTCAACGAGCGAGGGGCACCGTTCCGGCTGCTCACCGGCATCGAGTGCGACATCCTCCCCGACGGCTCCCTCGACCAGGAGGACGGACCGCCGGCGCGACCGGACGTCGTCGTGGTCTCCGCGCACTGCGCACTTCGGACGGACCCGGCACCGATGACCAGGCGCCTGCTCGCGGCCGTCCACCATCCGCGGGCGAACGTCCTCGGGCACTGCACCGGACGGCTGATCACCGGCCGGGGGCGCCCCGAGTCGCGGTTCGACGCGGACGAGGTCTTCGCCGCATGTGCGGAGGCGGGCACGGCGGTGGAGATCAACAGCCGGCCCGAACGGCTCGGCCCGCCCCGTCGGCTGCTGCGCCGAGCCGTCGCGGCGGGCACCCTGTCCGCCATAGACACCGACGCACACGCGCCCGGTCAGCTGGACCGGCAGATCCACGGCTGCGCCCGCGCCGAGGAGTGCCGCGTCCCGGCGGAGCACCGTCGTCTCCACCTGGCCGGCCGACGAACTGCCGGCCTGGTCGCGCGCGGGCACGACCCCGGAGCGGGCCCGCTCCGGGGCGGACGGGACGCATCGGCGCGGCCCGGGACAGGAACGGTGAACCCATGACGGCCACAAGCGTGCGCGGCATCGACCACATCGGGGTCACGGTCCCCGATCTGGAGACCGCGACCCTCTTCCTCACCAGGGCGTTCGGCGCCGAGGTGCTCTACGACACCCTGCGCCGCCACGACGAACCGCTCGGCGGTCCGGATGTCGAGCGGCGGCTCGGCGTCCCGGCGGGCACCCGGCAACTGGCGATCCGGATGCTGGCCCTCCCCGGCGACGGTCCGGCCATCGAGCTCTTCGAGTTCCAGGGCCCCCGCCGGGAACCCCCGGTGCTGCCCTGCGACTTCGGCTGGCAGCACGTGGCGCTCTACGCCGACGACCTGGACGCGGCCGTGAGGGACTGTGTGGCCGCGGGCGCCTCGCTGCTCGCCGAGGCGCAGCCGCTGCCGGGCCCCGAGGCGGGGGCGCGCAACCGCTTCGCGTATCTGCGCACTCCCTGGGGCAGCACGCTGGAACTCCTCACGTACCCCGACCCCCAGCCCTGGGAGCGCACCGCATCACGTCGGCGGGTGCGTCCCGCCCCGGTCTGCACCGGGACCTGGCCGACGGACCCGGCCCGGCCGGGGCCCGGGGTCCTTCACGCGGATCGGGCCGGATGAGCGAGTACGCCGCAGTATGCGGATGCCCCTGCAGCGTGCGGTACACCGCACCCGACGCCGCGCGCCGATCCGCCGGGCACCGCGGGACAGCCCTCAGTTGAGTTCCGCGAGCACGCGCAGCGTGTGCGGGTCCGGCGCCGTCACCAGCAGATCGGTCACCGGCCCCTTGCGCCACAACTCCAGCCGCTCCGCTATCCGTTGCCGGGGTCCGACGAGCGAGATCTCATCGGCGAACGCGTCCGGCACGGCCAGCACCGCCTCCTCCTTGCGCCCTTCGAGGAAGAGCCGCTGGATCCGCCGTGCCTCCTCCTCGAAACCCATGCGTGCCATCAGATCGGCGTGGAAGTTCCGGGCCGCGTGCCCCATCCCCCCGATGTAGAAGCCGAGCATCGCCTTCACCGGCAGCAGCCCCTCGGCGACGTCGTCGCAGACCCGCGCGCGGGCCATCGGCGCGATCATGAACCCGTCGGGCAGGTCCGTGAGCGACGCCTCGTACACATCGGTGCGCAGCGGTGACCAGTACAGCGGCAGCCAGCCGTCGGCGATCCTCGTCGTCTGCGCGATGTTCTTCGGCCCCTCCGCTCCGAGCAGCACCGGGAGCCGGGGTCGCAACGGATGGGTGATCGACTTCAGCGGCTTGCCCAGGCCGGTGGCGTCGGGGCCGTTGTACGGGTGGGGGTGGAAGCGTCCGTCCAGTTCGACGGGGGCCTCGCGGCCGAGCACCTGGCGGATGACGTCGACGTACTCGCGGGTGGCGGTCAGCGGACTCCGCGGGAACGGCCGCCCGTACCAGCCCTCCACCACCTGCGGCCCGGACAGGCCGAGGCCGAGCATCATCCGGCCGCCGGAGAGATGATCGAGGGTGAGCGCGTGCATCGCGGTCGCGGTCGGGGTGCGCGCCGCCATCTGCGCGATGCCGGTGCCCAGCCGGATGCGGGAGGTGTGTGCGGCGATCCACGTCAGCGGAGTGAACGCGTCGGAGCCCCAGGCCTCCGCCGTCCACACCGACCCGTACCCCAGCTCCTCGGCCTGACGGACGAGCTCCAGATGGGCCGGGTCGGGGCCGCGGCCCCAGTAGCCGAGCGCGAGTCCGAGCCGCATTCCGCCGCCTCCCAAGGGTTCTGACGCTACGTCAGATCATTGACGCACGGACGGAGGGTACGACAGCGGCCCCTCGCCCGGAAGGGGCGGGGGGCCGCTGTTCGTGCTGCGGGCGGGCGTGCTCAGCCGCGCTGGATGCCCGTGGTGTCCTGGAGCACGCCACGACGGCCGTCCTGCGTCTGGGCGATGAGGCTCGCACCGCGCTGCTCCACCGCGAGGTACCAGGTGCCCGGAGCCAGCTCGGCGATCGGCGACGGCGAACCGTCCTCCCCGTACAGCGGGCGGGCCACCGGCACCGCGAACCAGAACGGTGTGAAGTCACCGGACGGCGCACCGGCCGCCGGAGCCTGCTGCGGCTCCGGTCGGCCGGGCTGGGGCTGACCGGCCTGCGGCTGCGCGCCGTACGGCTGCTGCTGGCCCGGCTGCGCACCGTACGGCTGCTGCTGGGCGCCGGGGTAGCCGTAACCCTGGCCGGGCTGCGGCTGGCCGCCGTACGGCGACTGCACGGCCTGCGGGCGCGGGGCGCCCATCAGCGGAGCCTTGAGTGCGGGAATCAGCGGAGTCCCGACCGCGCCGACCGCGAGCACGGCCGTGCCCAGCAGGCCGAGGATCAGGCCGGCGCCCGCGTTGCTGGCGTCGATGGTCGACCAGAACGCGGTCCACAGCGTGAAGACGCTGAAGGCGGCGCCGAGTTGGCCGAGCTCGAAACCGAGGACCTTGCGGGCCGGCATGGTGCGGCCCACCACGACCAGTGCCGCGGCGATGATGCCGCCCAGGTAGATGCTCATGAGGGCCGCGAGCGCGTCCCAGGCGTTCGGGGCCGAGTAGCCGGAGCAGTTGAGGCCGGAGGGGCACTCGTAGCCGTAGAGGTGGAGGAAAGAGGCGATGAACAGCACCACCGCTGCTCCGATCACCACGCCGTCGCCTCGAGTGAGGGAGCGCATATTCACGTAAAGGTCCTTAGTCGGTCGTCTCGTCGGGGTGGTCGTCGCTGCGGCCCGCCGGGGTACGGCGAGGGCGCAAGGCTCGGGGGTGGCTCCCCAATCGTACGGATGAATCTATCGTCTGCCCGGCAGAGTTGTGCCCCTGCCCGGACCCTGGACGCACTTCCCCCCAATTTCGCCTCAGAACAACCTCTTGTTACCCCTTGAGGTAGCTGCTGATGCCGTCGGCGATGCCCTGCGCGGCCTTCTGGCGCCAGTTCGCGCTGGTGAGCAGAGCGGCGTCCTTCGGATCACGCATATTGCCGCATTCGATGAACACTTTGGGCACGGTCGACAAATTAAGTCCGCCCAGATCCTTGCGGATGTCCAACCCGGTATTGCCGCCGATGTAATTGGAAGGCGCACTTCCGGTATCGCGGACGAAGAGACCGGCGATCCGGGTACCGAGTTCGCGGGACGGCTCGACGATCTTCGTGGTGTCCGCCTTCCCTCCCCGCACCGGTCCGGGGAGGATCACATGGAAGCCGCGGTTTCCGGCCGCGGAACCGTCCGCGTGCACCGAGACCACCGCATCCGCCTTGGCCTCGTTGCCGATCCGGGCCCGCTCGTCGACACACGGGCCGTACGGACGGTCGTTGTCGTACGTCAGCACGACGTGCGCGCCCTGCGCTTCCAGGAGCGTGCGCAGTCGGTGCGACACATCCAGGGTGAACTCGGCTTCCGGATAGCCGGAGTTGGTCGAGGTGCCGGTGGTGTCGCACTCCTTGTGCGCGGTGCCGATGTCGACCTGGCGGTTGATCTCGCGGGTGTGCAGACGGTTGTTCGGGTTGTGCCCGGGGTCGATGACGACGGTTCTGCCCGACAGCGGCCCGGAGGCCCGGCCGCCCGCGGACCCGGAGGGCTTCGCGGAAGGGGCGGGGGAGGCGGACGTCCTCCCCGGAGCCGGAGCGGTCTTCGACGGCGAGGCAGGCGGCGCCGCGGAGGTGCCGCTGCCGCCCTGTCGGGGCTCGGCCCGCACTCCGCCGCTGTCGTCGCCCGCGCCGCAGCCGGCAGCGGTCAGGCACACGGTGGCGAGCACGGCGGCGGCGAGCAGGGGCCGGCGGCGCGGGGTGGGGGGAACGCTCTCGTCGTACGGCACCACGCGATGCTATCGGGGCGCGCCTCAGATGCCCGGTCCCGTGCGGCGCAGCACACGCAGCGAATCCGTTGCCGAGACCTCGGTGAATGCGCCGGAGGCCAGCGCCCGCAGATAGATCCGGTACGGCGCCTGGCCGCCGTGCGCCGGGTCCGGGAACACGTCGTGGATCACCAGCAGCCCGCCCTCGGCGACATGCGGCGCCCAGCCCTCGTAGTCACCGCCCGCGTGCTCGTCGGTGTGCCCGCCGTCGATGAAGACGAAGCCGAGCTTCCCGCCCCACACGGCCGCGACCTGCGGGGACCGTCCGACCATCGCCACGACGTGGTCCTCCAGCCCCGCCGCGTGCAGGGTCCGGCGGAACGTGGGAAGCGTGTCCATCCGGCCGACCTCCGGATCCACCACGGTCGGGTCGTGGTACTCCCAGCCCGGCTGCTGCTCCTCGCTGCCGCGGTGGTGATCGACGGTGAGGGCCGTCACACCGGCCGCACGGGCGACGTCGGCGAGCAGGATGGTGGAGCGTCCGCAGTACGTTCCGACCTCGAGGACCGGCAGCCCCAGCGCGGCGGCCTCGGCGGCGGCCCGGTACAGCGCGAGTCCCTCGACCACCGGCATGAAGCCCTTGGCGGCCTGGAAGGCGGCGAGAATCTCGGGCGACGGCTCGGCGACGGACTCGGCGGGCACGGGTTCCTCCTGGTGGGTGCGGTGGGGCAAGTGGGGGGCGGCGCTTCATCGTGCCGTACGCCCCGGGCGGGGGCGCGGGCGGGGCGTGCGGGCAGGGTCGTCCGCGGTGTCCCCGGCACGTTCCGGACGGTCCCGGGTGCCGTCGCACGTCTCCCTTCGACAGGTCCGGCCCGTGCCGTACGCCGGCCCGGACCGCTGCGTGCGCGGCCCGGGCGGCCCCGCACGTCGTCTCAGCCCTCCCGCACGTCTTTGCCGCTGAACCTCAACAGGTCCGGCACCCGCAGCGTCAGGACCACCAGTGCGACGACGAGGAGGAGTCCGGCACCGAAGACCGTCCTGTCCAGCCCGGCCCGTTCCGCGATCGCACCGAGGACGAGGGTGGCCATCGGCATGATGCCGATGGCGAGTTCCTGGAGTCCCAGTGCCCGGCCGTGGACGGCGGGATCGGTGGTCAACAGCAACAGGGTGGTCTGCAACACCCCGAACGCGGCGCTGCTGAGGCCGATGACGCACATGAGCACGAACGACAGCGGCACACTGCCGGACAGTGCGAACAGCACCCACAGGGAGGCCCAGACCGCGGTGCCGACGACGAACACGGCACCCTTGTGCCGGAAGTCGCCCAGGCCGGCGATGACGAGCGAACCGACGAGCCCTCCGATGCCGCAGCAGGTCAGCAGAGCACCCAGCCCCGCCGCGTCGAGCCCGAGGGACTCCTCGGCGAAGACCGGCATGAAGGACTGGTACACCGGCCACAGCAGCGTGTTCGCCGCCAGGGTGACCAGGAGCACCGCCACCGCGAGCCGGTTGCGCCCGATGATCCGGAACCCGCCGACCACCATCGCCAGGACCGACTGGGCCTGGTCGTGGACAGCCTTCCCGTACCCGCGCAGCGGCAGGAGCAGCGCCAGCGAGGCCCCGTACCAGGCCGTGGACACCCACAGTGCGGCAGGTGCGCCGACCGCCGCGATCAACGCGCCTCCCAGCCCCGGACCGATCACCTGCGTCATGTTCAGTGCCATGGCGTTGAGCGCGTTCGCGTTGGAGAGGTTCTCGCGGCCCACGAGTTCGAGGACCAGCGAGGCGCGGGCCGGCTGGGAGGGCGACTGGGCGAGGCCGATGGCGAGCCCGCCGACGACGAGGACCCAGTACGGCAACAGGCCGGCCGTGGCCAGGGCCGCCACGACGGAGACCGCGCCCATGGCCCACGCACAGGCGACGACGAGCAGCCGGACGCGGTTGTGCCGGTCGGCGAAGGCACCGGCCACCGGGCCGAGGAGCATCGGCGCCAGGCGGGCGGCGGTGAACACCGCGACCAGGAACTCCGAGTGCGTCATGTCGAAGGCGAGCCAGCCGAGCACCAGGGTCTGCGTCCACACCCCGCTGAAGAAGAACACATTGGAGAACCACAGCCGTTGGAAGGGCCGGTTCCCCCGGAGCGACGCCAGTGCGGCGCGCAGACCCCGGTCGTTGCCGGTGGAATCGGTCGTCACGGGCGACACCTGGATCACGGCTCCTCTCGGCAGGGCTGCGGGCGGACGGGCTCGCCGGCGCAGGAGGTCACCGACGCGGACGGCGGGACCGTGGAGAACGCACCGGGCCCGGCGGCAACCGGTTCGGTTCCTGCTCCGGTACGCGGACCGGCGCGTCCGGGACGTTCTCAGCGTTCGGCACATCAGCGACAGCCGTCACAGCGGTGACAGCCGGGGCGGCCGAGCCCAAATGGTATCCCATTTTTGTTGTCGCGGGCGGCCCACACGAGGCGGCCCCGGCAACCCCGTCGTGACGGGGATGCCGGGGCCGGGGGAGGGGCGGAGCCCGCTCAGGTCCGCTGCTGCCTGCGGTGGCCCGTGGCCGCCGTGCGACTGCTCGCCAGGTGTTCGAGGACCAGGGCCTCGACCCTGGGCACGTCCCGTGCGGCGAGGGCTTCGTAGAGCGCCTCGTGCTCCCGGGCGACTCCGAGCAGGTCGTCGTGCTGGGAGAGGAGCCAGCGCAGTCTGCTGCGCAGGACGCGTTCGAAGTCGGTCAGCAGCTCGTTGGCGGCCAGCGAGGTGACCGTCTGATGGAAGTCGCCCGCCGCCCGCCGCGCACGCACCGCATCACCGGCGAGGGCGGCTTCGAGTTCCGCGTCCACGTCGGCCCGCAGCCGCTTCAGCCCCTCGCGCGTGTGCCGTTGCGCGGCCAGCCGGAACGCCAGGGTCTCCAGCGCCGACCGCACCTCGTCGAGGTCCGCGACATCGCTGTTGGTGAACTCCCGTACGACCGCCCAGCTCCGCGGACGCGGCGTCACCAGGCCCTCGGCCACGAGAGCCTTCAGGGCCTCCCGCACGGGGAGCCGGCTCACGCCCAGCGCCTCGGCCAGCTCCCGCTCGACCAGTCGGCTGCCGGGCTGACGCACTCCGTCGAGGATCTCGTCGCGCAACTGCCGCGTCACCCGCTCGGACTCGGGTGCGAACTCCTCCGACGCGGCCATCCCCGACCTTCTTTCTCTCGCTCTCTCGTCGCCCTCGCCCGGCACGGTACGCGGGTGTGCTCTGCCCGCCTGCGAAGAATCACGATGTCGGTGTCGAACAGGCCCTGATCGTACCCAGCGCGCCGGTTCGGCCGCACGGGCCGCGAACCGATCGTCGCTGTGGTCATGGGATCCCATCCTTCGATGGGTTTCGTCTCGTCGGCGGTGACCCGACGAGGACCGTCCCCCGGGCCGCTCCCGGGACCGTGCACCCGCCGCACCGGTGGTGCGACGCAATGCCGTACGCCCCCGCCGAAGGAATCGGCGGGGGCGTACGAGGGGTGAGCCCGGGTCGGGGCGCCTCGGCGGGGCTGTGAGAGGTCAGCAGCTCTGCCAGAGTCTGGTCATGACGCGGACGCCGAAGCGCAGGCCCTCCAGCGGGACGCGCTCGTCCACGCCGTGGAAGAGGCGGCCGTAGTCCAGGTCGTGCGGGAGCTTGAGGCCCTTGAAGCCGAAGCAGCGGATGCCGAGGTGGGTGAACGCCTTGGCGTCGGTGCCGCCGGGGTTGCAGTAGGGGACCGGGTGGCCGTCCGGGTCCTCGGCGCGTACGGCCGCGCACATGGCGTCGACCAGCGGGCCGTCGAACGTCGTCTCCATCGCGATGTCGTGGTTGACCCACTCGCGGCTGACCGACGGGAGGAGGAGCCTGTCGATCGTGTCGATCAGCTCCTGCTCGTGGCCGGGCAGGAAGCGGCCGTCCACCCGGGCGGTCGCCTTTCCGGGGATGACGTTGGTCTGGTAGCCCGCACGGAACATGGTGGGGTTCGCGGAGTTGCGGAGCACCACCTGCATGAAGTCGGAGACCGGGCCCAGCCGCTCCAGGCTGCCCTCGATGTCGTTCTCGTCGAACTCGACGCCGTAGAGGCGGGCGGCCTCTTCGAGCAGGGCGCGGACCGGTTCGATCAGGCGGATCGGGAAGGTCTCGCGGCCGATGCGGGCCAGGGACTCCGCGAGATCGGTGACCGCGTTCTCGTCGTTGGGGGACGAGCCGTGGCCGGCCCGGCCGGTGGCGGTGAGCTCCATCCAGGCCATGCCGCGCTGGGCGTTCTCGATCGGGTAGAGGCGACGGGTGTCGTCGATGGCGAAGGAGAAGCCGCCGCCCTCGCCGATCGCCTCGGTGACCCCGGAGAAGAGCTCGGGGCGGTGCTCGACCAGCCAGTGGGCGCCGAACTTGCCGCCCGCCTCCTCGTCGGCGAGGAAGGCGAGGACCAGGTCGCGGGACGGCTTGGTGCCGGTACGGGCGAAGTGGCGGGCCGTCGCCAGCATGACGGCCACCGTGTCCTTCATGTCGATCGCGCCGCGGCCCCAGAGGTAGCCGTCGCGGATCTCGCCGGAGAACGGCGGGACCTGCCACTCGGAGGCGTCGGCGGGGACCACGTCCAGATGGCCGTGGACCAGCAGGGCGCCGCGCCCGGAGTCGCTTCCCGCGATGCGCGCGACGACGCTGGCGCGTCCCGGCGCCGACTCGACCAGTTCGGAGTCGATGCCCACCTCGGCGAGGCGGCTCACCACCCAGTCGGCGCTCGCGCGCTCGTCGCTGGTGGGGTTGGAGGTGTCGAACCTGATCAGCTCGGCGCAGAGTCCGACGACCTCTTCCTGTGCCTCGTCGGAGGCCGGGACGAACGAGGCGGTGGGGTCGGGGGTGGTCATGCTGCTCCCACAGTGGTTGTCGCGCGGGCGGCGGGGACGTCGGCGTCCTCGTCGTCCAGGGCGGAGGTGCCGTACGGCCTCACCCAGCCCAGCAGGCCGAGGACGCTGTACAGGGCGAAGGCGGTGGCCAGCGAGTTCAGGGCCGGGATGCCGCCCTCGTAGAACTTGCCGACGCAGAACGCCGCGATCCAGATGGCGATGGACATCGGCACCCAGGTCGGCGAGGACTTCGGCAGGGTCTCGGACTCCCGGGTTTCGTCCAGCGGCTTGCGCATCCGCTTCACGACCCAGTACTCGGCCACGATGATGCCGCCGATCGGCGGGATCGCGACGCCGAGGATGGAGAGGAACTCGGTGAAGTGGGTCATGATCCCGACCGCGGACAGGACCGTGCCGGCGATGCCGAGGACGATCGTGACCGCGCCGCGGTGGATCCGCTTGCCGAAGACGACCTGGAAGAAGTTGACGACGCCGAGCGAGGAGCCGTACAGGTTCCAGTCGTTGATCTTGGCGGTGGACATCAGGACCACGATCACACCGAAGGCACCCGATGTGGAGAGCACGATGTGCGAGACCTCGTTGCTCTTGACCAGGTGGCCCAGGAGCACACCGGTCATGCCGACGATGTACTCGGAGAGGATCATCGACGAGGCGCTCTGCAGGAAGACGTGCGAGCCCTTCGTGTTGTACCGGGTCATCTCCGGGGCCACGATCGCGCCGGTCATGAAGCCGCCCGCGATGGCGGTGGCGGCGACGGCGAGCGGAATCGTCTGGCCGGGGGCCGGCGAGTGGATCAGATCGCTGATCGAGTGGTCCTTCAGCGTGGAGACGATCGACCAGGCGACCATCGCGAAGAAGAGCGGAGTGACGATCTTGGCGAAGACGGCCATGTACTTGAAGCCGAAGATCACCAGTGCGGTGATGGCGATGCCCGCCAGGACGCACCACATCCAGGACGGGCCGCCGACCAGCGCCGAGACGCTGTTGCCGAAGATCGTGTTCTGGACACCGAACCAGCCGACCAGACTGACTGCGATGACGAAGCTGACCAGTGCCGAGCCGTTGCGGCCGAAGCCGACCCAGCGGGTCAGCATCGGGGTCGCCAGACCCTCGCGCATACCGGCCAGACCGATCGCGAAGATCACGATCTCCAGGATCACCGCGCCGAGCGTGAAGGCGAGGAAGGCATTGCCGAAGGTCATGCCGACACCGATGGTGGCGCCGAGGGTGAACTGTGAGATCGAGCCGGACTGGGCCAGCCACTGGAGCAGCATGGACCAGAAGCCGAACCGCTTGTCACGGGGGACGCGGGAGAGCGCGTAGTCGTCGCTGCCGATGCTCTTGGTCTCGTGGGCCACGGCCTCGGCCTGCGGGGCGGCTGCCATCAGGACTCCTGGGGTGTACGGCCGAGGGTCTGGAGGTGAGCCAGCGACCCGTAGCGGTTGACGAGGTTGTCGAACTCCACCGCGTCGTGGAAGTCCAGGTGGCCACTGCCGTAGGCCTTGGCGACCTCCACGGCGTAGCGGGCGGCGGACGCGATGTCCGTCTCGTGGCTCGCGCCCGTGCCGCAGCCCGGTACCGCGGCGGCCGAGGTGATGGCCAGGCCGACGACCGGAGCGGCCGTCGCGGTGGCGGGCTGCAGGATCGAATTGATGTGGTGTGCCCCGTTACCGTACGGGGTGATGTCCTGCGTGGTCACGGGGTACGTGACCAACGGCTCACCGGTCACCACGGCGAGCAGCTCGCCGAGCTGCTCGCTGACCCGCAGTACCCAGCCCTCCTTGACGGTGGGTGACAGGGCGAGGCCCTTGTGGTTGATGATGCGGTTGCCCTTGGTGGTGTCGATGGAGAGCACGGCCTCCATCTCGCCGGTCACCTCGTGGCGGTTCATGGTGGCGATGTCCACGGGCGAGCCCATGAACGGCACCGGGTCGTGCGGTTCGGTCGGCGCGTCCGGGCAGATGTGGGTGGCGACGATCACGTCGCCGGGCAGCACGTCGCCGCGGCGGCGCATGTCGAGCAGCTTGGCGGCGGTGGCGATCGCGGAGACCGCGCCGTCGGCGTCGGAGACCAAGCCGGTCACCTCGGGCCGGGCGCCGATGCCGCCGAGCCGGCCCACCACGCCGAGCGTGCGGGCACTGCCCCCGGACGTGCGTCCTCGGGAGCCGGGGATGCGGACCATCACGAAGTCCGTCGAGCCCCGCTCGCCGGTGACCGTGGTGACCTGGGCGGACGATCCCTCGGCCCCGCTCACGGAGTCGAGGTACTCGGCGACCGTCTTGCCATTGACCTGGGGATCGTCCAACAGCTCGACGACGTCCAGCACGTACTTCAACATGGGGGGCCTTTCTCACTCGTCCGGACACCCGGGGCGGCGCAGTCCGGGCACCCGGGCCGGCGCTCGACGGGGGAAGCGCGGGGCGGGGTGCTGAGGCAACATTCGGGATCGGATAGCGTTGGACGCAACTGTTTCCCGTTATTTGCAATTCAGGTCTGAATGGTGAGATGACGATGGCGGACTTCGATCTGGACCGGCGCACCCCCGCCGGGGCGCTGCAAACCGTCGACCGGGCGCTCCTGGTGCTGCTCGCCTTCGAACGGACCCGGCCCGACTGGGGCGTCACCGAGGTCGCCGAGGAGTTCGGCTGGGACACCTCGGTGGCCCAGCGGCTGCTCGCCACGCTCGCCGGGCGCGGCTTCCTGGTCTCCGACCCCGCCACCCGCCGCTACCGCATCGGCCCCGCCGTGCTGCGCCTGGGCAGGCTCTGGGAGCGTTCCGGCTCGCTGGAGCTGCTGGCCGGGCCGGTCCTGGAGGAGCTGCGCCGGGTCACCGGCGACACCGTCCTGTTCTGCCTGCCGGACAGCTTCCACATGCGGTGCGTCGCCGCGGAGGAGGGCGAGGCCGGGCCGCTGCGCTACTACCCGCTGGTCGGCGAGCTCTACCCGGCGCACGCCGGGGCGACCAGCAAGTCGTACTACGCGTATCTGCCCGACGACCAGCGCCACCGGCTCTTCCGGGGCCGCCCGATGGCACGCTTCACCGACCGGACGGTGACCGACCCGGACCGGCTGGAGGAGGAGTTCCTCAAGGTCCGCGCCCAGGGGTACGCCTTTACGGTCGGCGAGTACGACACCGGCATCGCGACCGTCGCCGTACCGGTGTTCCTCGGGCGCGAGCCGTACGGGAGCCTCAGCCTCGGCGGCGCCGAGGAACTCTTCCGCGGAGCGCCCGAGGACCGGCTCGACGCCCTGCGCCACGCGGCCCAGCTGCTGGAGCGGCGGCTGACCCAGCCCCCGCAGCGGCCGAAGCCCCGCGCCCGCCGCCCGCGCACCGACCGATGAACCGGAACAGAACCAAGAACCGGAACAGAACCAAGAGGAATCCTGTGAATCTGCTGCTGCTCTCCAACTCCACCCAGTACGGGCGTGGTTATCTGGAACACGCCCTCGACACCGTCACCGCGTTCCTGCCCTCCGGCGCCCGGCTGGCCTTCGTCCCCTACGCGCTCGCCGACTACACCGCGTACACCACGCGCGTCCGCGACGCCCTCGAGCCGTCCGGCATCAGCGTCCGAGGGGTCCACGAGAACGCCGACCCGGTCGCCGAACTCGCCGCGTCCGACGCCGTGTTCATCGGCGGCGGCAACTCCTTCCGGCTGCTGAGCGCCCTGTACCGGACCGGTCTGCGGGACGCCGTGACCGAAGCGGTGCGCGGCGGGCTGCCGTACATGGGCGCCAGCGCGGGGACGAACATGGCGGCGCCCACCCTCCGTACGACCAACGACATGCCCATCGTTCAGCCGCCGTCCTTCGAGACCCTCGGCCTCGTCCCCTTCCAGATCAACCCGCACTACCTGGACCCGGACCCGGAGAGCACCCACAAGGGCGAGACCCGTGAGGAGCGGCTCACCGAGTTCCTGGAGGAGAACGACGTACCGGTGCTCGGCCTGCGCGAGGGTTCCTGGCTGCGGGTCGACGGGCGCCAGGCCCGGGTGCAGGGCGCCCACCCCGCCCGGCTGTTCACCCGCGGCGCGCGGCCGCAGGAGCTTTTGGCGGGGTCGGACGTCTCTCATCTGCTCACGACGACACCGCGGTTCGACGCCCCGGTGCGCTGAGGCCCATCGTCCGGACCGGGCCGGATCAGGGCGGATCGGACCGGATCAGGGTGCGGTGCCGGGGCCCGCGAGCCCGGCGTGATCCAGGCGGGAGGCCCCGGCCGTCAGCACCAGGTCCGCGTCGACCGGCAGTCCGTTGCCCGGGTAGACCGCCGGCCGGGCGCGCGGCGCGTACCCGGCGGCCGATCCGGCCAGCACGTAGCTGCCGCCGGACGGTGCAGCCAGCATGTAGTGGCCGTCCTCGTCCGCCACGGTGAGACCTGCCTGCCGGCCCCGGTGGTCGATCAGCGTGACATTGGCGCGGGCCACCGGCGCACCGTCCGCGTCCAGCACCCGGCCGCGGAAGCCGCCCGAGCCGGTGACCGGGCGGGAGGCGGAGCGTGCGGCGACCGGCGCGTCGTCGTCGCTGCTCGCCAGCAGGGCCGGGCGCATGGCCTCGCGCCGCGACGGCAGGAACGAGGCCAGCACCAGCCCGACCACCACCGCGCCCGTCGCGATCAGGAACGAGATGCGGAATCCCTCCATCGAGGGCAGCGACACCCCGCCCGTCCGCACCGAGGTGTTGGCCAGCACCATGCCGATCACCGCGCTGGACACCGACGTGCCGATCGACCGCATCAAGGTGTTCAGACCGTTGGCCGCACCCGTCTCCGACGGATCCACGGCTCCGATGATCAGCGCGGGCAGCGAGGAGTACGCGAGTCCGATACCGGCCCCGAGCACCACCGCGATCACGACGGTCTGCCAGGCGGCGCTCATCAGCCCGAGCCCCGCCCCGTAGCCGATCGCGATGATCAGCATGCCGAGCATCAGTGAGACCTTGGGGCCCCGGCGGGCGGACAACCGGGCGTACAGCGGGGCGACGAACATCATCGTCAGACCCAGCGGCGCCACGCACAGACCCGCGACGACCATCGACCGGCCGAGTCCGTACCCCGTCGACTCCGGCAGCTGGAGCAGCTGCGGCAGGACGAGCGAGACGGCGTAGAACGCGACCCCGACCATGATCGAGGCGAGGTTGGTGAGCAGCACCTCGCGCCGGGCCGTGGTCCGCAGATCGACCAGCGGAGCCGGGCTGCGCAGCTCGAAGAGGCCCCACAGGACGAGGATCACCACGGCGGCGGCGATCAGCCCGAGCGTACTGCCCGAGGTCCAGCCCCAGTCACTGCCCTTGGTGACGGGCAGCAGCAGACAGACCAGGCCGAGGGAGAGCCCGAGCGCGCCGATCAGGTCGAACCGCCCGGGAGCGCGCAGCGTGGTCTCCGGTACGACGAGGACGGTGAGCGCCATCGAGAGCACGCCGAGACCGGCCGCGCCGAAGAACAGGGTGTGCCAGTCGGCGTGCTGGGCCACCAGCGCGGCGGCGGGCAGCGCGAGTCCACCGCCCACCCCGATCGAGGAGCTCATCAGCGCCATCGCCGAGCCGAGCTTCTCGCGCGGCAGTTCGTCGCGCATGATGCCGATGCCCAGCGGAATGGCACCCATGGCGAAACCCTGGAGCGCGCGCCCCACGATCATGATCACGAGATCGTCGGTGAAGGCGCATATCAGTGAACCGATCACCATCACGGCGAGACTGGCGAGCAGCATCTTCCGCTTGCCGTAGAGGTCGCCGAGCCGCCCCATGATCGGGGTCGCGACGGCCCCCGCGAGCAGGGTCGCGGTCATCACCCAGGTGGCGTTGGACGGATCGGTGTGCAGAAGGGCGGGCAGGTCCTTGATGACGGGGACGAGCAGGGTCTGCATCACCGCGACGGTGATACCCGCGAAGGCGAGTACGGGGACGACCCCGCCGCCCGCCCTGCGCGGCCGCGGATCGGGGAGTTCCCCGCTGTGCTGTTCGTTCGTCGGCTGTGGCATCCGTGCGGCCTCCGGGCGGCGTGATCGAGGGTGTGGAACGGGGTGCGGATCCGGCGCGGGCAGCGCCGACCGCCAAGTATGTGCAGGGTGAAACCTTCCTTGTCGCCGGGGTATTCCGGTGAACGAGGAGCGAACGGGGCACGACGGCGCGAACGAGGCACGGCCGCGCACTCGGCCCGGAGCGTGCGCCGATCCGGCCGCCCCGAACCGCCCCTCTGTGCGTTCACCGACCGGCCCCCCGCCGTTCCCCGGTCATTTCTCCGGCCGCCCCACCGGCCTCCATCCGGCCCTGCGCTGACCTTCCGTCAGAATGAAACGTGTTCTACTCTTGCGCCGTTCCAGTGGCTGCGACCGGCGAGGATCCGCATGGGCATCGGAATCACCGAAGAACAGAAGGAGTTGGCGCAGGCCGTACGGGGGTGGCTGGCACGCGCCGTACCGCCCGAGGAGATCCGCAAGCTCCTCGACGCCGACGCCCCCGGCGCCCCCGGTGTTCGTCCCGGATACTGGGACGGGCTCGCCGAACAGGGCCTCCTCTCCATCCATCTGCCCGAGGCCTGCGGCGGCGGGGGCGGTCAACTCCTCGATCTGGCCGTGGTGCTGGAGGAGGCGGGCCGGGCCGCGCTCCCCGGTCCGTACCTCGCGAGCGCCCTCGCCTCCGCCGTACTGCACGCGGCGGGCGCGGACGAACAGGTACGCGGCCTCGCGGCCGGTACGCGCATCGGCGCCGTCGCCCTCGGCCCCGGCACCCTCACCGCCGTGGAGCACGGGGACGGCCATCTCCTCGACGGCACGGCCCCGCCGGTCCTCTCCGGCGCCGACGCCGACCTCCTCCTGCTCTCCGCCGAAACGGCCACCGGCACCCTGTGGTTCGCCGTCGACGCCGACCGCCGAGGGCTGACCGTCCGCCCGCACCGCGGCGCCGACCCGACCCGCCCCACGGCCGAGATCCGTGCCGAGGGCGTACTCGTCCCCGCAGGGCGCGTCGTACGGACCGACACGGCGCACGTCCGTGACCTCGCCGCCGTCCTCTTCTCCGCCGAAGCGTGCGGAACCGCGGCCAGGGCGCTGCACACCGCGGCCGAATACGCCAAGGTCCGCGAACAGTTCGGCCGCCCCATCGGGCAGTTCCAGGGCATCAAGCACCTCTGCGCCGACATGCTCGTACGGGTCGAGCGGGCCCGTGCGCTGGTGTGGGACGCGGCCCGCGCCGCCGACGAGGAGGACCCGGACGTACGGTCGATGGTCGCCGCCCTCGCCGCGTCGGACGCCCTCGACGCCGCCTACGGCTGTGCCAAGGACTGCGTCCAGATCCTCGGCGGCATCGGTTTCACCTGGGAACACGACGCCCATCTGTATCTGCGCCGGGCCCTGGTGGCCCGGCAGTTGCTGGGGGCCGGCGACGCCCACCGGCTGCGGGCCGCCCGGCTGGCCGAGGGCGGGGCGCGCCGCGAGCTCGTCCTCGAACTCCCGGCCGAGGCCGCCGCCCACCGTGCCGAGGCGCGCGAGGCCGTGGCCACCGCCCGGGGGCTCGACCCGAAGGCCGCCCGCCGCGCCCTCGCGCCCACCGGCCACGCCGCCCCGTACCTCCCCGCCCCCTACGGTCTGGGCGCCGGCCCCGTCCAACAGCTGGCCGTACAGCAGGAGCTGAGGGCTCAGGGGGTGAAGCTGAGCGATCTCGGGATCGCCACCTGGGTGGTGCCCTCGCTCCTCGCCCACGGGACGCCGCAGCAGCAGGAGCGCTATGTGCTGCCCACCCTGCGCGGCGAACTTCTCTGGTGCCAGCTGTTCTCCGAACCCGGCGCGGGCTCCGATCTCGCCTCGCTCCGCACGAGGGCGGAGCGGACCGAGGAGGGGTGGCGGATCAACGGACAGAAGGTGTGGACGAGCGCCGCCCGATCGGCCGACCACGGAATCCTGCTGGCCAGGACCGACCCGGACGCCCCCAAACACCGGGGACTCAGCTACTTCCTCGTCGACATGAAGAACACCGAGGGCATCGACATCCGCCCGCTGAAGGAGATCACCGGCGACTCCCTCTTCAACGAGGTGTACTTCGACGACGTCCTGCTGCCCGCCGACGCCGTCGTCGGCGAGATCGACGACGGCTGGCGGGTCGCCCGCAACACCCTCGGCAACGAACGCGTCCACATGGCCGACCAGATGACCTTCGACACCGGCCTGGAGGCGTTGATCGCCCGCTCCGGCGAACTCGACGGCACGTACCGGGCCCGCATCGGAGCACTCGCCGCCGAGGCCCACGCACTCGCCTGCATCGGGCTGCGGACCACCCTGCGGCAGGTGTCCGGTCTGGAACCGGGCGCGGGGGCTTCCGTCCGCAAACTCGTCCAGACCACCCATCAGCAGAAGGTCGCCGAACTGGCCCTCGAACTCCTCGGCCCGGCCGGCGCGATCGGCGAAGGCGCGGGGGAGCGGGCCGTGCACGGCTTCCTGATGTCCCGCTGTCTGACCATCGCGGGCGGCACCACCCAGGTTCAGCTCAATGTCGTCGCCGAGCGCATCCTCGGCCTCCCGCGCGATTGAAGGGACTTGCCCATGAAACCCATGAAGCCGATGAAGCTCATGAAGGCGTACATCGTCGGTGTCGGCATGACGAAGTTCGAGAAGCCCGAGACCCGCGACTGGCAGTACTGGGACATGGCGAAGGAGGCCGGGACGGCGGCGCTCGCCGATGCCTCGCTCACCTACGACCAGATCCAGCAGGCTGTCGTCGGCTACTGCTTCCAGGCATCCACCGCCGGTCAGCGCGCCGTGTACGGACTCGGGCTGACCGGAGTGCCCGTCTACAACATCAACAACAACTGCGCCACCGGGTCCACCGCGTTGATGACGGCCCGGCAGTTCGTCGAGGGCGGCGGCAGCGACTGCGTCCTCGCGCTCGGCTTCGAGAAGATGGCGCGCGGCGCGCTCGGTGGCGGCGGCGCCGACGGCGGGGCTTCGGACTTCAGGACATCGCCGGTGGCCCGGCACTACGGGATCATGGCCGCCGCCCACGGCTTCGGGGCGAGCCCGCCCACCGCCCAGATCTTCGGCAACGCGGCCCGTGAGCACATGGAGCGGTACGGGACGACCGAGGCCCAGCTCGCCGCGGTCGGCGCGAAGAACCACCGGCACTCGGTGAACAACCCGTACGCCCAGTTCCAGGACCCGTACACGGTCGAGGAGATCCTCGCCGCGAAGACCATCCACCGGCCGCTGACCAAACTCCAGTGTTCACCCACCTCCGACGGGGCGGCCGCCGCGGTCGTCGTGTCGGAACGCTTCGTCGAGAGCCACGGCCTGGGCGACCGGGCGGTCGAGATCGCCGCCCAGGCCATGACCACCGACACCGACGACTCCTTCGCCTCGGGCACCTGCATCGACGCCGTGGGACAGCCGATGTCGCGCGCCGCCGCCCGGCAGGTGTACGAGGCTTCGGGGCTCTCGGCCGCCGACCTCGACGTCATCGAGCTGCACGACTGCTTCTCCATCAACGAACTCCTCACGTACGAGGCGCTCGGCCTGTGCGGCGAGGGCGAGTCCGGGAAGCTCGTCGAGTCCGGGGCCACCACGTACGGCGGCCGGTGGGTGGTCAATCCCTCCGGCGGGCTGATCTCCAAGGGGCACCCGCTCGGCGCCACCGGAATCGCGCAGGCCGCCGAACTCACCTGGCAGCTGAGGGGGGAGGCGCAGGACAGGCAGGTGAAGGACGCGCGGGTCGGTCTGGCGCACAACATCGGGCTCGGCGGCGCGGCGGTGGTGACGCTGCTGCGACGCTGACGGTCGGCACGCGTCCCGCCACGCCGCCGGACCGGGGACAGCCCCTGCCGATGTACGGGCCCCGGTACGGCTGCGAGGATGACCGGCATGGTTGACGTCACGACCCCCGCACCCCGGCTGCACCGACCCGGGCCCCGCACCTGGGCGGCGGTGCTCGCCGCCTGTACCGGCCAGTTCCTCGTCGTGCTCGACGTGTCCGTCGTCAATGTCGCCCTGCCGTCCATGCGCTCCGACCTCGGGATGAGCGCGACGGGACTGCAGTGGGTGCTCAACGCCTACTCGATCGCGTTCGCCGGATTCATGCTCCTCGGCGGACGGGCCGCCGACATATACGGGCGCAAGCGGATGTTCCTCATAGGCCTCGGGCTGTTCACCGCGGCCTCCCTGGGCGGCGGACTCGCCCAGGAGGGCTGGCAGTTGCTGGCCGCCCGTGCCGCGCAGGGGCTCGGTGCCGCCGTGCTCGCCCCCGCCACCCTCACCCTGCTCACCGCCGCCGTCCCCGAGGGCCCGGCCCGGACGAAGGCGATCGGCACCTGGATGGCCGTCGGTGCGGGCGGCGGCGCGGCGGGCGGGCTGATCGGCGGAGCGCTCACCGATCTGCTCTCCTGGCGGTGGGTGCTGCTGATCAATGTGCCGATCGGTGTACTCGTCCTGGCCGGTGCCGCCCTCTGGCTCGCCGAGGGACGGGCGGGCGAGCGGAGGCGGATCGACCTCCTGGGCGCGGTCCTCGTCACGGTGGGCCTCGCCTCCGTCGCGTACGGCATCGTGCAGACCGAGGAGTCGGGCTGGGCCGCCGCCGCGACCCTGGTGCCGCTGCTCGGCGGGGTGGCCGTGCTCATCGCCTTCGTGGCGGTGGAGGCCGGGACGGCCGAGCCGCTGATGCCGCTCAGGGTGCTCGGTGCGCGGGCGGTGACCTCGGCGAACGCGGCGATGTTCGTGATCGGCTCCGCGACGTTCTCCATGTGGTACTTCATGACGGTGTACGCCCAGACCGTGCTGGGCTACACCCCGCTGGAGGCCGGACTCGCCCTGATGCCCACGTCGTTGGCCGTCGTGCTCGGATCGAAGTGCGCGCCCCGCGTCATGGCCCGGGTCGGTGCGAAGAACCTGGCGCTCATCGGTACGGCCTCGGCCGCCGCGGGCTTCGGCTGGCAGTCCACGATGGGGGCCGACGGCTCCTATCTCACCTCGGTCTGTCTGCCGGGCGTCCTGATGATGGCCGGTGCCGGCCTGGCGTCCACCCCGCTCGCCTCGCTGGCCATCACGGGCGCGGCCCCCGGTGAATCCGGTCTGGTCTCCGGCCTCGTCAACACCTCCCGCACGATGGGCGGTGCGCTCGGTCTCGCCGCGCTCTCCACCGTCGCCGCGGCACGCACCGCGGGTGGCACCGGGCCGGCGGAACTCACCGCCGGGTACGCGCTGGCGTTCCGCACGGCCGGCACGGTGCTGCTGGGCGGGCTGCTGCTGATGGCGCTCTGGCTGCCGCGCCACCGGTCCGCTCCGCACTGACCCGGACGGAGCCGTCCGGCCCCGCTCCTCAACCCACCCCCCATGTGCCGGTCGGTCTAAAGCCACCCCTGCTGCCGCGCCGCGCGCACCGCCTCCATCCGGTTGCGCGTCCCCGTCTTGCCGATCGCCGACGACAGATAGTTCCGCACCGTCGACTCGGACAGATGCAGCTTCGCCGCGATGTCGGCGACCGCCGCCCCGTCCACCGAGGCGTTCAGCGCGTCCCGCTCCCGCGCGGTCAGCGGGTTGGGACCGGCGCTGAGCGCGGCGGCGGCCAGCGCCGGGTCGATGACCGTCTCGCCCCTCAGCACCCGGCGGATCGCGTCGGCGAGCTCCTCGACCGGTCCGTCCTTGACCAGGAACCCCGCCGCCCCGGCCTCCATCGCGCGGCGCAGATAGCCGGGGCGGCCGAACGTGGTGAGGATCAGCACCCGGCAGTCCGGCACCTCCTCGCGCAGATCGGCGGCGGCGTCCAGACCGCTGCGGCCGGGGAGCTCGATGTCCAGGAGCGCCACATCGGGGCGGGAGAGCAGGGCGGCGTCCACGATCTCGTCCCCTGCCGCCACCTGGGCCACCACCTCGATGTCCGGCTCCAGCCCGAGCAGCAGCGCGAGCGCGCCGCGCATCATCCCCTGGTCCTCGGCGAGGAGGACGCGTACGGACGTGGTCGGACGGTGATCCTGCGGCATCTCGTTCACGGGCCCAGCGTATGGCTCGGGGTGCGTCCGGCGGCCGGATTCCCGTCCGCCGGGTCCGGCCCGTCCACCGGCAGTTGGGCGGTGAGCACGAAGCCGCGCCCCGGCCCCGGGCCGGCCTCCAGAAAGCCGCCCGCCGCGGCGAGGCGCTCGTTCAGACCGGTCAGTCCGGTGCCGCCGATGCCGGGTGTGGCCGGTGCCTCGGGGTCCGGTCCGTAGCCGTCGTCCGTGACCGTGAGCCGGACCCGTCCGGGTGTGCCGTCGACCACGAACGTGCAGGTGGTGGCGCGGGAGTGACGTACGACATTGGTGACGGCCTCCCGCACCACCCAGCCCAGCAGCGCTTCCGCCTGCGGGGCGAGCGGCGGTCCGGAGCGGCGGAGCACCGGTTCGATCCCGGCGGCGGCCAGCGCGGAGCGGGCCCGGTCCAGTTCGGTGGCGAGGCTCCCCTCGCGGTAGCCGGTGACGGCCTCACGGATCTCGGTGAGCGCCTGGCGGCCGACGGACTCGATGTCCGCGACCTGGAGGAGTGCCGCATCCATGTCGCGCGGTGCCAGTCGGCGCGCGGCCTCCGACTTGACCACGATCACGGAGAGCGTGTGTCCCAGCAGATCGTGCAGATCGCGGGAGAACCGCAGACGCTCCTTCTCGACGGCGGTGCGGGCCAGTTCCTGCCGGGTCGCGCGCAGTTCCATCACGGTCTCCGCGAGGGTGAGGATCGCGGCGGTCACGGCGCCGGAGATGAAGGTGCCGTACCCGATGGTCCACGGGGTGGAGCCGCCGTCCCCGCGCCACACGGCGGTGATCGTGGCCGCCACGGAGAGCGAGAGCAGACCGGCGGCCAGCCGCCGGTTGCGCAGTATGGTGCCGCAGGCCAGCGAGAGCAGCGGGAAGAACAGCAGCCAGCTTCCGCCGTAGCCGATCGCGAGCCCGAACGTGACCACGGCCATCGCCGCGAGCAGCCGGTACGACACCGGGCTCTCGCGCTTCTTCTTGTCGAAGCCGCGGAACACCACGGATATGTAGAGCGAGTTGAAGACGAACAGCCCGACACCGCCGAGCCAGGGGTTGGGCGCCTCGCCCTGGAAGAGGTTGGAGAAGGCGCCCATGCCCATCAGCAGCCAGGGCAGCAGGGTGTACGGCCCGGGCGGGCCCGGACGCCGGTTCTCACATCGCTGTGCGCGCCGTTCCCGATGCGTACTTGTCCACCGATCCGTCCGGTTCCTGGCCATGTCCACTCCTGTCAGACGGTCCTGGCGGACCGACGGTACGAGATCACGGCGTACGTACCGAACAGCAGGAGCCACGCGCAGAGCACGGTGATCGTGCCGGTGCCGGGCGCGTGTCCGTCGGTGGTCGCCCAGCCCAGGTCGGCGAACCGGTTGGCGGGGGTGAACCGGCCGATCGAACGCAGCCATCCGGGCAGCAGTTCCAGGGGGAACCACAGCCCGCCGGCGATCGCGAAGCCCATCAGGCAGGCCATGTTGACGACCCCGGTGCCCTGCGGAGTGAGCCGGTAGCCGTTGCCGAGACCGAGCAGGGTGAAGGGGAGCGCCCCGATCCACAGCAGCAGCGTCAGGGCGGTCCACTGCCAGGCGGACAGCCGTACCCCGTTGACCAGTCCGCCGGCCAGCAGCACCGTGAGGATCGTCGGCAGTACGGTCACCGAACCGCTGATCGCCCGGCCCACGACCGCGTGCGAAGGGGCGAGCGGAGTGACCCGCAGCTGCTGCAGCCAGCCGAGGGTCCTGTCGGAGGCGACCCCCGTACCGATCGACATGGCGGAACCCAGTGCTCCGTACGCGGCCATGCCGACCATCGAGGCCGTCTTCCAGCCATCGTCGGCGCCACCGCCGATGTTGGTGAAGAGCAGGTACATCATCACCGGCATCCCGGTCCCGAAGATCAGGAAGAAGCCGTCACGCAGGGTCCGGCGGACCTCCAGCACGATGTAGCGGAACATCACGCGATCTCCTTCTCGGTGTCGGTCGGGGCCGCCCCGGCGGCCGGTGCGGTGAGGGAGAGGAAGGCGTCCTCCAGCGTGGCCCGGGAGACCTGGAGGCCGCGGATCAGGCCGAGGCGGGCCAGCTCCACGACGGTGGCGTCCGAGTCGTCCGTGTGCAGCAGCGCCCGGTCCCCGGTCACCTCGACGGTGACGACGCCGGGGAGCAGTTCCAGGCCCTCGGTCGGCCGGCCCGCCAGGTCGAAGGAGACGAGGCTGCTGCCGGCCGAGCCCCTGATCGCGTCGCCGTTCCCGTCCGCGACGATCCGGCCCCGGTCGATGACGACGATCCGGTCGGCGTTCTCGTCGGCCTCCTCCAGATAGTGGGTGGAGAACAGGACGGTGTTGCCGCGCCGGGCGTAGGCCCGCATCGACTCCCAGAACGTCCGGCGCGCCTCCACGTCCAGGGCGGCGGTCGGCTCGTCCAGGACGATCAGCTCCGGGTTGCCGGCCAGCGCGACGGCGAATCGGACGCGCTGGGTCTGGCCACCCGAGAGCTTGTCGACGCGCCGGTCCGCGTACTCGGTGACGCCCGCCAGGGAGAGCGCCTCGGCCACCGGCATCGGCCGCGGGTAGGTCGAGGCGACGAAGGTGATCAGTTCGCGGACGGTGACCCGCTGGATGGGCCGCCCGTCCTGGAGCATGGCGCCGACCAGCCCGGCCCGGACCGCCTGCTCGGCGGTCCGGCCCAGCACCCGCACACTGCCGGAATCCGGCTCGTCCAGCCCCAGCAGGAGGGCGATGGTGGTGGACTTGCCCGCGCCGTTGCGGCCGAGCAGGGCGACGGTCTCGCCGCGGCCGATGGACAGGTCGATCCCGTCCACGGCCCGTACGGTCCGGCCCGCCCGGCCGAAGGTCTTGACCGCCCCGGTGAGGACCACCGCGGCCTGACTCCCCGTTGTCTGATTCATGGCCACGACGCTATGGAACGGGGCCCGGGGCCCGGCAGGGGTGTGCGTACGGACTTCGCGATGACATTTGTCATGGGTGGGCGGCGCCAACGGATCTGACGCAGCGTCAGCAGTGGTCTTCACAACTGCTGGGCGCTGCGTTATACATGGGGTCACCGGCTAGAACGCGTTCTAGAACGGGGCGTGGCGGCCGGTCCCGCACGACCTCGGTGCGGCCGACGGTGCGGACGGCCGCGCCGAGGTCTTCCCACCATCAAGGAGCGGCTTCCCCATGCCCATCGATGCCGAAAAGGCTGTCGCCGCCGAACCGCGGTCCACCCGGATCAGCTGGGACCACAAGGACGTGCAGCTCTACCACCTGGGGATCGGCGCCGGAGCCGATCCCGGCCGGGCCGACCCGGCCACCGACCCCGGTGAACTGCGCTACACCCTGGAGTCACGGCTCCAGGTGCTGCCCTCCTTCGCCACCGTCGCGGGGGCGGGCGCGGGTGTCGTCGGCGGGCTCTCCTCACCCGGTGTGGACGTCGACCTGGCCGCCGTCCTGCACGGCGGGCAGTCCGTACGCGTGCACCGGCCGATCCCCGTGAAGGGCACCGCCGTACAGACCTCGAAGGTCGCCGCGGTGTACGACAAGGGCAAGGCGGCCGTACTGGTGCTGCGTACCGAAGCCGCCGACGGCGAGGGCCCGTTGTGGACGAACGACGCCCAGATCTTCGTCCGGGGCGAGGGCGGCTTCGGCGGCGATCGCGGACCGTCCGAACGGGCCGCGAGTCCCGAGGCCGCGCCCGACCATGTGGTGGAGCGGCCGATCCGGCCCGACCAGGCGCTGCTGTACCGGCTGTCCGGGGACTGGAACCCGCTGCACGCCGACCCCGAGTTCGCCCGGCTGGCCGGCTTCGACCGGCCGATCCTGCACGGGCTGTGCACCTACGGAATGACACTGAAGGCCGTCACCGACACGGTGCTCGGCGGCGACGTGACCCGTATCCGCTCCTACCGCACGCGTTTCGTCGGGGTCGTCTTCCCCGGCGAGACCCTCCGCATCCGGATGTGGACCGGCGAGGACCGCGTCCGGGTCGAGGTGCGGGCCGCCGAGCGGGACGACGCCCCGGTCCTCGGCGACACCTTCGTCGAACACTCCTGAACCAACTCCAAGAGGTCCACGGACCCACGAGGGGAGCCGCACCATGCGCGCAGCCGTACTGCACGAGATCGGTCAGGACAAACTGGAGGTCCTCGACGACGTCGAGGCGGTGGGCTTCGGCCCCGGCAAGGTGAGGCTCCGCATCCGGGCCACCGGACTGTGCCACTCCGATGTCTCCGCGATGAACGGGGTGCTGCCGCAGCCCGCCCCCTTCATCCCGGGCCACGAGGGCGCGGGCGAGGTCGTCGACGTCGGCGACGGCGTCACCGGGCTGAGCGCGGGGGACCGGGTGCTGGTCTGCTGGCTGCCCGCCTGCGGGGCGTGCCCGTCCTGCAAGCGCGGCCAGACGCACCTCTGCCTGGCCGGTTTCATGAACGCAGGCACCCCCAACTTCAAGCGCCCCGGGGGAGATGTCTTCGGCTTCGCGGGCACCGGCACCTTCACCGAGGAGGTCGTGGTCGGCGCGGGCTGCGCGGTGCCGATCCCCGACGACGTGCCGTTCGAGATCGCCGCACTGATCGGCTGCGGGGTGACGACGGGGCTGGGAGCGGCGATCAACACCGCACAGGTGGAGACGGGTTCGTCGGTCGCGGTCATCGGCTGCGGAGGAGTGGGCATCTCCACGATCCAGGGCGCCAGGGTGCGGGGCGCCGCCCAGATCGTGGCCGTGGACCCGGTGGCCTCCCGGCGCGAGGCGGCGCTGCGGTTCGGCGCGACCGAGGCCGTGTCCCCGGACGAACTCACCGACGCCAAGCAGCGGATCACCGCGGGCGAGGGCTTCGACTACGTCTTCGAGGTCGTCGGCAAGTCCGCCACCGCCCGCACGGCGTACGAGAACACCCGGCGCGGTGGCACCCTCTGCATCGTCGGCGCGGGCGCGATGGACGACAACTTCCAGGCCAACATGTTCGAGCTGTTCTTCGACGAGAAGCGGATCCTGCCCTCCATGTACGGGGGAGGGGACGTGCTCCGGTCGTACGAACGGGCCATTGCGCTCTGGCGGGCCGGCCGGATCGACCTGGAATCGATGATCACCCACCGGGTGCGGCTCGACGGCATCAACGACGCCCTCGACCAGATGAGGACCGGCGAGTCGCTGCGCACCTGCGTCGAACTCTGATCCCGCCCTGCTCCCTCCTTGTTCCCAGTTGAGAGGACTCCGAGATTCCGATGTCACTTCCCCTGGACGGCATGTCCGCGATCGTCACGGGCGCGGGCCGCGGCCTCGGACGCGCCGAGGCACTGGAACTGGCGGGGCTCGGCGCGTCCGTCGTCGTCAACGACTACGGGCAGCCGGGCCGCGACGGCTCGGGCGAGGCGTCGGCGACCCCGGCCGAGGAGGTCGCCGAGGAGATCCGGGCGGCGGGCGGGCGGGCGGTCGCGCACCTGGGCGACGTCTCCGACCACGACCAGGCACGCGCCCTGGTGGAGCTTGCCGTCGACACCTACGGAAAGCTCGACATCCTGGTCAACAACGCCGGGATCCTGCGCGACCGGATGATCTTCTCCATGACCGAGGACGAATGGGACTCCGTCATCCGGGTCCACCTCAAAGGGCACTTCAACACCACGCACTTCGCCGCGTCCCACTGGCGCGCCCGCTCCAAGGAGTCCGGCGGCCCGGTCTACGGCCGGATCGTCAACACCTCCTCGGAGGCGTTCCTGGCCGGATCGGCGGGCCAGCCGAACTACGCGGCGGCCAAGGGCGGCATCGTCGGCCTCACCACCTCCACGGCCCTGGCCCTGGCCAAGTACGGCGTCACCGCCAACGTCATCTGCCCGCGGGCCCGTACCCGGATGACCGAGGACGTCTTCGCGGGCTTCCAGGAACCGGCGGACGGCCGGCTCGACGCGCTCGCCCCCGAGCACGTCTCACCGCTGGTCGGCTATCTGGCCTCCCCGGCGGCGGCCAAGGTCAACGGGCAGCTGCTCGTCGTGCACGGCGGGATGGTCGCGATCGTCGAACGCCCCAGGGTGGCGGCCAAGTTCGACTCGTCGAAGGAGACGTTCTCCTTCGACGAGCTGGACGAGCTGATCTCCCCCCACTACGAGGACCGGCCGCCGAACGAGACCTTCGCCGCGGCCGAGGTGCTCGGCCTGAAGCGGGGCTGACCGGCACGGGCACGGGTGGGCCCCGGCAGCCGTCCGGCTGCCGGGGCCCACCCGTCCCTCGTTGATGTTCCGCGCGGTCAGGCCGCCCGGCCGTCCCCCTCGGAGAGGCGCCGGTGGCGGCCGTGCGGCTGTGCCGACGCGTCCTCCGCCGACACACCCCCTCGGTGCTTTCCGGAGCCGCCGGCTTCGGCCCGTTCCGCGTCCGCCACCGGCGGATGCGTCTGGGTCGTGTCGGTTCGGGCTTCAGACATGTGGGAAGTCACCCCGTTGTGATCGCTTACGTGTGTGTCACCAGGGCCGATCACGCCACCGCGACACGGCACGGTCGCCGTCGGCGACGGCTGCGTGGCCCAGGCCCAGGATTCTAGAGTGTCCACCGATTCGGGGACGGTGCCCGCCCCCCTGGATCGCCGACCGCTCCGGCGGGCGCCGTGCGTCCTGTGAGAGGCGCCTGCGCCAGTGGAACCGGCCTGCACACAGGAAGAGTCCCAGCGGCGGCGGACGGTTGCATACCGCTTTCCCCGCCCGCCTCCTTCGCCGGTTCCGCGCCGTGTTCCCCTTCCTCCGGCGCCTCCAGCAGCGCCACCCCGCACGCCACGTTCTCGTTGGCGTACGGAAGTCTGAGCACGCCGTCCCGGGTCCACACCCCGCGACCGGCCTGCCACCCCTCGGGTGCGGCGAGTTGATGCAGTCGGCGCCCCCTGGGACGCCACACCCCGACCCAGCTGCCCCCCGTCCCGTCGATCCGCAGCGCCACCGCGCAGCTCTCCGGCATCAGGGTCTGCCCCGGCTGGACGGCGAACGGCGTCACCGCGACATCCGCCGGGCTCAGGCACTCCGGGAACCGCACCGGCAGACAGCTGCCCAGCACCCCCCATCCGAGCCGGTCGTGCCCCGGCGCGTCCGAGCGGATCAGCAGCAGCCCGCTGTCCGCGTCGGCCAGCAGCAGCCGGTCGTTGCTGTCCGGTGCGATCTGCAGCAGCGGTGTCGTCCCGCCGCCCCGCTCCAGGTCCACGGCGACCGCCTTGACCGGACCGCCGCCCGGCATCTCCCGGTCCAGGGCCAGCATCCGTCCCGCCCGGTCCAGCCAGATCCCGCCGGAGCAGAACCCCGGCACTTCCGCGACCCGCTCGGGGCCGAGGGCGCCGCCCGCCACCAGCCAGACGGTGGTCGAGTGCGCGCCGACGGACAGCGCGTACGCGCTCGCGCCGTCCGGTGACGGCGGCAACAGGGTCAGATCCGCGCATCCGACCGCGCCGAGGGGCAGTTCACCGGTACCGGGACCGGTCGGATAGAGCAGCGAGAAGGCATGCCGGTCCGCGACCCGGCGCCGGATCAGCACCCGTCCGTCGGTCAGCGGCAGTACTTCGGAGTCCGGCTCCTCCGGCTGGTCCAGGGGAAGCGGTACCGCGTACGGCTCGTGCCCGTCGAGGGTCCAGCGCTCCACGAACCATGCCCGGGTGGCCTCGTCGGACGGCTCCGTGGCGACATCGCGCAGGGCGAGCCGGGCCGCGTACGAACCGTCGGCGGCGATCGTGAACGAGGCCGGGGCGGGGGCTGCCCCGCAGGGCGTGGCGGATCCGCCCCACGTACCGGGGGCGGCGGCCTGCTCGTGCGAGATCTCCGCCCCGCCGGTCGCGACCGGCTCGTCGTCCGCCGGGGACGTCTCCCCGGCAGCCCCGGCCGGTCCCCCGGTCCCGTTCTCGATGGCACAGGCAGTCATGGACTGGTCACCTCCGGCAACCGAAGCTAGTTTTCGCACTTCCTGCCGAACAACGCGAGACCTGTCTCTTCACACATAAGGGTGGTGATGGCTGGATTCGCCTGAGCGGGAGGGGGTGCCTGTGCTCGCCGCGAAGCGGGTGACTAAGGTTAGGCATTCCTAAGCAAGCTGTGTGATCTCGACTGGAGCAAGTGATGTCCCTTCGTCGCCGCGGTACTGCCGCAGTCGGCCTGGCGGTGGCCGCCGCCCTTTCCCTCTCGGCCTGCGGCAGCGACGACGGGGGCTCGGCCGGCTCGGCCAAGTCCGAGGGCGGCGGTGACAAGAAGGCGGCCGTCGCGACGGGCGGCAAGGACTTCGGTGACGCCGCGAAGAAGACGGCGGGGTACGGGACGGACGCCAAGGCGGGCCAGTTCCCCCGGACCCTCACCCACGCCATGGGCACGACCGAGATCAAGTCCGCTCCCAAGCGCGTCGTCGTGCTGGACGTCGGCGAGTTCGACAACGTGGTCTCGCTGGGCGTCAAGCCGGTGGGCTACGCCCCCTCCGAGGGGGACGCGGCCATTCCCTCGTACCTGAAGAAGGACGCGGGCAACCCCAAGAACGTCGGCACGATCAACAACCTCAACCTGGAGGCGATCGCCGGCCTGAAGCCCGACCTGATCCTCGGCAGCCAGCTGCGCGCCGCGGACAAGTACGACGCCCTCTCCAAGATCGCGCCGACCGTGTTCTCCATCCGTCCGGGCTTCACCTGGAAGGAGAACTACCTCCTCAACGCGGCGGCGCTGGACAAGACCGCCAAGGCGAAGAGCGAGCTCGCCGACTACGAGGCGAAGGCCGAGAAGCTCGGCGAGGACATCGGCCCGGACAAGCCGACCATCTCCATGGTCCGCTACCTGCCGGACCGGATCCGGCTCTACGCCAAGGCGTCCTTCATCGGCACGATCCTCGAGGACGTCGGTCTGCCGCGGCCCAAGAACCAGCAGATCGACGACCTCGCCGCGGAGATCAGCCCGGAGAAGATCGACGAGGCCGACGCCGACTGGATCTTCACCGGCGTCTACGGGGACGTGAAGGCCACCAAGCGCGACACCACCCAGTCCAACCCGCTGTGGAAGAACCTCAAGGCGGTCAAGGAAGGCCGGGCCAAGGACGTCTCCGACGAGACCTGGTATCTCGGACTCGGTGTCACGGCGGCGAATCTCGTCCTCGACGACCTCCGCGCCGACCTCGTGAAGTAGCGATTTCCCCGTTTCCGTCGTCGGGCCGCCCGTCGGCCGCACGACCCCGGGCACGCACGCGCGCGGCCCCCGGCGCCCCCGCTCACGGCGCCGGGGGCCGCGCGGTCGTCCTCCGGGCCGCCGCGGCCTCCCGCCGGACGGGCCCGGCGGGCCCCCGGCCCGTCCGCACGGGTCGCCGAGGCCATGGGCGGCGGGGCACGGAGGGCAGGTAGCCTTTCCTTGTGCCCCGTCTGTCTGAAGTCCTCGCCGAGCTCGACGCTCTCTGGCCGCCCGAGCGGGCCGAAGGATGGGACGCGGTCGGCACCGTCTGCGGAGACCCCGGTTCCGAGGTCGACCGTGTGCTCTTCGCCGTCGACCCCGTCCAGGAGATCGTCGACGAGGCGCTCAGGCTCGGCGCCCAGCTGATCGTCACCCACCATCCGCTCTATCTGCGGGGTACGACGACGGTCGCGGCCGACACCTTCAAGGGCCGGGTCGTGCACACCCTCATCAAGCACGACGTCGCGCTGCACGTCGCCCACACCAACGCCGACACCGCCGATCCGGGTGTCTCCGACGCCCTCGCCGGCGCGCTCGACCTGCGCGTGGAGGGCCCCCTCGTACCGGACCCGGCCGATCCCGGGGGCCGTCGCGGCCTCGGCCGGATCTGTGTGCTCGACCACCCCGAGAGCCTGGCCGACTTCGCCGCCCGCGCGGCGGCGCGGCTGCCCGCCACCGCGCAGGGCATCCGGCTCGCGGGCGACCCGACCGCGACGGTGCGCACCGTCGCGGTGAGCGGCGGCTCCGGCGACAGCCTCTTCGACGCGGTGCGCGCGGCGGGCGTGGACGCCTTCCTCACCGCCGACCTGCGCCACCACCCGGCCTCCGAAGCCATCCAGCACTCCCCGCTCGGCCTGATCGACGCCGCGCACTGGGCCACCGAATGGCCCTGGTGCGAACAGGCCGCGGCGCAGCTCGACGCGATTTCCGACCGCCATGGATGGGGCCTTCGGGTCCATGTCTCGAAGCAGGTCACCGACCCCTGGACCACCACCACCCACCACTCTTCTGGAGCCCCCAACTGAACGCCGCGCCCGCCGACCAGATCCGACTCCTCGACGTCCAGGCCCTCGACGTACGTCTGTCGCAGCTTGCGCACCGGCGCAAGTCGCTGCCCGAGCACACCGAGATCGAGACGCTCACGAGCGACCTCGCGCAACTGCGTGACCTGCTGGTCGCCTCGCAGACCGAGGAGAGCGACACCGCCCGCGAGCAGACGAAGGCGGAGCAGGACGTGGACCAGGTGCGCCAGCGCGCCACCCGCGACCAGCAGCGCCTCGACTCGGGCGCGGTCACCTCCCCGAAGGACCTGGAGAGCCTCCAGCGCGAGATCGCCTCGCTGGCCAAGCGGCAGGGCGACCTGGAGGACGTGGTCCTCGAAGTGATGGAGCGCCGCGAGTCCGCCCAGGAGCGCGTCGCCGAACTGTCCGACCGGGTCTCCGCCGTCCAGGCCAAGACCGACGACGCGACCGCCCGCCGCGACGCCGCGACCAAGGAGCTCGACGCGGAGGCCGCGACCGTCACCAAGGAGCGCGAGCTCGTCGCCGGTTCCGTCCCCGCGGACCTGCTGAAGCTGTACGACAAACTCCGCGTCCAGCAGGGCGGGGTCGGTGCCGCCCGCCTCTACCAGCGCCGCTGCGAGGGCTGCCGTCTCGAACTGAACATCACCGAGGTCAACGATGTGAAGGCGGCCTCCCCGGACACCGTCCTGCGCTGCGAGAACTGCCGCCGCATCCTGGTCCGTACGGCGGAGTCGGGCCTGTAATGACCCAGCCGCGCCAGCTCGTCGTCGAGGCCGACGGCGGATCCCGGGGCAATCCCGGGCCCGCCGGTTACGGAGCGGTCGTCATCGACCCGGTGACGGGGGAGACCCTTGCCGAGGCCGCCGAGTACATCGGCGTCGCGACGAACAACGTCGCCGAGTACAAGGGCCTCATCGCGGGCCTGAAGGCGGCGAAGGCACTGGTGCCGGACGCCTCGGCGGACGATGCGCCGCGGGTGCGGGTGCGGGTGCGGATGGACTCCAAGCTGGTCGTGGAGCAGATGTCGGGCCGCTGGAAGATCAAGCACCCCGACATGAAGCCGCTCGCGGCGGAGGCCGCCAGGATCCTGCCGGCCTCCGTCGTCACGTACGAGTGGATCCCGCGCGAGCAGAACAAGCACGCGGACCGGCTGGCCAACGAGGCGATGGACGCCGGCAGGCGCGGCAGGCAGTGGGAGCCGTCGTCATCGACGGCCGCCCTCGACACCCCGCGGCCCACGACGACCGCCGAGCTGCCGCCCGTCTCCGGCCCGCCCGGTGACGCGGCGGCGGGTGCGGCCAGGGCCCGTGCGGCACTGTCCGCCCGCCCGGGAGCCGGAACGGCGGCGGAACCGGCCGCGGCGCCGTCCGCCCCGCGGCTCGGCTGGGGTGCGGCGCCCGATCTCGGGGCGCCCGCCACCTTCGTACTGCTCCGGCACGGCGAGACGGCCCTCACTCCTGAGAAGCGGTTCTCCGGCAGTGGCGGCGGCGACCCCGAACTCTCGGAGACCGGCCGCCGCCAGGCGGAACTCGTCGCGGGGGCGCTGGCCGCCCGGGGCACGATCGAGGAGATCGTCAGCTCCCCTCTGCGCCGCTGCCGCGAGACGGCGGCCGCGGTGGCGGCCCGGCTCGGTCTGGAGGTCCGGATCGAGGACGGCCTGCGCGAGACGGACTTCGGCGCCTGGGAGGGGCTGACGTTCGCCGAGGTGCGTGAGCGCCACGGCGCCGACCTGGACGCCTGGCTCGGCTCCGCGAAGGCGGCCCCCACCGGCGGTGGCGAGAGCTTCGCCGAGGTCACCCGTCGCGTCGCCGCCACCCGTGACCGCCTCACCGCACGCTACGCGGGCCGCACGGTCCTCCTGGTCACCCATGTGACGCCGATCAAGACCCTGGTCCGGCTGGCGCTCGGCGCCCCGCCGGAAGCCATGTTCCGGATGGAACTCTCGGCTGCGTCGGTGTCCGCGGTGGCGTACTACGCGGACGGGAACACGTCGCTCAGGCTGCTGAACGACACGTCGCATCTGAGGTAGGAGGCAGGGGGCGCGGCAGCGGGCGTCCGCAACCGGCGCCGCGCCGGGAGCCGGCCGTCGTGCCCGCGCCCGCCCCCGTCAGCCGCGCAGCGCCGCCGCCTCGCTCGCCAGCCGTTCCACCCGGGCCCAGTCCTTCGCCGCCACCGCGTCCGCCGGGATCATCCAGCTGCCGCCCACGCAGCCGACGTTGGGAAGCTCCAGATAGGACGGTGCCGAGGCGGGCGAGATGCCGCCCGTCGGACAGAACCGGGCCTGCGGCAGTGGTGAGGAGAGCGCCTTCAGATACGCCGTGCCGCCCGCCGCCTCGGCGGGGAAGAACTTCATCTCGGTGATCCCGCGCTCCAGCAGCGCGACCACCTCGGACGTCGTGGACACGCCCGGCAGGAACGGCACCCCCGACGCCTTCATCGCTTCCAGCAGCGCGTCCGTCCAGCCGGGGCTGACCAGGAACCGGGCCCCCGCGGCGACGGTGTCGGAGACGTTCGACACGGAGATCACCGTGCCGGCGCCGACCACCGCGTCCGGCACCTCGGCCGCGATGGCCCTGATCGCCTCCAGGGCCGCGGCGGTGCGCAGCGTCACCTCGATGGCCGGGAGTCCACCCGCGACCAGGGCCCTGGCGAGAGGCACCGCGTCGGCGGCGTCCTCCAGGACGACAACGGGGACGACGGGGGCAAGGTCCAGCGCAGAGGAGGTCATGCGCCCCATCTTGCGCGCCCGCAGCATCGTACGCAACGAGCGTTGCGCATGCTGCAATGCATGGACTCCCGGATCAGTGGATCTCGGTGACCACGACATCGAGCGACCACGCCCGCCCGGCCCGCGCGGGAGCCTCCGCCTCCACCGTGTATCCGAGTTCCCGCAAGGTCTCCACCAGCTCCGCGGGCCCCTTCGGTCGTGCGCCCGCCACCAGCAGATCGCGGACCAACCGCCCCTTCGTCGCCTTGTTGAAGTGGCTGACCACGGACCGCTTCTCGACCCCGTCCACCATCTGGGAGTGCAGAACGCGCACACTCGCCGTGCGCTCTGCGACCTCACCCTTCGGCTTCCATGCCGCGGTGTACGCGGACGACCGCAGGTCCAGAACGAGCCCGTCCCCCGCCGCCTCCGGCAGGACCTGCGCCATCGGGCCGCGCCAGTACGCCCCGAGCGCCCCGAGCCCCGGCAGCTTCACGCCCATCGAGCAGCGGTACGAAGGAATCCGGTCGCCCACCCGCACGGCGCCCCACAGTCCGGAGAAGACCAGCAACGACCTGCCGGCCCGTCGGCGGGCCGCCGCGTCCAGGGAGGCCAGGTCCAGGGCGTCGTACAGCACCCCTGTGTAGATCTCGCCGGCCGGACGCGTCCCCGCCGTCCGCAGTTCGACGTTCTTCGCGATCTCGCCGCGCAGCCCCTCGCTCAGCCCGAGCACCCCACGGGCCTTCTCCTCGTCCGCCGCGCACAGCTCGACCAGTTCGTCGAGGACCGCGGCCCGTGCCGCGGCCAGACCCGGCAGCGACAACGACTCCGGCTTCAGGGGTGCTCCGCGCCCCGACGCGGCCTTTCCTTCGGAGGGCGGCAACAGCACGAGCACGGCGGTTCTCCTTCTTGCGGACAGGCGGGCGGGCCGCGGAGGCCCGCGCCCAGCGTACGGGGGCGCCCGGGGCCGGCCGGAGCCTGTCCGGCACCCGGGATGCCGCCCCGGCCGACCCGCCATACGCTCGATCCATGCCCCGCCGCCATCTCCACATGACCGGGCCGGCCGACACCCCGCTGAGGGCGGCCCTGCGCAAGCTGCGCACCGAACTCGAACTGCCCCACGGCTTCCCGCCCGACGTCCTCGCCGAGGCGGCGCAGGCAGCGGTGGCCCCGGCGGTCTCGGGCCACCGGGACGCGACGGACCTGCCGCTCTTCACCGTCGACCCGCCCACATCGGCCGACCTCGACCAGGCCGTGCATCTCGAACGCCGCCGTCACGGCTTCCGCGTGCACTACGCCATCGCCGATGTCGCCGCCTTCGTACGCCCGGGTGGCGCACTCGATGCCGAGGCCCACCGCAGGGTGACGACCCTCTACTTCCCCGACGGCAAGATCCCCCTCCACCCCACCTCGCTCTCCGAGGGCGCCGCCAGCCTCCTTCCCGGGCGGACCCGCCCCGCCGCGCTCTGGCAGATCGACCTCGACGCCGAGGGCGCCGTCGTCGCCGCCTCGGTGCACCGGGCCCTCGTCCGCAGCCGCGCGAAGCTCGACTACGCGGGCGTCCAGCGGCAGATCGACACGGGTACCGCCGAGGAGCCCGTGGCGCTGCTCCGGGACATCGGACGGCTCCGCGAGGAGCAGGAGGTCGCCCGCGGCGGCATCTCCCTCAACGTGCCCGAGCAGGAGGTCGTCGCCCACGACGGCGCATACGGCCTGGAATACCGCGCTCCGCTGCCCGCCGACGGCTGGAACGCCCAGATCTCCCTGCTGACCGGCATGGCCGCCGCCCACCTCATGGCGGAGACCGGAACCGGCGTCCTGCGCACCCTGCCGGTCGCGCCGGACGGCGCCGTGGCCCGGCTGCGCCGCTCGGCCGAGGCGCTGCACATCGACTGGCCGCACCACGTCCCGTACGCGCAGGTCGTCCGCTCCCTCGACCCGAGGAGGGCCGACCACGCCGCGTTCCTCCAGGAATGCACCACACTGCTGCGTGGGGCCGGCTACACCACCTTCGAACACGGTGAACTCCCCACCCCCGCCGTCCACGCCGCGGTCGCCGACCTCTACACCCACTGCACCGCCCCGCTGCGCCGCCTGGTCGACCGGTACGCGGCCGAGCTGTGCCTCGCCGCGGTCGCGGAACACGACCCGCCCGAATGGGTCCTCGCCGCCCTGCCCGGCCTGCCGAAGGAGATGGCGGACGGCACCAGGCGCGCCAACACGGTGGAGCGCGAGTGCGTCGACGTGGTCGAGGCCGCGCTGCTCAGGGACCGGATCGGCGAGGTCTTCGACGCGTACGTGGTCGACGTGCTGGACCAGGAGCCCACCACGGGCACCGTCCACATCGACGTCCCGGCCGTCGTCGCCCGGATCGAGGGCGGCACGGAGAAGCTTCCGCTGGGGGAGCGGCTGCGGGTCAGGCTCGCCCAGGCGGATCCTGGCACCGCGAAGGTTCTCTTCGCCCCCGTGTGAGCGCGGCCACGGCGGCGCCCGGGTCATCCGCATGGAACCGCACCGTCCGCGCCCACCCGCGCTTCCCGAGCGGCCGGACGAACTCCACCGGGGACCCCAGCTCCACGGTCACCGTCGTCTGACCGCCCACGACGAGGTCGAGCACCCCGTCCGTCTCCGTCCGCACCGGTCCGCCCTCGGGGTATCTCCGCTCGACCCGCGCACCCGCCACCGCGCCGGCGGGAACCCGCAGGTCGAACAAGCCCCCGTACCGAACGCGCAGCGCGCCGTCGGCGTCCACGACATGCGGCCGGGTCACACACGCGGCGTGGAAGGCGAGAACCAGGAGCACCCCGTACACATCGAGTACGAGCAGTACCGCGTGCACGACCGGCCACGGGACCAGCAGCGCCAGCATCACCGTCTCGACCACGGCGACGAAGGCCAGGCCGTACAGCATCGCGGTCTGCGGCCCGGTGTACGGGACGGCGAGGGCGCCCCGCGGCACACCGTGCCGCCGCCGCAGCACCCACAGCCCGAGACTGTGCAGGCCGCGCACCTCGTGCGCGACGAGACGGCGTGCCTTGTCGGGTACGACGGCACGGAGCGCCGCTCCCATCGCCTCCCGCCGTCCTGCACCGGCCCGCCGCCCGGCCCGCCAGAGCCGCCACAGGGCGATGGCCTCGAACCCGAGCACGCCGATCACCAGGGCCTCGGCCCCGAGCAGAACCGCCACCGGAACCCGGACGCCCGCCAGCAGACAGCCGACCAGAGCCAGTTCGACGGCCGGTACGGCCCCCACGGCATACCGTGCAATGCGCACACTCATTCTTTTCCCCTCTCCGCCACACGCGCCGCCAGGGCCGCCATCACCCGGCGCACCACCTCGGCCTGGGCGGGCGCGTACTCGTTGAGCAGCGCCTCGCCGAACCCCTCCGTGACCGGCCCGTCGGAGGGGATCGCCGCCAGCACCTCGTCCGGCACGGCGGCGGTCAGATCGGCGGCGAGCGGTGCGATCCGGGGGTCGTCCACGGGCGCCCCGACCAGCGCGTCCAGCCGCTCGTACAGCGCGTTCGCGGCCGGGTGCTCGGCCAGCGGCCTCAGCGCGGCGTAGACCTCGCTGCCGATACCCACCGTGTCCAGGAGCGCCAGGTGCTCGCGGTCCTTGGCGGCCGCCGGGGAGCCGGTGGTCGCGGCCGCACCCAGCAGTTCTGCCAGCGCGGGCGAAACGGGCTCCTCGGCGCTCACCGGTCCGTCCAGCAGCCGGGCCAGCCGACGCCGCCGCTCCCGGATCTCGCCCTCCTGCCGGGCCAGGTCGGCATCCAACTCGACGATCACGTCGACGAGTTCACGCCCGGAGTCGTCCGCGAGGACGTCCCGTACCTCGTCCAGTCCGAGCCCGAGCTCGGTGAGACGCCGGATCCGGGCCAGCACCACGGCGTCACGCACGCCGTAGGCGCGATAGCCATTGGGTCGGCGGGCGGGCTCGGGAAGCAGCCCGATGTGGTGGTAGTGCCGGATCGCCCGCGAGGTGACCCCGACGAGCGCGGCGATCTCTCCGATGCGCATGAGTCCAGTAGAAACGTTGACGCAACGGCAGGGTCAAGTACTCACCGCACCCGTCCGCATCTGACAACTCCGCACCCTCCTGTGCCACGATCGAAGGAAGTACTCCCCTCTCACGGACGGCTGATCCACTGATGTCCCAATCTGGCGAGCGACCGAGGAAGGGGCGTGACATGACTGCCATGCCGCACGAACCGCTCACGCAGGCGGACGTCCTGCTGGAGGGCTTCCTGGCGCTGGATACGCCGGAGGGCTTCCGGGCCGAGCTGATCGAGGGGGAGATTGTCGTGACGCCGCCGCCGGACGGGGACCACGAGGACTGCATCGGCCTGATCCTGGAGCAAGTGATCACCCGTGCCCGCACCAAGATGCAGTTTTCCGGGAACAAGGGGCTGAAACTGAAAAGCGGTGGACGCTGCCCCAGGAACCACGTCATCCCCGATGGCACCTTCGCCCCCACCGAGCTGCGTCTGTACCGGGGAGCGGACCCCTGGATGCCGTGCGAGGGAGTGGCCCTCGTCGTCGAGGTCACCTCGTCCAAGCTCCGGGCCGGCCGCACGGACAAGCGGCACTGCTACGCCCGCGGACCCATCCCCCTGTACCTGCTGGTCGACCGCGAGGAGTCCTCGGTGACGCTCTTCAGCGACCCGGAAGGGGACGACTACCGTCAGCACTGCACGATCCCGTTCGGCAAGTCGCTCACCCTTCCGGCCCCCTTGGCCTTCGACCTGGAGACCGAGGCGTTCATCTGAGCGCCCCGTCCGGCGGCTGCCGCCAGGCGGGTAGCATGGTCGGCACGGCAGACGAGCCGGGCGGACGGCCGCGTGGGGATCCTCGGATCTCCCCGAGGAACGTCCGGGCTCCACAGGGCAGGGTGATGGCTAACGGCCACCCGGGGTGACCCGCGGGACAGTGCCACAGAAAACAGACCGCCGGGGATCTCGGTCCTCGGTAAGGGTGAAACGGTGGTGTAAGAGACCACCAGCGCCTGAGGTGACTCAGGCGGCTAGGTAAACCCCACCCGGAGCAAGGTCAAGAGGGACCGTCGCGAGACGGTCCTGCGCGAATGTTCGAGGGCTGCCCGCCCGAGTTCGCGGGTAGACCGCACGAGGCCGGCAGCAATGCCGGTCCTAGATGGATGGCCGTCTCCCCGGCCGCCGCGAGGCGACCGGGCGACAGAACCCGGCGTACAGCCCGACTCGTCTGCCGTCCCGACCTGTCACAGGTCGGGACGGACTTTTCGTTGGGGGAACGCCGGCGGGCTCCTTCGCGCTCGCCCCCGGGCTCCGGCCCGAAGGGCGAGCGGCCCGGGTTCAGCCGGTGCCGTCGGGGTGGAGGACGACCTTGGTCCAGCCGTCGTCCCGGGCGTCGAAGTGCCGGTAACCGTCGGGGGCCTGGTCCAGCGGCAGCTCGTGGGAGACGATCCACGAAGGCTTCGCCTTGCCCTGCTCGATCAACGCGCACAGCCGGCGGTTGTAGGCCTTGACGTTCGCCTGCCCCGTGCCCATGGACTGGCCCTTGAACCAGTACAGGCCGTAGTCGAAGGCGACCTCGCCGTCCTCCTTGTAGAGCTTGTCCGGACTGCCGGGATCATGGGGCAGGAAGACACCCACGACCCCGATGGTTCCGGTGAACTTCACCGAGTGCACCAGGTTGTTCAGCGTCAGATTCGGGTGCTCGCGCCCCTGCGGGTCGTGAGCCTGGTAGCCCACGCACTCGCACCCGCGGTCCGCGCCCAGCCCGTTGGTGTGCTCGTTGATCTGGTCGACCGGTGAGACCTCGGAGTCGTCGATGGGGATCGCGCCGATCTCCTCGGCCAGACGCAGCCGGTCGGGATGACGGTCCACCACCATCACCTTCGCGGCACTCTTGAGGGTCGCCGACAGCGCCGCCATCAGGCCGACGGGGCCGGCACCGTAGATGACGACGGTCTCACCCGGCTGCACCCCGGCGAGTTCGGTGCAGTGCCAGCCGGTCGGGAAGATGTCGGACAGCATCACGTAATCGGTCTGCTTCTCCCGGGCCTCTTCCGGGAGCACCAGGCAATTGGAGTCGCCGTACGGGACCCGCAGGAACTCCGCCTGACCACCGCTGTACGGGCCCATCCCCGCGAAGCCGTACGCGGCACCGGCCATCTTGGGATCCGCGGGCGTGGTCAGACAGAACGCCGTCAGTCCCCTGTCGCAGTTGCGGCAGAACCCGCAACTGATGTTGAACGGAAGGCAGACAAGGTCCCCCACCCTGACCCGGTCCACACCGTCGCCGACCTCGACGACCTCACCCATGTTCTCGTGGCCCAGGACACGCCCCGTCTCCATGTCCGTACGCCCTTCGTACATGTGCAGGTCCGACCCGCAGATGTTCGTCGAAGTGATCCTCACCAGCACATCCGTCGGCCGCTCGATCCTCGCGTCCGGCACGTCCTTCACACTCACCGAATGCGGACCCTCGTACACCAGCGCCTTCATGAGTGACCCTCCTTCTGTTCGGCGTTCCGGATCTCGATCGAGGGGATTCACGGCCTGTGATCTCTGTACCTGCGCGGTACCGGCACGAACTCTCGGAGAAAACCTCGTCGAAAGAGATCGAAAGAAGTGGAGGCGGCGAGAAGCATCACCGTGAGCCTCACATCGGTACCGGCCGACCCGGTTCCGCCGACTCGCCGGTCGCAGCCTGGAGGCATGGCCCTGCCGGGCAACCCCTTCAAGCGTCCCACCGGGGCACTGCATGTCAACCGGGGAACGGCGAGGAGCATGTGGCCGCACCCGCCACGTCGTCGTGCAGGAAACACCTGAGACACAGGCGCGACAGCCGAACAAGGGGTGATGTGCCGGGCCGCTTCATGGGGCACGATCTTGTTCAGGCGTTCCTACGGGACGGCCCTCAGGGAAAGGTTCTCCATGACCGATCGTGCCAATGGGAAACGCGGGTCTCTGCTGGCGGTGAGCGACCTTCACGTCGGGGTCACGGACAACCGTCCCATCACCGAGTCCCTGCGGCCGGAATCGGACGAGGACTGGCTCATCGTCGCCGGTGATGTCGCGGAGCGGGTCGAGGACGTGGAATGGGCGCTGAGGCTGCTCGCGGGCCGGTACGCGCAGGTGATCTGGACCCCCGGGAACCATGAGTTGTGGACGACCAACCGTGACCGCGTGCAGTTGCGGGGCCAGGAACGGTACGAGCATCTGGTCGAGTTGTGCCGGGGACTCGGGGTGGCCACTCCGGAGGACCCCTACCTGCTGTGGCCGGGCCCCGAGGGGCCGGTGGCCGTCGCGCCCGTGTTCGTGCTGTACGACTACAGCTTCCGGGCCCCGGGCACGACGACCAAGGAGGAGTCCCTGGCGTACGCGCACGGGACGGGGGTGGTGTGCACCGACGAGTTCCTGCTGCACCCCGACCCGTACCCGAGCCGTGATGCCTGGTGCCGGGCGCGGGTGGCCGAGACGGAGCGGCGCCTGGCCGCACACGATCCGGAGGTTCCGCTGGTCGTCGCCGGCCACTGGCCCCTGGTCCGCCGACCGATGGACGTCCTGACGTATCCCGAGTTCGCCCAGTGGTGCGGCACCGAGCTCACCGCCGACTGGCACCGGCGCTTCAATGTGGCAGCCATGGTCTACGGACATCTGCACATCCCCCGTACGACCTGGTACGACGGGGTGCGCTTCGAGGAGGTCTCCATCGGCTACCCCAGGGAGTGGCGCCAACGGGGCCACCCCAGGGGACTGCTGCGGCGGATCCTCCCGTACGACGAGGCCGTCACCGCGCCGGATCCGGCCGGGCGGGCGACGTGACCCGGCCGTGGGCCGTGACCTCCCGGGGCCCGGCGGACCGTAGGGGTTCGGCGAGGGTATGCGGACGTCCTGCGGCCCGCGCAGGGCGATGAAGTGGCGCACGGTGTGGCGTATGACTCGGCTGGGGCGTCCGCCGATCCTCTGAGTGGCCGGTCCGGCGCCGCGCTCCCCTGCCCGAAGGGCTGTCTGCGCGACGAGCGCACCTCGCCGCGACCGGTGACCGCCCGGCCGCCTCGCCGGGAACGGTCGACGGCTGCCTCACCGGCACCGGCACCGGCCTGGACAGGGCGATGCGTGGTTCAGGCACCCTGTCGTCGCGGTGTCATGCCGCGCGGTCCTTCACCGGGGCGCGGCCCATGGTGAGTGGGTAGGGTGACCCGGCTGCCGATCGACGAGCCGAGGGGCACCCGTGACCTCAGAAGAACACCGCGACACCCGCAGGACGGTCTTCGGCGAGGTGGCCGAGGCGTACGACGCCGGCCGCTCCGGTTACGCGGAGCCGATGGCCGCCGAGGTCCTCGCGTACGCGGACCTGGGGAACCGCGGGGCAGTGGAGGTCGGCGCGGGCACCGGCAAGGCCACGGTGCCGTTCGCAGCACGGGGGGTTCCGCTGGTGTGCGTCGAACCCGATGCGCGCATGGCCGAGGTGCTGCGCCGCAACACCGCCGGACATCCGAACGTCCGGATCGAGGTCGGCGACTTCGAGCAGTGGCAACCGGGCGGTCGGCGCCACGGGTTGCTGTTCGCCGCCTCGGCCTGGAACTGGCTGGACCGCGAGCGCCGCTGGGACCTGGTGCACGCCGCTCTCGCACCCGGCGGGGCGACGGCGCTGATCTTCGGCCCGCACGGAATCCATGACGCGGGGCTGCGCGCCGCGCTGGCGGACATCGGTGCCCGCCACGGTGTGAAGGGTTCCCCGCACCGGTTCCTGGCCCGTGACCTCTCGGGCGGCGAGCCGGGGAGCTGGGACCGGCGCTGGCCGGAGGCGGAATGCCGCCGCGACGGCCGCTTCACCGAGTTGCGTTCGGTCCGGTTCGGGCGGGATCTGCGGTACGGAACCGAGCGGTACCTCCGCCATCTGAACTCGCTCTCCGCCTATCGCGGGCTGCCCGCCGAGAGCCGGGCACAGGCGCTGGAGGAGATCGGCCGACTGCTCGACGCGCACGGCGGCGGCATCGACGTGCACCAGGTCACCGACATCTTCCTCGCCCGCGCCCGCTGACCCGGCTCCGCTCCGTCAGCCCGGTGCGCCGGCCTGGCTGGGAACCGACCCCATGGTGCTGATCAGACGCTCGCCCCGGTCCTCGGCCATGTCGAGCGTGGCCAGCACCGCCGGGGTCGAGATGCTCGGCAGCACGTAGTGCAGCAGGACCGAGATCCTTCGGCCCAAGTCCTCGCGCTTGCAGAGGGCTTGGGACATCACCTGAATGCCCGAGAAGGAGCCGGCCAGCATTTCGGCGGTCTCGCGTGGTTTGACGTGCGGCAGGAGCTCGCCCTGGTTTCCCGCGGCGGTCAGCAGATTTTCGAGCCGGTCTATCCAGGCACGGAACGGGGTGCCCCGGTCGAGCCCCTCCACCGCCTGGTCCATGGCCAGTCCGACGCTGGCGCGGACCAGCGGCTCATGACGGAGCCGGTGGGCGAGCAGCATGCCCTGATCGACCAATTCCTGAAGCTTCGTCAGCTGAGGGGGGAGCGGATCACTGTCCAGTTGTACATCCATCACCCCGAGAGCCAGGTCTTCCTTCGAAGTGAAATGGAAGTAGAGCGCACCCTTGGTGACACCCGCGCGCGCGAGGATCTCGCTGATGGTGGCGCTGCTGTAGCCGCGTTCATCGAAAACGGCGGCGGCCGCCACCAGGATCGACCGTCGAGTCTGGATCGCGCGCGCCTGCTGTGCCATCAGCTACGAGTCTCTCTCAGTCGTGGCGTGGTCAGCACCACTGGGATATGGCTGGATAGGAAAACCGGACTGTCAGTATCTTACTGCGGGGGCTGCCTGCCCTCCCGGTATGCATCCTCTGGGAGGAAAACTCATGGTTCAGCTCACCTCGCACAGTGCTTCGTTCTCCGTGGAGGGTGTCGGGTCCGCCGAATCCACCGGGATCCCCGGAGCGGCGGGGACGGCGTCGAGGGGAAGACGGGCCGAGGCGGACCTTTTGGGGCCGCTGGTCCACCGGTCCGACGGCGAGGACGTCTTTCCCACCGGCTGGACCCGGCAGACCGAGACCCAGTTCTCGGTGTCGGCCCGCTGGCCGCACGCGCACCGCTTCTTCGTCCCTGTGTCGGGCCGCCACCAGGACCCGCTGCTGATCGCGGAAACCATGCGGCAGACGACGATGCTCCTGGGTCACGCGGCGTTCGACGTCCCGATGGGGGACCAGTTCGTGATGTGGGAGCTGGCGTACGTCTCCGACCCCGATCAGCTGCTGGTGGGGGAGGCGCCCTGGGACATCACCGTGGACGTGTCCTGCTCCCGGATCCGGCGGCGCGGCCGGAGCATCGGCTCCATGCACGTCGAGCTGCTCCTGCACCGCCTCGGTACCGTCCTCGCCAGCGGGGGCGGACGTATCAGCTGCACCTCGGCCAAGGTGTACGGCAGGCTGCGGGGCGACCGGCGGCACGTCGTCGGTGCCCCGATACCCCTCCTGCCCGCCGTCGCGCCGGGCGAGGTGGGCAGGAGCGACGAGCGCGATGTCGTCCTGGCGCCGACGTCGCGGCACAACGTCTGGCAGCTTCGGCTCGACACCACGCATCAGACGCTCTTCGCCCGGCCCAACGACCATGTGCCGGGCATTCTGCTGCTGGAGGCGGCTCGTCAGGCGGCCGTCGCGGTCACCCCCGGCCGCTACTTCCTCCCGGTCTCGGTGAAGACGGACTTCGTCCGGTACGTGGAGCTCGACCGCCCGTGCTGGGTCGAGGCCCGGCCCGTGCCGGCCGGCGACCGCTCGGCGGCCGGGGTGCGGGTCTCGGCGACGCAGGACGGTGAGACGGTCTTCAGCTGCACCCTCGAATCCCCGGACCCGCGGCACGACGCGGCGGGCGATCGGCACAGCCGGCAGGGCGACCGGCAGAATGACCCGTCATGACATCGCGCATACTCATCACCGGAGCGACCGGTTTCATCGGCGGCCACGTGGTGGCCGAGGCCCGGTCCGTCCCCGGTCTCCGGCTGCGTCTGATGACCCACCGGACCGCCCTCGCCGCACCCATCGGGCCCGTCGCCGAGACGGTGTACGGGGATCTCGCCGATCCCACGACGCTGCGCGGCAGTTGCGAGGGCGTCGACGCGGTGATCCACTGCGCCTCCTCGATCGGCGGTGACGAACCGACCGCCCGGTCCGTAAATGATCAAGGAACTCGGGCGCTGGTGGAAGAGGCGGCCCGCTGCGGGGTCACCCGGATCATTCATCTGAGCACGGCATCCGTCTACGGCAGGGGGCCGTTCACCCGGCTGCGGCCCGGACAGGCCGAGCCCGCCCCGGCCTCGGCCACCAGCCTGACCCGGGCCGCCGCCGAGCGGCACGTCCTCGAGGCCGGCGGCGCCGTCGTGCGGCCGCACCTCGTGTACGGGGCCGGGGACCGCTGGGCCGTGCCCGGACTGGTCGGGCTGCTCCGGCAGCTCTCGGCCGGTCTGAGCGGGTGCGAGGCACGGCACTCGATGATCGACGCCGGGTCGCTGGGGAGGGCGCTGCTGAGTGCGGCGCTCTCCCCCGAGGAGACGGCCGGGGTCTACCACGTCAACCATCCCGAACCGGTGAGCTGTTCGCAGCTGCTGTCCACGGTCGTCGACGGGCTGCGGCTGCCCTGGGGAGCCACGGGTGTCGACGTCGACACGGCCCGTGAACGGCTCGCCGGTGTCCCGTACGCCCTGCACCACCTCGGCATGCTCGCCGTGGACCACTGGTTCACGGACGAACGGGTCGGCCGGGACTTCGACTGGGAGCCGGGCGAGGGGTTCACGGCCGCGTTCGCCCGGCACGCCCCGTGGTACCGCGGTCACCTCGGCCGGTGACCGCCCGCGGGGCGTGGCCGTGTCAGTCCGCGATCCGGGTGCCCGTGCCGCTCACCCGCACCCGGGCGTCTCCCGCCCGCAGTTCGACCGTGAGGGTGCCGGGACGGCCCATGTCCTCGCCCTGGTGAAGGGTGATGACCGTGGCGCCGGGGACGAGTCCCAGGGCTCGCAGATAGGCGCCGAAGGCGGCCGCCGCCGCACCCGTGGCGGGGTCCTCGACCACACCGCCGACCGGGAACGGGTCGCGGACGTGGAAGACGTCCGGCGCTGCCCGCCACACCAGCTGCAGGGTGGTCAGGTCCAGCCGGTGCATCAGGGCTTCGAGGCGCGCGAAGTCGTAACGGAGGTCGGCGAGGCGGTCGCGCGTCGCGGCGGCCAGCACCAGGTGGCGGGCGCCCGCGTAGGCGATCCGGGGCGGCAGGGCCGGATCGAGATCGGCGGCCGGCCAGTCCAGGGCGGCCAGCGCCTCCGCCAGGTCGTCCGGAGCGACGTCCATGACGTCCGGTTCGACGCTGGTGAGGGTCGCGCGGAGCTCGGTGCCCTCCCGGGTGACGGTGACCGGGACCGTACCCGCGGGGGTGCTGAACACCAGATCGCCGGGGCCGTCGCGCTCGGCGAGTGCGAGCGCGGTCGCCACGGTGGCGTGGCCGCAGAACGGGACTTCGGCCTTCGGGCTGAAGTAGCGGATCGTGTACCCCCGGGCGGCGGGCGGCTCCTCGTCACCCGGCTCGTACCGCCCGGTCAGGAAGGCCGATTCGCTGTAGCCGAGCTCCGCCGCGACGGCGAGCATCGCGGCGTCGTCGAGGCCGGACGCGTCGAGGACGACTCCTGCCGGATTGCCGCCCTCGGGGTCGGCGGAGAAGGCGGTGTAGCGCAGGATCCCGGTGGCTGGGTTCTGGGTCATGCCGAAGGTCAACTCCGCCGAGGCCCGGGGCATTCCCGGCCGGTGGGCCGGACGGGGCCCCGGGCCGCGGCAGCCGGGCTCAGTGGCAGTTCTTGACGCCCTTGTCCGACCTGGTCCAGGAGCAGGAGTCCTGGAGCTTGCCGCTCGGCTTGATCAGCCGGGCCTTGTCACCGGTGTTGTTCCAGACGTACGAACCGCGGTTCCAGTAGACGTGGCCCGACCCGTTCCTGCCCTTGCCGGTGTGGACCTTGACGGTCTTGCCCGCGCCGACGGTGTAGCTGCCGAAGGTGTACGTGTAGCCGGTGTCGTCCTTGAGCTTGTACCCCTTGAGCTGCAGCTTCGACTTGCCGTTGTTGTGGATGTCCACCCACTCGGCGTTGAGGGAGGCGTTGGTGCGGGTGTCCTTGCCGGGGCTGTCGTACTGGATCCTGCCGAGGTGCAGCCCGCCCTGGTGCGAGGCGGCCGAGGCCGGGGCCGTGAGGAGCAGCGAGCCGGTCAGGGCGGTGGCGGCGGCCAGAGCGAGCGGTGCCGCGGTGGGTATGCGCATGCTGTGATCCTTGCGTGGAGTTCCGGTGAAGAACTGTGAGCATAAGGGCAGCGCGCACCCGTCCGGCCGGAAACGACGCAATCCGGCCGAGGTGTGGTCGTCCGGGCGGCAACCGCCCGCGCCGGAAGCCCTGTTCGGGCGGATTCGTCAGCCGCGTCCCACGTACGGCATGGCCGTCGCCAGGACCGTCGCGAACTGCATGTTCGCCTCCAGGGGCAGCTCCGCCATGTGGAGCACCGTCCGGGCCACGTCCGCCGCCGCCATCACCGGCTCCACCGCCAGTTCGCCGTTGGCCTGGAGGGTGCCCGTCCGCATCTGCTCGGTCATGTCCGTGGCGGCGTTGCCGATGTCGATCTGGCCGCAGGCGATCCGGTACGGACGGCCGTCCAGCGACAGCGACTTCGTCAGGCCCGTCATGGCGTGCTTGGTCGTGGTGTAGGCGACCGAGTGGGGGCGCGGTGCGTGGGCGGAGATCGAGCCGTTGTTGATGATCCGGCCGCCCTGCGGGTCCTGAGTCTTCATCAGCCGGTACGCCGCCTGCGCGCACAGGAAGGCGCCCGTCACGTTCACGTCCACCACCGCGCGCCAGTCCTCCGGCGAGACGTCCTCGACCGGGACGGAGCGCGGGCCGAACGTGCCCGCGTTGTTGAAGAGCAGATCGAGGCGGCCGAAGCACTCCCGTACCGAGGAGAAGAGGGCGGCCACGTCCTCGGGACGGCAGACGTCGGCGGGAACGGTGATCACCCGGGCCTTCTCCCCGGCCAGCGCGGCGGTCTCGGCGAGGGGTTCGGGGCGTCGGCCCGCGAGCGCCACCGACCAGCCGGCGCCGGTCAGGGCGAGGGCCACCGCGCGGCCGATTCCGGAGCCCGCGCCCGTCACGACCGCCGTCTTCGAGTCGTTCAACAGTTTGTTGCTCATGGCGCCGCAGCGTACGCCTTCGCGTTCCGCGGGTCGCGTGGGGCCGCATGGGGTCAAGAGGGAGTGGGGGGTGGCGGGTTCGCGCTGCGGACGGCGTGCGGTGATGATCATGGTTCCCGTCCCGAATGCGCCGTTCGCCCCGGGGATCCATTCCTGCCGCGTTCCTCATCCGCGCGACGCCGGAGCGACGCGAACACGACAACAGTTCGATGTGCTGGACCGGTGGACTCTACGAGCACACCACCAGCCAGGGGAGGGACAGATGACGTACTCATCGCACCAGCAGGAGATGCGCGACGCCGCCAGGCACGTCGGACGCCGCCGTTTCCTCACCGTCACCGGTGCCGCCGCCGCGCTCGCCTTCTCGGTCGGTCTGCCGGCCGCGGGCACCGCGAGCGCCGCCGAGCTGGACGCCCGGAGGATCGGCGACGACCCGTTCACGCTCGGCATCGCCTCCGGCGACCCGCTGCCCGGCTCGGTCCTGCTGTGGACGCGACTCGCCCCGCGACCGTACGAGCCCGGCAGCGGACTGCCCCGGGCCCGCGTCCTGGTGCGCTGGGAGCTCGCCCGCGACGAGCGCTTCTCCCGCATCGTCCGGCGCGGAGCGGCCACCGCCCACCCGGAGTTCGACCACAGCGTCCACGTCGAGGTCAAGGGCCTCGAAGCCGACCGCGTCTTCTACTACCGCTTCCGCGCCGGGGCATGGACCAGCCCCGTCGGCCGGACCCGCACCGCACCCGCCCGCGGCGCCCGCAACAGCACCCTGAGCCTGGCCGCCGTCTCCTGCCAGGCCTACCACGACGGTTACTTCACCGCGTACAAGCACCTCGCCCAGGAGGACGTGGACGTCGTCTTCCACCTCGGCGACTACCTCTACGAGTACGCCGTCGACGCGACCGGCGGCGCCCGCAACCAGACCGACCACACGCTCCCCGCCCACTTCGACAAGGAGACGGTCACGCTGGAGGACTACCGGCTGCGGTACGGCCTCTACAAGTCCGACCCCGATCTGCGCGCCGCCCACGCCGCGCACCCCTTCGTCGTCACCTGGGACGACCACGAGACCGAGAACAACTACGCGGGCGACACCCCCGAGAACGGCGTCCCGCCCGAGGAGTTCCTGCTGCGGCGCGCCGCCGCCTACCGGGCGTACTGGGAGAACCAGCCGCTGCGCACCCCGCAGCGGCCGACCGGTCCCGACATGAAGCTCTACCGGCGCCTGCACTTCGGCGCCCTCGCCCAGTTCGACATCCTCGACACCCGCCAGTACCGCAGCGACCAGGCGTACGGCGACGGCTGGCAGAAGCCGGGACCGGAGTCCGAGGACCCGTCGCGCACCATGACCGGCGCCGCCCAGGAACGCTGGCTGCTCAGCGGCTGGCACGCCTCGCGCGCCACCTGGAACGTCGTACCGCAGCAGGTCACCTTCGCCCAGCGGCGCGATGTGCCCACCGACGCGTTCAAGCTGTCCATGGACGCGTGGGACGGCTACCCCGCCTCCCGCGACCGGGTCCTGAGGGGGGCCGAGGCCGCCGGGATCCACAACCTGATGGTGCTGACCGGCGACGTGCACGTCGGCTACGGCTTCGACCTGAAGCAGGACTTCGACGACCCGTCCTCCCGCACCGTGGGCACGGAGATCGTCGCCACCTCCATCACCAGCGGCAGGAACGGCTCGGACAAGCCGGCCGCCTGGAACAACCAGATGCGGGCCAACCCGCACATGAAGTTCTTCAACGGCCGCCGCGGGTACGCCGTCGTCACGCTGGGCCGCGAGCGGGCGCGAGCCGACTACCGCACGGTGGCGGCCGTCACCACACCCGGCGCGCCCGTCGCGACGGCCGGATCGTTCGTCACGGAGGTGGGGAACCAGGGCCTCACGCCCGCGTGAGAGATTCCGCGAGCTCCTGCGAGGCCCCGCGCGGAGAGGTCCCGGTCAGCCGAGGTCGTCGGCCGGGTAGCGGACGCCGATGCGGTCACGCACCGCGTCGAGCGTCCGCATCACGGCCAGGGAACCGTCCAGCGGCACCAGCGGCGACTCCGTCTCGCCCGCCCGCAGCGCCCGCGCCACCTCCGCCTGTTCGAACTGCATCCCGCGCAGCCCCGCGCCCGCCGCCCCCGCAGTGAACTCCTCCGGCTCCTGTCCCGGCCGGTGCAGCACGAAGCGCTCCGGATAGAAGAAACCGTGCGGGAAGTCGATCCGTCCCTTCGTCCCGGTGATCGCCGCGGTGACCGGGGTGTCCCCGACGATCGAACAGTTCAGCAGCGCCGAGGCGCCCGCCTGCGACCAGCTCAGCAGCATCGACGTGTTCAGATCGACGCCCTCCGGGGAGAGCAGCGCGTCGGCCTGCACCCGGTCCGGCTCGCCCAGCAGCAGCTGGGCGAACGACACCGGGTAGACCCCGAGGTCCAGCAGCGCTCCACCGCCCAGCGCCGGGTCGCGCAGCCGGTGTTCGGGGCCGAAGTCGCCCGCGAAGCCGAAGTCGGCCTGCACGGTGCGGATATCGCCGATGGCGCCGTCCCGGACGAGCTCCGTCATGCGCCGGATCACCGGGTTGCAGTACGTCCACATGGCCTCCATCAGGAAGAGGCCGCGGTCCCGGGCGAGCTTCACCAGCTCCCCCGCCTCCCGCGCGTTGAGCGTGAACGCCTTCTCGCACAGGACGTGCTTGCCGGCCTCCAGGCAGAGGGCGGCCGCCTCCCGGTGCGCCGAGTGCGGCGTCGCGACGTACACCACGTCGACCTCGTCGTCGGCGGCGAGCGCGGCCCAGCTGCCGTACGCCCGGGGTATCCCGAACCGCTGCGCGAACGCCTGCGCCGAGGCGTCCGATCGGGATGCGACGGCCACCACCTCCGCGTCCGGCATCGCCCGCAGATCCTCGGTGAACGTCGCGGCGATGCCACCGGTCGCCAGTACGCCCCAACGCACGGACCCGTTCATGCCTGTCATGACTGCTCCCCAAAAAGGTCTCGACCAGTGCGGCTGAGCTGAGAGCATAGAGGCGGATTCAATGACATGGAGATGAGAATGCCGGAGAGCGGCGCAAGCCGGGCCCAGCAGGAACGCACACACATATCGACCACCGGGACCGGGGCCGAGGAGTCCGCGGCCCCCGGCGCACCTCCCGGGACCCCGGCCGCCACCGAAGCGGCCCGGCGCACCGGACTCCTCGTCACCCTGGTCCTCGGCGGCCTCACCGCGCTGCCGCCGCTCTCCATGGACATGTACCTCCCGGCGCTGCCCGCGGTCACCGACTCCCTGCACGCCTCCGCCGCGACCGTCCAGCTGACCCTCACCGCCTGCCTCACCGGCATGGCGCTCGGGCAGGTCGTCGTCGGACCGATGAGCGACCGGTGGGGGAGACGCAGGCCGCTGCTCCTCGGCATGATCATCTACGTCGTCGCGACCGCGATCTGTGTCTTCGCCCCCACCACGGAACTCCTCATCGGCTTCCGTCTCCTGCAGGGCCTGGCCGGTGCGGCGGGGATCGTCATCGCCCGCGCGGTGGTGCGCGACATGTACGACGGCGTGGAGATGGCCAGATTCTTCTCCACCCTGATGCTGATCTCCGGCGTGGCGCCGGTCGTCGCCCCGCTGATCGGCGGCCAGGTGCTGCGGTTCACCGACTGGCGGGGGATCTTCGCCGTCCTCACCGTCGTCGGCGTGGCCCTCACGCTGATCGTCTGGAAGTGGCTGCACGAGACCCTGCCGCCGCAGGACCGGCACACCGGCGGCATCGGCGACGCGCTGCGCACCATGCGCGGGCTGCTCGCCGACCGGGTCTTCACCGGCTACATGATCGCGGGCAGCCTCGCCTTCGCCGCCCTCTTCTCGTACGTGAGCGCCTCGCCGTTCGTGGTGCAGGAGATCTACGGGGCCTCGCCGCAGACGTTCAGCCTGCTCTTCGGCATCAACTCGGTCGGCCTGATCGTCGTGGGCCAGATCAACGGCAAGGTGCTGGTCGGCCGGATCAGCCTGGACAAGGCGCTCGGCTTCGGCCTCTCGGTCATCGTGCTGGCCGCGGCCGCGCTGCTGCTGATGACCTCCGGGGTCTTCGGGGACGTGGGACTGGTCCCGGTGGCGGCCGGCCTCTTCGTGCTGATGTCGGCGATGGGGCTCGCGATGCCGAACACGAACGCGCAGGCCCTGATGCGTACGAAGAGCGCGGCCGGGTCCGCCTCCGCGCTGCTCGGCACGTCGTCGTTCCTGATCGGGGCCGTCGCCTCGCCGCTCGTCGGGATCGCGGGCGAGGACACGGCCGTCCCGATGGCTCTCGTGCAACTGGTCTGCGCGGCGGGCGCGATGGCCTGCTTCCTGGGGCTGTGCCGGCCCTGGCGGCGGGCGGCGTAGCGGGCTCGGCCCCTGGTGCGGCCGCCGATCAGGTCCGGTCCGAGGTGGCGGGAGCCGGGGCCCGTCGTCCGGATCAGGCCGACGTGATCCGGACGAGAGGCCCCGAGACACGGCCTTGGGGCTGTCCCGTACTCCCTGGCGCCCGCCACGGAGTACGGGACAGCCCTCAGTGGGCGCCCGGGTAGCCGATCAGATGCGGGCGGTCCTTCTCGTCCGTCCAGTGGAACAGCCCGACACCGTCCGACGTCACCGCGCCCGGGACCAGTTGGTTCGAGGGCAGGGCCCCCGTCGTGCCGCTCCTGATCGCGACCGCGACGGGGGCGCCGCCGCCGGCCAGTACGTCCGCCGCGTTGCGGGCGTTCGCCGCGCCGTACGCGATGCCGTCGTCGTTCACCGACGCCAGCGTCAGCGGCTTCGTGCCGTCCGTCCCCTCGAAGCAGAAGCCCCGCTTCGTCAGCAGGTCGAAGGCGAGCGGCCCGGCCACCAGGAAGTTCCCCGAGGGGGCGGAGACGAGCTGCGGGTACTGGCCCGGCTTGATCGCGGGCTTGCTGCACTCCACCGAGGCGAGCGGCTTGCCCGTCTCCACGTCGTGCACCGTCCACAGGTCGTGGGTGGTGGCGCGCTTGGCTCCCTTCGCGAGCTGCCACTTCGCCAGCACCATGCCCGGGATCACCGAGGTCGGGATGCCGCTGAGCCGGTCGGTGCCCTTGGGGGCGATATCGCGGCTGAACCAGCCGCCCTGCACCCAGAACTCCTTGGCCCCGCTGACCAGCAGGCCCTTCTCCGTCATGCCGACCACCTCGGTGAGCTGCTTGCAGCTCGTGCAGCCCTTCGGGTACTTGAGCGCGGGGGCGGTGATCGTCGACACCCGGCCGGTCACCGGGTCGACGACCGCGCTGTTCGTCCGGCCGTCGCTGATGAGGATGCCGGGGCCGGTGGTGGAGACCGTCGGCACGGAGTTCCACGGCACCTCGACGCGTCGCCGGGAGCCGTCCTCCACGTCGTAGACATCCAGCGAGACGATCGTGTCGGCGGGGGTCAGCGCGTTCTCGCCGACCTTCCCGTACGCCCACGTCACGAAGTACTCGTGGTCGGCCACGGTGACCGGGACGAGCTTCGGGAAGTGCTGCGGGGACGGGGGCCGCCAGGAGTCCCCGTGCCAGCCCGCCTCTCCGGTCTCCGGGTCGATGGTCCGCAGCTGGTACTTGCCGTCCGAGACCCGCGCCAGGTAGGCGAGAGCGCCCGTCGTCCGGGAGATCGCGTAGTCGGGCGAGGTGCCGATGAGCTCCCAGCCGCGCTCCGGCGCGAACACGGAGGGAACGGTGAGCCGCGTCACCGCGGACGCACTCGTCCTCACCTGCTTCTTCGACCTGTCGGTGCTCTTCTCACCGCTGCCGCAGGTGGCCAGCAGAAGAAGCATGGCAAGCAGGAGAACTCCGCCGACCAGAACCAGGCGCACGATCTTCTGTCTCATGGTTTCCCTCGATGGGCGATCCCGACCTCGCGCCGGTCAGCGTAGCAACTGGCGCAGGGCTCGCGGCAGTTCGCAGGCATTGTGGTTCGCCACCGGTGCCGGGCCGGAAGCGGGTATGTGGCCTGCGCCTACAATTCGTCGGTGAACGCCACCCTCCCCACCGCGGAAACCCTGCGCACGGCGCTGGCCGCACTGCTCGACGGGCTGCCGCCCAAGCAGGCCGCCCAGGCCGTCGACCGGCTCATCGCCAACTACCGCGGGACCACCCCCACCGACGCCCCGGTGCTCCGCGACCGCTCCGACGTCGCCGCGTACGCCGCGTACCGGATGCCCGCGACCTTCGAAGCCGTGCGGTCCGCCCTCGCCGCGCTCCAGGAGGCCGCCCCGGACTGGGCGCCCGCCACGCACACCGACATCGGCGGCGGTACCGGAGCGGCGAGCTGGGCCGTGGCAGGGGCCTGGGAGGGGCCGCGGACGACCGTCCTGGACTGGGCCGAGCCCGCACTCGCCCTCGGCCGTGAACTGGCCGCGCTCTCCGGCGTCGCCGCGCTGCGCGCCGCCGAGTGGCGCCGGGCCCGGATCGGCGCGGACCTCGACCTCGCTCCCACGGACCTGGTCACCATCTCCTACGTCCTCAAGGAACTGCCCGCGGACGTCCGCACCGGCCTCGTCGACACCGCGGCGGCCGCGGCACAGGCGGTCGTGGTGGTCGAGCCGGGCACCCCCGACGGCTACGCCCGGATCATCGAGGCCCGTGACCGGCTGATCGCCGCCGGGCTGAAGGTCGCCGCCCCGTGCCCGCACGACGACGCCTGCCCCATCGAGCCGGGCACGGACTGGTGCCACTTCTCGGCCCGGGTCAGCCGGTCCTCGCTGCACCGGCAGGTCAAGGGCGGCTCGCTGCCGTACGAGGACGAGAAGTTCAGCTACGTCGTGGCGACCCGTTTCGGGACGGAGCCCGTCCGGGCGCGGGTCACCCGCAGACCGCAGATCCGCAAGGGGCAGGTACTGCTGGACCTGTGCACCCGTGACGAGGCGCTGCGGCGTGCCACGGTCACCAAGCGGCACGGCGAGCTGTACCGGGCCGCCCGGGACATCGCGTGGGGCGACGCATGGCCGCCGCACGACGCGGGACGCTCCGGCGACTGAACGGCCGCCGGACGCCCGAACCGCCGGACGGGCCGGCTACCCGCGCAGTTCCTGCGTGCAGCACTTCACGCTGCCGCCGCCCTTCAGCAGCTCGCCCAGATCCATCGGCACGGGCTCGAAGCCGCGTGCCCGCAACGGATCGAAGAGTCCCGTGGCCGCCTGCGGCAGCAGCACATGGAGCCCGTCGCTCACCGCGTTCAGGCCGAGTGCCGCCGCGTCCGCCTCACCGGCGATCAGCGCGTCGGGGAAGAGCCGCGCCAGCACCGACCGGCTGCCCGGCGAGAAGGCGCCCGGGTAGTACATGATCTCGTCCCCCGCCTCGTCGAGCACGCACAGCGCCGTGTCCAGGTGGTAGTAGCGCGGGTCGACCAGATCGAGCCCGATCACCGGGCGGCCGAAGAACTCCTGCGCCTCGTCGTGCGAGAGCGGGCTGGACCGGAAGCCCCGACCGGCCAGGAGGTACGAAGCGGTGACCGCGAAGTCGCCCTCGCCCTCGTTGACGTGGGCCGGTTCGTGGATCTCGGTGAAGCCGTGGGCCCGGAACCACTCACGATGGGCCTCCGCCTCCTCGAACCTCTCCCGGTACGCGAACCGGGCACCCAGGACGCGGCCGTCGACGACGGTGGCGCCGTTGGCGGCGAAGACCATGTCGGGCAGCTCGGGCCGGGGCGTGAGCAGCTCCACGGTGTGGCCGAGGGCGCGGTAGCGGTCGCGCAGGTCCTCCCACTGGGTCTGGGCCAGGGGGAGGTCCACGGGCTTGCTGGGGTCCATCCAGGGGTTGATGGAGTACGTCACCCTGAAGTGGGCGGGAGCGCACATCAGGTAACGGCGGGGTGTGGCTTCACGAGGCAATGAAGGCTCCTCACGAACACGGCAGGGGTGGCCTGCGGGGGACTTCGCACGGGTGTGTGCGTGAGCCCATGGTCCGCTCTCCGGGGCCGGTTGTGCAGTGATCCGATCGGGTGGTTCCCGGCGGCGATGAGACGATACGTATCGACTCGTGCCGCTGCTAGATTGACAGACATGGCAGAGAACAGGTCGCCCGACTCCAGCCGCCGCAGCGAGAGCTCGCGCCGCGCGATCCATGACGCGGCTCTCGGCCTGGTCGGTGAGGTCGGCTACCCCAGGACCACCATCGAGGCCATCGCCGCACGGGCCGGCGTCGGGAAGCAGACGATCTACCGCTGGTGGCCCTCCAAGGCGGCCGTCCTCCTGGACGCCTTCGTCGCCCTCGGCGACCGGGCCGCCGAGCAGAGCGGCGGGGGCGAGGCGCAGGGAATCCCGGACACCGGTGATCTCGCGGCCGACCTCAGGGCCGTGCTGCGGGCCACCGTCGACGAGCTGACCGACCCCGCCTTCGAGGCGCCGACCAGGGCGCTGGCGGCCGAGGGGATCGTCGACCCGCGGCTCGGCGCCGAATTCGTCCAGAAGCTGCTCGATCCGTCGCTCCAGCTGTACGCCGCACGGCTGCGCGCCGCCCAGGAGGCGGGCCAGGTGCGCGCCGACGTCGACCCGCGGATCGCCCTGGAGCTCCTCGTCGGACCGCTCACCCACCGCTGGCTGCTGCGGACCCTCCCGCTCACCCATGCGTACGTGGACACGATCGTCGACTACACCCTGCGTGGGCTGACACCGCACCCAGACGCACCCGTCATTTCATGACAAGAAGTGTGATAGCGCCCAGCCCATCGCGCTGTCCGCCGTACCCCGCTTCGCAACTCCGGCCACCCGAGGCGCAGGATGGTGGGACGATGGACAGGGGCAACGCAGAGGTGAGGGGATAGATGGGCGCCGATTTCGGCCGTTATCGCGGCTCCGAGAGCAAATTTTCCCAATGGCTTCGCCGCCGACCCAAACCGCAGCAGCGCGAGGTCGACGACACCGCCCGGGAGGCGCTGCTCCTGGCTGTCGCCGAGGCCGGAATGCCGATCGCGCCCGCCGCCCACCCGGTCGGCTACCGATGTTCCTGTGAACGCATCGGCTGTCCCACTCCCGCGCGGCACCCCGTCTCCTTCGCCTGGCAGACGCAGTCCACCACCGACCGGGCCCAGATCGAGCGCTGGGCACGCAGTCAGCGCCAGGCCAACTTCATCACGGCCACCGGCATGATCCACGACGTGCTCGACGTCCCGCTGTCCGCGGGCGACCAGGCACTGGAGCGGCTCCTCGCCGCGGGCATCGATGTCGGCCCCGTCGCACGGTCCGGCGACGACCGGATGCTCTTCTTCACCGCCACCCGTGGTACCCCCGAGGACGAGGACGAGTGGTGGCCGTGCGAGCTGGACTGCCATCCCGAGACCATGGACGAGCACCCGGGACTGCGCTGGCACTGCCGCGGCAGCTACGTACTCCTGCCGCCGGCCAGGCTTCCCGGTGAGCTGGACGTGGGGTGGGTGCGGGGGCCGGAGAACCCGCTGCCCGATCCGCTGACGCTGCTGGAGACGCTCACCGACGCGTGTGCGCAGTACGCGGACGCGGCGGGCCAGGGCGATCTCGATCACGGTTCGGTGGCGTGGCCGATGAGCCGCTAGGCCGTGTCCTGGTGCCGCTCCCGGAGAGGTTCACCGGCTTTCCGGCCGCAGCACCGGACGGTCCGGCGGACCGTCCCGGACGGATCCTGGGCGGTGGGACCGGCTCCGCCCCCGGTCACGAACCCTTGGCCGAAGTCAGGCCCGGCAGCCGGTTCAGCATGACCACCTTGTCGTCCTTCGCGCCCTTCTTCGGGACCAGCACCAGCTGACTGGAGATCCGCTCCTTGGTGAGGGTGGACCGCACCTCACCGGTCAGCAGCGCCTCCACATCCGCGTTGAGCGGCGGACGCAGCCCCTTCGCCGCGGTCTGCCGCTCGAAGTGCTTGCTGCTGAAGAAGACCAGCGCCCCGCCGTCGTCCGTCCGCAGGCCGAGCGGGGCGAACGTGCCGCCGTCCAGCGGCTGGTCGATGTACTGGTACGAGAAGCCCGCCCGCCGGGTGGTGCGACGCGCCTCCCGCCAGCCCGAAGTGGCGGCGCCGGGGGCGAAGACGTCCGGGGTGCCCTTCTGCAGGTACTCCGTGTACCGGGTGCTCAGATCCTCCGGTGCCACGGTCAGTTCGGGACTGTCCGGGGCCACCGGTTCGGCCCGGCCGTCGGCGTCCTTCGAGAAGCGGGGCACCTGGGACGACGGGACGACCGACAGATACGAGGTCTTCCAGCCCGCGCCGGGCCCGGACTTGACGAAGACGAGCAGCCAGCGGGTGTCCAGCTTCCCGGTGTCCTCGTCGCGGTTGGAGTCGGTGTCCGCGAGGAACCAGCGCGGCCAGCCGGCCTTCTTCGGGATGAGATACCTGGCGTCGGTCAGCTCCAACGGCTTGTGGTTCGCGTTGCCGTCCGGATTGTTCTTCTGCCGCGCCCGAAGCCCGGCCTGGTTGATCGCGCCGAGCGGGCCGGCGACCCGGTCCGCGTCCAGGGCCGGGTCGTAGGCCTTGTCCGCCGCGTTGTACGCGGCGGTGAAATCCTTCAGTGCCCGGGCCGCCTCAGACCTGGTTGCCGCCGGCACCACTTCCAGCTCGCCGTGCACCGTCACGCACCCGCTCGCCGTCAAGGACAGCACCGTCACCGTCGCGAGCCCCGTCGCCAGCCGAATCGGCCTCAGGCTTCTCATCCGTTGCTTTCCGCGCCTTCTGATCCGTCGCCCCCACTGACCGTCCGAACCCTACCGGGGCAAGGAACAGCGCGAGAGTGGGGATCAGATACAGCGCCCACACCGTGATCTGGAGAACGGTCGGGTCCGGCTGGAAGTTGAACGTGCCCTTCAGCAGTGTGCCGTACCAGCTGTCCGGCGGAATCGTGGAGCTGATGTCGAACGCCTGGTTGTGGATACCGCCCAGGAACTCGGCTTCCTGCAGGTCGTGGACGCCGTACGCGAGCACGCCCGCGGCGACGATCACCAGCATGCCGCCGGTCCAGGTGAAGAACTTCGACAGGTTGATCTTCAGCGCGCCGCGGTAGAACAGCCAGCCCAGCACCACGGCGGCCGCGATACCGAGGAAGGCGCCGATCATCGGGTGCCAGCCGTCGTCGGCCGCGTGCACCGCACGCCACACGAACAGCGAGGTCTCCAGGCCCTCCCGGCCCACCGCGAGGAGCGCCGTGGCGACCAGTGCGCCGGTACCCATCGCGAGCGCCGCGTCGAGCTTGCCGTGCAGTTCGGTCTTCAGATGCCGCGCGGTGCGCCGCATCCAGAAGACCATCCAGGTGACCAGGCCGACCGAGATGATCGACAGCGAACCGCCGAGCGCCTCCTGGGCCTTGAACGTCATCTCCTGCGAACCGAATTCGAGACCGGCGCCGAACGCCAGGCTGACGACGACCGCGATACCGACACCGATCCAGATCGGCACCAGTTTGTTCTTGTTGCCGGTCTTCACCAGATAGGCGATGAGGATGCAGACGACCAGGCTGGCCTCGAGGCCCTCGCGCAGGCCGATCAGGAAATTGCTGAACACGTCTCGGTTCTCCTTCTCTACGAGAACAGCGCCCGGCCCCACCAGTCGTCCTTGTCGCGGACGCCCGGCGGGACGGCGAAGTGCGCCGAACCCACGTGCTGGATGTACTCGTTGAGTGCGTCGTTCGCCGCGAGGCGCCGCTGCAGCGGAATGAACGCCTTGCGGGAATCGCGCTGGTAGGCGATGAAGAACAGTCCGGCGTCGAGCCGTCCGAGACCGTCCGTGCCGTCGGTGAACGAGTACCCGCGGCGCAGGATCGTCGCACCGTCGTTGCTGTCCGGGTGCGCGAGCCGTACGTGCGCGGTCGGCAGCATCGCCTTCAGGAACGGCTCGTCGCGCTCCTTGGACCTGCCGACCGGGGCGCCCTCGCCCTTGTCGCGGCCGAAGACGTCCTCCTGCTCCTGGAGCGGCGCGCGGTCCCAGGTCTCGATGTGCATCCGGATGCGCCGGGCCACCAGGTACGAACCCCCGGTCATCCAGCCCGCCTTGTCCTTCTCGCCCACCCACACGTGCTTGTCCAGGGCGGCGGTGTCGGTTCCGGAGACGTTCCGGGTGCCGTCCTTGAAGCCCATCATGTTGCGCGGGGTCTGTGCGTCCGGCGTCGTCGAGGACGTCTTGCCGAAGCCGAGCTGGGACCAGCGGATCGCGGTGCGGCCCATGCCGATCCTGGCGAGGTTGCGGATGGCGTGCACCGCGACCTGCGGGTCGTCCGCGCAGGCCTGGACGCAGAGGTCGCCGCCGCTGCGGGCCGCGTCGAGGTTGTCGCCGGGGAACTTGGGCAGATCGACGAGTGCCTCGGGACGCCTGTCCTCCAGACCGAACCGGCCCTTGGCGAAGAGCGAGGGGCCGAAGCCGATGGTGAGCGTGAGCCGGGACGGCTTGAGCCCCAGCGCCTCGCCCGTGTCGTCCGGCGGTGCCTCGGCGAGACCACCGTAGGCACCGTCGCCGACCGCGTGACCGGCCGTCATCCGCTCGGCCGCCCGCGTCCACTCCTTGAGCAGCGAGATCAGCTCGGCGCGGTCCTTCGTCGTCACGTCGAACGCGGCGAAGTGCAGCCTGTCCTGTACGGCGGTGGCGATACCGGCCTGGTGCGCACCGTGGAACGGAACGGCCGCACCGCTGTCCGCGGTCGGCACCGCGTCGCTCCCCGGCCGCACGGCCGCGACCGTGCCACCCGCCACGGCCGCGCCCAGCGCCAGTCCGGCGCCTCCCCAGCCCAGGAGCGCCCGACGGGACGGGGCGCGGCCACCGGTCCCGGCGCCGTCCACGGCGGTGTTCTGCGTGTTCTCGGACATCCCGGTCCCTCCCGGCCCGTTACTTCGTCACCGCGGCGGCGAGCCGGGACAGCGGCTCGGCCAGCGCGTTGACCGCGTCCGACAGTTCCTTGCGGTCGGCCTTGCCGACCTTCTCGTACGAGGTGAACTCGTAGGAGCTCTTGTCCTTGCGGTACTTGTCCAGCAGCGTGTTCAGCGCCGCGAACTGCTTGTCGAGGGTCGCCGTCAGCGCCGGGTCGTTCTTCGAGGCGATCGGCTTCAGCAGCTCGTAGGACTTCTCCGCGCCCTCGACGTTGCCCTTGAAGTCGATCAGGTCGGTGTGGCTGTAGCGCTCCTCCTCACCGGTGACCTTGCCGGTGGCGACCTCGTCGAGGAGCTCCTTGGCGCCGTTGGCCATCGAGGTCGGGGTGATCTCCGCCGTGCCGACCCGCTTCTGCCAGTCGAGCAGGTCCTTGTAGAGCACCGGCGCGAGGGCCTTCTCCTCGGCGCCCAGCTTCTTCTCCTGCCACAGCGCCTTCTCCAGACGGTGCCAGCCGGTCCACTTCTGGCCGTCCTCCAGACCGTCCTCGCGGAGGTCGACCTTCGGGTCGATGTCGCCGAAGGACTCGGCGACCGGCTCGGTGCGCTCCCAGCCGAGCCGGGAGTCGGCGTAGATCTTCTTGGCGGCCTCGATGTCACCGGCGGCCACGGCGTCCGTGAACTTCTTGGCCTTGGGCAGCGTCTCGTCGGCCTGGGCCTGCACGTAGGTGCGGTACTCCGCGACCGCCTTGTCCATCTCGGGGCTGCGCTTGGCGGCGGTGCCGCCGGCGACCTCGATCCGCTGCCGGATGCCCTTGCCCTTCATGCCGGGCTTGCAGACGACGTCGTACGAGCCGGCCTTCACCTCGGCGGTGATGGTGGCCTTGGTGCCGGGGCCGATGTTCTCGCGCTCCGCGGCGATGCGGTCGTCCGGGAAGAGGACGTAGACCTCGGTGACCTTCGAGCCCTTGTTCTGCACGGCCAGTTCGACGTGGCCGGCCGGGAGCTTCTTCTTCGAGAGCTCGCAGGCGTCGTCCTTCGCGACGACCTGCAGGGCGTTGTCTCCCTTTCCGTCGCTCTTCTGCGCGCAGCCCGTGACGGCGGTCAGGGCTGCCACCGTCGCGGCAGCGGTGACGACGGAGAAACGAACGGCTCGCATACGGGCTCCACAGAGGACGAAGGAGAAGCGGGAGAAGATCGGACAAAGGCAGGTGAGGCAGACCTAACTTAACGGAGGCTTACCTGACCCGTCCCCACCTGTGCAGTGATTCAGCTCTCATCCGGGCGGTGCGGGAACGAAGGGATCACGATCGACTCACGGAAGGCTCATGAGAAGGTCAAGCAATGGTCAAGTCGCTCGTGTCGGTACGACGAGGGGCGCCCCGGTGCGTGGATGCGGGAAGACCTCGACCGGCTGCCGGTAGACCTCGCCGAGCAGCTCGCCCGTGAACACCTCGACGGGCGGGCCCGCCACCGCGATCCGCCCGTCGCGCAGCACGGCGGCCCGGTCCGCGTACGCCGCGGCCAGCCCCAGATCGTGCAGCACGACGACGACCGCGTCCCCGGCGGCGGCCCGCTCCCGGCAGAGCCGCAGCACCACTTCCTGGTGGCGCAGATCGAGCGCGGCGGTCGGCTCGTCGAGCAGCAGCAGCGGGGCGCGCTGCGCCAGCACCCTGGCCAGCGCGACCCGGGCCCGCTCGCCACCGGACAGCGCGGAGAAGGGCCGTCCGGCGAACTCGGCCACCTCGGTGGCGGCCATCGCCGAGGCGACGGCCGGATCGTCCTCGTCCGCCCGCTCCGTCCCGGCCCACGGCGCCCGCCCCATACGTACGACGTCGGCCACCGGGAACGGGAACGACAGCGCGGCGGACTGCGGCAGCACCGCCCGGCGCAGGGCGAGTTCGGCGGCGGACCAGTCGGCGGCCGAACGCCCGTCGATCCGTACCGCGCCGCTCTCGGCGGGAAGATCGGCGGCCAGTGCCGCCAACAGGGTCGACTTCCCGGCCCCGTTGGGCCCGACGAGCGCCAGCACCTCGCCCGCGTACGCGGTCAGGTCGACGGAGTCGAGCACCGGCCGCCCGTCCAGCCGCACCCGCAGCCCGCGCGCCTCGGCGACGGGGGAGCCGGGCGGGACGGGAGCGGGCAGCAGCCGGCTCCGTCCCCGGAACGGATTCCTCGGTGACCTCATGCCCAACCACCTTGTCCACGACGGGTCCTGCGCAGCAGCCAGAAGAAGAACGGGCTGCCGAAGAGCGCGGTCAGCACGCCGAGTGGGAGCTCGGCGGGGGCGGCGACGGTGCGGGCCGCGAGATCGCCCACCACCAGCACCAGGGCGCCGCCGAGCGCGCTGCCGGGGACGAGGAAGCGGTGCCCGGGACCGTTGGCCATCCGCAGCAGATGAGGAACCAGCAGTCCCACGAACGAGATGATCCCGGCGACCGCCACCGCGGCGGCGGTCAGCAGCGCCACCACGAGGACGAGCGCGATCCGCAGCCGCTCGACGTCGACCCCCAGATGCCGGGCGGGCCGTTCGCCGAGCGCGAGGAGGTCCAGCTTCCGGGAGTGGAACGGCGCCACGAGCAGCCCGAGCGCCGCGCAGGGCAGCACGGCGAGCACCTTGGGCCAGGTCGCCTGCGCCAGCGAACCCAGCTGCCAGAAGGTGATCTGCGAGATCTGCGCGTTGTCGGCGAAGAAGACGAACAGCCCGATCAGCGCACCCGCGAAGGCGTTGACCGCGATCCCGGTGAGGATCAGCGTCACGACCTCCGTCCGGCCGCCCGACCGCGACAGCGTGTACACCAGCAGTACGGTCGCGAGCCCGGCGACGAACGCGCAGACGGTGATGGTCCAGTTGCCGAGGAAGTTCAGTCCGAGCGCGATCGAGGCGACGGCACCGACCGCCGCGCCGGAGGAGATCCCGATCACCCCGGGCTCGGCGAGCGGATTGCCGAACACGCCCTGCATCAGGGCGCCCGCGCAGCCCAGCGACGCCCCGACGAGCAGCGCGAGGACGATCCTCGGCAGCCGTACGTTCCACAGCACGCTCTCCCCGACCCGGTCGAGCGCGGAGCCGCCGAGGCGGAGCCGGTGCTGGACGGAGGCGAGGACGTCGCCGAGCGGGATGCCGTACGCGCCGAGTCCGGCGGAGAGCAGGCAGCACACCACGAGGGCGGCGAGCAGGCCCCCGGTCAGGACGAGGCCGGTGGAGCGCCGGGGTCCGGGCGTCCGGGGTTCCGGGGTGGTGGCCGGCCGGGTGCGTTCGTCGTACGAGGTGGTCACCGGTCCGCCCCGTCCTTCGGGTGGAGCCCGGCGACCAGTTCGCCCAGCACCCGGTCCGTGCGCGGCCCGTAGTTCAGCAGTACGCCGTCGTCGATGGAGACGATCCGCCGGTCCATACCGGCCGGAGTCTCGGCGACGCCCGGGATCTTCAACAGACCGTCGACACCGCCCACCGAGTCGAGTCCCTTGCTCATCACCAGGATGGCGTCGGGCGCGGCCTCGGCCAGGGCCTCGCTGGTGATGGGGGTGAAGTCCTTCTTCAGCCCGGACGCCTTGCCCGCGTCGACGGCCCCCGCCGCCTCGATGAGCGAACTCGCGCCGGAATCCCGGCCGCCCAGCAGATGGACGGAGGCCGAGCCGCGCAGATAGAGGAAGGCGACCCGGGGCTTCTCGTGCCCGTCCGCCGCGGCGGGCACGGACTTCTGTACGGCCTCGATGCGGGACCGGGTGCGTGCGTCGAGTTCGGTGCCCGAGTCCGGCACGCCCAGGGCCGTCGCCACGGCGTCGATCCGGCGGCCGACGTCGTCGAGTTCCTCGGCGGGTTCCACGACGACGAGCGGGATGCCCGCGTCGCGGATCTGGTCGACGGCCTCCGAAGGGCCGGTCGTGGTCTCCGCCAGGACGACCGTCGGCTTCAGCGAGAGCACGCTCTCCGCCGAGACGTCGTGGGCGCGGGTCACCACCGGGAGCTTCGCGGCCTGTTCGAAGGTGGCGGTGATGTCACGGGCCACGACCCGCTCGCCGAGGCCGAGCGTGAAGACGATCTCGCTCAGGCCACCGGTCAGCGGAACGATGCGGTCGGTCGAGGCGACGGTGACCTCGGTGCCGTCCGCCGACTCCACCGTGACGGGCAACCGGGTCCTCGGCGCGGTGGTCAGGGGCTCGACGCGATCGGCCTCGGCCTTCGTGGAACGGGTGGCGGGAGCCCCCGTGTCCGTACTGCCGCCGCAGCCGGTCAGGACGAGGGCCAGGGCGACGGCGGCCGTCGTCGCGGTCAGCGGTCCGCGGGCCCTGACCGGCCCGCGCCGTGGTCGCCGGGTGCCCCGGACCGGCGGGGCGAAGTCCTGCGAGAAGCGCACTGGGGGCACCGTCCTGTCCTTCTGCGATGAGTGGTTGGGCATGGTTCGCGAGCAATGCGGTGGAAGGGGGCCCACCGGGAAGCTCGTACGACTTAGGTTAGCCTTACCTCACTTTCTAGATCTCGGAGGGGTACTCATGCCGTCGTTCAGACCTGCCCGCGCGCCAGGGCCTGTCCGGCGGATCCTCGTGGACCCGCGACGCCTGGCACGGCACCTCGCCGCGTTGTCGGAGTCGTCCAAGTACGTCCAGTACCAGGACGATCCTTCGCCTTGCGATGTACCGCACCCGACGCCGCGGGTTGATCCGCGAAGATCCGCCGGACAGGCCCTGACCGTCGCGCTCCTCGCGGTGCTGCTCGGAGCGCTGCTCCCGGCCACCGCCGCGCAGGCGGCGAGTCGCACGGTGCAGGGCGGCAGGCTGGACTGGGGCATCAAGTCCTCCTTCCAGAGCTACGTCACCGGCCCCGTCGCGAAGGGCAGTTGGAGCCTGACCGGTGGCGCCGCCACGGTCGGCGGCAGTCGGTTCCGCTTCCACTCCGCCACCGGTTCCTACGACCCGGCGACCGGCACCTTCGCCTCCGGCTTCGCGGGCGGGGTCCGGTTCCTCGGCCACGAGAAGCCCGTCGGCGGCTACGAGCTGGACCTCACCATCAGCCGCCCCACGGTTCGCATCACGGGCGCCGGCGGCACCGTCCACGCGGACATGGTCGGCAAGGACCGGGGGAGCGGTCGCGTCACCTCGGCCGCCCAGGTGCCGCTGGCGACGCTCGATCTGTCCGGGATCGACATGAAGGGCGGTTCCACCCCCATCGCCCTCGACAACGTCCCGGCGACGCTGACGTCACAGGGCGCGAAGGCGTTCGCCGGCTACTACACGGCCGGGACGCCGCTCGACCCGATCAGTCTCTCCGTGGACACCTCCGCCCCCGCCGGGCAGCCGCCCGCGTCCAAGTCCCCCGAAAAGCCGCACGATTCGACGAGCAAGGATGCGAAGAGCACGAGCACGGAGAAGGCACGGAAGACGCCGGGACGCTTCGAGGACGCCGCCGTCGACTGGGGCGTGCGCCGGACCTTCCGCGAATACGTCACGGGCTCCGTCGGCAAGGGGAAGTGGACCCTCGCCGAGGGCGCGCAGGACGGCGGAGCGCTCTTCCGCTTCCCTCGCGGCCATGGCACGTACGACCCGGCGGGGCGGACCCTGGACGCAGGCTTCGCGGGCAGCGTCCGCTTCACGGGGGCCGACGGGCTCGATCTGGAACTCTCCGCGGTCGCGGTCCGGGTGAAGGCGGGCAAGGGCACGCTCTCGGCCGACGTCACGAGCGGCGGCGACCGGCGCAAGGCCGTCCCGCTCGTCACCTTCGCCGCGAAGGACTTCACGCCGAAGAACGGGCTCGCCGTTCTCACCGAGGCCCCCACGACCCTCACCGCCGACGGCGCGAAGGCGTTCGGCTCGCTCTACCGGGCCGGCACCGCGATGGACCCGGTCTCGCTGGCCGTCGCCGTGGACACCGGGGCCGAACTCCCCGCCCTGCCCGACCTGGGCAGCGCGCCCGACCCGTCCGGCCCGCCGACGGAGAAGAGCACGACCACCGCCGCATCGGCGTCCGGCGCCGACCCCGGTTCCGGCCCCCGGACCGGGCTGTACCTCGGCATCGGCGGTGCGGGCGTACTCGCCGCCGCGGCGGGCGCGCTGTACCTCGCCCGCCGCGGAAGCGCCCGGCAGAACAACGGCTGAGGGCTGTCCCGCAACCCCGTCCCCCCCGCATTTCCATCCCCTGAGGAGACCACCGACCATGGCTACCACCCGCCGTCACACAGTTCTCGCCGCCGCCGTCGCCACGGCAGCCGCCCTCGGCGCGACCGCGTTCGCCCTTCCGGCGCTCGCCGCCGACAGCACCGCCTCCGACGGGGCGACCGCCACCGCGCCGAAGCTGGAACTGAGGGACGGCACGCTGGAATGGGGCGTCAAGGAGTCCTTCCGCACGTACCTCGCCTCGTCGTACTCCGGCGGGAGAATCACCGTCGAGGGCGGCGCCACCCAGGCACCCGACAACGGCGTGTTCACCTTCGCCGACGGCAAGGGCACCTACGACACGGCCACGCACGGCACCGACACCGCCTTCGGGGGCGGCGTCCACTTCTATGCCCACGGGGGCGTTCTCGACATCACGCTCTCCGACGTGAAGCTCGCCACGACCCGTAGCGGCGGCACGATCACCGTCGACGTCACGACCCCGGAGGGCACCCGCGACGACGTGGCCTTCGCCGCTCTCGACCTCTCGGCGGTGAAGCCGGGCCGGGGTGCGGGCGGTGCGATGGTCTTCAAGGACATCCCGGCGACCCTGACGAAGGCGGGCTCCGAGGCATTCGACGGCCAGTACGAGGAGGGCGACGCGCTCGACCCGGCCACGCTCTCGGTGCAGGCGGTCACGGCCCCGACCGGGAAGCCCACGGAGGAGCCGACCACCGGGCCGACCGGGGAGCCGACGACCGAACCCACCGGGAAGCCCGGCACGGAGCCGACCGGCGGGCCGACCACCGGGCCGACCGGGAAGCCCGCCTCGTCCGCGTCCCCGTCCCCCTCCGCACCGGCCACCGACGGGCCGACCGCCGCCGACCCGGGCGCGATCGTCGACGGCACCCTGGACTGGGGCGTGAAGAAGTCCTTCCGTTCCTACGTCACGGGCCCCGTCGCCCACGGCAGGATCGAGACCACGGGGGGTGCCGCCGCGTCCGGGGACGGCTACCGGTTCCCCGACGCCACCGGCCACTTCGACGCCGCGGAGCAGACCCTGAACGCCGGGTTCGCCGGCACGGTCCGCTTCCTGGGGCACGAGGAGAACGGCGCGTACACCCTGGACCTCTCCCTGACCGACCTGGAGATCCAGGTGAACGGGACGAAGGGCACGCTGATCGCGGACGTCACCACCAAGGACCGCGCGACGAAGAAGGTCTCCACCCACACCGGTCTTGCGATCGCCGACCTGGAACTGCCCGAGGGCGAACTCGCCGCGAAGGACGGCGTGGTGACCCTCTCGGCGGTGCCGGCGACCCTCAGCGCCGACGGCACCAAGGCATTCGGGGGCATGTACCCGGCGGGCGAGCGACTCGACGCGCTGACCTTCGCGGTCGCCCTCGACGAGGACGCCGAACTCCCCGGCGGCACGGGTGGCACGGGCTCCACCGGCCCGGCGGGAGGCTCCACGACCGCCGGTGGCGGGAGCGTGGGCGGCGGCTCGGCCGGTGGTTCGGTCGGCGGCCCGGGTTCCCTCGCCTCCACCGGCTCCGACATCCCGGCCGGTGCCCTGTTCGCCGCCTCCGGCGTGGTCGTGGTGGCCGGCGCCGGAGCGGTGCTCGCCGCCCGCCGTCGCCGTACCGTCTGATCCGTCCGCGCCGCAGGTCTCCGCGGCGCGACGCGACCGCCCGGGTGACGGCCCAGTTGTACGGCCGCCGCCCGGGCGGTGCTTCAATGCCCGGGTGAGCGACAGCGACTTCGACGTACCCGCGGGCATCGACGTACTGCGGGTGTTCTGCGGCCCCGACGGCCGGCACGGCAATCCCCTCGGGGTGGTGCGCGACGGGCGCAGGTACCCCGACGAGGCGTCCCGGCAGGCCCTGACCGGGCGGCTCGGCTTCAGCGAGACCGTGTTCGTCGACGACCCCGAGCGCGGGCACGTCGACATCCACACCCCGGGACTCCGTCTCCCGTTCGCCGGGCATCCGCTCGTCGGTGCCGCCTGGCTGCTCGATCTGGAGATCCTGGAGCTGCCGGTCGGGGACGTCTTCGCCCGTCAGGACGGAGAGTTCACATGGATCACGGCCCGCCCCGAATGGGCGCCGCCGCGCACGCTGGAGCGGTACGGGTCCGTCGCCGAGGTCGAGGCGCTGACCGGGCCGCCGCCGGGCGAGGGCTGGCTGTACGTATGGGCCTGGGAGGACGAGGCGGCGGGGCGGGTGCGGGCGCGGGCGTTCCCCCGGCGCAACGGCAACATCGTGGAGGACGAGGCGACGGGAGCCGCGGCGCTGCTGCTCAGCGCGGAGCTGGGGCGCGCCCTCAACATCACGCAAGGACGCGGCTCCCAGATCCTCACCGCTCCCGCGCCTGACGGCACGGTGGAGATCGGGGGCCGCGTGACACTCGCCGCCGTCCGCACCCGACGCTGAACCGGGGCGACCGGTGGACGCCGGTCACCCCGCCGCGCCGGGCAGGGCGCTACGCGCTGAGCGGGAACACCTCGCCCAGCTCCCGGAACACCGCCGTGTTCAGTGCGAACGCGCGCTTGCACTCGTCGACGATGCGCTGCTTCTCCAGGTCGTCCGCGTCCACCGCGTCCAGCAGCTCGCGGTAACCCCGCTTGAACGAGGCGGGGTTGGAGATCTCCTCGAAGACATAGAACCGGACCCCGTCACCCTTGCGCGCGAAGCCCCAGGTCCGCTCCGCCTTGTCACGGATGATCTGGCCGCCCGAGAGGTCGCCGAGATACCGGGTGTAGTGGTGCGCGACGTAACCGGCGGGCCAGGTGCGGGCACACTCGGCGACCCGGGCGGCGTAGGCGGCCGTGGCGGGCAGCGGCTCCAGCCCCTCGCGCCAGCGGGCGCCCCGCAGATGGGTCAGATCGCGCTCCAGTTCGGCGGTGCGCATCAGCTCGGACTGTATGAACGGACCGGCGACCGGGTCGCTCCGCAATGCCTGGGCCCCCTCCTCCAGTGCCCGGTACACGAACCACAGCTGCTCGGTGTAGCGCGTGTACGCGTCCACTCCGAGCCGCCCACCGAGCAGGTCGCTCATGAAGGTCGAGGTCTCCGCCTCGGTGTGCTGCTCGTGCGAGGCGGTGCGGATGAGCGTCGAGAAGGGCGTGGGAGCGGCGGTTGCGTCCAAGGCGGGCCTCCGGGGGCCGAGGGGGACGGGAAGTCCGGAAAGAGACGGAAACATCGGCAGCGACCGCGTACGGCGGCGGCTGTCGACATCCCCGATCTTCCTACTTAGGCTTACCTAAGTCAACAGCTTCCCGACAGTCTGTCGGTAAAAACGATACGCCTGGTTCCACCTCTGTGCGGGAGTCCGCGGACAGCGGGAGCGGCGGGAACACGCGAAAGCGGCCGCCCGGGGGCGACCGCTTTTTCGGGGGGACCGTCCGTGTGGTTACGGGAGCGTCAGGATCTCGGCGCCCGTCTCCGTGACCACCAGCGTGTGCTCGAACTGGGCCGTACGCCTGCGGTCCTTCGTCACCACGGTCCAGCCGTCGTCCCACATGTCGTAGTCATGGCTGCCCAGCGTCAGCATCGGCTCGATGGTGAACGTCATGCCGGGCTGCATCACGGTGGTCGCGTGCGGGCTGTCGTAGTGCGGAATGATCAGACCGGAGTGGAAGGAGGAATTGATCCCGTGCCCGGTGAAGTCCCGCACCACCCCGTACCCGAAGCGCTTCGCGTACGACTCGATGACCCGCCCGATCACATTGACCTGCCGCCCCGGCCGGACCGCCTTGACGGCCCGGTTCAGCGACTCCTCGGTGCGCTCCACGAGCAGCCGGGACTCCTCGTCCACGTCGCCGCAGAGGTACGTGGCGTTGTTGTCGCCGTGCACCCCGTTGATGTAGGCCGTGACGTCGAGGTTCACGATGTCGCCGTCGCGCAGCACCGTGGAGTCCGGGATGCCGTGGCAGATCACCTCGTTGAGCGAGGTGCAGAGCGACTTGGGGAATCCTCGGTAGCCGAGCGTCGACGGGTAGGCGCCGTGGTCGCACATGAACTCATGGGCGACCCGGTCGAGTTCGTCCGTCGTGACGCCCGGGGCGATGTGCTTCGCGGCCTCCGCCATCGCCTGCGCGGCGATCCGCCCCGCGATGCGCATGCGCTCGACGGTGTCGGCGTCCTGGACCTCCGGACCGGTGTACGGAGTGGGGCCCGGCTTGCCCACGTATTCGGGGCGCCGGATGTTTCCGGGTACGGAACGGACGGGAGTGATCTCCCCGGGTACGAGCAGCGACTGGCCAGACATGTCAGCGAGTCTAACCAGCGTGCTTGGGGCAGCATGGCCCCGAGGGAAGGAGCCGATGATGGCCCTGTTCAAGAAGCGCACGGTCGGCAAGCCGGGCGAGTGGTACTACTGCCTGCAGCATCACAAGGTCGAGGAAGGCCCCGAGTGCCCGGCCAAGGACCGTTTCGGGCCGTACGCCTCCCCCGAGGAGGCGCGCCACGCGATGGAGACGGCGCAGGAGCGGAATCTGGAGTGGGAGACGGACCCCAAGTGGCACGACCGGGGCACGCCGCCTGATCCGGAGGCCTGACCCGGGGCCGGGACCGGGGCATGCCCCGGTCCCCGTTCCTCAGGCACCGGACGGGCTCGACTCCCTGGCTGCGCGCCTGCGCACCGCGTCCTCGTCCGTCTCGGAGTCGTACGTCAGCAGCTTCGGCAGCGCCGCGGTCAGCAGCGCGACCGAGGCGACGCACGCCACGCCCCCGCCCCAGATCGCGGAGCGGGTCCCCGTCCACCCGGCCATCGCACCGGCCCGCACCTGGCCCAGTTGCGGGCCGACGCTGTACGAGAGCACCTCGATGCCCGCCAGCCGGCCCCGCAGCTCCTCAGGGATGGTCTGGTTCCAGATGGTGGAGCGGCCGAGACCGCTGAGCATGTCGCCCGCGCCCGCCACCGCCAGACAGAGCAGCACCAGCCACACGTTGCCGAACCATCCGGCCGCCGCGATCGCCAGCCCCCAGGCCGCCGCCCCGAACACCACGAAGAGCCCGTGCCGCCGTACCCGCGACGTCCAGCCGCTGGTCAGGCCCAGGACCAGGGAACCGACCGACCCCGCCGCGTACATCAGGCCCAGCGACCACTCGGCGTCCAGTTCGTCGGCGAGGAACGGGAAGATCGTGTTCGGGAAGGCGAAGAACATCGCCGCCAGATCGACCGCGTACGTCCCCAGCAGCACCGGCCGGCTCCAGGCGTACCTCGCTCCCTCCGCTATGCCGCGCAGCGAGGGCTTCCCACTGTCCGGGGAGGGCGGCGCGGGTGCCAGCCGCAGGCACAGCAGCACGGAGACGGTGAACGTGGCGACCGTGACCGTGTACGCCGTGGCGTGTCCGGCGTAGGCCACCACCAGTCCGGCCACCGCCGGGCCGGTGATCGCGCCGAACTGCCAGCGCAACGAGTTCAGCGCGGCGGCCGCGGTCAGCTGGTCGTGCGGCACGATCCGGGCCATCAGGGAGTCCAGCGCGGGCCGCTGGAGCCCGGCGAGCGCGGAGACCCCGCCCGCGACCAGATAGAGCGGCCAGAGCAGGGGGTCGGGCAGCGCGGCGTTCACCAGGAGGACGAGGGCGAGCAGCCCCAGCCCCGCCTCGGTGCCCAGGATCACCTTGCGGCGGTCCGCGGAGTCCGCGAGCGCCCCTCCGTACAGGCCGAAGACGACCAGCGGCACCAGCTCGACCGCGCCCATCGCGCCGACGGCCAGCGGTGAACCCGTCAGCTCCTTGATCTGGAGCGGCAGCGCGATCAACGCCATGAAGCTGCCGAAGTAGGTCACCAGGCCCTGGATCCACAGCAGCCGGAAGTCGGCCGAGGAACGCAGTGGCGAGAGATCGGGCAGCAGTGCGCGCAGCCGGGTGGCAGGGGAGGGAGCCGAGGTCACGAGAGGCCATGCTCCGGCGCCCCGGGTGCACGCTGCAACAGCTTTTCCCGGCGGCCGCGGAGCCGGGGGGCGGGGACGCACGGCGGTCGGGCCGCCCGGAGGCCCGGCGGATCGTGCCGTCGCCCTGCACGGTCTGCACGGCGCCCCGGCGGATCGTGCCGCCGGCCCCGGCCCTCACCACCGGGCCGGTGGTGGCGCGGTCAGCTGGTCGGCGAGCCGGGACAGCCGGTCCCGGAAGCGGCGGCGGCCGCGCGGCGCGGGGACGCTGTTCTCCCCGGCGGCCGCGCTCACCAGGTGCTGCACGGTGTCCAGGTCGACGTCGTCGGTGGCGGTCACCGCGAGCGTCTCGTGGGCGAGCCCCCGTACCTCGGGGTCGCCGCCGTCCAGCGAGAGGACCGTCGCCCCGGCCCGACGGGCGTCGTGCACCCGCTCCAGCAGACCGGCGCCGGGCCGCTGCGGGGCCACCAGCAGCAGCGTCTCGCCCCGTCCGGCCGCCTCGATCCGGGCCAGACCGACGGCCAGATGCGCCGGACCCTCCGGATCCACCCGATGGCGCACCAGGGTGGGCGCCAGCTCCGGCAGCCCGGACCAGGCGGACTCGTCGACCAGATGGGCCGCCAGATGCCACGGCTCGTACTCCACCGTGCCCACCAGCAGCAGACCGCCGCCGTGCGGGACGACGGAGGACCTGAGCGCCCCGGCGAACCGCCGGGTCGCCGCGGGCCACTCCGTCCCGGCGAGCACTTCTCGCAGCAGGGCGACACGTACGGCATCCATGGCCCGGCATCATGCCCCAGGGCCCGGCCCCGCCACCGGTGAACGACGCCGGACCCCCCGAACGGGTCCGCCACCGCGAGCCGGACGGCCGGTGGGACGACGGAACGTTCCTTCCCAGCGCGGGCAGTAGTGTCGCAGCCATGACTACGAATGACAGTGGCAGCGCGCCCAAGCCCCCCGCCAAGGACCCGTGGGACCTCCCGGACGTGTCCGGACTGACCGTCGGCGTGCTCGGCGGCACCGGGCCGCAGGGCCGCGGGCTCGCCTACCGCTTCGCCCGCGCCGGGCAGAAGGTGATCATCGGTTCCCGTGCCGCCGACCGCGCGCGGACCGCCGCCGACGAGCTCGGCCACGGTGTCGAGGGCGCGGACAACGCCGAGTGCGCGCGCCGCAGCGACGTCGTGATCGTCGCCGTGCCGTGGGAGGGTCACGCCAAGACCCTGGAGTCGCTGCGCGACGAGCTCGCGGGCAAGCTCGTCATCGACTGCGTCAACCCGCTCGGCTTCGACAAGAAGGGCGCCTACGCCCTGAAGCCCGAGGAGGGCAGTGCCGCCGAGCAGGCCGCCGCCCTGCTGCCGGAGTCCCGGGTCACCGCGGCCTTCCATCACCTCTCCGCCGTGCTGCTGCAGGACGAGGCCATCGAGGAGATCGACACCGATGTGCTGGTGCTCGGCGAGGCCCGCGCCGACACCGACCTCGTGCAGGCGCTGGCGGGCCGGATCCCCGGCATGCGCGGCATCTTCGCGGGGCGGCTGCGCAATGCCCACCAGGTCGAGTCGCTGGTCGCCAACCTGATCTCGGTCAACCGCCGCTACAAGGCGCACGCGGGGCTGCGTACCACCGACGTCTGAGCGCGTTCCCGCCCCACCCTGCGGCGAGCGGAAAGGGGCATGGGGGACACTGGACGGGACCGTGCACCACTCCCGGACAGGAGCCGCCCCCCATGCCCCGCCTCGCTCTCTACGCCACCGCCGTCTGCGTCCTGGCCGTCGTCGCGGCCGTGATCTCGTTCGTCCAGGGCAGCTGGCTCGGGATCGTCTGGGTGCTGCTGGCCGGCCTCTCGTCCAACATGGCGTGGTTCTACCTCCGTCGGCAGCGCGCACAGGCCGCCGGCTGAGCGGCGATTCAGAGGTTGACCGCGCAGGCCGGATCGGCCGCCTGCCAGAAGCGGTAGGTGTCGAATCCGCAGTACGTCGTGAACTCGCTGATGCCCAGTGTCCGCAACAGTGCGTGGATCGCGTCGAAGAACGCGTGGTTGACCTCGGGGATCCACAGCACGCCGAAGACCGCGATCAGCCCGAACGGGGCGAACGGCTCCACCTGCCGGCGGATCCGGTACGAGAGCCAGGGTTCGATCACGCCGTAGCCGTCCAGCCCCGGCACCGGGACGAAGTTGAGGATCGCCGCGGTGACCTGGAGCAGCGCCAGGAATCCCAGCGCGTACTGGAAGCCGACCGGCACGCCGTCCAGCGCGTGCAGCCAGAACGGCGCCGTGCACACGATCGCGAACAGCACGTTCGTCAGCGGCCCCGCCGCGGAGATCAGACTGTGCTTCCAGCGACCACTGATCCGGCCCCGCTCGATGAAGACCGCGCCGCCCGGCAGACCGATACCGCCCATGATCACGAACAGCACCGGAAGCACGATGCTCAGCAGCGCATGCGTGTACTTCAGCGGATTCAGGGTCAGATAGCCCTTCGCCCCGATGGAGATGTCCCCGCTGTGCAGCGCGGTGCGGGCATGCGCGTACTCGTGCAGACAGAGCGACACCACCCAGGCCGCCGTCACGAAGAGGAAGAAGGCGATTCCGGGCTGCTTCGCGAAATCCGTCCACACCGCCCAGGCCGACACCGCCATCACGGCGACGATCCCGAGGAAGACCGGGCTGATCCGCCGGTCGCTGCGGCTGCTTGCGGTGGTCATCGGCGAACTCCTGGTGGCTGGCCGGAAGGGGGGCGGGGCGACGGGCGGCGAGAGCGACCGTACAGCCGACACGTCACAAACGTCTCGCGCCGGGGCGGTGGTTCCGTGAAGGGTGGGGGCATGACGAGCGATGCCGGCACACGGCGAACACGAGTACGTCCGAACGTGCGTCCCGTTCCCGATCCCGGTCACGGAGAATAGGCGCGTGCGTTACTGCATCCTCGGGACCACTCTGGCACTCCGCGACGACGGCACGGCCGTAGCCCTCGGCGGGGCACGGCTGCGCGCGCTCCTCACCGTTCTCGCGCTGCGCCCCGGCCGCGCCGTCCCGGCCGCCGTCCTCATCGACGAGGTGTGGGACGACGACCCGCCGGCCGACGCGGTGGGCGCCCTGCAGGCGCTCGTCGGCCGGCTGCGGCGGGCGCTCGGCCATGCGGCCGTCGCCTCGGCGGAGAACGGCTACCGGCTCGCCGTGGAGCCGGACGCGGTCGACCTGTACCGCTTCGAACGGCTCGCGGCGGAGGGGGCACGGGCGCTGGAGGAGGGTGACGCGGCGAAGGCCCAGACCGTGGTCGCCGACGCGCTCGCCCTGTGGCGGGGGCCGGTCCTGGCCGATCTCCCCGACCGGGGTGCCGTCGCGGCCCGCTGGGCGGCCCGGCGCCTGGACGCCCGGCGCACCGGGCTCGCCGCGGCCCTCGCGCTCGGCCGCGCGGACGAGGTCCTGCCCGAACTGCTCGCCCTCTGCGCCGAGCACCCGATCGACGAACCCCTCCAGGCGCTGCGGCTGCGGGCCCTGCGCGACGCCGGGCGCCCGGCACAGGCACTGGCCGCGTACGACGAGATGCGCACCCTGCTCGCCGACCGTCTCGGTACCGATCCCGGTCCCGAACTGCGTTCCCTGCATGCCGAATTGCTCCACCAGGCCCCGGAGCGACCGCTCATGGCGGCCGAGCCGGTCCCGGCCGCCCGTACCCGGGCCCCCGCGGTCCCGCAGGGCAACCTCCGGGCCCGGCTCACCAGCTTCGTCGGGCGCGAGGACGACATCGACGCCCTGCACGAGGACCTCTCGCATACCCGGCTGGTCACCCTCCTGGGCCCCGGCGGGGCGGGCAAGACCCGGCTCTCCCAGGAGGCCGCCGAGTCCTTCGCCGCCGCCTGGCCGGACGGCGTCTGGCTGGCCGAACTCGCCCCCGTCGACGACCCCGAGGCGGTACCGGAGGCCGTGCTGACCGCGCTCGGCGCCCGCGAGACCGTGCTGCGCGGGGCCGGCGCCGAGGAGCTGAGGGTCGCCGAGGGCAATGCCGGCGACCCCCTGGTGCGCCTCACCGAGCACTGCTCGCGGCGCCGGATGCTCCTCCTGCTGGACAACTGCGAGCACGTCGTCGAGGCCGCCGCCACCCTCGCCGACCATCTCCTCGCCCATTGTCCGGAACTCACCGTGCTGGCCACCAGCCGCGAACCCCTCGGGGTGCCCGGCGAGTTCGTGCGGCCCGTCGACCCGCTGCCGGACCCGGTGGCGCTCCGGTTGTTCACCGACCGCGGCGCCGCCGCGCGGCCCGGCTTCCGGGCCGACGCGGACGAGGAGACCGCCGCGGCCGCCGCCGAGATCTGCCGCCGCCTCGACGGGCTGCCGCTCGCCATCGAACTCGCCGCGGCCCGGCTGCGGATGCTCACCCCGCGCCAGATCGCCGACCGGCTCGACGACCGGTTCCGCCTGCTCACCAGCGGCGCCCGTACCGTCCTGCCCCGCCAGCAGACGCTGCGTGCCGTCGTCGACTGGTCCTGGGACCTGCTCGACGACTCCGAACGGGCCGTGCTGCGCCGCCTGTCGGTCTTCGCGGGCGGCTGCACCCTGGCCGCCGCCGAGGCCGTCTGCACGGACGACCCGCGGGGCGTGCCCGAGGTCGCCGGGCTGCTCGGCTCGCTCGTCGACAAATCCCTCGTCGTCGCCGCGCCCGTCGACGACGGCGAGATGCGCTACCGGCTGCTGGAGACCGTGGGCGAGTACGCCGCCGAACGGCTCGACGAGGCGGCCGAGCGGGACGCCGTGGAGCGGCGCCACCTGGTGCACTTCCGGGAACTGGCCCGGACCGCCGATCCCGAGCTCCGCGGCGCCGGGCAGCGGGCCGCCATCGACCTTCTTCAACGCGAGTACGAGAACCTCCGCACCGCCCTGCGCCGGGCCGTCGCCGCCCGCGACGAGCAGGAGGCGCTCTGCCTCGTGCTGTCGTTGTGCTGGTACTGGCAGATGCGCGATCTGCGCACCGACGCCCTGCACTGGGCCGACATGGCCGCCGCGCTGGGCCCCGACCCGTTCGCCGGGCCCGCCGAACCCGCGCCGTCCCTGCACGAGCGCTGCATCGACGCGCCGCCGCCCATGTCGCCCGAACTGCTCCAGGAGGCACGGCGTCAGGTGGCCCTGGTCCAACTGGTCAGCATGGACCACTCCCAGGACGTGTGGACCGACGCGAGGGGAATGGCCCGGTTGCGCGTCATCGCGGACACCTACCACGCGGGCCAGCCGCAGACCTGCCGCACCCCGGCGTCGCTCTGGTTCTTCGCGGTCATGCTGACCGGTGGTGCCGACGACCTGCGCGAGCTGCTGGACGAAACGGTCCACGCCAGCCGGGAACTCGGCTACGCGTGGGAACTGGCCGGCGCGCTCCAGATGCGCGCCAACGTGTTGGCCAACCGGTCCGAATGGGCGGGCGACGCGCGCCGTGACGCGGACGAGAGCCTGGAGATCTTCGTCCGCCTCGGCGACGACTGGGGCGCCGCCGAGGCGCTCTCCTCCCGGGGCGAGGCCAACGAGAAACGGGGCGAGTACGCGCGCGCGGCCGAGGACTACCAGGCCGCCATCGGCTACGCGCGAAAGATCGGCGCCGAGTCCCAGGTGTCGGTTCTGCGGTCCCGGTACGCGTCCGTGCTCACCGAACTCGGCCGCGGCGACGAGGGCGAGGTGATCCTGCGGGAGGTGGTCGCGGAGGGACGTACCGGTCACGAGGCGATGCCCGCCGCCCGGCTCTACCTCGCCCTGTGGCTGGGACGGACCGGGCGCACCGGCGAGGCCCGGGAGCAACTGGAAGCGGTGCGCGAGGAGTTCCGCTCCGAGACGCTGGCCATCTTCGAGGGCTTCATGCTGGGCGGACTGGCCTGGCTGGACAACCAGGACGGCCGGTACGCCGAGGCCGTGCCCAAGGGACTGAACGCGCTGGTGCGGTCCCACGACCGACTGTCCCAGATGGTGGCGCCCCATATGTCCGTCATCTATCTCGTCGGCCTCGCACGGTCGTTGGCCGGCATCGGCGGCGAGCGCCGGGCCACGGCCGCGGCCCGGCTGCTGGGGGCCGGCCGCGCTCTGCTGCCCCGGGGGCACGCACCGACGTGGATGGAGCGGCACGACCGGGCCGAGGCGGAACGACTGGCCGTCACCGTCCTCGGCCGGCCCGCCTACGAGAGCGCGTACGCCGAGGGCGGCGGCCTCTCCCTGGAGGAGGCCACCGCCCTCGGCGAGGTGTACCGGGACTGAACCGTCACCGGTGCGCGTCAGGTCCGCTTGCGGAACTTGGCGACCGCGAGCGGTGCCGTCACCGCTGTGATCACCACCGCCCAGCCGAGCGTCAGCCACACCGAGTGGGCGACCGGCCCGCCGATCATCAGCCCGCGTGCCGCGTCCGCCAGGTTGGACAGCGGGTTGTAGTCGGTGAACGCCTGGAGCCAGCCGGGCATCGTGGCGGTCGGGGCGAAGATCGAAGAGCCGAACTGCAGCGGAATGAGCACCAGCATCCCCAGTCCCTGAACCGCCTGGGGTGTCTTCAGGGACAGCCCGAGCAGAATGAAGATCCACATGATGGCGGCACCGAAGGCCGCCGACAGGCCGACGGCCGCGAGCAGACCCAGCACCGAGGTCTTCAGCTCCATGCCGAGCAGGAAGCCCATGCCCAGCAGGATCGCCGTGGCGACCATCATCCGGCCCAGTTCGACCGCGATCTTCGCGACGAGGACCGAGGACCGGGCGATCGGCATCGTCCGGAACCGGTCCATGACCCCCTTGTGGAAGTCCTCGTTGACACCGGTCCCGACCGCGGTGGCGATGTTCATGCCCATCATCGCCATCAGGCCGGGGACGACGTAGTTGATGTACGTCTGCCGGTCGCCGCCCAGGCTCGACCCGATGGATCCGCCGAAGACGTACACGAACAGCAGGGTGAAGATGATGGGCATCAGCAGCACGTCGAACATCGACTCCGGATCCTTCTTGATCTGGAGCAGATTGCGCCGCATCAGCGCCCCGATGTGCCGCAGATTGCCGCGCAGCCCGATCCGGCCCTCACCGGCGGGCGCCTTCGGCCGGCCGGCGGCGGTGGGGGTGTCGACGGGAGCGGGCTTCTGGATCGTCGTGCTCATGCCGCGACCTCCGCGGGGATCGTGTCGGTGGCGGAAGTGCTCTTCTCGCCGGTGATGGCCAGGAAGACCTCGTCCAGGCTGGGCAGCGCGGTGGCGACATGGGCCAGCGAGAAGCCCCGGGTGCCGAGCAGGCCGATGACGGCGGTCAGCTGCTCGTCGCTGAGGATCGGCACGTACAGCAGCCCTTCGTCGGGGACGGCCTGGGCGCCCGCGATCCCGTCGAGGCCGGCCTCCCTGAGCGCCTGTGCCATCGCGGGCAGCTGCGCCGGGTCCGAGGGCCGGATCTGCAGGGTGCGGCCGCCGACCTTCGCCTTGAGCTCGTCGACCCCGCCGTTGGCGATGATCCGGCCCTTGTCGATGACGGTGAGCTCGTTCGCGAGCTGCTCCGCCTCCTCCATGTACTGGGTGGTGAGCAGGACGGTCGCCCCCTCCGCGACCATCCGCTGCACCTCGTCCCAGACCTCGTTGCGGGTCCGGGGGTCGAGCCCGGTCGTCGGCTCGTCCAGGTAGAGCACGGCCGGGCTGCCGATCATCGACGCGGCCAGGTCGAGGCGGCGCCGCATGCCGCCGGAGTAGTCCATCGCGGCGCGCCTGGCGGCATCGGTGAGCGAGAACCGCTCCAGGAGCTCGTCGGCACGCGCGCGGGCGACTTTGCGCGGCAGATCGAGCAGCCGCCCGATCATGTAGAGGTTCTCCCAGCCGGAGAGCTTCTCGTCGACCGAGGCGTACTGCCCGGTCAGGCCGATGGTGCGGCGCAGCTGCCGGGGCTGCTTCACCACGTCGTAGCCCGCCACGACGGCGTGCCCGGCGTCGGGGACGATCAGGGTGGACAGGCAGCGTACGAGCGTGGTCTTGCCGGCTCCGTTGGGGCCGAGCACACCGAGCACGGTGCCCTCGCGGACATCGAGGTCCACGCCGTCCAGAGCCTTGGTCGAGCCGTAGTGCTTGACCAGTCCCCGGACCTCGACGGCGTTCGGGCCGCTCCTGGGGTTCTTGTCGATTCGCGTCATGCCCACCATGGGACCAGGTGCCACCGACAGTCCGCCGACAACGGGCCGACAGCCCGCCGATGGGGGATGTCGGCGGGCTGTCGGTGGTGCGGGCAGTGGTCCTGATCCGGGGTCCGTGCCGCTGAGCGGGCGGGCCCCGGGGAACCGGGGTCTGTGGTCCGGATCACGCCGGATCCGGACGAGAGGCCCTAGTGGAAGGTGTGCTCCGCGGCCGGGAACGCGCCGCCCACGACCTCTTCCGCGAACTCCTTCGCGGCATCGCCCAGCACCTGGCGGAGGTTCGCATACTGCTTGGTGAAGCGCGGCACCTTGCCGCCGGTCAGCCCGACCATGTCGGTGTAGACCAGCACCTGGGCGTCCGTGTCCGGACCGGCTCCGATGCCGACGGTCGGGATGTGCAGGGTGCGGGTGACCTCGGCGGCCAGTTCGGCCGGGACGAGCTCCAGGACGACGGAGAACGCGCCCGCGTCCTGCACGGCCTTGGCGTCGCGCAGCAGTTGCTGGGCGGCCTCCTCGCCGCGGCCCTGCACCCGGTAGCCCATCGCGTTGACGGACTGCGGGGTCAGGCCGATGTGGGCCATGACCGGGATGCCGGCGTCGACCAGCAGCCGGATCTGCTCGTGGCTGCGCTCGCCGCCCTCCAGCTTGACCGCGCCGACACCGGACTCCTTGATCAGCCGGGTGGCGTTGCGCAGGGCCTGGACCGGCCCCTCCTGGTAGGCCCCGAAGGGCAGGTCGGCGACGATCAGGGCACGCTTGGTGCCCCGTACGACAGCGGCGGAGAGGATCGCGATCTCGTCCATCGTGACGGGCACGGTGGTCTCGTAGCCGAGGTGGCAGTTCCCCATGGAGTCACCGACCAGCATGACCGGGATGCCGGCCTCGTCGAAGACGGACGCGGTCATCGCGTCGTAGGCGGTGAGCATGGGCCACTTCTCGCCGCGCTCGGTCGCGGCGGCGATGTCATGGATGGTGATACGGCGGGTGCCCTTGCCTCCGTACAGCGCCTTGCTGCTGTCGGTGGTGGCTCCCGCGGGGGTGGCGGCGGACTTCTTCTGCGCAGCCTGAAGCGACATTGCCAACGGCTCCTTCGTCATCTCGAGGCGCCCTGACGGCGTCCCCGGACCGGTTCCATGGTGGCATCCCGCGGCCGTCCACGGGAAGTGGGCCCACCCGCCCGCGTCCGTGTCGGCGCCCGGCAGAGACCTTCCAATACGAGACGGTGTCGTATCGAAATCGTATAAGCTCCCCGACATGTCAATACCGTCGGGCGCTCGCCCCGCCCTGCCCCAGGTTCCCGAGGCGGTTCACCGCCGCCGTTGGGCGATCCTCGTCGTTCTGATGTTCAGTCTGCTCATCGTGGTGCTGGACAACTCGATCCTGAACGTCGCGGTCAAGACCATCGCCAGCCCCGCACCCACCGGCATCGGTGCCACCCAGAGCGAGTTGGAGTGGGCGATCAACGCCTACACGCTCGTCTTCGCCGGACTCCTGTTCACCGCGGGACTGCTCGGCGACCGCATCGGTCGCAAGAAGGTGCTGCTCTTCGGCATCCTCCTGTTCGGAGTCGGCTCCGCCTTCGCCTCCATGTCCGGCTCGCCCGGCGAACTGATCACCTGGCGTGCCGTGATGGGCTTCGGTGCCGCGTTCGTCATGCCCGCCACGCTCGCCGTCCTGATGAACGTCTTCGAACGCGACGAGCAGCCCAAGGCCATCGGTATCTGGGCCGGCAGCGTCGGCCTCGGCATCGCGATCGGCCCGATCACCGGCGGGCTGCTGCTCGAACACTTCTGGTGGGGCTCGATCTTCCTGGTCAACGTGCCCGTGGTGGTCGTCGCGCTGATCGCGATGGTGCTGCTGGTGCCGGACTCCAAGGACCCGAAGCCGGGCCGGACCGACCCCGTCGGGGTGCTGCTGTCCATCGTCGGTCTGGTCCTGCTGGTGTACGGCATCATCCGCGGCGGAGAGCTCGCCGACTTCACCGACCCCGTCGTGCTCCTCTCGGTCGTCGGCGGCCTGATCGTCCTGGCGGCGTTCGTCCTGTACGAGAAGCGCACCAGCCACCCGGCCCTCGACGTCACGTACTTCAAGGAGCCGTCGTTCTCCGCGGCCGTCGCCGCCATCGCGCTGGTCTTCTTCGCGCTCATGGGGGTGACCTTCTTCTCCGCCTTCTACATGCAGAGCGTGCGTGGCTGGAGCGCGCTGGAGGCCGGTCTGCTGATCCTGCCGCTGGCCGCCGCCCAGATGATCTTCGCGCCGCGCGCCCGGCTGGTCGTCGGCCGGTTCGGTGCCCGCCTGGTCTGCAGCGTCGGCATGCTGCTCGTCGCGTTGGGCCTCGCGGCCTTCGCGCTCTTCGACGCCACCACGCCGGTCTGGGTGCTGTGCGTGCTCTTCTTCGTGCAGGGTACGGGCATGGCGCATGTGATGACGCCGGTCACGGTCTCCGTGATGCAGGCGCTGCCCAGGGAGAAGGCCGGTTCCGGATCGGCGGTCAACAACACGTTCCGGCAGGTCGGCGGGGCGCTCGGCATCGCCGTGCTCGGCTCGGTGCTGTCCACCGTCTACCGCAGCAGCATCGAGGGTCACCTCGGTGCGCTCCCTGCCGCCGCCCGGCAGGCGGCGGGGGAGTCGATCGAGGCGACGCTCGGCATCGCGGACAAGCTGGGCCCGGCGGGTGCCCCGCTGGTCGCCGCCGCGAACGACGCGTTCCTGAAAGCCATGCACGTCACCGCCCTCGGTTCGGCTGCCGTCGCCCTGGTGGGCATGTTCGTGGTCGCGTTCTTCCTGCCCGGGAAGACGCCCGTCGAACAGAGCTCCAGTGGTTCCGGCGAGAGCGAGCCCTCGGTACCCGCCGAGGCGGGCCGGTGACGGCCCCGGAGAGCTGAGAAGTGCCGCCTCCGGGTCCCGGCCATTCCCGGGACCCGGAGGCGGCGCATCGGAGCACCGCCGCCTTCGGCGAGAATCGGAAGGGTGGAGGGTGCGGCGAGAGGCGGATTCAGGTGCAGGTCGAGGCGCAGGAACAGGGCCAAAACCACTCGGTTCGGCAGGATCCGGAACCGCGAAGGGGCCGACCGCGCAGTGCGGCGGCCGAGCGGGCGATCCTCGACGCCGTCGTCCAACTGCTGGAAGCGGGTGAGCCCCTCGCCGGCGTCTCCATCGAGCGGATCGCCCGGACCGCCGGCGTCGGCAAGGCGACCATCTACCGGCGCTGGAGCGGCAAGGAGGAACTCTTCGTCGACGTCCTGCGCGACATCGAACCCCCCGAACCCACCGTCTCCGGCACCGCAGGCCTCGACGACCTGCGGCTGCTGCTGGACTCCCTGCGCAGACGCGGCCTGGCCCAGCGCTCCTCCGTCCTGCTCCACAACGTCTTCGCGCAGATGAAGAGCCACCCCAAGCTGTGGTCCGCATACCAGTGCACCGTCATAGCGCCCCGCCGCGCCGCCATGCTGGCCGCCGTGCGGCGGGCCGTCGACGCGGGCGAGCTGCGCGGGGACCTGGACGTGGAGCTGGTGAACGACCTGTTCCTGGGGCCCATGCTCGTCCGCACCATCCACCGGCCCGAGGCCCCGCTGCCCGAGGACCTCGCCGACCGCATCATCCGGACCCTCACCGAGGGCCTCGCCCCCCGGCCGGGTTCCGCCCCGGCCGCCGACGGCTGACGCGCCCGGGGTCCGCGCGAGTGTGATCGTTCTGTCACAAGCCCCCGCACACCGCTCCTGTCAGGAACCCAGCGGGCCCCGCCCTTCGTCCTCGTGGCAGTACGGCCGTCGTGGACGGCAGGAAACGCGCCACCCATCACCTAGGGTCGAGGGCGCGGCGATACGCACGGCAAGGCAGTGAGGACAGCGCGATGGTGCAGGCGTACGGAGCGGACACCGGGAACGACCGTACGGGGCCGCAGCGCACCGGGTCCGGATCCCGTTTCCGGGACCTGCGCGACAAGTGGACCCGCGACCCGGGCATCTGGCGGCGCGGAATCGTGCTCGCCCTCTGCGCGGTCCTCCTCACCCTGGTGATGGCCTTCCACGCGAAGATCCCGAACACCATCGGCAACCTGGGCAGCCTCTCCGAGACGTTCCTGCCGTGGATCGGCGCGTTCGTCCCGCTGCTGCTGATCCTGGGGCTGGTGCGCCGTTCGGCGACCGCGCTGATCGCTCTGCTGCTGCCGATCGTGGTCTGGTTCAACGTCTTCGGCGGGCTGCTCACCGACAAGTCGGGCAGCGGCGGCGACCTCACCGTGGCCACGCACAACGTCAACGCCGACAACCCGGACCCGGCGGGCACCGCCCGGCAGGTCGCGGGCTCCGGCGCCGACATCATCGCCCTGGAGGAGCTGCCGACCCGCCAGGTGTCGAAGTACGAGGCGGCGCTGGCCGAACGGTTCCCGTACCACTCGGTGCAGGGGACCGTCGGCCTGTGGAGCCGGTACCCGATGAGCAACACCCGGCCGGTCGACATCAAGATGGGCTGGACCCGGGCGATGCGCTCCACGGTGAAGACGCCCCGGGGCGAGGTGGCCGTCTATGTGGCCCATCTGCCGTCCGTACGGGTCAAGCTGCACGCCGGATTCACGGCCAACCAGCGCGACGACAGCGCGGACGCCCTGGGCGAGGCCATTGCCGACGAGCGGCTCGGCAAGGTGATCCTGCTCGGTGACCTCAACGGCACCATGAACGACCGCTCGCTCAACGCGGTCACCTCGCAGCTGCGGTCCACCCAGGGCGCGGCCGGCAACGGCTTCGGCTTCAGCTGGCCGGCGTCGTTCCCGATGGCGAGGATCGACCAGATCCTGGTGAAGGACGTCGAGCCGGTGTCGTCGTGGACGCTCCCGTCGACGGGCAGCGACCATCTCCCGATCGCCGCACGCCTGAAGCTGTGACGGGTACGAGGCAGGACCGCCGTCCGGCCCGGCCGGCCGCTCCGTACCGCCGCCCGCGTCCAACCCTGCCGAAACGGTCCGTTCACCTCGCGGAACAATCCGTCTGAGAGAATTTGTTCCGACTGGGAATCAAGGGTGGCCGGCGAGGGAGCCGGCCCGGCCGCGCGCCGTCCTGCCCGGGTTCCTTCCTCTGCTCCCGCCCCGACCGGTCAGCCACGCCCGGCCGGGGCGGACGCGTCTCCACTGCGGAAAGGTTTCCCCTCATGCCTCTGGCTCTGCTCGCACTCGCTGTGAGCGCCTTCGGCATCGGTACCACGGAGTTCGTGATGATGGGCCTGCTGCCCCATGTCGCGGACGATCTCGGCACCTCCGTACCCACCGCCGGACATCTCGTCTCGGCGTACGCGATCGGCGTCGTCGTCGGCGCACCACTGCTCACCGCCGTCGGCTCCCGGATCCCGCGCAAGCGGATGCTCCTGCTGCTGATGGCCCTCTTCACCCTCGGTAATCTCGCCTCCGCGCTCGCTCCCGGATTCGGCTGGCTGATCGCAGGCCGGTTCCTCGCCGGCCTGCCGCACGGGGCGTTCTTCGGCGTCGGCGCGGTGGTCGCCGCCCGACTGGTCTCCGAGGGGCGGCGGGCACGGGCCGTGGCGACCATGTTCCTCGGCCTCACCGTGGCCAACATCATCGGCGTCCCGGCGGCCACCCTGCTCGGTCAGCACCTCGGCTGGCGGGCCACCTTCCTGGTGGTCGCGGCGATCGGGCTCTGCGCGATGGCGGCGCTCGCCCGCCTCGTACCGTACGTACCCGTCGACGCCCACCAGGGCCTGGGCCGCGAGCTGCGCGCCCTCGGCGACCGACAGGTGCTGCTCGGCCTGCTCACCGCCGTCCTCGGCTTCGCCGGGGTCTTTGCCGTGTACTCCTACCTCTCGGCCATGACGACCGAGGTGATGGGCTTCGGCGAGTCCTCGGTGACGCTGGTGCTCGCGCTCTTCGGCATCGGCATGACGCTGGGCGCACTCGCGGCGGGCCCGCTCACGGACCGGGCGCTGCGTCCGACGCTGTACGGATCGCTCGGCGCCCTCGCCGTCGTCCTGCTCGTCTTCCCGTTCGCCGCTCATGTGCGGTGGGCGGCGCTGGTGACGGTCGTCCTGCTCGGCGGGGTCGGCTTCATGACGACCACCCCGCTTCAGATGCTGGTCATGAACAAGGCCAGGCATGCCCCGACCCTGGCGTCCGCCTCCAACCACTCCGCGTTCAATCTCGCCAACGCGGGCGGTGCGTGGCTGGGCGGCGCGGCGATCGCGGCGGGCTGGGGCTGGACGTCCCCGGCCCTGGTCGGCGCGGCCCTCGCCGTCGCGGGCCTGGCGGTCGCGGTCGTGGCCGGCCTGCTGGACCGGGACCGTCCGAGCCCGTCGCGGATCGTCGCGGGCGCGGAGGCGGAGGCACGAACCGCACTCGGCGAGGTCCGGGCGAACGCGCGCTGAGGCGCGCGGGCGCACGTGACCCCCGAACGCCGTGCGGGCCTCGATTCCGGGCCCGCACGGCGTTCGGGGGACCCCACGCCGGCCGACGGGCTCCGGCGCGACCGGCCTCTCCGCTCCGTGCGGCGGCCCGCGGCGGGACGGGCGCTTCCGCCCTGGACCGCGGCAGGCCGGGTCGGGCCCGAGCCGGCGCCGGAGGGCGAGCCCGACCCGGGCCGTGAGGCGGCCGAGGACCGGACGGCCCCGGTGCCTCACGGCTCAGACCGATTCGCGCCACCGGTTCGTGATCGGCAGCCGCCGGTCCTTGCCGAAGCCCTTCGGGGAGATCTTCGTGCCCGGCGGGTACTGCCGCCGCTTGTACTCGGCCGTGTCCACCATGCGCAGCGTCTTCGTCACCAGGGCCTCGTCGAACCCGGCCGCGACGATCTCGTCCAGACCCTGGTCCCGGTCGACGTACAGCTCCAGGATCCGGTCCAGTACGTCGTAGTCGGGCAGCGAGTCCGTGTCGACCTGGCCCGGCCGCAGTTCGGCGCTGGGCGGCTTGGTGATGGACGCCTCCGGGATCGGCGGCGTCTGCCCGCGCTCCTCGGCGGCGCGGTTGCGCCACTTCGCGAGGCGGAAGATCGACGTCTTGTAGACGTCCTTGATCGGACCGTACGCGCCGACCGAGTCGCCGTACAGCGTCGAGTAGCCGACCGCCAGTTCGGACTTGTTGCCCGGGGCCAGGACGATCTGGCCCTCCTGGTTGGAGACGGCCATCAGCATCGTGCCGCGCAGCCGGGACTGCAGGTTCTCCTCGGCGAGGCCGGTGAGGCCCAGCGAGCCCATGTACGCGTCGAACATCGGCTCGATCGGTACGGTGCGGAAGTTCAGCCCGGTACGGCGGGCCAGCTCGGCCGCGTCGCCCTTGGAGTGGTCCGAGGAGTACTTCGACGGCATCGAGATGCCGTACACGTTCTGCGCGCCCAGCGCGTCGCAGGCGATGGCCGCGACCAGCGCCGAGTCGATCCCGCCGGAGAGCCCGATCAGCACGCTGCTGAAGCCGTTCTTGGCGGCGTACGCACGCAGGCCCACGACCAGCGCGGAGTACAGCTCCTCGTCGTCGTCGAGCCGCTCCGCGTACCCGCCGGCCAGCTCGGGCTCGTACGCCGCGAGGGGCTCCTCGGAGAGCACCACGCGATCGATCCGCAGCCCGTCGTTCACCACGCCCGACGGCGCCTCGGCCTCGGCGGCCGGCAGATCCAGATCGAGCACGACGCTGCCCTCGGCGAACTGCGGGGCACGGGCGATCACTTCGCCGTCGCGGTCGACGACGATCGAGTCACCGTCGAAGACCAGCTCGTCCTGGCCGCCGATCATCGCCAGATACGCGGTGGTGCAGCCGGCCTCCTGGGCCCGCTTGCGGACCAGCTCCAGCCGGGTGTCGTCCTTGTCCCGCTCGTACGGCGAGGCGTTGATCGACAGCAGCAGTCCGGCGCCCGCTGCCCGTGCGGCCGGCACCCGGCCGCCGTCCTGCCAGAGGTCCTCGCAGATCGCGAGCGCCACATCGACGCCATGCACCCGCACCACCGGCATCGAGTCGCCCGGCACGAAGTACCGGAACTCGTCGAAGACGCCGTAGTTGGGGAGGTGGTGCTTGGCGAAGGTCAGCGCGACCTGCCCGCGGTGCAGCACCGCCGCGGCGTTCTGCGGGGCGCCGGCCGGCTGCCCGTAGCGCGGCTGGGCCGTTTCGGAACGGTCGAGGTAACCGACGACGACCGGCAGCTCCCCGAAGCCCTCCGCTTCGAGACGGGCGGCGAGCGCGCGCAGGGCCTGACGCGAGGCCTCGACGAAGGACGACCGCAGGGCCAGGTCCTCGACGGGGTAGCCGGTCAGCATCATCTCGGGGAACGCCACCAGATGGGCGCCCTGCTCGGCGGAGTGCCGGGTCCAGTGGACGATCGCCTCGGCATTGCCGGAGAGATCACCGACGGTCGAGTCGATCTGATTCAGTGCGAGGCGTAGTTGAGGCACGCGCACCAGTGTAATCGTCTGACTGACGCGATGTCCTCGCGGGCCGCGCGCCTGCGGGGCGGCCCGCCGGGAACGGGTCAGCGGCGGTAGCCGAGGACCGTCATCATGCCCACGTCCGAGTGGTAGATGTTGTGGCAGTGGAGCATCCACAGGCCCGGGTTGTCGGCGTCGAACTCCACGGCCAGCGAGCTGTGCGGGCGCACGATCGCGGTGTCCTTGCGCGCCCATGAGGCCGCTCTCCGGTGGGAGGCCCGGTGCTGCGGTCCCGCCGCTCCCACCACGCCGAACGAGTGCCCGTGCAGATGGATGGGGTGCCACATCGTCGTGACGTTGTAGAACTCCAGCCTGACCCGCTCGCCCGCCTTGACCGGACGGCGTCGGTCGGGGTTGTACGGCTCGCGGTCGAAGGCCCAGTCGAACGCCTTCATGTTGCCGGTCAGTTTGAACCGGATGGTGCGGTCGGGTTCGCGGACGGACAGTGCCACGGACCCGTCCGGCGACAGTTCGCCCGCCTCGACCAGCTTTCCGTCCAGTTCCTTCGGCCGCACGGAGGCGGTGGGTGCCGAGCCCGTCCCGGTACGGAGCAGGGCCAGCGCCGACGCCCGCTTGCCCTCGGCGAGCGCGGTCAGCGGGAACACTCCGTCCCCGGCGGTGACGATCACGTCGTACCGCTCGCCCATGCCCAGCAGCAGGGCGTCCGTCGTGGTGTGCCGGACCGGGTAGCCGTCGGTGTGGGTGATCGTCATCCGGTGGCCGCCGAGCGCCACGCGGAAGGCGGTGTCGCCGCCCGCGTTGATGATGCGCAGCCGGATGCGGTCGCCGGGCTTGGCGGAGAAGGAGGAGGGCGACTTCGGGACGCGGCCGTTGATCAGGTAGTAGGGGTACGCGACATTGCCTCCGTGGCTGTCGAGCAGTTTGCTGAAGGAGTCCGTCATGATCCGCGAGGGGCCGGAGCGGCGCTTGGCGGACTTGGGGGACTTGGGGGACCCGGCGTGTCCGCTGCCCCCCGTGTCGCCCTTGTCGTCCATGTCGCCCTCTTGGTCCATGTCGCCGTGGCCCGAGCCGTCCTGGTCCATGCCGCCGTGGTCCATGCCGCTCTGGTCCGAGCCGCCGTGGTCCATGCCGCCCCTGCCCCCGCTCAGCTCGTCGAGCACCGAGTCGGGCGTGGAGCCGTCCACCCCGTCGACCCAGTCGTCGAGGACGACGACCCATTCCTTGTCGTACTTGAGGGGCTCCTTCGGATCGTCGACGATCAGTGGCGCGTACAGCCCGCGGTCCTGCTGGACACCCGTGTGCGGATGGAACCAGTACGTCCCCGGGTGCGGCACCTTGAAGCGGTACACGAATTCCGCGCCCGGCCTGATCGCCTTCTGGGTCAGGTCGGGGACGCCGTCCATGTCGTTGCGCACGTTGAGGCCGTGCCAGTGCAGGGTGGTCGTGGCCGGAAGGTGGTTGGCGAGGGTGAGTGTCACGTTGTCGCCCACCGCGAACCGGAGTTCCTGGCCGGGCAGCCGGGCCTCGTAGGCCCAGGAGCCGACGACGAGCCCGCCGCCCAGGTCGAGGCGGGACGGGGTGGCGGTGAGGTCGAACTTCCGCGAGGGGCCGGAGGGCCGCTTCGCCTCGGCCGCGGCGACCTCCTCCCCGTCGGGGGAGACGTACTCGCCCGTGGACCTCCCCCCGTGGGAGGTCCCGTGGTTCATGCCGCCGCGGGTCGTGCCGTCGGCGTCGGCGCCGCCGGCCTTCGTGCCGCTGCGGTCCGTCTCGGATGCGCCGGAACAAGCGGCCAGGACCGTCGTACCGGCGGTGGCGACAGCGGCGCCGAGCACGGCGCGCCGGGAGGGTGGAGTGCGCATGACGGAGAGCACCTCGGGGTGTTGTCGGTGGACGGTCTGCTGGGGGAGGGGCGGCACCCCTTCCGTATCCGCAGCACCGACAACGGGGCACGACGCGTCCGGCCCGGTCGGGCGTCCGGCCCGGGAACCGGCGACACCGCGCCGCCCCCGACGAGGTGGGCGACCTCGATGGGCAGCACGACGGACGGAGACAACCGTCCGTATGTCGCACATCCACTCAGTGTCATGTCGAGCACCCTACCCCTGCTGGGTATGCACCGCGCGGGGAGACGTACCGGAGGAGTGCTGAAACGTATCTCCTCAGTGCTGCGGGGCTCGGCGGGCGCACAGCACAGCGCACGGCACAGCGACCCGGTACCCCGCGTGCGCGAGGGGTACCGGGCCGTTGAACGGTGCGTTCGGGAAACGGTCAGCCGCGGGCGTAGACCTTCTCCGCCCAGGCGGCGATCTGTTCCTCGGAGAGGTGCTGTGCCAGATCGGCCTCGCTGATCATGCCGATCAGCTTCTTGTTCTCGACCACCGGAAGCCGGCGGATCCGATGGGTCTGCATCTCCTCCAGAACCTTCTCCACATTCGCCTCCGCGTCGATCCAGCGCGGGGTGCCGTGGGCGAGGTCGCCCGCGGTCATCCTCGACGGATCGTGTCCCATCGCCACACAGCCGACCACGATGTCGCGGTCCGTGAGGATGCCGATCATCCGGTCCTCCTCGCCGTTGGCCGAGATGGGCAGCGCGCCCACCTTGTGGTCGCGCATCAGCTGTGCGGCGCGGTCGAGCGTCTCGTGCGCGGGGATCCATGTGGCCCCGGTGTGCATGATGTCCTTGGCGGTGGTCATGAGGGCTTCCTCCTGCGTGCCGTCGGGCATGCTGTTCGACCCCGAGGGAACCCATCGTCATCGCCCCGTTCGGCGTACGCGACCGCTATCACCCGTTCGGGTGTATCTGCGGCTCGGAGGGAATCCTTCAGGACCGGGGCTTCGCCCCTCGTGCCGTCAGCATCCGCGCCATCGTGTCCAGCTCGGACTGCTGGGCGTCGGCCATCCCCTGGGCCAGGCGCTTCTCCACCTTCACCGTGCACAGCCGGGCGCAGCCGCGAGCCATGTCGATGCCGCCCTTGTGGTGGTCGGTCATCAGCTGGAGATACAGGACCTCGGCGCCCCTGCCGCTCGCCCTCCGGAGCCGGTCCAGCTCGGCCCGGGTGGCCATGCCGGGCATGAGGGAGCCGTCGTGCGCCCGGTACCCGGTCCCCGGGCCCCCCGTCCCCGCCGTGCCGTCCATGCCGTCCATGGCGTGTCCCTCGTGCCCGCCGGCCGCCATCCAGGCCATCGGCTCCTGACCGGCGGCCGCCTTGGGCAGTTCCCACAGGTCCAGCCAGCCGAGCAGCATGCCCCGCTGGTTGGCCTGCGTATTGGCGATGTCGTACGCGAGGCGGCGCACCTCCTCGTCACGCGTGCGGTCACGCACGAGGAAGGACATCTCCACGGCCTGCTGATGGTGGACCGCCATGTCGCGGGCGAAACCGGCGTCCGCCGAGTCCACCGCGGGCGTGCGCGGGGCGGGGGCGGCGGCATGGTGGGCACCGCCGTCCCGCGCCGAGGCGACCGTCGCCACCCCCGCGAACAACAGCGCGAGCCCGACGCCGGAGCCCGCCACCCACTCGACGCGCCGGCCACGCCGTACAGCGGTCACGGGGTCCCCAGCCCGCCCGTGCACGCCGCGCCGGGCTCGGGGGTCTGCGGCCCCTGCACGAACGCGGCGAAGAACCGGCCGACCCGCGGATCGTCGGCGCCGTCCACCGTCAGCTGATTGCCCCAGGCACTCAGCATGATCGTCCCGGCCTGGTCCTTGTACGGGCTCATCAGCGAGTACGGCGTCCGGCCGACCCGCTCGGCGAGCTTCGCCACATCGGCGTCGGAGGCCTTGTCGGTGTACGTCACCCACACCGAGCCGTGCTCCAGCGAGTGCACGGCGTTCACGTCGGGGATCGCCTTCCGGTAGACCTCGCCGTCGCAGTTCATCCATACGGGGTTGTGGTCACCGCCGACCGGGGGCTTCATCGGGTACGTGACCGGCGTCGTGACGTGGTTGCGGGTCAGCTTCTTGGCGTCCCACGTCTTCAGGCCCTCGATCGGCCCGTCGGCCGGCTTCTGCTGATCCGTCGCGGGCGCCTTGGCGTCCTCGGCCCGGACGTCCTGCTTCTTCTCCGACGCCTCGGACTTGTCCAGCACCATGTACGAGCCGAAGCCGACCAGCCCCACGACGACGAGGACGCTCAGGCTTATGGCCAGGACACGGTTGCGGCGCTCGCGGGCACGGGCGGCGTTGTGCATCGGCTCCATAGGGGTCCTGCGGTCGAAGCTCATGGCGTCGGGTCCTTCTGCGAAGGGGCGGGGGGTGACAGGAATCGGTCGGGAGAACCGGCGTGCACCGGGCGATCGCGAAGCCGCTCCACCCCGTGCGCACCATGGGCGCCGATCGTAGTGGGTGGCCGGGTGCTCCATCTCACGTCGTGTGCGTAATCTGGGTGAAATCCCGGGTCGTGATACTGGAGTTCCTCCCCTACCCCGGGCGGTGGTGCACGGACCGTCTGAACTGCAAGGATGTAGCTATGGACAAGCAGCAGGAATTCGTCCTCAGAACGCTTGAGGAGCGCGACATCCGCTTCGTACGGCTGTGGTTCACCGATGTCCTCGGCTACCTCAAATCCGTTGCCGTGGCCCCCGCCGAACTGGAACAGGCGTTTGACGAGGGCATCGGCTTCGACGGCTCGGCCATCGAGGGCTTCGCCCGGGTGTACGAGTCCGACATGATCGCCAAGCCGGACCCGGGGACGTTCCAGATCCTGCCGTGGCGCGCGGAGGCCCCCGGTACGGCCCGGATGTTCTGCGACATCCTGATGCCCGACGGCTCGCCGTCCTTCGCCGACCCCCGCTACGTCCTCAAGCGCATCCTGGCCAAGACCTCCGACCTGGGCTTCACCTTCTACACCCACCCGGAGATCGAGTTCTTCCTGCTGAAGGACAAGCCGGTGGACGGCAGCCGCCCCACCCCCGCCGACAGCTCCGGCTACTTCGACCACACCCCGCAGAACGTCGGCATGGACTTCCGCCGCCAGGCGATCACCATGCTCGAATCCATGGGCATCTCGGTCGAGTTCAGCCATCACGAGGGCGCCCCCGGCCAGCAGGAGATCGACCTGCGGTACGCGGACGCGCTCTCCACCGCCGACAACATCATGACCTTCCGCCTGGTGATGAAGCAGGTCGCGCTGGAGCAGGGGGTGCAGGCGACGTTCATGCCGAAGCCGTTCTCCGAGTACCCCGGCTCGGGCATGCACACCCACCTCTCCCTCTTCGAGGGCGACCGCAACGCCTTCTACGAGTCGGGCGCCGAGTACCAGCTGTCCAAGGTCGGCCGCTCCTTCATCGCCGGCCTGCTCACCCACGCCGCGGAGATCTCCGCCGTGACCAACCAGTGGGTCAACTCCTACAAGCGCATCTGGGGCGGCTCCTCCCGCGCCGCGGGCGCCGGTGGCGAGGCCCCCTCGTACATCTGCTGGGGCCACAACAACCGCTCCGCCCTCATCCGCGTCCCCATGTACAAGCCCGGCAAGACCGGTTCGGCCCGCGTCGAGGTCCGCTCCATCGACTCCGGCGCCAACCCCTATCTGACCTACGCGGTGCTGCTCGCCGCGGGCCTCAAGGGCATAGAGGAGGGCTACGAACTCCCGGCCGGTGCCGACGACGACGTCTGGGCGCTGTCCGACGCGGAGCGCCGTGCGATGGGCATCGAGCCCCTGCCGCAGAACCTGGGCGAGGCGATCTCGCTGATGGAGAAGAGCGAACTGGTCGCCGAGACGCTCGGCGAGCACGTCTTCGACTTCTTCCTGCGCAACAAGAAGCAGGAGTGGGAGGAGTACCGCAGCGAGGTCACGGCCTTCGAGCTGAAGGCCCTGCTGCCGGTGCTGTAGGCGCGGTTCGAAAGCGAGCGGCTTCGGGCCGACGGTGCCATGCCGTCGGCCCGAAGCTGTTTCACCCGCCCCGGGACGTCCTGGGCCGCCCGGTGTCCCAGCGGCGTCCTCGTGCGTGCTGTCCGCGGCCGCTCGGTGCGGGGCGTGCTCGCACCCGAGGCGAGGGCCGACCCCGCGCCGCGGACCCGTACCCGCGCCCCTTCTCGCTCAGTCGAAGCGGCAGCCCATCTCGTTCAGGATCTCGTCGATCACCTCGGCGGGCTCCCGGGCCAGGTCCTCCTCGATCCACATGCGCATGGCGATCCGCAGCGAGGACAGGAACGCCGCGGCCAGGACCGGGGGGCGGACCGCCTTCTCCGTCGGGCCCCGGCGCACCGCCATGGCATCGGCCAAGTCCCTTTCCAGGGTCGCGTGGTTGGCCAGTTGCCGGGCGAGCAGTGAGGGGTGCCGCATCGCCAGCCTGGTCCGCAGGGCCCACTCGCGCTCCGGCGGTGCGACCCGTTCGGCGAACTGTGTCATGGCTGCCCGCAGCGCGGTCCACGCGCTCTCCTCGGCGGGGCGGTCGCGCACAGTCTGGACGAGGGCCCTGATCTGCTGCTCCTCGCCGTACAGGAGAGCGTCCTCCTTGCCCGTGAAGTAGTTGGAGAACGTTCTGCGGGAGATTCCGGCCGCGTCTGCGACGGCCTCCACCGTGACGTGGTCGAAGCCGTGCTCGACGGTCAGCCGCAGCGTCGCCTCGTGCACGGCCTGCCTCGTGGCTTCCTTCTTGCGTTCCCGCAGTCCCACAGAGCTCTCCATGGGTTCAGTATCGCCCCGGTGGGCATAATTGCACAGTGGGCAAAATTGCTCAGTGGGCATGTATGGTGAAGTCTCTCCTTCCCCTGTTCGAACCTTCCGGAGGTTGCGCGTGAGCGCACACACGGCCGCGCCGACCGAAGTCGCGCCGATGGATCACCGTCATGTGCTGCGGGCGCTGAGCGGGCTGCTGATCGTGCTGTTCGTGGCCATGATCAGCAGCACGGTGGTCTCGGTGGCGCTGCCGAAGATCATCGGCTCGCTGAACGGCACCCAGTCGCAGTACACCTGGGTCGTCACCGCGACCCTGCTGGCCTCCACGGCCTCCACCCCGATCTGGGGCAAGCTCGCCGACCTGTTCAGCAAGAAGCTGCTGCTCCAGATATCCATCGGCATCTTCGTTCTCGCGTCGATCGCCTGCGGATTCGCCCAGTCCACCGGGCAGTTGATCGCCTTCCGCGCCGTGCAGGGGCTCGGCATGGGCGCGCTCCAGGTGCTCGTCCAAGTGATCATCGCCGCGATGATCAGCCCCAAGGAACGCGGCCGTTACAACGGCTACCTGGGCGGCGTCATGGCCGTCGCCACCGTCGGCGGACCGCTCCTGGGCGGCTTCATCACCGACACCTCGTGGCTCGGCTGGCGCTGGTGCTTCTTCATCGCCGTACCGTTCACGCTGATCGCCTTCGTGATGCTCACGCGCACCCTGCATCTCTCCGAGGTGCGCCGCCCGGAGGCGAAGGTCGACTACCTGGGCGCCTCGCTCATCGCCGGCGGCGTCAGCCTCCTGCTGCTCTGGGTCACCTTCGTCGGCAACGACTTCGACTGGCTGTCCTGGCAGACCGTCGTCATGGTCGGCGCCAGTGCCCTGATCCTGATCGCGGCGGTCGTGGTCGAGAGCCGGGTCAAGGAGCCCGTCGTCCCGCTCCACGTCGTACGCCGCCGCGACCCCGCGCTCGCCATCGTCGCGAGCCTCGCGGTCGGCATGGCGATGTTCGGTGGCGCGGTCTTCCTCGGTCAGTACTTCCAGATCGGTCGCGGCTACTCACCGACCGAGGCCGGACTCCTCACCATTCCGCTGATGCTCGGCGTGCTGGTCTCCTCCACCGTGGCCGGACGTCTGGTCTCCAGGACCGGCAAGGTGAAGCCGTACATCATCACCGGCGTCGTCGTTCTCACCCTGGGCTTCCTGGGCCTGTCCACCATCGACCACGAGACCTCACTGGTCCTCGTCTCGGTCGGCATGCTCGCGGTCGGCATCGGTGTCGGCATGTCGATGCAGAACCTGGTCCTGGTGCTGCAGAACACCGTCCCGCTCGGCGAACTCGGCGCGGCCAGTGGCGCGATCACCTTCTTCCGCTCGCTCGGCGGCACGATCGGAGTCTCGGTGCTGGGGGCGGTGCTCGCCAACCAGGTCGCCACGAAGATCACCCACGGTCTCGCGAAGCTCGGCGTCGACCCGGCGGTCTCGTCCTCGGGCGGCGGCTCCACGCTGAACATGGATGCGATGCCGCCGCAGATCCAGGAGGTGGTGCGTGCTGCGTACGGTGACGCGACCGGCACCATCTTCCTGATCTCGGCGGGCATCGCGGTGATCGGTGTGATCGCCGCGCTGTTCCTGACGCCGACGAAGCTGCGTGACAGCGTCGACCTGTAGACAGGTCCGCACCGATCCGCGGCTGATCCGCGTGGACCCGTGGTCGGTCCTGCCCGGCCGGCTCCCGTACTGTGCCCCGCGTCCTGACGGCGCGGGGCACAGCCCTGTGCGCCGCACACGCCAAGGACGAGCCCGGGACGGCCGCTTCGTGCGAGGTGACCTCCACCGGCGCCGCGGCTGAGGTAGTGTGACCCCTCCCGAACACGGGGACCGACCAAGGAGGTGAGCCCCATTACCGCTGTATCAGGCTGGGTGCTCATCCCGCACGACCGCGCGGTCGACCCGACGTAATCGACCGCGGAGCGCCCATCGGCTTCCCGAAAGGCTGCGCTTCATGTCGGTTTCCGCTTCACCGCTCACCGTTTCCTCCATCGTCACCACTCTCCGCGCCGCCGGCTGCGTATTCGCCGAGGACGAGGCGGAGTTGATCGTCTCCACGGCCGCCGACCCCGCCGGGATCGCGGCCATGGTCGAACGGCGGGTCGCCGGTCTTCCCCTGGAACACGTCCTCGGCTGGGCCGAGTTCGGTGGTCTGCGGATCGCCGTGGACCCCGGTGTCTTCGTACCCCGCCGCCGCACCGAGTTCCTGGTGGGCCAGGCCGTCGCCCTCGCCGGGCCGGGGGCGGTCGTCGTCGATCTCTGCTGCGGTTCCGGAGCCCTCGGCGCCGCGCTCGCCGCGACGTGGGACCGGATCGAACTGCACGCCGCAGATGTCGAACCCGCGGCCGTACGGTGCGCCCGACGGAACATCGACGGTGCGGGCCGGGTCTACGAGGGCGACCTCTTCGATCCGCTTCCCGGCTCGTTGCGCGGCCGGGTGGAGATCCTGCTCGCCAATGTGCCGTACGTACCGACGGACGATGTCGAACTGCTTCCCCCGGAGGCCCGTATCCACGAGCCGCGGGTCGCACTCGACGGGGGCGCGGACGGCCTCGACGTCCTCCGGCGGGTCAGCGCCGAGGCGCCGCGGTGGCTGGCGCCGGGCGGGCATCTGCTGGTCGAGACGAGCGAGCGGCAGGCGGCACGGGCCGAGGAGACCGTCGCCCGCAGCGGTCTGATCCCGCGTGTGGTCACCTCCGACGAGCTGTACGCCACCGTCGTCATCGCGACGCGGCCGGGCCCCGTCGCCCCTTCCGGTGGCTGAGAGCGCACCGCCCGACGCCCGCGACGGGGCCCGGGAGGACACGGGCGTCCTCCACGAGGCCCCGCAGCTCAGCTGAAGCGCCACCGCGTCTGGCTGAACGGGTGCTTGCCGAAGCCGAAGACCGTACGCGGCGACACCTCGAACACCAGCGCCACATGGCCCGCGTGCCGGAACGTGCCGTCCTGGACGTCGAAGTGCCACTGAGGGCCGTACTTCGACTCCCAGGCCGCGGCCAGCCGGTTCAGCCGGTCCTCGTCCGTCACCCGCTCCGCGCGGCCCTCGACCACCACGTCGAACCCCCGCGACAGGCTGTTCTCGCCGGTGGTCAGCACCACTTCCGGATTGGCTGCCAGATTCCTGCCCTTGCGTTCGGACGCACCCGTGCTGAAGTACAGCGCGTGCCCGGACCACACCCCGATCAGGGGGGTGACATGCGGGCGGCCGTCCGGCCGGACCGTGCTCAGCCAGTACGTCTCCGCTCCGGTCAGCAGCTCCTGAGCCGTCGACCACGGGCAGGCCGTCGCACTCTCGTGGCTGTAGCGGGTGTCCAGTTCGGCGATGGGTTCGAGTTCGGACATACGGGCCTCCCGGTCGGGGTCCTCGAAGCGATCCTGCCTGCGAAGTGTGGACCGTGCACGCGCTCCGAATTCATCGGCGCGGGACCAGGAGGCTGACCCGTGATCCCTGGTGGACCGGCGCGCGGCGTCGGATGCGGTGCATCGGAAGGCGGAGGGAGGTCCGCATACTGGATGTGTCCGGATGTTCCGGCAACGCGGCGAGGTGCCGCGGCTGTCGTCGGGTGCCCGCCAAGGACTGCGGGACAGCCCTTAGGCTCGGAGCGCTGGACGGTGTGTGGGCGGCGAGCAGGAGAGCGCGGAATGACGACGGTGCCGGGACGCAGGAGCAGTACGTTCACCCGACTGCTGCGGCACGGTTTCACCGACCCCTCCGCCGCCGAGCGCCTCCTCGATCTGCCCGTGCTGTCGTCCGTACGCTCCGATCCGGTGCTGCTCGACGCCCTCGGTGCCACCGCGGACCCGGATCTGGCGCTGCACGGGGTCGTCCGGCTGGTGGAGTCGGAGGAGCCGGACGAGCGGCAGATCCTGCTGGACACCCTCGTCACCGCGAAACCGCTGCGGGACCGGCTGCTGGGAGTGCTCGGGGCGTCCGAGGCGCTCGGCGACCATCTGGCCCGCCACCCCCGCGACTGGCACGCGCTCGTCACCTACGAGGCCACCGACCTGCACCCCGGGGTGCACGAATTCGAGCAGGAGCTCGCCGGAGCCGACGACCCCGACTCGCTGCGCGTCGCCTATCGCCGGTGCCTGCTGGCCATAGCGGCCCGCGACGTGTGCGGTACGACGGACGTCGCCGAGGCCGCCGCCGAACTGGCCGATCTGGCCACGGCGACCCTGCGGGCGGCGCTCGCCATCGCCCGAACGGCAGCACCCGGCGACGCCGCCCTGTGCCGGCTCGCCGTCATCGCGATGGGCAAGTGTGGCGGACACGAGCTGAACTACGTCTCCGACGTCGACGTCATCTTCGTCGCGGAACCGGCCGACGGCGTCGAGGAGAGCGCGGCCGTCCAGGCCGCCACCCGGCTGGCCGCACACATGATGCGGATCTGCTCCGACACGACCGTCGAGGGCACCATCTGGCCCGTCGACGCCAACCTCCGCCCCGAGGGCCGCAACGGGCCCCTCGTCCGGACGCTGTCCTCGCATCTCGCGTACTACCAGCGCTGGGCCAAGACCTGGGAGTTCCAGGCGCTCCTCAAGGCCCGGCCGGTGGCAGGCGATCCCGAACTGGGCGCGGAGTACGTCGAGGCCGTCTCGCCGCTCGTATGGCAGGCCGCGGACCGCGAGAACTTCGTCGCCGACGTGCAGAAGATGCGCCGGCGCGTCGTCGACAACATCCCCGCCGACCGCGTCGACCGCGAGATCAAGCTCGGACCCGGCGGGCTGCGGGACGTCGAATTCGCCGTACAGCTGCTCCAGTTGGTGCACGGCCGCAGCGACGCCACGCTGCGCAGCGGCTCCACCCTGGGGGCGCTTCGGGCACTCGCCGCGGGCGGCTACGTGGGACGCGTGGACGCCACGCAACTGGACGACGCATACCGCTTCCTGCGCGCCATGGAGCACCGGATCCAGCTCTACCGGCTGCGCCGTACCCATCTGGTCCCGGAGGACGAGCGGGACCTGCGACGGCTCGGGCGCTCCCTGGGGATGCGTACGGACCCGATCACCGAGCTCAACCAGGCATGGAAGCGGCACGCCTCGGTGGTGCGGCGGCTGCACGAGAAGCTGTTCTACCGGCCGCTGCTCGACGCCGTCGCCCAGCTCGCGCCCGGCGAGACCCGGCTCAGCGCGGAGGCGGCCGGGCACCGGCTCGAAGCCCTCGGATACGCCGACCCGGCCGCCGCGCTGCGGCACCTGGAGGCGCTGTCGTCCGGGGTCTCCCGCAAGGCCGCCATCCAGCGCACCCTGCTGCCCGTGCTGCTCGGCTGGTTCGCGGACTCCGCCGACCCGGATGCCGGACTGCTGGGCTTCCGCAAGGTGTCCGACGCGCTCGGCAAGACCCCCTGGTACCTGCGGCTGCTGCGGGACGAGGGCGCCGCCGCCGAGAATCTCGCCCGGGTGCTGTCGGCCGGCCGGCTCGCCCCCGACCTGTTGCTGCGCGCCCCCGAGGCGGTGGCCCTCCTCGGCGATCCGCAGGGGCTGAAGCCGCGCAGCCGGGAACACCTGGAGCAGGAGGTGCTGGCCGCGGTGGGGCGGGCGGAGGATGCCGAAACCGCCGTGGCCGTGGTGCGCGGGGTGCGGCGTCGGGAGCTGTTCCGGACCACGGCCGCGGACCTCATCGGCTCCTACGGCACGGAGGAGAGACCCGCCGAGGAGGATCCCGGGGCCCTCGTCGACCGGGTCGGCAGTGCCGTCACCGATCTGAACGCCGTCACGATCGCGGGCGCCCTGCGCGCCGCCGTGCGCGAACGGTGGGGGGACACCCTGCCCACTCGGTTCGCCGTCATCGGCATGGGCCGATTCGGCGGGCACGAGCTCGGGTACGGCTCCGACGCCGATGTGCTGTTCGTCCACTCACCGCGCGAGGGCGTGGACGAGCACGAGGCGGCGCAGGCCGCGAACGCGGTGGTCGCCGAGGTGCGGAGACTGCTGCAACTGCCCACCGCCGACCCGCCGTTGATCATCGACGCGGATCTGCGGCCGGAGGGCAGGAACGGGCCCCTGGTGCGTACGCTGCGTTCGTACGAGGCCTACTACCGGCGCTGGTCGCTGGTCTGGGAGAGCCAGGCGCTGCTGCGCGCCGAACCGGTGGCGGGCGACGAGGAACTGGGCCGTGGCTTCATCGAGTTGATCGATCCGCTGCGCTACCCGATGGAGGGCCTCGGGGAGGACGCGATCCGCGAGATCCGCCGTCTGAAGGCCCGGATGGAGTCCGAACGGATGCCGCGCGGCGCGGACCCGACGCTCCACACCAAGCTGGGGCGCGGCGGGCTGAGCGACGTCGAGTGGACGGTCCAGCTGATGCAGATGCAGCACGGCTGGGTGGAACCGGGGCTGCGGACGACACGCACCCGCGAGGCGCTGGCCGCGGCGTGCGCGGCGGAGCTGATCCCGGTCGAGGACGCGCAGACGCTGGACGAGGCCTGGGTGCTGGCGACGCGCGTGCGCAACGCGGTGATGCTGGTACGGGGGCGGCCGGGCGACACGTTTCCGTCCGGACCACGTGAGCTCACCGCGGTGGGGCGGTACCTGGGGTACGAGCCGGGACATGTCGGGGACATGTTGGACGACTACCGGCGGATCACGCGACGGGCGCGGGCGGTGGTGGAGGAGCGCTTCTACGGAGCGTGAGGGCGGAGTGCGCGGGGCCCTCGGTCGGGGCAGGGGCTCGACGCGGCCTCGTCCAGCAGCGCGCGCCCGTGCCCGATCTGTTCTCCGGGGCCTCGACCGGTGTGAACGTCGTGCTCGTCCCGCTGGTGCCCGCGGCCTTCCTCGGCGGGCCGACCGGTGCGCTCAGCGGCGTGCCGTCGCGTCCGCCGTCGGGCACGGCGTCCGGACCGGCGTGCCCGTGGACAGCCCGACCGGCCGCAGTCTCCCCCGTGTCGACGGCACCCGTTTCGGGAGATGGTGCGGCAGCGAGCCGTGCCAGGCGTAGGCGACGGCGTAACCGAAGGCCAGACACGTCATGCCGCCCACTGCGTCCAGCCAGAAGTGGTTGGCCGTCGACACGATCACGAGCAGAGTGACCGCCGGGTAGAGCAGGCCCAGCACGCGGGCCCAGGGGGCGGAGACCAGAGCGAAGACGGTCAGGCCGCACCAGAGCGACCAGCCGATGTGCATCGAGGGCATGGCCGCGTACTGGTTCGACATGGTCTTGAAGTTGCCCGAGGCCATCGAACCCCAGGTGTGATGGACCAGGACGGTGTCGATGAATCGGCCGCCGTCCATCAGGCGGGGCGGTGCCAGTGGGAACAGGTAGTAACCGAGCAACGCCACGGCCGTGGTCGCGAACAGGGCCAGCCGGGCCGCCGCGTAGCGGCCGGGGTGGCGGTGGAACAGCCACACCAGCACGCAGACGGTGACGACGAAGTGCAGCGTCGCGTAGTAGTAGTTCATCGACACGATCAGCCATGTCACGGAATTCACCGCGTGGTTGACGGCCTGTTCCACGGCGATGCCCAGATGGGTCTCGACGGACCAGATCCGGTCGGCGTTGCGCAGGGCCTCGGCCCTCTGCTCCGGGACGGCGTTGCGCACCAGCGAGTACACCCAGTAACTGGCCGCGAGGAGCAGGATTTCGAACCAGATGCGCGGTCGACGGGGGGACCGCGGAGAACGCAGTCCCGCCAGACCGCTGGAGCGCCGCCCGGCGTTCTGCTGCGCGTCAGCCGCGGGGGCCGCCTCGTCCACGATGGGTGACGGGGTGGCCTCCGGCCGGCCTTCCTGTGACGTCGCGCTCAATTCACCCATAGGCACAGAGTCTGCCAGAAATGTTCCTCCCGCCGGATCATCTGCCGCTCGGGAAAGGGCCGCACATCTGACCGCCGGAACCGGGGAGTCCGCGCCGGGACCGCGGGCTAGGAGCGGGCGTGCGATCCTGGAACGGTTCCGGCCGCGGCGGTCGGAGCGGGCCCGGGGCCCGCGGCCGTCGAACCGCGAACGACCAGCTCGGGCATGAAGACGAACTCGCTGTGCGGAGCGGGTGTCCCGCCGATCTCCTCCAGGAGGGTGCGGACGGCGGCCTGGCCCATCGCCGTCACCGGCTGACGGATCGTGGTCAGCGGCGGATCGGTGAAGGCTATGAGCGGCGAGTCGTCGAAGCCGACCACCGACAGATCGCGCGGCACCTCCAGCGACAGCCGCCGGGCGGCCCTGATCGCGCCCAGCGCCATCATGTCGCTCGCGCACACCACCGCCGTGCAGCCCCGCTCCATCAGCGCCGACGCGGCCGCCTGACCACCCTCCAGAGTGAACAGCGAGTGCTGGATCAGCTCCTCCACCGCGTCCGGAGCGAGGTCCAACTGCTCCTGCATGGTGGAACGGAAGCCCTCCATCTTGCGCAGGACCGGCACGAACCGCTTGGGCCCGACCGCCAGACCGATCCGCTGATGGCCCAGCGACACCAGATGCGTCACCGCGAGCCGCATGGCGGCCCGGTCGTCCGGTGAGATGAACGGCGCCTGCACCTTGGGGGAGAAGCCGTTGACCAGGACGAACGGGACGCCCTGGGCGCGCAGTTGCTCGTAGCGCTGCATATCGGCCGAGGTGTCGGCGTGCAGCCCGGAGACGAAGATGATGCCCGAGACGCCGCGGTCGACCAGCATCTCGGTCAGCTCGTCCTCGGTGGAGCCGCCGGGGGTCTGGGTGGCCAGCACCGGGGTGTAGCCCTGCCGGGTCAGCGCCTGGCCGATGACCTGGGCCAGTGCCGGGAAGATGGGGTTCTCCAGCTCGGGCGTGATCAGCCCGACCAGCCCCGCGCTGCGCCTGCGCAGCCGTACCGGCCGTTCGTAGCCGAGAACGTCGAGTGCGGCGAGAACGGATTCGCGGGTGGCCGCTGCAACACCGGGCTTGCCGTTCAGTACGCGGCTGACCGTCGCTTCGCTGACCCCCGCCTGAGTTGCGATATCGGCAAGCCGTGCGGTCATGGAAGTGGACTGTACCGGGCGTATGTCGGATTGCCCACCATCCGCAGGAATCGGGCGGCCGCAACCGACCGCTGGTCCGGGAGGGCGCCGCGGCAACTTCTTGCAAAGCCTTGCGGGCCCGGATTGCCGACTGCGGTCGGATCGTCGTACTACGGGTTCGCGGGCTGTGGCCTGCCGCTGTCAGGGGTGGACGGCTCCCGTCAAGGGGGTTGACGGCAACCGTGAGGACACGCGAATGTAACGATCGTCGAAGCTTGCAGAAATCTTCCGCAAACTCTTTCGGCGTTCTTTCATCCTTGTTACGTTCACGTCGACCCGGCGCCGCGACGGAGCGGTACGGCAGTTGAAGGAGTTCAGATGCGACGTGGCATAACGGCCACCGCCCTGGTCGCGGCCCTGGCGCTCGCGGCGACCGCCTGCGGCAGCGACGACAGCACCGACGGCACGAGCAAGGGCTCGGGCGAGCTCTCCGGCACGGTGACCTGGTGGGACACCTCCACCGTGGGCAGCGAGGACAAGGTCTTCAAGAAGATCGCCGAGGACTTCACCAAGCAGCACCCGAAGGTCCACGTCAAGTACGTCAACGTGCCCTTCGGCGACGCGCAGAACAAGTTCAAGAACGCCGCCCAGGCCGGCTCCGACGCCCCCGACGTCATCCGCTCCGAGGTCGCCTGGACCCCCGAGTTCGCCGACCTCGGCTACCTGGCCCCGCTCGACGGCACCACCGCGCTGCAGAAGCCGGACGACTTCCTGAAGCAGGCCGCCGCGTCCACGAAGTACAACGGCAAGACGTACGCCGTGCCGCAGGTCATCGACTCCATGGGCATCTTCTACAACAAGAAGATCTTCAAGGAGGCCGGCGTCGAGGTCCCCAAGACCGTCGACGAGCTGAAGACCGTCTCCAAGAAGATCAAGGACAAGACCGGCAAGACCGGTATGTACCTGCGCGGCGACGACGCGTACTGGTTCCTCTCCTTCCTGTACGGCGAGGGCGGCAACATGGTCGACGCCTCCACCAAGTCCGTCACCATCGACAACCCCGAGGGTGTCAAGGCGATGAAGGTCGTCAAGGACCTCGTCGACTCCGGTGCGGCCAAGACCGACGCCACGGACGGCTGGGAGAACATGCAGGCGTCCTTCAAGGACGGCAAGGTCGCCATGATCATCAACGGCCCGTGGGCCGTCGCCGACACCTACGCCGGCAAGGAGTTCAAGGACAAGGCCAACCTGGGCATCGCCCCGGTCCCGGCCGGCTCCGCCGCGCAGGGCGCCCCGCAGGGCGGTCACAACCTGGCCGTCTACGCCGGCTCCAAGAACCTCGACGCCTCCTACGCGTTCGTCGACTACATGACGTCCGCGGACACCCAGGCCCAGGTCACCAAGGAGCTGAGCCTCCTGCCGACCCGTACCTCCGCCTACGCCAAGCAGGACGTCGTCGACAACGAGATCGTCGGCTTCTTCAAGCCCGTCGTCGAGACCGCCGTCGAGCGCCCCTGGATCCCGGAGACCGGCAGCCTCTTCGCGCCGCTCGTCACCGAGTACACCAAGGTCCTCACCGGCCAGGCCACGCCGGAGAAGGCCGTCAAGACGACCGGCGACTCCTACCGCAAGCTCCTCAAGGGCTGGAAGTAACAGGAAGGCAGGCCGGCTGATGGCTGTCCACACCAGCCAGTCGGTGGCGAAGGCCGCGGGCGACGACGTCGCCCGCGGCCGGAGCCGCGGTACTGGCAACCCCCCGCCGCCCGGCAGGCTCCGGCGGGCCCTGTCGACCCACTGGTACGCGTGGACCATGGTCGCCCCGGTCGTCGTCGTGATCGGCGTGATCATCGGCTATCCGCTGGTCCGCGGCATCTACCTGTCGATGACCGACGCCAACGAGCGCAACGTCGCCCGGTCCATCGGTGTCAACCACATGCCCGCCACGTACAAGTTCGTGGGCCTGGACAACTACACCGAGGCGCTCACGGGCGACCAGTTCCTCGGCACGCTCGGCTGGACCCTGGTGTGGACGGTCTCCTGCGTGGCCATCACCTTCTCCCTCGGCATGGCCCTCGCCAACATCCTCAACCGCAAGATCGCCGGACGCTCCGCATACCGGATGGCGCTCATCCTGCCCTGGGCCATCCCCGGCTTCGTCTCCGTCTTCGCCTGGCAGTTCCTCTACAACGAGGACCGCGGGCTGCTCAACAAGATCCTCTCCGGCGGCGGGATCGACGGCATACCGTGGCTGAACGACCCCACCTGGGCGAAGTTCTCCGTCGTCGCCGTCAACGTCTGGCTCGGTGTGCCGTTCATGATGGTCGCCCTGCTCGGCGGACTGCAGTCGATCCCCAGCGAGCACTACGAGGCCGCCGAGATGGACGGCGCCACCGCCTGGCAGCGGTTCCGCCACATCACGCTGCCCGGACTGCGGCCGGTCTCCACCACGGTGATCCTGCTCTCCACCATCTGGACCTTCAACATGTTCCCGGTGATCTACCTGCTGACCCGCGGCGGACCCGGTGAGGCCACCCAGATCCTGGTCACCCAGGCGTACAAGTTCTCCTTCGAGATCAGCCCGCGCGACTTCGCGCAGTCCTCCACCTGGGGCGTACTGATCCTCGTACTCCTGCTGATCTTCGCCGCCGTCTACCGGCGAGTCCTGCGCACCCAGGGAGACGACTGGTGACCACCGCCCCCGCAACCACCGCCCCGGCCGCCTCCGCCGGGAGCGCCGCGCGCAAGGTCCGGCCGCGCGGCGAGCGTTCGCCGATCGCCTCCATCGGGCTGCACCTCACGCTCATCGTGGCGTCCGTGATCGCCGTCTTCCCCGTGCTGTGGGTCCTGCTCACCTCGCTGAAGCCCGCCGCCTACGCGACCACCACGGACTTCTTCAAAGAGACGACGTTCGAGAACTACACGAACCTGATCCAGAACACGAAGTTCCTCACCTGGTTCGGCAACTCCCTGCTCGTCGCGGGGCTCACCACGCTGCTCGGCGTCGTCGTCTCCGCCTCCACCGGCTACGCCGTCAGCCGCTTCCGCTTCCCGGGCAAGCGCGGGCTGATGTGGACGCTCCTGGTCACCCAGATGTTCCCGGTGGCCGTCCTCATCGTGCCGATCTACAACATCATGGCGGGCATGGGGCTGCTCAATCAGCCGGCCGGCCTCGTCATCACCTACCTCACCATCTCGGTGCCGTTCTGCGCCTGGATGATGAAGGGCTTCTTCGACACCATCCCGCGCGAGATCGACGAGTCGGGCGAGGTCGACGGCCTCACCCCGTTCGGCACGTTCTGGCGGCTCATCCTGCCGCTCGCCAAGCCGGGCCTCGCCGTCACCGCGTTCTACTCCTTCATCACCGCGTGGGGCGAAGTGGCGTACGCCTCCGCCTTCATGGTCGGCGAGGACAACCTCACCCTCGCGGGCGGACTGCAGCTCTTCGTCAACCGGTACGGGGCCCAGTGGGGCGTGATGACCGCCGCGTCCGTGCTGATCGCGATACCCGCGGCCCTGGTCTTCCTCTTCGCCCAGCGCCATCTGGTCACCGGCATGTCCGCCGGAGCCGTCAAGGGCTGACGCGGCCCGCCCCGTACGACCCGCACGCACCAAGTCACGGCGTCGCCGGTATCCCGGTCCGGCGACGCCCCCCACCCCAGACACCCCAGGGACGACATGACCCAGCACCTCGCTGCCCCCTCCACCGGCACGTCCGCCGACGCTCCGGCCCACCAGACCGGCTGGTGGCAGGACGCGGTGATCTACCAGGTCTATCCACGGAGCTTCGCCGACGGCAACGGCGACGGCATGGGCGATCTCGCAGGCGTACGCGGCAGACTCCAGCACCTCAAGGACCTCGGCGTGGACGCGGTCTGGCTCAGCCCGTTCTACGCGTCCCCGCAGGCCGACGCGGGCTACGACGTCGCCGACTACCGTGCCATCGACCCCATGTTCGGCACGCTGCTGGACGCCGACGCGCTGATCCGGGACGCCCACGACCTGGGCCTGCGGATCATCGTGGACCTGGTGCCCAACCACTCCTCCGACCAGCACGAGTGGTTCAAGCGCGCCCTCGCCGAGGGCCCCGGCTCCGCACTGCGCGAGCGCTACCACTTCCGCCCCGGCAAGGGTGCGGACGGCGAACTCCCGCCCAACGACTGGGAGTCCATCTTCGGCGGCCCCGCCTGGACGCGGACCACGGACCCGGACGGCACCCCGGGCGAGTGGTACCTCCACCTGTTCGCGCCCGAGCAGCCCGACTTCAACTGGGAACATCCGGCCGTCGCCGACGAGTTCCGCTCGATCCTGCGCTTCTGGCTCGACATGGGCGTCGACGGCTTCCGGGTCGATGTCGCCCATGGCCTGGTCAAGGCCGAGGGCCTGCCCGACCTCGGCACCCACGACCAGCTCAAGCTGCTCGGCAACGACGTCATGCCGTTCTTCGACCAGGACGGGGTCCACGAGATCTACCGCTCCTGGCGCACCATCCTCGACGAGTACCCCGCGAAGAAGGGGCCCGAAGGGCCTTCGTCGGAGGGGCGGTGGTGGGCGACGGGCGGGCGCATCCTCGTCGCCGAGGCCTGGACCCCGACCGTCGAGCGCACCGCCAACTACGTGCGCCCCGACGAGATGCATCAGGCGTTCAACTTCCAGTACCTGTCCACCGCCTGGGACGCCGCCGAGCTGCGCAAGGTCATCGACAGCTCGCTCGACGCCATGCGACCGGTCGGCGCCCCCACCACCTGGGTGCTGTCCAACCACGACGTGACCCGGCACACCACCCGGTTCGCCAACCCGCCCGGCCTCGGCACCCAGATCCGTAGCGCCGGCGATCGTGAGCTGGGCCTGCGTCGCGCCCGCGCCGCCACCCTGCTGATGCTGGCGCTGCCCGGCTCGGCGTACGTCTACCAGGGCGAGGAGCTCGGCCTGCCCGATGTCACCGATCTGCCCGACGAGGCCCGCCAGGACCCGTCGTTCTTCCGCGCGGAGGGCCAGGACGGGTTCCGTGACGGATGCCGCGTCCCGATCCCGTGGACCCGTGACGGCAGCAGCTACGGCTTCGGCAGCGGCGGCAGCTGGTTGCCTCAGCCCGACGGCTGGGGCGAGCTGAGCGTCGAGGCGCAGACCGGCGACGCCGGTTCCACGCTGGAGCTGTACCGGGCCGCGATCGCCGCCCGCCGGGAGCACCCGGGGCTCGGCGCCGGGACCGGGGTGGAGTGGCTCCAGGCCCCCGAGGGGCTGCTGATCTTCGCCCGCCCCGGCTTCGTCTGCACCGTCAACACGACGGCCCGCCCGGTGCGCATCCCCGTGCGCGGCACCGTCCTGCTGTCCAGCACCCCGGTCGTCACCGACGGCGCCGAGATCGAGCTGCCCGCGGACACCACGGTGTGGTGGACGGTGTGACGGTCCCCCTGCCCAGGGCCTCTCTTCCGGATCGGGCCGAGCCCGGCAGCCTCCGGAAGAAGGGCCTTGGAACCGGCGGTGCGCCGAGACTCTCGGACATCGCCGGCCAGGCGGCGGTCAGCGAGGCGACCGTCAGCCGGGTGCTCAACGGGAAGCCCGGCGTCGCGGACACCACGCGTCAGCGGGTGCTCGCGGCGCTGGACATCCTCGGCTACGAACGCCCCGTACGGCTGCGGCAGCGCAGTGCCGGGCTGATCGGACTGGTGACGCCCGAACTCACCAACCCGATCTTCCCGGCCTTCGCGCAGTCCGTCGAACAGGTACTGGCCGGGCACGGCTACACACCGGTGCTCTGCACCCAGACCCCCGGCGGCGCAACCGAGGACGAACTCGTCGAGCAGCTCGTCGAACGCGGTGTGGGCGGGATCGTCTTCCTCTCCGGACTGCACGCCGACCTGTCGACCGACCCCGCACGGTACGCCGCGCTCACCGAACGCGGCGTACCGTTCGTCCTGATCAACGGCTACAACGAACGGATCAGCGCCCCGTTCGTCTCACCCGACGACTCCGCCGCCGTCAGGATGGCCGTCGGGCACCTCGCCGAACTCGGCCACCGCAGGGTCGGCCTGGCCGCCGGACCACAGCGTTATGTGCCGTCCCGTCGCAAGCGGGAGGGCTTCGTCGAGGCCGCCGTGAACCTGCTGGGCCTGGACCGGGCCGAGGCCGAACTCCTGGTCTGCTCCGCGCTGTTCGGCGTCGAGGGCGGCCAGGTCGCGGCCGGTGCGCTGCTCGACCTGGGGTGCACGGGCATCGTCTGCGGCAGTGACCTGATGGCGCTGGGCGTGGTGCGTGCGGCGCGGGAGCGCGGGCTCGACGTGCCGCGCGACGTGTCGGTGGTGGGCTTCGACGACTCGCAGCTGATCGCGTTCACCGATCCGCCGCTGACGACGGTGCGTCAGCCCGTACAGGCGATGGCGGCGGCCGCGGTGAGCGCCCTGCTGGAGGAGATCGGCGGCAGCCCCGTGCAGCGCACGGAGTACGTGTTCCAGCCGGAGCTGGTGGTGCGGGGATCCACCGCGGCGGTCCGCGGCGTCTGAGGCCCGGCCCGGGGGTGTCCGGGCGTCCGGGATCCGGGCGTACAGGAGAGGCACCGGGAGTCGGCCCTGGACGGGCCGGCGGGGAGTGAGCGACTCCGGGTGCCTCTCTTGTCCGTGACCGGCCCGGCCGGCCGGGCGCGTGGGGCCCCGGAGTCGCCGGAACCCCCGGCCGACCGGACCGGAGTCGGGAGAAATTTAACAGTGCTGCAATGTTTTGCGTAAGTGCTTGCAGGAAGAAAACTGCTGGATTTCATTGATGTAAGCGGGTGGTGTCCAAAGGGTTGACCCGGGGCGGGCGGCGCCGTACGGTCACCGGCGCGGCAAGGTTTGCATTCTTGCAGCAAGAACCTTCAGGAGCCTTGAGGGCAGGGCGCGTTGCCACGTGAGGCTGCACCGTCACCCGCATTTCCCCCACAGCAGGAGGAAACATGGCCCGCAGACCACTGTCCGCGGCGCTCGCCCTGACAGCAGGCGTCGCCGCCGTCCTCGTGGTCCCCACCGCGACCGCCCAGGCGTCCGCGCCGGGCGACAAGGACGTCACCGCCGTTCTTTTCGAGTGGAAGTTCGACTCCGTGGCCAAGGCCTGCACGGACTCCCTCGGCCCGGCCGGCTACGGCTACGTACAGGTCTCACCGCCCCAGGAACACATCCAGGGCAGCCAGTGGTGGACCTCGTACCAGCCGGTCAGCTACAAGATCGCCGGACGGCTCGGCGACCGCACCTCCTTCGCCAACATGGTCAGCACCTGCCACAGCGCGGGCGTCAAGGTCGTCGCCGACTCCGTCATCAACCACATGACGGCGGGATCGGGCACCGGCACCGGAGGATCCTCGTACACCAAGTACAACTACCCGGGTGTGTACTCCGCGCCCGACATGGACGACTGCACGGCGCAGATCAGCAACTACCAGGACCGGGCCAACGTCCAGAACTGCGAACTCGTCGGCCTGGCGGACCTGGACACCGGTGAGGACTACGTCCGGGGCAGGATCGCCGGATACCTCGACGACCTGCTCTCCCTCGGCGTCGACGGCTTCCGTATCGACGCGGCCAAGCACATGCCCGCGGCCGACCTCGCCGACATCAAGTCGCGGCTGAGCAACCCCGGCGTCTACTGGAAGCAGGAGGCGATCTACGGCGCGGGCGAGGCCGTTTCGCCCGACGAGTACGCCGGCACGGGGGACGTCCAGGAGTTCCGCTACGCCCGCAGCCTCAAGCAGGTCTTCAACAACGAGAACCTCGCCCACCTGAAGAACTTCGGCGAGGGCTGGGGCTTCATGCCCTCGTCGAAGGCCGCGGTCTTCGTCGACAACCACGACACCGAGCGCGGCGGCGACACGCTGAACTACAAGGACGGCGCCAAGTACACCCTCGCCGGCGTCTTCATGCTGGCCTGGCCGTACGGCTCGCCCGACGTCCACTCCGGCTACGAGTGGTCCGACAAGGACGCCGGTCCGCCCAACGGCGGCACGGTGAAAGCCTGTTACAGCGACGGCTGGAAGTGCCAGCACGCCTGGCGCGAGATCTCCTCCATGGTCGGCTTCCGCAACACCGCCCGCGGCGAGTCCGTCACCGACTGGTGGGACAACGGCGGCGACCAGATCGCGTTCGGCCGCGGCTCCAAGGCGTATGTCGCGATCAACCACGAGGGCTCCTCGCTGACCCGGACGTTCCAGACGTCGCTGCCCGCCGGTGACTACTGCGACATTCAGTCCGGCAAGGGCGTCACGGTCGACGGCTCGGGCCGGTTCACCGCGACGCTCGGCGCCGACACGGCCGTCGCGCTGCAGGTGAACGCCCGTACCTGCGCGGGCGGCGGCGCCACGGACCCCGGTACCGGCACCTCCGGCGCCTCGTTCGGCGTCGACGCCACCACACAGCCGGGCCAGAACATCTACGTCACCGGCAACCAGCCGGCCCTCGGCAACTGGAACACCGGCAGCGCGCTGAAGCTCGACCCGGCGACGTACCCGGTCTGGAAGCTCGATGTGGACCTGCCCGCGGGAACCTCGTTCGAGTACAAGTACCTCCGCAAGGACGCGAGCGGCAACGTCACCTGGGAGAGCGGGGCGAACCGCACCGCGACCGTGCCGTCGTCCGGCAGGGCGACGCTGACGGGCGACGTCTGGCGCAGCTGACGCCGGTGACCGGTCCGGGGCCCGTACGCGGCGCCCCTGACCGTGCAGGGGGGCGCACCACGGCGCACCCCGCGGGGTGACGCGGCGTCGGACGGCTCGCCCGCACCCGCGCTCGCGGGAGGCGCCCTCGCCGTCCGCCGAGACGCCCCGGTGGCCCCCGTCCCGCCCGACCCGCCGCCCGGCGGTCCCGGCCCACCCCGAGATCCCCACCCCGTACACAAGGAGACCCTGCCCGTGTCCCGTTCCACCCTGAGACGGGGAGCCGTGGCCGCGCTCTGCGCCGCGCTCCTCCCCGTCGTCCCGGCGGCATCCGCGTCCGCCGCGCCGAGACCCCCGGGCCCGCCCTCGGACGCCCGGCTGGCCGCCGAGCCCGCCCGGCACGATCTGACGCGCGAGCAGTTCTACTTCGTCATGCCCGACCGGTTCGCCGACGGGGACACCTCCAACGACCGCGGCGGGCTCACCGGCTCGCGTCTGGAGACCGGCTACGACCCCACGGACAAGGGCTTCTACCAGGGTGGCGACCTCAAGGGGCTGACCGAGCGGCTCGACTACATCAAGGATCTCGGCACCACCGCCATCTGGCTCGCCCCGATCTTCAAGAACCGCCCCGTCCAGGGCACCGGCAAGGACGCCTCGGCCGGCTACCACGGCTACTGGATCACCGACTTCACGCAGGTCGACCCGCACTTCGGCACCAACGCCGACCTGTCCAAGCTGATCGACAAGGCCCACCGCAAGGGCATGAAGGTCTTCTTCGACGTCATCACCAACCACACCGCGGACACCGTCGACTACGCCGAGAAGACCTACGGCTACCGGCCCAAGGGCGCCTACCCGTACCTGGACCGGGACGGCCGTCCGTTCGACGACGGCAAGGGCCTGGCGAAGGTGGACGCGGACTCGTTCCCGTACACACCGAAGAACACCGGGCACAAGGTCCCGGCCTGGCTCGACGACCCGACGATGTACCACAACCGCGGCGACTCGACCTACGCCGGCGAGTCCACCACGTACGGCGACTTCTCCGGGCTCGACGACCTGTGGACCGAGCGGCCCGAGGTCGTCTCCGGCATGGAGAAGATCTACCGGAAGTGGGTCCGGGACTTCGACATCGACGGCTTCCGGATCGACACCGTCAAACACGTCGACCTGGACTTCTGGACCCAGTGGGCGACGGCGCTGGACGCCTACGCCGCCAAGCGCGGCCGCAAGGACTTCTTCATGTTCGGCGAGGTCTACTCCGCCGACACCGCGATCACTTCGCGCTACGTCACGCAGGGCCGGCTCGACGCGACACTCGACTTCCCGTTCCAGGAAGCGGCCAGGCAGTACGCCTCGCAGGGCGCCTCCGCCTCGAAGCTCTCCGCCGTCTTCGCCGACGACTACCGGTACACCACCGACAAGGCCAACGCCTACGAGCAGGTGACCTTCCTCGGCAACCACGACATGGGCCGCATCGGGATGTTCCTCAAGCAGGACAACCCGAAGGCCGACGACGCCGAACTCGTCCGGCGCGCCAGGCTCGCCAACGAGGTGATGTTCCTCAGCCGCGGCAACCCTGTTGTCTACTACGGCGACGAGCAGGGCTTCACCGGCGCGGGCGGCGACAAGGACGCCCGGCAGACCATGTTCGCCTCGAAGACCCCCGACTACCTCGACGACGACGAGCTGGGCACCGACCGCACCCACGCCTCCGACGCGTACGACACGAGCCACCCGCTGTACCGGAACATCGCCGCGCTCTCCGAGCTGACCAGGAAGAACCCGGCCCTGCGCGACGGCGTCCAGACCGAGCTCCACGCCCGGGGCTCCGTGTACGCCTTCTCGCGCACGGACAGCCGGCAGGGCCGTGAGTACGTCGTCGCGACGAACAACGGCACCGGTCCGCGGACCGTCGAGCTGACCACCGCATCGGCCGGCATGGACTTCGGCACGCTGTACGGCGGTTCGGGAACCGTCCGCAGCGGCGCCGACAAGAAGATCACCGTCACCGTGCCCGCGCTGTCGAGCATCGTGCTGCGCGCCGCGAGGACGATGGACGAACCCGCCGCCAAGCCCTCGGTCACCCTGAAGGCGCCCGCCGCCGGGGCCACCGGCACCGTGGAGATCACCGCCGACGTCGACGGCGGACAGCTGAACCGGGTCGTCTTCGCCGCCCAGACCGGCAATGGGGAGTGGGTCACCCTCGGTTCCGCCGACCACGCCCCGTACAAGGTCACCCAGACCCTGGGCGACACGGTCACCGCCGGAACACCCCTGCGGTACAAGGCGGTCGTCGTCGACCGGACCGGCCGGACCGCGAGTGCCCTCGCCTCGTCCACGGCCGGGCAGCCACCCGTCGCCGAGAAGCCCGTCGCGGTCGAACGCGACCACGCCGTCGTCCACTACCGGCGCGCGGACGGCGACTACGACGGCTGGCAGCTCAAGGCGGGCGACGAGACCGCCGCGTTCACCGGGCGGGACACCTACGGCGCCTTCGCCTGGATCAAGCTCGACGAGGGCGCCTCCTCCCTCCCGTACACCGTGGAGAAGAACGGCACCGCCGACGGACCGCAGCGCACCGTCGACCTCGCGAGGACCGGACAGGTCTGGATCGAGCAGGGCGCCGACGGCCAGGCCGAGGAGGCCCCCGCCGGTGCCTATCCGCCGCAGGACACGACGAAGGCCGTACTGCACTACTACCGGGCCGACGGCGACTACGACGGCTGGGGGCTGCACACCTGGACCGGCGCCAAGGACCCCACCGACTGGGCGAAGCCGCTCCGGCCGGTGAAGAAGGACGCCTCCGGTGTCACCTTCGAGGTGCCGCTCACCGACGGCGCCACCTCGCTCGGCTACATCCTCCACAAGGGCGACGAGAAGGATCTGCCGAGCGACCAGTCGCTCGACCTCGCCACCTACGGGCACGAGGTGTGGATGCTCGCCGGCACCCCCGGCTACCTCCTGCCGCAGACCGGCGGCGTGCCCACCCCCGACCTCACCGGGGCCGAGGCGCAGTGGATCGACTCCGACACCGTCGTATGGAAGGTGAAGGCCACCGAAGCCACCAGCCAGCAGCTCGTCTACGCGAAGGACGGGGGCATCTCCGTCGTCGACGGTGCGCTCTCCGACGAGGGCCAGTGGCTGCGGCTCGTCCCGTCCGCGCTGACCGACGCCCAGAAGGCGAAGCACCCGCACCTCAAGGACTATCCGGCGTTCACCGTCGACGCACGGGACCGGGACCGGATCCGCGAGGCGCTGCGCGGTCAGCTGATCGCCACCCAGCGCGCCGCCAACGGCGCCCTGCTCGCCGCCACCGGCGTACAGAGCGCGGGCGTGCTCGACGACCTCTACGGGAAGAACGCGGCCACCGCCTCGCTCGGCCCGGTCTTCGACCACGGCCGCCCCACCCTGTCCGTCTGGGCACCCACCGCCCGCACCGTCGCACTCGAACTGGACGGCCGCAGCGTCCCGATGCGCCGGGACGACCGCACCGGCGTGTGGTCCGTCACGGGCACCGGGGCATGGACGGGCAAGCCCTACCGCTACGTGGTCGACGTCTGGGCGCCCACCGTCGGCAAGATGGTCACCAACCGGGTCACCGACCCCTACTCCACCGCACTGACCACGGACTCCGCCCGCAGCCTCGTCGTCGACCTCGACGACCCGGGCCTCGCGCCGAAGGGCTGGTCCGGGCTGCGGAAGCCCGCCGCCGTCCCGCTGCGCGACGCCGAGATCCAGGAGCTGCACATCCGGGACTTCTCGATCGCGGACCGCACCTCGAAGCACCCCGGCGAATACCTCGCCTTCACCGACACCCGCTCCGACGGGATGCGGCACCTCAAGCGGCTCGCAGACGCCGGCACGAGCTACGTCCACCTGCTGCCCGCCTTCGACATCGGCACCGTCCCCGAGAAGAAGTCCGATCAGCGGAAACCGGCCTGCGACCTGTCCGTGTACGCCCCCGACTCCGAGGAACAGCAGGCCTGCGTCGCCAAGACCGCGGCGCGGGACGGCTTCAACTGGGGCTACGACCCGCTGCACTACACCGTCCCGGAGGGCAGTTACGCCTCCGACCCGAACGGCACCCGGCGCACCGTCGAGTTCCGGCAGATGGTCCAGGGGCTGAACGGCGCGGGCCTGCGGACCGTCATGGACGTCGTCTACAACCACACCGTCGCCTCCGGCCAGGACGACAAGTCCGTACTCGACCGGATCGTGCCCGGCTACTACCAGCGGCTGCTGGACGACGGCACCGTCGCCACCTCCACCTGCTGCGCCAACACCGCTCCCGAGAACACCATGATGGGCAAGCTCGTCGTGGACTCGGTCGTCACCTGGGCCAAGGAGTACAAGGTCGACGGTTTCCGCTTCGACCTCATGGGCCACCACCCGAAGGCCAACATCCTCGCCGTCCGCAAGGCGCTGGACGCGCTGACCCCGGCGAAGGACGGCGTCGACGGGAAGAAGATCATCCTGTACGGGGAGGGCTGGAACTTCGGCGAGATCGCCGACGACGCCCGCTTCGTCCAGGCCACCCAGAAGAACATGGCCGGCACCGGCATCGCCACCTTCTCCGACCGGGCCCGCGACGCCGTCCGCGGCGGCAGCCCCTTCGACGAGGACCCGGGCGTGCAGGGCTTCGCCACCGGCCTCTACACCGACCCCAACACCTCGACCGCCAACGGCACCCGGGCCGAACAGAAGGCCCGGCTGCTCCATTACCAGGACCTGATCAAGGTCGGCCTCACCGGCAACCTCGCCGACTACACCTTCACCGACTCCTCGGGGAAGACCGTCAAGGGGTCCGGCGTCGACTACAACGGCGCCCCCGCCGGATACGCCGCGGTCCCCGGCGACGCCCTCGCCTACGCGGACGCCCACGACAACGAGTCGTTGTACGACGCACTCGCCTTCAAGCTCCCGGCGGGCACCCCGGCCGCGGACCGGGCCCGCATGCAGGTGCTGGCGATGGCGACGGCCACCCTCTCGCAGGGCCCCTCGCTCTCCCAGGCGGGCACCGACCTGCTGCGCTCCAAGTCCCTGGACCGCAACTCGTACGACAGCGGCGACTGGTTCAACGCCCTGCACTGGGACTGCCGCGACGGCAACGGCTTCGGCCGCGGGCTGCCGCCGGCCGCCGACAACGCGTCCAAGTGGTCCTACGCACGGCCGCTGCTGGCGGACGCCGCGCTCAGGCCGGGGTGCGCCCAGATCGACGGCGCATCGGCGGCCTACCGGGACCTGCTCACCATCCGTGCGACGGAGAAGGACTTCGATCTCGCCACCACCGCACAGGTGCAGTCCGCCCTGTCCTTCCCGCTCTCCGGGAAGGACGAGACGCCCGGGGTGATCACCATGCGGCTCGGCAGGCTGGTGGTCGTCCTCAACGCGGCCCCCGGTACCGAGACCCAGCGGATCGCCGGTCTGGCGGGGGAGCGGTACTCCCTGCATCCCGTCCAGGTCGCGGGCGCGGACCCTACCGTGAAGAAGTCCTCCTACGAGCGGAGTTCGGGAAGCTTCACCGTCCCGGGCCGCACAGTGGCGGTGTTTGCGCTGAGCTGAGCCAAAACGGGCTACGTTGGGAGGCAGCAGCCGTCCGGGAGTGCCGCAGTACCGCACTTCCGGGCGCGCCCTCCCACCCCCGGCCGGTCCAGGCCCCCTTTCCGGTACGTCAGGTGTCCTCCCATGCCTGAACCGTACGGAACCAGGGGCCGGGACCGGCCGGTCCATCTGTTTTCGGCGACGGTGACCATGGCGAGCAACATTCCCGAGGAGACAACGAGCTTTGTCGGACGGAAAGCGGAACTTGCCCGGCTCGAACACACCCTCGCCACGCACCGGCTGACCACCCTCACCGGCAGCGGCGGCGTCGGCAAGACCAGGCTCGCCGTCCGTGCGGCCCGGCAGGCGGCGCCCGCACACCGCGACGGAGCCTGGTGGGCGGACCTTTCCCCGCTCCACGACGACGGACTGCTCATCGCGACCGTCTCCGACGCCGTCGGGCTCTCCGACCACACCCGGCGCATGCCCATCGACGCGCTGTGCGAATGGCTCACCGACAAGGAACTGCTGCTGGTCCTCGACTCGTGCGAGCACCTGCGCCCCGCGTGTGCGCATCTGCTCGGCGAGATCCTCACCACGTCACCGGGTCTCACCGTGCTGGCGACCAGCCGGCAGCCCCTGGGCATCAGGGGCGAACGGCTCGTCGAGGTGCGACCGCTGCCCGTCGAGGGCGCCGGTGACGCACTGACCCTGTTCCGGGACCGGGCGGCCTCGGCGGCTCCGCGGCTGGCCCTCGACGCGCCGGGCAACGCCGAGGCGGCCGAGGAGATCTGCCGCCGCCTCGAAGGCATTCCGCTCGCCATCGAACTCGCGGCGGGAGCCCTCGGCCGGGACACCGTCGAGCAGGTGGCCGTGCGGATCGGCTCCCGCTTCGACGTACCGGCCGACGCGTCGATCCGGCAGCCGCGCCACCGCACCCTGCGTACCGCCATCGGCTGGAGCCATGAGCTGTGCACCCCGTTGGAACGGCTGCTCTGGGCGCGGCTGACCGTGCTGCGCGGCGACTTCGACGAGGCCACGGCCCGGGAGGTCTGCGCCGAGGGGCCGCTCACCGCGGACGGTGTGACCGAGGCGCTGAACGGCCTGGTCGCCAAGTCCGTCGTCGGACGGGACGGCGCACGCCACCGGATGCTCGGCGCCATCCGCGAGTACGGACGGATGTGGCTCGCCGAACTCGGCGAGGAACGGGCCGCCGCCGACCGGCACGCCGCCTGTTTCCTCGGCCTGGCCCGCCACGCCCACCAGGGCTGGACCGGCGACGACCAGATCTTCTGGTACCACCGCATCGCCGAGTCGCACGCCGACCTGTGCGCCGCCCTCGACCACCTGCTGGCCCACGACACCGCGACCGCCCAGGAGATGGCGGGCCGGATCGGCTTCTTCTGGTGCTGCTGCGGTCATCTGCCGCAGACCCGTGAGTACGCGCAGCGCGCCCTGGACGTCGGCCCGGCCGAGGGCCCCCACCGCACCCGCGCCCTGTGGGTGCTGGGCATCACCGTCATGCTCCAGGGCGACTACCCGGCCGCCCGGCGCCTGGGCAGGGAGTGCACCCGGTCGGCGGCCCGCGACGGGACCGACGAAGGCATTCTCGCCGCCGCCTATCTGTGCGGGCTCACCCATCTGATGACCGGCCGCCCCGAGGCGGGTCTGCGCCAGGTCGCCCGGGTGCTGCGCATCACCGGCGCCGCCACCCCGCTCGAATCGGCCTACCGGCTGCGCTGCCACCTCATCACGGTCTTCGCGCTGACCAGCCTGGGGCGGCTGGACGAGGCGGTGAAGGCGGCCATGACCCTGCGCTCGGCCTGCGAGGCCCAGGACGAGTGCTGGACCCGCAGCTATGTCGACTATCAACTCGCCCTGATCGCCCTGCTGCGGGGAGACGCCGAATCCTCCGCCTCCTACGCCCGCTCGATGCTCGCGGGCAAGCACCGCATGCGCGACCGCTTCGGCATCGCGCTCGGCCTGGACATCCTGGCCGCGGCGATCGCCGCCCAGGGCGCGGGCGCCCGCGCCGCCCAGGTGTACGGCACGGGGCAGGTCTACTGGCGCATGGTCGGCCACCCACAGCGCGGCACCCCGGAACTGGGCCCGTTGCGCGAGGCGTGCGAACGCCAGGCCCGCGCGGCCGTCGGCGACGCCGCCTACCAGCGCGCCTTCGACCGGGGCCGGACGGACAACGCGGAGGTCGGCCTGGCGGCCGCGCTCCAGGGCGAACTGCTCGGCTGAGGGCCGTCCCGTCCGGGGCTACGGGAGTCGCTGCACGGGAACGGCCGGCACGGCGGGCGCCAGCGCGGAGAGCCGGTTCAGCAGCTCCCCGAACGGCCCGTCCGCCGGTTCCTGTCCGAGGACCCGCAGCACGACGCCCGCCATCTCCGTGTCGTACGCGGCACTCACCGCGGCCAGCGCCGCGAAGTCGTGCACCAGCTGCAACTCCAGCTCCGCGCGCGCGATCCGCCGCCCGTCGAGCCAGATCAGCGCCGTCGACTCGGCCAGCGACACCCACGACCGCACGACCAACTCCAGCCGCGCCGGGGGATCCTCGACCCCCAGATGGGCCAGGATCTGCTCGTACGCCGCCTGTCGCACCCCGTCGATCATCGCGTCGGCCGTCGACGACCCGACCGCGGGTCCGCCCCGCATCAACGCCGAGAACCCGGGCCCGTGCTCCTCGACGAAGTCGAAGAACCTGCCCATCACCCTCAACAGCCGTTCCCCGAGAGGACCTTCGCGCGGCTCCACGAACCGCGCCGCCAGCTCGTCGGCCGCCCGTCGCAGCGCCGCCTCGTACAGGCTCTGCTTTCCCGGGAAGTAGTGGTAGACCAACGGCCGCGAGATCCCGGCAGCGGCCGCGATCTCGTCGATCGACACCTCGTCCGGGGAACGGTGACTGAACAGCTCCAGCGCGACACCGATCAGCTGCTGCCTGCGCTCCTCGACGCCCATCCTGCGCCGCACCCCGGTCGTCATGGTGGACAGCGTACCGAGTGGGGCTGTGGGGGAGGGGTGGCGGGCCGGGGCGGCCCACCGCGCTGGGCGACATCCGGCCATCCGCCGTCACAGGTCCAGTACCAGCCTCTCCCCCCGGCACCGCGACACGCAGATCAGCATCGAATCGTCCCGTTCCGAGTCCGTCAGGAGTTCGTCGCGGTGGTCGATCTCGCCCTCCAGGACGCGCTGTTGGCACGTTCCGCAGAAGCCCTGCTCGCAGGAGTACGAGACGTGACGAAGCTCCTCGCGCACCGCGGCCAGCACCGACTGGTCCGGCGCCACCCGGACCGTGCGGCCGGAGCGCCGCAGTTCGACCTCAAAAGGGCCGGAGTCGGTGGACGACGTGGTCGCCGCCGTGAAGCGTTCCAGATGCAGGGTGCGGCCGGGCGGGAGGGCCGCTGCGACCGCGTCCATCAGCGGCTCCGGGCCGCAGCAGTGGACGGCTGTGCCCTCGACCGTGTTTGCCAGGGCCGCGGCCGTGTCCGGGTGACCCGCCTCGTCGGCGGGGACGATCGTCACCCGGCCGCCCTCCGCGCCCAGTTTCTCGATCTCGTCGAGGAAGGGCATCGAGGCACGGGACCGGCCGCCGTACAGCAGTCGCCACTCGGCGCCCGAGGCGGCCACGGACCGCAGCATCGGCAGGATCGGGGTGATGCCGATGCCGCCGGCGACGAAGAGGTACGCGGGGGCCTCGGCGAGGGGGAAGCGGTTGCGGGGGGCGCGGACCTCGACCTCCATGCCCTCGTGGAAGTCGGTGTGCACCTCGCGGGAGCCGCCCCGGCCGTCCTCGACCAGGCGGGTCGCGATCGTGTACGTGTCGCGGTCGGACGGGTCCCCGCAGAGGGAGTACTGGCGGACCAGGCCGGAGGGAAGGAGGAGATCGAGATGCGCGCCCGGTTGCCAGGCGGGCAGGTCGGAACCCTCCAGGCGGAGCCGGACCACACCCTCGGCGGGGCTGGTCCGCTCCGTGATCAGCAGCCGGCGGGTGGTGGTGGGGCTGCGGTCGGAGTGGCCCGAGACCGGGTTCTCCAGGGCCGGAAGCGGCCAGAGCGGGGAGTTTTGGATGCGCTTGCGCATGGCCCGCTTCGCGAGCAGCGCGGCGCCGGTGACGAGGACGACGGTGCGCAGGCGGGGCAGGGGGAGCGGCATGGTCAGCTGGTTCCCGTCATACGGGCCTCGGCGGCCGTGGCCGCGGGCGACTGGGCGAGATAGTCGACGGCCTGGGCGGTGCTGCCCTCCTGCGAGGGATGGTAGGCCTGGCTCAGGTAACGGGGGATGGAGCGCAGCAGATCACCGGTCGCGGGCAGGGTGCCACGCCTGCCGCTGATGTAGAACTCCTTGAACGAGGCCTTGCCGTGGAGCAGGGTCGGGTCGTTCTCCATGAAGAAACGCGTGCCGCGCTGCCAGAAGAAGAGCAGGGCGGTGAACGCCGTGGCCCAGGTCCGAACCCGCCGCCGGTAGCTGCCGTCGACATGCATGAACACGTCGAACGCGACCGAGCGGTGCTCGACCTCCTCCGCGCCGTGCCAGCGCAGCAGGTCCAGCATCGTCGGATCGGCGCCGCGCCGGTCCAGTTCGTCGGCGTTCAGCACCCAGTCGCCCAGGAAGGCGGTGTAGTGCTCGATCGCGGCGATCGTCGCCACCCGTTCCATCAGCCACCATCTGCGCGCCCGGCCCGGCGGCAGCGTCCGGTCGCCCAGCAGCTTCTCGAAGAACCAGTCGACCTGCGCGGTGTACGGCGTCGGATCGAGACCGAGCTGCTTCAGACGCGGCAGGACGTCGTCGTGCGCCTGGGAGTGCACGGCCTCCTGGCCGATGAACCCGATGACGTCCTGGCGCAGTTGCTCGTCATGGATGTACGGCAGCACCTGCCGGTACACATGGATGAACCATCGCTCCCCGGCGGGCAGCAGCAGGTGGAGCACATTGATGGTGTGCGTGGTGAACGGATCGCCCGGCACCCAGTGCAGGGGGGTCTTCTCCCAGGCGAAGGAGACCTTGCGGGCCATGAGCTGCGTCCGCTCCGACGCGACCGGCGCTGGCTGCGTGTTAGACATGGTGTCAATGTACTGATGGGTAAGCCGCGGGAACAGAGGCGTGCGTGGAAATCTCCGGAGCTCCCGGGGGTTCGGGCCGTCAGCGCAGGGCGCCCGTCCGGCCGCCGTCCGCCAGTGTCCCGTTCAGCCGGGCCCGGTCGCCCGCCCCTGCGGGCACGGCGAGGAACCGGCCGTCGGACCTCCCCTCCACCCCGCCCGACGTGGTCAGCGAGACGAACTGCTCGCTGCCCGCGGCCAGTACGTACCAGTGGCCACCGTGCGACTTCCACAACACCCCGGCCAGCACCCGTGGTTCGCGCGTTCCGCACGCCGGTGAGTCCTCGGCGCGGGCCGCGACCGCTCCGGGCGGCCCGCCCGTCGCCACGGACGGGGCCGACGGGGCCTGGAACTGGGCGAGCACCCGGCTCCCGGCACCCCGCCAGGTCTCCGCCCTGGTGCACAGCCAGCGCGCCGAGCCGTTGCCCTCCGGCAGCGGCTGCTCGGCGTACTGCCAGGAGTTCACCGTTCGCACACCGTGCGAACGGACCGCCGGCAGCAGGCAGGCGGTCCGCGCCCAGCTGTCCCGCTCCGCCCGCCCGTCGACATCGTGCGGTGCCGACGGTGGCCCCGACGTCAGCCGGGCGGGAGTCAGCTCGCCGAGGTCCGTCATCAGACGGGTCGTCGAGCCGTCCCGCAGTTCGATCGCGTCCCAGACGCGACAGCTCCGGGCCATGACCGTGCTCCTCAGCGCGGCGGTCACGCCGTCGGCGGTGCGGTGCAGGGGCCGCGCGCCGCCGCCCGGAGCGAGCAGATCCCGTACGGACACCGCACGCACCCAGGGCGCGGTGAGATAGCGGATCCGGTCGCCCGTACGGCCCGCGACCAGGGCGCCCGCCGAGGCCCTGTCGGCACTGTCGACCCGGGCGAAGTCGAGGGCCGCGCCCGCGGCCGGAGCGGTGTCGCGCGGTTCCGCGTACCGCACGACGCGCAGCCCGTCGTAGAACAGCACCACCGTCGCCCGGCCCACCCCGCCCGCATACAGCAACTGGGGGGCGCCCATCGGCGGCCCCGTGGGAGTGCCCGTGGTCGCCGACACGCGCACCCCGCCGTCCGGTCGCGCCCATGCGGTGAGCGCGCGGCGCAGCAGCCGGAGGTCCCGGGCGCGGTCGCCCCGGGTGGGCCAGGAGGTGAAGTCGGTACGGGGCGAGCGCCGCCAGTACGTCGCCGGCACCCTGCCCAACGCGCCGGGATCCAGGGACTGCGCGGCGGAGACCTGACGGGGGCGCGGCGACCCGGGCGACGTGTCGCGTCCCCAGCCGCCGCCCGGCAGCCCCAGCAGTGCCGCACACACCAGCAGCGCGGCGACGGCCGCCACCGCCGCCCTCGCGCGTCGGCGACGGCGCGGCAGATCCGGCGGGCGGGCCTGGAGCGAACAGGGATCGAACTCCGGGGACGCGAGGAGCGCGTACGGTGCCGACACGCCGTCCGCCTCCGCGAGCGCCGCATGCGGGTGCGCCACCCCGGTGGCGGCCAGCACCCGCCGCACCTCGTCGTCGGCCAGCCGCTCCAGGCCGCGCAGGACATGGGCGGCGCGCCCGGGACCGGACAGTGCCGACAGGGCGTGCTCCAGGGCGAGTTCGTCCGACCCGCCCGAGTGCGGGAACAGCCGCAGCCCCCACACCAGCGGGAGGAACGGCGGCAGCCGGACGCGGTGCCATGGACGGCCCGCCGTCAGCGCCGCACGCAGCACCCGCTCGCGGACCCGGGCGTAGGGCGGGTCCGGCGCCGGGCCGCCGGGCCGACGCGGCAGCGGAACGCCGCCCTCGGCCGCACCGCCTTCCCGGCGCACCGACAACAGCGACCGCTGGGCCAGTGTGTGAGCCGCCAGAACGCGGCGATGGCTGCCGAGCGACGGCGGCAGCACGAGATAGCCGAGCCGGACCAGTCGCGGATAGTGCGCGACGAGCGCGGCCTGCTCCGCCCCGGCGGGGGCGGCTGCGGAAGGTACCTCGGGCAGTGGGCGCACGATCGGCAGAACGAGCGAATCGTGCGATGGTCACCCCGGTGCGTCACGGTGTGCCCCGGAGCATGGGTGCGCGCGGTGTCCGGGCACGGTTCACGAGAGCCGCCATCCACTGAACTCGACCGTGCCGCGCAGCCCGCTCCCGCCGTTCGTCGCGCTCATGAACATCCCCACGTCCTGCAGCGCCGCCGCTCCCGGCACCGAGACCGTGGCCACCGTCCGCCAGGTCACCCCGCCGTCGGTGGAACAGGAACCGGTGCAGGCGCCCCCGGTCCGGGTCAGCCGGAGCAGCACCGGGGCCTTGATCCCGGTGATCCGCTGGTACGCGTCGAGCGTGCCGTCGCCGTTCGTGTCGTACGACAGCACCACACCGTTGGACGGCGTCACCGCCAGATTCAGGAACCCGGCGGAGCCCGGTGTCGCGAGGCCGTCGCGCACCACGATGCCGGACCGTGCCCAGCCCCCGGTGTTCTCCTGCGCGTCGACCCGCACGGTCACGGACGACCCGTCGGCCCACGCCCCCTCCCGGTACGCCGTGCCGAACTGCGCGGTGCCCTTCCACAGGTCCTGGCCCGCGCCGTTGATCGCGTACCGCTCGCCCAGTTGCCCGAAGACCGCCGCGTTGACCGTGTACGTGCGCCAGCCGGCCTCCAGGGGAGCCGCCATGTACACCGCGCCGCGCTGCCGATCGGTCACCCGTTCCTCGCCGCGTGGTCCGTACGCGGTGCGCAGCTCGTACGGCATCGGCACCAGCGGTGCGGTCATCGGCTCGGACGGGGCGGTCACCCGCCAGCCGACCGAGCCCGAACCGCCGGCCGCGACCTCCTCGACGAAGGTGTCGCCCGTCGCACGGGCGTCAAGGCCTGTGAGCGCGAAGTCGATCCGCCCGGTGGGCCGCAGTCCGTTCAGATTGCGGAAGGCGGCCGTCACCGTGCCGGAGCCGCCCGGGGTGAACGCCACCGGATCGGCGAGGACCGTGACGGTCCCCTGGTACGGCGCGGTGGACAGGACGTCGAAGACCCGCCGGGCCGTGCGATGGGCATCGCCCGTCGGCCGCACCGGGAAGCCCGTGCTCCGCCGGGTCCACTCCTCCTCGCCCACGTACCAGTCGAAGGGCTTCGCCGCTCTGCCCTCGTCGAGCGCGTCGGCCAGTTCGTCCAGGTACGCCCGCCACTGCGGGAGATGAACCTCGCTCATCAGCCCCTGCCAGTCGCGGTTGGCGTAGTTGCTGAGATTGTCGGCGGCCGTCCGGTCCGCCCAGGTGGTGATCAGGGTGCGCGCCGTCCGTTCCAGTCGCACCGCCTCCGCCGGGCTCGTCGCCAGCCGTTTGGCGTCCTCCAGCCACGGCCCCAGCAGAAAGGCCCGGTGACAGCCGGACATCGCATCCGTCAGCCGCATCAGCCTCAGCCAGAGAGCGGCGAGCGCGCGGAATCCGTCCCCGTCCCCGTCCGCGTGGGCGGCCCGGAGTCGCGGCAGCAGGGTCCGGGAGCGGTCGGCGAGCGCCTGCCGGGCCAGGTCGGTGAGGTCGTGGCGGTAGGTGTCCGAGTCGCGCAGGGACGGATGCACGTCGAGGAGTGCCGCGAACGCCCGGTCGAATCCGGCCGGGTCGAAGGCGGTGCCGACCGACGCGGTGATGCTCGGGCGACGGGAGAAGAGGGAGTCGACGGGGCGCCCGTCCGTGCTCGTCAGCCGGTACGCCGTGGCGGCCAGTGCGGCGAAGGCCGCCTCGGCGGACCGGTCGCGGCCGCCGTAACGGACCTGTGGGTACTCCCGGAACCAGGCCTCCCGGTCGATCTTCCCGGTCCGCCAGGCCAACTCGCTGAACAGCTCGAACGCGGCCGGATCGCGTTCGGTCGCCTCCGGCATGTACGCCGTACCGGCCAGTGCGCTGCCCGGCTTGTCGCGCCAGGCCGTGAACTTCTCCGTCCAGCGGTCGGTGTTCGCGCCGATCGTCGTACGGCCGCCGAAGTTCGGAATGGTGCCGAAGGCGTAGGGAGCGCCGCCCCAGTCCTTCTCCCGGTCGGTGACCGTGTCCAGATCGGAGAGACCGTCGACGATCAGGATCCGGTCGGTGTCGATCGCCTCCAACAGGGCCGGCCGCGGATTGGCCTGCCAGCCGAGGATGAGCCAGGTCGAGGCGGGGCGCGCGGTCCGCAGGGCCGATTCGACGGCGCGGGCGGCGTCCGGCACGGGGACGTCACCGGCGGTGCCGCCCTCGTGCAGCAGGTCCATCTTGAAGTGGTCCGCCGGGCCGAACAGCTCCTCCTGGTGGCGGTAGAAGGCGGCGGCCACCTCGGCGAAGACGGGTGTGCGCGGGTCGAGCCAGTCGGGGCGGCGCAGCCCGTTCCAGGTGCCCTGCGGGACGACGCGGGCCCCAGGGTTGCGGGCCACGAAGCCGTCCGGAACCGTGCCGAAGTAGCCGGGGAACACCGGTGCCATGCCCAGTTCCCGCATCCGGTCGGCGATGTGCCGGCCGAGTTCGGCACGTCGGCCGATCAGCTCGGGGCCGAGCGGTCCGCCGTAACCGCTCATGTTCTGGAGCAGCCACCACGGCTGGTGGGACGGTGCCGGCAGCCAGGCGCGGGCCTCGGCGTCGGTGTAGCCGAAGTCCTGGAGCAGGCGGTGGTAGACGGCCTCCTGCCCGGCGGTGACCAGGACCTCGTTGCAGCCGTGCAGGGCGAGGACGTCGATCATTCGTTCCCAGCGGGGCCAGTCGGCGTACGGGGCGGTGTAGCCGTCGTGGGTGTCGTTGAGGGCGAACCGGTGCGGCACGGTCGCGGACCGTTCGACGGGAGCGCGGGGGGCGGGGAGCCGGTGGGGGAGGTCGGTGCGGCTGCCGGCCCATGAAACGACCCGGTGGCAGGTGTACTTGAGATACCAGTGCGCCCCGGTGAGGGCGGCGGCCGGGGTGGTGGCGGCGATCTCGATCCGGCCGGTGGCGCCGGTGACCCGGAAGCGGTCGGGGCCGTCGACGCCCGGGAGCGCGCGGATGCGGAACTGGTCCGCGTGGTCCGGCAGCAGACGGCTCAGGGCCTCGCGTGCGGGGGCGAGGCCCCGGGAGGCGCGCGGTGGGGCGGACGGTGCGGCCCGCGCGCCGGCACGGGAGGGTGCGGCGGCACCGATCGCGGCGGCGGCGCCGACGGCTCCGGCGGTGCCCAGCAGCGTACGTCTCGACGGTCGGGAGGAGCTGAAGGGCAGGGAAGGTTCCGGCATGGTCCGCACTCCTCGGTGTTGTTCATGGTGGTGCATGCGACAACAGGGCTGTGCGGTGGGCAACTTAACGACGGGGAAAGGGGCGGGCAACGGGGCGTGCGGCGGTTCGCCCCGATCCAGCCGTTCGGCCGCCGCAACCGGGTGGGAGGGCCGCAGTCACCGCCCCTCCCGTCCCGCCCCGGGGCGGGAGGCCGCCAACGATCAGGCGAAGGCGGCCATTTGGGGATCCGGCGACGCCCCCGTCATCCGGTTGCCCAGCGTCGACATCGTGTACGCACCGATGCCCAGGACCACTTCCAGGGCGTTGCGGGTGGTGTACCCGTGGGCCAGGAACGCCTGGAGCGTCCCGTCGTCCACGGCTCCGGCCGTCGCGATCACGGACAGGGTGAACTGCCTCATCGCCTCCAGTCGTTCGTCCGGGACCACGCGCTGCTCGCGCAGCGCGGCGAGCACCTCGGGGGCGGCGTCGAGGGCGGTGAGCTTCGCGCTGTGCATCGCCACGCAGACGTGGCACTCGTTGCGGACCGCCATCGTCATGATCAGGGCCTCGCGGGAGAGCGGGTCCAGGGTGGTCGACTCGAAGAGTGCGCTGATCTTCAGGAAGCCGTCGAGCAGTTCGGGGGACGAGGCGAGCAGGGCGACCGCGGAGGGCAGGTAGCCCTGTTTCCGCGACACCGCCTCCATGGTGCGGCGGGCGGCGGGCGGGGCGGATTCGAGGGTGTGGACGGGGAACGCGGACGCGGGCATGGGTGACCTCTCGTGGTGGGTTCTCACCGTGGGTGCTCACGTTAAACTCGACAACGTGATTGACGAAAAAGTAAACCAGGTTGTCGAGTTTCGCAATGGCTGAGCCGAGGGCCGGGGCGGCGGCCCGGTCGTCCGCGAGTGCCGGGGCGGGCTTCGAGCTGCCCCTGCTGATGTTCGCCGGGTTCCGGTCGATCATCGATGAGTTGCACCGTGAGCTCGCCGAGCGGGGGCATCCCGACGTGCGGCCCGCGCACGGATTCGCGCTCCAGGCCGTCGGCCGTGACGGGGCGACGGCCAGTGAGGTCGGCCGACGGCTCGGGGTCTCCAAGCAGGCCGCGGGCAAGACCGTCGAGAAGCTGGAGGGGCTCGGCTATGTGGAGCGCGTCGATGACCCCCGCGACGGCCGTCGCAAGCTGGTCCGGCTGACCGCGCGGGGCGTCGACGTCCTGGTCGCGTCGGCCGAGGGCTTCGACCGGCTGCGTGCCGAGTGGGTCCGGGTGCTCGGCGAGGGCCGGGTGCGCGCGCTGGAGGACGATCTGCGCACGATGGCGCCCGCGGGCGTGTTCCGGCTGGACGTGCCGGGGTGGTTCGGTGACTGAGGCGGGCGCCGGTGCCGGGGGTCCGGGCGTGCCGGGCCGGTTCGGTGACCGGGGTGGGCCGGGGTGTCGGACTCCGGTCCGGCTCACGCTTGGACTTTAGGGGCGAGAGATAGGACGTATGTTGTGTACACCCTTCCCGTGAGTCGATCTGTGCGGCAACATGCGCACGTCGACACCCAAGAGATCCGACCAATGCTGGTCGGGAATGGGAGGGAACCATGGCACGACGCACCCGTGTGCTCAGTGCGCTCGCACTGGCGGCGGCCGCCGCGCTCGTCCCCGTACAGGCCATCGCGCAGCAGCCCGTGGACCAGCGGTCGGCGCCACCGGGCACCCCGTGCACCGCGCCCGTGAAGCCCGCCTCGCAGATGACTGTCGAGTCCTGCGACAGCCCGGACCGGATCATCGAGAAGGCCGCGAACATCGTTCCCACCCGCGGCCAACTCGCCTGGCAGCAGCGGGAGGTCACCGCCTTCACGCACTTCGGGATGAACACGTTCACCGGCCGCGAGTGGGGCTCCGGCACGGAGGACGAGAAGCTCTTCGCCCCCACGGCCATCGACGCCGACCAGTGGATGCGCGCCTACAAGGCTGCCGGCGTCGAGCAGGTCATGCTCACCGCCAAGCACCACGACGGCTTCGTGCTCTACCCGAGCCGGTACACCGACCACTCGGTCGCGCTCAGCCCCGGCAGCCCCGATGTCGTGGCCGCGTACGTGAAGGCCGCCCGCAAGGCGGGCCTGAAGGTCGGGCTCTACCTCTCGCCCTCCGACGGCGCCGAACTCCCGCACGCCTGGCACGCGCAGTGGGTCGACACGATCCGCAAGAAGCAGGCCGAGGGCAAGCCGCTCAGCCTGCCCGAGCGCATGGCCCTGGAGGACGGCGACCGCGCCCCGGCCGGTGAGGGCCGCTTCGGAAACGGCAGCGCGGTCACGCGGCGCACCATCCCCACCCTCGTCCCCGGCGACGACCGGGCCGCCGCGGTCGAGCGCGGCAAGCTGCCCACCTTCGAGGTGATGGCCGACGACTACGACGCGTACTACCTCAACCAGCTCTACGAACTCTTCACCCAGTACGGGCCGATCGAGGAACTCTGGCTCGACGGCGCCAACCCCTGGTCCGGCTCCGGCATCACGCAGAAGTACAACGTCAAGCAGTGGTTCGACATGGTCAAGGAGCTTTCGCCGAACACCGTCGTCTTCCAGGGCCCGCAGGGCGTGCGCTGGGTCGGCAACGAGAGCGGCGTCGCCCGTGAGACCGAGTGGAGCGTCACCCCGCACACCACCGACCCGTGGACGGGGCTCGGCAGCCTCCCCAACGACTCGACCGACCCCGACATCGGCTCCCGGGCCAGGATCCTCGACCCGGCCGTCAACTACCTGCAGTGGTACCCGGCCGAGGCCGACGTCTCGATCAGGCCCGGCTGGTTCCACCACCCGAACGAGAAGCCCAAGTCCCCGGCCCAGCTGATGAACCTGTACGAGAAGAGCGTCGGCCGCAACGCCTCCCTGCTGCTCAACGTCCCGCCGAACAAGGACGGCCGGATCGACGACGCCGACGTCGCGTCGCTGACCGCCTTCGGTTCCGACGTACGACGGATCTACGGCACCGACGTGCGCAAGCAGGGCCCGGCCCCGTACACCTTCGACCGGGTCGCCGTCCGTGAGGACGTCCGGCGCGGGCAGCGGGTGGAGAAGTTCGCCGTGGAGGCCCGGATCGACGGGACCTGGCAGCGGATCGCCGAGGGCACGACGATCGGCCACCGCCGCATCCTGCCCCTGGCCGCGCCGGTCACCGCCACCTCGGTACGGGTGAAGGTGCTGGAGTCCCGGGCGGCACCGCATCTGGGCGCGACGACACTGCACCTGACCACGGCGCCGTGACCGCCGGGGCCGCGCACCCCACGGGGGCTGCGCGGCCCACGGCCACGGGCCCGGTTCAGCCCCGGTCGAGATAGGCGAGCACCGCGAGAACGCGGCGGTTGTCGTCGTCGGACGGCGGAAGGCCGAGCTTCCCGAAGATGTTCGAGGTGTGCTTGGCCACCGCCCGTTCCGTGATCACCATCTGCGAGGCGATCGCCGCGTTCGAACGGCCCTGCGCCATCAGCTCCATGACCTCCAGCTCACGCGGGGTCAGCCCGCCCATCGGCTTGTCCTGCGAGCGCCGCGACAGCAGCTGCGAGATCACCTGCGGGTCCATCGCGGTGCCGCCGGCGGCGACCCTGCGCACCGCGTCGATGAACTGGTCGGCGTCGAAGACCCGGTCCTTGAGCAGGTAGCCGATGCCGCCGTCGCCGTCCGCCAGCAACTCGCGCGCGTACAACTGCTCCACGTGCTGCGAGAGCACGAGCACCGGCAGCCCGGGCCTCGCCCGCCGGGCCGCCAGCGCGCACTGCAGGCCCTCGTCCGTGTGCGACGGCGGAAGCCGGACGTCGACGACCGCGACGTCCGGCGCCGACTCGGCCAGGGCCCGGGTCAGTTCGGGCCCGGTCTCCACCGCCGCCGCGATCTCGAAGTCGTACGCCTCCAGCAGCCGGACCAGGCCGTCGCGCAACAGGAAGAGATCTTCGGCTAGGACAACTCGCAAGGGATCTCCATGGTCACCATGGTGGGACCGCCCGCGGGGCTGCTGACGGCCATGATGCCGTCGAATGTACCGAGTCGGCGTTCGATTCCGCTCAGACCCGAGCCGGACCCGACCGCGGCACCGCCGCTGCCGTTGTCCGTGACGGTGACCCGCAGCGTCGCGTCCGAGTGGTGGATGTCCACCCAGACCCGGTCGGCCCCCGAGTGCTTGGCGGTGTTGGTCAGTGTCTCGCTCACCGCGAAGTACGCCGCCGACTCGACCGCGGCGTCCGCCCGTCCGCTCAGCTCCACCCGGACCTCCGAATCGATCGGCAGCCGCAGCGCCAACGCCTTGACCGCGTCGCCCAGTCCGCGCTCGGCGAGGACCGGCGGGTGGATGCCGCGGACCAGATCGCGCAGCTCGGTGAGGGCTTCGGCCGACGACTCGCGAGCCATGGCGAGGAGCTTCTTCGCCTGCTCCGGGTCCTTCTCGATGAGCGCCTCCACGGCGCCCAGGTTCATCCCCATGGCGACCAGCCGGGCCTGCGCCCCGTCGTGCAGGTCCCGCTCGATGCGCCGCAGTTCGGAGGCGGCGGTGTCCACGGCCTCGTGCCGCGTCTCGGTCAGCCGGTCGATGCGCCGGGCCAGCTCCTGTTCCTGGGTGGGAGCCAGCATCGCGCGGGCGATCACGAAGTGCAGCCGCAGCAGCGGTTGGCCGACCAGCAGACCGATCGCGAAGAACACCACACCGAGCGCTGCGGCGGCAAGGCCCGTCGCCTGGCTGTCGACCGGCACGAACGCGTACCAGTAACGGTCGTCGGTGAAGACCCGCCACAACCCGGCCGCCAGGACGAGACCCTCCACCGGGTACACCAGCAGCGCGGAGGCCAGGACCGCCACCACGTAGCCGGCGGTCATGTCGACCAGCAGCCACTGGATGTCACGCCAGGTCGCCGGATCCTTCAGCAACAGCGTGGTCCGCTCCACCTGCCCGGTGAAGCCGGTGCGTACATCCTTCGGGAAAGGACGGTACGGGACCGGGATGCGGACGTCGCACCAGGTGACCGCGAGCAGCCTGCGGCGGTTGGCGTGCTTGCGCACCAGCTCCAGCACGTAGGGGGTGGTGACCAGGCCGATGCCCAGCGGGATGAAGACGATGGAGAGCACGGCCCACACGAAGAGGGTGATCGACCCGAACAGGCTGGCGATCGACACCACGACGCCCCGCCAGGCTGCCAGCATCGCGCCCCGTGTCCGGGTCCGTATCGCGTTCATCTCGGTCCGTCTCCCCTCGCCGGGCCCTCGTGCCGGACCCGTCCGAGGACAGTCTCACCCGGCCGGCTCCCCGGGGGTCAGCCGTTTCGCCACCCGGGCGGGGGTGTACCCAGCACCACCCCGAACCCTTCGCCCTACGGCTCCGTGAGAGGGGGGCCCGACGGCTGGGGCGGCCGGCCGGCCGTTCCTAGATTCATCGGCGTCCGTCAGCGACGCGTCCGGCGTCGGCTGCCATCGACTTCGATCCGACTTCTGGGGGCGAACACGCCATGAGGAGCAACCTCGCGGCACGCATCGGTGGGTGGAGCGCACACCACCGCAAGACCGCCATTCTCGGCTGGCTGCTCTTCGTCGTGCTCGCCACGGCCATCGGCGGGGCATCCGGTCTGGTCGAGATGTCCGACGCGGAGAACGCCGCGGGCGACTCGGCCCGGGCCGAGCGCATTCTCGACGACGCCGGGCTCGGGCAGCCGGCCGGTGAACTGGTCATGGTGTCGACCGCGAAGGCGGACGACTGGCGGGGAGCCGCCCGTGAGGTCGCCGCGGCCCTCGAAAGGACCGGCGAGGTGACGAACGTCGCGGCGCCGATCCCCTCCAAGGACGGCAAGGACGCGCTGATCACCTTCGACATGAAGGGGGACGCGGCGACGGCGCCGGACAGGGTGCAGCCCGTGCTCGATGCCGTGTCCGGCGTCCGGGCGGACCACCCCGGCCTCACCATCCACCAGTTCGGCGAGGCCAGCGCGGGGAAATGGCTCGGCGACCTGCTGTCCGAGGACTTCAGGAAGGCCGAGTTCATCGCCGTGCCCCTGGCCCTGGGCATTCTGCTGGTCGCCTTCGGGGCGGTCGTCGCGGCGCTGCTCCCGGTCGGGCTGGCACTGACCGCCTGCATGGCCGCCTTCGGACTGCTCTCGCTCGCCAGCCACCAACTGCACCTGTTCCAGACCACGTACTCCGTGATGTTCCTGATGGGCTTCGCCGTCGGCGTCGACTACTGCCTCTTCTACCTGCGGCGCGAGCGCGACGAGCGGGCGGCGGGGCGCGATGCCGAAACGGCCCTGCGGATCGCGGCGGCGACCAGCGGCCGGGCCGTGCTCGTCTCCGGACTCACGGTCATGGTCGCGATGGCCGGCATGTTCCTGTCCGGCCTGATGCTGTTCAAGGGCTTCGCGCTCGCCACGATCATCGTGGTCTTCATCGCGATGCTGGGCTCGGTGACGGTGCTTCCCGCACTGCTGTCCTGGCTCGGCGACCGGACCGACGCCGGACGGGTGCCGTTCCTCGGGGGCCGGGGAAACCGGCGCGCGCGCACCAGCGGCGGATTCGCCGGCACGGTGCTGAAACCGGTCCTGTCGCGGCCGAAGACCTTCGCGGCGGCCTCGGTCGTCGTACTGCTCGCCCTCGCCGCGCCCGCCCTGGGCATGAAGACCGAACAGCTTGGCCTGGAGAAGCAGTTCGGCTCCGACTCGCAGCTCTCGGTCGCCTACCGGCAGATCGACGAGAACTTCCCCGGCGGCCCCGCCCCGGCACGCGTCGTGGTCAAGGCCGACCACATCGGGACACCCGCGCTGCGCAAGGCGTTCGGCGGCTTCGACAAGGTCACCGTCCACACGGCGCAGAACGTCGCCGAGATCGAGGTACCGCTCCCCGGCGGCGAGGCGGACCTCTCCGAGCTGCGCGAGAAGCGGTTGCCCGCCGCGTTCGACGGGACGGGGGCGCAGGTGTACGTGACCGGGGAGACCGCCGGGTCCGTGGACTTCAACGACCAGCTGAAGCGCGGCATCGTCCCGGTCTTCGCCTTCATCACGGCCGTGACCTTCCTGCTGATGCTGTTCTGCTTCCGCTCGTACGTCATCGCCGTGACCTCGATCGTGCTCAACCTGCTCTCCGTGGCCGCCGCGTACGGAGTGATGGTCGCCGTCTTCCAGCACGGCTGGGGGGCCTCGCTGATCGGGTCGGAGGGGGTCGGCGCGGTCGAGGCCTGGATACCGCTGTTCGTCCTGGTCGTCCTGTTCGGACTCTCCATGGACTACCACGTGTTCGTGGTCTCCCGGATCCGTGAGGCCCGTGACCGCGGTCTGTGCACCCGGGCCGCCATCGACGAGGGCATCCGGCGGACGGCGGGCGCGGTGACCGGTGCCGCCATGATCATGGTCGCGGTGTTCGCGGTCTTCGGGACGCTGTCGATGCAGGACATGCAGCAGATGGGCGTCGGCCTCGCCGTCGCGGTACTGCTGGACGCCACGATCGTGCGGATGGTCCTGCTGCCCTCCGTGATGGCCCTGCTGGGGGAGCGGAACTGGCGCAACTCGGGCGGGCCGGCCCGGCTGCCGGACCCGGAGCACGGCGAGCCGGGGACGGACACGCCCGAGGCACTGGCGACGTCGGGGACGCACGGCTGACCGACGGCCCCGGCCTGCTCACCATCGGCCGGGGCGGCTGCGGCAGGTACCTCCGGCAGTGTTCGCACGTTCAACAGAAAGGAGCGAACAACAGGCAGGAGCCAAGGGTGCGATGGTCACCTCGGCGCATGTGTGCCGCCTGGACCGGGGCCGCCCCGGTCCAGGCGGCACTGTGGACACCACCCGCCCGCTCGACCGGTGCGCCATACCCGCAAAAACTCGGCGGAAGGGCACCGTTCCTTGGCCCCGATCGGGACAATTCGACAACTCTCCGCAGGTGGAGCAGCATGGCTAAGCGGGAGGTGTAAAGATCGCTGGCCCTCAGCAATGGCGGCGCGGCCGGTCGACGGGCGCCGGGTAAACCGACCCCTACGCGATCCCAAAGCCATGAGTTCCTATGATCTCGCTTTCTCTGCGCCGCCCACCAGGCTCGGGCCGTCCGTGAGCATCTCTCTTCTCGGCGGTTTCGACATCGTGGTCGGCGATGAACCGGTGACCGTCCCGGTCGGCTCGAAGCGACTTCTGGCGTTCATCGCGCTCAACTACCGGGCCGCTGTCCCTCGGGCTCTGGTCGCCGGGAGTCTTTGGCCCGAAGCATCCGAGCAAGGCGCGAACACGAACCTGCGGTCGGCACTGTCCCGCCTGCAGGGCCTCGGGAAGCAGGCACTGAACATCTGCCCCGCCGAGTTGCGCCTCGCGCGGGAGGTCACCGTCGATCTGTACCGAGCCCGGTCGTTGGCCCAGCGCATACTCGATCCCCGTGCCCCGGCCGAGGAGCTCGACCTCAACGCGGCGACCGTCGACCAACTCTCCGTCGATCTGCTGCCCGGCTGGTACGACGAGTGGATGCTGCCGGAGGCGGAACAATGGCGGCAACTTCGACTCCACGCCCTTGAGGCCCTGACGGGAGTCTTCATCGACACGAAGGAGTTCGCCGGGGCCGTGACGGCAGCCCATGCGGCCGTCCAAGCGGATCCGCTGCGGGAGAGCAGCCAGGCTTCGCTGATCCGCGCCCACCTGGCGGAGGACAATCGGTCCGAGGCGCTGTGCGACTTCGAACGCTACGAGCAGCACCTCCACGAGGAGTTGGGGCTTCGGCCCACACCGCGTTTGCGTCGGCTCGTGTCCGAACTGCAGCGGACGCGCCCGGGCGACGGATCCCTGTAGCCGTGACTGCGTGAGGGGCTGTGCACGTCGGCGTACGAGCCGACGTGCACAGCCGCGTACTTGAACGGGGTCTTGTGAGATCTTCGTGCTGAGGTCGACAGCGCTCTGCGTTCACGCCAGGAGGATGCGCTCGCGAGGGAGCGGGAGGCCGGTGCGGCCGCAGCCCCGGCGCTTGAGGATCCTGGCTCAAGGCACCCGGCCTCCGCACTGGCCGGAGCCCCAGGTACGGGACCGCCCCGCCCCGGCGGTGATCGCTTCGAAGTGGCCGCGCGAACCACCGGCTGTAGGTGCTGCGGTCATGGCGCACGGCCTGCCCCTCGACCTGTTCGGCGAACGTCCGCCGTACACAGCCGGGGCGGTCTCGGTACAGGCGCCGTACCGACAGGCCGATCACCACCGGACGGCCACCGACCGCGAGATCAGCCACCGTCCGGGCGTACCGGCTGTTCACCCGCGACGAGACGCAGTCGCAGTCCGGACAGGCCGGCTCCATGTGATCGCCGGTACGGGCGGTGATACGAACCGGGCCGCCCACCACGGGCACCGCTGCACCGACGCCGCACTCAGGCGCGGATGCGCGATTCCGAGAAGGTCATCACGCCTGTCGGCCATTCCAGGTGCTGTGACGGAGCGGCACCGGTGTGCAGGAGTTGTCGGCCGTCCCCACGAAAATCTTGCAAGACCCATTGAGTTCGTCGTGGCGTGGAGTTTGGCTGCAGGGAAAACGGCCGAACCCGATCTGGGAGCCCGCGTGGGGAAGTGGTGCAGAGGCCCGGCCGGACAGGGCGAGTGCCTGGCTGCTCCGGATCACGCGAAGCGAGATTTCGTCGCTGAGGAACCCGATGTCGTCCCGGGTGGGTGACACGACGGAGAGCGTCGCGGCTGTGAGGCGTTCGACGCAGCTCTCGGGTCACGTACGTCCACCGTCACACCTTCCCCGGTCGGCCGGGACCCGGGCCGAGGCCCGGGTCGGGACAACGTGAGTACCGGACCGGCCTCGCCGCGGAGCTGGTTGCATCGGAACGACTCCACAGTTCGAGTGGACGGACCTATCACGGAAGCGGCGAACCCGCCACTGCCCAGTGGCGGGTTCGCGTTGTCGGGTCTGGTCGGTATGTGGCGTGGTCAGCGCGCGACAGAGGTCACGTCTGTGCGCCTTGCTGGAGGACGTTGCCGTTGCCGCCGGTCTGTGCGCCTTGCTGGAGGACGTTGCCGTTCCCGCCGGTCTGCGCGCCTTGCTGGAGGACGTTTCCGTTGCCGGGGCCGGTCTGTGCGCCTTGCTGGAGGACGTTGCCGTTGCCGCCGGTCTGTGCGCCTTGCTGGAGGACGTTGCCGTTCCCGCCGGTCTGCGCGCCTTGCTGGAGGACGTTTCCGTTGCCGGGGCCGGTCTGTGCGCCTTGCTGGAGGACGTTGCCGCCTCCGCGCCCGGTCTGTGCGCCCTGCTGGAGGACGTTGCCGTTGCCGCCGGTCTGTGCGCCCTGCTGGAGGACGTTGCCGTTGCCGCCGGTCTGTGCGCCTTGCTGGAGGACGTTGCCGCCTCCACGGCCGGTCTGTGCGCCCTGCTGGAGGACGTTTCCGCCTCCGCGCCCGGTCTGTGCGCCCTGCTGGAGGACGTTGCCGCCTCCACGGCCGGTCTGTGCGCCCTGCTGGAGGACGTTGCTGTTGCCGCGCCCGGTCTGTGCGCCTTGCTGGAGGACGTTGCCGCCTCCACGGCCGGTCTGTGCGCCCTGCTGGAGGACGTTTCCGCCTCCACGGCCGGTCTGTGCGCCCTGCTGGAGGACGTTGCCGCCTCCACGGCCGGTCTGCGCGCCCTGCTGGAGCACGTTTCCGGAGCAGAACTGTGGCTGGAAGCGGGAGCAGACCGCGGACGGAGCCTTTGGCTGGGCCTGGGGCGCCGCTGCGGCGCTCGTCGCGCCTACGCCGCCGACGACTGCCGCGGCCAAGCACGACGCGCCGATCATGCGGGGAATTCCTTGCCGAATGCTTCTCATCATGGTGGATTCCTTGCGTGTGTAAGCGGGTTTGCGCTTGCCCTGCACCAGCCAGCGTGGGGTGCCGGGCATCACCGCGGCGTGACGTCGGCGTGACCGGGCTCGGCTGAGGCAGCCAGTGGGCACGCCCCGCAGGCGACCACTGGCGCCCCAGCCCTGGCCAAGGCTTTCCCTGCGGACGGCTGTCCGAGGGCAGGAATCCGACCGAGCGTTGTGCTTGGCTGCGTACGGTGACGGGCCTCAGGGGGCGTACTTGTAGCCGACGCGCCGCACCGTCTGGATCGTCCGGCGGTGCTCGGTGCCCAGCTTGCGGCGCAGCCGGGCGACATGGACGTCCACGGTGCGTCCATCGCCCACATGCCCGTAGCCCCAGACCGTGGTCACCAACTGATCGCGGGTGTGCACCCGGTGCGGGTGCGCGACGAGGTGGGCGAGCAGCTCGAACTCCAGGAAGGTGAGGTCGAGCGTGTTCCCGTCGACCGCGGCGACGCGCTGTACGGGGTCGATGCGCACCGGACCCGCGACCGGCTCCTCCACCGGTGACGGCACCACGTACTGGGCGGCCGCGGCGGTGGCCGCGGTGACGGCCGACTGCTGGTCGGCCGGTACGAGCACCAGGTAGCCGATCATCGGCGGGCGGCCCGGCAGTGCCGGAAGGGTGTGCTGGGGGGCGGGCAGCCAGGTGGCACCCGGCGGCAGGAAATCGGCCACATCGGCCAACTGGACGACCTCGTCGGGGGCGACGGCGCGCAGCCGGTGGCGGTTGGGGGAGAGCGGGCGGGCGGAGGCGGTGGCCGCAGCGGTCGCCGGAGGCGCCGCGGTGGCAGCGGCGGAGAAGGTATCGGTGTTCGCCATGGGGGTCAGCTCTTTCGCGCGAAGGAGTCGTCGAGGGACGGACTTACTGGCGCGCGGACCGAAGGCCGGGGTGAGCGGCTTTAGAGGGCCTGCGCGTTCAACGCGCGGCAACACACCCGGTCGAAGTCGTGATGCTGACGGGACGGCCAGAACGGTTCGAGGTCGCTGCGACCTGTCGAGGTGTACTGGATGCTGGCCATGGCCCCATTGAACCAGAGAACGTGACGGCGCAGCAGGCTTCTCTCAGCCGTCGATACGGACCCTCGGCGTTATGTTCCTCACCTGCCCCGGGGGCGGGCCCGCGGGGCAGGTGAGGAACTGAGGGGGGCGTCCGACCGGCCGGACGCCCCCCTCAGTGCTGACGACGGTCGAGGATCAGACCTGGTCGGCCTTCTCCAGCGCGGTGCAGCAGGTGTCGACGATCAGCCGCGTGACGACGTACGGGTCGACGTTGGCGTTCGGGCGGCGGTCCTCGATGTAGCCCTTCCGGTCCTGCTCGACCTGCCACGGGATGCGGACCGAGGCGCCCCGGTCGGAGACGCCGTAGCTGTACTCGTTCCACGGGGCGGTCTCGTGCAGACCGGTCAGACGGTCGTCGATGCCCGCGCCGTAGTTCTTGACGTGGTCCATCGGCTTCGAGCCCTCGCCCAGCGACTCGCATGCGGTGATGATCGCGGCATAGCCCTCAGGTCCTTCGCGCATCGCCTTGGTGGAGAAGTTGGTGTGCGCACCCGCTCCGTTCCAGTCGCCCTTGACCGGCTTCGGGGCGAGGGTCGCGGAGACGCCGAAGTCCTCGGCGGTGCGGTACAGCAGCCAGCGGGCGACCCACAGCTGGTCGGAGACCTCCAGCGGGGACAGCGGGCCGACCTGGAACTCCCATTGGCCGGGCATCACTTCGGCGTTGATGCCGGAGATGCCGAGGCCCGCCTTCAGGCAGTTGTCAAGGTGCTTCTCGACGATGTCGCGGCCGAAGATCTCGTCGGCACCGACCCCGCAGTAGTAGCCGCCCTGAGCGGCCGGGAAGCCGCCCTCGGGGAAGCCGAGCGGGCGGTGGCCGTCGAAGAAGGTGTACTCCTGCTCGATGCCGAAGATCGGCTGCTGGCCGGCGAACCGCTCGGCCGACGGACGGAGCTCGGCACGGGTGTTGGACTCGTGCGGCGTCATGTCGATGTCGAAGACCTCGCACAGGACGAGGATGTCGTCGCCGCCGCGGATCGGGTCCGGACACGTGAAGACCGGCTTCAGCACCCGGTCGGAGGCGTGGCCCTCGGCCTGGTTGGTGCTCGAACCGTCGAAGCCCCAGATCGGCAGCTCCGCCACGTCCTGCGACGGACTCCCGGCCATGATCTTCGTCTTCGAACGGAGCTTGGCGGTCGGCTCGGTGCCGTCGATCCAGATGTACTCAGCCTTGAACGTCACGGAAGCCATCCTTCGCGGGTGTTGCGGTGCTGCGGTCCGGTCTCTGCAGCGCAGCTTCGCAAGACGCGATTTCCCGTCCGTTGCCCGAACGTGAACCCCGTGTTACCGAGGTTTTGCGCTACGCGCGGGCTCTGAGCAGCGTCTCGAAACCGGCGGCGCGGATCCGGCGCACCAGTTCCTCCTCGCTGGTGCCCAGTGCCTCGGCCGCCCGCGCGAGCCGCCAGTCGGCGTCCGAGAGCCGGTGCAGCAGATGCCCGCGCCTGATCTGGGCCTCGGACAGCCGGAACGTCTTCAGATACGCGATCTGCCCCTTGTGGTCGGTGATCGTCTCGCCGATGTGGCGGCCCTCCCCGTTACGGAGGAACGGCGGCAGGAACCGCCACAGTGTGAACGAACCCATCCGGTACACCCGCTCGAAGGTGTACGGGGTGTCCAGCAGCTCACGCGCGAACAGCGTGTCGTGCGCCTCGGCCCACTCCCGTTCCTGCGCCAGAGCCGCCGCCCGCAGACCGGCGAGCGTTCCCGGCCGCGGACCGTCGGGAACGCTCGCCGTGAACTCCGGGACCGGCGCGCCGTACAGCGCGTACTGGTGGACCAGCTCCCCGTACAGATCCTCGATCAGCGAAGGATGCAGCAGACGGTAGTCGTCCGGATGCGGCGTCACGAAGGCGGCGGCGAGCGCGTCGGCCGCGTACACCATCACCCCGCACTGGCCGGGATGGATCTCGAAGGCCCGCAGCGCGTCACCGAGCCCGCGCACCGACCACCCGAGGTACGCGTCCTCGGCGCGCGGCGAGAGCCCGTCGCGCAGCGCCTGGCGCGACCACTCCTCCCAGGCGACGACGGGGCCACCGAAGTGCAGGGCGAGATAGCCCTCCAGCGCGAGGTGCAACGGCAGGAAGCGCAGCCGGTCACCCGGCTGCCGCTTGGCCATCCGGTGGTGGTGTCGCTGGAGCCGGGCGGTCCGGGGCGGCGGGTTCCCGGCCGGGGCGCCCGGCCCGGCGCCGAGCTGCGTACCGTACGCGGCGGACTGCGCGCCCTCGCCGGACCAGTCGGCGACGAAGCCGTGCGGGATGTACGAGGTGTAGCGCGTGCGCGGACCGACGTCCACGACGCCGTCCTCGTACCCCGTGTGGAGCACCCGGTGCAGGCGGAGTCCCTCGACCGGCACCTCACGCACCAGCGGCACCAGCCGGATGCCGCCCCACACCTGCGCGGGGCGGGCGGCGAGCCCGGACAGTTCGAGCCTGTTCACGCCGCGACCCCCCTGTGCTCACCGGTGAAGCGTGCGACCTGACGGTCCAGATAGGCGTACAGGGCCGCCGTTCCCGTACGCCCCTCGGCGAACTGCGCGATCTCCACCAGAGCGGGCAGGTCCTCCGCGTCCCGGATGCCGGCGGTGGGGACGCCCGGTGCGAGGTGCCGCACGTCGAATCCGTCCGCGTCGTATACGGGGTTCACATGCACCACCGCCGTGCGCCGGTCCGGGTCGAGCCGGGTCCGCCACACCCGCAGCACCTCGCCCGCGAGTCCGGGCGGCGCGTTGTCCCAGCCGTCCGAGACGATGACCAGCCGGTCCGGACCGTGCTCCAGGGCGTCCAGTACCCGGATGCCGAGCGGGGTCGGTCCCCAGGGCCTGACCAGCAGCGGATCGGTGCCGCCCGAGGTCCACAGCGCGGTGTACGTCCCCGGCGCGGCCAGCGCCTCCAGCAGGAAGTGGCAGGCCAGCGCCACGGCGAGCGGACGGCGCCGCTTCTCGCCCGATCCGGACGACGAGTAGCTGTCGTCCAGTACGGCGGCGACCCGGCCCCAGCTGCCGGTGTGCGGTCCCGCCGCACGGCGGGCGGCGGCCCGCAGGGCACGGGTCAGCTCCTCGCGGTGGAGCCGGCGCGCCCCGGAACCGAGCGACAGGACGTACAGGGCGAGCCGGGTCAGCGGCATCACGGTCAGGTCGACGCCCTGAGGCAACGGAGCCCCGTCCCCGGCGGTGCGCTGCCCGAGGCTCCGCAGCCGCTCCAGCCGGGTCATCCTCGGCGCCGCCCGCTCGAGGAACACCTCGCGTTTCATCCCGTGCCGGGCGGCGAAGCCCTCCGCGACGGTGAAGGGCAGCTCGTCGACGGCCCGCTGCTCGTAGTGGGCGCGCCGCCACGCGTCGAGCAGCCGGTGCCGGTAGCGCGGCCGACGCCCGGGCCGGAACAGGAAGTCCCCCGTCTCGTCCGGCTCGTCGAACCGAAGGTGGACATGGCGCGCGGCGGTCTTCAGACCGGAGCGGTACTTCACCGCGTCGTGCGCCCTGTCCGGCCGGGCGGCCAGCCAGTCGCGCATGATCGCGCGGGTCCGCCGGTTGTTCACCTTCGCCCCGCGCAGCGCCCGGAACAGCCGGTAGACGCGCTGCGGCGGCAGCTTCGCCAGCCGGGCGGCGATCAGCAGGCCCTCGGTGCGCTTCTCCTCGGCGGTCGCGTCGGCGGCGGTCTCCAGCAGCCCCTGGACGATGCGCGCGGCGTTGTGGTCGTTGATGTCGAGGGCGAGCGCGGCGGCGTACACGCGGCGGTAGTTGACCCGTACGTACTCATGGAGGAAGTCCAGCGAGAGTTGCTGCTGGTACGCGGTCGTTCGGAACTCGCGCTGTCCGGTCGCGGTGATCGCCGCGTTGACGAAGAGGAGCACGTCCTCGGCGGCGACGAGGCCGGAACCGGCCCCGGCGCGCGCGGTCTCGCCGCTGGTCGTCATGGTTTCCCCCGTGATGTCGCGCGCCCCGGTGCGAAGGGGCGGAACGCCGGCCGGGGAATGGGGGCGCGAGCAGCGAAATCAGTGCTTCAGAGGCAAGTCCCGGAAGTCGCGCCGGAGTCCCGCGGCCGGCACCGCAAACGTAGTCAGGAAGTCCACTCCGCGCCACTTCAATACGGGAGCGGTCCGGCGAACCCGGCAGACTTGCCCCATGACGACACTTCCCCCGACCTCGATGCGTATCGGCCTCGTCGGTGCGGGCCCCTGGGCCCGGAACACCCAGGCCCCCGCCCTCGCGGCCCACCCCGGCGTCGCACTGAGCGGCGTGTGGGGCCGACGGCCCGAAGCCGCGAACGCGCTGGCCGCCGCCCACGGCACCACGCCGTACACCGGCGAGGCGGGCATCGACGAGCTCTTCGCGGCGAGCGACGCGATCGCGTTCGCCGTGCCGCCGGACGTCCAGGCCCCGCTCGCCGCCCGCGCCGCCGCCACCGGCCGCCATCTGCTGCTGGACAAACCGGTCGCGACCACTGTGGCGGCGGCCCGCGAGGTCGCCCGGGCCGCGGAACACACGGGGGCCGCGTCCATCGTCTTCTGCACCCTGCGCTTCGCGGCCGAGACAGCCGACTGGATCACCGAACAGGCTGCCGTGGACGGCTGGTTCACCGCCCGTGCCGAGTGGATCGGGGCACTGTTCGCCCCCGGCGCGACCAGCGAGTACGCGGCCTCGCCCTGGCGCCGCGAGAAGGGCGGTCTGTGGGACGTCGGCCCGCACGTCCTGTCGGTCCTGATCCCGATCCTGGGCGACGTCACACGACTGACCGCGGCCCGCGGTCCGTCCGACACCACGCACCTGATCCTCCGCCACACCTCCGGCGCCTCCAGCACGGTGACGCTCGCGCTGGGCGCTCCGGTCGGTGCGGTGGGTGCGGAGATCGAGCTCAGGGGCGAAGAAGGAACCGTCGCACTGCCGCGGTGGAGCGATCCGGTCGGCTCCTTCCGGTCAGCGGTGGACGCCCTGATCGAATCGGTGCGCACGGGGGAGCCGCACCCCTGCGACGTACGGTTCGGCCTGCGTCTGACGGAGCTGCTGGCCGAGGCGGAGGAGCAGGCGGGGACGTAGCGGGAGCGGGGCATGGGGCGGCGGCGCGCGTGTCCCTGCGCACGGGGGACTATCCGTCCGCTCCGGCCGCCCCGTCAGTTCCCCGCCCGGACGGGGGAGGTGGTGCGACGGCCCGGTGAGCGGTGTGCAGGAAGCGCCGGACCGCGACCGTCTCGCTCTCGTCGAATGTGCGCAGCACTGCCACCGTGTCGTCGATCAGCGGACCGAAGAAGGACCGGCCCAGCTCCACGGCACGTGGCGTCACGCTCAGCAGGACCCGTCGCCGGTCCCGCGGGTCACGGGCGCGGTCGAGGTGGCCCAGACGTTCCAGGCGGTCGATGAGTGACGTCGTGCCCGCGGAGTTGAGTCCGAGTTGTGCACCGAGCCACCCGGCCGTCGCGTCCGTGCCCGCCCGCGCGGCGTCCAGCAGGCAGATCAGGGCCCGCACATCGGTGGGATGCATGCCGTGCCGGGTCGCGAACTCGGCCTGACGCAGAGCGAATTCGACCGTCACCTTGCGCAGCAGATGGACGATCTCCAGCTCGGGTCCCTGGTCGGTCACCGAGTCGCCGCCTTTCTCCGATCACCTTTATTGTCTCGCTGAGCGAGATAATATCGACGGCATCCGACCGGGGAGGCACCCCATGACCACCACCACGCCGTTCCTCGCCGCGTACGACGAGGTCCTGGCGGCCAAGTGGCCGACGGGCACCCGCAGCACCCGGGTCCCCACCCCGTACGGCACCACCCACGTCAACAGTTACGGCTCCGAGGATGCCCCGCCCCTGGTGCTGCTCGCCGGCGGCGGTTGTACCTCCACCGTCTGGTACGCCCAGGCCGCCCATCTGGGCCGTACCCATCGAGTCCATGCCGTCGACCTCGTCGGTGACCCGGGCCGAAGCGTCGCGGGGGAGCGCCCGATCCGTACGGTGGAGGACCTGACGACGTGGCTCGACGCGGTGCTGGACGGCCTGAACGCCGACGGAAGCGCACTGTGCGGGCATTCGTACGGGGCCTGGATCGCCCTCCACCATGCGCTGCACGCGCCGCCCCACCGCGTCCGGAAGCTGATCCTCCTCGACCCGACCCAGTGCTTCGCCGGCTTCCGCCCCGGCTATCTGCTGCACGCGCTGCCGATGCTGCTCCGCCCCGGTGCGGAACGGACACGTGCCTTCCTGGACTGGGAGACGGGCCGTGCCGAACTCGACCCGGCGTGGCTGCGCCTGCGCTGCGCGGCAGCCGGCTTCCCGTCCGCCCGCCCCGTCACCGGACCCCGCCCCGCACCAGGAGCCCTGGGCGGACTGGCCGTGCCGACCCTGATCCTGCTCGCCGAACGCAGCCGGGCCCATGACGCGGTCCGTGTCGCCGCCACCGCGGCCCGGCTGCTCCCGCACGCGCGGACGGCGGTGATCCCCGGCGCGACACACCACAGCCTGCCGCTGCACGAGCCGGCGGCCACGGAACTGAACAGCAGGATGGAGGACTTCCTGAGGGCGGAGAGCCCGCGATGACCCGGCCGCACCCGCCCCGCGACGAGGTCAGCGCCTCATGGCGTCCCGTACCGCCTCGTCCGTGCGTGCCACGACGGCGCTCCCGTCGTCGGCCGTGATGATCGGCCGCTGGATCAGCTCGGGGTGCCCGGCGAGCGCCGAGATCCACCGCTCTCGTGAACCGGCTTCGCGCGGCCACTCCTTGAGTCCGAGCTCCTTCGCCTGCGCCTCCTGGGTCCGCGTGATGTCCCACGGCTCCAGGCCGAGCCGGTCGAGCACCGCCCGGATCTCGTCCGGCGAAGGGACGTCCTCCAGGTAGCGGCGGACGGTGTACTCGGCCCCCTCCGCGTCGAGCAGTTCCATCGCGCCGCGGCACTTCGAACAGGCGGGATTGATCCAGATCTCCATGGGGCCAACGGTACGGGAATGACGTTCCGAAACCCCTGCCGGCCAGCGACGATTGTCAGTGGTGGGCCGTAAAATGGAGGGAGTTCGTGAGGGTTCCACGACCGCGCCAGGAGGTTGCCCATGGCCGTTGCCGTAGTCACGACCGAGCCGCTCCACAAGCCGCTGCGCAAGAAGCCGCTCCCTGCGGGCCGACCCCGCGAGTGGTACGTCACCCACAACCGCCGTCTGAAGGCCATGCGCCTGGCGATCGCCCTGCTCGACACGGGCGTCTACTACCCGTCGACCGCGACCAACGACAAAATACACACGATCGCCGAACGCATCGGCATCCACCCGCCGTCCGACACGACCTGCCGCATGGTCCGAGCCCTGATCCGGTACGGCCGCTGACGATCGACTCCTCGTACACCCGAAGCCTGTGCCCTCGGGACACCCCGGGGGCACAGGCGCGTGCGACCGCACCGGCCGTCACGACGCAGACTCCGGGACGCAGCCGCTCCAGGGGGTGGCCGTCGTCCGAGTGCGACTGCCGTTGCGGCCCTCACCCGTCCGGCGCACACGGCGTGCGGCCCCGCCCACCGTCCCTTTGACTGAGGGGATGGGCCGGTGCCGAGAGGCGCGATGACGAGGAAGGCCGCGCGAGCGCTGCTCGGCCGCCAGGGGACACGGAACAGTCCTCGGGCTCCGGGCACGCCGGGTTCGCGGTCTGCGGGGAGTCCGGCGGTGGCCGGTGAAGGCGGTCTCAGCCGGCTGGTGGCTGGAGCGACTGTCCGGTGCCGCTGGAGGAATCCCCGGGAGACGGATCCGGCGGGGGAGACGGCAAAACATTTACGACGGCCGGAGTCGGGGGATTCGAAGGCGTGGGCACTTGAATGAGGAAGGGGAAGAAAACAATCCGGCTGCCCGTATTCAGAGCCCGCTGCGAAACCCGGTAGCAAACGGTCCCGCTCGGATTGTCAATTGCTCTGTAGCACTTGAGTGGTGACGACGCGACCTGGGAATTCTTCGGTGAGGCAACGGATTCACTCGCCGATGTGCCCAATATGCCGGCCGCCAAGAAGAAGGAGGCGGCCGCTGCGGCACCTATATTCCGCATGGTTGTCTTATTCATGTTCATCAGCCCAAAGGCTCGGAGTGAACTGGAATGTCCCCATCGGTGCGCTGAGGCTTCAGCGGCCCCAGCGCCATGGGTCGATGGGGACGATTCTCGTAGAACCGGTACCAAGGGTTGCCCCGTAATTCCTGGTGCATCGGCACGCAGCGTCGGACGCGATGCATCGCGAGCCGGAGTGACGTCCGCTTGCTGGACGCGCGCGGGCCGCTCCGGCAATGGGGCGAGGTGCCGTAGCTGCCGTCGTGCGCCCGCCAGGGACTACGGGACAGCCCTTGGGCGTCGACAATCATCGTATCGTTCGATCCGGTCTGCTGCTGGCCCGTTGTGTTCAGCCGGGTCGTAATTCTCCGGATTGCGCCCCGTGCGGCACTCGTTCCAGTCGTCGCAGTGCCTTCGCGTACATTTTCTCATGCTTCTCCTGCTCTTCCGGTTGTTTTCACGCGCATCCGCATACCGGTGCCCGGTGAACGGTCGCCGGAGTCAACTCCTCAGTCATGGCTGGTTGAATCCGGGAAAAGCTTTCGGCGCGACATTTTCAAAGAGGGCGCGCAAGCTGTACGAGGAGGGATTCCGGGATTCCACTCGGAGTTGCTGCTGCCGGTTCCTTCACTGCGTCAGCGTCACGCCGGAGTCACGCCGTGGCTGTGGTCCGCCGCTCACGATGGTGACTGGGACAGCAAGCAAAGTGCCGAAAAGGAGAAAACCGTGAGAGGAAACGTCGTCCTGAGTTCCGCCGCGACAGTCGCGCTGGTCGGAGGGTTGGCTGCGACCACTGTCGTACCTGCTTCCGCTGCCCCGACCCAGACGTGTCGGGTGGTGGCAAGTACCTTGACGGGAGAGAACTTCGCCCCCAACGGGACGTTCACCGTCTCCCCCGGGGGAATGGTGCTGCGCCCTTCTCCTGACGGTCGTGTCGGACCGATCGCCGTAACGGGCGCGGGCAGCTTCTCCGTAGGCCCTGTGGCCTGTACCGGAGGAGGATCGGCGACATCGACATCCTCATCGGCAGGATCAGGTGCGGCCGCTGCTGCTGCTGCCGGAACGAACGCGGCACAAGCGGCGAGAAGCAGAGGCGCTTCCCCGCAAGAGGCGAGGGCACAGGGCGTGGCTGCGGCGCAGGCCACGGGGAGAAGCCTCGGCCTCTCGCAGACGGTGATAAACCAGGTCGTCAATCAGACGACCAACAACCTGAACCAAATCATCGGTTCCACCATCGGTGGCTCCGTCATCGCGGGGAGCGGCAATACGGTCGGCGGCGGTAACACCGTCGGTGGCGGGACGACTGCGCCGACCACGGGTGGTGGCACGACTGCGCCGACGACCGGTGGCGGCACGACTGCGCCGACCACGGGTGGTGGCACGACTGCGCCGACGACCGGTGGCGGGACGACTGCGCCGACCACGGGTGGCGGGACGACTGCGCCGACCACGGGTGGTGGGACGACTGCGCCGACGACCGGTGGTGGGACGACTGCGCCGACGACCGGTGGTGGCACGACTGCGCCGACCACGGGTGGTGGCACGACTGCGCCGACGACCGGTGGCGGGACGACTGCGCCGACCACGGGTGGTGGCACGACTGCGCCCAGCACCACGACGGGGAGCATGTGATCCGGCACCAGACCCGGCGAGCAACCGGTGACAGCACAGGCTCGGTCATTCCCTCGTGGTGTCCTGTGTCCGATGGTTGATCGTCAGCCTCGATCGGTCATGAGCCCTCATCGTTTCGTGATGAGGGCTCATGAACCTGTGTGGTGCGCCCGCCCCGGACCGGGGCCCGGTCGGCGGCCCGGTTCCCTCGCCTCTCGTGCGGGTTCTCACGGCGAAGGCCGCCACCCCTAGAAGCCGCCCAGAGGGGGTGGCGGCCTTCGTGGAGAATCGGCCCCTTACAGGTCGAAGTACAGCTCGAACTCGTGCGGGTGCGGGCGCAGCTGGATCGGGGCGATCTCGTTGGTGCGCTTGTAGTCGATCCACGTCTCGATCAGGTCGGAGGTGAAGACGCCGCCGGCCTGCAGGTACTCGTTGTCCGCCTCCAGCGCCTCCAGAACGGCCGGGAGGGACGTCGGGACCTGCTGGACGTTCGCGTGCTCCTCGGGAGCCAGCTCGTAGAGGTCCTTGTCGATCGGCTCGGCGGGCTCGATCTTGTTCTTGATGCCGTCGAGGCCCGCCATCAGCAGGGCGGAGAAGGCGAGGTACGGGTTCGACGACGGGTCCGGGGCGCGGAACTCGACGCGCTTGGCCTTCGGGTTGGAGCCCGTGATCGGGATACGCATCGCGGCGGAGCGGTTGCGCTGCGAGTACACCATGTTGACCGGGGCCTCGAAGCCGGGAACCAGGCGGTGGTACGAGTTCACCGTCGGGTTGGTGAAGGCCAGCAGCGACGGGGCGTGCTTGAGGATGCCGCCGATGTAGTAGCGGGCGATGTCCGAGAGTCCCGCGTAACCCTGCTCGTCGTAGAAGAGCGGGTTGCCACCGGCCCACAGGGACTGGTGGACGTGCATGCCCGAGCCGTTGTCGCCGAAGATCGGCTTCGGCATGAAGGTCGCGGTCTTGCCGTTGCGCCAGGCGACGTTCTTCACGATGTACTTGAAGAGCATCAGGTCGTCGGCCGCGGCGAGCAGGGTGTTGAACTTGTAGTTGATCTCGGCCTGGCCGGCGGTGCCGACCTCGTGGTGCTGGCGCTCGATCTGGAGTCCGCTCCGCTCCAGCTCCAGGGACATCTCGGCGCGCAGGTCGGCGAAGTGGTCGACCGGCGGGACCGGGAAGTAGCCGCCCTTGTAACGAACCTTGTACCCACGGTTGTTCTCGACCGCACCGGTGTTCCAGGCGCCGGCCTCGGAGTCGATGTGGTAGAAGCTCTCGTTCGCCGACGTCTGGAAGCGGACGTTGTCGAAGACGTAGAACTCGGCCTCGGGGCCGAAGTACGCGGTGTCGGCGATGCCGGTGGAGGCGAGGTACGCCTCGGCCTTCTTGGCCACGTTCCGCGGGTCACGGCTGTACTGCTCGCCGGTGATCGGGTCGTGGATGAAGAAGTTGATGTTGATGGTCTTGTCGCGGCGGAAGGGGTCGACACGGGCGGTCGACAGGTCTGCGCGCAGTGCCATGTCGGACTCGTGGATGGCCTGGAAGCCGCGGATCGACGAGCCGTCGAAGGCAAGCTCGTCGGCCGGGTCGAAGGTCGCCGCCGGGACGGTGACGTGCTGCATCACACCGGGCAGGTCACAGAACCGGACATCGATGAACTTGACGTCTTCGTCGGCGATGAACTTCTTCGCGTCGTCGGCGTTCTGGAACATCCAACTCCTCCTACTCCCGGCCCGGGAGGGACGGGGTTGTAGCTCGTGGTGCGGCCAGTGCGGTGGCACACGCTGGACCCGACCATAGGCAGACCGGATTTCTCAAGCATGACCCATTTGTTTCGCAGAAGTTAACCGAGCCGGGTGTGAGCGGCACCTCGTGGCCGGTTCCGCGCCCCTTCCGAGGGGCGCCGCGGAGGCCGTCGGGAGGGGCCCGCCCGGGGGGCGGCACGGGCGGGCGCAGTACCGTGGTCGGGTGGACAACAGGCAAGCAATCGGATCGTGGCTCTCAGGGCCGCGCGCGGCCGCCGAGGAAATGGGGGCCGACTTCGGCTACCGGGGCAAGCGGCTCGGTCTGCCCGAGCACGGCCCGGGATCCGTGGCGCCGCTCGGACGGCGCTTCGGCGCGGTCTTCATCGACTGGGCCCTGTGCCTGGTGGTCGCATACGGGCTGCTCGCTCGCGGTGACCAGCAGGCGGCCGGGAACTGGGCGCTCGGCGTCTTTCTCGTACTGAGTGTGCTCACCGTAGGCACCATCGGCTGCACGCCCGGCAAGCGCCTCCTGGGCATCAGGGTCGTCGCCGAGAACGGCGGCCGGCTCACCTTCGGCCGAGTGGTCGTCCGGAGCGTGCTGCTGTGCATCGTGATCCCGGCCCTGGTCTGGGACCGCGACGGCCGCGGCCTGCACGACCGGCTGGCCCGAGCCGTTCAGGTCCGTATGTGAGCCACTGAGGACGGAAGGCCGAGGAAGCGGACGCCGAGGACGGAACAGGGAAGGGGGCGGGGGGGGGGGGGGGGGGGGGGGGGGCGCCCCCCCCCCCCCCCCCCCCCCCCCGGCGGGGGGGGGGGGGGGGCCCCCCGGGGGGCCCCCCCCCCCCCGCCCCCTTCACACGTGCAGCGGCCGTGTGCGGGTACAGCAGAACAGCAGGAACAGCGGGTACGACGGAGGCGTCAGCGCATCTTCCCGCCGCGCGGCATCCGCGTGCCCTTCGGCATCGGGCCCTTGGGCAGCGGCATGTTGCTCATCAGGTCGCCCATCGCGCGCAGCCGGTCGTTGGCGGCCGTCACCTGCGGGCCGGCCAGTACGCGCGGCAGCTTCAGCATCTTGGTGCGCACCTTCTTGAGCGGCACCTGGCCCTCGTCGTTGCCGACGATGATGTCGTGCACCGGTACGTCGACCAGGATGCGCGCCATCTTCTTCTTCTCGGCCGCGAGCAGCACCTTCACCCGGTTCGGGTTGCCCTCGCCGACCAGCACGATGCCCGCCTTGCCCACGGCGCGGTGGACGACGTCCTGGCTGCGGTTCATCGCGACCGCGGGGGTCGTGGTCCAGCCACGGCCGACCCGGTCCAGCACCGCCGCCGCCGCGCCCGGCTGTCCTTCCATCTGCCCGAAGGCCGCGCGCTCGGCACGCCGTCCGAAGACGATCGCCATCGCGAGGAGGGCCAGCACGAAGCCCAGGATGCCCAGGTAGACCGGGTGGTCGATCAGGAAGCCGACCGCGAGAAGGACACCGAAGGTGACGATTCCCACACCTGCGACGACAAGACCGATCTTGGAGTCGGTCCGCCGGGTCATCTTGTAGGTCAGGGCGATCTGCTTGAGCCGCCCCGCGTTCTCGGCGCTGTCCGCGCCTTCAGTGTTTGCCTTCCTCGCCATGTACAGAAGTTTACGTGGCTCAAGAACGGTGGTCGGCCGCGGCCTCCAGTACGTACTCGGTCTCGACCCGGTCCTTGGCCCGGCGCCGGTCCTCCAGGACGGCGGTCCAGGCGTTGCGGCGGGCGGTGCGCTGGCCGCTGCTCAGCAGCAGCGACTCGACGGCACGGAGAGCATCGGTGACGGAAGGGATGGCGGTGGCGCGTACCGGCACGGCCTGCATCGTGGAAATCTCCTCGGAGCGGATGTGCGGACTGAGTGGCGTGGACTCAGCTGCCCGGGTTGAGCTACCCGGGACTGCGTTGCGCGAAGTGGGTGGCGTGCGTCGGGTGCGGGAAGCGGTGGTGGCAGCGGTCCGTGGAACCACTGCACCGGAGCACCCAGCGTCACTGCTCGGTGTTACCAGCGCATGACCGGTCGGTCAAACACCAATGAAACCTTGATCCGGGCTCAGCGCACGTCGAAGCGGCCCATACGCGCCTTTGACCTGCGGGGCGCGTACGGGCCGCGTCGCATAGCTGTTACTGAGCGGTAGCCTCTTGTGCTCGGATTCACACGGCGGGCGCCGCCGCGACGGCGCCGCGACGCTCGATCGCCTGCTGGAAAAGACGGCCCGCGCGGTAGGAGGAACGGACCAGCGGCCCGGACATCACGCCGGAGTAGCCGATCTCGTCGGCCTCCTCCTTCAGCTCCACGAACTCCTGCGGCTTCACCCAGCGCTCGACCGGGTGGTGACGCACGGACGGCCGCAGGTACTGCGTGATCGTGATCAGCTCGCAGCCCGCGTCGTACAGGTCCTGGAGCGCCTCGCTGACTTCCTCGCGGGTCTCGCCCATGCCGAGGATCAGGTTGGACTTGGTCACCAGGCCGGCCTCGCGGGCCCGCGTGATGACCTCCAGGGAACGCTCGTAACGGAAGCCGGGGCGGATCCGCTTGAAGATCCGCGGCACCGTCTCGACGTTGTGCGCGAGCACCTCGGGGCGGGCGGAGAAGACCTCGGCGAGCTGCTCGGGAACCGCGTTGAAGTCGGGGATCAGCAGCTCGACCTTGGTGCGGCCGGCCTCTCGCTCCGCGGTCAGCGCGTGGATCTGGCGCACCGTCTCCGCGTAGAGCCAGGCGCCGCCGTCCTCCAGGTCGTCGCGTGCGACGCCGGTGATGGTGGCGTAGTTCAGGTCCATCGTGACCACGGACTCGCCGACCCTGCGGGGCTCGTCCCGGTCCAGCGCCTGCGGCTTGCCCGTGTCGATCTGGCAGAAGTCGCAACGCCGGGTGCACTGGTCGCCGCCGATGAGGAACGTGGCCTCGCGGTCCTCCCAGCACTCGAAGATGTTGGGGCAGCCGGCCTCCTGGCACACCGTGTGCAGACCCTCGCTCTTCACGAGCTTCTGCAGCTGGTTGTACTCGGGGCCCATCTTCGCCCGGGTTTTGATCCACTCGGGCTTGCGCTCGATGGGGGTCTGGCTGTTCCGGACCTCAAGGCGCAGCATCTTGCGCCCGTCGGGTGCGACAGCGGACACTCCGGCACTCCCCTTTGCTTTCACTGCATTGGATTCTTCGGCGAACACCAGGGTACGCCCGTGGTTCAAGCGGTCTTACGTCCGGCCAACCTGTGGCCGGCAGGTCCTATTCCCGGCATGATCGGAACGAGACCTCCCGGGGCTGTCACGCCGTGGTCACGGCATCCGTCGGTCGTTCGATGGTGCGCGGGGCGAGTTGCGCGTTCTCCAGGACGTCCCTGAGGTGCTTCTCGACGACCGGGAGCACCTCCTTGATCCCGATGTCGCGGCCCAGCTCGTACGCGAGCGACGTGACGCCCGCGTCCCGGATCCCGCACGGCACGATGCGGTCGAACCAGGTGTTGTCCGGGTTCACGTTGAACGAGAAGCCGTGCATGGTCACGCCCTTCGCGACCCGGATGCCGATCGCGGCCAGCTTGCGGTCCTCGCGCCGCTGACCGGCGTTGGACGGGGCGTACTCGGGGCCGTTCAGCCGCGCGTCGAACTCCTCGTCGTGCAGCCGGGGGTCGAAGTCGAGGGAGAGGCCGCCGATCGCCGGACGCTCCTCGACCGGGTCGCCGAGCACCCAGACCCCGCTGCGGCCCTCGACCCGGGAGGTCTCCAGACCGAATTCGGCGGCGGTACGGATCAGGGCGTCCTCCAGCCGGCGGACGTGCGCGACGACGTCGACCGGGCGGGGCAGCTTCTGGATCGGGTAGCCGACCAGCTGCCCGGGACCGTGCCAGGTGATCTTGCCGCCGCGGTCCACATCGATGACGGGGGTGCCGTCCAGCGGGCGCTCACTGTCGGTCGTGCGCCGCCCCGCCGTGTAGACGGGCGGGTGTTCCAACAGCAGACAGGTGTCCGGGACGGCGTCCTCGAATCTGGCCGCGTGCACCTCGCGCTGCTTCTGCCAGGCCTCCTGGTAGTCGACGGCTTCCTCGCCGAATCCCAGCCGGACGAACCGAAGCTCGCTCACGACAGCTGCCTCCCTACTCGCGGTGACTGGAGCCGGGGTGCCCGGAGCCACGCCACCCTGCACTCAATCGGCCCCAAGCCACTGTACGACCGGTCACCGAACGGCGGCCCAGCAGGTCGATCCCGTCAGTGCCACCACCCAATCCTCACACGATCGGATGAAAGTGAAGCGATGGTGGCTGTGGCCGCCGCAGAGGCCGCTAAATTCGCGCCGTTCCATTAGGGCTGCCCGCCCGGCCCCGAAGGCAGGAGACCGTACAGCTGATGTCGGAACGACCTCCGCAGCGCACCCCGAACCGCCGACTCGCCTCGCTCATCACCGAGGCCGGTTTCTCCCATGCCGGTCTCGCCCGAAGAGTGGACCAACTCGGCCTGGAACACGGTCTCGACCTGCGGTACGACAAGACCTCCGTGACCCGTTGGCTGCGCGGTCAGCAGCCGCGCGGCACCACTCCCGCGCTGATCGCCGAGGTCTTCACCCGGCGCCTCGGACGCCGCCTCTCCGCACAGGATCTGGGCCTCGACGCGTGCGCTCCCGTCTACGCGGGGCTGGAGTTCGCGGCCACGCCCGCCGAGGCGGTCGACATCGTCAGCGGGTTGTGGCGGAAGGACTCCGGCAGCCATGCGGAGCTGCGCAAGATCGCCTTCACCCCGGCCGGACTCGTCGTCCCCAGCAGGGACTGGCTGATCGGCCGGGCCGATGAGTGGGTGGGAAGGGGGAGCGCGTCCGCGCCCTCGGTGCCGGACGGGGCGGACGGCGCCCGTGCGGCCGGTGGGCCGGGCAGGACCGCCGGGACCGTCGGGATCGCGGGGACTGCCGAGGTGGGCGCTCCGAGGCGGGGCGGCGGCCCCGGCGGGACGCGCGGGGCGCCGGGGTCGCACGGGGCGTACGGTTCGCACTGGCCCGGCGGCGGGCACGGCGGGACGGGTGCCGCGGCGGCCGGCGGCCGCAACGCCGCGGCCCGTGGGCCCGTGCCGTCCCGGCCCTCCGGACCGTCGGCCCCACCCGGATCCCACGCCCCCTCGGCAGGCCCCCTCTCCCCGGGAGCGGGGCTGCCGGGCGCGCCCGGAGTCCCCCGGCAGCGGCAGTCCGACCGGGGGCCCGGCCAGCGGGTCAGCGGCGGTGACGTCGCCGCACTGCGTTCGGTCGGGGAGCTCTTCCGCGCCCTCGACAACGCCTACGGCGGAGGCCACGCCCGGCAGGCCCTCGTCCGGTACCTGGAGCACGAGACGGAGCCGATGCTGCGCGGGACGTACGGGGAGGCCACCGGACGCCGGCTCTTCTCCGCCGCCGCCGATCTGACCCGGCTGGCGGGCTGGACCTCGTACGACATCGCGGCCCACGGCCTGGCGCAGCGCTACTTCGTCCAGGCGCTGCGGCTCGCCCAGGCCGCCGGTGACCGCGCGTACGGCAGCTACGTCCTGGTCACCATGAGCCGGCAGGCGGTCTATCTCGGGCACGGCAGGGAGGCCGTACAGCTGGCGCGCGTCGCTCAGCAGGGCATCGGTTCGTCGGCGCCGCCCGTCGTCCAGGCGCTGCTGCACGCCGTCGAGGCACGCGGACACGGGGTGCTCGGCGAGGCCAGGCCCTGCACCGCCTCGTTGGCGCGGGCGGAACGCGCGCTGGAGAGTGCCCGCACCGGGGACGAGATGCCGCACTGGGCACGGTATTTCGACGAGGCCCAGCTCGCCGACGAATTCGGACACTGCCACCGGGACCTGCAGCAGCACCGGGCCGCGGCGCAGCACGCGGAGCGCTCCCTCGAGCTCCGTGCCCCGGCGTACGCCCGCAGCCGGCTGTTCTGCCGGGTGGTGCTGGCCTGCGCGCGGCTCGGGCTCGGCGAGCTCGACCAGGCGTGTGTGCTCGGCGCCGAGGCCGCGCAGCAGGCGGCGGAGATGCGGTCGGTACGGGCGACGGAGTACGTACGGGACTTCGAGCGCCGCCTTGAGCCGTTCCGGGACGCGGCAGCGGTGCGGGGGTACCGCGAGCGGGTCGCCGCGCTGGGATGAGCCCGGGGCGGCCGCAGGACGGGTCCGGCGCACTGGCGCCGGACCCGCTCGCCGATCCGGCCCGGTCCGAACGAAAGGCCCTATGCCGCATCGGTCAGCATCGCCCCGCTGCCGTACCCCGGTCGTACGCCCAGGTCGGTGAGGATCGCGTCGGCCGCGCGGCGTCCGGAGAACAGGGCGCCCTGGACCGAGCTCGTGTCGCGGTGGTCGCCGCACACGTACAGCCCGGCGAGGAGCCGGACCGGGCGGCGCGGATCGTGCGGGGCCGGCATCGCGGGGACGGCCTCGGGATCGTGGTGGGCGGCCAGCAGTTCCCAGTCGTCCGTAGGAGTGCCGTACAGGGCGGCGAGATGGGAGCGGACCGTGCGGTCCAGGTCGGACGGCGGGGTGCCGAGCACCGTCGAGCTGATCAGGGTCCGGCCGCGCGGGGCGCGCGAGGGGTCGACCGCGCTCATCACCGCGGTGTGCGCGACCGGGCCGGAACGGTCGGCGTCCAGCAGCAGCGAGGCGCCGGTCGCCGGGGGAACGGGGGCGGTGTGGTGAAGGACCGTCACGGGGTGGAAGGAAGGCATCCGCAGTCCGGGCAGCAGCTCGGTCGCGGCACCGGCGCCGGTCGCCAACAGCAGGGAACGGCAGCCCAGTTCGCCGTGCTCCTTGGTGCGGACCGAGGTGATGTCGGCGGCGGTGACATGCACGCCCGTCCGCACGGTGCCGGGCGGCAGGGCGGCGGCGAGCAGCTCGGGCAGCTCGCCCGAGCCGCCCTCGGGTACGCAGAGCCTGCCGCGTGCGTAGCCGCGCAGGGCGAGATCGGCGCACCGGCTGGACGTGGTGAGGTCCGGATCGCTGAGAAGTGCGGAGAGCAGTGGGCGCAGAAAGCCGTTGACGGTACGGGAGGGCAGGCCGCGGTGGGACAGCGCGGCGAGCGCGGTCCGTTCGGGCCGGGCCAGGATGCGGGTGGCCGGCGTGGCGGCGAGCCGGGTCAGGGCGGCGCCCAGCCTGGCCTGGTCGATCGGGCCGCCCATCGGCGGGCGGGGGGCGCTTGCCAGGGCGCGCGCCACCTTGAATGCGCCCCGCGCGCCCCGTACATCGCCCGTCCGGTACTGACGGCCCTCGCTGTGGACGAGCACGCCCGGCGCGAAGGTGCGCAGCGCGAGACCCGCGAGGGCGGGTGTCCGGCGCAGTTCCGGGTACGAGGTGCTGAGCAGCGGGCCGATGTGGTCGAGCCGGAAGCCGTCCACGTCGGCCGTGGTCATCCGGCCGCCGACCCGGGGGCCGGCCTCCAGGACGCTGACACTTACCCCTGCGCTGATCAGTTGGTGAGCGGCTGACAGGCCGGCGATCCCGGCCCCGATGATGACGACGTCCGCGTGATGTGCCGAGCTGAGCACGTGCCCCTCCCCGAGTCGGCGCAACTACTGGGAGGCTCTTGCCCCCGACAGGCCCCCGGAATGCCCGAGTTCGCAAGGAGGCTAGGAGGGTGTCCGGCGCGGGCGCAGTCGCGCGCGGCCGGGGCACCGTTGCACACGGGGTCGCATGTCCGTCCGATTCCGGGGTGGATGTGCGGGCCCCGAATCCGAGGGATGCGGTCCCCCGGACGCCGGCGTCGTCCCGGTGCGCTCAGCGCAGCGCCGCGCGGATCGCCGCGTCGATTCCGGGGAAGGCGAACACGAAACCCGAGTCCAGCAGCTTGCCCGGCAGTACCCGCTGGCTCCCCAGCACGTCCTGGGCGAAGTCCCCGAGGGCGATCCGCAGGGCGGGTGCCGGAGCGGTCAGCAGCGTGGGGCGGTGGAGCACCCGCCCCATCGCGGCCGTCACCTCCGCGTTGGTGACGGGGGCGGGGCCGGTCAGATTCACCGGGCCCGTCAGCGACTCCGTGTCCAGGATGTGCCGCAGCGCCGCGACCTCGTCGTGCAGCGCGATGAAGCTCCAGTACTGACGTCCGTTGCCCAGCCGACCGCCGAGCCCCGCGCGGAACAGCGGGAAGAGCCGGCCCCAGGCACCGCCCTCACGGCCGACGACCAGACCGGTGCGCGCGTGCGCGATCCGGATGCCCGCCTCGTGGGCGGCGGCCGTGGCCGCCTCCCACTCCACGCACACGGACGGCAGGAAGCCCTCGCCGGCCGGTGCGCTCTCGTCGACCGCCCGGTCCCCGGTGTCGCCGTAGTAACCGATGGCCGACCCGGACAACAGCACCTTCGGCGGTACGTCCAGTGAGGCGACGGCCTCGGCGATCGCCGTCGTCCCGAGGACCCGGCTGTCCCGGATCTCCCGCTTGTACGCCGGTGTCCAGCGGTGGTCGCCGACCCCGGCCCCGGCGAGATGGACGACCGCGTCGCAGCCCACCAGGCCCGCCACGTCGACGTAACCCCGCCCGGGATCCCATTCCACCTCGTCGCCGGCCCGCGCCGGACGCCGCACCAGGCGTACGACCTCGTGTCCGTCGGTCCGCAGCGAGCGCACCAGCGCCGCTCCGATGAGTCCGGATGCTCCGGTGACAGCGATACGGGAGTGCAGCATGGGCCCATCCTGCCGCAGCGGCCCCCGTGTGCCCCGTTCGCCGGGCCGACGGCCTGCCGAGTCGGCGGAGCCCGAAACAGGGCTGACCGGGAGAAGGGTGGCGTGGCACAGTGGCGCGCATGCCCGAGAACCCCGTGAGCCCGGTCCGCCTCCGTCCCGCTGCTCCGTCCGACGAAGCCGCTCTCGGCGAACTCGACCGCTCCACCTGGTCGACGCTGCACGCCGTGACCCCACGGCCCCAGCCGCCGTACGAACCGTTCTTCGACGACCGGCACAGGCCCGAGGACTTCCTCGTGGCCGAGGCGGAGAACGAGGCGGGCGAGGTGTGCCTCGCCGGGTACACCAGACTGGTCCCGCCGACCCCGCTGGCCTGCAACGCGCACGTCCGGCAGATACAGGGCCTCGCCGTGGCCGACTGGGCGCGCGGGCGCGGTGTCGCCAGGGCCCTGCTGCGAGCGGCGTTCACGGCGGCGCGCGGCGACGGGGCGAACCGGATGACGCTGCGGGTGCTCGGGCACAACGCGCCCGCGCGGGCCCTGTACGAGTCGGAGGGGTTCGTCGTCGAGGGCGTGCTGCCCGGTGAGTTCTTCCTGAACGGGCGTTACGTCGACGACGTCATGATGGGCCGTTCGCTCGCCCCGTGACCCCGCGTCTCCCGCTCATTCCTTGAACAGCCGCATGCCGCCCATGAGTTCATGGAGGCAGCGCACCGCCAGATCGGCGGGCGAGCCGGGCCCGTCGGCCGGTGCCTCCGTCCTCGCCCAGGCCTCCAGTGCGACACGTACCGCGTCCGTGGCGGCGGCTGCGGCGAGCCGGACCTCCAACGGGTCCGCCGCGTCGCCCGCCAGCCGGGCCAGCACCGGCAGCAGTCGTTCCTCCGAATCCTGATTGACCCGGTACCAGACGGCACGCAGCGCCGGGTCCTCCACCGCCGCCCGCAGCAGCCCGCGCGTCCAGCCGAGCTGCTCGGCGGCGTGTGCGTCGGGCACCCGGAGCGCCTCGGTGACGGCCTGTTCCAGGACCTCGGCGAGTGCCTCCCCCGGCTCGGCCGCCTCCAGCAGCGCCCGCCAGCGCTCGGCGCCGCCGGAGAGCAGCGGGCCCACCGCGTCCTGCTTGGAACGGAAGTACCGGTAGAAGGTGCGCAGCGCGACGCCCGCCCGGCGCGCGATGTCCTCCGCCGTGGTGCCGTCGGGGCCGCGCTCGGCGAAGAGCGCGGCGGCGGCGCGCGCGATGTCCAGCTGGGTCGCGGCCTTGCGGCGCTCGGTGAGGGACGGCTGACTCGGCTTGGGGCTCATTCCCAGGAGATTACCTCGGCGGAGAAGGAGTGTGCGTGAAATGCCGTCGTGGCAAAACGTGCCACACAGGCGTACGGTGGACATCGATCGAGGCGCTATCGAGACAGCCTCGGGACAGCAGTCACCGGGATCGGGAGAGAACAGACATGAACCGCTATGAAGGCCGCCGCGCACTCGTCACCGGTGGTGGCTCCGGCATCGGCCAGGCCACCGTCCACCGCGTCCTCGCCGAGGGCGGCCGTGTCGTCGCGGCCGACGTCAACGAGGCCGGGCTGAAGGCCACCCATGAGGCGGCCGTGGCGAACGGCGTGGCCGACCGCCTCACCACCCTCGTCCTCGACATCTCGGACGAGGCTGCGGTCCAGGCGGGCGTCGCCTCCGCCGTGGCCACCCTCGGAGGCCTGGACGTACTCGTCAACGCGGCCGGAATCCTGCGCTCCGAGCACACGCACAAGACGTCGCTGGAGTTCTTCAACAAGATCCTCGCGGTCAACCTCACGGGTACGTTCCTGGTGATCCGCGAGGCGATACCGGCCCTGCTGGAGGGCGACCAGCCGGTCGTGGTGAACTTCTCCTCCACCTCGGCGAGCTTCGCGCACCCCTACATGGCGGCGTACGCGGCGAGCAAGGGCGGCATCCAGTCGATGACGCACGCGCTGGCGAGCGAGTACAGCAAGCAGGGGGTACGGTTCGTCGCCGTCGCGCCCGGCTCGATCTCCTCCGACATGACCAGCGGCAAGGGGCCGGGACTGCCCGCCGACGCCGACATGTCGCTCTTCGTGAAGCTGGCGCCGGCCCTCGGGGCGGGCTTCGCCAGCCCGGACACCGTCGCGGGCGTCGTCGCGATGCTCGGATCGCAGGACGGGGCGTTCATCACGGGTACGGAGATCCGGATCGACGGCGGAACCCACTTCTGACCGGGCGGCAGGGCCCCGGACCCGGTCAGCCGGCCCCGAACCGCGCCCAGAGCGCGGGGAAGCGTTCCGCCAGGACCGCCTCGTCCTCCAGGTCGAAGGGCGTGCCCTCCGGCTCGGCGGTCTGGGGCGGCAGGCCGAGGTCCGGGGTGACCACGCCGGTGAGCTGTTCGTACGCCTCGTCGGCGGCGTAGCCGAGATCCTCGGCGTCCCCGTCGACCTCCTCGTCGAAGTCGTCGAGGAGATCGGCGAGGCCGTCCGGATCGTGCACGGCGCCCTCGAAGACCTCCCGGCCCTGACCGATCAGCCAGCAGCGGAAGAAGTCGAAGGCGTCGTCGCCCGCGCCGCCGAGCAGCACGGCGGCGGCCCCCCACAGCTCCCAGCGGTAGGCGCGGTGGTACCGGGCCTCGAAGTGCCGGGCGAAATCCAGCACGGCTTCTGGATCGAGCCGGATCAGCCGTTCGACGAGCAGGTCCGCCTGGTCCTCGGGGTCGCCCTCGGCGGCCTCGCGGGTGCTGTCGACGATCTCCCAGAACTCCGTCTCGTCCATCACGGGTCAAGCATCGGTCCTGGCGACGGGCGATGCACGCAGACGCGGCGGGAAGAAGCCCTCAGCTGTAGAGGTCGCGCAGGCGTTCGGCGGCCACGCGCAGACGGTCCCGCAGGGCGGGCGGTTCGATGACTTCCAACTCCGGCCCCAGCCCCAGCAGTTGGCTGTACGCGATGTCGAGGGACTCGACCGGCAGGACGACCGTGAGCCACCCCCGCGCATCGGGTGGACCGGCCGCGTCCAGCGCTTCGCGGACCGCCGAACGGTCCAGGGCGTACGGCAGTCGGCGTACACCCTCCTGCGACACCCGTACCGTCACCTCGGTGCGCAGGAGCGAGCGGGCGAACTGGGCGGCCCGCTCGTCCCAGAAGCCCCGCAGATCGAACTGCTCGTCACGCGCGAACCGCTCGTCCGACACCGCGACGGCCGAGAACCGGTCGATCCGGTACACCCGGAAGTCGTCGGCCACGCGGGCGCAGAGGTACCAGACCCCGGCCTTCAGCACGAGCCCGTACGGGGCCAGCTCGCGCTCCACCTCGTGGTCCCGGCCGCTGCGGCGGTAGCGGGCATGGACGATCCGGTCGTCCCAGACCGCCTCCGCGACGGCGGGCAGCAGTTCGGGGGTGACCGGCTCCTGGTACCAGCCGGGGGCGTCCAGGTGGAAGCGCCGGGCGGCACTGTCCGAGGCGCCGCGCAGGGAAGGGAGCAGGGCCGCCGACACCTTGAGCCGGGCGGCGGACGCGGCGTCCTCCAGGCCCATCTCGCGCAGCGCGGACGGCAGTCCGGAGAGGAAGAGCGCCTCGGCCTCGTCGCGGGCGAGTCCGGTCAGCCGTGTGCGGTACCCCCCGACGAGCCGGTAGCCCCCGGCCCGGCCCCGGTCCGCGTACACCGGTACACCGGCTTCGGAGAGTGCCTGCGCGTCGCGGGTGACGGTCCGCTCGGACACCTCCAGCTCCTGCGCGAGTTCGGCGGCGGTCATGGCGGGGCGGGACTGCAGGAGCAGCACCATTTTGATGAGACGGGCAGCACGCATGGGGCCAGTGTGGCCGTGGTGAGCGGGTTGCGAGCCCGAGTCCCCGTCACGCGGTGGCCTCGGCCGCGGGCCGGGCACGAGGACGTCCCCGACCGCCGGACGGGCTCGTGGGCCGAGCCCGTCCGGCGGTCGGGGACGGAGCGGCGGCCGGGCGTCCCCGGCCGCCTTCGCGTGTCAGAGCCCGTAGCGCTCCCGGGCCTCCTTGACCGCGGACGCGGTCACCTCGCCGCGGCGGGCCAGCTGGGCCAGGGCCGCGACCGTGATCGACTGGGCGTCGACGCCGAAGTGGCGGCGGGACGCTTCGCGGGTGTCGGAGAGGCCGAAGCCGTCCGTGCCGAGCGAGGACCAGTCCTGCTCCACCCACTGGCTGATCTGGTCCGGGACCTGGCGCATCCAGTCGCTGACCGCGAGGACCGGTCCCGGCGCACCCTCCAGCGCCCGGGTCACGTACGGCACCCGCTGCTCGCCGCGGAGCAGCGCCTCGTCGCACTCCAGCGCCTCGCGACGCAGCTCGCCCCACGAGGTGGCGGACCAGACATCGGCCGTGACACCCCAGTCCGCGGCCAGCAGCTCCTGCGCCTCCAGGGCCCAGTGGATCGCCGTACCGGAGGCCAGCAGCTGGACGCGCGGCGCCTCCGCCGCCGTGGGCGTGCCCTCCTTGAAGCGGTAGAGGCCCTTGACGATGCCCTCTTCGACGCCTTCCGGCATCGCGGGCTGCGGCTTCGGCTCGTTGTAGACCGTCAGGTAGTAGAAGACGTTCTCGGCCTCGGGGCCGTACATCCGGCGCAGACCGTCCTTGACGATCACCGCGATCTCGTACGCGAACGCCGGGTCGTAGTTGAGCGCGGCCGGGTTCGTCGAGGCGATCAGGTGGGAGTGACCGTCCGCGTGCTGCAGGCCCTCGCCCGTCAGCGTCGTACGGCCCGCGGTGGCGCCGACCACGAAGCCGCGGCCGAGCTGGTCGCCGAGCTGCCAGAACTGGTCGCCCGTGCGCTGCCAGCCGAACATCGAGTAGAAGATGTAGAAGGGGATCATCGGCTCGCCGTGCGTCGCGTACGACGTGGACGCGGCGATGAAGTCGGCCATCGCGCCGGCCTCGGTGATGCCCTCGTTGAGGACCTGGCCGTCCTTGGCTTCCTTGTAGTACATCAGCTGGTCGCGGTCGACCGGGTCGTAGGTCTGTCCCAGCGGCGAGTAGATGCCGGCCGACGGGAACAGCGCCTCCATGCCGAAGGTGCGCGCCTCGTCGGGGACGATCGGAACCCAGCGCCTGCCGGTCTCCTTGTCCCGCATCAGGTCCTTGGCCAGGCGTACGAACGCCATCGTGGTGGCCAGCTCCTGCTTGCCGGAGCCCTTCTTCAGCGCCGCGAACGCGCGCTCGTCGGGCTCGGGCAGCGCCACCGCGTGGACCCGGCGGGCCGGGGCGGGACCGCCGAGGGCGGCACGGCGCTCCTGGAGGTAGCGGACCTCGGGGGAGTCCGCGCCCGGGTGGCCGTACGGCACCAGGCCGTCGTCGAGCTTCGAGTCCGGGATCGGCAGGTCCAGCAGGTCCCGCATGGCGCGGAACTCCTTGCCGGAGAGCTTCTTCATCTGGTGGTTGGCGTTGCGCGACTCGAAGCCGGGGCCGAGCGTGTAGCCCTTCACCGTCTGGGCGAGGATCACGGTCGGCGCGCCCTTGTGCTCGACGGCCGCCTTGTACGCCGCGTACACCTTGCGGGCCTCGTGGCCGCCGCGCGAGGTGTGGAAGCACTCGGCGATCTTCGCGTCGGTGAGCAGCTTCGCCAGCTCGGCGAGCGCGGGCTCGGCGCCGAAGAAGTGCTCGCGGATGTACGCGACGTCGCGGGTGGCGTACGTCTGGAACTGCGCGTCCGGGACCTCCCGGAGCCGGCGGACCAGCGCACCGGTGGTGTCCAGCTGGAACAGCTCGTCCCAGGCGGTGCCCCAGAGCGTCTTGACGACGTTCCAGCCGGCACCGCGGAACGCGCCCTCCAGCTCCTGGACCACGCGGAAGTTGGCGCGGACCGGGCCGTCGAGTCGCTGCAGGTTGCAGTTGATGACGAAGGTCAGGTTGTCGAGCCGCTCGCGCGCCGCGAGGGCGAGGGCCGCCGTCGACTCGGGCTCGTCCATCTCGCCGTCGCCGAGGAAGGCCCAGACGTGCGAGTTCGACGTGTCCTTGATGTTGCGGTTGGCCAGGTAGCGGTTGAAGCGCGCCTGGTAGATCGCCGAGAGCGGGCCGAGGCCCATCGACACGGTGGGGAACTCCCACAGCCAGGGCAGCCGCCGCGGGTGCGGGTAGGACGGCAGGCCGTCGCCGCCCGCCTCCTGGCGGAAGTTGTCGAGCTGCTGCTCGCTGAGCCGGCCGTCGAGGAAGGCGCGGGCGTAGATGCCGGGGGAGGCGTGGCCCTGGATGTAGAGCTGGTCGCCGGAGCCGTCCCCCTCCTTGCCGCGGAAGAAGTGGTTGAAGCCGGTCTCGTACAGCCAGGCCGCCGAGGCGAAGGTGGCGATGTGGCCGCCGACGCCGAGCCGGGAGCCGCGGGTGACCATCGCGGCCGCGTTCCAGCGGTTCCAGGCGGTGATCCGGGACTCCATCTCCAGGTCGCCGTCGAACGCGGGCTCGGCGGCGGTCGGGATGGAGTTGACGTAATCGGTCTCCAGCAGCTTGGGCAGCGCGAGACCGGCGCCCTCGGCGTGCTGGAGCGAGCGACGCATCAGGTATGCGGCGCGGTGCGGGCCCGCGGCCTTGGTGACGGCATCCAGGGAGGCCGCCCATTCGGCGGTCTCCTCGGGGTCGCGGTCCGGGAGCTGGTCGAGCTCGCTCGGAAGCTTTCCTACGGGGTCGGTCATGATCGCCGCCTTCCGGAGTGGAGGGGGGTGGAGAAAGGCCCTGACTGGCAGGACAGGGCGATGGGGCCGGTGGGCCCGCGGACTGAACTGTAAGCCGTCGATCGATGATCGATCAAAGGATGAACGGCAAAACTTCTCGATATGAAGAAAAGTGGCATTCGGTGCCGCGGGACGGGGCACGGAGTGACGGGATTTTGCTGGCAAAAGGGGCGCTCACCTGCACGGGCGAGCAACCCTCTCGACAGATGCGTCGGCCCTTCGACCGTGCCCCTCAGGCGCGCGGCGCACAGCCGAGCACATGCGCCTTGACCAGTACTCCGATGTCCGGATCCTTGCGCAGGAACGCCTCGATGAGCGCCTCGTGCTCCTCCGCGTACGACTTCTGCACGGTACCCAGCCACCGGATCGACAGGGCGGTGAACACCTCGATGCCCAGCCCCTCCCAGGTGTGCAGCAGCACGGCGTTCCCGGCGGCCCGCACCATCTCGCGGTGGAATCCCACGGTGTGCCGGACCTGGGCCTCGCCGTCGGCCAGCCGGTCCGCCTCGTAGAGCGCCGCCACGTGCGGTGCGAGGCGCGAGCAGTCCTCGCCGAGGGCCGGAGCCGCCAGCTCCGCCGCGATCTGCTCCAGGCCGGCCCGTACCGGGTAGCTCTCCTCCAGGTCGGCCGCCGTGAGATTGCGGACCCGTACGCCCTTGTTGGGCGCCGACTCGATCAGCCGGAGCGTCTCCAGCTCCCGCAGGGCCTCGCGCACGGGCGTCTGGCTGACCTCCAGCTCGGTGGCGATCCGGCGCTCCACGATCCGCTCACCGGGCTTCCAGCGCCCGCTGACGATCCCGTCCACGATGTGCTCGCGGATCTGTTCGCGCAGCGAGTGGACGACGGGCGGGGTCATGAGGGGCTCCTTCGGGGCAAACCGGTGCTGTCCGCACCATCACGGCTGCCGGGGCGACCGGTGGTGTCTAGACAATACGGCGGCGCCCCCGTCCGGAAGTGTTCCGGACGGGGGCGCCACTGGTGAGGCTGGTTACAGCCGTGGTGTTCAGAGGCCGAGCTCGACCTCGAACTCACCGGCCTCCAGGATCGCCTTGACCGCGGTCAGGTAGCGGGCGGCGTCGGCGCCGTCCACCAGACGGTGGTCGTAGGAGAGCGAGAGGTACGTCATGTCGCGGACACCGATGACGGTGCCCTCGGCGGTCTCGATGACGGCCGGACGCTTGACGGTGGCACCGATGCCCAGGATGGCCGCCTGGTTCGGCGGCACGATGACCGTGTCGAACAGGGCACCGCGCGAACCGGTGTTGCTGATGGTGAAGGTGGCACCGGACATGTCGTCCGGCGTCAGGCCGCCACCGCGGGCCTTGCCGGCCAGCTCGGCGGTCTTCTTCGAGATGCCGGCGATGTTCAGGTCGCCCGCACCCTTGATGACCGGAGTCATCAGACCCTTCTCGGCGTCCACGGCGATGCCGATGTTCTCCGAGTCGAAGTACGTGATGGTGCCTTCGTCCTCGTTGATCCGGGCGTTGATGACCGGGTGGGCCTTCAGCGCCTGGGCGGCGGCCTTGACGTAGAACGGCATCGGCGAGAGCTTGACGCCCTCACGGGCCGCGAAGGCGTCCTTCGCCTGGTTGCGCAGCTTCATCAGCTTGGTGACGTCGACCTCGACGACCGAGGTCAGCTGGGCCTGCGAGTGCAGCGCCTTCATCATGTTGTCGCCGATGACCTTGCGCATGCGGGTCATCTTGACCGTCTGACCGCGCAGCGGGGACACCTCCAGCTTCGGCGCCTTGCCGGCTGCCGGGGCAGCCGTGGCGGCCGGAGCCGGAGCCGGAGCAGCGGCGGCCTTGGCGGCCTCCGCGGCGGCGACGACGTCCTGCTTGCGGATACGGCCACCGACGCCGGTGCCCTTGACCGCGCCCAGGTCGACGCCGCTCTCGGCGGCGAGCTTGCGGACCAGCGGCGTGACGTACGCGCCGTCGTCACCGGAGGTCGCGGCCGGAGCGGCCGGGGCGACCGGAGCCGGGGCGGCGACGGGCGCCGGAGCGGCCGGGGCCACCGGAGCCGGAGCGGCGACCGGGGCGGCGGGCGCCACCGGGGCCGGAGCCGGAGCCGGAGCGGGGGCGGCCGGAGCCGGTGCCGGAGCGGCCGGAGCCGGGGCGGCGGCGGGTGCCGGTGCGGCCGGTGCCGGGGCGGCCGCCGGAGCGGCACCCGGGGCACCGATGACGGCGAGCTTCGCGCCGACCTCGGCGGTCTCGTCCTCGGCGACGACGATCTCCAGCAGCACACCGGAAACCGGGGCCGGGATCTCGGTGTCGACCTTGTCCGTGGAGACCTCCAGGAGGGGCTCGTCCTCCGTGACCTCCTCGCCGACCTCCTTCAGCCAGCGGGTGACGGTGCCCTCGGTGACGCTCTCGCCGAGCGCCGGAAGGGTGACGTCGGTACCGGCGGCGCCACCGGCCGGTGCGGCGGCGGCCGGTGCGGCGGCCACGGGGGCCGGGGCTGCGGGAGCCTCGGCGGCGGGGGCCGGGGCCGGGACGGCGGCGGGCTCGGCGGCCGGAGCCGCGGCGGCAGCCGGCGCGCCCGTGCCGTCGTCGATGACGGCCAGCTCGGCGCCGACCTCGACGGTCTCGTCCTCGGCGACCTTGATGGCGGAGAGGATGCCGGACGCCGGGGCCGGGATCTCGGTGTCGACCTTGTCGGTCGAAACCTCGAGCAGCGGCTCGTCGGCCTCGACGCGCTCGCCCTCGGCCTTCAGCCAGCGGGTGACAGTGCCCTCGGTGACGCTCTCGCCGAGCGCCGGAAGGGTTACGGAAACCGACATGGTTTCAGTTGCTCCTTACGAAAGTGCGGAAGTAGGTCGGTCGTCGCGCCCGGTCGACTGAATCAGTCGTGGGAGTGCAGCGGCTTGCCGGCGAGGGCCAGGTGGGCCTCGCCCATCGCCTCGTTCTGCGTCGGGTGGGCGTGGATGAGCTGCGCGACCTCGGCGGGCAGCGCCTCCCAGTTGTAGATCAGCTGGGCTTCGCCGACCTGCTCGCCCATACGGTCACCGACCATGTGGACGCCTACCACGGCACCGTCCTTGACCTGGACGAGCTTGATCTCGCCCGCGGTCTTGAGGATCTTGCTCTTGCCGTTGCCCGCGAGGTTGTACTTCAGAGCGACGACCTTGTCCGCGCCGTAGAGCTCCTTGGCCTTGGCCTCGGTGATGCCGACGGAGGCGACCTCGGGGTGGCAGTACGTCACCCGCGGGACACCGTCGTAGTCGATCGGAACGGTCTTCAGACCGGCCAGCCGCTCCGCCACCAGGATGCCCTCGGCGAAGCCGACGTGCGCGAGCTGGAGCGTCGGGGCCAGGTCGCCCACGGCCGAGATGGTGGGCACGTTGGTCTGCATGTACTCGTCGACGAGGACGTAGCCGCGGTCCATCGCGACGCCGGCCTCCTCGTAGCCCAGGCCCTGCGAGACCGGGCCGCGGCCGATGGCGACCAGCAGCACCTCGGCCTCGAAGGTCTTGCCGTCGGCGAGGGTCACGCGGACGCCGTCCTGCGTGTACTCGGCGCTCTGGAAGAACGTACCGAGGTTGAACTTGATGCCGCGCTTGCGGAAGGCGCGCTCAAGAAGCTTCGAGCTGTTCTCGTCCTCGACCGGGACGAGGTGCTTCAGACCCTCGATGATCGTGACATCGGTGCCGAAGGACGTCCACGCCGAGGCGAACTCGACGCCGATGACGCCGCCGCCCAGCACGATGGCGGACTTCGGGACGCGGTCCAGCTTCAGCGCGTGGTCCGAGGAGATGATGCGGTTGCCGTCGATCTCCAGGCCCGGCAGCGACTTCGGCACGGAGCCGGTCGCGAGCAGCACGTGGCGGCCCTGGACGCGCTGGCCGTTCACATCCACCGAGGTGGGGGAGGAGAGCCGTCCCTCACCCTCGATGTAGGTGACCTTGCGCGAGGCGATGAGACCCTGCAGACCCTTGTACAGGCCCGAGATCACGTCGTCCTTGTACTTGTGCACGGCCTCGATGTCGATGCCCTCGAAGGTGGCCTTGACACCGAACTGGTCGGCCTCGCGCGCCTGGTCGGCGATCTCGCCGGCGTGCAGCAGGGCCTTCGTGGGGATGCAGCCGTTGTGCAGGCAGGTGCCGCCGACCTTGCCCTTCTCGATCAGAGCGACGTCCAGGCCCAGCTGCGCTCCGCGCAGGGCCGCGGCGTAACCGCCGCTACCACCGCCGAGGATCACTAGGTCGAAAACGGTGCTGGCGTCGTTCGCCACGTCACGTCCTCCATGCATGTGCGCCGTACGCCGGGCCCCGTCGCTGGGGGATGACCGGCCGGTCGGCTGGTGTTCGGCCGCTTTTGTTATTCGGCCCTGTGGTGGGGGCCCTGTCCTGCCGAGAACCCATCTTCGCACTTGTTGACGGTGGGCGGGACGCGGGGCCCGGGTCTGAGACGGATGATCAACCGTCTCGGGTGGTTACCGCTGCGTAGAGACATTTGGATTTCGTTGAGAGCGAAACCTGCCGGATCCGTGCAGCGATGCCGACCGGAGAACACGTACGGCCCCGGACGTATGCCCGGGGCCGTAGGTCGCTGCTGCCTCAGCCGAGGTCGCCGGCAGCCGTGCGCTCGGCCAGCTTCACCAGCGTGCGGACGGCGGAACCGGTGCCGCCCTTCGGCGTGTAGCCGTACGGCGCGCCCTCGTGGAAGGCCGGGCCCGCGATGTCCAGGTGCGCCCAGGCGATGCCCTCGCCCACGAACTCCTTCAGGAACAGACCGGCGACCAGGCCGCCGCCCATCCGCTCGCCCATGTTGGCGATGTCGGCGGTCGGGGAGTCCATGCCCTTGCGCAGGTCGGCGGGGAGCGGCATCGGCCAGGAGGCCTCGCCGACCTCCTCGGCGATCTCGTGGATGGAGGTACGGAAGGCGTCGTCGTTCGCCATGATGCCGAAGGTGCGGTTGCCCAGCGCCAGCACCATGGCGCCGGTCAGGGTCGCCACGTCGACGATCGCGTCCGGGTTCTCCTCCGAGGCGCGGGTCAGCGCGTCGGCGAGGACGAGCCGGCCCTCGGCGTCCGTGTTCAGCACCTCGACGGTCTTGCCGCTGTACATGCGCAGCACGTCACCGGGGCGGGTGGCGTTGCCCGACGGCATGTTCTCGGCCAGTGCCAGCCAGCCGGTGACATTGACCTGGAGGCCCAGACGGGCGGCCGCGACGACGCTCGCGAACACGGCGGCGGCGCCGCTCATGTCGCACTTCATCGTCTCGTTGTGACCGGCCGGCTTCAGCGAGATGCCGCCCGAGTCGTAGGTGATGCCCTTGCCGACCAGGGCCAGGGTCTTCTCCGCCTTCGGGTGCGTGTAGGCGAGCTTCACCAGGCGCGGGCCGTGGGTCGAGCCCTGGCCGACGCCCAGCAGACCGCCGAAGCCGCCCTTGACGAGCGCCTTCTCGTCGAGGACCTGCACCTTGATGCCGTGCTCCTTGCCCGCGGCGGTGGCCACGGCGGCGAAGGACTCGGGGTACAGGTCGTTCGGCGGGGTGTTGATCAGGTCGCGGGCGCGGTTGATCTCCTCGACGACCGCGACGGCACGCTCGGCGGCCGCCTTGAACGCCTTGTCACGCGGCTTGGTGCCGAGCAGGGCGACCTCGCCGAGCGGCAGCTTCGCGCCGTTGCCGTTCTTCTTGCCCTTGGGCGCCAGCTTGTTCTCGCCGCCCTGGTACGCGGTGAAGGCGTACGCACCGAGGAGCGCGCCCTCGGCGATCGCCTCGGCGTCCTCGGCGGACGCGACGGGCAGCGCGAAGCCGGCCTTCTTCGAGCCGCTCAGGGCACGGGCGGCCGAACCCGCGGCCCGGCGCAGTGCCTCGGCGTCGTACGCCGCGTCCTTCTCCGGGACGGAGCCGAGGCCGGCCGCGATGACGACCGGGACCTTGAGGCCGTCGGGCGCGGGGAGCTTGGTCACCTCGCCCTCGGCACCCGCGGCGCCCAGGGCCTCCAGGACGGTGGCGAGCTTTCCGCCGAACGCCTTGTCCACGGCCTCGGCACCCGGCGCGAGGACCAGGTTCCCAGACTTGGACCCAGCGCCCTTGGCGACGCCGACGACGAGTGCGTCGGCGCGCAGCGTCGCCGCACCGGCAGTGCTGAGAGTGAGAGCAGTCACGGTGGTGAAATCTCGCTTCCGTTGAGTTCGTTGTCGGTCGAGGGGTGGGTCGACCGTGCCCGGCGCATCGTAGACGCCGCCGCAATGTGCCGGGAATGAGCCTACGCGCGCCTTTGCTGCGGGATCACGGCGGCGGGCCGTCCGCGGCCCGTCGTGGCGCCGCGGCCGGGACCGCGGGCGGCGGGAGCGGGGGCCGTGCGGCACGAACGCGCCGTGGAAGTAGGGTCGTTGTCGGTGAGACCGACCCATGGGGGGAGAACCATGCGCGCCCATGGGGCTGCACGCGTGACACGACCGGGACCGGCGTTGCCGGTCGCCGTGCCGATTCTGCTGGCTGTGCTGGTCCTGCTGACCGGCTGCACCTCGGCGCCGGAGAGCGGCGCGAAGGACCACTGGCGGCCGAAGGCCGGCATCGGCTGGCAGTGGCAGCTCTCCGGCCGGCTGGACCCCACCGTGGACGTCCCGGTGTACGACATCGACGGCTTCGAGCACAAGGCCTCGGCCGTCTCCGACCTGCACCGCCGGGGCCGCAAGGTGATCTGCTACCTCTCCACCGGTGCCTGGGAGGAATTCCGCCCGGACGCCGGGAAGTTCCCCGCCTCGGTCCGGGGCAAGGGCAACGGATGGGAGGGGGAGCGCTGGCTCGACATCCGCCGCACGGACGTCCTGGAGCCGCTGATGGAGGAACGGATCGCGATGTGCGCGAAGAAGGGCTTCGACGCGGTGGAGCCCGACAACATGGACGGTTACCGCAACCGCACGGGTTTCCCGCTGACCGCCGCCGACCAGCTGCGCTACAACCGGCTCATCGCGCGCATCGCACACCGCCACGGACTCGCCGTCGGCCTGAAGAACGACCTCGGCCAGATCCCGGAGCTGGAGCCGGACTTCGACTTCGCGGTCAACGAACAGTGCGCGCAGTACGACGAGTGCGAGGCGCTCACCCCGTTCGTGAAGGCGGACAAGGCCGTCTTCCACGTGGAGTACGAGCTGCCGGTCTCCCGGTTCTGCGCCGGGTCGAAGCGGCTGGGGCTCAGCTCACTGCTCAAGAAGTACGAGCTCGGAGCCTGGCGCCAGGAATGCCCGGGGGCCCGTGCCTGAGGACCGTCCCGGAGCGGGGGCGGACAGGTCCCGGCCGGTCGTCCGGGCCGGGCCCCGACCGACGACGACGCGGCGGGGCGCGGCACCGGGCCGCGCGAGCCCGGCCTGATCCGGACGGGAGGCCCTAACCGAGGGCCAGCATCACCAGGGCCGCCGTCGCCGCCGTCTCCGCCAGGGCGCCGAAGACATCGCCGGTCACGCCGCCGAAGCGCCGCACGCAGTGGCGCAGCAGGAGTTGGGCGACACCGAGGGCGACCAGCGCGGCGAGGGCGTGGTGCGGTGCTCCGTACCCGCCGAGCAGCGCGCCCGCCCCCGCGCAGGCCACGACCACGACTGCGCCGACCGCTACTGCGTCCCGGAGCGTGACCGTGCCCGCCACCGCCGCGCCCAGTCCCTCCGGACGGGCCGCCGGCACGCCCTGGCGGGAAGCCAGCGTGAGCGCCAGCCGGGCGGTGACCGCCGCGACGACCGCCGCCACCGCTCCCCGCGCCCAGCCCTGCCCGTACAGCTGGTCGAGGACCGCGACCTGGGCCAGCAGCACGAACAGCAGGGTGATCACACCGAACGGCCCGATGTCCGACCGCTTCATGATCCGCAGGGCGTCGTCGGCGGGTCTGCCGCTGCCCAGGCCGTCCGCGGTGTCCGCGAGGCCGTCCAGGTGCAGCCCCCGGGTCAGCACGGCCGGTACGGCGACGGACGCTGCCGCGGCGAGCGGCGGGCCGGAGCCGAGCAGCAGCAACAGGCCGCCGGGCACCGCCGCGAGCAGCCCCACGACGAGGCCGGCCAGCGGCGCGCACAGCATCCCGGCGCGGGCGGTTCCGCGGTCCCAGCGGGTGACGCGGACGGGGAGCACGGTCAGGGTGCCGAAGGCGAAACGCAGGCCATGGCTGTTCAGGGAGGTCACGGCGCGCAGGCTAATCGCTGCGACAGGTCGATAGATTGGACAGAACGCGACAGATCGTGACGGAAGCGTCCTATCGGGAGTGGGTGGCATGGGTCACTGGTTCGATCGCAACATCGTCGAGCCGGGGAAGCTGCCGCTGCTCCTCGCCCTGGCCGCCTTTGTGCTCACCTTCGTCGTCACCCGGTTCATCACCCGGATGATCAGGGCTGGGAGGGGGCCGTTCCGCAACATCACGCCCGGCGGAGTGCACATCCATCACGTGGTGCCCGGGGTGGTGCTCAGCGTCGTCGGCGGTTTCGGGGCGGTCGCCAGTGGACGCCACGGCGTCACCGCGGGGGTGTGCGCGGTGATCTTCGGCATGGGCGCGGGTCTGGTGCTGGACGAGTTCGCCCTGATCCTCCACCTCGACGACGTGTACTGGACCGAGGAGGGCCGCCGGAGCGTGGAGGTCGTGGTCCTCACGGCGGCGCTGGTGCTGCTGGTCCTGGCCGGATTCTCGCCGTTCGGCGTGAACGAGCTGAGCGCCGAGGAGCAGCAGAGCAGGCTCGGGGTCGTCCTGACCCTGGCCGTCAACTTCTGTTTCGTGCTGATCTCCCTGTTCAAGGGCAAGGCGCGGCTCGCGGTCATCGGCACCCTCGTTCCGTTCGTCGCGCTGATCGGGGCGATCCGGCTGGCCCGGCCGACCTCGATGTGGGCGAGGCGCTTCTACCGAAAGCGCCATCGCAGCCGTGCGCGAGCGGTGCTGCGCGCGTACCACCACGATGCGCGCTGGGCGGGCCCGAGCCGCAGATTTCAGGACCTGATCGGCGGCGCACCGGACCGGTCCCCGGCCCCGGGCCCCAAGCCCTGAGTCCGGCGGCGCTGAAGCCGGCGCCGGTCCCGGCGGACCGTGGCGGCGCACAGCACGAGCACCGCGGCGATCGCGGCGAGGTGCTCCTTGCCCGCCAGATTGTTCTTGAAGATCATCTCGGCCACCATCGCCGCGATCACCAGTGCCCCGGTGAACCAGGCCCGGTAGACGTGACATACGTAGACGGCCAGCCCGACCACCGCCGCCGACGGGCCGGTGTCGACGACCTTGGCATCCGTCGCGGGCAGCCCGAACAGCCCTTCGGGATCGATCGAGACACCGATCCGCGCGTACATCGTCCCGGCCAGTGTCGCGACGTACGCGATCAGCAGGGTGCGCCATCGGCCCAGACAGATCTCTGCGGTCCCGAACACCACCAGGATCTGCACCAGCGCCCCCCACACCGGCAGGTCCAGTGCCGGGACGAACAGCGACAGCGGGGTGCGCAGCAGGGCCGCCCACAGCGGGTCCTCGGCCCGCACCGCCCCGAGGTCGTGCACCGGCCCGTACCCCCAGGACTGGTTCTGCACCATCTGGACCAGCGCCGTCAGGCAGACGGCCGCGAGCGTCATCGGGATCGCCTGCAACCGGGAGGTGGCGAGTGCGTCACGTACGGTCGAGAACAGCGGGCCCCACTCGTGGAGGGCCGCCCTGCGCAGGGCGCGCACCGGTCTCATCCACGGGTCCCGAGATGCGAGCGGTGCAGCCACTTGGGCAGTCCGGGTGCTTCCAGGAACCCTTCGGCCCGGCCCGCAGCGAGGCCGATGCGCAGCAGGTCCGAGCTCTTCTCGAAGAGCATGAAGCGCGGCTCCCAGATCGGCCGGTACTTGGCGTTGGCGCGGTAGAGCGACTCGATCTGCCACCAGCGCGAGAAGAAGCTGAGCATGGAGCGCCACAGCCTCAGCACCGGTCCGGCGCCGAGCCGTGAACCCCGCTCGAAGACGGACCGGAACATCGCGAAGTTCAGCGAGACCTGGGTGATCCCGATCTTCTCTGCGCGCTGAAGGAGTTCGATGACCATGAACTCCATCAGGCCGTTCTCGGCGTCCCGGTCACGGCGCATCAGGTCCAGCGAGAGGCCGTTCGGTCCCCACGGCACAAAGCTCAGCACCGCGCGCAACTCGCCCGGACCGCCACCCTCCTCGCTGGGCGCGTCGCGGCATTCGAGCATGACGCACTGCCCGTCCGCCGGATCGCCCAGCCGGCCCAGCGCCATCGAGAAACCGCGCTCGGTCGCCCCGTCGCGCCAGTCGTCGGCGCGCCGCACCAGTTCGGCCATCTCGTCGGCGGGGATCTCGGCGTGCCGGCGGACGGTCACGTCGTACCCGGCGCGTCTGACCCGGTTGTAGGCCTGGCGGACGGTCCTCATCGCGCGTCCCTCGAGGGTGAACTCGGCGGTCTCCACGATCGCCTCGTCGCCCAGTTCCAGGGCGTCGAGGCCGTGCCGCGCGTAGACGGTGCCGCCCTCCTCGCTCACCCCCATCGCGGCCGGGATCCAGCCGTGCTCGCGGGCCTCGGCCAACCACGGCTCGATCGCTCCGGGCCACGCCTCCGGGTCTCCGATGGGATCGCCGGAGGCCAGCGAGACCCCACCGACCACGCGGTAGGCGACGGCGGCCTTCCCGGTGGGCGACCAGATGACGCTCTTCTCCCGGCGCAGCGCGAAGTACCCGAGCGAGTCCCGCTCGCCGTGCTTGTCGAGCAGTACGCGCAGCCGGGCCTCGTCCTCGGAGGTGATCGGGTCGACGGCCCGGCGGGCCCGGAACGCCGCGTACACGACGGCGATCAGCAGCAGGGTGGAGAGGATGTTGATGCTGACGTTGACCCAGCCGGGCGTGGTGATCCCGGGGTAGTTGGTGTCGTTGTCGGTGATCGAGACCAGCCGCAGGGTGCCGTAGCGCCAGCGGTCCAGGAAGGTCGAACGGTATTCGTCGTGCGCGGTGTTGGTGAGGGTCACCAGGCCCGCGGCGATCAGCGAGGTGACCAGGAGTCCGCCGCCCGCGACGATCGCGGCCAGCCGGGGGTTGGACCGGTCGCCCTTCGCGTAGAACTCACGCCGCCCGAGGACCAGGGCCAGCACGAAGACGGCGGTCAGCACCAGCGAGATCCAGTTCTGCGGATACTGCCGCACCTCCGGGAACGGGATCACCAGGACGAAGAGCAGCAGCAGAAGACTGCTCACCACCATGTTCACGATCCAGGCGGCCCGCTTGCGGCGGCGCATGGTGATCGCGAGGAAGAGCGCGACCACCCCGGAGGAGAAGCCCGCGGTGAGCAGGTACGGGGTGAAGTAGTTCGCGGTGTTGTGGCGGCGCAGGTCGTTCCCGAGCGTGACCCAGACGGCGCTCAGGAAATTGATGAACGACACGACGCGCAGGTACCAGATGGTGAACGCGGCACTGCGGCGTGACCGGACGGTGCTCCGTGCCCGGGGGCTGCCCCGCCCGGAAACCTCGGTGGACAATCGGACCTCTCCCATGAAAAGCGATCATATGTTGCATCACGCACCATGAGGGAACTGTGCTGCGGTCGATTGTTCGGCGACCGCAGCTCTGCCGGGTCCGTCAGCCGTCGGTCGCGTCGTGGTCGGTTCCGCTTCCGTCGGCCTCTTCGCCGGCACCGTCCTTCTCATCGGCGACGGGTGCGCGCTCGGGCAGCTCCGCCGCCAGTGCGGCCGCGGCCCGAACAAGCGGAAGTGCGAGCAATGCCCCACTTCCTTCCCCCACCATGACGCCGTGGTCCAGCAAGGGGTTGAGTGCCATCCGGTCCAGGGCCTTGGACTGCGCCGGGTCTCCGCTCGCCTGGCCCGCCAACCACCAGTCCGGTGCCCGGAACGCCGCCCGCTGACCCACCAGCGCACAGGCCGCGGAGACCACCCCGTCCAGAATCACCGGCAGCCTGCGCACCGCGCACTGCAGCAGGAACCCGGTCGTGGCCGCCAGATCCGCACCGCCCACCGTGGCCAGCAGCTCCAGCTGATCACCGAGGACCGGCCGGGCCCGCCGCAGCGCGTCCCGGATCGCCGCGCACTTGCGCATCCACGCCAGATCGTCGATGCCCGCACCCCCGCGCCCGGTGACCACCGAGGCGTCCGTGCCGCACAGCGCCGCGATCAGCGTGGCCGCGGCCGTCGTACCGCCGACGCTCAGATCGCCGAGCACCACCAGGTCCGTGCCCGAGTCGGCCTCCTCGTCGGCGATCGTCATGCCCAGGCGCACCGCCTGCTCGGCCTCCTCGGCCGTCAGCGCGTCCTCGATGTCGATCCGGCCGCTGCCGCGCCGCACCCGGTGACGGACCACCGGCTCGGGCAGCAGCTCCGGGTCGCAGTCCAGACCGGCGTCGACGATCCGCACCGGTACGGAGAACTGCCGGGCCAGCACGGCGAGCGGGGTGGAACCCTCCAGCGTGGCCCGCACCAGCTCGTACGCGGTCCCGGCGGGGCGCCCGGAGACACCCAGCTCGGCCACCTTGTGGTCGCCGGCGAAGAGCACCACGCGCGGCTGCTCGATCGCCCTGACCGGTACGGACTGCTGGGCGGCGGAGAGCCATTCGCCCAGCTCGTCCAGGCGGCCGAGGGCGCCCGGAGGAACGGCCAGGCGCTCCCGGCGTTCCTCGGCGTCGCGCCGTACGCCGCCGTCGGGGCGTTCGATCAGGTCGGAGAAGTCGTCCAGATTCACGGGGGTCTGCCTCGCGGGTCGATGCGTCCAATGGGCCGGTCGGTGAGCCCGGCGGCGGGCTCACTGCGGAACAGTACCCGTCACCTTTCTGACGCCCGGTCAGTGCGGGGTTCCGCCTCCGAACCGCAGCTGCGTCATCGCGGGGGTCAGGGTCCGCAGCCCCGGCAACAGCGACTGGAGCCGGATCAGTTCGCCCATCGCGCCCCGCCCCCGCGGCAGCCGCAGCGCCCGCACCTCGGTGATCGCCGGATGCGCGCCGCGCAGCTTGTGCCGCTCGCCGGGGTTCATCGCCCAGCGCATCGGCGGAACGGTCATCCGGCCGACCTTCGAGGCACCGGTCACCGTGCCCCTGGCCAGCCAGCGCGCCATCGTGTCCAGGACCAGGACGCCGCCGGGCAGGCGTTCGGCGCAGCCCGCCAGGATCCTCCGTACCTCGGGGGGAGGCAGATACATCAGCAGCCCCTGCGTCATCACGACGACCCCGCGGCCCACCGGGTCCTCGATCTCGTCCAGCCAGGACAGATCGGTCGCCGACCGGGCCAGGGTGCGCAGCCGGTCGGAGGCGGGCAGCAGCGCCCGGCGCAGCTCGGCGACCTCGGGCAGCTCCACGCTCAGCCAGTTCAGCCGGTTGTTGTCGACCCGCCAGAAGCCGGTCTCCAGTCCGTCGCCGAGCGCGACCACCGTGGCCTCTGGCCGCTCGGCGAGATAGTTCTGCACGGCCAGGTCGAAACACCGGGAACGCAGCCCCTGGGCCTGGGAGTGGAACGCGTTCGGCCGCCCGAACCGCTCCTCGAAGGGGTAGTCCAGATCCTCCAGCAGCCGCAGGGCCATCGGATCGTCCAGCACCGGGTAGCGCTGCCCCGCCTCGTACGCCCGGTTGTACAGCGTCCACAACAGGGTCTCGGGAACCCCGTTCAGCATCGGTCGTACGCCTGCCATGTCCGCTCCTCCTGGTTCTCGCGTTCCGTCGGCGATTCGGCGTTCCGTGTCCGATGACGTTCCCCCGCTCCGTTCCCGTCGACGTGTTCCGGTCAACCGCGCAGCGTCAGCACCTGTCCGGCCACCACCAGCAGCACCTGCTCGCACTCGTCGGCGAACGCGGCGTTCAACCGCCCCAGCTCGTCCCGGAACCGTCGCCCGGCAGCCGACGCGGGCACCACTCCCGAGCCGGTCTCGTTGGTCACGGCGACGACCGTGCGCCGCGTTCCGCGCACCGCGGCGACCAGCTCGGCGGTCCGCTTCTGCAGCGTGCCCTCGCCGCCGCCCGCCCATGCCGCGTCGTCCCAGGCGTTCACCCGGTCCATCGCGTCCGTCAGCCACAACGACAGGCAGTCGATCAGCAGCGGCGGCCCGTCCGATTCCAGCAGCTCCACCAGCTCGCAGGTCTCCTCGGTGCGCCAGGCGGCCGGCCTGCGGTCGCGGTGCAGTCCGATCCGGGCCGCCCACTCCGCGTCCCCCTCCCTGCCTCCGCCGGTCGCCACGTAGACCACCTCGGGGTACGTCTCCAGCCGCCGCTCGGCCTCCACCGACTTCCCCGACCTGGCGCCGCCGGTCACCAGCGTGCGCCGCGGCACCTCCGGCACCGCGTGGTACTCGCCCACCGCCAGCGTCGTCCCGTCCGGCACGGCCCGCGCGCCGGACGCGGCGAGCCGCCGGTCCAGTTCGGCGCCGGGCGGCGCGTCGTGGTCCAGGTGGACGGCGACGACCTCGGTGGCCGGCCCGATCGCCTCGACGGCCCGCAGCCGCGCCACCGCGTCCGGCCGTCCGACGACATCGGCGACCACCATGTCGTACGGCTGCGCCGCCCGGTCCGCGAGACCGGAGGGGGCGCCGCCCGGTGGCAGGTAGAGCAGCCGGGCGCCCTCCGGCGCGGTCACCTCGTAGCCCGTACCCGGCGCGTCCATCGGCACCGCCCGCACCCGATGCCCGCTGATCAGCGTCAGCTCCCGTCCGTCCGGGACCCGTCCTGCCGGAGGCAGCCCGGCGGGCAGTTCCACGGCGGGCCCGTCGTGCGGGTGGGTGAGCAGCACCTGCCGTACGCCGGTGAGCGAGTGTCCCGCACGGGCCGCCGCGAACACGGCGCCCGGCGTGAGGTCGAGCAGCAGCGCGTCGTCGATCAGCAGGGCGGTCGCGGCCCGCGAGCGTGCCCCGCGGGCGGTGGCGCAGGCGGCGCATGGGCAATCGGGCCGCGGCAACCCGTCGGGGGCTCCGGTGCCGAGCAGAGTCAGTTCCACGCCTCCGATCCTCCCGCGTCCGCGCGGCGGCTGCGCGACCTGGGGGGTGTCCGGACCGGCGCACGCCCCGTTCCGTCACCGGTCGGAGGCACTAGGCTGCGGGCAGCAAAGCGACCCAGGAGGCGGACATGGCGTGGACGTGGCGGTTCGAGAAGTCCGACGGTACGGAGACGGAGCCGGCCCTGCGGCCGGAGGAATTCACGACGCAGGGCGACGCGGAGTCCTGGATCGGTGAGTACTGGAAGGAACTCCTCGACGGTGGGGCGGACCAGGTGACGCTCTTCGAGGACACGACGAAGATCTACGGCCCCATGAGCCTCCAGGCCGACCAGGACTGACCCGCCCCGACGCGTGACGGGTCGGTCCCTGTGCCGGGCGTACGGGCTCGGGCCTGCCGTCGAGCCCGTACGGCTGCGGACCGGCCGGTCGTGTCCGGGCCGCGGCGTGAGGTCAGATCTCGCCCAGGGTGACCTTCACCGTCGTCTCCGCCCCGTTGCGCAGATACGTCACGGTGACCTTCTGGCCCGGCTTGTCCGAGGCCAGCGCCTCCGACAGGGACGTGATCGTCGTGACCGGGAGATCACCGAGCTTGGTGATGATGTCGCCGACCTGCAGCCCCGCCTTGTCCGCGGCGCCGTCCTTCGTCACGCTGACCAGTGCCACTCCGGCCGGCTGGTAGTTCGTGTCGACGACCGTGCGCCCGACGATGTTCAGCGCCGCCCGGCCCGAGTCGGTGACCCTTCCGCTCTTGATGATCTGGTCGGCGACCGTCTTCACCATCGACACGGGGATCGCGAACCCGATTCCCGGTGCCGCGGAATCACCCATCTGCGGGTCGATCGCCCCCAGGGTCGGGATGCCGATCACCTCGCTGTCGAGGTTGACCAGCGCGCCGCCGCTGTTCCCCGGATTGATCGCCGCCGAGGTCTGCACCATGTTCGCGATCGTCGCGCCCGTGCCACCGCCCGCACGGCTTTCGCTGACGGTCCGGCCGAGCGCCGAGACGATGCCCTGGGTGACGCTGGAGGAGAGCCCGAGCGGCGATCCCATCGCCAGCACGATCTGCCCCACCTCGACCTTGTCCGAGTTGCCGAACTTCGCGGGCTTCAGCCCCTTCGGCACGGTGTCCAGCTTGATGACGGCCAGATCCTGTTCCGGATAGGAGGCGACCAGCGTGGCGTCCTCCACCTTCTCGCCGGTGGCGACGGTGACCTTGAACGTCCTCTCGTTGCCGACCACATGGGCGTTGGTGACGATGTGGCCCTTGGAGTCGTAGACGACGCCGGAGCCCAGGCTGTTGCCGGCTTCGATCTGCACGACCGACGGCAGCACATTCTTGATCACGGCCTGGTAGTCGCTCTGCAGATCACTGGCGGCCCGAGTGGCGGCGGCCGACGTGGTGGGGTCGGGGCTCGGTGCATCGGAGCTCGCGTCCGAGCAGCCGCTCACCAGGGCGAGCGCACAGAGACCTGCGGTCAGAGGCAGCAGCAGACGACATACAGGGCTGCGGGAGTGGAAGGCATCCATGTCCGGATTGTTGCTTTTGATCCCCTTGGCGGCCTCTCGGGAGAGGCTGACCGGGCACGCCTCCCGGCGTCCTTGACGACCGGCTCGCGCCTGCGGGCCGGTCCTGGGGATTCGTCGGACGCCCCTCGCCGCCTTCCCGACTCCGATCCGCCGGACGGGTTACGGGGGGTGTTCCGGGCGGACCTCAGCCCCGGACCCCGCACAGGTGCAGCAGTGCGGCCACCCGGCGGTACGGATCCGTCCGCCCGGCCCGGTCCTCCGCGGCCAGCACCTGCTCCAGTTCGGCGGCGGCCGGCAGATCCACATCGTTGCTGACGTCGTCCGTGAAGACGCGCACCCCGTACCAGGCGTGCAGGGGCGCCGCGATCCCGGCCAGCGTGGCCGTCAGGGCGTCCAGCCGGTCGGCCCGGGCGGCGAGGCCCAGCCGGTTGGTGTACGTGTCCGTGTCGAAGGCGGTCAGCGCGGCGTCCCAGTCCCCGGCGGTCCCGGGCCGCATCGCCAGCGCGTCGGCGTTCCGCACGAGCAGCGAGAGGAGTCCGCCGGGGGCCAGCATCCGCGCAAGTCCGGCCAGCATCGCGTCCGGCTCCCGGACGTACATCAGCACGCCGTGGCAGAGCACCACGTCGAAGCTGCCGGGCAGGAAGTGAACCCCGGTGTCCAGGCCGTCGCCCTCGATCAGCCGGACCCGCTCACGGATGCCCGCGGGTTCGCCGCCGAGCGCCTCGCGGGCCACCCGCAGCATCTCCGCGTCGGACTCCAGGCCCGTGACGGTGTGACCGGCTCTGGCCAGGCGCAGCGCCTGGGTGCCCTGGCCCATGCCCACGTCGAGGACGCGCAGCCGCTGCCCGACCGGGAAGCGGGCGGCTATCTGCTCGTCGATCTGTCGCGCGACGAGCTCCTGGCGGACGGTGTTGCGCAGTCCGCCGAGCCCCTTCAGCCACATCGGGGTGGCTCCCGAGAATCCTGTGACCAGGGCGGGCGCAGCGCCGTCCGGCAGGTCGGCGGCAGGACCGCCGACCGGGCCGGAGATATCCGTGCTCAGGGCCGCTCTCCGCGCTTGACCTGCGGCTTCGGCAGCCGGAGCCGACGCATCTGAAGCGTGCGCATCAGCCCGTAGGCGACCGCGCCGCGCTTCGGCGTATCGGGGAAGCGTGCGTTCAGCTGCTTCTTCAGGCGGAAGGCGAGACCGATCGAGTCGACGACGATCAGCACGATCACGATGAGCCAGAGCAGCAGGGAGATGTTCTGGATGTTCCGCACCTGGATCACGCTGAGGATCAGAATGATCACAGCGAGCGGCAGGAAGAACTCCGCGATGCAGAAACGCGAGTCCACGTAGTCGCGGACGAAGCGCCGCACCGGGCCCTTGTCGCGAACCGGCAGATAGCGCTCGTCGCCACTGGCGAGCGCCTCGCGCTGCTTGGCCAGGTCCACACGGCGCGCTTCGCGCTGCCGCTTCATGGCCTCCTTGCGGTCGAGCGGCGCACCGCTGGAGGCGCGACGGCGCTGCGACTGGGCATCGCTGCGCTTGGGGGTGGGGCGACCTTTGGGGGCCTGCGGGTCGCGGGGCTGCTTGGAGAGGTCCGCCGTCACCTTGCCGGTGGGCGCCTTCTCTTCCTTCGAACGGCTACGGAACACAAGGCCCAAGGGTACGGGGTCGATCGCCGGGACCCCAGGCCGGTCGGGAACGATCCGGCAACGGCCTGCGTCCTCGCCGGTGTATCCACGGGTTCCGCACGGACGTCGTCACCCGGCTTCCCCGACCACCACCTACTCCCTGGGCCGGAGCGGTGACCGGGCGCAGTCGTCCTTGGGGAGGAGCACATCTGTGCTCGAACAGTGCGGTAATAGAGACAGGGCCCGTACTGTGGGTTCTGTTGGAGTGCTGGAGCTCAGTCCGTCAGAAGGGGGCGCGCGAAGCCCATGAGCGGTGTCATGAAGCGTATGGGGATGATCTTCCGCGCGAAGGCAAACAAGGCCCTAGACCGGGCCGAGGATCCGCGCGAGACCCTCGATTACTCGTACCAGAAGCAGCTGGAGCTGCTTCAGAAGGTGCGCCGCGGGGTCGCCGACGTGGCGACTTCGCGCAAGCGGCTGGAGCTGCAGCTGAATCAGCTGCAGGGTCAGTCGTCCAAGCTGGAGGACCAGGGCCGCAAGGCGCTCGCGCTCGGCCGCGAGGACCTGGCCCGCGAGGCGCTGTCCCGGCGCGCCGCCCTCCAGCAGCAGGTCACCGACCTGGAGACGCAGCACAGCACGCTGCAGGGCGAGGAGGAGAAGCTCACCCTCGCGGCCCAGCGGCTCCAGGCCAAGGTCGATGCCTTCCGGACCAAGAAGGAGACCATCAAGGCCACCTACACCGCCGCCCAGGCGCAGACCCGGATCGGCGAGGCCTTCTCCGGGATCTCCGAGGAGATGGGCGATGTCGGCCTGGCGATCCAGCGGGCCGAGGACAAGACCCAGCAGCTGCAGGCACGGGCGGGCGCGATCGACGAGCTGCTCGCCTCCGGAGCCCTGGACGACCCGACCGGGACGGCGAAGGACGACATCGCCGCCGAGCTGGACCGGATCTCCGGTGGTACGGATGTGGAGCTGGAGCTGCAGCGCATGAAGGCCGAGCTGGCCGGCGGCTCCACCCAGCAGCAGGCGATCGAGGGCGGCCCGCAGGATGCCGCGCAGCAGCAGTCGTCGCAGTCCCCGCACAGGTTCGACAAGAGTTGAGGCGGCGTCATGATCGTACGGATCATGGGGGAGGGCCAGGTCGCACTGGCCGACAGCCATCTCGCCGAGCTCGACGAGCTCGACGACGAACTGCTCGCAGAGGTGGAGCGGGGTGACGGCCCCGGCTTTCGCTCCACCCTCCACGCACTCCTCGCCAGGGTGCGCGAACTCGGCACGCCCTTGCCGGACGACTCCCTGGAGCCGTCCGGGCTGATCCTGCCGTCGTCCGACGCGACCCTCGAAGAGGTGCGCGCCATGCTCCGGGACGACGGTCTGATCCCCGGCTGACGCCGGGCGTTCTCCAGCTCCCGCACGAGTCGGTGCCCCGTGTCCGGTCCGCCGGACCCGGGGCACCGCTGTGTCCGGTCCGGTGGCCCCGGGGCGCGGCGGTGCCGTCCGGAATGCGCCGCGGACGTTCGGCGCCTTCCGGGTGTCACGCATTCCGGATGCTTCGCCGATCCGCGCGTCCGGTACCGATGCCTTCGTACGACACGACCGGGACGATTCCCGCTGCCTCCGTACGACCGGGACGATTCCCGCGCGACACGCCGTAACGTAGCTTGACGTGACCACCCTCGGAACCGGGGTTCAGCGCGTCCGGCACTGGCTGCGCGACCATCCCCTCGCGCTGGACGCGGCGCTCGCCCTGGCCGTCCTCGTGGCCATGATCATCGGATCGTTCGTCGAGCCGAGCGGACCCGACGGACCCACCTTCGGCACCCGTACGCCCGAAGCGACCAGCGTGCTCCTGATGCTGCTCGGTGCCGTCGCGCTCATCTGGCGGCGGCGGAGCCCCATGCCGGTGCTGGCGGCCACCGCAGCGCTGACCGTCGTCGAGCTGGTGTGGTTCGACCCGCCGGCCCCGGTGGTGATGAGCACCGTGATCGCGCTGTACACCGTCGCCTCCCGCACCGACCGGCCCACCACCTGGCGGGTGGGCCTGCTCACGATGGCCGCGCTGACGGCCGCCGCGATGCTCTTCGGTACGCCGCCCTGGTACAGCCAGGAGAACTTCGGCGTCTTCGCCTGGACCGGTATGGCCGGGGCCGCGGGGGACGCCGTCCGCTCCAGGCGGGCCTTCGTCGACGCGATCCGGGAGCGCGCCGAACGGGCCGAGCGCAGCCGTGACGAGGAGGCCCGGCGCCGGGTCGCCGAGGAGCGGCTGCGGATCGCCCGCGACCTGCACGACGTCGTCGCCCACCACATCGCCCTGGTCAACGTCCAGGCCGGGGTCGCCGCCCACGTCATGGACAAGCGCCCCGACCAGGCCAAGGAGGCGCTGGCCCACGTCCGGGAGGCGAGTCGTTCCGCGCTGAACGAACTGCGGGCCACCGTCGGGCTGTTGCGTCAGTCCGGCGACCCGGAGGCACCGACCGAACCGGCCCCCGGCCTCGCCGCCCTCGACGAGCTGGTGGACACCGTCCGGCGGGCCGGGCTCCCGGTCGAGGTGGCCTGCACCGACCGACGGCCCCCACTGCCCGCGGCCGTCGACCTGGCCGCGTACCGGGTGATCCAGGAGGCGCTGACCAATGTGCGCAAGCATGCGGGCCCCGGGGCGAGGGCCGAGGTGAGTGTCGTACGGGTCGGGGCCACGGCCGAGGTGACCGTGATCGACAACGGCTCGGGCGGGGGAGGACACAACGGGGACGGCGGTGGGCACGGCCTCCTCGGCATGCGCGAACGCGTCACCGCGCTCGGCGGCTCCCTCACCGCCGGGCCCCGCTACGGCGGTGGATTCCGGGTCCATGCGATCCTGCCCGTCGAGGCCCGCACGGCAGAGCCGGATGAGCCGGGCGCGGCGGGCCGGACGGGGGAGAACACATGACGCCGCCCATCAAGGTGCTGCTCGTCGACGACCAGGCGCTGCTGCGCAGCGCGTTCCGGGTGCTGGTCGACTCGGAGGCCGACATGGAGGTGGTCGGCGAGGCGGCGGACGGCGCGCAGGCCGTCGCGCTCGCCCGCTCGACCCGTGCCGATGTGGTGCTGATGGACATCCGGATGCCCGGTACGGACGGACTCGCCGCGACCCGCATGATCAGCGCCGATCCGGAACTGGCGGACGTGCGGGTCGTCATGCTCACCACCTTCGAGGTGGACGAGTACGTGGTGCAGTCGCTGCGGGCCGGGGCCTCCGGTTTCCTCGGCAAGGGGGCGGAGCCGGAGGAACTGCTCAACGCCATCCGTGTCGCCGCGGGCGGCGAGGCGCTGCTCTCACCTGCCGCGACCAAAGGGCTGATCGCCAGCTTCCTTGCGCAGGGCGGCAGTGCGGACGGCGACGGACCGAGTGCCGCGGAGTACTCCGACCGGCTCGCCGCGCTCACCGGCCGCGAACGCGAAGTGCTGGTCCTGGTCGCGGGCGGGCACTCCAACGACGAGATCGCCGAGCGGCTCGTGGTCAGTCCCCTCACCGTGAAGACCCATGTGAACAGGGCGATGGCGAAGCTGGGTGCCCGGGACCGGGCCCAATTGGTGGTAATTGCCTATGAATCGGGGCTGGTGCGCCCCCGGGTGGAGTAACGGGTGGAGATACGGCGTACTCCACCTGCGGTATGCGCGGCATAAGAAAGCGACCCTGGGCCGACGCCCGGGCCCCTGCGGGTCGGCGATCGTATAGGTGGGTCGGGTCTGTCCCCCAGCCGCCCGCCCATCTGCCGCGTAAGCCACAGAAGAGAGACCCACCCATGTCCTGGCTGTCCAGATTCAGCCTCGCGCAACGGGCCTTGATCGGATTGATCTCGATCGTCGCCCTCGTGTTCGGAGCGATCGCGATCCCGCAGCTCAAGCAGCAGCTGCTGCCCACCATCGAACTCCCGATGGTGTCGGTGCTCGCCCCCTACCAGGGTGCGTCCCCCGATGTGGTCGAGAAGCAGGTCGTCGAACCGCTCGAGAAATCCATCAAGGCCGTCGACGGTGTCACCGGCACCACCTCGACCGCCAGCGAGGGCAACGCCGTCATCATGGCGACCTTCGACTTCGGCAGCGAGGGCACCAAGCAGCTCGTCGCCGACATCCAGCAGGCGGTGAACCGGGCCCGCGTCCAGCTTCCCGACTCCGTGGACCCGCAGGTCGTCGCCGGTTCGACGGACGACATCCCGACCGTGGTCCTCGCCGTCACCTCCGACAAGGACCAGCAGGCCCTCGCCGACCAGCTGGACCGCACGGTCGTTCCCGCCCTGGAGAACATCAGCGGCGTCGGCCAGGTCTCCGTCGACGGCGTGCAGGACCTCCAGGTCTCCATCACCCCCGACGACAAGAAGCTCGGCGCCGCCGGTCTGAACGCCGCGACGCTCTCCCAGGCGCTCCAGGCGGGTGGCGCCACGGTCCCCGCCGGCTCCTTCTCCGAGTCGGGCAAGAGCCGTACCGTCCAGGTCGGCGGCGCCTTCACCTCCCTGAAGCAGATCGAGGACCTGCGGGTCACCGGCCAGGACCCGGCGACCGGCAAGTCCGGCAAGCCGGTCCGCGTCGGCGACGTGGCCACGGTGAAGCAGGAGCCGTCCAGCGCGGTCTCCATCACCCGCACCAACGGCAAGCCGAGCCTCGCCGTGGTGGCCACGATGGACAAGGACGGCAGCGCCGTCGCCATCTCGGACGCGGTCAAGGACAAGCTCCCCGACCTCCGCAAGGACCTCGGTGCCGGCGCCGAACTGACGGTCGTCTCCGACCAGGGCCCCGCCGTCTCCAAGGCGATCTCCGGTCTGACCACCGAGGGCGCGCTCGGCCTGCTCTTCGCGGTCATCGTGATCCTGGTCTTCCTCGCGTCGCTGCGCTCCACCCTGGTCACCGCGGTCTCCATCCCGCTCTCCGTGGTCCTCGCGCTGATCGTGCTCTGGACCCGTGACCTGTCGCTCAACATGCTCACGCTCGGCGCGCTGACCATCGCGATCGGCCGTGTCGTCGACGACTCGATCGTGGTCCTGGAGAACATCAAGCGCCACCTCGGCTACGGCGAGGAGCGCCAGTCGGCGATCATCACCGCGGTGAAGGAAGTGGCCGGAGCGGTCACCTCCTCGACCCTCACCACGGTCGCCGTCTTCCTGCCGATCGGTCTCGTCGGCGGCATGGTCGGCGAACTGTTCGGCTCGTTCTCGCTGACCGTCACCGCGGCCCTGCTGGCCTCCCTGCTGGTCTCGCTGACCGTCGTGCCCGTCCTGTCGTACTGGTTCCTGCGCGCCCCCGAGGGCGCCACGGAGAACCCGGAGGAGGCCCGTCGCAAGGCCGAGGAGAAGGAGGCCCGCAGCCGGCTCCAGCGGCTGTACGTCCCGGTGCTGCGCTTCGCGACCCGTCGCCGTGTCACCAGCATCGTGATCGCCATCGTGGTGCTGCTCGGCACCTTCGGCATGGCCCCGCTGCTGAAGACCAACTTCTTCGACCAGGGCGAGCAGGAGGTCCTCTCCATCAAGCAGGAGCTGGCCCCCGGCACCAGCCTGGCGGCGGCCGACGCGGCGGCCAAGAAGGTCGAGAAGGTCCTCACCGACGACAAGGGCGTCAAGGACTACCAGGTCACCGTCGGCTCCTCCGGCTTCATGGCGGCCTTCGGCGGCGGTACGGGCTCCAACCAGGCCTCCTACCAGATCACCCTGAAGGACGCGGGCGACTCCGAGGCCGTGCAGAAGCGCCTGGACACGGAGCTCGGCAAGCTCGACGGCATCGGTGACACCACCGTCTCCGCGGGCGGCAGCTTCGGCAGCCAGGACCTCAGCGTCGTGGTCAAGGCCGCCGACGCGGACGTCCTGAAGAAGGCCTCCGAAGAGGTACGGGCCGAGGTGGCCGGGCTCAAGGACGTCACCGACGTCCAGAGCGACCTGGCGCAGAGCGTCCCGCGGATCTCGGTCAAGGCCAACGCCAAGGCCGCGGAGGCCGGTTTCGACCAGGCCACGCTCGGCGCGGCGGTCGCCGGGGCGGTGCGGGGGACCCCGGCCGGCAAGGCGATCATGGACGACACCGAGCGTGACGTCGTCATCAGGTCGGCCCACCCGGCGACCACGATGGCCGAGCTGAAGAACCTCCCGCTCGGCCCGGTGACGCTCGGTCGGATCGCCGATGTCGAGCTGGTCCCCGGGCCGGTCTCGATGACCCGGATCGACGGCCAGCGCGCCGCGACCATCACCGCCCGGCCCGTCGGTGACAACACCGGCGCGGTCAGCGCCTCGCTCCAGACGAAGATCAACGCTCTGAAGCTCCCGGACGGCGCCACGGCCACCATCGGTGGTGTCTCCGAGGACCAGAGCAACGCGTTCCTGAAGCTCGGCCTGGCCATGCTGGCCGCGATCGCGATCGTCTTCATGCTGCTCGTGGCGACCTTCCGTTCGCTGGTCCAGCCGCTGATCCTGCTGGTCTCCATCCCGTTCGCGGCGACCGGAGCGATCGGCCTGCTCCTGGTCACCGGCACCCCGATGGGTGTGCCGGCGATGATCGGCATGCTGATGCTGATCGGCATCGTGGTCACCAACGCGATCGTGCTGATCGACCTGATCAACCAGTACCGGTCGCAGGGCATGGGCGTCGTCGAGGCGGTCCTCGAAGGCGGTCGCCACCGGCTCCGCCCGATCCTGATGACGGCACTCGCGACGATCTTCGCGCTGCTCCCGATGGCGCTGGGCGTGACCGGTGAGGGCGGCTTCATCTCGCAGCCGCTCGCGGTCGTGGTGATCGGCGGCCTGGTCACCTCGACCCTGCTGACGCTGCTCCTGGTGCCGACGCTCTACGCGATGGTGGAGCTCCGCAAGGAGCGCCGCGCGAAGAAGAAGGCGATCAAGCGGGCCAGGAAGGCAGGTCTGTCCGCTCCGGCGCAGCCGGAGGAGACCACTTCCGAGGAGCCCGAGCCCGCGACGGCGTGACGCGCGAGGCACACGAAGGCCCCGGCACCGTGGGAACGGTGCCGGGGCCTTCCCGCGTCTCCAGCGGCCTCCGAGGAGCAGGTTCCGGGGAACCCGGTCCGCCGACGTCGCGTCGGGCGGCGAAGCCCTCCAGCGGCGTCCGGTGCCGCCTCGCCACGGGCGCGGCCGCACCGGGCGGCCTCGCCTCGACGCCCCTACGGCAGCGCCAGCATCCGCTCCAGCGCCAGCTTCGCGTACTTCTCCGTCTCCGGGTCGACCTCGATCCGGTTGACCGGGTTCCCCTCGGCCAGCGACTCCAGCGCCCACACCAGGTGCGGCAGGTCGATGCGGTTCATCGTCGAGCAGAAGCACACCGTCTTGTCGAGGAAGACGATCTCCTTGTCCTCGGCCGCGAAGCGGTTCGCCAGGCGCCGTACCAGGTTCAGCTCGGTGCCGATCGCCCACTTGGAGCCGGCCGGGGCCGCCTCCAGGGCCTTGATGATGTACTCCGTCGAGCCGACGTGGTCCGCCGCCGCCACGACCTCGTGCTTGCACTCCGGGTGCACCAGCACATTGACGCCCGGAATGCGCTCGCGCACGTCGTTGACGGAGTCGACCGAGAAGCGCCCGTGCACCGAGCAGTGCCCGCGCCAGAGGATCATCTTCGCGTCGCGCAGCTCCTCGGCGGTCAGGCCGCCGTTCGGCTTGTGCGGGTTGTAGAGGACACAGTCCTCCAGCGTCATCCCCATGTCCCGGACCGCGGTGTTCCGGCCCAGGTGCTGGTCGGGCAGGAAGAGAACCTTCTCGCCCTGCTCGAAGGCCCACTCCAGCGCCCGCTTCGCGTTGGAGGAGGTGCAGATCGTGCCGCCGTGCCGCCCGGTGAAGGCCTTGATGTCGGCGGAGGAGTTCATGTACGAGACGGGCACGACCTGCCCGGCGACCCCGGCCTCGGTCAGTACGTCCCAGCACTCGGCGACCTGCTCGGCGGTGGCCATGTCGGCCATGGAGCAGCCCGCCGCCAGGTCCGGCAGCACGACCTTCTGGTCGTCGGTGGTCAGGATGTCCGCGGACTCCGCCATGAAGTGCACGCCGCAGAAGACGATGTACTCGGCCTCCGGGCGCGCCGCCGCGTCCCGGGCGAGCTTGAACGAGTCGCCGGTGACATCCGCGAACTGGATGACCTCGTCGCGCTGGTAGTGGTGGCCGAGGACGAACACCTTGTCCCCGAGCTTCTCCTTCGCCGCGCGGGCGCGCTCCACCAGGTCCGGGTCGGACGGGGAGGGCAGGTCGCCGGGGCACTCGACGCCGCGCTCGCTCTTCGGGTCGGCCTCCCGGCCGAGCAGGAGCAGGGCGAGGGGCGTCGGCTGGACGTCGAGATCCTGGACGGGGTGGGCCGTGGTCACGTCACGTACCCTTTCTTTGAGCCTTTTCGTCTAATTGACGTTATCTATCATATCCGGTTCACGTCACTTTGACGATGGCCATAGTGTCGATGTGACGCATCCCGGGGAGCGGCCGGTGTGCGAGCATGAATGGAACAGGCAAGCGCTCGGCCCGGAATGAATCCGTGGTCCCGACGGTTGCAACGTCGGCAAGCAGTCTCCGTACAACCCGGGAGAGAAGCAGATGTCCGTATCGGACGAGACCACCACCGTGAGCGACGGCATCCTCCTGTCCGACGCCGCCGCAGCCAAGGTCAAGGGCCTGCTGGAGCAGGAAGGCCGTGACGACCTGGCGCTGCGCGTCGCCGTCCAGCCCGGCGGCTGCTCGGGCCTGCGCTACCAGCTCTTCTTCGACGAGCGTTCGCTCGACGGCGATGTCGTGAAGGACTTCGACGGCGTCAAGGTCGTCACCGACCGGATGAGCGCTCCGTACCTGGGCGGCGCCTCCATCGACTTCGTCGACACCATCGAGAAGCAGGGCTTCACGATCGACAACCCCAACGCCACGGGCTCCTGCGCCTGCGGCGACTCCTTCAGCTGACCCCTGAAGGCGCTCGCGGAACGACACAGAGGCGGGGGGGGGGGGGGGCGGGGGGGGGGGCCCCCCGGGGGGGGGGGGGGGGGGGCGGGGGGGGGGGGGGGGGGGGGGGGGCGGCCCCGCCCGCGGCCGCCC
>NZ_JBIWOS010000001.1:1041377-1357058 GCF_044767885.1 Streptomyces sp. NPDC101194
CGTGCCCCTCCGGGCGCCCGGCGCCCGCCCGTCCCCGCGGAACCGGACCCGGGGCGGGGGGGGGCCCCCCCGGGCGGGGGGGGGGCCCCCCCCCCCGCCCCCCCCCCCCCCCGCCCCCCCCCCCCCCCCCCCCCCCCCCCCCGGCCCCCCCCCCCCCCCGCCTCTGTGTCGTGTGTACGGGGCCGGACGTCAGTCGCGGGGCACGTCGCCGCCCGACGCCGCGTCGACCACGGTCCGGTCGCCGAGCGGCGCGTCCAGCGTCACCGTGCGGGTCAGCTCCTTGGCGATCATGACGCAGACCTTCTTCCCGGCCGGCTTCGCCTCCGCCACCGTCACCCGCACCGACTTCCCGTCCTCGCTCGCACTCGCCGTGTACGTGCTGCACGCCCCGCCCCAGAACGTCACCGACAGCGTCCGCCCGTCGGCGCTGTACGACAGGATCTGCCGCGAGGTCTTCGCCGTGTCCCCCGGGGGCGGGGTCGTCGCCGACGGTGCCTCCTTCGTCAGATACGCGGGGTCCACGGCGATCTGCGACACGGTCCCGCCCGTGCCGCCCGTGGCCGGCCGCAGCGAGAAGAGCCAGGACGGTACGAGCGTCTGCTTGCCCGCCACGTACCGCGCCGTGAGGCCGAACACGGCCCTGTCGACCGTCACGGTCGTCGTCGGCCGTTCCGCCCCGGTCCGCGCTCCGCAATGGATCTGCGGCGACTTCAAGCCGTCCTGCAGCGGTACGGGGGTGGCGCACCCACCGATGTCCGCGCGCCCGTCCGTCCGGGACGTTGCCCCGTTCAGCTGCTTCAGCGCCTCGCCCGCGCTGATCACCGGATAGCTGTCGCCCTTCTTCAGGGCCTTCAACTGCCCGCTGCCGCCGACCACTTCACCGTCCGAGCCCACCTGGATCCCGGTCGACCAGCCATAGGTGGGAAGTCCGTCCACCACCGGGTCGGCGTTCACCACCCTTACCGAGCCCATGAGTTGCCGGGTGTCCAGTGCGGCGTCGTCCTGCCCCACCGCCTTCAGGATCGGTGCCGCGGCGGCCCTGGCGGCGCCCTCGCCCACCGGGGAACCGCTGCCGCCGGGGACCGTCTTCGTGCCCGAGCAGGCCGAGACGCCCTCGCAGTTGTCCGTACCGCCGGAGCCGTACCGGGCGAAGCTCCAGGTGCCCGGCGCCTGCTTGTTCACCCGGAGGGCCGGGCCGGAGCCGTCCTTGTCCGACCCCACCTTCCAGGACGTGCCCTCCGTCCGCGGTGTGCCCTCGAGGCCCAGCGCCTTCGCCAGCCGGGACACCTCCGCCGCGGAGACGGTGCCCTCGGCGTGCTGCACCGCAGCCGTGCCCGGCCCGTCGGGAAGCTTGCCGGCGGCGCGATAGGCCACCCGGCCGCCGTGCGGGTCGGGCTCGCCCGGTGCGATGCCCGGTGAGGACCCGTCGGGCGCACCCGGGCCGCCCGCGGGCTCGTCCAGGGCCAGCAGGTCAGGGGTGCGCCCCCCGTCGGCCGCCGTGCTGCTGCTGCTGCCACCGCTCCGGCCGTCGCCGTCCGCCGCGGTCGCGGCCCAGTACGCGCCGCCGCCCCCGGCCAGCAGTACGGCTGCCGCCACCGAGGCCACGGCGAGCGGCGAGCGCCGCCGGGGGCCGGTCACGTCGTTGTCGGGTCGCTCGGTGCTCACCGGATCGCTCCTTCGCCTGCTTTGCCGTCACAGACCGTCACCGGCCTGCCCTCCGTCCCGCGGGTGGGGACATCGGTGGGACGGGGCACACGGGCACGCGGTTCCACCGGGGGCGGGGCCGCGACCGGAGCGCCGGGCTCAGTCGCCGTACTCCGACATGGCGTCGATCAGCCGCGCGGAGGCCGGAGGCACGGTCACCCCGTGAATGAGGGACGGTGCGACCGGAACGGGCGCGGGCTTCGCGGGAGCCACCCAGTGCGGAGCCATGCGGGCGCAGTCACCGCGCAGCTCGGCCAGACTGATCTCGGACTCGCGTGGAGCGTTGTGGTTCGACATACGCGCACCGTAGACATCACACGCCTCGGGAAGAAAGCCCTACTATCGGGTAGTTTTGCCCCCTTCAGGGAGAGTGCGAGAAACGGGTAGCGTGAACTGTCACGCCGCCCCGGGAACACCGTCACCCGTTCCCCCCGATCTCCGCAGGAGCAGTCTCCCCGTGCGAATCGCAGTCACCGGCTCCATCGCCACCGATCACCTCATGACCTTCCCCGGCCGTTTCGCCGACCAATTGGTCGCGGATCAGCTGCACACGGTCTCGCTGTCCTTCCTGGTCGACAACCTCGATGTGCGCCGGGGCGGTGTCGCCGCCAACATCTGCTTCGGCATGGGCCTGCTGGGCACCCGCCCGATCCTGGTCGGTGCCGCGGGGTCCGACTTCGACGAGTACCGCGCGTGGCTCGACCGCCACGGCGTCGACACCGGGTCGGTGCGGATCTCCGAGGTCCTGCACACCGCCCGCTTCGTCTGCACGACGGACGCGGACCACAACCAGATCGGTTCCTTCTACACGGGCGCCATGAGCGAGGCGCGGCTCATCGAGCTGAAGTCCGTCGCCGACCGTGTCGGCGGCCTCGACCTCGTCTCGATCGGCGCGGACGACCCGGAGGGGATGCTCCGCCACACCGAGGAGTGCCGCTCGCGCGGCATCCCGTTCGCCGCGGACTTCTCGCAGCAGATCGCGCGGATGGACGGCGACGAGATCCGGATCCTCCTGGACGGCGCCACGTACCTCTTCTCCAACGAGTACGAGAAGGGGCTCATCGAGACCAAGACCGGCTGGACCGACGCGGAGATCCTGGCCAGGGTCGGTCACCGGGTCACCACGCTCGGAGCCCGCGGCGTGCGGATCGAGCGGGTCGGCCACGAGCCGATCGAGGTCGGCTGCCCCGAGGAGGAGATCAAGGCCGACCCGACCGGTGTCGGCGACGCCTTCCGGGCCGGATTCCTCTCGGGTCTCGCCTGGGGCGTCGGCCTGGAGCGCGCCGCCCAGGTCGGCTGCATGCTCGCCACCCTGGTCATCGAGACGGTCGGCACCCAGGAGTACACCCTGCGCCGCGCCCACTTCATGGACCGCTTCACCAAGGCGTACGGTCACGACGCCGCCGCCGAGGTCCGCGCGCACCTGGGCTGATCCCGAGGGGGAGTCTCAGATCAGCCGGCGGACCACATGGGCCGAGCCGCGGTCCGCCGGCTCCTCGCCCACGTACTCCTGCCCGCGCATCGCGCACCAGGCCGGGATGTCCAGCCGTGCCGCCTCGTCGTCGGAGAGCACGGTCACCGTCCCGCCCAGCGGTACGTCCCCGATCACCTTCGCGAGCTCGATCACGGGGATCGGGCAGCGCTTCCCGAGGGTGTCGACCACCAGGGACGCGGAGGCGGCGGGAGAGGGGGGAGTCGAGACGGGCGCCCCCAGCCTCTCCCGTACCCCTGCCACCACCCGGGGCAGTACGTCCAGGAAGCGGTCGACGTCCTCGTCCGTGGTGCCGGTCGGCAGCGACACCCGTACGTTCCCCTCCGACAGCACCCCCATGGCCCTGAGCACATGGCTCGGGGTCAGCGTGCTGCTGGTGCAGGAGGAACCGGACGACACGGAGAATTCGTACCGGTCCAATTCATGGAGCAGGGTCTCTCCGTCGACATAGAGACAGGAGAACGTCACCAGATGCGGCAGTCGCCGCACCGGATCGCCGACCACCTCCACATCGGGCACCAGCTGCGGAACCCGGGCCCTGATGCGGTCCACCAGGGCCCGCAGTCGCACGGACTCGGCCGCCGCCTCCGCCCGCACCGCCCGCAGCGAGGCCGCCGCGGCCACGATCGCCGGGATGTTCTCGAACCCCGCGGCCCGCCCCGACTCGCGCTCGTCGGCCGGCCCCTGGGCCGCGAACCGCACCCCCTTGCGCACCGCCAGCAGCCCGACCCCCGAGGGCCCGCCCCACTTGTGCGCGCTCGCCGCCAGCAGCGACCAGCCGTCCGGCACCGGCCCCCAGCCCAGCGACTGGGCGGCGTCCACCAGCAGCGGCACCCCCGCTGCCCGGCAGATCTCCGCGACCTCGGCCACCGGCTGCTCGGTGCCGACCTCGTGATTTGCGGACTGCAGACAGGCCAGCGCGGTGTCCTCGCGCAGCGCCTGCGCGTACGCCGTCGCGCTCACCGCCCCCGACCGGTCCACGGCGACCTCGGAGACCGATCCGCCCCGGGCCTCGTGGGCGGCGGCCGAATGGAGCACGGAGGAATGTTCGACCGCGGAGAAGACCAGATGGCGGCCGACACGCCGACGCCCCGCGAGGGCCCCGGAAATTCCCGAGTGCACCGCACGCGTCCCCGAAGGAGTGAACGTGAGCTCGTCCGGACGGCACCCCGCGGCCTCCGCGGCGGCCTCCCGGGCCGCGTCCAGCAACAGCCGGGCCCGGCGTCCCTCGCGATAGAGCCTGGCCGGGTCGGCCCACCCCTCGTCCAGCGCGGCAAGCAGCGCCTGGCGGGCGACGGGGTGCAGGGGAGCGGAAGAAGCGGCGTCGAAGTAGGGCACGTGGCCACGCTAGCCCGCGCCGGGCCGCCGCCGTCGACGGGCCGGCGGCGCGACCAGGAGAGGGGGCGTCAGATGGCTGCCGGAGGCCCGTACTCCACCCCTTCGGGGTGTCGGACGGCGCGTTGGGCACCCTCCCCGCGCGACCCCAAATAGCGTCCAGTAGGGTTTGGTCCGCATAAACATCCAAACCCCTGCCCGCGTCAGGGCGGCGACCGACCAGAAAGACGGCCGCGCCGACCGCGCGGGCGAGACTCTCGGGAAGGCGCTACGTGAGTCCCAACGGCTCCGACCGCTCGTCGCGGCGCCCGATGCGGCGGAAGCTGCCGCAGGTGCTGACTGCGGGCCTGGTCCTGGCGACCGCCACCGGTTGCACATACAAGGACTTCCCCCGTCTTGGTATGCCTACCCCGGTAACGGAAGAGGCGCCACGGATCCTTTCCCTCTGGCAGGGCTCGTGGGCGGCAGCGCTCGCCACGGGCGTGCTGGTCTGGGGTCTGATCCTGTGGAGCGTCATCTTCCACCGGCGCAGCCGCACCAAGGTCGAGGTTCCTACGCAGACCAGGTACAACATGCCCATCGAGGCGTTGTACACCGTGGTCCCTCTGATCATCGTCTCGGTGTTGTTCTACTTCACCGCGCGCGATGAATCGAAGCTCCTCACGCTCTCCCCCAAGCCCGCCCACACCATCAACGTGGTCGGCTACCAGTGGAGCTGGGGATTCAACTACATCGAGAACGTGGACGGCTCGACCGCCACGGGCAACAAGATCCCCAAGGAACTCGACGCCATCCCGGACAGGTTCCGGAAGGACTTCCCCAAGGGTGCGGAAGGCGTCTACGACTACGGCATCCCGGGAACGCGGAACCCGCAGAACGGCAATCCGGGTCCGACCCTGTGGCTGCCGAAGGGCGAGAAGGTCCGCTTCATCCTGACTTCGCGTGACGTCATCCACTCCTTCTGGGTGGTGCCGTTCCTCATGAAGCAGGACGTCATTCCGGGCCACACCAATGCCTTCGAGGTGACTCCCAACCAGGAGGGCACCTTCATGGGCAAGTGCGCCGAGCTCTGCGGCGTCGACCACTCCCGGATGCTCTTCAACGTCAAGGTCGTCTCCCCGGAGCGCTACCAGGCGCACCTCAAGGAGCTGGCGAAGAAGGGCCAGACGGGCTACGTGCCGGCCGGCATCGAGCAGACTGACCCGGCCAGGAATGCGGAGACGAACAAACTGTGAGCATCCTCAACGAACCTCAGGGTGCCGCGGCAGCAGACGACTCGTACGAGGACGAGCTGCCGGTCCGGCGCAAGCAGCCGGGAAACGTCGTCATCAAGTGGCTGACCACCACTGACCACAAGACGATCGGCACGATGTACCTGGTCACATCGTTCGCGTTCTTCTGCATCGGCGGTCTGATGGCGCTCTTCATGCGCGCCGAGCTGGCCCGTCCCGGCACGCAGATCATGTCGAACGAGCAGTTCAACCAGGCGTTCACGATGCACGGCACGATCATGCTGCTGATGTTCGCGACGCCGCTGTTCGCCGGGTTCGCGAACTGGATCATGCCGCTGCAGATCGGCGCGCCCGACGTGGCGTTCCCGCGGCTGAACATGTTCGCGTACTGGCTGTACCTCTTCGGCTCGCTCATCGCGGTGGCCGGGTTCCTCACCCCGCAGGGTGCGGCCGACTTCGGCTGGTTCGCCTACTCCCCGCTCTCGGACGCGGTCCGTTCGCCGGGCGTCGGCGCCGACATGTGGATCATGGGTCTGGCCTTCTCCGGCTTCGGCACGATCCTCGGCTCGGTCAACTTCATCACCACGATCATCTGCATGCGCGCTCCCGGCATGACGATGTTCCGCATGCCGATCTTCGTCTGGAACGTCCTGCTGACCGGTGTGCTGGTCCTGCTGGCCTTCCCGGTCCTCGCCGCCGCGCTCTTCGCGCTGGAGGCGGACCGCAAGTTCGGTGCGCATGTGTTCGACGCGTCCAATGGCGGCGCATTGCTCTGGCAACACCTCTTCTGGTTCTTCGGCCATCCAGAGGTGTACATCATTGCCTTGCCATTCTTCGGAATCATTTCCGAAGTGATTCCGGTGTTCAGTCGGAAGCCGATGTTCGGCTATATCGGCCTGATCAGCGCGACGATCGCCATCGCGGGCCTCTCCGTGACCGTGTGGGCGCACCACATGTACGTCACCGGCGGTGTGCTGTTGCCGTTCTTCTCGTTCATGACATTCCTCATCGCGGTACCGACCGGTGTGAAGTTCTTCAACTGGATCGGCACGATGTGGAAGGGATCGTTGTCCTTCGAGACACCGATGCTCTGGGCCGTCGGCTTCCTGATCACCTTCACCTTCGGTGGTCTGACCGGCGTGATCCTGGCGTCGCCGCCGATGGACTTCCACGTCTCGGACTCGTACTTCGTCGTCGCGCACTTCCACTACGTCATCTTCGGCACCGTGGTCTTCGCGATGTTCTCCGGATTCCACTTCTGGTGGCCGAAGTTCACCGGCAAGATGCTGGACGAGCGGCTCGGCAAGATCACGTTCTGGACGCTGTTCGTGGGCTTCCACGGCACGTTCCTGGTGCAGCACTGGCTGGGTGCCGAGGGCATGCCGCGTCGTTACGCGGACTACCTCGCCGCGGACGGTTTCACCGCACTGAACACGATCTCGACAATCTCCTCCTTCCTGCTCGGTCTGTCGGTGCTGCCGTTCTTCTACAACGTGTGGAAGACCGCCAAGTACGGCAAGAAGATCGAGGTCGACGACCCGTGGGGCTACGGCCGTTCGCTGGAGTGGGCGACCTCCTGCCCGCCGCCGCGGCACAACTTCCTCACGCTGCCCCGGATCCGTTCCGAATCCCCGGCGTTCGACCTGCACCACCCGGAGATCGCGGCGCTCGAACAGCTGGAGCACCACTCCGAGGATGACAAGGCCCTCGCTGGTGGCAAGGAGGCCGGCAAGTGAAGATCCAGGGCAAGATGTTCATCTGGCTGAGCGTCTTCATTCTCGCCATGGCCATCACCTACGGCGTGTGGTCGAAGGAGCCGGCCGGTACCACCGCGCTCGTCCTGGCCTTCGGCCTGAGCATCATGATCGGCTTCTACCTCGCCTTCACGGCGCGGCGGGTCGACGCCATGGCCCAGGACAACAAGGAAGCCGATGTCGCGGACGAGGCCGGCGAGGTGGGGTTCTTCTCCCCGCACAGCTGGCAGCCGCTCTCGCTGGCGATCGGCGGCGCCCTGGCCTTCATGGGCATCGTCTTCGGCTGGTGGCTGCTCTACTTCTCGCTCCCGGTCATCCTGATCGGTCTGTTCGGCTGGGTCTTCGAGTACTACCGCGGTGAGAACCGCACCCAGTGATTTCGCGTCACCGCTCCACCTGACGGGGGGCCTGTACTTCTCCACCAAAGGAAGTACAGGCCCCCCGTTTGGAGTCACATAGCGCGCTGATAGGGATGAATCTTCATAGCGTGTGTTCATGAACCACACGCCGCGCTTCCGCCCCGTAGTGAGCAGCACTCTGCTGGTCGTGACCCTGGTCGCAGGTGTGACCGCATGCGGAGGGTCCGACGGCCACCCGCTCGCGGCGAAACCGTACGACGCCGTGGACGAGATCTCCGCCAACGTCTCCGACGGCGACGAGAAGGTCGACTCCGACAAGTCGCTCGAACTCACCGTCGACGACGACGACGGCCGGATCACGGACGTCACGGCCGTGGACGCGGCAGGACGCCATCTGGCGGGCGAACTCGACGCCGACGGGAGGCGCTGGCACGCCACCTCCCCGCTCGCCGCGGGTACCCGCTACACGGTCCGCGTCAGCATGGAGGACGGCGACGGCGATCCGGGCACCCGCACGCTCTCCTTCGGGACCACCTCCGCCAAGAAGTTCCTGAAGGTCGCCTTCGGCCCTCAGGCGGGCACCTACGGCGTCGGACAGCCCATCACGGCGGAACTCAGCGCTCCGATCAAGGACAAGGCGTCCAGGGCCATCGTGGAGCGCGCCCTGCGGGTCCGTTCCACGCCCGCCGTGACCGGCTCCTGGTACTGGGTCGACGACAAGACCCTCCACTACCGTCCCAAGGAGTACTGGCCCGCCAAGGCCACCATCGACGTCACCAGCGGCCTGGCCGGAGTCAAGGTCGCCGGGAGCCTCTACGGGGCCCCCACGAAGGCGCTGAGGCTCACCACCGGCGACCGCATCGAGGCCATCACCGACGCCGCCGCGCACACGATGACGGTCAAGCGCGACGGGAAAGTGATCAACACCATTCCGGTGACCACCGGCAAACCGGGCTTCGCCACCCGAAACGGCGTCAAGGTCGTGCTGAGCAAGGAGTACGCCGTACGTATGCGCGGTGAGACGATCGGCATCTCGCAGAACTCGTCCGACTCGTACGACCTGATGGTCTACTACGCGACGCGCGTGACCTGGAGCGGCGAGTACGTCCACGCGGCCCCCTGGTCCACCGGTTCACAGGGGTACGCGAACGTCAGCCACGGCTGTACGGGGATGACCACCGGCCTGGCCGAGTGGTTCTACAACACCGTGCGCACGGGCGACATCGTCCAGGTCGTCGGCAGCCAGGGCGAGATGATGACGCCGTTCGACAACGGCTACGGCGACTGGAACCTCTCCTGGGCCAAATGGCTGAAGGGCAGTGCGCTGCAGAAGAGCGGCACCCCGGACCACACGGACACGATCCAGGCGGCGCGACTGCGCCCCGAGGTCTGACCGGCCCGGGTGCGCCGCCCCTCGGCGGGGCCGCGGACGGCTCCGCGGCGGGCCTCAGGCCGTGCAGAGCCTGTTGCGCAGCAGAGCGGCCAGGGCGTCCGCGAACTCGACCGGTTCGACCGGCAGGGTCGCCGCGGCGTCCGCACGGCTCCACGTGGCCAGCCAGGCATCCTGCGGGCGCCCCATCAGCAGCAGGACGGGCGGGCAGTGGAAGATCTCGTCCTTGATCTGCCGGCAGACGCCCATGCCGCCCGCGGGCGCCGCCTCGCCGTCCAGCACGCAGACGTCGATGCCGCCGTTGTCCAGTGCTTCCAGGACGGCGGGCAGGGTGGCGCACTCGAGGAACTCCACCGGTGGCACGTCGGCAGCCGGCCTGCGCCCGGCTGCCAGCCTCACCTGCTCACGGGTGTTGGCGTCGTCGCTGTAGACCAGGACCGTGGCGGTCGGCTGCATTGTTCCTCCGTGACATCCGTGTCTTCGGGGCTTTCCGGGCATGAACCGATGCGCGGATCGTACTCCGCCCGATGGCCTGTCAGCACCGCCCGGGACGGCGGTTTCATGGGCCGTTCGGGGAGGGCACACCCTGTTGACACACCGAACGGCACCCCCCGGAGTGAGGGCGGGATAAGGGACCGACATAATGTCGGTCGTGGCGACAGCAACGACAGTAGAAACCGGGCACGCGCACCCGTCGGTCAATCGACCGAACCTCACCAGCGTCGGAACCATCATCTGGTTGAGTTCCGAGCTGATGTTCTTCGCGGCCCTCTTCGCGATGTACTTCACCCTGCGATCGGTGACGGGACCGGACCACTGGAAGGAAATGGCTTCGGCCCTGAACTTCCCGTTCTCCGCGACGAACACCACGATCCTGGTGCTCTCCTCACTCACCTGCCAGCTCGGCGTCTTCGCCGCGGAGCGGGGCGATGTGAAGAAGCTCCGTACCTGGTTCGTGATCACTTTCGTGATGGGTGCGATCTTCATCGGAGGCCAGGTCTTCGAGTACACCGAGCTGGTGAAGAAGGACGGCCTCTCGCTGTCCTCGGACCCGTACGGCTCGGTGTTCTACCTGACGACCGGCTTCCACGGGCTGCACGTGACAGGCGGGCTCATCGCCTTCCTGCTCGTTCTGGGCAGGACGTACGCAGCCAAGAGGTTCACCCACGAACAGGCGACCGCCGCCATCGTCGTGTCCTATTACTGGCACTTCGTCGATGTCGTGTGGATCGGCCTCTTCGCCACGATCTACATGATCAAGTAATCGGGCTCGAACCCGAACCACATCCAGCATCGACGCAGAAGATCCTGACACCGGGGTAATCCGTGAAAAAGCTCTCCGCACGACGACGCCATCCGTTGGCGGCGGTCGTCGTACTACTCCTCGCGCTGGCGGCCACTGGGGGGCTGTACGCCGCGTTTGCGCCCGCGAGTAAGGCGCAGGCCGACGACACCGCCCAGTCCCTTGCCATCGACGAGGGCAAGAAGCTGTACTCCGTCGGTTGCGCCAGCTGCCACGGAACCGGCGGTCAGGGCACCACCGACGGGCCGAGCCTGGTCGGCGTGGGCTCCGCCGCCGTGGACTTCCAGGTCGGTACGGGACGCATGCCGGCGCAGCAGCCGGGTGCCCAGGTACCGAAGAAGAAGGTCATCTACAGCCAGGCCGAGATCGACCAGCTCGCGGCGTACGTCGCGTCGCTCGGCGCCGGTCCGGTCGTTCCGACCAAGAGCCAGGTCAGCCCTGAAGGCGCGGACATCGCCAAGGGTGGCGAACTGTTCCGCACCAACTGCGCGCAGTGCCACAACTTCACCGGCCAGGGCGGTGCGCTGACGAACGGCAAGTACGCGCCCAGCCTCGAAGGCGTGAGCCCGAAGCACCTCTACGAGGCCATGCAGACCGGTCCGCAGAGCATGCCGTCCTTCCCGGACACGACGATGCCCGAGCAGCAGAAGCGGGACATCATCGCGTACGTCCAGACCGTGAACGGCGCCCAGACCGAGAACCCGGGCGGTCTCACGCTGGGCGGCCTGGGGCCGGTCAGTGAGGGCCTGTTCGCCTGGATCTTCGGACTCGGCGCACTGATCGCAGTTGCCATTTGGGTCGCGGCCCACACCGCTAAGGCCAAGAAGTCATGAGTAGCCAAGAGATTCCAGACGAGAACCTGCCCGCTGAGCAGGGCACCGCGCACGGCGCGGTAGAGGTCGCGGACGACCCGTTCGCCGACCCGGGGCTGCCGGCCCACAAGCCGCGCATCCAGGACATCGACGAACGGGCCGCGAAGCGCTCCGAGCGCGCCGTCGCGTTCATGTTCACGCTGTCCATGCTGGCGACGGTCGGCTTCATCGCCTCGTACGTCATCTTCCCGGTCGACAAGATCGTGTACATCTGGCCCTTCGGCCATGTGAGCGCGCTCAACTTCTCCCTGGGTCTGACCCTGGGCGTGGCCCTCTTCACGATCGGCGCGGGTGCCGTCCACTGGGCGCGCACCCTGATGTCCGACGTGGAGGTCGCCGACGACCGGCACGCCATCGAGGCCGAGCCCGAGGTCAAGGCGAAGGTTCTCGCCGACTTCGCGGCAGGTGCCGAGGAGTCCGCGTTCGGCCGGCGCAAGCTGATCCGCAACACCATGTTCGGTGCGCTGGCCCTGGTGCCGCTCTCCGGTGTGATGCTGCTGCGCGACCTCGGCCCGCTGCCGGAGAAGAAGCTCCGCAACACCCTGTGGGCCAAGGGCAAGCAGCTCATCAACATGAACACGATGGAGCCGCTGCGTCCCGAGGACGTCGCCGTCGGTTCGCTGACCTTCGCCATGCCCGAGGGCCTGTCGGAGGACGCGGAGGACTTCCAGAATCAGATCGCCAAGGCCGCGCTGATGATCATCCGCATCGAGCCGAAGAACATCAAGGACAAGCGCGAGCGCGAGTGGGCCCACGAGGGAATCGTGGCCTTCTCCAAGATCTGCACGCACGTCGGCTGCCCGATCAGCCTGTACGAGCAGCAGACGCACCACGTGCTCTGCCCGTGCCACCAGTCCACCTTCGACCTGTCCGACGGCGCCCGCGTCATCTTCGGTCCGGCCGGTCACGCCCTTCCGCAGCTGCGGATCGGTGTGAACAGCGAGGGCAACCTCGAGGCGCTCGGTGACTTCGAAGAGCCCGTCGGTCCTGCATTCTGGGAGCGCGGATGAGTACTGCGACCACGAACACACCCGGTGCCGCGGCACCGGGGAATCGCAAGGCGCCCGCCGGTGAGCGGGTGGCCGACTGGGCCGACGGCCGACTCGGGATCTACTCCCTGGCCAAGGCCAACATGCGCAAGATCTTCCCGGACCACTGGTCCTTCATGCTCGGTGAGATCGCCCTCTACAGCTTCATCATCATCATCCTCACGGGTGTGTATCTGACGCTGTTCTTCCACCCGAGCATGAACGAGGTCGTGTACCACGGCTCGTACGAGCCGATGCAGGGCATTCGGATGTCCGAGGCCTACGCCTCGACGCTGGACATCAGCTTCGACGTCCGCGGTGGTCTGCTGGTCCGGCAGATCCACCACTGGGCCGCGCTGATCTTCCTGGCCGGCATGTTCGTGCACATGATGCGCGTCTTCTTCACGGGTGCGTTCCGCAAGCCGCGTGAGATCAACTGGCTGTTCGGCTTCCTGCTGTTCGTGCTGGGTATGTTCACCGGCTTCACCGGCTACTCGCTCCCGGACGACCTGCTGTCCGGTACGGGTGTCCGCTTCACCCAGGGCGCGATCCTGTCGATGCCGATCGTCGGCACGTACATCTCGATGTTCCTGTTCGGCGGAGAGTTCCCCGGTCACGACTTCGTCGCCCGGTTCTACTCGATCCACATCCTGCTGCTGCCGGGCATCATGCTCGGTCTGCTGGTGGCGCACCTGATCCTGGTCTTCTACCACAAGCACACGCAGTTCGCGGGTCCGGGCCGCACCAACAAGAACGTCGTCGGCATGCCGCTGCTGCCGGTGTACATGGCGAAGGCCGGTGGCTTCTTCTTCCTGGTCTTCGGCATCATCGCCGTCATCGCGGCCATCGCCTCGATCAACCCGATCTGGGCCATCGGCCCGTACCGGCCGGACCAGGTGTCCACCGGCGCCCAGCCCGACTGGTACATGGGCTTCGCCGAGGGTCTGATCCGAGTGATGCCCGGCTGGGAGATCAACCTCTGGGGTCACACGCTGGTCCTGGGTGTGTTCATCCCCCTGATGGCCTTCGGACTGGTGCTCGCGATCATCGCGGTCTACCCGTTCGTCGAGTCCTGGGTCACCGGGGACAAGCGCGAGCACCACATCCTGGACCGCCCGCGCAACGCTCCGACCCGGACGGCCTTCGGCGTCGCCTGGATCACCGAGTACGTCATCGTCTTCATCGGCGGTGGCAACGACCTGTGGGCCACGCACTTCCACCTGTCGCTGAACGCCATCTCCTGGTTCGTCCGGATCTTCATCTTCGTGGGCCCGGTCATCGCGTTCATCGCCACCCGGCGGATCTGCCTCGGCCTCCAGCGCCGCGACAAGGAGAAGGTGCTGCACGGACGCGAGTCCGGCATCATCAAGCGCCTGCCGCACGGTGAGTTCGTCGAGATCCACGAGCCGCTCGGTCCCGAGCAGCTGCACACGCTCACCGCGCACGAGCAGTACAAGCCGGTCGAGATCGGCCCGACGGTCGACGAGAACGGTGTCGAGCGCAAGGTGCCCGCTCTGCAGAAGCTGCGGGCCAGGCTCAGCAAGGGCTACTACGGCGAGGACAACCAGATCGCCAAGCCCACCGTCGAGGAGTACAAGGAGATCACCAGCGGCCACGGTCACCACTGATCGCCTGAACTGATCGCCACAGCAGGAGCCCCGTCCATCCGATGGACGGGGCTCTTCGCTGTCCGCGGCGCTCGATAGGGTGGGCCTTACCCCTTTTATCGGCTGTGGACCCCAGGAGCGGACCATGAACGTTGTGACCCCGGTCGGCGGCGACAGCGTGGCGGACCGTTCCTGGCCCGGCCTGCTGAACCCCCTGCTGCGCGGCGAGAGCCTGACCGCGGAGGACACCGCGTGGGCGATGGACCGCATCATGAGCGGCGAGGCGAGCGATGTGCAGATCGCCGGTTTCGCGGTGGCCCTGCGTGCCAAGGGCGAGACGGTCGACGAGGTGTCGGGCCTGGTGCGTGCGATGTACGAGCACGCCAACACCATCCATGTGCCCGGCCGCACGGTCGACATCGTCGGCACCGGCGGCGACCTCGCCAAGACGGTCAACATCTCCACGATGTCGGCGATCGTCATCGCGGGCACCGGCGCCAAGGTCGTCAAGCACGGCAACCGCGCCTCCTCCTCCGCGAGCGGTTCCTCCGACGTGCTGGAGAAGCTCGGCGTCAATCTGGAGCTCAGCGCGCAGCGGGTCGTCGAGGTCGCCGAGGAGGCGGGCATCACCTTCTGCTTCGCTGTGAAGTTCCACCCCGCCCTGAGGTACGCGGCCAAGGCCCGCAAGGAGCTGGGTGCCCAGACCACCTTCAACATCCTCGGACCGCTCACCAACCCGGCCAGGGTGCGGTCCCAGGCCATCGGCGTGGCCGACCTGCGGATGGCGCCGATCGTCGCGGGCGTCCTCGCGGAGCGCGGCAACTCCGCCCTGGTCTTCCGCGGTGACGACGGCCTGGACGAGCTGACGACGACCGCCACCTCGCGCGTCTGGGTGGTCCGGGACGGATCGGTGCGCGAGGAGGCGTTCGACCCGCGCGACGTCGGCCTGGAGCTGGTGCCGGCACAGGCGCTGCGCGGCGCCGACGCCTCGTACAACGCGGATGTGGCCCGCCGGGTGCTGGCAGGCGAGCACGGACCCGTGCGGGAGGCCGTACTGCTCAACTCGGCGGCCGCACTGGTCGCCCTGGACCCGACGGACGGCTCGCTGAACGAGCAGATCGCGGCCGGGATCGCGAAGGCCGCCGAGTCCATCGACTCCGGTGCGGCGCGGCAGGCGCTGGAGCGCTGGGTGGCGGTCAGCAACGCCTGAGCGGACGGCAGGTGACGTGGGGCGCGGTCCGGATCCTGGACCGCGCCTTGCGCGTTCCCGCACGTATGGCAAGATGCTGCGCAGGTCATGAGTGACAGCGACTACGGCCCCGGCCCGCTGTCCGGCAACCCTCCGTCCGTGGCGGGGTGCCCCGGGTGAAGACCAGGCCGTGGGCAGCGAGGCCCGCGGCAAGCGCGGGCCCCTCGGCATCTGTGAATGCCAACCCCCGGGGTCCTGGTCCCTAGGGAGTCTCTTGTGAGCACGCGAATGCGATAGGGCTTCTCAGCCCTCCTCCGCACACCCCTTTTCACTCTCCGCTGCGCTGTGGCGTAACCGCCGGCGCATGCAATTCGCCTGCCTCTTACGGGAGTTCGCCATGTCTGTCTTCACCGCTGCCGCCGATCAGTCGCTTTGTGCCCCTCTGCCGGTTCTGGGTAAGGATGTAACGGTTCCGCTGGTCACGGGTGGTGAAGTCACCTATGCGGCTCTCGACTACGCCGCCAGTGCCCCGGCTCTCCAGCGCGTCTGGGACGACGTCGCCGCCTACGCGCCCTACTACGGCAGCGTCCACCGCGGTGCCGGGTACCTCTCGCAGCTCTCCACGGACCTCTTCGAGAACAGCCGCGCGACCGTCGCCGAGTTCCTCGGCTGCCGCGCCGACGACCAGGTGATCTTCACCCGGTCGACCACCGACTCCCTCAACCTGCTGGCCGCCGTCGTCCCCGCCGACTGCCAGGTCTTCGTGTACGAGACCGAGCACCACGCATCGCTGCTGCCGTGGCGCGACGCCCGGGTGACCTATCTGAACGCCCCGCGCACCCCGGCGCAGGCCGTCGAGACGCTGGAGCGCGCGCTCGCCGACCGCGACCCCTACGGCCCCGCGCTGGTCTGTGTGACCGGTGCCTCCAACGTCACCGGCGAGCTGTGGCCGGTCAGGGAGCTGGCGGCCGCCGCGCATGCGCACGGTGCCCGGATCGTGCTGGACGCCGCGCAGCTCGCCCCGCACCACCCCGTCGACATCGCCGAGCTGGACGTCGACTGGGTGGCCTTCTCCGGACACAAGCTGTACGCGCCGTTCGGTTCGGGTGTGCTCGCGGGCCGGGCCGACTGGCTGCAGGACGCCGAACCGTACCTGGCCGGCGGCGGTGCCTCCCGCAAGGTCGCCCGCCGCACCGACGGCGGGGTGGATGTCGAGTGGCACTCCACCGCGGCCCGCCACGAGGCCGGTTCCCCCAATGTCATCGGCGTGTACTCCATCGCCTCCGCCTGCAAGGCGCTCACCGAGGCGGGCTTCGACGACCTCGTCGCCAGGGAGCAGCACCTCGTGGCCGCGGTCCGGGCCGGTCTCGCCGACGTCCCCGAGGTCAAGGTGCTCTCGCTGTTCGGTGACGACGCCCCGCGGGTCGGCGTGATCTCCTTCGTGGTGGAGGGCTGGAACAGCTCGCACTTCGCCGCCGCGCTCTCCGCCGAGTACGGCATCGGGGTCCGCGACGGCCTGTTCTGCGCCCATCCGCTGGTCCGCACCCTGCTCGGCAGTGACCCGCAGGAGGTCGGCGAGTGCGGCGCGCCGGAGGCCGGACCGGGCGAGCGGTCCCTCAACGCGATCCGCGTCAGCTTCGGCGCCGGTACGCCGGACGAGCACATCGAGCGCTTCCTGGGGGCGGTCAAGGAGCTGGTGAACGAGGGCGCCCAGTGGAAGTACCGCACCGAGGGCGGCCGCTGCGTCCCGGACCGGGGAGCGGCACAGCTCTGACGGGTGCGTCATGCTTCGGCGGGGGACGGGCCTTCCGGCGTCCGTCCCCCGCCGAAGCGCTACGCCGCGACAGCGGGCATGTCTACGCGTCGAGGCCGATGGCGAAGGCGGCCTCCAGGTCGTGCTGCGAGTACGTACGGAAGGCCACGTGCGTGTCGGTGGCCTCGACGCCGGGGATCTTGCTGATCCGGCCGGGGATGACGTCCGCCAGGTCGTCGTGCTTGGCCACCCGGACCATGGCGATCAGGTCGTACGTACCGGTGACCGAGAAGACCTCGCTGACACTGTCCAGCGCGGCGATGGCCTCGGCGATCTCGGGAATCCGGTCCACGCTGGTTTTGATGAGCACGATCGCGGTGATCACGGCTGGCTTTCTCCCTCGGTGGCCGTGGCTGGAGTCTTCACTCTATCCGCACGCCGATAACGTCCCCAGGCGTAGAGGAAGCCGAGGGCGAAGCCGACCACATGGGCCAGATAGGCCACACCGGGCCCCCCGCTGCCCGCGCTCTGGACCGCCAGCCACTGCAGGACGAACCAGAAGATCAGCACGATCCAGGCAGGGAAACGCAGCGGCAGGAAGAAGAGGAACGGGAACAGGCTGGTGACCCGGGCCCTGGGGAACAGGTACAGGAAGGCCCCGAGCACCGCCGAGATCGCTCCCGACGCGCCGACGAGGGTCTGGTCGGACGTGGCGTGCGCGGCGGCGTAGGCGACCAGGGCGAGATAGCCGCACGCGAGGTAGAAGAAGGTGAACTCGGAACGGCCCATGCGCTCCTCGGCCATCGCCCCGAACACGTACAGGAAGAGCATGTTGCCCAGCAGATGCAGCCAGCTGCCGTGCACGAAGAGGGCGGTGAGCGGGGTGAGCAGGGCGTGCGCGGAGCCGTCCCACAGCTCGCTCGGGATCACGCCCCACCGTTCGAAGTACCCGGCCTGGGCGGCGAGCAGGGCGTCGGCGGTGGCATAGGAGGAGTCGAAGCCGGAGAGCGGGCTGATCAGGAAGATCAGACAGCACAGGGCGATCAGGGCATAGGTCACCACCGGTCCGCGCGAGGTGACCGTCCGTAGGAGTCCGCTGGTCAATCCGGAGTCCGGAGCCCGCCGATCGATCATGAACAGAGCATGACGCAAGCGGAGGGAACGGGACAGAGCGCCTCGCCGTGTCGGGGGGACGGGGTGAGGCCGTAGGGTTACGGCAGGACATCCGCAGTTCGACGGCGCACCGCGAGATCCTTGAAGCAGGCGGCACGACGAGGCTCGACGAAAGAGGACGCAACGATGACGACGGTTCCGCAGATGACCGAGGGGACCCGCTGGCGCTGCACGCTCTGCGGAAACCTCACGCGCTTCGACGTGACACGCTCCTCCAAGGTCGTCGAATACGTCCATCTCGACCTTGCCGGGGAGTCCACCGTCGAGGAACGCGAGGTGGTCAGTGAGACCATCGAGTCGGTGCGATGCCGTTGGTGCAACGCGGTGGACCAGATCGAACTGGTGGACAGGCCGGGTGCCGACTCCTGACGGAGCCGTGCGGACAGACAATTTGGGGTGACGGATGGTGGAGCAGCCCGCTAGCGGCGCAGAGTCGGCCGAGGCGGCCGGCGACGCCGTCGAGGCGCTCGACCGCCCGCTGCCCGAAGGCGTACGACGACGGGTCGTCGCGCTGGTCTCGGACGCGTTCGGCGGGCTGACGATCACCGAACTCCCGGCTCAGTTGAGACAGTACGCCCGCTTCACCCCGACCCGGCGCGCCAAGTTCGCCGGCAACGCGATGGCCGCCGCCCTGGAGGGCGACGCGCTGTTCCGGCAGCGCATCGGCGATCGGCTCAGGGAGGAGCAGCCGGAGCTGACCACCGCGCTGGAGGCCGGTGCGCCGCCGGCCGCCGCCGACCCCGTCGACGTGGCCGCCGCAGCGTACGTGCTGCGCCCGACCGGCTGGGTGAAGCTGGTCGCCGCCGCAGGCGAGGAGGCCCAGCGTGCCGACGCCGAGCGTGCCGACGAGGAGAGCCGCCGCGAACTGGAACGGCTGCGCGAGGAACTCGTCCACGCCCGCTCCCAGACGAAGAGCGAGACCGAGCGGCTGCGCGTCGAGCTGGACGGGGCCCGCAAGGAGGCCGAATCCCTTCAGCGCAAGCTGCGCAGCGCCGTCAACGACGTCAAGCGCGGCGAAGCCGCGTTGCGCCGCAGCCGGGCCGAGACCGAGACCGTACGGTCCGAGGCGGCCGCCCAGGTCTCCGCGGCGGAGAGCGAGACCCGCCGGCTCAAGGCGCGGCTCGGTGAGGCCGAGGCGTCCGTCGAGGCGGGCCGCAGGGCCGCCAGGGAGGGCCGCTCGATCGAGGACATGCGGCTGCGACTGCTGCTGGACACCGTGCTGGACGCGGCCGGCGGGCTCCGCCGCGAACTCGCGCTGCCGCCCTCCTCGATCCGCCCCGCGGACAGTGTCGACGCGGTCGAGCCGGGCAGGATGTCGCCCAAGGACATTGCCGCCAGGGCCCTTTCGGAGACCGATCCGGCTCTCCTCGACCAGCTGCTCGCGCTGCCGCAGGCGCATCTGATCGTGGACGGTTACAACGTCACCAAGACCGGCTATCCGCAGCTGCCGCTGGAGAAGCAGCGGCTGAGGCTGCTGGGCGGTCTCGCGGTACTCGCGGCACAGACCGGTGCCGAGATGACCTGTGTCTTCGACGGGGCCGAACTGGCGGCCCCGGTCCTGCTCGCGCCGCCGCGGGGGGTCCGGGTGCTGTTCAGCAAGCCCGGTGTCACCGCCGATGAACTCATCCGTCAACTGGCCCGTGCCGAACCGCCGGGCCGACCCGTCGTAGTGGTCTCCACCGACCGCGAAGTGGCCGACGGAGTGGCGAAGGCGGGGGCCAGGCCCGTTGCGTCCGTCTTGCTCCTGAAGCGCCTTTCACGCGTCTAGTGACGCTTGCCGGAACTCGGTGGAAATCAGGGAACGGATCGTCAGGCCACCGCTACACCCCGTGTGATGTGGGTAAAGAAGTACCTCCTGTGATGAGATTTTTCTTGCGAGGATTTGAACTGATCACAACTTGGTCACTAGGGTCGGGCCTCGAACCTTCGCACGGTTGATCACCCATCCGGGGTGACGGCGAAGGCACCGCCGAGTCCGTGACGTGCACGGAGCCGGGGCTCTCAGTCCCCCCACAGCCCGGTAGGCGGCTCGAGGAAGAAGGAGCTCGCCTCCGTGGCGTCCCACCGTCGTCCCAAGCAACCGAGCCGCGCCCGTGTGACCGTGCTCACCGCAGCCGCCACCGCGGCCGTGGCCCTGTCCTCCCAGGCGGCCCAGGCCGACCCGAAGCCCTCCAAGAGCGAGGTCAAGGCGAAGGTCGAGAAGCTCAGCCACGACGCCGGCGAGGCCAATGAGCAGTACTACGGCGCCAAGGAGAAGCAGCAGAAGCTGGAGAAGGAAGTCAGGGCGCTGCAGGACAAGGTGGCCCGCGGTCAGCAGGAGCTCAACAAGCTCCGCAACGGCCTCGGTTCGCTCGCCGCGGCGCAGTACCGCTCCGGTGGCATCGACCCGTCGGTGCAGCTCTTCCTCTCGTCCAACCCGGACAGCTTCCTCGACGAGGCCTCGGCCCTCGACCAGTTGACGGCCAAGCAGACCGAGATCCTGGGGAAGATCCAGGAGAAGCAGCGGGTCCTCGCGCAGGAGCGCAAGGAGGCCCAGGACAAGCTCGGTGACCTCGCGGACGTGCGCAAGACGCTCGGCGCGAAGAAGCAGAAGCTCCAGGACAAGCTGGCCGAGGCGCAGCGCCTGCTCAACACGCTGACCGAAGCCGAGCGCGCGAAGATGCGCGAGGACGAGCAGCGTGCCAGCCGCGCCGCCGGCGACCGGGTCGAGCTGGGCAAGGAGGTCCCCGCCTCCGCCTGGGGCGCCGCCGCCCTGAACGCCGCCTCCACCCAGGTGGGCAAGCCGTACGGCCGTGGCGGTACCGGCCCCGGATCCTTCGACTGCTCCGGACTGACCCAGTGGGCCTACGCCCAGGCCAACGTCAGCATCTCCCGGGTCACGTACACCCAGGTCAACGACGGCGTCCACATCGGACGCAGCGCACTGAAGCCGGGTGACCTGGTCTTCTTCAACAACACCTCGCACGTGGCGCTCTACGCGGGCAACAACACCGTCCTGCACGCCCCGTACCCGGGCACGTTCGTCCGCTACGAGTCGATGAACACCATCGGCAGCTTCCAGTTCGGCGTGCGCGTCGGCTGACGACGCCCGAACGGGCGAATTCCCGCGCCCCGCACGGACCGTGCGCCCCGACGGAGACCACAGGTCACCGCCGGGGCGCAGTTGTTTTCGCCGCTCCGCCGTCCGGCGCGGCCCTTGGTCGCTCCGTAACCGCCCGACTACTGTCTGCCTGCCGTGCAGCTCCCGGTCTTCGGTCCGCCCACCCCGGGCGGCAGGGGCTGCGCACGTCTGCGTACAGCGGAAGGGAGTGCGGCGTCCTGTGGTGTCCCATCGCCGTTCCACACAGCCCGGCCTCGGCCGGGGCGCCCGGGTCACTGTTCTGTCGGCCGCGGCGGCGACCGCGGCCGCCACGCTCGGGGCGGCCACCGCGAACGCCGACCCGCAGGACGGCCCCGGGGCCGCCAGGGCCACGGTCGACCGGCTGTACGGCGAGGCCGAGCGGGCCACCGAGCAGTACAACGCGGCCGGTGAGAACGTCGACCGGCTGCGCGGCGAGGTGAACCGGGCCCGGGACCGGGCGGCCCGCGGTCAGGAACGCCTCAACCGGATGCGGACGGCGCTCGGTTCGGCGGCGAGCGCGCAGTACCGCTCGGGCGGCCTCGACCCCTCGCTCGCCCTGCTGCTCTCCTCCGACCCGGACAGCTATCTCGACCGGGCCGCCACGCTGGAGCGCCTGACCGAGCGCCAGGTGGCCGAGCTGCGGGAACTCCGCAAGACCCGGCGCACACTCGCACAGACCCGCGCGGAGGCCGACCGGGCGCTGGCAGAGCTGGAACGGAACCGGGCGGCCGCCACCCGCCACAAGCGCACCGTCGAACGCAAACTCGCCCAGGCCGAACAGTTGCTGCACGCGCTGCCCCGTGCCGATCGGGCGGCCTTCGAACGCGCCTCGCGCTCCGGGCGCGACGACGTGTTCCCGGCGACGGCCGATCTGCCGGCCGGCTCGGCACGGGCGGCCGTCGCCGTCATGGCGGTCCGCCGGGCACTGGGCCACCCGTACGTCTGGGGTGCCAACGGACCCGCCGGATTCGACTGTTCCGGGCTGATGCAGTGGGCGTACGCCCAGGCCGGGGTGAGCCTGCCGCGCACCTCGCAGGCCCAGCGGTACGCGGGGCGCATGGTGCCGCTCTCCGAGGCCCGCCCCGGCGACCTGGTCGCCTACCGCGCGGACGCCGGCCACATCGGGATGTACGTCGGGAACGGCCAGGTGATCCACGCCCCGTATCCGGGTGCCCCGGTGCGCTACGACCCCGTCGGCATGATGCCCGTCTCCTCGGTCACCCGTGTCTGACCCGTACCCTCGACCGGGTGACGGACAGGCGGGGACGCATCGCGGGACGGCGCACGGTGGGAGCTCTGCTCGCCGGGCTGCTGCTCGCCGCCGCCTGCGCGGCCCCCGACGACGGGGCCGCCCCGGAATCCACCGCCCGAGGTGTCCGTGCCGTCCTGGACCGCCGGGCCGCCGCCGTCCTGCACCACGACCCGGACGCCTATCTGGCCGCCGTGGACCCGAGGGCCACCGGGCTGCGCACGGCCCAGCGGCGGGAGCTGGACAACCTCGCGGACGTACCGCTGACCTCATGGACGTACCAGCTGACCGACGTGACGGAACAGGGCAGCGACCAGGTCACCGCGGACGTCCGGCTGCGCTACCGGATCGCGGGGTACGACGCCGCCCCGGTCTCCGCGGACCGGGTGCTCGACCTGCGACGGGACCGGGCTGACGGCCGCTGGTACATCGTCGGCGACCGTGCGGCGGCGGACGGCGGCGGGCTGCTCTGGCAGCAGGGCGACGTCCAGGTGGTACGCGGAAGGCACAGTCTCGTCCTCGGGGTCGGCCGCACGCAGGAGGAGCTGCGCCGTATCGCGGGCACCGCGGACCGCGCCGTGCCCGCCGTCTCCGGCGCGTGGCCGCGGCAATGGGCCGGGCGCGTGCTGGTGCTCGTACCGCACACCGTGGAGGACATGGCGGGTCTGCTGGGGGCACCGGCGGCGAACTACCGGGGCATCGCGGCCGTCACCACCGCACGGACCGGCGGTCCGGACCGGGCCCCCGCGGACCGGGTGATCGTCAATCCGCAGGCGTACGGCATGCTCGGCACCCTCGGGCAGCGGATCGTCCTCACCCACGAGATCACCCATGTCGCCACCCGCACCAGCACCTCCGCCGCCACCCCGACCTGGCTCTCCGAGGGCTTCGCCGACTGGGTGGCCTACCGCGCCGAGGGCCGCACGGCCGTGCAGGCCGCGCCCGAGCTGGCCGCCGCCGTCCGGCGCGGCGATCTGCCCGCCGAACTCCCCACGGACGAGGACTTCGGCTTCGCGGGCGACTCCACGCGCCTGGCGAGGGCGTACGAGGGCGGCTGGCTGGCCTGCGAGCTGATCGCCGACCACTGGGGCGAGGAGAAGCTGCTCGCGTTCTACCGCGCCGTCGGAGGGCACTCGGGGCGGGACGGGGCGGTGGAGCAGGCCATGCAGGAGGTGCTCGCCACGACCCCGCAGGACTTCACGGCACGGTGGCGGGAGTCCCTGCGTTCCCTGCTCGGCTGAGCGCGGCGCGGGATTCAGGAGCCGACGAACTCCGACTCCCGGCCGGTGTCCGGCCGAGGAGACGGTGCTTCGTGGCCCTCGCGCGCGGTCCGGGACGCCGTCTGCCGCCACAGCCGCCGGCAGGCGATCAGTGTCGCCGCGACCAGCAGGCCGTTGCGCAGGAACATCAGCGTCACGCCTGTCGCGTCACCCGCCACCACATGGACGAACCCGAACGGGAACTCCCACTGCGTGAAGCCCGTGGCGAGCAGCACCAGACCGGTCGGCAGCACTATCCGGCTGTCGCGGAAGACCATGCAGACCGCCGCCAGGCCGACCAGCCACAGCATGTACTGAGGACTGATCACCCGGCTGGTGGTGGTGAACAGCAGCACCGCCGTGAACGCCGCGTCGGCCGGAGTGCTCACCCGGAAGTCGCGGGCCCGCAGCCGCCACACCAGCAGCCAGCCGAAGGCGGCGACGGACAGTCCGAGGGCGAGCGTGCTCACCAGCGGCACGTACGGCCCCAGGAACTCCATCGAGCCGTAGTGCAGTTCCACCCGGCCCTGCCAGCCGAACCGCCGCCACACCTGGAAGACCAGTGCCCCGAGCGACTCGACCTCGGTGCCCCGGTCGCGCTGGAAGCCGAGGAAGGCCAGCGCACCGGGCATCGCCAGGGCACAGACCAGGAGCAGCCCGGCCGCCGTCACCGCCGCGGCCGTCCACGCCCGGCGCGTCCCGGGCCCATGCGGGGTACCGGCCAGGACCAGCACCGGCCACACCTTGAGCAGCGCACCGACCGCGGCCAGCGCCCCCAGGACCCTCGGCCGACACGCCCCGGCCAGCAGCGCCGCCACCGCCACCGCCGTCACCATCACGTCGTAACGGGCATACGCGGTCGTACCGAGCAGTGGCACCCCCGCCACCCAGACCCAGGCGCCCGCCGCCCACCGTCCGGCCCGGCGGCCCGCGTACAGCAGCAGCCCCAGCACCAGCCCGTCGCACAGGAATGCGAGGACGAAGAAGGCCGGGGCGTACTCCAGGAAGGGCAGCAGGGCGGGGGAGAGGACGGCCAGCGCGGCAAGAGGCGGATACTGCCAGGTGACGTCGGACCGGGGGTACGTACCGCTCTTCAGGACCTCGGACCAGCCGTGGTAGATCACCGAGACATCACTGGTCACGTCCGGGCCCGGCAGCGCGATCACCTTGGTGACGCAGAGCAGCAGCGCGACCCTGGTGAGGACCCAGACCGCGAGTACGGGCCGCACGCCGGCCGATCCCTTCATGACCGCCTCGTCCGTTCGTCGGTGGGTGCTCGTACGAGGGGCCATGATGCCCGCCATGTCGGTGCGCGTACCGTTCCGACCCGAATGCCCGGTACTGTCGGACCGGATGGACAAGACCCTGATCGTGACCAACGATTTCCCGCCCCGCCCCGGTGGCATCCAGGCATTTCTGCACAATATGGCATTGCGTCTGGACCCCGGACAGATCGTCGTATATGCCTCCACCTGGAAGCGTGGCCCCGAAGGCGCCGCCGCCACCGCCGCCTTCGACGCGGAGCAGCCTTTCACCGTCGTCCGCGACCGCGCGACGATGCTGCTGCCGACCCCACGAGTCACCCGGCGTGCGGTACAACTGCTGCGCATGCACGGCTGCAGGTCCGTCTGGTTCGGCGCCGCGGCCCCGCTCGGGCTGATGGCACCGGCGCTGCGCAGGGCCGGCGCCCGCCGACTGGTCGCCACCACGCACGGGCACGAGGCGGGCTGGGCCCAGCTGCCCGCGGCCCGCCAACTGCTGGGCCGGATCGGCGAGACCACGGACACGATCACTTATCTGGGTGAGTACACCCGCTCCCGGATCGCCACCGCGCTCACCCCGGAGGCGGCGAGCCGCATGGTCCAGGTGCCGCCCGGCGTCGACGAGAAGACCTTCCACCCGGACTCCGGCGGGGACCTGGTCAGGGCCCGGCTCGGGCTCTCGGACCGGCCCGTCGTCGTCTGCGTGTCACGGCTCGTGCCGCGCAAGGGCCAGGACACGCTGATTCTCGCGATGCCCGCGATCCTGGCGCAGGTGCCGGACGCGGTGCTCCTGATCGTCGGTGGCGGACCGTACGCCAAGGAACTCGAGCGGCTGGCGGCCCGAACGGGGGTGGCCGACTCGGTGCGCTTCACCGGGCCGGTGCCGTGGGAGGAGCTGCCCGCCCACTGCGGCGCGGGCGATGTCTTCGCCATGCCGTGCCGCACCCGTCGCGGCGGCCTCGACGTGGAGGGCCTCGGCATCGTCTTCCTGGAGGCGTCCGCGACCGGTCTGCCGGTGGTGGCGGGCGATTCGGGCGGCGCGCCGGACGCCGTGCTCGACGGCGAGACCGGGTGGGTGGTGCGCGGCGGCTCCGTGGAGGAGTCGGCCGACCGGATCGTCACTCTGCTCCGCGACCCGGAACTCCGGCGGCGGATGGGGGAGCGGGGGCGGGCCTGGGTGGAGGAGAAGTGGCGCTGGGACCTGCTGGCCGAGAGGCTCAGGGCGCTGCTCTGAGGCGGCTTCGGCCGGTTCCGTTCAGGCCCGCCCGAACCGGCCCCGCCCTGTGAGCGGCGGTGTGCTCGTACCGGGGCCGGACAGCGGTGTCGCTGTCCGGCCGGTGGAGGCGGGTTGCCTCAGCCGCAGTTGCCCCAGCTCATGCGTCCACCCGTGGCGTTGATGCCGGCCTGTCCGTCCGGACCGGTGTTGATCGTGCCCCAGTACTTCACGCACTTGCCCGCGGCGCTGCCCCGGACCGGGCCGGCGTAGCTGGTGTAGTTGCCCTGATCCACGTACGAGTTGCCGTTCTGGATCATGAGCTGGGCCGTCGTGAAGGTGGCCGAACCGGTGTACGAGGTCTTGACGGTGACGACGCAGTTCTTGCCGTTCCCGCTGCTGTACATCAGATAGACCGTGCCGGCGACCGTGCCACTGCTGAACTTCACCGGAGCGGAGGCGACGACGGAGTAGCTGTAGCCGTCGGCGCCGCAGACCGCGGCCGGGCTGGCCGCGGTGGCCGCGGCCTGGGCCGTGGCGGGCACCGCCACGAAGGCGGAGGCGGCCATGGCCATGATGAGGCCGGCCCGCTTGAAGGCAACGCGCATGGGAGTCCCCCCTGGACTGTGGATCAGCGGTGTGATCCAGACCCTCGCACTGGCCGATTAGCGACACAAGGTCGCGTTTCAGCCAATGGATTTCGGCCTCGGTTGACGGCTGGGGGTTCCGGCAGCCGGCCGTCAGCCCCGGTAGATCGCCTCGATCTCGTCCGCGAAGTCCTTCGCCACCACATTCCGCTTCAGCTTCAGCGACGGCGTGATGTGGCCGGCGTCCTCGGTGAACTGGGAGACCAGGACGCGGAACTTGCGCACCGACTCCGCCTTGGACACCGCCGCGTTCCCGTCGTCCACCGCCTGCTGCACCTCGGCGAGCAGCTCAGGGTCCTCGCGCAGCGACGCGACCGTCGAACCGGCCGGCTTGCCGTGTTCGTCGGCCCAGCGGCCCAGGAACTCCTCGTCCAGGGTGACCAGCGCGCCCACGAACGGCCGGCCGTCGCCGACCACCATGCACTCGGCGACCAGGGCGTGCCCGCGGATGCGGTCCTCGATCACCGCCGGAGCGACGTTCTTGCCGCCCGCCGTGACGATGATCTCCTTCTTGCGGCCGGTGATCGCGAGATAGCCGTCCTCGTCGAGCGTGCCGATGTCGCCCGTGTGGAACCAACCGTCGGCCAGTGCCTCGGCCGTCGCCGCCTCGTTGTTCCAGTAGCCGGTGAACAGGTGCTCGCCGTGCAGCAGCACCTCGCCGTCGTCGGCGATCCGGACGACCGAGCCGGGCAGCGGCTGGCCGACCGTGCCGATCTTCTGCCGGTCCCACGGGTTGAAGGCGGTGGCCGCGCAGGTCTCGGTGAGGCCGTAGCCCTCCAGGACGGTGAAGCCGATGCCGCGGTAGAAGTGGCCGAGCCGCTCGCCCAGCGGCGCGCCACCGGAGATCGCGTACTCGCCGCGTCCGCCGAGCACGGCCCGCAGCTTGCCGTAGACCAGCCGGTCGAAGAGCTTGTGCTTGAACTTCAGGCCCATGGACGGGCCCTGGGGGGTGCTCAGCGCGCGGCTGTAGGCGATCGCGGTGCTCGCCGCCCGGTCGAAGATCCTGCCCCTTCCGTCGGCCTGCGCCTTGGCGCGCGCCGCGTTGTAGACCTTCTCGAAGACGCGCGGCACACCGAGGATCAGCGTCGGGCGGAAGGAGGCCAGTTCATCGGTGAGGTTCTTGATGTCCGGTACGCAGCCGAGCTTGATCGGGGCCATCACCGAGGCCACCTCGACCAGCCGTCCGAAGACATGCGCGGCAGGCAGGAAGAGCAGCACCGAGCACTCGCCGGTACGGAAGAGGGGTTTCAGCCGCTCCACCACGTTGCCGCACTCCGCGAAGAAGCTGCGGTGCGTGAGCACACAGCCCTTCGGGCGGCCGGTGGTGCCCGAGGTGTAGACGATGGTCGCCGGGTCGTCCGCCTTGGCGCTCGCCATGCGCAGGTCCAGGTCCGCGTCCGAGACGTCCTCGCCGATCGCCGACAGGCCGCGGACCGCGTCGTCGTCGATCCGCCAGATGCCCTTCAGGGCCGGCAGGTCGGCCTGGACCGAGGCCACGGAGGCCTGGTGCGCCTCGGACTCCACGATGCACAGGGCGGCACCGGAGTCACCGAGGATCCACTGGATCTGCTCCGGCGAGCTCGTCTCGTACACCGGCACGGTGACCGCGCCGGCACTCCAGATCGCGAAGTCGAGCAGTACCCACTCGTAGCGCGTACGGGACAGCAGAGCCACCCGGTCGCCCGCCTCGATCCCCGCAGCGATCAGCCCCTTGGCGACGCCTCTGACCTCGGCCAGGAACTGTGCGGCGTCGACATCGGCCCACCCGCCCGCCACCTTGCGGCTCATCACCGCGACATCGGGATGCTGAGCGGCATTGCGGCGGATGAGATCCGTCAGGTTGCCGTCCGAAGGGACCTCGTACAGGGCCGGAAGGCTGAACTCGCGCAAGACTGCTGCTCCTCATCGGGCTCCGGTGCCACGGCTCTGTGCGACGCACCGGCTGCGGTCCAAGAATGGCAAGTGCTCAGTGGGGTGAGCACGACTGGACTGCCCGGACGTTACCCACCAGTACTCGGTTCCCGATAGGGGGTTCCGGCCAGATGTCTTATGCGTCACATACAACCGTGATCCTTGGGCGCACAGTAGTCCACCGCCGTGACGAGCCGGCGGTCGTCGCAGGTCCGGCGGCCTCTGTCCAGGTGGACGGCGGAGTCCTAGGGTGGTCGCCATGCCAGCCGGACCGAACAGCGAAGGAACCGCGACCGCGCGGCGCACCCGCCTCCATGTGATCAGTGACGTGCACGGCAACACCGAGGCCCTGGCCCGCGCCGGGGACGGCGCCGACGCCCTGATCTGCCTGGGTGACCTGGTGCTCTTCCTTGACTACACCGACCACTCGCGCGGTATCTTCCCCGATCTCTTCGGCGTGGAGAACGCCGACCGGATCGTCGAGCTGCGCACCGCCCGCCGCTTCGAGGAGGCCCGCGCGTTCGGCCGCGGCCTGTGGGCGGGCAAGGACCGCAACGCCGCGATCGTCTCGGCGGTGCGCAAGCAGTACGCCGAACTCTTCGCGGCCTTCCCCACCCCGACGTACGCCACCTACGGCAACGTCGACATTCCCGGCCTGTGGCCCGAGTACGCACAGCCGGGCACCACGGTCCTCGACGGCGACCGGATCGAGATCGGCGGCCGGGTGCTCGGGTTCGTCGGCGGCGGCCTGAAGACCCCGATGAACACCCCGTACGAGATCAGTGACGAGGAGTACGCGGCCAAGATCGAGGCGGTCGGCCCGGTCGACGTGCTGTGCACCCACATTCCGCCGGACGTGCCGGAGCTGACGTACGACACGGTGGCGCGCCGCTTCGAACGCGGCAGCCGGGCGCTGCTCGACGCCATCCGCAGGACCCGTCCCCGGTACGCGCTGTTCGGCCATGTCCACCAGCCCCTGGTCCGCCGCATGCGCATCGGTGCCACCGAATGCGTGAACGTCGGCCACTTCGCGTCCACCGGCAGGCCGTGGGCCCTGGAGTGGTGAACGCACCGGCACCGGACCCTGGGCCGAGGCGGCGCGCACACGCGATAGCCTTCAGACGGCAGGCATCTGCCGACGCACCGGTACACCGCACTGGAGGAGCCACGGCGATGGCTGAACACACCAGCTCGACGATCACGATCGAGGCGGCACCGGCCGACGTCATGGGAGTGATCGCCGACTTCGCCCGCTATCCGGAGTGGACCGGTGAGGTCAAGGAGGCCGAGGTCCTCGCCGTCGACGACCGGGGCCGCGCCGAGCAGGTCCGTCTCGTCCTGGACGCCGGAGCCATCAAGGACGACCACACCCTCGCGTACACCTGGATCGGCGACCACGAGGTCAGCTGGACCCTCGTCAGGTCCCAGATGCTGCGCGCCATCGACGGGTCCTACGCACTCGCCCCGCTGGGCGACGGCGACCGTACCGAGGTCACCTACCGGCTGACCGTCGACGTCAAGATCCCGATGCTCGGCATGATCAAGCGCAAGGCGGAGAAGGTCATCATCGACCGGGCCCTGGCCGGCCTGAAGAAGCGCGTCGAGTCCGTACCGAAGGCCTGACCGGGTGCGTACGGTTCTCGTCACCGGCCCCGGCGGCGCCGGCCGTACCACCGTCGCGGCGGCGACCGCACTGGCCGCGGCCCGCCGGGGCCGGCGCACCCTGCTGCTCTCCACCGACGCCATACCCGGCTTCCCCGACGGCACGGAACCCGCCGAGGTCACCGACGGCCTGTGGTCCGCCCGCATCGACTCCGGCGAGCACTTCCGCAGCGAACTCCTCGCCCTCCAGGACCAGGCGTCCGGGGTGCTCGACCTGCTCGGCGGGAACCGGCTGGACGGCGAGGAACTCACCGAACTCCCGGGCAGCGCCCAGCTCGCCCTCCTGCACACCCTGCGCCGCGCCGCCGAGGGCGACTGGTCGCACGAGGGCTACCAACTCCTCGTCGTCGATCTGCCGCCGCTGCGCGAGGCGCTGGCCGTGCTCGCCCTCCCCGAACAGCTGCGCCGCTATCTGCGCCGGCTGCTGCCCCAGGAGCGCCAGGCCGCACGCGCCCTGCGCCCGATGCTCGCCCAGCTCGCCGGCGTCCCCATGCCGGCGCAGTGGCTGTACGAGGCCGCCGCCCGCAGGGACGCGGAGCTGGCCGACGTCCAGGCCCTGATCGAGGACCGCAACACCACGCTCCGGCTGGTCGCCGAACCCGGCCCCGCCGCCGAGGACGCCCTGCGCACCGCCCGCACCGGACTCGCCCTGCACGGACTGCGCGTCGACACCCTCGTGGTGAACCGGGTCCTGCCCAGGCACTCCGGCGACCCCTGGTTCGCGGCACTGGCCGCGCAGCAGGAGAAGACCGTCGACCACTGGTACGAGGAATGGGTGCCCGCGGCGGCCCTGTGCGAGGTGCCCCACCTCGGCCGCGACCCGCGGGGCCCGGACGACCTCGTCCTCCTCGACACCGGGGCCGGCTGCACCGTCTTCGAGGAAGCGGGTACCGGGGGCGGTCGCTTCGAGGGCGACGGACTCGCCGCGGAGCTGGAGGACCGGAGCCCCGGCCGGGCCGACGACCCCTGGTGGATCGAGGACCCGAACGCCCCGGGGGGCATCGACGAGCTGCGTACCCTGCTGCCCGGCGACCGGATCGTGGCCGTCCCCCCGTCCGACGGCGACTCCGTCCTGGTCTGGTGCCTGCCCCTGCCCGGCGCAGTGAAGACGGACCTCCAGCTGGTGCGCCGCGGCAACGAACTGCTCCTCACCGTGGGCCCGTTCCACCGGATCGTCCCCCTGGAGTCCGGGCTGCGTCGCTGCACCGTCTCCGGCGCCGCACTCACCGACGGGGTGCTCAGGGTCAGGTTCACGCCGGACCCCGGACTGTGGCCGCGGACGAGCTGAACGGCGCGACACGGTTCGGGTAACGTCGGTAGTACGCGGCCCGTACGCCGGGCCGCAGCCGAACCACGTCGCAGGAGTCCGCCATGAGCGAAGCCACCGATCGTCCCGTCGACGACGACGCGTGGGCGAAGGCCTGCGCCGAGGACCTCGAAGCGGAGAGGGCCCGCCGCCGCGCCCGGTACGGCCCGCCGCCCGGCTCCGCCGCCGAGGAACTGCGCAAGCTGGTCGACGCCGTGACCGACAAGGTCTCGTCCCTCGGGACGCCGCTCTTCGGCGCGACGGCCCAGGGCACCGTGCAGCAGATCATCAAGCAGGCGAAGTCCGCCGTCGAGCCCGTCATCGAGCGCAATCCGGACGTCTTCGACCACATCGCCGCGGCCGGCAGCGAACTCCTCGCCGCCTACCGTTCCGCCGTGGAAGGCCAGGAACGCCGCTGGACCCGGGGTGCCGAGGACTCCGCGTCCACCGACAAGAGGGCCGACGACCCCACCGACCCCCGCGACGAGGGTCCCGCCGCGGGCGAACACATCGACCTGGACTGACCGGCACGGATGGGTCGGGTCCCCGGCTCGGGTACCGTTGGCCACAGCGGGGCTCGACCGAAACTGAGGGATTCATGGGACTCACCATCGGCGTCGATATCGGCGGCACGAAGATCGCAGCTGGAGTGGTCGACGAAGAGGGCCGGATCCTCTCGATGTTCAAGGTGCCGACCCCGCCGACGGCTGAAGGCATCGTGGACGCGATCGCGGCGGCCGTGTCCGGCGCGGGCGAGGGCCACCAGATCGACGCGGTCGGCATCGGCGCCGCCGGGTACGTCGACGACAAGCGCGCCACCGTGCTGTTCGCTCCGAACATCAACTGGCGGCACGAGCCGCTGAAGGACAAGGTCGAACAGCGCGTCGGCCTGCCGGTCGTCGTCGAGAACGACGCCAACGCCGCCGCCTGGGGCGAGTACCGCTTCGGCGCCGGACAGGGCCACGACGACGTCATCTGCATCACGCTCGGCACCGGTCTCGGCGGCGGCATCATCATCGGCAACAAGCTGCGCCGCGGACGCTTCGGTGTGGCCGCCGAGTTCGGCCACATCCGGGTCGTCCCGGACGGGCTGCTCTGCGGCTGCGGCAGCCAGGGCTGCTGGGAGCAGTACGCGTCCGGGCGCGCTCTGGTCCGGTACGCGAAGCAGCGTGCCAACGCCACCCCCGAGAACGCCACGATCCTGTTGTCGCTCGGCGACGGCACGGTGGACGGCATCGAGGGCAAGCACATCAGCACGGCCGCCCGGCAGGGCGACCCGGTGGCGATCGACTCGTTCCGCGAGCTGGCCCGTTGGGCCGGGGCCGGACTCGCCGACCTCGCCTCGCTCTTCGACCCGTCCGCGTTCATCGTCGGCGGCGGGGTGTCGGACGAGGGCGACCTCGTCCTCGACCCGATCCGCAAGTCGTTCCGGCGCTGGTTGATCGGCGGCGAGTGGCGCCCGCACGCCCAGGTGCTCGCGGCCCAACTGGGCGGCAAGGCAGGTCTGGTGGGCGCGGCGGACCTGGCCCGCCAGGGCTGAGCTACCGACAGCCGGACGGAGCCGGACGCCCGTCGCGCCCCATGGGGAGCGGCGGGCGTCCGTCGTATCGTGAGACGCATGGTCCCGACGCCGCTGCCCGACTCCCGTACCGAGCAGGATGGTTCGGCAGTCATCCGGGTGCTCAGCTACAACATCCGGTCGATGCGCGACGACCGCGAGGCGCTGGCCCGCGTCATCAGCGCCTGCGCCCCCGACCTCGTCCTCATCCAGGAAGCCCCGCGCTTCTTCCGCTGGCGCAAGCGCGCCGCCTGGCTCGCGGCCCGCACCGACCTGGTCGTGCTCAGCGGCGGCGGCACGGCGGCCGGGCCGTTGCTGCTCTGCTCGTTGCGGGCCGCCGTGGAGCGGACGGAGGATGTCCTGCTGCCGCTCACGCCCGGACTGCACCGAAGGGGCTTCGCCACCTCGGTGGTACGGATCGCGGGCACCCGGATCGGACTGCTGAGCTTCCATCTGAGCCTGCAGCGCGAGGAACGCCTGGCCCAGTCGGGGATGGTGCTGGAACGGCTGGACGCGATGGGCGTCGAGCACGCCATCGCGGCCGGTGACCTCAATGACGTACCCACCGGGCCCGCATTCCGACGGCTGGCCGGACGGCTCCAGGACTGCTGGGCGGTCCGGCCGTGGGGCGCCGAGAACACCTTCCCGCCGGACCGTCCGCAGCGGCGCATCGACGCGGTCTTCGCGACGCACGGGATCGAGGTGCTCGGCTGCGGCGTCCCCACAGGGCTGCCCGGTGTCGCCGAGGCGGATCTGCGGGCGGCCACGGACCATCTGCCGGTACTGGCGGCCCTACGAGTGCCCGCGACCAGGCCCTGAGCCGCGCGGCCGGCCGCCGCGCGGCGCCTTCGGGCGGGCCGTGTGCCTGCCCGGTGGGCCCCGCCGGGGGCAGGGCGGCGTCCGAGGCCACCCGGCGTCAGCGGGCGGCCACGGGCGGACCGTGCCCGCGGCAAGGCGACAAGGCGCCCTCCGCGGCCGGGTGACGCCGTCGCCCCTCGGGGCCGTCCGTCCTCAGACCACCGCTCCGCGCCCGGGGTCGTCGTCGTCCTCGTCGCCGTCGTCCATGCGCGCCACCAGGGTGACGAAGCCGCCCAGGAAGCCGCCGACGCAGACCGTCGTGAGCCACCAGGTCAGTTCCCACCGCAGCAGCACCGCGACCAGCATCAGCACCGGACCGCCGACGACCGCGAGCCAGGCGAACTTCGCCGTGACGTCGGCCTCCGGCAGCGGCGGCGGCTCCGGGGGGACGAAGTGCCCCTCGTCGCTGTCGTCGAGATCACTGTCCTTCGGCTCCGCGACCTCGTAGTCGCGCGGACCGGCGACGCCGGGCGCGAACACGATCGAGCTGCCGAGCGGCCTCTCCGGCGGCTTCGGCGTCTTCTTGCCGATCCCCTTGTCCGGATCCAGGACGCCCGACTGGTCGTCCTCCAGCAGCGCGAGGTCCTCGATCGACCTGAACGGCTTGGCGCCCGGCGGGTCCGGCGGCTCCTCCCCGTATCCCGCGACGATCGCCTGCCACGCGGCGTCCTCGTCGATCGACGGATCGGCGGACCGGTCCCCTTCGGCGTCCGCCGGCACCGGCTGGGCAGCGGCGTCCTGCGCACCCGTACCGTCGTCGGGAACGGCCGTTCCCTCCGCGGGCAGGGCAGCGCCCTCCGCGGGAAGGGGCTCGCGCTCCTCCCCGCCGCCCGCGCGCTCCGCGTCGTGCTCAGCCACCTGACGTGCTCCCCTTCATTCCGACGCTCGGAGCGAGGCGGCCGATGAACGAAAAGCTCTCGTCGAAGATCCGCTCCGCATCGTGGTCCAACGTCGCCACGTGGTAGCTCTGTTCCAGCAGGATCTCCTCGACGTCCGTCGACGACACCCGGCTGAGGATCCGGGCCGAGTCGGCGGGCGGCACCACGTGGTCCTGCGGGCTGTGCAGCAGGACGATCGGCTGGGTGACCTGGGGCAGTTCGGCGTCGACCAGACGCAAGAAATTCCGCAGCGAATGCGCCGCGTGCAGCGGCACCCGGTCGTACCCCACCTCGTCGGAGCCCTTCAGGGCGATGTCGCTCGCCAGCCCCTTCGTCGTTCGCACCAGGTGGCGGGCGACCGGGAGCGCGTACGCCGACAGACCGTGCACCTTGTTGGCCGGATTGACGAGCACCAGGCCGCTGATCGCGTCCCCGTGCTTCGCCGCCAGCCGCAGGGTCAGCGCGCCGCCCATGGACAGGCCGAAGACGAAGACCTGGCTGCACCGCTCCAGCAGGGCGCGCAGCTCCCGGTCCACCTCCGCGTACCAGTCCTGCCAGCCGGTGAGCTGCATGTCCTCCCAGCGGGTGCCGTGTCCGGGCAGCAGCGGCAGCGAGACGGTCAGCCCGCGCTGCGCCAGATGGTCCGCCCAGGGGCGCAGCGACTGCGGGGAACCGGTAAATCCGTGACAGAGAAGGACGCCGACCTCTCCGCCCTCGTGGCGGAACGGCTCGGCTCCAGGCAGGACCGGCACCGGGGTCTCCTGTTCATGAGGCTCGAAGGGGAGCGAAAGGGGGAGTGCAGAAGGATTACTTCACCGTACGCGACCGGACTGACACCGACCAGGGTCGTCGCGGTCCGGGCGGTCGCCCCGGTCCTGTGCCGGGCGGGAGCACGGACGGCCGCACGGGTTAAGGTCAGTCGGACAGCACACAGGAGGCACCCGAGTTGATCTACGGCGCAATGAAGTTCTCCATCGGCGGGTCGTTGAAGCTCGCCTTCAGGCCATGGGTGGAGGGCCTGGAGAACATTCCCGCGCAGGGACCGGCGATCCTCGCGAGCAACCATCTGTCGTTCTCCGACTCGTTCTTCCTGCCGGCCGTCCTGGACCGCAAGGTCACCTTCATCGCCAAGTCCGAGTACTTCACCGCGCCCGGCGTGAAGGGCAAACTGACCGCCGCCTTCTTCAAGGGCGTCGGTCAGCTCCCGGTGGACCGCTCCGGTGCCCGCGGTGCAGGCGAGGCGGCCATCAAGGCGGGCATCGAGGTCATCGAGAGCGGCGGGCTCTTCGGCATCTACCCGGAGGGCACCCGCTCGCCCGACGGCCGTCTCTACCGCGGCAAGCCCGGCGGGCTCGCACGGGTGGCGCTGGCCACCGGAGCGCCGGTCATCCCCGTCGCGATGATCGACACGGAGAAGATCCAGCCGCCCGGCCAGGTGATGCCCAAGCTGATGCGCCCGGGGATCAGGATCGGCAAACCGCTCGACTTCAGCCGTTACCACGGCATGGAGGGGGACCGCTTCATCCTGCGCTCGGTCACCGACGAGGTGATGTACGAGATCATGAAGCTCTCCGGCCAGGAGTACGTCGACATCTACGCGACCGCCGCCAAGCGGCAGATCGCGGACGAGGCGAAGCGCCGCGCGGAGGAGGCGAAGCGCGCGGGGAAAGAGTCCGGAACGCAAGGGTGACGGAACGGTTCGGCGCGCCACCGCGTCGATTCCGTCCGGGGGGTGGGGGACGTGGCCAGGCGCGAGCGGGTCGTACGGATGTCGGTCGAGCAGCCGCTGTGGCGTGCGCTGACGGCGTATCGCATTCTGACGATGCTCTACGCGATCCTGCTCGCCGTCTTCGGGCGGGACAGGTACGACCGGCCGTGGGTCGCCATCGCCTTCCTGGTGGTGATGGCGGCGTGGACGCTCGGCACCCTCCCGAAGGTCGCGGGCGCCGCCGCCTGCACCAAGCGATTCCTCGGCGCCGACCTGACACTCGCGCTCGTCGGCATCCTCGTCACCCCGCTCGCCGACTTCGAGGCCCAGCACGTCGACGGGCCGACGCTGCCGTCCATCTGGACCGCGGGTTCCGTACTGGCCTTCGCGATCAAGGGCGGCTGGCGCTGGGCGGCCGTCGCCTCCTCGTTCGTCGCCGTCGCCAACATCATCGAGCGCGGTCAGCCCAGCCGGGACACCTTCCACAACGTCCTGCTGGTCTGGGTCGCCTCCATCGCCATCGGCTACGTCGTCGAGGTGGCCAGGGCCAGTGAGCGCACCCTGGCCCGTGCCCTGGAGATCGAGGCCGCCACCCGCGAGCGGGAACGGCTGGCCCGCGACATCCACGACAGCGTGCTCCAGGTCCTCGCGATGGTGCAGCGCCGGGGCACCGCGCTGGGCGGCGAGGCCGCCGAACTGGGCCGAATGGCCGGTGAGCAGGAAGTCGCCCTGCGCACCCTGGTCTCCAGCGGTCTGCTGCCCGCCACCAGGGTCTCCGAGGACGCCGCCGAAGGCGCCGTGGTCCGCAGCGTCGAGGTCGACGACGAACCGTCCGGGCAGACCGACTACGATCTGCGTGCCCTGCTCGCCCCGTACGCCGGTTCCCGGACGAGCTTCGCGGAGCCGGGAGCTCCGGTGCTGCTCGCCCCCGCCGCCGCGCGGGAGCTGGCGGCCGCTGTCGGTGCCGCCCTGGACAATGTCAGGGTCCACGCGGGAGAGAACGCCCAGACCTGGATCCTGGTGGAGGACTGGCCGGACGAGGTGATCGTGACGGTCCGGGACGACGGGCCCGGCATTCCGGAGGGCCGGCTCGCCCAGGCCGAGGGGGAGGGACGGATGGGGGTCGCCCTGTCGATCCGGGGAAGGCTGCGTGACCTGGGTGGCACGGCGGAGTTGATTTCGGTGCCCGGCCAGGGCACCGAGGTCGAGTTGAAGGTACCGAAGGTTTCACGGGGGAAGGCGGGATCAGCCGGATGAGCACGGAGAACACCCAGGGCGCCGAGGGGCGGACCATCAGGGTGATGGTGGTCGACGACCATCCGATGTGGCGCGACGCGGTCGCCCGCGATCTTTCCGAGTCGGGTTTCGAGGTGGTGGCGACCGCCGGTGACGGACCGCAGGCCGTACGCAGGGCGAAGGCGGCCGTGCCCGATGTCCTCGTGCTCGACCTCAATCTGCCCGGCATGCCCGGGGTACAGGTCTGCAAGGAGCTCGTCGGCTCCCATCCCGGCCTCCGGGTGCTGGTGCTCTCGGCGAGCGGTGAGCACGCCGACGTACTGGAGGCGGTCAAGTCGGGCGCCACCGGCTATCTGCTCAAGTCGGCCAGTACGCAGGAGCTGACCGAGGCCGTGCGGTCCACGGCCGTCGGCGATCCCGTCTTCACGCCGGGCCTGGCCGGACTGGTCCTCGGCGAATACCGCAGGCTCGCCTCCGACCCCGCACCCGTCGCCTCGGACGAGCCCAAGGCCCCGCAGCTCACCGAGCGCGAGACCGAGGTGCTGCGGCTGGTGGCCAAGGGGCTCTCGTACAAGCAGATCGCCGAGCGCCTGGTCATCTCGCACCGCACCGTCCAGAACCACGTCCAGAACACCCTGGGCAAGCTCCAGTTGCACAACCGGGTGGAGCTCGTGCGATACGCGATCGAGCGCGGCCTGGACGACGCCTGAACGCGCCGGAGCGTGCAGTTCCGCATCTGTGAGACCAACCGCCCCGTAACGCAACGGATTTGACCTTCCGCCCCATCCCCGAGTGACCTGGATCACGATTAGCGTGATGGTCGGGGGGCTCACTTCGGCGAAGGGATGCTGCCATGCGGGTCGGAGTACTGACCGGGGGCGGGGACTGCCCCGGGCTCAACGCGGTCATCCGCGCCATAGTCCGCAAGGGCGTGCAGGAGTACGGCTACGACTTCATCGGATTCCGGGACGGCTGGCGCGGCCCGCTGGAGGGCGCGACGGTGCCGCTCTCCATCCCCGCGGTGCGGGGCATCCTGCCGCGGGGCGGCACCGTACTCGGTTCCTCGCGCACCAATCCGCTCCGCGCGGAGCACGGCGTACGCCGGATCAGGGACAACCTCGCCACGTACGAGGTCGACGCGCTCGTCACGATCGGCGGCGAGGACACCCTCGGTGTGGCGGCGACCCTGTCGGACCGGCACGGCATCAAATGCGTAGGCGTTCCCAAGACCATCGACAACGACCTCTCCGCCACCGACTACACCTTCGGCTTCGACACGGCGGTCGGCATCGCCACCGAGGCGATCGACCGGTTGCACACCACGGCCGAGTCCCATATGCGGGTCCTCGTCGTCGAGGTGATGGGCCGTCACGCGGGCTGGATCGCACTGCACTCGGGCCTGGCCGGCGGTGCGAACGTCATCCTCATCCCGGAACAGCGCTTCGACGTCGAGCAGGTCTGCGCCTGGGTGGTCTCCCGCTTCAGGGCGAGCTACGCGCCGATAGTGGTGGTCGCCGAAGGGGCCGTTCCCCAGCAGGGCGAGATGATCCTCAAGGACGGATCGCACGACTCCTTCGGGCATGTCCGCCTCTCCGGCGTCGGTGAGTGGCTGGCCGAGCAGATCGAGAGCCGCACCGGCAAGGAGGCCAGAACGACCGTCCTCGGCCACGTCCAGCGCGGCGGCACGCCCAGTGCCTTCGACCGCTGGCTGGCCACCCGCTTCGGCCTGCACGCCATCGACGCCGTGCGGGACGGCGACTTCGGCACGATGGTGGCCCTGAAGGGCACCGACATCGTGCGGGTGCCGATCTCGGAGGCGACGGCCCGGCTGAAGACGGTCGACCCGGCCCTCTACGCGGAGGCCGGTGTCTTCTTCGGCTGAGCGGCGGGGGCCGGACGGTGCGCCGGGGGAGAGGTCGGCAACAGGGGCGTCCCCGGAGCGGACCGGGCGGCGTGGCGGGGACATGGGCCGTATATTCGCGATGACCGGCCCATGTCCCCTGATCCATGCGATGTACGGGAGAAGTCGTGGAAATCCTGGCATTCGGTGTGCAGTCCGACGAGAAGCCGCTGATCGAGAAGGCCTTCGCCGGACAGCACGAGGTCCGTTGCCTGGACGTCTTCCTCACCAGGGACACCGCACCGATCGCGGCGGGCTACGAGATCATCTCCACCAGCGTCAACGCGGACCTGGGCAGCGCCGTGCTGCAGACCATCGCGGCGGGTGGCACGCAGATGATCGCCCAGCGCTCCACCGGCTTCAACAACATCGACCTCGATGTGGCCGAACGGCTCGCGCTGCGGGTCGCCCGGGTCTCGTACTACTCGCCCCACTCGGTCGCGGAATTCGCCTGGACCCTCGCGATGGCGGTCAACCGCCGGATCATCCGCGCCGCGATCCGCACCCGCGACTTCGACTTCCGGCTCGACGGACTCCTCGGCCGGGACATGCGCGGCCGCACGGCCGGAGTGATCGGTACGGGCAGGATCGGTGAGGCCTTCACCCGGATCGCCCACGGCTTCGGCATGAAGCTGCTCGGCTGGGACGCCGTCCGGAACCCCGCCTGTGTCGGCCTCGGCATGGAGTATGTCGAGAAGGAACGGCTCCTGGCCGAGTCCGACCTGATCAGCCTGCACGTCCCGCTGCTGCCCACGACCCACCACATCATCGACGAGGACGCCCTGGCGAACATGAGGGACGACGCGATCCTGATCAACTCCAGTCGTGGCGGACTCATCGACACGGCGGCACTGGTCACCGAGCTCCGCGCGGGCCGTCTGCTGGGCGTAGGACTCGACGTGTACGAGGCGGAGGCCGGGCTCTTCTTCCTCGACAAGTCCCTGAAGGGCATCGACGACGACACCCTCGCCCGGCTCGTCACCTTCCCGAACGTCGTCGTGACCTCGCACCAGGCGTACTACACCCAGGACGCGGTGGCCCAGATCATCGACGCCACCGTCCAGAACGTCGCCGACTATCTGGCCGGCCGCCGCAGCGACAACGTCCTCGTTCCCGTGCTCTCCCGGTGAGCCGGGACCCCGGAGCTCCGCCGGGACCCCGGCCGCCCCTTCAGCCGGCCACCGGCAGCCCCGCCAGCAGCCCGGCCACGATCGCCACCCCGCGCAGCGTCAGCACGGACTCCGGGTGGAACTGCACCGAGGCGAAGCCCGGCCCGCGCAGCGCGTGCAGTTCCCCGGTCTCCGCGTCCAGGCTCACTTCGATGCCGTGCGCCGCCAGTTCGGTGACCGCCCCGTCGTCGCAGCGCGCGGTGAAGCTGTTGTAGAAGCCGACCGTCTCCGGCCGCCCGAACAGATCGATCCGGGTCTGCGCACCCTGGTACGGCACGGCCTTGCGGACGATGTCCAGCCCCAGTTCCGCCGCGATCAGCTCATGCCCGAGACAGACCCCCAGCAGACCGTGCCGGTGGTCACGGACCAGCTCCGCGGCGAATCCGCGCAGCAGCCGCATCTTCGGATCGGCCGTGTCGCCCGGATCCCCGGGGCCGGGGCCCAGCACGACCGGGCCCTCGTGCGCCCGTACGCGTTCGCGCAGCCCCGGCTCGTCGTAGTGGTGCACCGAGACCTCCAGACCCGAGGAACGCAGCAGATGGGCCAGCATCGCGGTGAACGTGTCCTCCCCGTCGATCACCAGAGCGTGGCCGGACAGCTCGTGCGTACGCTCCTGCATCCGCAGCCAGAACGGCGCGAGGCCGCCGCGCCGGGCTTCCAGCGCCGCCTGCACCCGCGGGTCGCCGGCCAGCTGCGGGCACGCGGACCCGCCCTGCGGCCGGCCCGGCCGCACCCCCAGCGCGGCCAGTACCCCGGCCGCCTTCGCGTGGGTCTCGGCGACCTCGCTGTCCGGATCGGAGTGACGCACGAGCGTCGCCCCGACCGGCACCCGCAACCGCCCGTCGGCCGAGATGTCGGCGGTACGGATCAGGATCGGCGAGTCCAGGGTCTGGCCCCCGCCCGGCTCCTCCCGCAGCAGCGCCAGGGCGCCCGCGTAGTAGCCGCGCCCGCCGGGCTCGTAGCGTTCGATGACCCGGCAGGCGTTCTGCACGGGCGAGCCGGTGACCGTCGCCGCGAACATGGTCTCCTTCAGCACCTCCCGCACGTCCAGCGAGGAGCGCCCGCGCAGCTCGTACTCCGTATGGGCGAGATGGGCCATCTCCTTGAGCCGCGGTCCGACCACCACGCCGCCCATGTCGCCGACGGTGCACATCATCTTGAGTTCCTCGTCGACCACCATGGAGAGCTCGTCCCGCTCCTTGAGGTCGGAGAGGAAGGCCAGCAGACCCCCGACGGTCGGGCCCTCGGCGGGATAGCGGTACGTGCCGCTGATCGGGTTCATCACGACCGTCCCGCCGGACATCCGCACATGTACCTCGGGACTCGCACCGACGAGCGTCCTCCCGCCCGTCACCCGCGGTCCCGGGGCGGCGGGCTCGTCGTCGCCCGTGTGCACGACGAAGGTCCAGTACGCGCCCCGCTCACCGGCCAGCAGCCGCCGGAAGAGGGCCAGCGCGTCCGACCGCCCGAAGCCGGGGATCTCGCCCCGGAAGGTCCGCCGGATGACGAAGTTCGCGCCCTCGCCCTGTCCGATCTCGTCCTCGACGACGCGCCGGACGATCCCCGCGTACTCCTCGTCGGAGACATCGAAGGCCCCGCCCTCGACGCGTACGTCATGGGCCGGCAGACGGTCCAGCACCTCGGCGAGCGGCAGCTCGTACGCCTCCTCCGCGACCAGCACGGACAGCGGTGTGCCGTCGTCACGCACGTCGAAACCACGCTCGGCGATCTGCCGGAACGGCACCAGGGCGAGCGAGGGCAGCGGACCGACCGGGAGGTCGGCGAGCCGGTCCACCGCACGTACCCGGCCGATCAGCACCTCGACCGTGTCGTGGTCGTGACCGGGGGTACGCCTGCGCAGCAGCGCGAACGGCGGGGAGTCGGCACGAAGAAGCCTCTCGATGACGAGGTCCGTGCGGTGGGGCTGAGACATCGTGGTGTTCCTTCCGGATGGAGGGAACGGCTCCCGAAACGCAGAGAAGGCCGCCCCTCGGGCGGCCTTCGCGTGGTCTGTCGCGCGATCGATCAGTGGGCCGCCGGATGAGCGGTCCACCACCAGTTCTGGGTCGTCTGCGCGAACATGCTCCGAACCCTAACGGATGCCCGGGTCATCCGAGCGCGCGTCTCAACTGTTGAGCGTACGGATGGACGCGTCGCCGGACCCCGTAATGTTGTCGATGTGACCGTGAACGCCAATACCTCCGTCGCCGGTGGCAACACCTGGCGAGACCTTCCCGCGGCGCAGCAGCCCGAGTACCCCGATGCCGAGGCTCTGCGCGATGTACTCGCGGACCTCGCGTCGTATCCGCCGCTCGTCTTCGCGGGCGAGTGCGACCAGCTGCGTGCCCGCATGGGAGCCGTCGCCAAGGGCGAGGCGTTCCTGCTGCAGGGCGGTGACTGCGCCGAGGCATTCGACGCCGTGTCGGCCGAGCACATCCGGGCCAAGCTCAAGACGCTGCTCCAGATGAGTGCCGTTCTGACCTACGCGGCCTCCGTGCCCGTGGTCAAGGTGGGCCGGATCGCCGGCCAGTACTCCAAGCCGCGCTCCAAGTCGACCGAGACCCGCGACGGCGTCACCCTGCCGACCTACCGCGGCGACTCCGTCAACGGCTTCGCCTTCACCGAGGAAGCCCGCGTTCCGGACCCCGAGCGGCTGAAGCAGATGTACCACGCGTCCGCTTCCACGCTGAACCTGGTCCGCGCCTTCACCACCGGCGGTTACGCCGACCTGCGCCAGGTGCACGCCTGGAACCAGGACTTCGTGAAGTCGTCGCCGTCCGGTCAGCGCTACGAGGCGCTGGCCCGCGAGATCGACAACGCGCTGAACTTCATGAAGGCGTGCGGTACGGACCCGGCCGAGTTCAAGGCGGTCGAGTTCTACGCCTCGCACGAGGGCCTGCTGCTGGACTACGAGTCGGCGCTGACCCGCATCGACTCGCGCACCGGCCGGCTGTACGACACCTCGGGCCACATGGTCTGGATCGGTGAGCGCACCCGCCAGATGGACGGCGCGCACATCGAGTTCGCCTCGAAGATCCGCAACCCCATCGGGATCAAGCTCGGCCCGACGACCACCGTCGACGAGGCGCTCGGCTACATCGAGCGCCTCGACCCCGAGCGCGAGCCCGGCCGGCTGACCTTCATCGTCCGCATGGGCGCCGACAAGGTGCGCGACAAGCTTCCCGACCTGGTCGAGAAGGTCACCGCCTCCGGTGCCACCGTGGCCTGGGTGACCGACCCGATGCACGGCAACACCTTCGAGGCCGCCTCCGGCCACAAGACCCGTCGCTTCGACGACGTCCTGGACGAGGTGAAGGGCTTCTTCGAGGTGCACAAGGGCCTCGGTACGCACCCGGGCGGCATCCACGTCGAGCTCACCGGCGACGACGTCACCGAGTGCGTCGGTGGCGGACACGAGATCTTCGTGGACGATCTGCACCAGCGCTACGAGACGGCCTGCGACCCGCGGCTCAACCGCAGCCAGTCCCTCGACCTGGCGTTCCTGGTCGCCGAGATGTACCGGGACCAGTAGGCATCACCGCAGGTGGTGTGCGTACGACTGTGGGGCACGGATCGATGTGATCCGTGCCCCACAGGGCGTTCGGAGGCTTTCACGGGTTCTCGGCGCCGGGTAAGGTTAGGTTAGCCTCACCGATCACGGGGTGGCAGCAACGACCGATCCCGCCGGGAGGTGAACCGCGTGTACGTCTGCTCGTGCTTCGGCATCACGGAGAAGCAGGTCAAGGAACATGCGGACGCCGGGGCGTGTACGCCCCGGCAGATAGCCTCCGCCTGCAAGGCGGGCACGGACTGCGGTGGCTGCGTCCGCGCCATCCAGGCGATGCTCGGCCGCGGCGCCTGCCCGCGCCGCGAGCTGCTGGACCGGAGGCGGACGCCGGGCACGGCCGACGACCTGGCCGCGGATGCCGTCCCCGCGTCCGATCCGGAGACCACTCCCGGCATCGCGCCGGGCATGACCCCGGGAATCCGGCTCTCCGAAGCGGCCTGACCCGGGAGTCCTGGGGCACGCGGGCCCGGCGTGAACCGGACGAGGGGTCCTGGCGCTGTGGCCGGAAAGGTTCACCGGCCCGCGACGCACGGCACCTCGCCGCGTTGACGCGTCACCCGAGTGCGTCCGGCGCGAGGGCGATCCTTCGCCTCGCACCGGACGCCGCGAGCTTCCCGGCAGACCCTTCCGGCCACAGCACTAGCTGTCCGGCTGCTCGATCTGCTGCGCGATGTAGAGCGGTTCGCCGAGCTTCTCGACCAGCTCCAGCTGGGTGTCGAGGTAGTCGATGTGGTGCTCCTCGTCCTCCAGGATCGACTCAAAGATGTTTGCGGACGTGATGTCGCCCTTGCCGCGCATCAGCTCGATCCCGCGCTTGAGGCGGTCGATCGCCTCCACCTCGACCTGGCGGTCGGCCTGGAACATCTCGGTGACGGTCTGCCCCACCCTCACATGGAAAAGCCGCTGGTAGTTGGGCAGTCCCTCAAGGAAGAGGATGCGGTCCGTGAGGATCTCGGCGTGCTTCATCTCGTCGAACGACTCGGAGCGGGTGTACTTCGCGAGCTTCGTCCAGCCGAAGTTGTCCTGCATCTTTGCATGCAGGAAGTACTGGTTGATGGCAGTCAATTCGGCGGTCAGCTGCTCGTTCAGGAACTCAAGGACCTCGGGGTCGCCCTGCATCGCAGAGGCTCCTTCCAACCGGTGGACGGGGCAAGTTGGCCGCATCCTCGCATCGCACCCGGTGATCGTCCAGTAAGTACATGCTTAGTACGAGTTGTACGAATTGCCCCTGCCTTGGTCGGGACCACCCCTGCCTGTCTGTCACCATGGAGGCATGGGTCAGCCGGAAAGCCGGGAAAACCGCGCGTCAGAGCAGTCCGAGCTTCCGCCGGGACAGCGACTCCAGCGTGGTTGGCCGGTCACCCACTACGGACCGGTTCCCAAGTTCAAGCCCGACCGCTGGGAGTTCCGGGTCTTCGGTGCCACGGCGGACGGCGAGAAGCACTGCTGGAACCATCAGGAGTTCTCGGAGCTGCCCTTCACCTCGGTGGTCGCCGACCTGCACTGCGTCACCAAATTCAGCATGCTCGGCGCCGAATGGGGCGGGGTCCTCGCCCGTACGGTCCTGGAACTCGCGCCCCCCGCGCCGAACGTCACTCATGTGATGGTCTGGGCCGAATACGGGTTCAGCTCGAATCTGCGGCTCTCCGACTTCGCCTCGGACCGAACGCTTTTCGCCACCCACAAGGGCGGCGAGCTGCTCACCGCCGAGCACGGCTTCCCGCTCCGGCTCGTGGTGCCGCACCTCTATGCCTGGAAGGGGCCCAAGTGGGTCCGCGGCATCGAGTACATGACCGCCGACCGCCGGGGCTTCTGGGAGGAGCGCGGCTACCACAACATCGGCGACCCGTGGCGCGAGCAGCGTTACTCGTACCAGGAGGAGCCCGGGGACGGTCCCGGGCTCTGACCTGGCGGTCGCCGGCCCGGTCGCCCGTCCTCAGTGGTGGTACCGGTGCACCACCGCGTGGCCCTTGCCCCGGCCGATCATCCATTTGTTGACCGGTGTGGTGACGACGAAGGCGATGCCGAGCGAGAGCACGAGCGCCCCCCAGAACAGCGCATCGGCGAGGGTCGCGTCCATGGCGCCCGGCCACAGCGCGATCACGCCGTTGTCGATCAGCTCCATCACCGCGATGGAGAGGGTGTCGGCGGCGAGGGCGACCCGGAGAGCCGTACGGAAATCGACGCCCGCCCTCCGGATGGAGCGCAGTGTCAGGGTGTAGCCGAAAAAGAAGGCCAGGACGATGGCGAGCACCATCGTCGCCATGTTGCCCCAGCCGAGCGCGGTGCCGATCACCATGCCGAGGATCTCGCCGATGGCGCATCCGGTGAGGCAGTGCAGGGTGGCGCGGGCGGCCATGGCCCAACCGACCTCGCCCGGGTGATGGCCGGCGTGGTCGACGTGGCCCGTATGACCGGCGTGGCCGGTGTGGTCGCTGTCGGCAGCGGGGCCCACGTGGCCGGTGTGGTCGACGTGGCCTGGGTGGGGTGCGTGCTCGCTGTGCTGGTCGAGCGCCTCCGGCCGGCCGTGGTTCATGTGCGGGCCATGGTTCGTGTGTGGCGTCCCGTGCTGCATGGCGATCCCCCAATGCCGAGTAGCGGTTCCTGGTGACAGGAACCGTATACCCCCACGGGGTATTCCTCAACGGTGAGGGCAGCGAGGGCGGGGTGAGGCGCTCAGTCCCGGTCGCGCAGCCCCTTCAGCCGGGCCACGTCCGCCGCATGGCCTTCCTTGCCGCCCGGCGTCTCGATGATCAGCGGCACGCCCGCGGTCGCCGGATGCGAGAACAGCGCCCGGAACGGCTCCTCGCCGATGTGCCCGGCGCCGATGTTCTCGTGCCGGTCCTTGTGGGCGCCCACCACGTCCTTGGAGTCATTGGCATGGATCAGTTTCAGCCGGCCCTCGCCGACCGTCTCCACCAGCAGGTCCAGGGTCTGCCGCATGCCGGCGGGGCCCGCCAGATCGTGGCCCGCCGCGTAGATGTGGCAGGTGTCGAGGCAGACACCGAGCCTGGGGTGGGCGTCGAGTGCGTCGAAGTACGGGCCGAAGTCCCAGGTCCGCGAGCAGAGCGAGAACCCCTGCCCGGCGGTCGACTCCAGCAGGAGGTACGGATCGTCGTCGTGTGTCAGCTCGTCCAGGAGTGGCCTCAGGTGCGTGCGTACCTGGTCGAGGGCCTGCTCGCGCGGCCGACCGCCGGTCGCCGATCCGGTGTGCACCACGACGCCCAGGGCGCCGATCTCGCGGGCCCGGCGCAGCGAGTGGCGCAGCGATTCCACGGACCTCTCGACAGTGGCCCCGGTGTGCGAACCGAAGTTGATCAGATACGGGGCGTGGACGTAGGCGGGTATGGATGCGGCGGCGCACTCGGCGCGGAACTGCTCGTCCTGGGCCGGGTTGCCGACGGGCGTCGCCCAGCCGCGCGGGTTGGCGACGAAGACCTGGACGGCCTCCGCCCCCATCTCGCGGGCATAGGAGAGGCCCACCTTGGCGAGGCCGCCGGCCACGGGAACATGGCCGCCGACGGGGTTGCGCATGTGGATCTAGAGTCCCTTGGTCTTGATGGTGATGGTGCTGCCCTCGGGGGCCTGCTTGCCGCCGTCGACGGACTGGCTCGCGATCGTGTCGCTGAAGGAGAGGAACGGGCGGTCGACCTTGACTTCGAAGCCCGCGTCCTCCAGCTCGCTCCTGGCGTCGTCGAGATTCTTGCCGGTGACGTCGGGGACATCGATCATCCGTGGCCCCTTGGAGACCGTGAGCGTGATGGTGTCGCCCTCGGCGGCCCGGCTGCCCTCGGCCGGCGACTGATGCGCGATGTCGCCCGCGACCTCGGGGGAATTGACCCGGTCGGGCAGTACCTCGGCCTTCAGTCCCTCCTCGTCCAGCGCGGCGGTGGCGTCCTCGACGGACAGCCCGGTGACATCGGGGACATCGACCGGAGCGCCCTTGCTGACCACCAGGGCGACCGCGGAGTCCGGGTGACGCTCGGTGCCCGCCTCGGGGTCCGTACGGATCACCTCGCCCCGGTCCGTCTCCTCGCTGAACTCCTTGGTGACCATGCCGGGCACCAGGCCGGCCTTCTCCAGCTCACGTCTGGCATCGGCGAGCGCGAGGCCCTCGACATCGGGCACCTTCACGATCTCGGGGCCGCGCGAGACGACCAGCGTCACCGCGTCGTTCCCCCGGATGCGGGCGCCGGAGCCGGGGTCGCTGCTGATGACCTTGCCGCGCGGCACGGTGTCGCTGTAGTCCCGCTCGACGCCCTTGAGCTCCAGGCCCGCGTCCGAGAGCCGCTTCTGGGCGGTCTTCTCCGTCTGTCCGAGCAGTGAGGGGACCCGGGTGAACTGTCCGGAGTTGATGTACCAGATTCCGGTGCCGACCCCCAGCGCCAGCAGCACGGCGACGACCGCGGCTATGACGGAGCGTCGCGGATCGAGTCGGCGCCGACCCTCCCGTGCGGGCTGCGTCGGTATCGGCGGCGGTATTTCCAGCCGGCTGGTGTGGTGGGCGACGCCCTGGTCGGCCGGGAGCAGCCGGGGGATCACGCTCGTGCGGTCCTCGGCGGCGTCGTGCGCCTCGGCGAGGGCCTGCGGCGGTACGGCGTCGAGCTGGGCGTCGGTGAGTCCGGAGCGGGCCTCCCGGGTCTCGGCGAGCAATGCCACCGCGTCGAACGGGCGCGTCTCGGGGTTGCGGGCGGTGGCGCTCGCCACCAGGTCGTCGAGCTCGACGGGGAGGCCCGCGACGGCGGCCGACGGGGCCGGGACGTCCGCGTTGAGGTGCTGGTAGATGACCTGGGCGGGGGTGTCACCGGCGTGCGGCTTGGACCCGGTCAGCATTTCGTACAGGACGACACCACAGGCGTACACGTCGGTGCGGGTGTCCGCCGTGCCGTGCTCTATCTGCTCGGGGGCGAGATAGGAGACGGTGCCCAGGACGGACCCGGTGGTGTTGGTGACGGCGCCCACGGCCCGCACGAGCCCGAAGTCGGCGACCTTGACCCGGCCGTCGTCCCCTATGAGGACGTTCTCCGGCTTCATGTCGCGGTGCACGAAGCCCGCCCGGTGCGCGGCGCCGAGGGCGGCGAGAACGGGTTCCAGGATGTCCAGTGCCGCCCTCGGCTGAAGGGCGCCGCGATCGCGCAGTACGTCGCGCAGGGTGCAGCCCGCGACGTACTCCATCGCGAGGTAGACGTACTGCCCCTGGGCGCCCTGGTCGAAGACCGCGACCACATTGGGGTGCGCCAGCCGGGCCACGGACTTGGCCTCGCGGATGAAGCGCTCCACGAACGAGGCGTCGGTGGCGAGTGCCGGGTGCATCACCTTGAGGGCGAGCACCCGGTCGAGCCGGGTGTCCACGGCCCGGTAGACCGTGGCCATGCCGCCCACGGCGATGCGGGCATCGACGCGGTAACGGCCGTCGAGCAATTGCCCGACGAGAGGGTCCTGGAGGGTCGTATCCACGCATGCGAGTCTACGAGCAGCCACGGACACGACCCACTGGCCGGGGCACAGCCGGGGCAGTACTGCAGCCGAGCCGTGACAGGGACATGCGCTCCGAGGCGTCCTGGCGGGTCACGGTCGCGCCCCGCCGGGCCGCGGTGGGGTCCGGCGGGTCAGAACGCCGGACGTTCCGGGTCCAGCACCGCGCGCCCCTCCACCGGAGACGAAGCCTCGGCGAAGTGCCGGCGCGGGATCCGGCCCGCGCGGTACGCCAGCCTCCCGCCCTCCACCGCGTGCCGCATCGCCGCGGCCATCAGCTCGGGTTCCTGGGCCCGGGTCACCGCGGAGGCCAGCATCACCGCCGCGCACCCCAGCTCCATCGCGAGCGCCGCGTCCGACGCCGTTCCGGCGCCCGCGTCGAGGATCACCGGCACCCGGGCCTGCTCGACGATCAGCTGGAAGTTGTGCGGGTTGCGGATGCCGAGGCCGGAGCCGATGGGGGAGCCGAGCGGCATGATCGCCGCGCAGCCCACGTCCTGGAGCCTGCGGGCCAGCACCGGGTCGTCATTGGTGTAGGGCAGCACGGTGAAGCCGTCGTCCACCAGGGTCTCGGCGGCGTCCAGGAGCTCGATCGGATCGGGCAGCAGGGTCCGCTCGTCGGCCACGACTTCCAGCTTGATCCAGTCGGTGCCGAGCGCCTCGCGGGCCAGTCGGGCGGTCAGCACGGCCTCACCCGCGGTGAAGCAGCCCGCCGTGTTGGGCAGCACGCGGATGGAGAGCCGCCGGAGCACGGAGAGCACCGAGCCCTGCACGGTCGGATCGAGGCGGCGCATCGCGACGGTGGTCAGTTCGGTACCGGAGGCGGTCAGCGACCGTTCGAGCACGTCGAGGCTGGGTGCCCCGCCGGTCCCCATGATCAGCCGGGAGCCGAAGGCGGTGTCGCCGAGGGTGAAGAGGTCGTCGGACACGGTCAGCCTCCCTGGACCGCGGTCAGGACCTCGACGCGGTCCCCGTCACCGAGCACGGCGGCGGACCACCGGCCGCGCGGGACGACGGTCTCGTTGACGGCGGCCGCGACGCCGGAGTGCGCGGCGGTCAGGGTGGCGACGAGGGCGTCCAGGGTGGTGCCCGCGGCGAGCGGGCGGACCTCGCCGTTCACGGACACGGACACGGACAGGGGTGCGGGGCCGGGCTCTGGGGTGGAATCCGGCACGGAGAGGGGCGTGGGCTCGGTCATGCGGGCTGCTCCTGACGTACGGGGGCGGCGGGCGAGAAACGGAACGGGGTGAAGGGGCGGGCCGGCTCGGGCAGCTCGCCACCGGTGAGGAGTTCCGCCATGACGTCACCGGTGATGGGGGTGAGCAGCACCCCGTTGCGGTGGTGGCCGGTGGCGAGGTGGAGGCCGGGCAGGGCGGTGGGGCCGAGCAGCGGCGCGTTGTCGGGAGAGGCGGGGCGCAGGCCGGCGCGGGTCTCGGTGAGCGGCAGTTCGGTGACGCCCGGTACCAGTTCGTGGGCGTCCCGCAGCAGTTCGTAGACGCCGCCCGCGGTGACGGTGGTGTCCCAGCCCATCTCCTCGCTGGTGGCGCCGACGACCAGTTCGCCGTTCTCGCGCGGTACGAGATAGACATGGCTGCCCCGGACCACGGCCCGGACCGTCCGGGTGAGGAAGGGCGCGTACGCGGCGGGCACCGTCAGCCGCAGCACCTGCCCCTTCACCGGACGGACCGGCGGCACGACCTCGTCCGGCAGTCCCGGGAGCCTGCCGCTCAGACTGCCCGCGGCGAGCACGACCTGGTCGGCGGTGAGTTCCGTGCCCCCGGCGAGCACGGCTCCGGCGGCCCGGTCGCGGATCACCGTCAGGCGCTCCGCCCAGCCGCGGTGGAAGAGCACCCCGGCCCGCTCGCAGGCGGTCAGCAGAGCGGCGGCCAGCCGGCGGGGATCGACCTGGTGGTCGCCGTCGACCCGCAGACCGCCGCGGACGCCCGGCGCGAGCATCGGCTCCAGGCGGCGGCATTCGCGGCCGGTGAGCCACTCCGACTCCAGGCCGGAACGCTGTTGCAGGGCGTGCAGTTCCCGCAGATGGGCGCGGTCGTCGGAGTCCAGCGCGACGGCCAGCGTGCCGCAGGCGCGGAAGCCGGTCTCCCGCCCGCTCGCCGCCTCCAGTTCGGCCGCGAAGCCGGGGTAGCGGGCGGCCGAGGCGACATTGAGGCCCAGCAGCATCTCTTCGCCGTAGTGGAGTTCGGTGACCGCGGCCAGCATGCCGGCCGCCACCCCGGCGGCCCCGCCGCCCGGTTCGGGGTCGACGACCGCGATGCGCAGTCCGCGTTGCGCGGCCCGCCAGGCGGTCACCAGACCGATGATCCCGCCCCCGATGACGAGGACGTCGGATCCGTTTCCGTTCCGTGCAGAACGCATGGGCGTCCAGCCCCTCCCTTCGCCGGCATGACCCGGATCAGGTTCGTACGGTCGGAGGCCGTCCCAGCCTCCCTCTCAGCCCGGTGCGTCCGGGCTCCCGCGAGTGCTTTACGTTGGCCACCCTAAACCCCGTCCCTCCGGACCAGTAAGGGAGTGGCCACCGTGGCCCGTTCGCTCGACGGACTCGTCCTCGCCCCGGTCGCCGACCAGGCGCCCGGCCAGGTCGGCACCCGTACCCGCTTCACCTACCACGAGGAAGCCGGCCGGATCTGGGCCGAGTACGCGGGCGGCGACGTGGTGCGCGGCCATCTCGTCGGCACCCGGGACGGTGACACCCTGGACTTCCGGTACGTCCAGCTGAAGCAGGACGGCACGACGTCCAGCGGCCACTGCGTCTCCACCGTCGTCGACCTCCCGGACGGCCGGGTCCGGCTGGACGAGCGGTGGGCATGGGAGTCGCAGGAGGGCAGTGGGACGAGCACCGTCGAGGAACTCACTCTTTCCTGACGGTCCGTCAGATGTTTATGGTGTACGGGTGAGCGATCAGCAGCAGACAGAGCAGCCGGACCGGCGGGCAGAGCGCCGCGCCGTCATCGTCGGTGCGGGCATGGCCGGGGTGCAGACCGCGGTGGCCCTGCGGGAGCAGGGCTTCACCGGCCCCGTCACCCTGATCGGTGCCGAACCGCACCAGCCCTACGACCGGCCCCCGCTGTCCAAGGCGGTACTGCTGGGCGAGGCCGAGGGCTCCGCGTTCGACGTCGACTTCGAGGCACTGGACATCGAACTGCGGCTGGGGTGCGAAGTCACCGGTGTGCGGCCCGGGGAGCACGAGCTGGACACGCCGTCAGGGCCTGTTCCCTACGACGTCCTGGTGGTCGCGACCGGCGCCGAGCCGATCGTCCTGCCCGGTACCGAAGGCGTCCCCGGTGTCCATCTGCTGCGTACCCTCGACGACGCGGCACGACTGCGGCCCGTCCTCGACGAGCGGCACGGCGTCGTGGTCGTCGGAGCGGGCTGGATCGGCGCGGAGTTCGCCACCGCTGCCCGCGCCGCGGGTTGCGCGGTCACCGTCGTCGAGGCGGCCGACCGGCCGCTCGCCGGCGCGATGCCCGCCGAGGTCGCCGCCCCGATGGCCGCCTGGTACGCCGAGAGCGGCGCCGAACTCCTCACCGGGGCCCGGGTCGAGCGCATCGAACCCGGCCGTGTGATCCTCGCGGACGGCCGCGCGATCCCGGCCGGAGCGGTCGTCGTCGGCATCGGCGCACGGCCCGCCACCGGCTGGCTGGCCGGTTCCGGCATCACGCTCGGCCCCGACGGATCGGTGACCGCCGACGATGCGCTGCGCACCTCGCAGCCCGATGTGTACGCGGTCGGCGACTGCGCCTCGTTCCCCTCCGCCCGATACGGCGAACGGCTTCTCGTCCACCACTGGGACAACGCCCTCCAGGGCCCGCGCACCGCCGCCGCGAACATCATCGCGGCAGGGGCCGACGACGGTCCGGCGCCGCGGACGTACGACCCCGTGCCGTACTTCTGGTCCGAGCAGTTCGGCCGGTTCGTGCAGTACGCGGGCCACTGTGCGGCGGCCGACACCCTGCTGTGGCGCGGCGATCCGGCGGAGCGCTCCTGGTCGGTGTGCTGGCTGCGCGACGGCGTTCTGGTCGCGGTCCTCGCCGTCGGCCGCCCGCGCGATCTGGCGCAGGGGCGCAGGCTCGTCGAGGCGGGGGCGCGGCTCGATCCGGCACGGGTCGCGGATCCCTCCGTACCGCTGAAGTCGGCGACCCTCTGACGGCCTACCCCGCACCCCCGTACGGTCGGCCCGGCTACCGACTGTCGGTCCGGGATGGCACGCTTGTCCCCGTGACCGAGATTGACGCAAAGATCGATGCTCTCGTCCCTGCCTGGCTCCACCTCCCCGACATCGCGGAAATGCTCGATGTCGAGGTGACGCGCGTGCGGCAGCTGGTCAAGGAGGGCCAGCTCATCGCCGTACGACGTGGTGAGAACCGGGCGCTGCAGGTGCCTGCCGCCTTCATCGCGGGCAACAAGGTCGTCAAGGGCCTCTCCGGCACCCTGACGCTGCTGCGGGACGACGGCTTCACCGACGAAGAGATGCTGGAATGGCTCTTCACCCCCGACCCGACCCTGCCCGGTACCCCCGCCCAGGCGCTGAGCGAGAATCGCGGCACGGAGGTGAAGCGCCGCGCCCAGGCGCTCGCCGTCTGACCGCCGGCCGTAGGTGAGGTGCGGGCCCCGCGGTGTCGCGCGGCCCGCACCCCGCACCGTCCCGACAACCGCTCCACGACGCTCTCCAGGGGGAACCGCACCATGTCCACGCCTCGCGCGCAGCTGTCCGACGCCCGGCTGTATCTGTGCACGGACGCCCGCAAGCGGCAGGGCGACCTCCCGGCCTTCCTGGACGCCGTCCTCTCCAGCGGGGTGGACATCGTCCAGCTGCGCGACAAGGGCATGGAGGCGGCCGAGGAGCTCGACCACCTGGCAGTCCTCGCCGAAGCCTGCAGGCGCCACGGCAAGCTCCTCGCGGTGAACGACCGGGCCGATGTCGCCCACGCCATCGGCTCCGACGTGCTGCATCTCGGCCAGGGAGACCTGCCGGTGCCCGCCGCCCGCGCCGTCATCGGCGAGGAGGCGGTGATAGGCCGCTCCACCCACGCGGAGTCCGAGGTCGACGCGGCCGTCGCCGAGCCGGGTGTGGACTACTTCTGCACCGGCCCCTGCTGGCCCACCCCGACCAAGCCCGGCCGGGCCGCCCCCGGTCTGGACCTGGTGCGCTACGCCGCCTCGCTCGGCACGCGCCGCCCATGGTTCGCCATCGGCGGGATCGACGCCGGCAATCTCGACGAGGTGCTGGACGCCGGAGCCCGCCGGGTGGTCGTCGTACGGGCGATCACCGAGGCCGCCGACCCCGCCGCCGCCACCGCCGAGCTCGCCGGGCGCATCCGGGCACGCGCCGGAGCATGATCCGGCCAGGTGTCCGAGGAGTGGACAAACAACCAGTCAATTCGGACAATTGACGCTGGTCTGGTCCTGTGGTCGTCGCGCTCTGGTTAACCTGCCCATATGGCCCTTGGCACATCTTCCACCAGGACGGATCACGCGCGTACGGTGCGTGAGCTCCTTGCGACCGGCAAGACCTCGTATTCGTTCGAGTTCTGGGCGCCGAAGACCGAGAAGGGCGAGCGGAATCTCTGGAACGCGCTCCGCCGCGTGGAGGCGGTGGGGCCGAGCTTCGTCTCCGTGACCTACGGTGCCGGCGGCTCCACCCGGGCCGGGACGGTCAAGGCCACCCAGCAGATCGCCGCCGACTCCACCCTCACCCCGGTCGCGCACCTCACGGCGGTCAACCACTCCGTCGCCGAGCTGCGCAACATGATCGGGCAGTACGCCGATGCCGGGATCCGGAACATCCTCGCCGTGCGCGGGGACCCGCCGGGCGACCCGATGGGCGAGTGGGTCGAGCACCCGCAGGGGGTGCGGTACGCGGCCGATCTCGTCCGGCTCATCAAGGAATCCGGCGATTTCTGTGTCGGCGTCGCGGCATTTCCCGAGATGCATCCCCGCTCGACCGACTGGGACACCGACATCCGGCATTTCGTGGACAAGTGCCGCGCCGGTGCCGACTATGCCATCACCCAGATGTTCTTCAATCCGGAGGACTATTTGCGGATGCGTGACCGCGTCGTCGCGGCGGGTTGCGAAACCCCGATCATCCCCGAGGTCATGCCGCTGACCAGCGTCAAGCAACTGGACCGATTCGCGCAGCTCAGCAACGCGTCTTTCCCTTCCTCTCTGAAAGAACGCATCCTCGCCGCCAAGGACGATCCCGCCGCTGTACGCTCCATTGGAATCGACTTCGCAACGCGGTTCTGTGCGAGGCTGCGCTCCGAGGGTGTGCCCGGACTGCACTTCATCACGCTCAACAACTCGACGGCGACGCTCGAAATCTACGAGAATCTCGGACTGCACAAGCAGTCGTGACCGGCCGTACCCGCCACGACCCGGGGCGGTGGCCGTAGGAGGGGGCGGGCATGGGCTGGACGGTCCTCTACATCGCGTTCGGAATAGTCGCGCTGTGGCTGCTCGGCGAGGTGCTCCTGCAGTACAAGGCACGCCTGCGCTGGCGGCTGCTCGCCTTCGCGGGCTTCTCCTGTGTCGTCGTCGGCGTGCTGATGCCCTCCGTGTTCGTCATCGCCATCGGCACGATCGCGTTCGCGACCGGCCAGACCTACGTCACGTTGTCCTTCCGGCGGGGCTTCTCCACCGGCTGGGCGATAGGGGGCAGCCCCGGCGCGAGCCGTCGCCGCCGGGGTGGCGGGGAGCGGGCCCGCCGCGAGCCCACCCTCGAGGTGTCGGACCTGGAGATGGAGTACGACGGACAGATCGCGCAGGGGGCGGGTGCCACGGCACCGGCGGCCACGGTCTACGAGCCGGAACCACTGCCGGACGACACCGGGCAGTACGGCGTCTACGGCGATCACCGGCAGTCGCAGCAGGCGCACCAGGGTTCGCAGCCCGAGCAGCAGCCGCAGTACGCCGCCTACGACCCCTACGCCGACCACTCCGCGTACGCGGCGCACGGCCAGGACCCGTACGCCGGTCACGATTCCTTCGGCGGACAGGACTCCCTCGGCGGACAGGACTCCCTGGCCGGCCAGTACGACTACGGCACCGACCGGCAGCAGTTCGCCGCGTATTCCGATCCGTACATCGGGACCGGCACCACCGGCGGCTCCGCGCAGTACGCCTCGTACGACAGCCACGGCAACGGCTTCGACGGCTACGGGGGCCAGCAGCAGTACGCCGCCGACCCGTACGCCCGGGACTACTCCACCGAGACCCCGCCCGGGGGTGTCTGGGTGCCGCAGCAGCGCGAGGGCGAGCAGTACCCGGCCGCGCCCGCGCAGCAGCCCGCCCCGTACCCGAACGGCTACGCCAACGGCAACGGCTACGACGAACAGCAGTACCGCTACTGACGACGGCCCGACCGGGGGCTGCGGGGGAGACCGGGGGCGGGTCGGTGCCCGGAACCACCCGGAACCCCCGGCGCTCCGAGGGCGGATCCCTCCTGCCTCACTGGGAGCCCCGGAAGCCGTCACCCTCCACGATCAGCCCGGCGGCCAGCGCCCCCGACATCCCGGCATGGGCGAGCCCGCCGCCCGGATGCGACCAGCCGCCCGCGGTGTAGAGCCCCGGCAGCCGGGTGCGATTACCCGGATGCAGATACGCGCCCTTTGCCCCCGCCAGCGCGGGCGCGGGCACCGAGCCGCCCTCGGCACCGGTCTCCGCCGCGGTCTCGGCCGGGGTCCGCACCTCGGCGTGGAGCAGTCGCTCCCGTATGCCGGGCACGACCGCGCCGGCCGCCTCGATCAGCGCGTCGGCACACCGCTCGCGCAACGCCGCGTCCGTCCAGTCCACCGCCCCGTGCGGAGCGACCGTCGCCATCAGTGTCACCGCCTCGTGTGCGTCGTCGGGGCGGGTCGTCGGGTCGTCGGGGCGCAGTACCGTCACCGTGGGACGGTCGGCGACCCTGCCGCCGAACACCGCCTCGCGCTCCGCTCCGCCGTCGGCCGGGTGCACCAGCGTCCGGTGCACGGCATCCGCGGGCCGGGCGCCACGCAGCGACAGCAGGACCAGGAACCGGCCCGGCAGCACCCCCTGGCCCGGCCGCGGCTGCACCGCCACGTCGCCGTCGTGCCAAGGCTCCTGACCGGGCACCAGCCCCGGATGCGGACGGGCCCCCAGCACCACATGGGCGGCCTCGGCGACCGTACCGTCCGTCAGCTCGACACCCGCCGCCCGGCCGTCCTTCTCGAGGACCCGGGCCACCTCGCCGCCGAAGACGAACTCCACCTTCCGGGCCAGACACCGCTCGTACACCGCCTGCGCCAGGGCCCGGATCCCGCCGGAGACGTACCAGCTGCCGAAGGTCTCCTCCATGTACGGCAGCAGGGCGGCCGCCGCCGGTGTGCGCAGCGGGTCCAGCCCGTACGACAGGGCGTATCCGTCGAGGAGGGCCGCGAGCCGGGGGTCCGAGAGCTCCCACGCCCCGATCTCCGTCACCGTGCCCGCCTGCCGGGCCGGACGCAGCAGCCTGCGCTGCCGGAGCGCCGGATAAGGGTCGCGCCCGAGCACCTGCCAGTCGGCGCGCAACGGCTCTTCGAGCAGCGGGCGCCTCGACCGGTCCCAGGCGTCCCGCGCCCGGTCGAGGAAATCGCCCCAGGCCGTGCCCGCGCCGCTCCCGAGCGCGGCGTCCAGCGCGGCGACCACTCCGGCCCGTGAGGCATTCGGCAGGGATACCGCCGTGCCGTCCGCGAAGACGTGACGGCTCGCCGGATCGACCTGGGTCATGCCGACGCACCGTTCCAGCGGCTCCTTGCCCGTCTTCACGAACAAGTCACGGTAGACCGCGGGCAGATGCAGCAGTGTGGGACCGGTGTCGAAGGCGAAGCCCTCATGGGCATACCGGCCGACGGAGCCGCCGAAGGTCTCCGACCGCTCGTACACCGTCACCCGGTGGCCTGCCACGGCGAGCCGGGCAGCCGCCGCCATTGCGCCCATCCCGGCGCCGATCACCGCAATACGTGCCATGTCAGTGACCTTAACGGCCGCCTCCGACACTTACTCCAGCGGCCAGTGCGAACCCGCCCCGGCCAGGCGTCTCTCCTCGCGGCGCCGGCTCCTGCGGCGCAGGAACCGGCGGATCCGGGAGGCCAGGAAGAGCAGTGCCACGACGCCGAGCAGCAGCAGCGTCCCGGCGACGACGGCGGCCACCAGCGGATGGAATATCGCGAAGGTGACGATCCCCGCGACGCCCAGGTCCTCGGCCGTGCTCACCGCGATGTTGCTGAACGGCTCGGGGGAGCTGTTCACCGCCATCCTGGTGCCCGCCTTCACCAGATGGCTCATCAGCGCGGTGGAACCGCCGATGGCACCGGCCGCGAGCTCCGGCAGCGAACCGCTCTCCCCGGCCAGCAGGGCGGCCACGACGGCACCGGCGACCGGCCTGACGACGGTGTGCACCGAGTCCCAGACCGAGTCCACGTAAGGGATCTTGTCCGCCACCACCTCGCAGAGGAAGAGGACAGCGGCCACCACGAGGACGTCGGTGCGCTGCAGCGACGCGGGCACCTCGTCGGAGAGGCCGGTCGCGCCGAAGACGCCGAGCAGCAGGACCACCGCATAGGCGTTGATCCCGCTCGCCCAGCCGCTTGTGAACACCAGAGGGAGTACGGACACGGGGGCGATCGTAACCAGAGGGCGCCCGGGCCGGGGTGGGGTTCGGTGCGCAGCCATGAGTATCCGTACCTAGGCGCTGAGATGAGTAGGTACGCGGATGGGCTCCCACCTGCGTTGACGGGAGAGTGGAGCACACGGAGAGGGGCACGGCCCGGCACCGCCGGCACGGGGCGGCGGAACGGGCGCGGTACCCCTTCCGGAACGGGGGAGCACGACGGAGGGCCCGGGGACCACGGGGGAGAACGGGGGTCACGGGGGAAGGTTCTCCGACGGCACGGAAGGCGCCGGTCCGGCGCAGGCTCGGGGGGATCGAGCCTCGCCGGACCGGCGCCTTCCGTGCGTCGTCGCGCCAGGTCGTCGCGGGGCCGGTCGGCCCCGCACCGTGGGTCAGCGCCCGCTGACCCTTCCGTGCAGCAGCAGCGACAGCGCCGAGTGCACATCGTCGATCGACCGCTCCGGTTGGAAGGCCTGCCAGTCCAGGGCCGCCACGAGCACCATCCCGACCAGGGCCGCGGCCGTCAGCGGAATGTCGATCTCCTCGCTGAGCTCACCGTTGTCCACGCCTTCGCGCAGCACCCCCTCGACCACGGCGACGGCCTCCTGACGCACCACCAGGAGGGTCGACTGCCAGGCCCGGTTGGTGCGCCACAGCTCCGCGACGTAGAGCTGGGTGAAGGACGGATAGCGGTCGATGAAGGCCAGACCGGCCCTGATCATCGCGTCCAGGGCCTCGACCCGGGTGCCGCCGCGCGCCCCGGTCCCCTCGGCCGCGGAGCGCAGCGATGCCGTGAGCAGCCCGACGCCGTGGCGCAGCAGCTCCTCGAAGAGCTCGGTCTTGCTCTTGAAGTTGTAGTAGACCGTGCCCTTGGCGACCCCGGCGCGCTCGGCGATCTCGTCCACCGTGGTCGCCGAGAAGCCCTTTTCGGCGATGAGAGTGACGGCCGCCTCGTAGAGCCTCTGCCGGGTGGCCTGGCGGCGTGTGGTGCTACTGCTTTCCATGCCCCCGATTCTCACAGGTCCGGGCGCGCTCACAGGCTCAGCTCCGGGTGAAGCCGGTCCAGCGTCCATACCTGCTTGCGGCGCGCGGAGACCGCGGTGAGGGCCAGCGACCCCGCCGTGAAGGCCAGCAGCACCGCGCAGCCCTGCCAGACCGGTCCGAGACCGCCGCCGGTGATCAGCCGCCGCAGTCCGTCGACGATGTAACTCATCGGCAGATAGGGGTGGATCGCGTTGAAGAATCCGGGGCTGGTCTGGACGGGATACGTACCCCCGGCCGAGGTCAGCTGGAGCATCAGCACCGCGAGCACGAGGATGCGCCCCGCGGCCCCGAACCGGGCGTTGAGCCACTGCACGATCGCGGCGAAGCAGCAGGTGACCAGTGCCAGGAAGCCGATCGTCCCGGCGGCCCGGGTCATCTGCAGCCCGAGTCCCCAGTGCAGTACGGACATCAGAGCGGCCACCTGGAGCAGACCGAGCGCGGCCACCGGCAGCCAGCCCGCGAAGGCGATCCGCCAGGCGGAGGCCCCGGCGGCGAGTGCCCGCCGGTTGAGCGGCTGGATGAGCATGTAGGCCACCATCGCGCCGACCCAGAGGGAGAGCGGAATGAAGTAGGGGGCGAAGCCGGTGCCGTAATTGGGTGCCGCGTGCAGCGACTTGGAGGCCAGCTGCACCGGGTCGGCCATGACCTCGGTACGCGCGTCCCGGTCCTTCTTGTCGTAGTCGGGGATCTTGCCGACGCCGTCGTTGAGCCCCTGGGCGAGGCTCGTCGAACCGTCGCCGAGCCGGATCAGCCCGCTGTCCAGGTCGTTCGCGCCCTTCTTGAGGTTGCTCACGCCGGTGTCCAGGTCGGCGGAGCCCGTCCGGGCCGTGGCCAGGCCGGTGTGCAGTTCGTTCGCCCCCTTGGCGACCTTGTGGGCGCCGGTGTTGAGCGCGTTGACCTTCTCCACGGCGGACTTCAGGTCCTCGTCGAGATGCGGCGCCGCCTTGGCCAGGCCGTCGGCCTGCTGCTGCAGCGTGGTCAGCTGGGTGCGCAGCTTCCTCAGATCGCCGTTCTGGTCGGTGACCAGCGCGTTCACGTCGTCGGCGACCTTCGACACATCGGCCGCCGCGGTCTTCGCACGCTTCAGCGGCGGGCAGACGGTGGGATCGGCGGGCGACTGCTCCGTGCAACTGGTGCGGTAGACCTCGGCCAGGTCGTCGGAGGCCGTGTGGGCGGTGGTGGCCGCGGTGGGCGCCGCCTCCACCAGCAGGTCGAGGTTGTCCCGTACGGTCTGCGCGGAGTCGGCGACCAGCCGGGCGGTGTCGCCGATCGACTTGCCGTTGTCCTTCAGGAACGGGCGTACGTCTCCGGCCACCCCGTTGACCTTGTCGGCCAGCAGCTGGGTGCCGTCGGCGACCTGCCGGGAGCCGGTCTCCAGGTCGCCCGCGCCCTTGTTCAGCCTGACGATGCCACCGGCCAGGTTGCTGCTGCCGTCCTTGGCGTTCTTCAGCCCGTCGGCGAGGTCTTGCGATCCCTTCTTCGCCTTGCCGATGCCGCCCTTGAGGTCATCGGCCCCCTTGGCGGCCTTCGCCGTCGCGTCGTGGAGGTCGGAGAAGTTGATGAAGATCCGGTCGAGGAAGCCGCGCGAGGCGTTGGTCGACGCGGCGGTGCGCACCTCGGAGAACACCGACCGGGAGATCTGCCCGACGATGTAGTTGTTGGCGTCGTTGGTCCGCACCTGGAGTGCGCCGGTCTCGGGGGAGTCGCCCGAACTCGACGCGATCCGCTTGCTGAAGTCCGACGGCATGGTGAGCGAGAGGTAGTACGTGCCGTTCTCGACGCCCTTGTGCGCCTCGGCGGAACCGACCTCGTGCCATTCGAAGGTCTTGGAATCGAGGAGCTTGTCGGTGATCTCGTCGCCGGCCGCGACGCGCTTCCCGTCCGTGGTGACGCCCTTGTCGTTGTTGACCAGCGCGACCGGGATCCTGTCGAGGCGACCGTACGGGTCCCAGAAGGAGCACAGGTACAGGGCGCCGTAGAGCAGCGGCAGCAGCAGGAGCGCGATCAGCGCGGCGACCGGCAGCTTCCCCCTGCCGAAACGCTTCAGTTCAAGCGCGGCCAGTCTCGGCGAACGCATCGGCCGGTCCCTCCTCGGTCGTGGTGTCCTCGGCCTGGGCGTCCGCCGGTGCGGCCGTGGTGTCGGTACGTACGGTGACGGCACCCTCGGGCGCCTGGCTGCACACCGCGAGCACGGTGGTCCCGCTGTCGGCGATGGACCGCAACAGCTCCCAGGCCTCCGCGCGTTCGGCGTCGGACAGCTTGAGGTCGGTGTCGTCGACCGCGAGCAGCCCGGGTCCGCCGATCAGCGCGAGGGCGATGGACAACCGCAGTGCCTCCAGCCGTTCCAGATCCCGCACGGAGGTCCGCTCGGCCTTGGGCAGGGTGGCGGTGTCGAGTCCGGCGGCGGCCAGGGCCGCGTCGATCCGTTCCCGCGCGGCGGCGACGCGTTCGGAGCGCGGCCGCAGCAGAGCGCGCAGCGAACCGTCGAAGCGGTGTTGCAGCAGGGCCCGCTCGCGCAGGTGCTCGGCGACGGTGAAGGCCGGATCGAGCTCATTGACCCCGGGCACCTGGCCCAGTGCAGCGAGGCGACGTACGGCGGCCATCTTGCGGGGCAGGCGCAGCCCGCCGATCTCCGCGTGGCCCTCGGTGGGGCGCATCCGGCCGGTGAGAGCGAGCAGCAGGCAGGTGCGGCCGGAGCCGGACGGGCCTTCGATCGCCACCAATGAGCCTGGGCCGGCCTCGATGTCCACGCCCCGGAAGGCCCAGCCCCGCGGCCCCCTGAGCCCGAAATCCTCCGCGGTGACGGCTGCCCCGTGCGGGCTGTCCACAGACTCCCCCTCGTTTTGAACTGACCAGTCAGTTCAAAAAGGTAGCCCGAACTCGCTGTCGAAGCAAAAGAGCAGGTCACGGGCCGGCCGAGGCCGATTGTCAGTGGTGCCCCTCACGATGGACACATACGGCCACGGAGCCGTTACACGAGACAGGAGGTTTCGTCATGGCCCATTCGTCCGCAGCAGCGGCGCCCCGGCGCCGCGCGGCCGGCCCTGCCCCCTCACTGACCGGTCCGGCACACGACGTCCATCCCGTTCCGCGCCGCACCGCGGCGCCGCCGGCCGCCCTCGATCTGCTCGCCCAGGCCCGCGCCGGCCTCGACGAGGCCGCCGTTCTCGATGTACCGAACGAGCGGTACGCCACCGCCCACCTCGCCGCGCTGCGCATCGCCGCGGCCGTGCTCGCCGCTCGGGGCCGTCCCGAAACCTCCCGGCGGCGCCGGGAGCGGATCCGCAGCGCCTGGGAGGTCCTTCCGGAAATAGCCCCGGAGCTGACCGAATGGAGCGCGCTGTTCGCCTCCGGGGCCCGCCGCAGGGCTCGGGCGGAAGCCGGGATACCGGGCGCGGCCAGTCGGCGGGACGCCGACGACCTGCTGCGGGACGTGGCGATGTTCCTGCGCCTGGTGGAGCGGTTGCTGGTCCTTCAGCCGGTGCTCCCGCAGGCCCGGAAGGAGCGGCCCGACGCGCGATGACGGTGACGGCGGTGCGAGGCAATAGGGTGGACAGCACCTGTACCACCTGCACTGTTCACGCTCCGCCGTCAGCGGCGGCACCGTGCCGAGGAGTCATCTGCCGTGTCGGACCAGCTGCGCCCCCGCGCCTCCCTCCGTACCGCCGTGGTCTGGGAGGTCCTGAAGGACGCCCTCGACCACCAGGTCAAGGCGACCGGCAGGGACGCCCTGGATGTTCTGGACACCGGCGGCGGCACCGGCATCTTCGCGGTGCCGGTCGCCCGTCTTGGCCACCGGGTCACCGTCGTCGACCCCAGCCCCAACGCGCTCTTCGCCCTGGAGCGCCGCGCCGCCGAGGCCGGGGTCGCCGACCGGGTCCGCGGCGTCCAGGGCGACATCCACGGCCTGTTCGACGTGGTGGAGCGCGGCGGCTACGACGCGGTGCTGTGTCACGGAGTCCTGGAGTACGTGGACGACCCCGCCGAGGGTGTGCGCAACGCCGTCGAGGCGCTCCGTCCGTCCGGTGCGCTCAGCCTGCTCGCCGCCGGGCTCGGCGGAGCCGTCCTGGCACGCGCACTCGCGGGGCATTTCACCGAGGCCAGGCGTGCGCTCAGCGACCCGGCGGGTCGCTGGGGCGACGGGGACCCGATGCCTCGGCGCTACACCGCGGAACAGCTCACCGAGCTGGTCTCCGCGGCGGATGTCGAGGTCGGCGCGGTCCACGGCGTACGGGTCTTCGCCGACCTCGTCCCGGGCGTCCTGGTGGACACCGAGCCCGGTGCCATGGAAGCCCTGCTCAAGCTGGAGGCGGCCGCCGCCGAACTGCCCGCGTTCCACTCGGTCGCGACGCAGCTGCACGTTCTGGGCACGAAGCGCGCCTGAGCGCGAGGCCGCCGACCGGTGGTGGCTCGGCCTCAACGTGGCTGATCAGGGACGCAACCGCAGATGGAGTACGTCTCGGGACCCCCGATCGGGGGCTTCGCCACGTATGATCGGGGGACACCATCCGGCATGACGGATCGGAGGTTGGGGAATCAACGCCTCAGCAGCCGAGCCGTCGTGGCGGCCCGGACTGGTTGATTGGCAAAGAGGGCGGGTTTCACGGGGGCGAATCCCTGCCTATCCTGGAAGGGCCGCATACCGGCCGCCCCCCGCGGCCGACGACGAGGAGGACTCCGTGCCGCTCTCGGAGCACGAGCAGCGAATGCTCGAGCAAATGGAGCGAGCGCTGTACGCCGAAGATCCCAAGTTCGCGACAGCGCTCGAGGGAAGCGGGCTGCGTACGTACACCCGGCGACGGGTCTACCAGGCGGTCGCAGGTTTTCTGGTGGGTATCGCGCTCCTCATGGCCGGAATGGTCGCCCAGCAGATCTGGATCAGCGTGGTGGGGTTCCTCGTCATGCTCGGCTGTGCGGTTCTTGCGGTCACCGGTTGGCGCAAAGCCCCGAAGCCGGGCGAGCAGCAGGCGGCCGGAGGCAGCGGCGGACGCCGACAGCCCAGGCAACGCCGGACCGTCATGAATCGGATCGAGCAGCGGTGGCAGCGTCGCCGTGACGAACAGGGGCAGTAGGGCCTCGGACACTCTTGGGTGAGGGGCGGCCGCGTCTGCGCGGCCGCCCCTCACCTGTGTGCGCCGCAGCATCCCGGCCGGTCTTCGGCCTTTGTCCGCAGCCGGGCCGGCCCGGCGATCGACGGCGTGTCCTCGTCCGGCCGGAGCGAGAAGGCCCCGGCCGGACGACCGCTCCGGGACACGGGACCGGGGTCTCGCGTTCGGATCGGGCCGGATCAGCGAGCGGGGCGACGAAAGAAACCGGACAGGCTCAGTGACACTGCTCACCCGGCCGCAGGGCGGCCGGGGCCAGGGGGCGCCGACCGCAGCCCACGCCCCTCGTCACCCCTGCTGGCGGGACGGTCGCCGCAGCCAACCCGTCCACGGGCCACGGCGCAACCGCGCCGCCCACTTGCCGGTGAAAGCCACCCAGCGTTCCGACGCCGCCCAGATCACCCGAATGGCCGAGCGTGGCGCCGCGACTGCGCGGATTCGGGCGAACCGGTCGGCCGATGCACGCAGACCGGCCCGCACCGTCTCCACGTCCGCGGCGAGCCCGGTGCCCGACCGGGGTTCCCGGGCATAGAGCACCTGCTCCACCGCCCCGGCCACCCGGTGCACTGCGGCGGCCTCATCCGGTTCGAGCCGGCCCAGGCGCACCACCCGGGCCGCCGCTTTACGGGGCGTCCGGGAGTCGTCCGGCTCGATACCGTGGTCCCAAGCCGTGTCGGTGATCTCCCGCCAGGCCGCCAGCGTTCTGGCCGTCGCATCCGCCCGCGTACGCCCGGCGGAGAAGCCCAGCCGACGCCTGCGCACCCGAAGCCGCCAGAGCATCGGCAGCAACGGCAGCACCACGATCACCAGGGCGACCAGGGACAGACCGAGCACGGTGCCCAGAGGCGTTCCGGAATCAGTCGGCGTCACCACCCCCGACGCCACCGGGCCGCCGCACTCGCCCTGCTTGCGCAGCTGGGCCGGGCAGCTGTCCGAGACGGACGGGGCGGCCGTCGGGGCGGCCGAGGCGCCCCTCTCGGGCAGAACCGGGTCCTCGGCGCCACCGGCCGGGGCATCCGACTGCGTGTAGGCCGGGACGGTGCCCCGCGTCGGGGTCGGCTCGAAACGGGTCCACCCGACACCCTCGAAATACAGCTCCGGCCAGGCATGCGCATCGCGCAGTCCGACCGAGACCGAGCCGTCCGGTTGCGCGGTGCCGGGAGTGAAGCCCACCGCGACCCGGGCCGGTATGCCCAGCGTCCGCGCCATCGCGGCCATCGTGAACGAGAAGTGGACGCAAAAGCCCCGCCTCTCCTTCAGGAACCGTCCGATCGCCGCGCTCCCGGTGCCCGAGGTCACCGCGGTGTCGTAGCTGAAACCGCCCTCCGAGGCGAAGTAGTCCTGCAGCTTCACCGCCCGCTCGTAGTCGTTGGCGGCACCCTTCGTCACCTCGTCCGCGGTTTGCCCGACCACCTTCGGCAGGGAGTCGGGAACACGGGTGTACTCGCGTCGCAGAGCGACCGGCGGGGCGCCCGCCGCGGCGAGCTGATCGGCGGTCGGCTGGACCACCAGACTGGAGACCTGGTACTGCGCGCCGCGGGTCGTCTCCCCGCCGTCACCGACGAGCGTCCGTCCCCTCGGTTCGTACCGCCAGCGTCCGCCGACTCGGACCTCGGACGCGGGGTAGGGGAGCGGCAGATAGGTCTGCTGGTAGGAGCGGGACGCGGAGATGGTCGAGTTGATCTCCGTGACCGGGACGTCCGGGCCCAGGCCCTCCGGGGTCGGCAGCCGCTTGGGCACGTCCTCCAGACGGCGTGTGGAGGGCCGCCACTCGTTCCCGTTGAACTGGTCCAGGGCCAGGATCCGCAGATAGAAGCCCTGCGGATCACCGGAGTCGGTGCGGTAGGACATCACCTGCCGGTTCTCCGGCTGGTTCAGATTGTTCTGCAGCGAGACCAGCGGGTTCACCGCGGAGATGGTGCCGCCGCCCCCGCCCTTGCCGTTCCCGCCCCCCGCACCGGTCAGCAGCCCGCCGTCCAGCGCGGGCAGGGCCGCCGGAACGACCAGCGAGACCCCCAGCGCCAGCGCACCGATGCGGCGGCCGGTGCGGACCGGGGCCGTCGGGCGGCCGTCGGAGATCGCCGCACGGACCGCCGAACCCCTCGGGGATCCGGACGCGCCGCTGAAGACCCGTCCCCACTGGGAGAGCCGGTCCCGGCCCTCGGCCAGCAGAAGCAGCAGGTAACCACCGGCCGCGAGCAGGAACCAGAGCCAGTCCGCTCCTCCCTCGGACAGTCCCGCCGCGACCGAGTACAGCGCGAGGAGCGGCAGACCCGCCGGAGCGGCGCTGCGGAACGTCACCGCGAGGGCGTCCACGGCCAGGCCGACCAGCAGCACACCGCCGATCAGTATCAGCCGGATGCCGTCCGTCACGGGCGCCGGAGCGGCATACCGCCCGACGTCCTCGGCGCCCGACGTCAGCAGGTCCGCAAGCCGCTGGACGGCCTCCGGCCCCGGCAGGACACCGACGAACGCCTGCCCCCTGGCGAACACCACCGTCAGCAGAACCAGGGTGACCAGTGTCTGCGCCGCGACGATCAGCATCCGGGGCATGGGCACCCGGCGGGCGAGCACCCCCGCCCCGCTCTGGAGCGCCAACAGGAACGCGGCCTGAAGAATCCAACCGGCCGGCTCGACCAGCGGCAGCATGGAACCCGCCGCCAGCAGCGTCGCCGCGAAGGCGCACAGCGTCAGCCGACCACGACCGCTCATGACCATCCCCCGGAGAAACTTGTCGTGTCACCTGTGCCGCCGCCGACGGCGGTCGACTGCGCGGTCACGCCCGGCTGTCCCGCCGCCTGCTGCCAGTACCGGGCGAGACCGGCCCCGGGCGCCACCGCCACCGCTGTCCAGCCCGATTCGCGCAGCAGCCGCAGCCGCCGCTCGAACTGCGTGTCCGACCCCGTGGGCGGGGCGGCGCCCTGCGTCCAGGCCGCGCTGTCGAGTACGAACGCGACGGCGCCACCACTGCGCTGCCGCATTCGGGCCGCCACCGCCGCCTGCTCCTCGTCCAGATCACCGAAGAACGCGATCAGCAGTCCTTCGTTGCCACCGCGCAGCACGTCGTACGCGCGCGACAGACCGCCCCCGTCGGAATGATCGACCACCGCCAAGGTGTCCATCATCAGCCCCGCGGAGTCGGCGGACTCCTGCGTCGATCCGGCGAAGCCCTCCATGCCCTCGCCCGGAACGGCGTTCCCGTCGTCGGTCAGCAGCCGGACCGCGAAGCCGCGCTCCAGCATGTGCACCAGCGCGGACGCCGCCCCCGAGACCGCCCACTCGAAGGCCGAGTCGGGCCCCGTCCCCTGATAGGCGATCCGCCGGGTGTCCAGCAGCACCGTGCACCTGGCCCGCTGCGGCTGCTCCTCGCGGCGCACCATCAGCTCGCCGTAGCGCGCGGTGGAACGCCAGTGGACCCGGCGAAGATCGTCGCCGTGCCGGTAGCCGCGCGGAATCACGTCGTCGTCACCGGCCAGCGCCAGCGAACGCTGCCGTCCCTCGCCGTATCCCGCGGCCTCGCCCGCCAGCCGTACCGGTGGCAGCGGCTCGGTCCGCGGAATGACGACGAGGGTGTCGTAGGCACTGAACGAACGGGTCAGCTCGCACATCCCGAACGGGTCGCTCAGCCGCAGCTGCAAGGGGCCCAGCGGGTAACGCCCGCGCAGATCCGACCGCACCCGGTAGGACACCTCGCGACGGCCGCCCGCCTCGACCCGGTCCAGCACGAACCGGGGACGCGGCCCGAGCACATAGGGAACCCGGTCCTGCAGCATCAGCAGCCCGGTGGGCAGCCGTGACACGTTCTCCATCCGCAGATGGACCCGCGCCTCCGTGCCCGCAGGCACCCGCGACGGCGAGAGCCGCCGGGTGCCCGCCACCCGATAGCGGGTGCGGAGGAGCACCACCACACAGACCAGCGGCAGCGCGGCGAGCAGCAGCCCGACCCGCAGCAGATCCGCCTGGCCCAGCACATAGGCGCACACCGCAGCGGCGACACCGGCCGCGAGGAAGGACCGCCCACGCGTGGTCAGCCCGCTCAGCGCGGCCCGCAGACCGCTCCTGTCGTCGCCGTCGTCCATGGCGGCCGGCCCCCCGGCCGCCATCAGGCCCGCCGTGCGCCGGGCTGCTGCCGGCCGTAGGCCGGACGGTCCGGCCGGTGCTGGGGCTGGACCTGCGTGACGCCACCGCCGGCGGTCGGTACCGGTGTCTGCTGGAGGATCTCCAGTACGACCTGCTCGGCGGTACGGCGGTTCAGCTGGGCCTGCGCCGTCGGCAGCAGCCGGTGTGCGAGCACCGCGACCGCCAGGGCCTGCACATCGTCCGGCAGGCAGTAGTCCCGGCCGCTCAGCGCCGCGGAGGCCTTCGCCGCGCGCAGCAGATGCAGGGTGGCTCGCGGCGAGGCACCGAGCCTGAGATCGGGATGGCCACGGGTGGCCCCGACGAGCTCCACCGCGTACCGCCGCACGGCGGCGGCCACATGGACCGTCCGTACCGCGTCGATCAGCTTCACCACGTCATGGGCGTGGGCCACCGGCTGCAGATCGTCGAGCGGCGAGGGCCCGCCGTGCACATCGAGCATCTGAAGCTCGGCCTCCGCACTCGGATAGCCGATCGACACCCGCGCCATGAAGCGGTCGCGCTGGGCCTCGGGCAGCGGATACGTGCCCTCCATCTCGACCGGGTTCTGGGTGGCGACCACCATGAACGGATCGGGCAGCTCGTACGTGTGCCCGTCGATCGTGACCTGGCGCTCCTCCATCGACTCCAGCAGCGCCGACTGGGTCTTGGGCGAGGCGCGGTTGATCTCGTCGCCGATCACGATCTGGGCGAAGATCGCGCCAGGCTTGAATTCGAAGTCGCGCCTCTGCTGGTCGAAGATGGACACACCGGTGATGTCCGAAGGCAGCAGGTCCGGCGTGAACTGAATGCGTCGCACCGAGCAGTCGATGGACCGCGCCAGCGCCTTGGCCAGCATCGTCTTGCCGACGCCGGGGACGTCCTCGATGAGGAGATGTCCCTCCGCCAGCAATACGGTCAGCGAAAGCCGTACGACCTCGGGCTTGCCCTCGATCACACTCTCCATCGACCTGCGCACCCGCTCCACGGTCGTGGTCAGATCTGTGAGGCTCGCTCGATCGTCATAGGTCGTCACCCGGCCCTCCTCGGCCCTGCCCCACGCTCACCAGGAGCAGGGGATACCCCATTCACGGGCCGGCGCGCGTGCGGCGGCCCGGCCCACCCCGAAACACGGACACCCCTCCGGAGACGTCCGGCGAGATGTCACATGCGCATTCTTGTTGCCGTTACCGCTTCGTGTCACTCGCCTGTGGACAAGTGGGGGCGGTATGTCGGGTTCGGTGGGGTTATCGATTCCGATGGCGCTGTCCCGGGAGATCGGACGAGCACCGTCCGGGCGGTCAGGCGGCGGGAAGGATCTCGCGCAGCAGGCCGGTGGTCACATCGAAGACGAAGCCGCGGACGTCGTCGGTGTGCAGCAGGAACGGCGAGGTGCGCACCCGCTGCATCGACTGCCGTACGTCCTGGTCGGCGTCCTTGTACGCCTCGACCGCCCAGACCGGACGCTGACCGACCTCCTTCTCCAGATCCTGGCGGAATTCCTCGGTGATCGATTCCAGGCCGCAGTTCGTGTGGTGGATCAGTATGACGCTGCGGGTGCCCAGGGCCCGCTGGCTGATGGTCAGCGAACGGATGACGTCATCGGTGACCACGCCGCCCGCGTTGCGGATGGTGTGGCAGTCGCCGAGTGACAGACCGAGGGCGTCGTGCAGGTCGAGCCGGGCGTCCATGCAGGCGACCACGGCGACGCGCAGCACCGGCTTGGCGTCCATGCCCGGGTCCTCGAACGCGGCGGCGTACCCGGTGTTCGCCTCGACGAGGCGGTCGGTGACCGTTCCTCCGGAACGGGCCCCGTCGGCGGCGGGTGCGGAAGGCTCGGCGGGCGAATGTGCGGAAGTCGACATGGCTATGACGTTAGTCCTCACCAGCGGCCCCGTCGTGCTGTGGGAAGGGACAAAGAACGCCGACGAGGCTTGTTGTGAGGTAACCCACAAGCCTCGCCGTCGTTGGTTCGACCGGGTGAACGGGGGCCGGGACGACGCGCTGCCGGGCTGATTGATCGGGAATCGATCGAATGGCAGGGTGGACTAAAGTGACGGGAAGTTACCGACACCCTGCACATTCCGAAGATTTCCCCCGTGTGTGCGGCGTACGTACGGTCCGGCCCTCTCCCGCTCGCCGGTCGACCGACGCCCCTTCCCCGGCGCCGGCCGACCTCCCCTTCTGAGCGGGTGGGGACCAGGCCGTACGTGGAGCCACACGGGACCTGAGCCTGAGAGGGCACATGAGCCAGACCCGACACGTCCCGGTGATGCTCCAGCGGTGCCTGGACCTGTTGGCCCCGGCTCTGGAGGTGCCGGGCCCGCAGCAGCCCGTGGTCGTCGACTGCACCCTCGGGCTCGGCGGACACAGCGAGGCACTGCTCTCGGCGTTTCCCTCCGCGCGGCTGATCGCGCTGGACCGGGACAAGGAGGCGCTGCGGCTCTCCGGCGAGCGGCTCGCCCCGTACGGCGACCGGGCGACCCTGGTGCACGCGGTCTACGACGAACTGCCGGAGGTGCTCGCCAGGCTCGGCGTCCCGAAGGTCCAGGGCGTCCTGTTCGACCTCGGCGTCTCCTCCATGCAACTGGACGAGGCCGACCGCGGATTCGCGTACGCCCAGGACGCCCCGCTGGACATGCGCATGGACCAGACGACGGGCATCGGCGCGGCCGAGGTGCTCAACACCTATCCGGCCGGTGAACTGGTACGGATCCTGCGGGCCTACGGCGAGGAGAAGCAGGCCAAGCGGATCGTCTCCGCGATCGTGCGTGAGCGCGAGAAAGAGCCGTTCAGCAACAGCGCCCGGCTCGTCGAACTGATCCGTGACGCGTTGCCCCAGGCAGCCAAGCGCACCGGTGGCAACCCCGCCAAGCGCACCTTCCAGGCGCTGCGCATCGAGGTCAACGGCGAACTCACCGTGCTGGAACGGGCCATTCCGGCCGCCGTGCAGAGTCTCGCGGTCGGCGGGCGCATCGCCGTTCTCTCCTACCACTCGCTGGAGGACCGGCTGGTCAAGCAGGTCTTCGCGGCAGGTGCCGCCACCACGGCGCCGCCCGGACTGCCGGTCGTGCCCGAGCGCTACCAGCCCCGGCTGAAGCTGCTGACCCGTGGCGCGGAGCTGCCCACGGAGGAGGAGGTCGCCGAGAACCGGCGTGCCGCCCCCGCCCGGCTGCGCGGCGCCCAACGGATCCGCGAGGAGGAACGATGAGTGCCCGACGACCGGGGACCCGGACACCGGTGACGCCCGGGGCGGCGCGGTGAGCAAACCGGCCGGGCAGTTGAGAGGGCGGGCGGCGCGGCTCGCCAGGTTGATGCCGTCCGGGCCCAGCACCGCGGCCCGTACCCCCTTCGTCCTGCTGGTCGTGCTGCTTCTCGGCGGCGGGCTGATCACGCTCCTGGTGCTCAACTCGGCCCTCAACGAAGGATCGTTCAGGCTGAGTGAGCTGAAGAGGAAGACCACCCGGCTCACCGACGAGCAGCAGGCCCTCCAGAACGACGTCGACAACTACTCCGAGCCGGACGCCCTGGAGCGCCGCGCCCGCAAACTGGGCATGGTGCCCGGTGGAAGCCCCGTCTTCCTCGGCCCGGACGGCAAGGTCCGAGGCGTACCCGCCGAGGCCAGTGCCGAGCCGATCCCCGCAGCACCGCCGCGGAAGCCCCGTACACCCTCGGCGCCCCCCGCGACCCCGCGGTCCACCGGCTCGCCCTCCTCCTCGGCATCGGCCACCCCTTCCGGTACTGCCGTGACGCCCGGCCCCTCCGCGGCCCCGCCCGCCGGGTCGCGCGCCCCGGCGGACCAGCCCTCGACGAGCCCAGGCAGGTGACGCAGTGCCCCCCAAGGAACCACCGCGCCGCCGGGTCCCCGGTCCCGCGCGTCCCCGCGGCGCCTCCGGCGGCCAGGGACGCCCCCGGCAGGCCGGCCGCCGCCCGTCGTCCCCGGCCCCCCGCGCCAGGACGTCCCGCAACCGCCCCGCGTCCCCGCTCCGTCTCGGCAGCCCGCGCCCCCGGCTCCGCCTGGTCAGCCTCGCCCTGACGCTCGTCATGCTGACGTTCGTCGTCCGGCTCCTCCAGGTCCAGGCCGTCGACGCCGACGCGTACGCGGCCAAGGCCAAGGTGAACCGCTATCTCAGCTACACGATCTCCGCCGAGCGCGGTCAGATCACCGACCGCAGCGGCATCGCACTGGCGACCAGCGTCGACGCTTACGACATCACCGCCGACCCGTCCATGTTCACGCCCGAGTTCAGCAAGGCCCCCGACGCACCCCAGCAGGCGGCGGCCCTCCTCGCCCCGATCCTCGGCGCCGATGCCGCCGAACTGACCGCCAAGCTGTCCAGGAAGGGCCGCTACACCGTCCTGGCCCGGCGGCAGACCCCGCAGGTCTGGAATCAGATCAAGGACCTCAAGTCCGTCTTCGCCGAGAAGGCCACGAAGGACAAGGCGGCGGGCGGCCCCGGAGCCAATGTGCTGGCAGGGATCTTCCAGGAGGCGACCACCAAGCGGGTCTATCCCAACGGCGGGCTCGCCGCCGGGATACTGGGTTACGTCAACGCCGACGGCAAGGGCGCGGGCGGCCTCGAATCGCAGCTGGACAAGGAGCTCGCGGGCGAGGACGGCAAGATCAAGTACGCCCAGTCCGGCGGTCGGCGGGTGCCCACCGCGGGTACCCAGGAGGTCCCGGCCGTCGCCGGGTCCGACATCGAGCTGACCATCGACCGCGACATCCAGTGGGCCGCCCAGCGGGCCATCACCGACCAGGTGAAGAAGTCCAAGGCGGACCGCGGCTACGTGGTCGTGCAGAACACCAGGACCGGCGAGGTCCTCGCCATGGCCAACGCACCGGGCTTCGACCCCAACGACCTCTCGCAGGCCGACGCGGCCTCGCTGGGCAACGCGGCGCTCCAGGACGCGTACGAGCCCGGCTCCACCAGCAAGGTCATGTCCATGGCTGCGGTGCTGGAGGAGGGGGTCGCGACCCCCGGCACCCATGTCACCGTCCCCAACCGGCTGCACCGCGGCGACCGGCTCTTCAAGGACGACATCGACCACCCCGTCTGGTACCTGACGCTCAACGGCGTACTCGCCAAGTCCAGCAACATCGGCACCATCCTGGCCACCGGAGAACTCGGCAGGAGCCAGGCCGAGGCCAACCAGGTCCTCTACTCCTACCTGCGCAAATTCGGGATCGGCTCGCCGACCGGTCTCGACTACCCGGGCGAGACCGCCGGCATCCTCGCCAAGCCCAAGGACTGGTCGACCTCGCAGCAGTACACGATCCCGTTCGGCCAGGGGCTCTCCCTCAACGCCATGCAGGCCGCCTCCATCTATTCGACGATCGCCAACGGCGGGGTCCGTGTCGCGCCCACCCTGGTGCGCGGCACCAAGGGCCCCGACGGCCACTTCGAGGCCGCCCCCGCTCCCGAGCGGACCCGGGTGGTCAGCGAGAAGACCGCCAAGTCGCTGGCCACCATGCTGGAATCGGTGGTCGGTGACGAGGAGGGCACCGGAACGAAGGCCAAGATCCCCGGCTACCGCGTGGCGGGCAAGACCGGTACGGCCAACCGGGTCGACCCGCTCCGCGGCGGCTACCACGGCTACACCGCGTCCTTCGCGGGCTTCGCACCCGCGGACAACCCCCAGATCACGGTCTACTGCGCGATCCAGAACCCGACCGAGGGAAGCTACTTCGGCGGTCAGATCTGTGGACCGATCTACAAACAGGTCATGGAGTTCGCTCTCAAGACCCTCCAGACCCCACCGTCCGGCAGAGAGCCAGCGCGGCTGCCGGTGTCCTTCAATCCCGGCGAGTGAACACGGGGAAACCAACCAGTGACAACCATCACCCCCGATCCCGGGAACCGGAACGGGAACCACCAGAACCTCGGCCCCTCACTTCGCGAGAGGCCGGGTGCGCCCGGTACGCTCACCGCCGTGCCCCACGCTGATCAGTTCCAAACCACCCAGAAGGACGCCCCTGTGAACTACCCGGGAGCGCCCCGCCCGGATCGGCTCAGGCCGACACCCCTCGGCGAGCTGGCGGCCCGGCTGGGAGTCGAACCGCCGGGAACCGGCGAGGTCACCGGCATCACCCACGACTCGCGGGCGGTCCGCCCAGGTGACGTGTACGCGGCCCTGCCGGGCGCCCGGTTCCACGGCGCCGACTTCGCCGCCCAGGCGGCCGGCCTCGGCGCGGCGGCGGTCCTCACCGATCCGGCCGGCGCCGAGCGCGCCGCTGCCACCGGACTGCCCGTCCTGGTCACCGATGACCCGCGCGGCCGGATGGGCGAACTCGCCGCCGAGATCTACGGACGACCCGGTGCCGACCTCCTCCAGATCGGCATCACCGGAACCTCCGGAAAGACCACCACCGCGTACCTCATCGAGGGCGGCTTCCGCGGCGCCGGGCGCTCCACCGGGCTGATCGGCACCGTGGAGACGCGGATCGGCGACGAGCGCATCAAGTCCGAGCGCACCACCCCCGAAGCCACCGATCTGCAGGCCCTGTTCGCCGTCATGCGCGAACGCGGGGTCGACGCGGTGACGATGGAGGTCTCCAGCCACGCCCTGGTGCTCGGCCGGGTCGACGGCTGCGTCTTCGACGTCGCGGTCTTCAACAACCTCAGCCCGGAGCACATGGAGTTCCACTCCGGGATGGAGGACTACTTCCAGGCCAAGGCGCAGCTCTTCACCCCGCGGCGCAGTCGGCAGGGCGTCGTCAACTTCGACGACGAGTACGGCCGCAGGCTGATCACCGAGGCATCCGTCCCGGTCGTCACCTTCTCCGCCGAGGGCCACCCGGACGCCGACTGGCGCGCCGAGGACGTCGAAGTGGGGCCGCTGGGCTCCACGTTCACCGTCGTCGGCCCCGAGGGCGACCGGATCGCGGCCAGGGCGCCGCTGCCCGGTCCGTTCAACGTCGCCAACACCCTCGCCGCGATCGTCACGCTCGCCGTGGCGGGCCTGGACCCGCAGGCCGCGGCCGACGGCGTCGCCGCCGTGCCGGGCGTCCCCGGCCGACTGGAACGTGTCGACGCCGGACAGCCGTACCTCGCGGTCGTCGACTACGCGCACAAGACCGATGCCGTCCAGTCCGTCCTGCGCTCGCTGCGCAAGGTCACCAAGGGCAGGCTGCACATCGTCCTCGGCTGCGGCGGCGACCGCGACGTCACCAAGCGCGGCCCGATGGGCGCCGCCGCGGCCCGCCTCGCCGACACCGCCGTACTGACCTCCGACAACCCCCGTTCCGAGGACCCCCTCGGAATCCTCGCCGCAATGCTCGCGGGCGCCGCCGAGGTGCCCGTGCACGAGCGGGGCGACGTCCTGGTCGACGCCGACCGGGCCGCCGCCATCGCCGCCGTGGTCGCCCGCGCCGAGCCCGGTGACACGGTGCTGATCGCCGGCAAGGGCCACGAGCAGGGCCAGGACATCCACGGCGTGGTCCGCCCCTTCGACGACCGCGTGGTCCTGCGCGCGGCCATCGAGCGTTCCCTGGGGCACGGCGGCACCGAGAGTGCCGCCCACCGCGCCCACACCTACGAGAACAACAGTCAGGGATGACCAAGTGATCGCCCTTTCCCTCGCCGAGATCGCCGAAATCGTCGGCGGGCAGTCGCACGACATACCCGATCCGGCAGCAACCGTCAGCGGGCCCGTCGTCATCGACTCCCGAGAGGTGAAGCAAGGCAGCCTGTTCGTCGCGTTCGTCGGCGAGCGGGTCGACGGCCACGACTACGCGCAGCGCGCCGTCGAGGCGGGCGCGGCAGCCGTGCTGGCCGCCCGCCCCGTCGGTGTTCCGGCGATCGTCGTCGACGACGTCGTGGCCGCACTCGGCGCGCTCGCCCGCGCCGTCGTGGGCCGCCTCGGCACCACCGTCGTCGCCCTCACCGGTTCCGCCGGAAAGACCTCCACCAAGGACCTCATCGCCCAGCTCCTCGAACGCAAGGGGCCCACCGTCTACCCGGCGGGCAACCTCAACAACGAGATCGGCCTGCCGCTCACCGCGCTGCGTGCCACGGAGGAGACCCGCCACCTCGTCCTCGAAATGGGTGCACGCTACATCGGCGACATCCGTTATCTCACCGGTCTCGTCCCGCCCCGTGTCGGCCTCGTCCTCAACGTCGGCACCGCCCACATCGGCGAGTTCGGCGGCCGGGAGCAGATCGCCCAGGCCAAGGGCGAGATGGTCGAGTCGCTGCCCGAGGACGGCCGAGCCGTGCTCAACGCCGACGATCCGCTCGTGCGTGCCATGTCCTCCCGTACGAAAGCCCCGGTGCTGCTCTTCGGCGAAGCCGCGGATGCGGACGTACGGGGCGAGAATGTCCGTCTCACCGACGACGGCCGCCCCACTTTCAAGCTCCACACACCCACCGGGTGCAGCGACGTGACCATGCGCCTGTACGGTGAGCACCACGTGTCGAACGCGCTCGCCGCGGCCGCCGTCGCCCATGAGTTGGGCCTGTCCGCAGACGAGATCGCCGAAGGGCTCTCCGAGGCGGGCACCCTCTCCCGCTGGCGCATGGAGGTCACCGAGCGTCCGGACGGCGTGACGTTCGTCAATGACGCCTACAACGCGAACCCCGAATCCATGAGAGCAGCGCTGCGCGCGCTGGTCGCCATGGGGAAGGGCCGGCGTACGTGGGCGGTGCTCGGCCCCATGGCCGAGCTCGGCGACGCCTCGCTCGCCGAGCACGACGCGGTCGGACGGCTCGCCGTCCGGCTCAACGTCAGCAAGCTCGTCGCGGTCGGGGGCAGAGAGGCCTCCTGGCTGCAACTGGGCGCATACAACGAGGGTTCGTGGGGTGAGGAGTCGGTGCACGTGTCCGACGCACAGGCTGCCGTCGACCTGCTGCGCAGTGAACTGCGCCCGGGAGACGTCGTGCTGGTGAAGGCGTCCCGGTCGGTCGGCCTGGAGCAGGTCGTCATGACGCTGCTGGAGAACACGTCCGAGGGCGAGGTCGCCGGCCGATGAGGCAGATCCTCTTCGCGGGGGCCATCGGGCTCTTCCTGACCCTGGTCGGAACTCCGCTGCTGATCAAGCTGCTGGCCCGCAAGGGATACGGACAGTTCATCCGGGACGACGGGCCGCGCACCCACGGGTCCAAGAAGGGCACGCCCACCATGGGCGGCATCGCCTTCATCCTGGCGACGCTCATCGCGTATCTCGCGGCGAAGCTGATCACCGGGGAGGAGATGCGCTTCTCCGGTGTGCTGGTGCTCTTCCTGATGACCGGCATGGGTCTCGTCGGCTTCCTCGACGACTACATCAAGATCGTCAAGCAGCGTTCGCTGGGTCTGCGGGCCAAGGCGAAGATGGCGGGCCAGCTGATCGTCGGTATCGCCTTCGCGGTGCTCTCGCTGCAGTTCGCCGACTCCCGGGGCAACACCCCGGCCTCCACCAAGCTGTCGTTCGTCGCGGACTTCGGCTGGTCGATCGGCCCCGTGCTGTTCGTCGTCTGGGCACTGTTCATGATCCTCGCCATGTCCAACGGTGTGAACCTGACGGACGGCCTGGACGGTCTGGCCACCGGTGCGTCGGTGATGGTCTTCGGTGCGTACACCTTCATCGGGCTGTGGCAGTTCCAGGAGTCCTGCGCCAACGCGGACACCCTGACCAACCCGAATGCCTGTTTCCAGGTACGCGACCCACTCGACCTGGCGGTCGTCGCCTCGGCGCTGATGGGCGCCTGCTTCGGCTTCCTGTGGTGGAACACCTCGCCCGCCAAGATCTTCATGGGTGACACCGGTTCGCTCGCCCTCGGCGGCGCCCTCGCCGGTCTGGCGATCTGCTCCCGCACCGAGTTCCTGATGGCCATCCTCGGCGGCCTCTTCGTGATGATCACCATGTCCGTGGTCATCCAGGTCGGTTCCTTCAAGATGACCGGCAAGCGGGTCTTCCGCATGGCGCCGCTCCAACACCACTTCGAACTCAAGGGGTGGTCCGAAGTCCTTGTCGTGGTCCGCTTCTGGATCATCCAGGGCATGTGCGTGATCGTCGGACTCGGTCTCTTCTACGCGGGATGGGCAGCCGAGAAGTGAGCAACCAGGACTGGCAGGGCAAGCACGTCACCGTCGCGGGACTCGGGGTGTCCGGAATCCCGGCGGCCAAGGTGCTGCACGGCCTCGGCGCCGTCGTCACGGTGGTCGACGACGGGGACGACGAACGGTCCCGTACGCAGGCCGCGGAGCTGGAGGCGCAGGGCATCACCGTGCGCCTCGGCGACGGAGCGACCCTGCCCGAGTCCACCGAGCTCATCGTCACCACCCCCGGCTGGAAGCCCGACAAGCCGCTGTTCGCAGCAGCCGCCGAGGCGGGCGTCCCGGTCTGGGGCGACGTCGAACTCGCCTGGCGGCTGCGCGGCCTGGACGGCAGGGAACCGGCGCCCTGGCTCGCGGTCACCGGAACCAACGGCAAGACCACGACCGTACGGATGCTCGCCTCGATCCTGGAGGCGGCAGGGCTGCGCACGGCCGCCGTCGGCAACATCGGCGTCTCGCTCCTGGACGCCGTCCTCGGCGACGAGAAGTACGACGTACTCGCCGTCGAGCTGTCCAGCTTCCAGCTGCACTGGGCGCCCTCGCTGCGCGCCCACTCGGCGGCGGTCCTCAACCTGGCGCCCGACCATCTCGACTGGCACGGCTCCATGGAGGCGTACGTCGCGGACAAGGGCCGGATCTACGAGGGCAATCGCGTCGCCTGCGTCTACAACGCGGCCGAGAAGGCGACCGAGGACCTGGTGCGCGAGGCCGATGTCGAGGAGGGGTGCCGTGCCATCGGTTTCACTCTGGCCACACCCGGCCCGTCCCAACTCGGTGTCGTCGACGGCATCCTCGTCGACCGCGCCTTCGTGACGAACCGGCAGAAGCAGGCCCAGGAGCTCGCCGAGGTCTCCGACGTCGACCCGCCGGCCCCGCACAACATCGCCAACGCCCTGGCGGCCGCGGCCCTGGCCCGCGCCTTCGGTGTCGAGCCCGCGGCCGTACGGGACGGACTGCGGGCCTTCCGCCCCGACCCGCACCGCATCGAGCACGTCGCGGATGTCGGCGGGGTCGCGTACATCGACGACTCCAAGGCCACCAACACCCACGCCGCCGTGGCCTCCCTCGCCGCCTACGACCCGATCGTCTGGATCGCGGGCGGCCTCGCCAAGGGTGCCGCCTTCGATGAACTGGTGACGGGGGCGGCCGGGCGGCTGCGGGGCGTCGTACTGATCGGCCGCGACCGGGCGCTGATCCGCGAAGCCCTCGCGCGACACGCCCCCGAGGTCCCGGTGGTGGACCTCGACCGGACCGACACTGGGGCGATGTCCGAGGCGGTCCGCGAGGCGACACGGCTCGCCCGGCCGGGGGACACCGTACTGATGGCCCCGGCCTGCGCCTCGATGGACATGTTCGTCAATTACAACAAGCGGGGCGAGGCGTTCGCGGACGCGGTCCGCGCACTCGCCGCCGAGAGAGCCTGACGGGCCCGGCCTCCGCGCCGTACTGTCCCGGACGACCGGGCGCGGACGGCCGCGCCACGGGCCCCGGCCCTCGGCGGCGGCCCCGGGCACGAGCAGTGGAGGGGACAGCGACAATGCCGGCCGAAGAGAGCTCCGCCGCGCCCCGTAGGGCCTGCTCACGGGGCGCGGCGAACAGCCGGGCACTCATCCCGCCCCTCCTTGCGGGCGCGGGCCGCGGCGCACCGCTCGGTCCCGCCCTGCGGGTCAGATCGGTCGTCGGCTCCCGGCGTCCCTCGGCGGCACGCCCCAAGGGGCGCTCCACCGGCACCCCCCGTGCCCCGCGCGGCGGCGGGGTGCGGCGGATGTACGAGCAGGCGCGCCGGGCCTGGGACCGCCCTCTGACCGCGTACTACCTGATCCTGGGCGCCGGCCTGCTGATCACCGTGCTCGGCCTGGTGATGGTCTACTCCGCCTCGATGATCAAGGCTCTCGAGCTGCACAAGCCCAGCACCTACTTCTTCCGCAAGCAGTTCCTCGCCGCCGTCATCGGGGCCGGACTGATGGCGCTCGCTGCCCGGATGCCCGTCAAACTGCACCGGGCCTTCGCCTATCCGCTGCTCGTGGGGACCGTCTTCCTGATGGCGCTGGTCCAAGTGCCGGGGATCGGAATGTCGATCAACGGCAACCAGAACTGGCTCTCGCTGGGCGGTCCCTTCCTGCTCCAGCCCAGCGAGTTCGGGAAGCTCGCCCTGGTCCTGTGGAGCGCGGATCTGCTCGCCCGCAAACAGGACAAACAGCTGCTGACGCAGTGGAAACACATGCTCGTGCCCCTTGTCCCGGTCACCTTCGTCATCCTCGGGCTGATCATGCTCGGCGGCGACATGGGCACTGCGATCATTCTCACGGCGATCCTGTTCGGACTGCTCTGGCTGGCCGGGGCCCCCACCCGGCTCTTCGCGGGGGTGCTCGGCTTCGCCGGGGTGATCGCGTTCGTGCTGATCAAGACGAGCCCGAACCGGATGTCCAGGCTCGCCTGCGTCGGCGCCAGCGATCCCGGGCCCGGGGACTCCTGCTGGCAGGCCGTGCACGGCATCTATGCTCTGGCGTCCGGCGGATGGTTCGGTTCCGGGATCGGTGCGAGTGTGGAAAAATGGGGTCAACTGCCTGAACCGCACACGGACTTCATCTTCGCCATCACCGGGGAGGAACTGGGGTTGGCGGGGACGCTGTCGGTACTCGCCCTCTTCGCGGCTCTAGGCTATGCGGGTATCCGCGTGGCCGGACGCACGGAGGACCCCTTCGTGAGGTACGCCGCGGGAGGTGTGATCACCTGGATCATGGTGCAGACCGTGATCAATATTGGTGCGGTGCTCGGCCTGCTGCCGATCGCCGGTGTCCCGCTCCCGCTGTTCTCCTACGGAGGGTCGGCCCTGCTGCCGACCATGTTCGCTGTCGGGCTGCTGATCGCGTTCGCGCGAGAGGACCCCGCCGCGAAGGCGGCCCTGGCCATGCGGAGGCCCGGGGTGAGATGGAAGACGATGAGACGGCGCGTCAAGAAGCGTCCGTCCGGAGAGCGGTGAATTTCGGTGCATGTCGTACTCGCCGGTGGGGGGACCGCCGGCCACATCGAGCCCGCGCTTGCCCTCGCGGACGCCCTGCGCAGGCAGGACCCGAGCGTGGGAATCACTGCCCTCGGCACGGAGCGCGGACTCGAGACCAGGCTCGTACCCGAGCGGGGGTACGAACTCGCCCTGATCCCGGCCGTACCGCTGCCGCGCAAGCCCACCCCGGAACTGATCACGGTCCCGGGACGGCTGCGCGGCACCATCAAGGCGGCCGAGCAGGTCCTGGAACGCACCAAGGCGGACTGCGTCGTGGGCTTCGGCGGCTATGTCGCGCTGCCCGGCTACCTCGCCGCCAAGCGGGTCGGTGTGCCGATCGTCGTCCACGAGGCCAATGCCCGGCCGGGCCTGGCCAACAAGATCGGCTCCCGGTACGCCCACGGGGTCGCCGTATCCACCCCCGACAGCAAGCTGCGCGGTGCCCGCTACATCGGCATCCCGCTGCGCCGGACCATCGCCACCCTGGACCGGGCCCGGGTCCGTCCCGAGGCGCGTGCCGCCTTCGGGCTCGACCCCAATCTGCCGACGCTGCTGGTCTCCGGCGGCTCGCAGGGTGCCCGCCATCTCAATGAGGTGGTCCAGCGGGTCGCCCCGCTGCTGCAGCGCTCCGGGATCCAGATCCTGCACGTGGTCGGTCCGAAGAACGAATTGCCGCGTGTCGACAACATGCCCGGGATGCCGCCCTACATCCCGGTACCGTACGTGGACCGGATGGATCTCGCGTACGCGGCGGCCGACATGATGCTCTGCCGCGCGGGCGCGATGACCGTCGCCGAACTCTCCGCCGTCGGGCTCCCCGCCGCCTACGTCCCGCTGCCCATCGGCAACGGTGAACAGCGGCTCAACGCCCAGCCGGTGGTCAACGCCGGCGGCGGTCTGCTGGTGGACGACGCGGCGCTCACTCCCGAGTGGGTGCAGGGGAACGTCCTTCCGGTGCTCGCGGATCCGCACCGGCTGTACGAGATGTCCCGAGCCGCCGCCGAGTTCGGCCGCCGGGACGCCGACGACCTGCTCGTCGGCATGGTGTACGAGGCGATTGCCGCACGCCGAGGCGCGTGAGGCGGCGGACGGGTCCGGGGGCGCCGCCCTCGGACCCGGCATAAGGAGCGAGCGTGGCCGGACCGACAACCGCCCAGCGCGGTGCAGAGCAGCAGGAGGACTCCCCGGCCCGCCCGTCGCGCCCGCGCCCGAAGGGGCGCAGAGGGCCCGGCCGCAGACAGTTGATCGTGATCGGCGTGCTGGTGCTGCTGCTCGGCTCCGGCGCCGTCTGGGCGCTCTACGGCTCCTCCTGGCTCCGTGTCGAACAGGTCAGGACCAGCGGGGTCGACGTGCTGACTCCGGCCGAGGTGGAGGCCGCCGCGGCGGTTCCGATCGGCGCTCCGCTGATCTCCGTGGACACCGATGCCATCGCCGATCGGTTGCGCAAGAAGTTGCCCCGTATCGATTCGGTGGATGTCGCGCGGTCGTGGCCGCACGGAATCCGACTTGAGGTGACCGAACGACAGCCGGTCCTGTTGATAAAAAAGGGTACAAAGTTCATTGAAGTGGACGCGAAGGGCGTTCGTTTTGCAACAGTGGACAAATCGCCCGGTCGTGTACCGCTGCTGGAATTGACGCCTGGCCGGTCCGCGAGCCTGCGTCGCTTCGGCAGTGCCCGGTTGGTGCGGGAGGCGGTCCGGGTCGCGGGCGGTCTTCCGGGCGGCATCGCCAGGGACACCGAGGTCGTGCGGGTCACCTCGTACGATTCGATCTCCCTGGAGCTCACCCGGGGGCGGACGGTGGTCTGGGGCAGTGGTGAGGACGGGCCGGTGAAGGCGAGAGTCCTCACCGCTCTGATGAAAGCCGCCCCCAAAGCGGGACACTTCGACGTGAGTGCACCCACCGCCCCGGCGGTGTCGGGCAGTTGACGCACATTTGGCCTGGCCAGCACCCTGGTTGGTCAGCGCTACGGGTGATCACATAGGGTGAAAAGAAAAACGGGAGGTTCGGCGTGTTCGTTGAACGCGCGCCACTTGTCGACTTAGTGTCCTGTTCGGAAGAGTCCATGAAGCAGACACACTGGTAACCCTAAACTTCAACGTTAGGGTTTGGGTCGGCGTTTCGGACCGCCCCAATCGGCATCCGTCGTCGCGGCGGGACTACCGCGAAGCGACGACACGTAACTCGAGGCGAGAGGCCTTCGACGTGGCAGCACCGCAGAACTACCTCGCAGTCATCAAGGTCATCGGTGTCGGCGGCGGTGGTGTCAATGCCATCAACCGAATGATCGAGGTCGGTCTCAAGGGCGTCGAGTTCATCGCGATCAACACTGATGCGCAAGCCCTGTTGATGAGCGACGCCGACGTCAAGCTCGACGTCGGCCGCGAACTCACCCGCGGCCTCGGCGCCGGGGCCAACCCGGCCGTCGGTCGCAAGGCGGCAGAGGACCACCGTGAGGAGATCGAGGAGGTCCTCAAGGGGGCCGACATGGTCTTCGTCACCGCCGGAGAGGGCGGCGGCACCGGCACCGGCGGCGCACCCGTCGTCGCCAACATCGCGCGCTCGCTCGGCGCCCTGACGATCGGCGTGGTCACCCGCCCGTTCACCTTCGAGGGCCGACGACGCGCGAACCAGGCGGAGGACGGCATCGCCGAGCTCCGCGAAGAGGTCGACACCCTCATCGTCATCCCCAACGACCGGCTGCTGTCCATCTCGGACCGCCAGGTCAGCGTGCTCGACGCGTTCAAGTCGGCCGACCAGGTACTGCTCTCGGGTGTCCAGGGCATCACCGACCTGATCACGACGCCCGGCCTGATCAACCTCGACTTCGCCGACGTCAAGTCGGTCATGTCCGAGGCCGGTTCGGCACTCATGGGCATCGGCTCGGCCCGCGGCGACGACCGTGCGGTGGCCGCCGCGGAGATGGCGATCTCCTCGCCGCTCCTGGAGGCGTCCATCGACGGCGCCCGCGGTGTCCTGCTCTCCATCTCCGGCGGCAGCGATCTCGGTCTCTTCGAGATCAACGAGGCCGCCCAGCTGGTGAGCGAGGCGGCGCACCCCGAGGCGAACATCATCTTCGGTGCGGTCATCGACGACGCGCTGGGCGACGAGGTCCGCGTCACCGTGATCGCGGCGGGCTTCGACGGCGGGCAGCCGCCGGCCCGGCGTGAGAACGTCCTGGGCGCGAACACCGCCAAGCGCGAAGAGCCGGCCGCGCCGGTCCGGACCGCCGAGCCGGTGCGTCAGAGCGGCGGACTGGGCTCCGTGCCGCCGCGCGAGGAGCCTCCGGTCCAGGCCGAGCCCGTGGCGGCGGTCAGCGAGAGCCACCTGCCGCCGGTCACTCCGCCGCACATCCCGCCGGCCCGTCCCTACCAGGACTCCCAGGCCGAAGAGCTGGATGTTCCGGACTTCTTGAAGTGATAGGTCCACATCACGCAGGTCCCGCAGCACCTTCAGTGTCCTCAGCGGATCGCGCGCACTTCGCCTTCACCGACAGGTGGGGCGGAGTGAGCGCCGCTCCGTACGAGGAGCTCAACCTCGGCGGCGCGGTCGGAGACGACCCCGCCGCCGTTCTGGCCAATCGGGAACGCGCCGCGAGGGCCCTCGGCCTGGACCCGGCGCAGGTTGTCTGGATGAACCAGGTGCACGGCCGGGACGTCGCGGTGGTCGACGGCCCGTGGGGGGATGCCGCGGAGATCCCCGCGGTGGACGCGGTGGTGACCGCACGGCGCGGGCTGCCGCTCGCCGTGCTCACCGCCGACTGCACCCCCGTACTGCTGGCCGACCCGGTCGCCGGGATCGCGGCGGCGGCGCACGCGGGCCGCCCGGGTCTGGTCGCGGGTGTGGTCCCCGCCGTGGTCGAGGCCATGGTCGGACTCGGTGCAGAGACCCACCGGATCATTGCCCGCACCGGACCGGCTGTCTGCGGGCGGTGCTACGAAGTCCCGTCGGGGATGCGTGCCGAGGTCGCCGAGAGCATCCCGGCCGCCTGGTCCGAGACCAGTTGGGGCACCCCGGCCGTGGATGTCACCGCCGGGGTCCTGGCCCAGCTCGAAGCCCTCGGGGTCGAGGACCGGCAGGCGTCGCCGGTCTGCACGCTCGAATCGGGCGATCACTTCTCGTACCGCCGCGACCGCACCACCGGGCGGCTCGCCGGATATGTCTGGTTGGACTGATAGGTCATGACGGACCGTAGGACACAACTCGCCGAAAATCTGGCACGGGTGGAGGAACGCATTGCTTCCGCCTGTGTCGCCGCGGGCCGCAAGCGGGAAGAAGTGACCCTCGTCGTGGTCACCAAGACCTACCCCGCGAGCGATGTGCGGATCTTGCATGAACTCGGTGTGCGTCATGTCGCGGAGAATCGTGACCAGGATGCGGCACCCAAGGCAGCCGAATGTTCGGATCTGTCGCTCATCTGGCACTTTGTCGGTCAATTGCAGACGAATAAGGTTCGTTCTGTGGCCAGTTATGCCGATGTCGTGCAGTCAGTGGATCGGATCAAATTGATCACGGCGCTGTCGGCGGCGGCCGTGCGCGAGGAGCGCGAACTCGGCTGCCTCATCCAGGTCGCGCTCGACGCGGAGAGCGGCGAACGGGGTGACCGCGGCGGTGTCGCGCCGGACGGGATCGAGGAGTTGGCCGCTGCGGTCGACTCCGCCCCCGGGTTGCGGCTCGACGGTCTGATGACCGTCGCGCCGCTCGCCGGCCCGTACGCGGGACGGCAACGCGCCGCCTTCGACCGGCTGATGGAATTCTCATCCCGCCTGCGCGGGAACCATCCGGCTGCGAACATGGTCTCTGCGGGGATGAGCGCGGACCTCGAGGACGCGGTTGCGGCCGGAGCGACACATGTGCGCGTCGGTACGGCGGTACTCGGAGTCCGACCGAGGCTCGGGTAACGTCGCCAAGCAGGTCGGACCACAGCAGAAAATATGGTCATTCCCGCCTATGGCGGGCAGGCCTCAGTGGATCGCGGAGCACTTGGTGACAGATGCCGATCCACCACAGAGCGGAGGACTCAGAGCATGGCCGGCGCGATGCGCAAGATGGCGGTCTACCTCGGCCTCGTGGAGGACGATGGGTACGACGGTCCGGGGTTCGACCCCGACGACGAATTCGAACCCGAGCCGGAGCCCGAGCGGGACCGGCGGCGGCACCAGCCCGCGCATCAGGTGGAGCGGGACCGTGAACGGGACGAACCGGTACGAGTGGCGCAACCCCCCGCGCAGCGGGAGCCGGTTCAGATCCCGGCGGAGAGGGAGCGACCCGCCCGAATCGCACCCGTGGCATCCATCACACCTGAACGCCCGAACATGGAGAAGAACGCACCGGTGATCATGCCCAAGGTTGTGTCCGAGCGGGAGCCGTACCGCATCACCACGCTGCACCCCCGGACCTACAACGAGGCCCGTACCATCGGGGAACACTTCCGTGAGGGCACTCCGGTGATCATGAATCTCACGGAGATGGACGATACGGACGCGAAGCGACTTGTCGACTTTGCTGCAGGACTCGTCTTCGGTCTCCATGGCAGCATTGAGCGCGTGACGCAGAAGGTGTTCCTGTTGTCGCCTGCTAACGTCGATGTCACGGCGGAGGACAAGGCCCGCATTGCTGAGGGCGGATTCTTCAACCAGAGCTGAGAACACGACACCAGGAACGACCCGGCCGTGAGGCCGGAGCTACGAGAGCCAGGGGAGAGGGAAGCGCGAAATGGGCGTCGCACTGCAGGTTGTCTATATCGCGTTGATGTGTTTCCTCATCGTGCTGATCTTCCGGCTGGTCATGGACTACGTCTTCCAGTTCGCACGTTCATGGCAGCCCGGCAAGCCGATGGTGGTCATACTTGAGGCCACCTACACAGTCACGGATCCACCGCTCAAGCTTCTGCGGCGGTTCATCCCGCCGCTGCGTCTCGGGGGCGTGGCACTCGACCTGTCCTTCTTCGTTCTGATGATCATCGTCTACATCCTGATCAACATCGTGATCAGGCTGTGAGCGATACGGTCCTGCCGACTGCCGACGACTACGTAGAGGTGAAGAAGAGATGCCGCTGACCCCCGAGGACGTGCGGAACAAGCAGTTCACGACCGTCCGCCTCCGAGAAGGCTATGACGAGGACGAGGTCGATGCCTTCCTCGACGAGGTCGAGTCCGAGCTGACGCGCCTGCTCCGTGAGAACGAGGACCTCCGCGCGAAGCTGGCCGCCGCCACGCGTGCCGCCGCGCAGAACCAGCAGCAGGGAATGCGCAAGCCGGAGCCGCAGGACCGGCCCGGGGCACCTGTGCCCGCCGCCATATCGGGTCCGCCGGTCCAGCAGCAGCCCCCGCAGATGGGTCCCCCCCAGCTGCCCGGTGGTGCTCCGCAGCTGCCCGCCGGTCCCAGCGGTCACGGTCCTGGTCCCCAGGGCCAGCACGGCCCCGGCCCGCAGGGCCCGCACGGCCCCGGTCCGATGCAGGGCGGTCCCATGGGTGGTCCCATGGGCGGCCCCATGGGCGGTCACGCCCCGCAGCAGCAGATGCAGCAGATGCAGCAGCCGCCGCAGATGCAGCAGCCCGGTCAGGGCCCCGGCGGCGACAGTGCCGCCCGTGTCCTGTCGCTCGCGCAGCAGACCGCCGACCAGGCGATCGCGGAGGCCCGTTCCGAGGCCAACAAGATCGTCGGCGAGGCGCGCAGCCGCGCCGAGGGACTGGAGCGGGACGCGCGTGCCAAGGCGGACGCGCTGGAGCGGGACGCGCAGGAGAAGCACCGCGTGGCGATGGGCTCGCTGGAGTCGGCCCGCGCGACGCTGGAGCGCAAGGTCGAGGACCTGCGTGGCTTCGAGCGCGAGTACCGGACCCGGCTGAAGTCCTACCTGGAGAGCCAGCTGCGTCAGCTGGAGACCCAGGCCGACGACTCGCTGGCCCCGCCGCGGACCCCGGCGACCGCTTCGCTGCCGCCGTCGCCCTCGCTGGCTCCGGCCGGTGCGGGCGCCATGGGTCACACCATGGGCGGCAACCACGGTGGTCACGGCAACCCGCCGATGAGCGGCAACCCGTCCATGGGTGGCGGACCCTCGTACGGCGGTCAGCAGCAGATGTCGCCGGCGATGACCCAGCCGATGGCGCCGGTGCGGCCGCAGGCGCCGCAGCCGATGCAGCAGGCCCCGTCGCCGATGCGTGGGTTCCTGATCGACGAGGACGACAACTGAGCCCGGTGCGCGCGCTGAGCGCGTAGCCGTCGGCAGGCTGAGGGCCGGGCCCCGGGGTTTCCCCGGGGCCCGGCCCTTTTGCCGTGCGCGGGGAGCGTGGGCGGTGTGCGGGTGGGACCCCGTTCCCTTCCTGCCGCTTCCCGCAGCCCGGGGCCGGGCTGCGTCGGGAGCGTGCAGGAAGGCCCGCCCGGAACACCTGTTCCGGGCGGGCCTTCGATGCGTCCGGGCTACTGCTCCGTCTTGCGGAGACGGAACGTCAGGGACAGGCCCTCGTCCTCGAACGGCCGGCCGTACTCCGGGTCCGCCTCGCCCTGTGCGTAGTCCAGGGCCAGGACCTCGTCCGCGATCAGGTCCGCGTGCTCGGTCAGGGCCTCCACGGTGGCGGGGGAGGCCGACGTCCAGCGGACGGCGATGCGGTCCGCGACGTCCAGGCCGCTGTTCTTGCGCGCTTCCTGGATGAGGCGGATCGCGTCACGGGCCAGGCCCGCGCGGCGCAGCTCCGGGGTGATCTCCAGGTCCAGGGCGACCGTCGCGCCCGAGTCGGACGCCACCGACCAGCCCTCGCGCGGGGTCTCGGTGATGATCACCTCGTCGGGGGCGAGGCTCACCGTCTCGCCGTCCACCTCGACCGATGCCGTGCCCTCGCGCAGGGCCAGCGACAGAGCCGCCGCGTCGGCGTTCGCGACCGCCTTGGCCACCGCCTGGACGCCTTTGCCGAACCGCTTGCCGAGCGCGCGGAAGTTGGCCTTCGCGGTCGTGTCGACCAGCGAGCCCCCGACTTCGGAGAGCGAGGCCAGCGAGGAGACGTTCAGCTCCTCCGTGATCTGCGTGTGCAGTTCGGGGGAGAGGGACTCGAAGCCCGACGCCGCGACCAGGGCCCGGGACAGCGGCTGGCGGGTCTTGACGCCCGACTCGGCACGGGTGGCCCGGCCCAGCTCGACCAGGCGGCGCACCAGCGCCATCCGGGTGGAGAGGGTCGGGTCGATGGCCGCGAAGTCCGCCGTGGGCCAGGCGGAGAGATGGACCGACTCGGGGGCGTCCGGGGTGACCGGAACGACCAGGTCCTGCCAGACCCGCTCGGTGATGAACGGGGTGAGCGGGGCCATCAGCCGGGTCACCGTCTCGACGACCTCGTGCAGGGTGCGCAGCGCCGCCTTGTCGCCCTGCCAGAAGCGGCGGCGCGAGCGGCGCACGTACCAGTTGGACAGGTCGTCGACGAACGCGGACAGGAGCTTGCCGGCGCGCTGGGTGTCGTAACCCTCCAGAGCCTGCGTGACCTGGTCCACCAGCGCGTTCAGCTCGCTCAGCAGCCAGCGGTCCAGGACCGTGCGGTCCGCCGGGGCCGGGTCGGCGGCGGAGGGCGCCCAGTCCGACGTACGGGCGTACAGGGCCTGGAAGGCGACCGTGTTCCAGTACGTCAGGAGGGTCTTGCGGACGACTTCCTGGATCGTGTTGTGGCCGACGCGGCGCGCCGCCCACGGGGAGCCGCCCGCCGCCATGAACCAGCGCACCGCGTCCGCGCCGTGCTGATCCATGAGGGGGATCGGCTGAAGGATGTTCCCGAGGTGCTTGGACATCTTGCGGCCGTCCTCGGCGAGGATGTGGCCCAGGCAGACCACGTTCTCGTAGGACGACTTGTCGAAGACCAGCGTGCCGACAGCCATCAGCGTGTAGAACCAGCCGCGGGTCTGGTCGATGGCCTCCGAGATGAACTGCGCCGGGTAGCGGCTCTCGAAGATCTCCTTGTTCTTGTACGGGTAGCCCCACTGTGCGAAGGGCATCGAACCCGAGTCGTACCAGGCGTCGATGACCTCGGGGACGCGGTACGCCTCCAGCTGGCAGTTCTCGTGCGAACAGGTGAACGTGATCTCGTCGATGAACGGGCGGTGCGGGTCGAGGCCGGAGAGGTCGGTGCCGGTGAGCTCGCTCAGCTCGGTGCGTGAGCCGACGCAGGTGAGGTGGCTGTCCTCGCAGCGCCAGATCGGCAGCGGGGTGCCCCAGTAGCGGTTGCGGGACAGTGCCCAGTCGACGTTGTTGTTCAGCCAGTCGCCGAAGCGGCCGTGCTTGACCGAGTCCGGGAACCAGTTGGTCTTCTCGTTCTCTTCGAGCAGCCGGTCCTTGATGGCGGTCGTACGGATGTACCAGGACGGCTGCGCGTAGTAGAGCAGCGCGGTGTGGCAGCGCCAGCAGTGCGGGTAGCTGTGCTCGTACGGGACGTGCCGGAAGAGCTTGCCGCGGGCGTCCAGGTCCTCGGTGAGCGCCTCGTCGGCCTTCTTGAAGAAGATGCCGCCGACCAGCGGCAGGTCCTCTTCGAAGGTGCCGTCGGGGCGGACCGGGTTCACGACCGGGAGGCCGTACGCCTTGCAGACGACGAGGTCGTCGGCGCCGAACGCGGGGGACTGGTGGACCAGACCCGTGCCGTCCTCCGTCGTCACGTACTCGGCGTTGACGACGTAGTGGGCCTCGGCCGGGAAGTCGACCAGGGTGAACGGGCGCTCGTACGTCCAGCGCTCCATCTCGCGGCCGGTGAAGGTCTGGCCGGTGGTCTCCCAGCCCTCGCCCAGCGCCTTCCCCACGAGCGGCTGCGCGACGACGAGCTTCTCCTCGCCGTCGGTCGCGACGACGTAGGTGACGTCGGGGTGCGCGGCGACGGCGGTGTTGGAGACCAGGGTCCAGGGAGTGGTCGTCCAGACGAGGAGGGAGGCGTCGCCGGCCAGGGGGCCCGAGGTGAGGGGGAAGCGTACGAAGACCGACGGGTCGACGACCGTCTCGTAGCCCTGGGCCAGCTCGTGGTCGGAGAGGCCCGTGCCGCAGCGGGGGCACCAGGGGGCGACGCGGTGGTCCTGGACCAGCAGGCCCTTGTTGAAGATCTCCTTCAGTGACCACCACACCGACTCGACGTACTCGGGGTCCATCGTGCGGTACGCGTCGTCGAGGTCGACCCAGTAGCCCATCCGGGTCGTGAGCTCGGTGAACGCGTCGGTGTGACGGGTCACGGACTCGCGGCACTTGGCGTTGAACTCGGCGATGCCGTACGCCTCGATGTCCTTCTTGCCGTTGAAGCCCAGCTCCTTCTCGACCGCGAGCTCGACCGGCAGTCCGTGGCAGTCCCAGCCGGCCTTGCGGCCGACGTGGTAGCCCTGCATGGTGCGGAAGCGGGGGAAGACGTCCTTGAAGACGCGGGCCTCGATGTGATGGGCGCCGGGCATGCCGTTGGCGGTCGGCGGGCCCTCGTAGAAGACCCATTCGGGGCGGCCCTCGGACTGTTCGAGGCTCTTGGCGAAGACCTTGCTCTCACGCCAGAAATCGAGCACGGCGTGCTCGAGCGCGGGCAGGTCGACCTGGGCGGGTACCTGGCGGTACTGCGGCGATGTCATGGGCGGACTTCCTCCGGCGGACGTTTTCCACTTCCGTCGGAGGGACGAGGGCCTCATCGGCTCCCGCGGTACCACCCTCCTTGGCCCCGGGCGTGCACCCGTGGCCCCCTCATTGGGGTCGCGATGCCGGTTCTACTTGCCTTGCGGCGTTCTTCCGACGGCTCCGGGTGATCTTCACGACGCGCTCGCCCCCGGGCTCCCACCGTCCCCGGGTCGCTCCTGGCTGCGTACGACGCTACTCGTCCCATCCACGCCTCTCGCTGAGGCCAGTGTACGGGCCCGTCCGGGCGACGGCCGACCGGTTTAACCCGTGGGTCGGGGCGTGACCCGAATGGGCAGACGCGGGCCGATGGAGTCCCGGCGGGGGCCCGGAGGCGGATTACCCGGCGGGGAGCTGGGCACAACGGATTCAGACGCGTCGGTATCCGGACACGGGGAGGGGCGATTCGGCGGCGTGCCCCGTTGCCGCAGGGCTGGGGTCGATTTATCGTCCCAGCACGATTCGCGTGCAAGATCACAATATGTGAAGGGGCCGCGACCATGGTGGCGAAGAAGACCGCCGCGAAGAAGCCGGCGTCGGCGAGTTCCACGGGTGCGACGGCCGGGAGGACGAGCGGAGAGGCTGCCGAGAAGACCGCGGTGAAGAAGACCGCGGACAAGAAGACCGCCGCGAGGAAGACCGCGGCCCGGAAGAGGACGGCGCCCGCCCGGCACGCGGATGCCCAGCACGCGGCGCCGGCAGGGAAGGCGCCTGCGAAGAAGAGCGCGGCCAAGAAGGCTTCGAAGAAGGCCGCTGCGGCGGCCACGGTGGCGGCCGAGGCCGCCGAGCAGACGGGAGCCCACACGGTGGTAGCCAAGAAGAGCGCGGCCCGGACCCGCGCGCCCGGCAAGGGCTCCGCGCCCGTGCACCCGGCCGGTGGAACCGCCACGGCGGACCCCGGCGAGCTGGCGGTCCGGCCGGGTGAGGACCCCTGGACGCCGGAGGAGGTCGAAGAGGCGCGGTCCGTGCTGAGCAGCGAGATCGATCGCCTGCGCAGCGAGCTGGAGGCGGCGGGCGTGGCGCTCGCCGGGCTGATGCGGGACTCCGGCGACGGGGCGGGTGACGACGAGGCGGACACCGGCACCAAGAACATCACCCGCGAGCACGAGATGTCGCTCGCCGCCAACGCCCAGGAGATGCTGGACCAGACCGAGCGGGCGCTGGCCCGGCTCGACGCCGGGACGTACGGGCTGTGCGAGGTCTGCGGCAATCCGATCGGCAAGGCACGGATGCAGGCGTTCCCCCGCGCCACGCTCTGCGTCGAGGACAAACAGAAACAGGAGCGACGCGGTTGATCCGTGGCGGTGTGCCGTACCCTCGTGCTCAGTCAGGAACCTAGGGTTGAGGGACTCACGTGGCAGAGGCGGAGCGCATCATCGGTACGCCGGACATCCCCGATGCCGAGGGGACCGAAGGGGACGAGGCCGGGGGTCGGGTCGAGGAGGCCGCCCCGAGCAAGGGCAAGCGGAAGATCGCGGTGCTCTTCGTCATGGCAGCCTTCGCCTTCCTGCTCGACCTGATCAGCAAGATGGTCGTGGTCGCGAAGCTGGAGCACCACCCTTCGGTCGAGGTCCTCGGCAACTGGCTGAGGTTCGAGGTGATCCGCAACTCGGGCGCCGCGTTCAGTTTCGGCGAGGCGTTCACGGTCATCTTCACCGTCATCGCCGCCACCGTGATCGTCGTGATCGCCCGGATCGCCCGTAAGCTCTACAGCCTGCCGTGGGCCATTGCGCTCGGTCTGCTGCTCGGCGGAGCGCTCGGCAACCTCACCGACCGCCTCTTCCGCGCTCCCGGCATCTTCGAGGGCGCGGTGGTGGACTTCATCTCCGTCGAACACTTCGCCGTCTTCAACCTCGCGGACTCCGCGATCGTCTGCGGCGGCATCCTGATCGTGCTCCTCTCCTTCAGGGGCCTGGACCCCGACGGGACCGTGCACAAGGACTAGCGGGCGCAAGGCATACTCGATCAGGTGAGTACGTATCCCGAGGTCCGCACCCTGCCCGTACCCGACGGTCTGGAGGGCGAGCGCATCGACGCCGCCATTTCCCGGATGTTCGGTTTCTCCCGCACCAAGGCCGCCGAACTGGCCGCTGCCGGGAAGGTGCAGGTGGACGGTTCGGTGGTCGGGAAGTCCGAGCGGGTGCGGGGCGGTGCCTGGCTGGAAGTGGAGATGCCGCAGGCACCCGCTCCGGTGCAGATCGTCGCCGAGCCCGTCGAGGGCATGGAGATCGTGCACGACGACGACGACATCGTCGTGATCGTGAAGCCGGTCGGGGTCGCCGCCCACCCGAGCCCCGGCTGGACCGGCACGACCGTCATCGGTGGTCTCGCCGCGGCCGGCTACCGGATCTCCACGTCCGGAGCGGCCGAGCGCCAGGGCATCGTCCACCGTCTCGACGTGGGCACCTCCGGTCTGATGGTCGTCGCCAAGTCCGAGCGTGCCTACACCCTGCTGAAGGCGCAGTTCCGCGACCGGGTCGTCGAGAAGAAGTACCACGCGCTGGTGCAGGGGCACCCGGACCCGATGAGCGGCACCATCGACGCCCCCATCGGGCGCCACCCCAACCTCGACTACAAGTGGGCCGTCACCGCCGACGGAAAGCCCTCCGTGACGCACTACGACCTCATCGAGGCCTACCGTGCCGCCAGCCTTCTGGACATCAAGCTGGAGACGGGCCGCACCCATCAGATCCGGGTGCACATGTCCGCCCACCGCCACCCCTGCGTCGGCGACCTGACCTACGGCGCCGACCCGACGATGGCCAAGCGCCTCGGCCTGACCAGGCAGTGGCTGCACGCCGTCCGGCTCGGCTTCGAGCACCCGGCCGACGGCAGCTGGGTGGAGTTCTCCAGCAAGTACCCCGACGACCTCCAGCATGCCCTGGACAAGATCACCGCGGAGAGCGAGTGAGCGGCACGCCTGCCCCGTACACCACCCGTACGGTCATCGACGAGCGGGACCGTGCCGCCTGTTTCCAGGTCCGCAAGGACGTCTTCGTCGGTGAGCAGAACGTGCCCGAGGAGATCGAGTACGACGCCTACGACGCGGACGCGGTGCATGTGATCGCCGTCGCGGCGGACGGATCGGCGCTCGGTACCGGGCGGCTGCTGCACGGCCCGGCCGCGGCGGCCAGGACCGGCAACCTCGCCGTCGGCTCGCTCGGCCGGCTGGCGGTGATCAAGCGGGCGCGCGGCCTCGGTGTCGGCGTGGCGCTGGTGAGGGCCGTCGAGGACGCGGCCCGTGAGCTGGGTCTGGCCGCCGTCGACCTGCACGCCCAGACCCATGCGCTCGGTTTCTACGAGCGGCTCGGGTACGCGGCGTACGGTCCCGAGTTCCCGGATGCGGGGATTCCGCACCGGTCGATGCGACGCTCTCTGCACGACTAGGGCCTCTCGTCCGGCTCACGCCGGGCCCGATCCGGACGAAAGATCCCGGCGCCGGACCCCGGCGCGGGGTGCTGCTCCGGTCCACCGACGCGGCAGCACCCCGGCGGTCGTCAGGGGCGGTCCGGCAGGCCCCAGCGTGTCCACGTCCCGTTCGACGGCACGTCGCGCGGTTGTGTCCCGGACAGGCGCGCACCGTGCGGAGTGACCACCGCCGTGCCTCCGCGCGGCAGGCTCAGCGCGATCCGTCCCGGTCCGGTCTCCCGCCAGCGCAGCGGCCGCCCGTGTGCGTCGCGCACGTCGATCCGGCCCGTGATCGAGTGGTCCAGGGTCAGCGGGGCGCCCGCTTCGCTGTGCACCCGTACCCAGCGCGTGGCGCCTTTGGAGCGGTCCGCGTCCACGAGGAACGCGCCCTGGGTGCGCAGTGAGGCGATCGACGCGTCCGCCCAGCGGTCCGAGACAGAGGGGAAGACCTTCACGACTCCCTCGTGGCCCTGCACCACCATGTCGAGCATCGACTGGGCCGCGGACAGCGGACTCTCCAGGGCGAGGTTCTTGCCCTCCCGGTACATGGTGTTGACCGTCATCTGACAGTCCGCGACCACCTTCAGATCGGTGAAGAAGGTCAGGAAGTCGAGAGCCTTCTCCGGTTCGTCCATCACCGAGTACATGGACGAGGCGGTGGCGTAGCTGTAACCGTGCCACAACTGCTGCATGGAGACCCAGTGGTCCATGGAGCGCCGCATCACGTCGCGGTCCGCGGCCCGGTCCCAGTTCCGCTCGCGCAGCGGGTGGAGCCAGAGCAGATGCGAGTGGTGCCGGTGCGAGTCGGCGAGCGGGACGTCCCTGCCGATCATGACGCCGGCCACCGGGTCCTCGGCGTACGGGGTGAGCCTGCGGTCGATGTCCTGCCAGCGCTTCAGCCGGGGGTCGTCGTTGCGCAGCAGCTTCGCGGAGGCGATGAGGGTGCGCACGCCCCAGCGGACGAGCGAGAGGTCGTAGGTGCAGTCCGCGGCGTTGGCGTACTCGGGGGAGCGGGTCTCCAGCAGATGCAGCCTGCCGTCGGGGCCCTCGTGCAGGAAGTGCGCGTAGAAGTTGATGGCCTTCGCCAGGATCGGGTACACCACGTCACGCAGGACGGACAGGTCCATCGAGTGCCGGTAGGACTGCCAGACGTTGTGCAGGGCCCAGGTGAGGTTGCCGAAGTTGTCGGAGATGTGGTCCGAGCCCGGGGCGCCGACGTCGTACGTGTCCCCCGCGCGCAGCTGCCAGTCGGAGGGGTGGCCCAGCGCATAGCTCTCGCCGTCGCGGTGGTCGACGGGGACCGAGGCCGGGAGGTTGTGCTCGAAGCGGCGGAAGGCGCCCGTCACCGAGTCGAGTTCGGGGTGGTTGGAGCCGTGGACGGGTGCCATACCGATCTGGACGTTGAGGTTCCACCAGACCGCGGTCCAGTTGTTGCCGACTTCGGGGAACCACGGGCCCCATTCGGAGATCGTCGGGCCCTCGGCCCTGGTCGACGCGGCGAGCTTGTAGAGCTGGATGAGGTAGAAGCTCTGCAGCCGCTTGTCCGGCACGGAGAGGAAGCTGCGCCGGTAGTACGCGTGCCACCAGTCGCGGTGCCGGTCCACCAGCCGGTCGAGGTCGGAGGCGAGGGTGCGGTCCACGGCCCGGAGCGCGGCGGTGGTCGCCTCCGACACCCGGCCGGGAAAGCGGTACACGAGGTGCGCGGCGAGCAGCCGGCCGGTGCCCTCGCGGCGTTCGCGCCAGGCGGTGGTCCAGCCGCCGCCCGCGAGCAGCGGCTGCTCGACGAAGCCGTCGCCGATGCGTGGGTCCGGGTTGGGCGTGTAGTCCTCCGGCTTGCCGCTGTTGCGGGTGGTGGCGGCCTGCAGCCACTGGAAGGACCAGGCGGCGGACTCCTCGCCGGGGGAGGGCCGGGTGGAGATCAGCAGGGCGCCGGTGTCGTTCTGGACGAGGGCGGAGAAGGCCAGCGAGCCGCGGCTGGTGGTGACCGTGCCCCGCAGCTCGGCGTCGTACGGATCCAGGGTCCAGTCGACGCCGGTGATCTCCCCGGCGAGGGTCAGGGTGAAGTACCCGATGGGGAGGCGGGAGAAGCCGATGCCGCCGCGCCACTGACCGCGCTGGTCCTGCACCTGGCTGTGACTGAGCATCAGCTTCAGCGTGTCGGCGGTCTTTCCCGCGTACAGCTGGGCGCCGAGGTAGCCGTTGGCGAGGAAGGGGGCCTGCTGCCAGCCGGTGGGGAGGGTGCGCCAGGTCATGGCAGCGTCGCGGACGGTTCGTTCGTGGACGTCCGCACCCGGGCGGCCCGCCGGGCCGGGGGTGGGCGCAGCCCATGCGGTGGCTGGGCCGGCGAGCCAGAGCGCGGATGTTCCGGCAGCGGCGCCGACGAAATGCCTTCGGGAGAACGCGGTCACGTGGTTTCTCCTGCCAGTCATGTATGTGGTGAGGGTTCTTGTCCCTGAATCACGCACGCCGCATACTGCCCGCCCCGCGGAGGGAGCGGAAGGGGGGTGACCGCATAGACATCGGAGGAATGATCGGCCGATCGGGGCCGTGACGGGGGTGTTGTCTGGATTGTGGGCCTTGCGTGGCAGGCTTGAGGTCCATGTCGGCCGATCAGGGTGGCCGGCTCACCGCGTTCCGGAAGGCACCTCGTGGACCAAATGGCACTGCTCCTCATGCTGTTGCTCGGAGCTGTGGTCACGGTGCCGCTGGGGGAGCGTCTGGGGCTGCCCGCACCGGTGCTGATGACGCTCGCCGGAGTCGGCATGGCGTTCCTCAGCTTCGTACCCAATGTGGACATCCCGCCCGAGATCATTCTTCCCGCGCTGCTGCCGCCGCTGCTCTACGCCTCCGTGCAGCGCACGTCCTGGCGGCAGTTCGCCGCCAATAAACGACCGATCTTTCTGCTGGCCGTGGCGCTGGTCTTCATCACGACGGCCGCCGTCGCCGCCGTGGCCAACGCGATCGTCCCGGGGCTGCCCATCGCCGCCGCAGTGGCGCTCGGAGCGCTCGTCGCCCCGCCCGACCCGGTCGCGGCGACGGCCGTCGCGGGCTCGGTCGGACTGCCGCGCAGGCTCGTCTCCATCCTGGAGGGCGAAGGGCTGTTCAACGACGTGACCGCGATCGTGCTCTACCACGTGGCGATCGCCGCCGCGGTGAGCGGCACGTTCTCACTGCCGAAGGCCTTCGGGCTGCTCATACTCTCCGCGGTCGTGGCCGTGGTCGTGGGCCTCGCGCTCGGCTGGATCACCATCAAGCTCATGGGCCTGCTCGGCGACGCCACGCTCCAGGTCGGTCTCACCCTGCTGGTGCCGTTCGTGAGTTACGTGCTCGCGGAGGAGCTGATGGGATCGGGTGTCCTCGCCGTCCTCACCACCGCGCTCTTCCTCGCCGAGCACACCGCCGACGCCGACGACGTCCTCGGGCGGCTCACCGGCCGCAGCTTCTGGGAGATCGTCGACACCCTCGTCACCGGAGTCGCCTTCGGACTGATCGGCCTCGAACTGCACAACGTCTTCGGGACGTCCGACGGCCGCGAGCTCCAGATGCTCGGCTGGGGTCTGGCCGTCGTCGCGGTCGTCGTCGGTGTACGGCTGCTGTATCTGCTGCCGGCGACCTGGCTCGCCAAGCGGCTGCACACCCGGCGCGACGTCAGTGAGGAGATCCCCACCAGCTGGCGGGAGACCGTCGTCATGTGGTGGTCCGGGATGCGCGGTGTCGCTTCGGTCGCGCTGGCGCTCGCGATCCCGCTGCAGACGGACGACGGGAAGCCGTTCCCGGGACGCGACGAGATCGTCTTCATCGCCTTTGCCGTGATCATGGCCACGCTCGTCGTCCAGGGACTCACCCTGCCGTGGCTGGTCCGCAAGCTCCGGGTCCGGGCCGACACGGACGTCGAGGAGGCGCTGGAGAAGGACCTCGCGATCCGCGCCGCGAAGGCCGCGAAGCAGCGCCTCAAGGAGATCCGGGAGGTCGAGGAGTTCCCGGACGAAGTCGCGGAGCGGCTGCAGCGGTTGGCGTACGACATGGGGGCGCGGATCAGTCCCGACATGGTCGACGAGGAGCGCCGCGAGGCGTATGCGAAGCGCGCCGAGCGCTTCAGGGCGGTCAACCGCGTCCAGCGCGAAATGATGTCGGCCGCCCGCCACGCGGTGCTGTCGGCCCGCAACGAGGCGGGTACGGATCCGGAGGTCGTCGACCGGGTGCTGCGACAGCTGGATGTACGCAGCCTGCGGTGAGGCGGCCGGTCGGCCCGCCGGAGCTGCGGGAACCCGGGCCGGATCAGCCGCGTCCCGTGCGGGGCGACTTGTCACGGTCGGCCGGTTTCTCGTCCGTCGGGTGGGACGGGCGCGGCCACGCGTCATCGGGCGGAAGCGTGGCGGGCGCCGTCGCGATGCGCGGCAACGCGTACGGATGGTGGTCGCGCAGCCAGCCGATGAGCTGCTCCCGGACGGCGCAGCGCACCGTCCAGATGTCGTCCGCGTCCTTCGCCGTGACCACCGCGCGGACCTGGATCGTCGACGGTGTGGTGTCCGTGACCGCCAGGGACCAGTTGCGTCCGTCCCAGGCGGCGCACTCGCCCAGGATGTCCCGCAGCTGCTCGCGCATCGCGGCGACCGGGGCCGAGTGGTCGAGGTGGAAGAAGACCGAGCCGGTCATCTGGGCACCGCCGCGCGACCAGTTCTCGAACGGTTTGCTGGTGAAGTACGAGACCGGCATCGTGATCCGACGCTCGTCCCAGGTCCGTACGGCGAGAAAGGTCAGTGTGATCTCCTCGATCGTGCCCCACTCGCCGTCCACGACCACCGTGTCACCGATGCGCACCATGTCGCCGAACGCGATCTGCAGCCCCGCGAAGAGGTTGCCGAGCGTCGACTGGGCCGCGATGCCCGCGACGATGCCGAGGACACCGGCCGAGGCCAGCATCGAGGTGCCGAACGTCCGCATCGCCGGGAACGTCAGCAGCATCGCGCCGACCGCGACGGTCGCCACGATCGCCGTGACCACCCGCTGGATCAGCGTCACCTGCGTACGGACCCGCCGCACCCGCGCCGGGTCGCGGGTGCTCGCCGCGTACCGGGCGTAGACGGAATCGACCACGGCCGCCGCGATCCGCACCACCAGCCAGGCCGAGGCGCCGATCAGCACCAGCGACAGAATCTGGCCGATCCCCGCCCGGTGGTCGTCGACCGATTCGAGCCGGGTGTGGGTGTACGTGCCCCTCAGCAACGCCGTGCACAGGGTCAGCTGGAGCGGGACCCGGCAGCGCCGCAGCAGACCCCACAGAGGTGTCTCCCGGTGGCGGTCGTCGGTCCGTCTCAGCAGCAGATCGACCAGCCAGCCGACCAGCAGCGTGATCACGACCGCGCCACCGACCACGATCAGCGGACGCAGCACGCTCTCCATCCCGTCGCTCTCCATGCTCTCGACCGTAGCTGGCACCATGGGCCTCATGAACATCATGCTTTTCCACTCGACGTACGGTCTGCGCCCCGCGGTGCACGCTGCCGCCGACCGGCTGCGTGCCGCCGGGCACGAGGTGCACGTGCCCGATCTCTTCGAGGGGCACACCTTCGAGACCGTCGAGGAGGGCCTGGCCTTCAAGGAAGAGGTGGGCAAGGACGAACTGCTCAGGCGGGCCGTGCTGGCCGCCGCGCCCTACTCGGACCGGGGCCTGGTGTACGCCGGGTTCTCCTTCGGCGCGTCCACCGCGCAGACCCTGGCGCTCGGCGACGAGAAGGCGCGCGGCCTGCTGCTGTTCCACGGCACCTCGGACATCGCGGAGAACGCCTCGGTGGACGAACTGCCCGTACAGCTGCATGTGGCCGACCCCGACCCGTTCGAGACGCACGACTGGCTGAACTCCTGGTATCTGCAGATGCAGCGGACCGGTGCCGATGTCGAGATCTACCGCTACCCGGGGGCGGGGCATCTCTTCACGGACCCCGAACTGTCCGACTTCGACCTGGCGTCGGCCGAGCTGGCCTGGAAGGTCTCGCTCGGTTTCCTCGCCACGCTGTGACCGCGCGAAGGGCCCCGCACGCCGCGGGGCCCTTCGTACGGACGGCGGATCAGCCCCGGTAGGCAGTCCAGCTGTCACTCATCCGCTGCACCTGGCCCGGTGTGAACTGGTACATGCACGAGTCGTACGTGTAGTCCATGAAGTTGTGGATCGGGTCGACACCGGTCTTGTTGGTGCAGGTGTCGCGTCCGGTCGGGCAGGCGTACGCCGCGCTCGCCTCGGCCGGGGTGTCGGCGACGTAGTCGCCGTTGCCGTTACAACCGCCCTGGAAGGTGTGGTACAGCCCCATCCAGTGGCCGACCTCGTGGGTGGCGGTGTCGCCCTCGTTGTAGTTGGTGGCCGACCCGCCGGGCAGCGAGGCGTCCAGGATGACGACGCCGTCCATGCTCGGGCTGGACGTGTACGAGCTGGGGAAGGTGGCCCAGCCCAGCAGGCCGCCGCCGAGGTTGGCGGTGTAGATGTTGAGCGCGTTCTTGCCGCCCTTGCGCAGCGTCGACTTCATCGACTTCTCGGCGGCGGAGCCCGACGAGAGGTTGTACCAGGAGGCGTTGTCCGTGTAGTCGGTGCCGGCCAGCGAGAACTGGAAGCCGGAGTTGGTGTTGCCGGTGCCCTGGCCGCTGTAGGCCGCGTTCAGCACGTTCATCTGGCTGCTGATGTTGCTCGCGGTGAGCTTGCCGGTGGTGCCGGAGTGGATGACGTGGAAGTAGACCGGGATGGTCGCTCCGGCGGCGAGCGTGGGGCCGCTCACCCGGCGGTCCGCGAGTCTCTCCTTGAGCTGCGTGTCGATGGCCTTGGCCTGGGCCGCGGTCAGTTCATTGGGGTCCGCGGCGTGCTTGGTGCCCGTGGGGCGGGCCGCGCGGGCGGTGGCGCCGGCGCTCGTCCCGCTCGCGCACTTCTCGGCGGACGCGGTGGACGCGGCGGAGGTGGACGTCTTTGCGGCAGCGGTGCCGGCGGTGGCGGAGAGCGGTGCTATGGCCAGAGTTCCGGCCAGGACGGCGGTGCCGATCGCACGGTTACGCATACGCGGCGATATACGGGCAAGAGTGCGCACAGGGACTCCTCGCGGATGTGTGGGGGAGGGATTTCCTCACCCGCCGCCGGGAGATTACGTGCGCATGTCAGATCTTGAAGAGAATTGATCAAGCCCAATCAATCATGGGGCAAAACGGGAAAGCTGGAAGAAATAATTCTGTGTGTTCCAGAGTTTGAGACGTCGACGTAACGTCCCGCGTCACCCCGGCGGGCGGTGTGTCCCCATTGGGGTCGGGAGACACACCACCCGCCGTAGTGACGTAATACGCCGTCAACATGGCCTGGAGTGGCCGAAAACGAATCCTCAGCGCACCGGCTGGTTCACCCGCTCGACCTTCTGGGTTCCGCTGAGCGTCCGGTAGGAACGTGTCCAGGCGGCGGTCGCGTCCCGCTTCGTCCGGTCGGAGACCACGTAGTAGTCCATCTGCGAGCGCTCGGCGGTGACGTCGAGGACGCCGTAGCCGTGCGAGTCCATGTCCACCCACTTCACATGGCGGTTGGCCGCCTTGACCGCCGCGCCCGCGACCACCGAGAGGGTCCCCGGTGCGACATGCAGGATGTCGTCCAGGTTGTCCGAGGTCACCGATGTCACCACGAACTCGGTGGCGGCCGAGGCCGAGAGCGGATACGTCGCCGCCTTCACCGGTACGTCATTGGCCCACGCCATGTGGATGTCGCCGGTCAGGAAGACCGTATTGGTGATCGACCGGTCCCGCAGATGCGTGATCAGCTCCTTGCGGTCGTCCGTGTAGCCGTCCCACTGGTCGACGTTGACGGCGAGCCCCTCCTTGGGCAGCCCCAGCATCTCGGCCAGCGGCCCCAGCAGATGCGCGGGTACGGAACCGAAGGCGACCGGCGAGATCATCACCGAGGTGCCGACCAGCTTCCACGTGGCGTCCGAGCCGGCCAGGCCCGACTTCAGCCAGTCCAGTTGGGCCCGGCCGGTGATCGTGCGATCCGGGTCGTCGACCGAGCCGTTGCCGATCGTCGACTGCTGGGAGCGGAAGCTGCGCAGATCGAGGAGGTGGAGATCGGCCAGGTTGCCGAAGCGCAGCCGCCGGTAGACGGTGCCCTCGGTGGAGGTGCGGACCGGCATCCACTCGAAGTACGCCTGCTTGGCCCCCGCGACCCGGTCGGCCCAGGCGCCCTCCGTGCCCGGCGTGTGGTTCTCGGCCCCGCCCGACCAGGCGTCGTTGGCGAACTCGTGGTCGTCCCAGATCGCGATCACCGGGTGGGCGGCGTGCAGCGCCTGGAGGTCGGTGTCCGTCTTGTAGTTGCCGTGCCGGGTGCGGTAGTCGGCGAGGGTGAGTATCTCGTGCCGCGGCTCGTGCGGCCGCACGACGTACTTCGCGGCCGGGTAACTGCCCGAGGCGTACTCGTAGATGTAGTCGCCGAGGTGCAGCACCGCGTCGAGATCGGCGCGGGCGGCGAGATGCCGGTACGGGGAGAAGAACCCGGCCTCCCAGTTGGCGCACGAGACCACCCCGAAGCGCACACCGGGCGTGGCGGCCCCCGCCGCGGGCGCGGTGCGGGTGCGGCCCGTCGGCGACCAGGTCCGCGTGCCGTCGCCCGCCGAGAAGCGGAACCAGTACGTGGTGGCCGGGCCCAGGCCCCGTACATCGGCCTTCACGGTGTGGTCGGACGCGGCACTCGCGACGGTGGAACCCTGCGCGACGACCCGGGCGAACTCCTTGTCCTCGGCGACCTCCCAGCGCACCGCCGTATCGACGCCACAGCCGGAGCCGGGCACGGCGTCGGGGGTCGGGGTGACCCGGGTCCACAGGAGTATGCCGTCGGGCAGGGGGTCGCCGGAGGCGACACCGTGCAGGAAGGCGGGTCCGTCCGCGGCACGCGCGGTGGTGGCGGAACCCAGCACGGGGGCCATGACGGCGCCGGCGGCAGCGGCCTTGACGACCGTGCGGCGGCTGGGAGCGGAGAGCGGCGAAGGAGCGTGTCGACTGGTCACGGAGCAGAACCCTACTGACCGGTACGGCGAACGGGCAGGCGAATGAAGGAAGTTCGCCCGCCCGTCGAAAAGCCGCAGCCAGGGGTTCGCCGGCCGGACGGGGCCCGTCCGGCCCCGTCCGTCGGAGGTCCTATCCCTTCAGCGCGGCGGTGATCGCGGTGTTGAAGTCGGCCACCGTCATCGGAGCGTTCTCGCTCTTTCCGTCGGTGAGCGTCTTGCCGTCCATCTTCAGCGTCGGGGTGCCCCTCACCCCGCTCTTGTCGAACGCGGCGGACATCTTCATCGCCCAGCTGTCGTACGTACCGTCCTCGACGTCCTTCTGGAACGCCTTGTTGCCCTTCAGCGCGTCCACCGAGTCGGCGATCTTGATCAGATACGCGTCGTCCTTGAACTTGTCGTCGGTCTCCTCCGGGTGGTACTTCGCGGAGTAGAGCGCGTACTTGTAGTCGAGGAAGGCCTCCGGGCTGACATTGAGCGCCGCGCCGAGCGCGCTCAGCGCGTTCTTCGAGCCCTCGCCGTTGGAGGCGTTGTCGATGAACGTGGCACCGACGTACTTGATCTTGTACTTCCCGGCGTCGACGTCCTTGTGCACCGTCTCGCCGATGGTCTGCTCGAACGTGGCGCAGATCGGGCAGCGCGAGTCCTCGTAGAGCTCCAGGGTCTTCTTGGCGGTCGACTTGCCGATGACGACGGTCGTGCCGTTCTCGCCCGAGGTGTTCTTGGGCGCCGTCACGCTCTTCGCGTCCTTGGCCGCCTCCCAGTGGGACGGCTTGTTCAGCTGCATGACACCCCAGCTGGCGGCGCCGACGACGGCCAGTGCGCCGACGATCGAGACGCCGACGACGATCTGCCTGCGGGCCTTGTCCTTCTTGGCCTGGCGCTCGCGCTCGGCGCGCAGACGCTCGCGGGCCGCCGCCTTGTTTGCCTGGCTGTTGCGCTTGCTCATGTTCGTTTCTCCATGGGTGTGGGTGGTACGTCGTCGGGGATGTGCGTGCTCAGGCGATGGCGCAGGCCGAGCGCGGCGGTCCCCTCCGTCCCACGGAGTGCACGAGCAGACGGGCGGGTGCGAGCGGGTGCGGGCCACATCCGGCGGGACGCGCCTCGCGTCGTACGGAGTGGCGGGCCGTACCCACCACGGCGACCGCGATCAGCAGCGGCCGGAACGCCAGGACCGCGGCCGCGCGCAGCAGGCCGGCGAGCGCCGACTCGCCGCGCCGCAGCCAGGCCGCGGCGAGCAGCCCGACCGTCACATGGGCGGCGAGCAGCAGCCACGGCACCGCGGGACCCGGGGAGGCCAGCAGAGCGGCCGTCGTGTGTCCGGCACCGGTGACCGTGGCGAACGGGGTGCCGACGTCACCGACCCGGGCCGCACCTGCGCCGACGTCGCCGCCGCCGCACAGCACATCGACGCCGACCGAGCGCAGCGGGCCCGCGATCGGGCCGCCCGCCGCTCCGTAACAGAGGTGCTGGCCGGTGGTGAAGACGGTGTCGGCGACCAGCTCCAGCGGGATCAGCAGCCCGGCGATCGATCCGAAGCCGCGCTCCCGGCCGGCCAGCGCGTACGCCACGGCGAAGACGGCACCGGCCAGCAGCGCGACGACGTTCAGCGGCAGCGCGACCCGGGAGAGCAGCACATGGGACGCCGAGGAGAGCGTCACGACGAGCGCTGTGAAAAGCGCCGCGCGAACGACTCTGAGCTGCGTCCCGGATATGTCCATCGTCGAGGAGTGTCGCATGCGAACCTGTAGGCGTCCCCCGAAGGGGCGCGAACGGTTCCGCGCGAGGGGCCTACAGCCCCGGAATCCGGCCGTTGCGGAAGAGATCGACGAAGATCTGGTGGTCGGCGCGGGCCCTGGCGCCGTAGCTGTGGGCGAAGTCCACCAGCAGGTCGGCGAAGCCCTCCTCGTCCGCCGCGATCGCCGCGTCGATCGCCCGTTCCGTGGAGAACGGCACCAGCGAGTGGCCGCTCTCGTCGTCGGCCGCGGAGTGCATCGTCGCCGTCGCCCGGCCGAGGTCGGCGACGACCGCGGCGATCTCCTCCGGCTCGTCGATGTCGGACCAGTCCAGGTCGACCGCGTACGGGGACACCTCGGCGACCAGCTGTCCGGCCCCGTCCAGCTCGGTCCAGCCCAGCCACGGGTCGGCGTGCGCCTGCAGGGCGCGCTGCGAGATGACCGTGCGGTGTCCCTCGTGCTGGAAGTAGTCGCGCACGGCCGCGTCGGTGATGTGCCGGGAGACGGCGGGGGTCTGCGCCTGCTTGAGATAGATCACCACATCGTTCTCCAGGGCGTCGCTGTTGCCCTCCAGGAGGATGTTGTAGGAGGGCAGACCGGCCGAACCGATGCCGATGCCGCGACGGCCGACGACATCCTTCACCCGGTAGGAGTCGGGGCGCGTCAGGCTCGATTCCGGCAGCGTCTCCAGATAGCCGTCGAAGGAGGCCAGCACCTTGTAGCGCGTCGCCGCGTCCAGATCGATCGAGCCGCCGCCCGCCGCGAACCGGCGCTCGAAGTCCCGGATCTCCGTCATCGAGTCCAGCAGCGAGAACCGGGTCAGCGACCGGGCGTCGCGCAGCGCGTCCAGCAGCGGGCCCTCGGCCGTGTCCAGGGTGAAGGGCGGCACCTCGTCGTTCTTCGCGCCCGACGACAGGGCGTGGATCCGCTCGCGGTAGGCCGCCGCGTAGATCCGGACCAGCTCGGTGATCTGGTCGTCACCCAGCGCCTTCGCGTACCCGATCAGCGCGACGGAGGCGGCGAACCGCTTGAGGTCCCAGGTGAACGGGCCGACGTACGCCTCGTCGAAGTCGTTCACATTGAAGACCAGCCGGCCGTTGGCGTCCATGTACGTGCCGAAGTTCTCCGCGTGGAGATCGCCGTGGATCCACACCCGGCCGGTCCGCTCGTCCAGATACGGGCCGCCGTGCCGCTCCCGCTCCAGGTCGTCGTAGAACAGGCACGCCGTGCCCCGGTAGAAGGCGAACGCGGAGCCCGCCATCTTGCGGAACTTGACCCGGAAGGCAGCCGGATCGGCGGCCAGCAGATCCCCGAACGCCGTGTCGAAGACCTCAAGAATCTGCTCCCCGCGCTGCGCCGCGCCGGTCTGCGCTTCCGACATCTGTGGGTGCCTCCTGGTACCTGACGTGCATGAACAAAGGGGACGGGCTTCTCAGCCCCTTCAACGCGCGACCGCACCCGGGAGTGCCCCTCGATCGCCGGCTCGGAGACGTAGACTTCCACGCTGTCCCCCCAGTCAGTCATCGCCCGTTTCCCGGAGGCACAGCGCCGTGACCAAGCCGCCCTTCACGCACCTTCACGTCCACACCCAGTACTCGCTGCTGGACGGTGCCGCGCGGCTCAAGGACATGTTCAACGCGTGCAATGAGATGGGCATGTCGCACATCGCGATGACGGACCACGGCAACCTGCACGGGGCGTACGACTTCTTCCACTCGGCCCAGAAGGCGGGTGTCACACCGATCATCGGGATCGAGGCGTATGTCGCGCCGGAGTCGCGCAAGCACAAGCGGAAGATCCAGTGGGGGCAGCCGCACCAGAAGCGCGACGACGTCTCGGGTTCGGGCGGTTACACCCACAAGACGATCTGGGCGGCGAACTCGACGGGGCTGCACAACCTCTTCCGGCTGTCGTCGGACGCGTACGCGGAGGGCTGGCTGCAGAAGTGGCCGCGTATGGACAAGGAGACCATCGCCCAGTGGTCCGAGGGGCTGATCGCCTCGACCGGCTGCCCCTCGGGCGAGGTGCAGACACGGCTGCGGCTCGGTCAGTTCGACGAGGCGGTCCAGGCGGCCTCGGACTACAAGGACATCTTCGGTGAGGGCAAGTACTTCCTGGAGCTGATGGACCACGGCATCGAGATCGAGCGCCGGGTCCGTGACGGGCTCCTCGAAATCGGCAAGAAGCTGAACATCCCGCCGCTGGTGACCAACGACTCGCACTACACCTACGCCCACGAGGCGACCGCGCACGACGCGCTGCTGTGCATCCAGACCGGCAAGAACCTCTCCGACCCGGACCGCTTCCGCTTCGACGGCACCGGCTACTACCTCAAGACCACCGACGAGATGTACGCCGTCGACTCCTCCGACGCCTGGCAGGAGGGCTGCGCCAACACGCTGCTGGTCGCGCAGCAGATCGACACCGCCGGGATGTTCGAGAAGCGCGACCTGATGCCGAAGTTCGACATCCCGGACGGCTACACGGAGATCACCTGGTTCCAGGAGGAGGTCCGGGTCGGCATGAACCGGCGCTTCCCGGGCGGAGTCCCCGATGACCGGCAGAAGCAGGCCGAGTACGAGATGGACGTCATCATCCAGATGGGGTTCCCGGGGTACTTCCTGGTGGTCGCGGACTTCATCATGTGGGCGAAGAACAACGGCATCGCGGTCGGCCCCGGCCGAGGTTCCGCGGCCGGTTCGATCGTGGCGTACGCGATGGGGATCACCGACCTCGACCCCATCGAGCACGGGCTGATCTTCGAGCGGTTCCTCAACCCCGAGCGCGTCTCCATGCCCGATGTCGACATCGACTTCGACGAGCGTCGGCGCGTCGAAGTGATCAGGTACGTGACGGAGAAGTACGGCGCCGACAAGGTCGCCATGATCGGCACGTACGGCAAGATCAAGGCGAAGAACGCCATCAAGGACTCCGCCCGCGTCCTCGGTTACCCGTACGCGATGGGAGACCGGCTCACCAAGGCCATGCCCGCCGACGTCCTCGGCAAGGGCATCGACCTCAACGGCATCACCGACCCCAAGCACCCGCGCTACAGCGAGGCGGGCGAGATCCGGGGGATGTACGAGAACGAGCCGGACGTGAAGAAGGTCATCGACACGGCGAAGGGTGTCGAGGGCCTGGTGAGGCAGATGGGTGTGCACGCCGCGGGCGTGATCATGTCCAGCGAGCCGATCGTCGACCATGCCCCGGTCTGGGTGCGGCACACCGACGGCGTCACCATCACGCAGTGGGACTACCCGCAGTGCGAGTCGCTCGGCCTGCTGAAGATGGACTTCCTCGGCCTGCGCAACCTCACCATCATGGACGACGCCGTCAAGATGGTGGAGTCCAACAAGGGCGTCAAGCTGGACCTGCTCAGCCTCCCGCTGGACGACCCGAAGACCTACGAACTGCTCTGCCGCGGCGACACGCTCGGCGTGTTCCAGTTCGACGGCGGCCCGATGCGCTCGCTGCTGCGCCAGATGCAGCCCGACAACTTCGAGGACATCTCCGCCGTCTCGGCCCTGTACCGGCCGGGCCCGATGGGCATGAACTCGCACACGAACTACGCCGAGCGCAAGAACGCCCGGCAGGAGATCACGCCGATCCACCCGGAGCTGGAGGAGCCGCTCAAGGAGACGCTCGGCCTGACCTACGGCCTGATCGTCTACCAGGAGCAGGTGCAGAAGGCCGCCCAGATCATCGCCGGATACTCGCTCGGCGAGGCCGACATCCTGCGCCGCGTGATGGGCAAGAAGAAGCCCGAGGAACTGGCGAAGAACTTCGTCCTCTTCCAGGAGGGCGCCAAGAAGAACGGCTACTCGGACGCGGCGATCCAGGCGCTCTGGGACGTCCTGGTGCCGTTCGCCGGATACGCGTTCAACAAGGCGCACTCCTCCGCGTACGGACTGGTCACCTACTGGACCGCGTACCTGAAGGCGAACTACCCGGCCGAGTACATGGCGGCTCTGCTGACCTCGGTCAAGGACGACAAGGACAAGTCGGCGGTCTATCTCAACGAGTGCCGTCGCATGGGCATCAAGGTGCTGCCGCCCAATGTCAACGAGTCCCTGTCGAACTTCGCCGCACAGGGCGACGACGTGATCCTCTTCGGCCTCACGGCCGTCCGCAACGTGGGCCAGAACGTCGTCGACTCGATCATCCGGTGCCGCAAGGCGAAGGGGAAGTACAGCAGCTTCCCCGACTTCCTGGACAAGGTCGAGGCGGTCGTCTGCAACAAGCGCACCGTCGAGTCACTGATCAAGGCCGGCGCCTTCGACGAGATGGGCCACACCCGCAAGGGGCTGGTCGCCCATCACGAGCCGATGATCGACAACGTGGTGCAGGTCAAGCGCAAGGAGGCCGAGGGGCAGTTCGACCTCTTCGGCGGGATGGGCGAGGAAGAGAGCGACGAGCCGGGCTTCGGGCTCGACGTGGAGTTCTCCGACATCGAGTGGGAGAAGTCCTACCTGCTGGCGCAGGAGCGCGAGATGCTCGGCCTGTACGTCTCCGACCATCCGCTCTTCGGCCTGGAGCACGTGCTGTCCGACAAGGCCGACGCCTCGATCTCGCAGCTGACCGGCGGGGAGCACGCCGACGGCGCGATCGTCACCGTGGGCGGCATCATCTCCGGTCTCCAGCGGAAGATGACCAAGCAGGGCAATGCCTGGGCCATCGCCACGGTCGAGGACCTGGCCGGTTCCATCGAGTGCATGTTCTTCCCCGCCACGTACCAGCTGGTCTCCACCCAGCTCGTCGAGGACACCGTCGTCTTCGTCAAGGGACGCCTCGACAAGCGCGAGGACGTGCCCCGCCTCGTCGCCATGGAGATGCAGGTCCCCGACATCTCGTCGGCCGGCACCAACGCCCCCGTGGTCCTGACCATCCCCACGGTCAAGATCACCCCGCCCATGGTCAGCCGCCTCGGCGAGGTTCTCAGCAACCACAGAGGAGACACCGAGGTGCGGATCAAGCTCCAGGGCCCCCGCAAGACCACGGTGCTCCGGCTCGACCGGCACCGGGTGAAGCCCGATCCGGCGCTCTTCGGTGACCTGAAGGTGCTGCTCGGCCCGTCCTGCCTGGCCGGCTGAGCCGGTTCACCGCCGACGTACGAGAGGGGCGCCCCGCGAACGCGGGAGCGCCCCTCTCGGTCATCCGGCCGGTGTCCGGGCCGGGGCCGGCGGTCCGCCCGGTCAGTTGTGGCCGAAGCGCCGCTGGTGCTTACGAGCAACATCGGCAGGGCTGCCCTGGGCCTGCGACTGAGGCTGTATCTGCGACTCGTACGCGGTCGACTTGTTCTCTTCCGCACCGTGCTCCGGACTGGTGGCACGGTTCTGTCGGCTGCCCTGCTTGCGGTTCTTGTTCTTGGCCATGGTGTTCCTCCTGTGGGGACTCTCGGGGCCAGGACCGCGTTCAGATTCACATAATGGTGTAAAGCATGCATGTTGGATCATTACCGTGCGTAGTGATCGGGTATCATGCGCCGTTTTCCGGATCCGCCACGCCGATGATCGAGTTCCGGCCGTCAACCCCTGCGTGGTCGGGCAGACTCGACGGAAACCCTTGGCAAAGACCGCACCCGAACTTCTGGAAGAGGGTGGAACGCGTGGACCGTTGCGTCGTCCTGGTGGACGCCGGCTATCTGCTGGGCGCGGCAGCGAGCCTGCTGGCCGGAGAGCCCGCCCGTTCCCGCATCACCGTCGACCACGCGGCCCTCATCCGGGGCCTGCGCGAGCTGGCCGAGGCCGACACGCAGCAGCCGCTGCTGCGGATCTACTGGTTCGACGGAGCCCCCGACCGGGTACCGCAGCCCGAGCATCGCAGGCTGCGTGTGATGCCCCGGGTGACCGTCCGGCTCGGCGCTCTCACCCGCAGCGACGGGCGCTGGGCGCAGAAGGGCGTCGACGCCGCGATGCACGCCGAACTCACCGAACTGGCCAGGAACCGGGCCTGCTCCGACGTGGTGCTGGTGACCGGCGACGGTGATCTGCTGCCCGGCCTGATGTCCGCCAAGGAACACGGCGTCGCCGTCCATCTGTGGGCCGTCCAGGCCGCCGACGGCGACTACAACCAGTCCGAGGACCTGGTCGCCGAGGCCGATGAACGCAGGGTGCTCGACCGGGCCTGGATCACCGGGGCCGTAGGTGCCAAGGAGATCGGCGGCATCTGCGCCCCACCGCCCGCTCCCCGCCCGGAGATCGCCGCGATCCTCTCCGCACCGCTGCCCGAGGCGGCCCTCGCAGCCTCCGCCGAGCGGGCCGCGGAGGCCCGGGCGACGGACGCCGCCGACAGCGCCGCCGCACCGCCCGAGGAGAGCCCCGCCGCCGACCGGCCGGGCCCGGGCGGAAGGGGTGTCCCCACCCCCAAGGACCTGGCAGGCACCCTGCGCGGCCCCGGTACCCAGCCGGCCCACCAGTCCCCGCAGCCCTCGCCCGCCAACGCGACCCTGCGCTGGTCCTCCGACAAGGGCTGGATGGAGCGCGGCGGACCTCTGGGCGAACCCGCCGAAACCGCGTCCCTCCCGACGCTGGCCCAGCTCACCAGCGCCGAGCAGCGCTGGGCTGACCGTGAGGAGGACATCACCACCGTCGGCGGCGACCCCTTCGAGGTGGGTCAGGTCTTCGCCCGCCGCTGGATGGAGCGGCTGCCGGAGAACACCCATCTGCAGAAGCTGTCGACCATGTATCCGCGCATCCCGCACCGCATCGACGGCGAACTGCTGCGGTACGCGGCACGGTTCGGCCTGCTCGCCCACAAGGACGACCAGATCGACGAGCACGACCGCTATGCGATCCGCGCCGGGTTCTGGCGGGAGATCGATGTACGGGCCGCGGCGGAGCACGCCCCGCCGGCGGAGCGGACGAGCCTGTCCGGCGACTGACGGGGCGGCGGGCCCGCCGACCTGGCATCCCCGTCCGGTGAATGCGGCGCCGATGCCCGACCGGCACGGCCCCGAGCGCGATCCGGGGCGTCCGACCCCGTACTCTCATACCTCGTGAGTACGGGCACAGCACAGGCGCAGACGGCGACCGGGACCGTGTGCGTGGTGCGTGATCTGGTCAAGACCTATCCCGCCGCCCGCAGCCGGCGCGGGGCACCCGCCACACCCGAGGTGCGCGCCACCGACGGGATCAGCCTGGAAGTGCGGCGCGGCGAGATCTTCGGACTCCTCGGACCCAACGGCGCGGGGAAATCCACCCTGGTACGACAGCTCACCGGGCTGATGCGGCCCGACTCCGGCAGCGTCGACGTGCTGGGCCACGATCTCGTCCGCCACCCCGAGCGGGCCTCCCGGCTGATCGGGTACCTCGGGCAGGAGTCCACCGCACTCGACGAACTGACCGTGGCGCTCGCCGCCGAGACCACCGGGCGACTGCGCGGCCTCGCGGTACGGGAGGCCCGCGCCGAACGCGACGCCGTGCTCGACGAACTCGGCCTCACCGAGATCGCGGGGCGCCCCCTGAAGAAGCTCTCCGGCGGGCAGCGGCGGCTGGCCTGCTTCGCCGCCGTGCTGGTCGGCGAGCGGCCGGTGCTGGTGCTGGACGAGCCGACGACCGGGATGGACCCCGTCGCGCGGCGCGCCGTGTGGGCCGCCGTGGACCGCCGCCGGGCCGAGTGCGGCACCACGGTGCTGCTCGTCACCCACAACGTCATCGAGGCCGAGACGGTTCTCGACCGGGTCGCCGTGATCGAACGCGGCAAGGTCATCGCCTGCGACACGCCGACCGGACTCAAGGAACGGGTCGCCGGCGAGGTCCGGGTCGAGCTGGTGTGGCGCGAACGCGCGCCCCTGGAGGTGCCGGAGGTGGCCGCGCTGCGCGGTTCGGCCCAGGAGTCCGGGCGGCGCTGGGTGCTGCGGCTCGGCCCCGACGAGGCACGGGCCGCGGTCGCCGCGGTGACCGGTGGCGCGGCCTTCGCCGCACTCGACGACTTCACGCTGGCGACACCCAGTCTGGAGGACGTCTATCTCGCCCTCGGCGGGGACATGACCATGGGGCTGGTGAAGTCATGAGCGGGATGTGCGGGACCCGCGGGGCGGCCGGGTGCGGGTGCGTGGCCGGGCAGGGAACGAAGAGGAGCAGCGCCAGGTGACGAGCATCGTTCCCGCGCAGGCGGTGACCGGATCCGTCCGGACCGCCGAGGACGGCCGTGCCGTCGGTGACGGTCCCGGACACGACCGGGCGGCCCCCGCGCCGCTCGCGCCGCAGGCCCGGCTGTTCCCCTCGCTCGCGGCCGTCTACCGCGCCCAGCTGTCCAGGGCCAGGGTCGCCCGCATCCCACTGCTCTTCGTGGCGACCTTCCAGTCCGTGGGGATCATGGTGCTGATGCGCGGGGTCGTCGACGGCGGCTCCGAGGCGCGGGCCGTCGTCGCCGGATCCAGCGTCCTCGTGGTGGCCTTCGTCGCGCTCAACCTGCTCGCCCAGTACTTCGGGCAGCTCCGGGCGGGCGGCGGGCTCGACCACTACGCCACGCTGCCCGTGCCGCCCGCCGCGGTGGTGCTCGGTGCGGCCGGGGCGTACGCCTCCTTCACCGTGCCCGGAACGATCGTCACGGCGGTGGCGGGGAGCATGCTGTTCGGACTGCCGCTGACGCATCTGTGGGTGCTCGTCGCCGTCATTCCGCTCTCCGGGGCGGCGCTCTCCGGGCTCGGTGCGGCGTTGGGGCTGCTCGCGCCCCGGCAGGAGCTGGCGACGCTGCTCGGGCAGCTGGGCATGTCGGCGGCGCTGCTGCTCGGTGTCCTGCCGGCCGACCGGCTGCCCGCGCCGATCGACTGGGCCCGTGATCTGCTGCCCTCGACCTACGGTGTCGAGGCGCTCTCCCGTTCCTTCGACGTCCACCCGGACTGGGCGGTCGTCGTACTGGACCTCGCCGTCTGCGCCGCCGTCGGTGTCCTGTCGCTGGCCGCGGCCACCTGGGCGTACCGCAGGGCAGCGGTCCGGTGAGGCGCGGCACGGGTACGCCTGGCACGATGGCACGGTGACCGCACCTCTTACGCCGCCTCACCAGCCCTCGTCCAACGACCCCTGGCAGACCCCGCCGAAATGGGGTGGGGCCGGTGGTCCCGGTGGCCCCGGCTCCGGCGTCCCGGCCGAGTCCGAGGGGGAGAACGACCGCCGGTCGGATCTGCGGCGGGCCGCTGCCGTCACCCTGCTCGTGACCGTCTCGGGTGTCGTGCTCGGCCTCCTCTGGGCGTGGCTGGCTCCGCGGGTCCCGCTGATCTCCGACGGCACGGCCGTCTTCCTGAGCGACAGCGAGGGCGAGGAGGCGATCGGAGCCGACGGCACGTTCGTGCTCCTCGCGTTGGCATGCGGTGCGGTCTCCGCTGCGCTGGTCTTCTGGTTCCAGCGGCGTGGCGGGATCGCCCTGGTGGTGGGGCTGGCGCTGGGCGGCCTGCTCGGTTCACTGGTCGCCTGGCGGCTGGGCGTATGGCTCGGGCCTAACCAGGACGTGGTCGCGCACGCGCGGGCGGTCGGCAAGGGCGTGGTCTTCGACGCACCGCTTCGGCTGCGGGCGAAGGGGGCGGCGTTGCTCATGTGGTCGCTGGGGGCGATGGCGGTTCATCTCGGGTTGACGGCGCTGTTCGGTCCGCGGGATCCGGAACCGGAGTGGGGCGCGTTTCCGGGGTGGGCCGCACGTGGTCCCGTGCCGGGTGCGGGGCCTGCTGCGGGGCCCACCGCTCCGGGCGCGGGTGTGCCGCCGGAAGGGTCCTAGAGCCTGTCCGGTCGATCATGTGCGGAGCCAGATGATGAGGGCTGCGGCGGTGACGGTGCCGAGGTAGACGTAGCCGCGCTTGTCGTATCGCGTGGCCACGGCCCGGAACTGTTTCAGCTTGTTGATGGCCCGCTCGACGGTGTTGCGTTTCTTGTAGCGCTGCTTGTCGAAGCCGGGTGGCCGTCCGCCGCGTGAGCCTTTGCGCCGGCGGGCGCCCTGGCTGTCGGTTTTCTCCGGGATGGTGTGCCGGATGCCCCGGCGGCGCAGGCTGTCCCGGCATGGCCCGTTGCTGTACGCCTTGTCCGCAGCGAGGCTGTCGGGCTTCTTGCGCGGTCTGCCCGGACCGGTGCGCGGAACGCGGATCTTGTCGAGTACGGGGTCCAGTTGGGTGCAGTCGGCCCGTTGGCCGGGTGTGACGACCAGGGACAGCGGCCGGCACCGGCCTTCGGCGCTCAGGTGGAGCTTGGTGGTGAAGCCGCCCCTTGAGCGGCCCAGTCCCTCACCTGCTTCACCACCTCCACCAGGCGGGCGTGAAGGCTCTGCCACGGCGGTTCGTCCTGGTGTTCCCCGCCCGCGTCCCCTTTTGACGTGCGGGGCGCGGGCGGCGGGCTGGTACGGGCACCCGCCGCGTGCTGATGAGCGCGCACCACCGTGGAATCCACCCCGATGTCCCAGTCGATCTCACCAGCGGCATCCGCTTCGGCTTGGACCTGCTGGAGCAGCCGCTCCCAGGTTCCGTCGGCCGACCACAGCCGGTGCCGCTCATAGACCGTCTTCCACGGCCCGAACCGTTCCGGCAGGTCACGCCAGTGAATGCCGGTCCGCACCCGGTGCAAGATCCCGTCGATCACCTGCCGATGATCCCGCCACCTACCGCATCGGCCATTGCCCACCGGCAGGAACGGCCGCAGCCGCTCCCACTCCGCATCTGTCAGATCACCCCGCCCCATGGCCGAGACAACGATCCGCCGACGTGACAGTCACATGGGCGGACAAATCCCAGGGCTTACGCTCCCGGGCATGACCAAGTTCTTCGCCACTGTGTGCCTGCCGCCGACCTCGCCTCGGAAGGTTCCCCAGGCCATAGCTGCCATCATGGCGCCCTACAACGCCAACCTCACCGAGGAATGGAATCCGGTCGGCCATTGGGACTGGTGGGCCATTCACTCCAGCGCGGGCAACGCCTACCTCGTGTTGCCTCCGCACGACGGCGACCGCAGGCTCGTCACGGCCTCAACTGTGCCTCGCAGGAAGGCCAAGCTCGATGCCCTCGGGCCGCTGGAATGTTACGGCGGGCCTCGGGGTCTGCTCGACTTCGACGGTATGCGGAAACGAGCGGCGCGCACGCATGACGCCCTGCTCGCTGCTTGGACCGAGCTGACCGCGATACACCCGCCGGCCCGCCCGCTCGCCGACTTCCTCGCTCGCCACGAGGCCGACCCTGAAAGGTACTCCCAGGCAGACGCCAGGAAGGAGCATCTGGCCCAGCCGCTGGTGCAGGACGTGGCCCAGCGGGCCGTCGCAGGAGACCCGCACTTTGACATGTCGTTCCTACTCAACGACCCGGTCGCGTACTTCGCGCAGGAACACGAGGAAGCACGGCTGTGGTCGGTCCGGTGCGCCGTGCCCGGCTTCGCCCTGGTCACCCTCGATGGCGCGTGGATGGACGCGGACACAGACGGCCACTGGGAACAAGCCAACCGCTATCTCGACGACCTCGACGCCGAGGCCGTCGTCCTCGACCTACTCTGTCACTCCTGAGTCGTCAGACCGGGCAGCCCCATAGGGGTCAGCCCGGCGGCTGCGCGGCGTGAGCCCATGATCGCCCGGACAGGCCCTAGGCGCCACCGGGTAGGGGCCAAAGGGCTGTCCTGCGAGGTCGTGGACGGGTGATGCCCGCGCCGCACCCCGCGCTGTCGCCGACCCGTCAGCCGCCGGGTCCTCCACCGCCGAAAGCACCGTTCTAGGGCTTGTGGTCCGGCACCGGCTCGGGCAGTCCTGCGTACCAGCCCTGGACGGCCGGCCAGAATCCGGCCAGCACCATGGCGACGAGCGCGACGCGGCCCGCGTACCCGGCGACGGACGCCCCGATCGTCCATCGCCGGGGCAGTGACCACGCCGACAAAGCGGCTGCCACTCCGATGAGAACGGTCAGCGGAAGCTCCGCGTACAGCACGCTCCAGTCCGGCCCTGCTCCGAATCCGGCGCGCGCCCGGGGTTCGGCATCCGCGGCCCACCCCAGCAGCCCGACGAATCCACCGGCCAGGGCCACCCCGGTACCACTCAGCGCTTCAACGCGTCCCCTCATGATCATGGGAGACACCGGCTCCATCGTGGTGGTTCCCGGAGAACCGCACGATTCTCCGTCGCGAGGCAGGAAGGCATCCGGTCCGGTCAGCCCCGAACATTTTCACCGGGCCGGGACGAGAGGCCCTACGCCCGGCCGATCTCCGCGAACACCGCTCCCGTGAGCGAGGCCAGATCCGTGGGGGCCAGCTCGACCTCCAGGCCGCGGCGGCCCGCCGAGACGCAGATGGTCGGGTGGGACCGCGCCGATGCGTCCAGCACCGTACGCAGCCGCTTGCGCTGGCCCAGGGGGGAGATGCCGCCCCGCACGTAGCCGGTGGTGCGTTCCGCGGCTGCCGGGTCGGCCATCGTGGCCCGCTTGCCGTCGACCGCCGAGGCCAGTGCCTTGAGGTCCAGGGAACCGGCCACCGGGACGACCGCGACGGTGAGGGTGCCGTCGACGTCCGCGACCAGCGTCTTGAAGACCCGGTCGGGGGAGACGCCCAGGGCCTCGGCGGCCTCCTCGCCGTAGGAGGCCGAGGACGGGTCGTGCTCGTAGGCGTGGACGGTGAACGCCGTGCCGGCCGCGGTCAGTGCGACTGTCGCCGGGGTGCCGCCGGACTGTTGCTGCTTCTTCGGCTTCTTGGCCACGGGGAAGGGTCCTCGGGTCGGTCGTCGGTCAGTTGGGGTGGGTCGGGGCACGGGTCAGGTCCACCGCCGGCAGGGACGGCAGATGCCGGATGACGGCGGTCTCGGAGCGCAGCAGCGTCAGTTCCTCGCGCAGCCGGGTCGCGGTGTCGGGTGCCTGGAGGAGCCGCTGCTTCGACGGAATGTCGAGCACGGCCGCCGCCGCGACCAGGTAGGAGACGACGGAGGGGTCGTCGGGAAGGTCCGCGCCCGTCGTCAGCGACCGCTCGCTCGCCCCGGCCAGCCGCTTCTGGTAGGCGCGGAAGGCCCGCAGGACACCCTCCGCGAGCGCGCCGGCCTCCTCGCCGGGATCCTCGTCCAGCTCTTCGAGTTCGGCCGTCAGATACGGGCCGCCGGCCTCGACGGAGAGCAGCTTGACCCGGGTGGTGCCGGTCGCGAGGACCTCGAAGCTGCCGTCCGGCCGTTCCCGGATCTTCGCCGCGTCGGCGATGCAGCCGACCCGGTGGAAGGTCTGGACCGGATCCGGGCCGAAGCCGTCGGCGGGACCGCGCTCGGCGCGGGTGTGCGTAGCGGCCGGCATTCCGGTGGCCGTCGGGGCGGTCTCACGGCCGTCGCGGATCGCGACCACGGCGAAGCGGCGGGGCTCGTCGTCGGCGGTCTTCAGCAGCTCGCGCATCATGGCGCGATAACGCTCCTCGAAGACGTTCAGCGGCAGCACGAGGCCGGGGAACAGCACCGCGTTCAGCGGGAACAGAGGCAGGCGAGCGGTGGTCACAACGGTCAAGCGTAATGGCCGAGTGGCCCGCTGTGGTCGGCCCGGCCCGACGAGGGCGTCACACGGGCCGCCCGGCGCCGCGCGTCGTCCCTCGCGTCGAGGAACCGGCCGAGCGGGTCGTCGGAGACCGACGACCACGGGAACGAGGCCGCATGCGGTCCGATCTGCCGGAACTGTTCCAGCGCCTCTTCCCAGCGGCCCCGGGCGACCAGCACGAACGCCAGCAGGTTGCGGGCCTCGGCCGGCCAGGGGTCGCCCGGTGCGAACGAGGCGGACAGGGAGATCGCCAGATCCGCCGCGGCGTCGATCCGTTCCTCCTGCACCGAGCTGGTCCGTACGGCCGGTCCCTCGACCAGCACGGCGAATGCGGCCCGCAGCGGCAGCGCCTGGACCAGGGAGCCGGGCAGCGAGTCCTCGGCGGCCCGCTCGGCGAAGTCGAAGCACTCGCGGTGCGAGCCGTACCAGGCGGCGGAGAGGTACCGCAGGGCCGCGACATGGCAGCCGTAGTGGTGCGAGGAGCGCTGGATCGCCTGCTCCCACAGCGCCTCGAAGACGGTGTGCGTGGCGTGGGTGCCGCGCGCGTGGTCGAGCGCGAGCCGCCAGGGCACCGGGTCGCGCGGATCGGCGTCGGCCGCCGCGCTGATCAGCGGTCCCAGCTCGCGCAGCTGCTCGGCCCGGACCGGCGACTCCCAGGCCCGGCGGATCGCCAGTTCGGCCTTGACGAGCAGCGCGTCCGGGTCGTGCGGCGCGGCGGCGAGCCAGTCGGTCAGCCAGCCGTCGCGGCTGCGGGCGAAGGTGACGAGCCGGCCGAGGTAGCGGTCCCGGTTCTCCCACTCGGCGCCGTCCCGGGTGGTGGCGAGGAGTTTCGCGGCCGGTTCGTACTCCCCGAGGGCGGCGGCGACGAGCGCCGGGGAGAGCCGCTCGTCGGGGGCGTCGAGCAGCACCGCGTCGTCCGGCGGCAGCCCGGCGAGCCCCTGGGGGGAGCGCCGGATCGTGCGCGCGGTACGGAGCAGAGCGCGAAGGAAATGCATGGTGCAGACCATTGAAAAGCGCTGGTCGGGACGGCGCCAGAGGGGCACTGTGAAGAGTTGGTGCCGAGTGAATGGGTTGTACCGGGCTTGGTCAATAAAAAGTAAAGGAAAGCGCGGAATCTGGCTTGTTCTTGACGCTCCGGCGTGGGCTGCCCACGCACGGGTCCGGCATGATCCGAACGAGAGACCCCGGGTACCCGGGCATCGCGACAGCACCCGCGGAAGGGCGACGGTCGCCCGGACGGCCGCCCTGTCCACGTCGCTCCGGCCCGTCGTGGCCGGATACCGCTCAGCCGCGGCGCAGCAGCCGTGAAGCGCCGGCCGCGACCGTCGTGGCCAGTATCCAGCCCAGCACGACGAGCACCGCCGCCGCCCACTGCCAGCCGCCCTCCATCCGCCAGTAGCCGTCCTGGCCGAGGTTGATCACCGGCACCAGCAGATCGAGGGCGTACAGCGCCGGGTTCCACTCCGGATGCTCATCCTGTTTGATCGCCGCCGGCACGTGCCGGGAGAAGGCCAGCGTGCCCGCCGCCCACAGCACCGCCATCCACACCGCGGCCCGCCCCGGCCGGTAGCCGTACGCCACCGTCCAGTCCTGCAGGAAACCCCAGAGCTTCGCGGCGGGCGGCAGGGTCTCGCGGCGCCGTCGCTGCTTGGCCAGCAGCACCTCGCGGGCGTCCGCGTCCTCCCCGCAGCTGCGCAGCACGGTCGCGAGGCGTTCGTACGGCTCCGGCACGTACTCCGGGGTCGCCGCCGCCACCCACTCCAGGCGCCGGGAGAGCGGGAAGTGCCCGTACGGGACGAGGCTCTCGTACACGAAACCGCCCATCGCCAGCCCGCCGGGCCCCGGCCAGCTCGTCGACACGTCGATCAGCGTGACGACCCTCGCGCCGTTCAGAACGACCCGGCCCTCCTCCGGCCGCTCCGCGTTGAAGCGCAGCTCCGGGGTGACGATCCGGCGCAGCGACAGCTCCTCGTGCCGGGCCAGGACGAACCGCGCCTTGTGCAGATCGACCGCGTCGCCGAACCGGCCGTCGTCCAGACGCACCCCGCCGCGGCACTCGAAGAACTGCGAACGCGTGCCGCGCGCCGGGGTCGGGGCCATGACGATGCCGTACGGGGGAGTGGTGCCCTGGTTCCCGGTGTCGATGCTCACCCACGCCTCGCTCATGTACAGCGTGCGCTCCACCGTCAGCTGCGGGGCGTTCAGCGCGCGCCGCCCCTCCCTGCCGCGCAGCCGACTGCCGCGCAGACTCAGCGAACCGCCGACCTTCGCCCCGCGCAGACTCAGCTCGCCGCGCGCCTCGACCAGCTCCGCCTGCAGGTCCTGCGCGACCGCCAGTCCGTCGGCGGCCAGGGCGCGCCCGTTGCGGTCGGGGCCGATCTCGATCTGGTTGATCAGCAGATCGGTGCCGATCTGGGCGTCGGTGAGCCGGATGCCGTGAGCGACACGGCAGCGCGGCAGATGCAGATCGCCCTCGGTGCGCAGCCGCGCCGCCTCCAGCCGCGGCATCGCGCAGCCGACGATCCGCAACGTCGTGAAGTGGCATTCGGGCAGCACCACCTCGCTCTCGAAGCGGCAGCCGGTCAGCTCGACGTACGGCGCGACGCGCCCGCCCGCCAGATCCAGTGTTCCCGTGATCCGCACGCCCCGGAGCTTCAGCGCGGCGACCCGGCCGGGCCGGGGCGGGGGACCGGACAGCAGCAGCCGGGCGACGACGCGCCCGTCCACACTGCGTTCCGGTCCCCAGACACGCGGGGCGAACGGATCGTCCCGCGCCGGGTCGCGGGTGCGCAGATCGTAGGTGCTGCCGTTCCTGAAGGCCTGCCACATGCCCAGCTCGGCCGCGCTGAGCCCGTCCGGAAAATCGCCGTCGTGCGGTTCGGTCACGGGTGCCCCTTCCGCTCGGAGCCGTTCTTCCCTCTGGTGTTCCCTCTGGGTGACGAAGTGAACGCTATTGGTCAGGAGTGACCGCCGGGGCATGTATCAGCCAGTGATACGGGCGACCGGACGCCGGAGGCGGTCTGCGAGAATTGCGGTGTGATCTCTCGAATCGATCTGCGCGGCAACGCCCTCCCCGAGGGTGGAGCCCTGCGCGACCTGCTGCCCCGTGCCGAGTTCGACGTGGAAGCCGCCCTGGAGACGGTGCGGCCCATCTGCGAGGACGTACGCCATCGTGGCTCAGCGGCAGTGATCGAGTGGGGGGAGAGGCTGGACGGCGTACGGATCGAATCGATCCGCGTTCCGGCCGCGGCGATCACCGAGGCGCTGGAGCGGCTCGATCCCGCCGTACGGGCCGCGCTGGAGGAGTCCATCCGCCGCGCCCGCCTCGTGCACGCAGAGCAGCGCCGCACCACGCAGACCACCCAGGTCGTCCCCGGCGGCACCGTCACCGAGAAGTGGGTGCCGGTCGAGCGCGTCGGGCTGTACGTGCCGGGCGGGCGCTCCGTCTACCCGTCGTCCGTCGTCATGAACGTCGTGCCGGCCCAGGAGGCGGGCGTCGAGGGCATCGCCGTGTCCTCGCCGCCGCAGAAGGACTTCGGCGGTCTGCCCCACCCCACCATCCTCGCCGCGTGCGCCCTGCTCGGCGTCGACGAGGTGTATGCGGCCGGTGGCGCCCAGGCCGTCGCAATGTTCGCGTACGGAACGGCCGAATGTCTTCCGGTGAACCTCGTCACCGGCCCCGGCAACATCTATGTCGCCGCCGCCAAGCGCCTCCTCAAGGGCCGGGTCGGCATCGACGCCGAGGCGGGCCCCACCGAGATCGCGATCCTCGCCGACTCCACCGCCGACCCGGTGCACGTCGCCGCCGACCTGATCAGCCAGGCCGAGCACGACCCGATGGCCGCCGCCGTCCTGGTCACCGACTCCGAGGATCTGGCCGCCGCCACCGAGGCCGAACTGAAGCCCCAGGTCGCCGCGACCAAGCACGTCACCGACCGGATCGAGCCCGCACTGGCCGGCCGCCAGTCCGCGATCGTCCTGGTCGACGACCTGGAGGACGGCCTCAAGGTCGTCGACGCGTATGCCGCCGAGCACCTGGAGATCCAGACCGCCGACGCCGCCGCGCTTGCCGACCGGGTCCGCAACGCCGGGGCGGTCTTCGTCGGCCCCTGGTCCCCCGTCTCGCTCGGCGACTACTGCGCCGGCTCCAACCACGTCCTGCCCACCGGCGGCTGTGCCTGCCACTCCTCGGGCCTGTCGGTGCAGTCCTTCCTGCGCGGCATCCACATCGTCGACTACACGCGTGACGCGCTCGCCGAGGTCACCCACCATGTCGTGACCCTCGCCGAGGCGGAGGACCTCCCCGCCCACGGCGCCGCGCTCAAGGCCAGGTTCGGCGGAGAGGTTCCACAGCAGTGACGCACAGCAACACCCCTCGCACGACCACACGCATCGACGATCTCCCGATCCGCGACGAGCTGCGCGGCAAGTCCCCGTACGGGGCGCCGCAGCTCGACGTACCCGTGCGTCTGAACACCAACGAGAACCCGTACCCGCTGCCCGAGGCGCTCGTCGAGCGGATCGCCGAGCGCGTCCGCGAGGCCGCCCGCGACCTCAACCGCTACCCCGACCGGGACGCCGTCGAGCTCCGCACGGAACTGGCCCGCTACCTCAGCCGCACCGCCGGGTACGAGGTCGCCCTCGCCAATGTCTGGGCGGCCAACGGCTCCAACGAGGTGCTCCAGCAGCTGCTGCAGACCTTCGGCGGCCCCGGCCGCACCGCGATCGGCTTCGAGCCCTCGTACTCCATGCACGCCCTCATCGCCCGGGGCACCGGCACCGGCTGGATCTCCGGACCGCGCAACGAGGACTTCACCATCGACGTCGACGCGGCCCGGAAGGTCATCGCCGAGCACCGGCCCGATGTCGTCTTCATCACCTCGCCCAACAACCCCACCGGCACCGCCGTGGACGCCGAGACCGTTCTCGCGCTGTACGACGCGGCCCAGGCGGCCGGGCCGTCGATGGTCGTCGTCGACGAGGCGTACGGCGAGTTCAGCCACCACGCCTCGCTGCTCCCGCTGATCGAGGGCCGGCCGACCCTGGTGCTCTCGCGGACCATGTCGAAGGCGTTCGGCGCCGCCGGACTGCGCCTCGGCTACCTCGCCGCCGACCCGGCCGTCGTCGACGCGGTCCAGCTGGTGCGGCTGCCGTACCACCTGTCCTCGGTCACCCAGGCCACCGCGCTCGCCGCCCTGGAGCACACCGATACGCTGCTCGGATACGTCGCCCAGCTGAAGAGCGAGCGCGACCGGATCGTCGCGGAGCTGCGCGCGCTCGGCTACGACGTCACCGACTCGGACGCCAACTTCGTCCAGTTCGGCCGCTTCGCCGACAGCCACGTCGCCTGGCGGCGGATCCTCGACCGGGGCGTTCTGGTCCGGGACAACGGCGTACCGGGATGGCTGCGGGTCTCCGCGGGCACCCCGGCAGAGAACGACGCGTTCCTCGATGCGGTACGCGAACTCAAGAAGGAGCACGACGCATGACTCGCGCGGCCCGCGTAGGAAGAGTCGAACGCACCACCAAGGAAACCTCGGTGCTCGTCGAGATCGATCTCGACGGCACCGGCAAGGTGGATGTGTCGACCGGGGTCGGTTTTTACGACCACATGCTCGACCAGCTCGGCCGGCACGGCCTCTTCGACCTCACGGTCAAGACCGACGGCGACCTGCACATCGACTCGCACCACACCATCGAGGACTCCGCCCTCGCGCTCGGAGCCGCGTTCAAGCAGGCCCTCGGCGACAAGGTCGGCATCTACCGCTTCGGCAACTGCACCGTCCCGCTGGACGAGTCGCTCGCCCAGGTCACCGTCGACCTCTCCGGCCGCCCGTACCTGGTGCACACCGAGCCCGAGAACATGGCGCCCATGATCGGCGCGTACGACACGACGATGACCCGGCACATCCTGGAGTCCTTCGTCGCCCAGGCCCAGATCGCCCTGCACGTCCACGTGCCGTACGGGCGCAACGCCCACCACATCGTGGAGTGCCAGTTCAAGGCGCTCGCCCGCGCCCTGCGTTACGCCAGCGAGCACGATCCGCGCGCCGCCGGGATACTCCCCTCCACGAAGGGCGCGCTGTGACCGGCCTCAACACCATCCTGATCGTCCTCGGCCTCTTCCTGGCCGGCGGCGTCTACTCCTTCGCGAAGCAGGGCATGCCCAAGGGCGTCGTCGTCCTGCTCTCCATCGCCTCCGTGATGTGCCTGGTGGCAGGCATTCTGCGGATCCAGGGACTCTGGGACTGAGGAACGAGCTGTGAGCGACAACAAGAAGGTCGTCGTCTTCGACTACGGCTTCGGCAACGTCCGCTCCGCCGAGCGGGCCCTCGCCCACGTCGGCGCGGACGTCGAGATCACCCGCGACTACGAGAAGGCGATGAACGCCGACGGGCTGCTGGTGCCCGGCGTCGGCGCGTTCTCCGCCTGCATGGACGGGCTGAAGAAGGCCCGCGGCGAATGGATCATCGGCCGCAGGCTCTCCGGCGGCCGCCCCGTCATGGGCATCTGCGTCGGTATGCAGATCCTCTTCGAGCGCGGCATCGAGCACGGCGTGGAGACGGAGGGGCTGGACGAATGGCCCGGCACCGTCGCCCCGCTGAAGGCCCCGATCGTCCCGCACATGGGCTGGAACACCGTGCGGTCCCCCGAGGACTCCCAGCTCTTCGCGGGTCTCGACCCCGAGGCCCGGTTCTACTTCGTGCACTCCTACGCCGTGCACGAATGGAGCCTGGAGGTCACCAACGCCAAGATCCGCGCGCCCCGGGTCACCTGGGCCACCCACGGCGAGCCGTTCGTCGCCGCCGTGGAGAACGGCGCCCTGTGGGCCACCCAGTTCCACCCCGAGAAGTCCGGCGATGCCGGCGCCCAGCTGCTGACCAACTGGATCGAGACGCTGTAATGCCGAAGCTTGAACTGCTCCCCGCCGTCGACGTCCGCGACGGGCAGGCCGTCCGCCTCGTCCATGGCGAGTCCGGCTCCGAGACCTCCTACGGTTCCCCGCTGGAGGCCGCCCTCGCCTGGCAGAGCGCCGGGGCCGAGTGGCTGCACCTCGTCGACCTGGACGCCGCCTTCGGCACCGGGGACAACCGGGCGCTGATCGCCGAGGTGGCCGGCGCCATGGACATCAAGGTCGAGCTCTCCGGCGGCATCCGCGACGACGCCTCGCTCGCCGCCGCCCTCGCCACCGGCTGCCGCCGGGTCAACCTCGGCACCGCCGCCCTGGAGACGCCGGAGTGGGTCGCCAAGGTCATCGCCGAGCACGGTGACAAGATCGCCGTCGGCCTCGACGTCCGCGGCACGACGCTGCGCGGCCGCGGCTGGACCCGCGACGGCGGCGACCTCTACGAGACACTCGCCCGCCTCGACTCCGAGGGCTGCGCCCGCTACGTCGTCACCGACATCGCCAAGGACGGCACGCTCCAGGGACCCAACCTGGAACTCCTGAAGAACGTCTGCGCCGCCACCGACAAGCCCGTCGTCGCCTCCGGCGGCGTCTCCTCGCTGGACGACCTGCGGGCCATCTCCTCGCTCGTCCCGGACGGCGTCGAGGGCGCGATCGTCGGCAAGGCGCTGTACGCCAAGGCGTTCACCCTCGAAGAGGCGCTGCAGGTGGTCTCCGGATGAGCGACTCCGTCAACCGCATCTCCTCCGGTGCCCCCTGGGAGGAGAGGTTCGGCTACTCCCGCGCGGTCGAGCTGCCGAACGGCCTCGTCCTGGTGGCCGGCTGCACGTCGGTGGAGAACGGGCAGATCTCCGCGGGCGGCCCGTACGAGCAGACCGTCACCTCCTTCAAGGTCGCCTTCGACGCGCTGAAGCAGCTCGGTCTGGGCCGTGAGGACGTCGTCCGCACCCGGATGTACGTCACGCACGCCCGGGACGTGGACGAGGTCGGCCGCGCCCACAAGGAGCTCTTCGACGACGTCCGCCCCGCCGCGTCGATGATCATCGTGTCCGGTCTGGTGGACCCGAGCCTGGTCGTCGAGGTCGAGGTCGAGGCGTACCGGGGAGGTGCGCGGTGAGCCTCGCGGTGCGCGTCATTCCGTGCCTGGACGTCGACAACGGCCGGGTCGTCAAGGGCGTCAACTTCCAGAACCTGCGCGACGCGGGCGATCCCGTCGAGATGGCGAAGCTGTACGACGCCGAGGGCGCCGACGAGCTGACCTTCCTCGACATCACCGCGTCCAGCGGTGACCGGGAGACCACCTACGACGTGGTGCGCCGCACCGCCGAGCAGGTCTTCATCCCGCTCACCGTCGGCGGCGGCGTCCGGACCGCCGACGACGTCGACACGTTGCTGCGGGCCGGTGCGGACAAGGTCGGTGTCAACACCGCGGCCATCGCCCGCCCGGACCTGATCCGGGAGATCGCCGAGCGCTTCGGCCGCCAGGTCCTGGTGCTCTCCGTGGACGCCCGGCGCACGCCGTCGGGCACCTTCGAGGTCACCACGCACGGCGGCCGCCGGGGCACCGGCATCGACGCCGTCGAATGGGCGCACCGGGCCGCCGAGCTGGGCGCGGGCGAGATCCTGCTCAACTCCATGGACGCCGACGGCACCAAGGACGGCTACGACACCGAGATGATCGCGGCGGTCCGGGAGCACGTGACCGTCCCCGTCATCGCCTCCGGCGGCGCGGGTCGGCTCGCGGACTTCGCGCCGGCCATCGCGGCGGGCGCCGACGCGGTACTCGCCGCGTCCGTCTTCCACTTCGGTGATCTGCGGATCTCCGAGGTCAAGGGCGCTCTCAGGGAGGCCGGACACCCGGTCCGCTGACCCGCGCGTACGCATCGATCGCCGGACGGAGCCGATTTTTCGGCCCCGTCCGGCGTTCGACGTTCTGAGGGCTGCCGTCTCTCTCCGATCGTGGCCGCACCGCCACCCGAATCCCGCAGCTTTTATTTCGCAATAAAGATTGCGCAAGTTTTCTTTTCTATCTACGGTGAGGGCATGACAAGCAATGAATCGCGCCGGATCTCGGATCTGGAGACCCTCAAGGCGTTCGGACACCCCCTGCGGATGAAGCTGTACCGGCTGCTCTACATCTCCCGCACGGCCACCGCCTCCCAGCTCGCGGAGCAGGTCGACGAGGCGGTCTCGCTGGTCAGCTACCACCTGCGCAAGCTCGCCGACCACGGTCTGATCGTGGAGGCCGAGCGGCAGGGCAAGGACGGCCGGGAGCGCTGGTGGCAGCCCGCCTCGAAGGGGCTGAGCTTCCACGAGGAGGACTTCAGCGACGCGCCCGAGAAGGCCGCCGCACACGCCGCGTTCGGCCGGCTCTCCTTCGACCAGCGCAGCGAGCTGTACCGCCGCTACCTCGACTCGGCCCAGAGCTGGCCGGAGGAGTGGCGCGGCGCCGCCTCCAGCTCCGAGTACCTCGCCCGGCTCACCGCCGAGGAGCTCACCGCGCTCAGCCGCGAGGTGCACGAACTGATCGACCGGTACGAGGCGCTCGGCCGTGCCCGCGACGAGGCGGGGGACACGGAAGGCCGCGAGAACGTCGCCATGCACGTGTACGCATTCCCGTTCCGCAACTGACCCGCCGTCCCGGGAGGACGAACCTCATGACCGTCACCGGCACGACCGCGCAAGCCCCCGAACGCCCCGCCCACCGCGACGGCAACGTCCTTCGCTGGCTCGGTGCCTACACCGCTTCGATGATCGGCGACAGCGTCTACTACATGGCGCTGGCCTGGGCCGCCGCCCGCTCCGGCAGCCCCACCCAGACCGGACTCGTCCTAGCCGTGGGCTCCATACCCAGGGCCGTCCTGATGCTCGGCGGGGGAGTGCTCGCCGACCGGATCGGGCCGCGCCGCGTCGTCATCGGCAGCGACGCCGCCCGCTGCCTGGTCGTCCTCGGCCTGGCCGGTGCACTGCTGCTCACCTCGCCCGCGCTGTGGATGCTGATCGCCGTCGCGCTCGTCTTCGGCGTCGTCGACGCCCTCTTCCTGCCCGCCGTCGGCGCACTGCCGCCCCGGATCACCGAGGCCGGAGAGCTGGCCCGGGTCCAGGGAATGCGCGGACTGGCCACCCGTACCGCCAATGTCGTCGGCGCCCCGCTCGGCGGCCTCGCGGTGGCCCTCGGCGGGCCTGCGCTCGCCTTCGCCGCGGCCGGGGTGCTCTTCGCCGTGTCGCTGCCGCTGCTGCTGTCGCTGCGGATCCGCCCGCTGCCCGACCAGGAGAGCGCCGAACGCTCCGGCACCGCCTGGCACGACCTGGCCGACGGGCTGCGCCACATCCGCCGCCACCCGCTGCTCGGACCGCTGATGCTGGTCGTCGCCGTCACCGAGCTGGGCTACGCCGGACCGCTCAACCTCGGCCTGATCCTGCTCGCCAAGGAACGCGCCTGGGGCGCCTCCGGCATGGGCTGGATCATCGCCGCGTTCGGGATCGGCGCGGGCGCGTCGGCGCTGCTGCTCGCCGTACGCGGCCGGGTGCCGCGCGCCGGTCTGGTGATGTGCCTGATGATTCTGACCGGTGCGGCGGCCGTCGGTGCCCTGGCATACCTGCCCTCGGTGGCGCTCGCCGTCGCCGCGGCCCTGTGCATCGGGCTCTTCGCCGGGCTCGGCGGCTCCCTGTGCGGCGCACTGATCCAGACCGTCACCGAACCCGCCTACCTCGGCCGGGTCACCTCGGTCTCGACGCTCTTCACCCACGCGATCGCCCCGCTCAGCTACCCGGTCACCGGAGCGGCCGTCGCGCTCTGGGGCACCGGCCCGGTCTTCGTCGCCAGCGCCGCGGTGTGCGCGGCGGGGGCGGTGTCCGCGCTGACCTCCACCCGGTTGCGCCGCGCGGAACTCCCGGGCTGAACCGTCCCCGTACGCGTCACATGCCCAGCTCGGCCGTGTGCAGTCGGGCCACCGCCTCCGTGTCGCCCTCCAGCCCCACCGTCGCCGCGTCCTGCCGGCCGAACACGAAGAGCAGCAGCTCGCCCGGCTCGCCGGTGACCGTCACGACCGGGGTGCCCTTGTGCGCCACCGCCGTCTGGCCGTCCGGGCGGCGCAGCACCAGCCCCACCGGGGACTTGCGGCCCAGCAGCCGGGCCGTCCTCTCCGCGCGGGACCACAGCACATCGGCGAAGACCGGGTCCAGTTCCCGCCGCGACCAGTCCGGCTGGGCCCGGCGCACATCCTCCGCGTGGACGTAGAACTCGACGGTGTTGGCGGCCTCGTCGATCTGCTTCAGACCGAACGGGGACATCCGCGGCGGACCGGTACGGATCAGCTGGATCAGCTCCTCGTACGGCTTCGCCGTGTACTCCGCCTGCACCCGTTCGAGGCGGTTCTTCAGCACGCCCAGCAGCGCGCCTCCCGCCGCGTCCGGCCGGCGCTCGCGGACCACCACATGGGCGGCGAGGTCCCTGGTCGTCCAGCCCCGGCACAGAGTCGGGGCCTCCGGTCCCGCCGCCTCCAACAGGTCGGCGAGCAGAAGTCGTTCGCGCTTCGCATGGGTCGACATGCTCGCCAGCGTACGACCGTCGCACGCGGTCCGCCCAGTGGACGCCGTACGGAACCGCTCCCGCGACCACGGCACAATGGGCGCATGACCAGCGCGCCCACGCCCAGCACCCCGCCGCCGTCCGGCAACCTCGATCCGGCCATCGCCGCCCGCCTCAAGCGCGGCGCCGACGGGCTCGTTCCGGCCATCGCCCAGCAGTACGACACCGGCGAGGTGCTGATGCTCGGCTGGATGGACGACGAGGCGCTGCACCGCACGCTCACCACCGGCCGCTGCACCTACTGGTCCCGCAGCCGTCAGGAGTACTGGGTCAAGGGCGACACCTCGGGCCACGTCCAGCAGGTCAAGTCCGTCGCCCTCGACTGCGACGCCGACACCGTCCTCGTCAGGGTCGACCAGACGGGTGCCGCCTGCCACACCGGCGACCGCACCTGCTTCGACGCCGACGTCCTCCCGCTCGCTCAGTAGGGTCGCCCGCCATGGATCTCGATACCTTCCGCAAGCTGGCCGTCGAACGGCGCGTCATCCCCGTCACCCGCCGGCTCCTCGCGGACGGCGACACCCCGGTCGGCCTCTACCGCAAACTCGCGGGCGAGCGCACCGGCACCTTCCTCCTGGAATCCGCGGAGAACGGCCGCAGCTGGTCGCGCTACTCCTTCATCGGGGTACGCAGCGCCGCGACCCTCACCGCGCGCGACGGGCAGGCCCACTGGCTGGGCACCCCGCCCGTCGGGGTCCCCGTCGACGGTGACCCGCTGCAGGCCCTGCGCGCCACCATCGAGACCCTGCACACCCCGCACGACCTGGTCGTGGACGGGGACCCCGACGGGTTGCCCCCGTTCACCGGCGGCATGGTCGGCTATCTGGGCTACGACATCGTGCGCCGCCTGGAGAGGATCGGCGACAGCGCGGAGGACGACCTGCACCTCCCCGAGCTGACGATGCTCCTCACCTCGGACCTCGCCGTGCTCGACCACTGGGACGGCAGCGTCCTCCTGATCGCCAACGCGATCAACCACAACGACCTCGCGACCGGCGTCGACGAGGCGTACGCGGACGCCGTCGCCCGTCTCGACGCCATGGAGCGGGACCTCGCGCGCCCGGTCGAGAACGCCCCCGCCGCCCTGCCGCCGTCCGAGCTGCCCCCGTACACCGCGCTGTGGGGCGGCACGGCGTACCAGGGCGCCGTCGAGGACGTGAAGGAGCGCATCAGGGCCGGCGAGGCCTTCCAGGTCGTTCCCTCCCAGCGCTTCGAAACCCCCTGCACGGCAAGCGCGTTGGACGTCTACCGGGTGCTGCGCGCCACCAACCCGTCGCCGTACATGTACCTCTTCCGCTTCGACGGCTTCGACGTCGCGGGCTCCAGCCCGGAAGCCCTCGTCAAGGTCGAGGACGGACGTGCGATGGTCCACCCGATCGCCGGGACCAGGCACCGCGGCGCCACCCCGCAGGAGGACCAGGCCCTCGCCGACGAACTCCTCGCCGACCCGAAGGAACGCGCCGAGCACCTGATGCTCGTCGACCTCGGCCGCAACGACCTCGGGCGGGTCTGCGAACCCGGCACCGTCGAGGTGGTCGACTTCATGTCGATCGAGCGGTACTCGCACGTGATGCACATCGTCTCCACCGTCACCGGCAGGGTCGCCGAGGGCCGCACCGCCTTCGACGTCCTCACCGCCTGCTTCCCCGCGGGCACCCTCTCCGGCGCCCCCAAGCCCCGTGCGATGCAGATCATCGAGGAGCTCGAACCGACCCGCCGCGGACTGTACGGCGGCTGCGTCGGCTACCTCGACTTCGCCGGGGACTCCGACACCGCCATCGCGATCCGGACCGCCCTGCTCCGTGACGGCACGGCGTACGTCCAGGCCGGAGCGGGGGTCGTCGCCGACTCCGACCCGGTCGCCGAGGACACCGAGTGCCGCAACAAGGCCGCCGCGGTGCTCCGCGCGGTGCATACGGCCAACCGGCTCCACGGCTGACGAGTCCGTAGGGGATAGTGGGGTATGTGAGTGCTGTTCCCGTACCCCAGCCCCGTGCCCGAGCGGCCACCGCCGACGCCACGGGAAGCCGCCGCAGCCTGGCCGCCGGACTGCTCCTCGGCGCGGCCGGTGCCACCGTCGTCCTGCTCGCCTCCGGCCAGACCTGGGCCGAGGGCCGGGCGGCCGTCGGCGGCGGCTCCCTGCCGCTGACCGCCGACGGTCAGGACGTCACCGGTCTCCCGGCGGCCCTGGCCATCGTCGGCCTGGCCGCCCTCGTCGCCGTCTTCGCCGTCCGCAGCCGCGGGCGGCTGATCGTCGCCGGGCTCCTCGCCCTCAGCGGCCTCGGTGCCGGACTGAGCGCCTGTCTCGGCGCCTCCGACAGCTCGGCGCTCGACGAGAAGGCCGCCCAGACCACCGGCGACGCCGCGGCGACCATCGGTGCCCTCAGCCACACCGCGTGGCCCTACGTCACAGCGGCCGGCGGCCTGCTGATCCTCCTCGCCGGGCTGCTCGCCCTGCGGTACGGGAAGCTCTGGCCCACCATGTCGGGACGGTACGAACGGGACGGCACCCCCCGCCCCCGCAAGGCCGCCCGCACCGCCCCGGACCCGGACCGGCCCGAGGACCTGTGGAAGGCCCTGGACCGCGGTGAGGACCCGACGCGCGAGGCATGACCCCCCAGCTCACGTCGTACCCGCGCGTACGGGACAATGAAGCCGAGCTTTCTGCACAGCGGCACCAACAGCGGCACCAGCTTTGCGTACAGCGATACCAACAGCGCATCACCAACAAGGAGCAACTCATGGCGGGCAGCAGCCACGGACACACCCCGGCCGCCTGGACCGGTGTCATCATCTCCTTCATCGGCTTCTGCGTCGCGGGCGTCTTCACGGTCGCGGCCAACCTGGTCGGCTTCTGGGCCGGTATCGCCGTCATCCTCCTCGGCGGTGTGGTCGGCCTCGCGATGAAGGCCGCGGGCCTCGGCATGCCGAAGGAGTCCGAGGAGATGGCCCGTGCCAGGGCACGTGCCGCGCAGGCCCAGATCTCCTGACGTCTGCGGCAACGCGGCACCCGCCGCGTGTGCGAGGCGCAGCCCGGCCGGGCTGCGCCTTTCCGCGTCAGCGGGGACAATCACCGGGTGGACGCATCGCCTACCCCAGCCGCAGCGCCGTCGGCGCCGGGCCCCGGGCCCGCCTCCGGTCCCCCGCCCATGTCCGGGCAGCCGCCGACGTCCGGCCGGCCGTCCCCGCCCGTCTTCCCTCCGGCCCCGGTGCCCGCCTCACGGATCCGGCGGCTCGCCGTCCCGGCGGGGGTCATGGCCGCGGTCGTCGGCGCCTTCGGGTACGTCGGCGCCGTCGACCCCAATCAGCCCGGCCACTACCCGGTCTGCCCGCTGCTGCGGTTCACCGGCCTGTACTGCCCCGGATGCGGCGGGCTGCGCAGTGCCCACGCCGTCGCTCACGGCGACATCGCCGCCGCCCTCGGCTCCAACGCTCTTGCCGTCGTCGGCTACGGGGTCTTCGCCGTCCTCTGGGTGGTCTGGACGGCGCGCGCCGCCCGGGGAAGGCCCATGGGCATCGCCACGAAACCCGTTGTCTGGTGGGGGATCGGGGCCGTGCTGCTGATCTTCTCGGTCGTCCGGAATCTGCCGTTCGGATCGGCGCTGGCGCCTTGAATGCCCAGGTAGTGGGACATTCGCCGACTGGATTCGGGCCCTTCGCCCTCCTGCGGATAGCATTGACATGGCTGATCCTGTTCCCTCATCACCGTCCCGGAAGGGGGCCGCTCGCGTGAGTGTGCTCGACGAGATCATCGACGGCGTACGCGCCGACCTCGCAGAGCGGCAGGCGCGTGTCAGCCTCGACGAGCTGAAGGAGCGCGCGGCGCGCGCTCCCGCGGCCAAGGACGGAGCCGCCGCCCTGCGTGGCGAGGGCGTGACCGTCATCTGCGAGGTCAAGCGCTCCAGCCCCTCCAAGGGGGCTCTCGCCGCCATCGCCGACCCGGCCGCGCTCGCCGCGGACTACGAGGCGGGCGGCGCGTCCGTCATCTCGGTCCTCACGGAGGAGCGCCGCTTCGGCGGTTCGCTCGCCGACCTGGAGGCCGTCCGCGCCAAGGTCGACATCCCGGTCCTGCGCAAGGACTTCATCGTCACCTCCTACCAGCTCTGGGAGGCCCGGGCCCACGGTGCCGACCTCGCCCTGCTGATCGTCGCGGCCCTCGACCAGGAGGCCCTGGTCTCCCTGATCGAGCGCGCCGAGTCCATCGGTCTGACGCCGCTGGTCGAGGTGCACGACGAGGAGGAGGCGGAGCGCGCCGTGGACGCCGGGGCGAAGGTCATCGGCGTCAATGCCCGCAATCTGAAGGACCTCAAGGTCGACCGCTCCACCTTCGAGCGCGTCGCCCCCGAGATCCCCGACCACATCGTCAAGGTCGCCGAGTCCGGCGTCCGCGGTCCGCACGACCTGATCGCGTACGCCAACGCGGGCGCCGACGCGGTGCTCGTGGGCGAGTCCCTGGTCACCGGCCGCGACCCGAGGGCCGCCGTCGCCGACCTGGTCGCCGCGGGCGCCCACCCGGCGCTCCGCCACGGACGGGGCTGACCCGCACCATGTCCGCCGATCGTCCCGTGCTCCGCACCCGGCCGCGCCCGCGCCTGGCCGTGGTGACGGCTGCCCGGGACCCGCACGCGCCGCTGGCGCGCGGCTGCCGCCCACGCGGCTGCCGCGCCCCCGCGCGCCGGGTGCACGGCCGACGCGTGCGGTACGTGATCGGCGACGAGCCCGGCCAGGTCAACGGCATGCGATGGCGCACGGGGTCCGCGCTGTAGCGAGCCCCGGCCGACGTACCCGCACCACTCCTGTCGTACGTACGACCGCACCGCCCGACCGTTTCCGGTCGCGGTGGCGCTCCGCTCACGGCGCATACGGTGAACCCACCCATTGCGATGTCGAGGAGCACGTCGGATGTCATCTGACTTCTTCATCCCGGACCCGGAGGGTCTGATCCCCAGCGCCGAAGGCTACTTCGGCGCGTTCGGCGGCAAGTTCATCCCGGAGGCGCTCGTCGCCGCCGTGGACGAGGTCGCCGTCGAGTACGACAAGGCGAAGGCCGACCCGGCCTTCGCCGCCGAGCTCAACGAGCTCATGATCAACTACACCGGCCGCCCCAGCGCGCTGACCGAGGTCCCGCGCTTCGCCGAGCACGCGGGCGGCGCCCGGATCTTCCTCAAGCGCGAGGACCTGAACCACACCGGCTCGCACAAGATCAACAACGTGCTGGGTCAGGCGCTGCTCACCAGGCGCATGGGCAAGACCCGGGTCATCGCCGAGACCGGTGCCGGGCAGCACGGTGTCGCCACCGCGACCGCCTGTGCGCTCTTCGGCCTCGAATGCACCATCTACATGGGTGAGATCGACACCGAGCGCCAGGCGCTGAACGTGGCGCGGATGCGGATGCTCGGTGCCGAGGTCATCGCCGTGAAGTCCGGCTCCAGGACCCTGAAGGACGCCATCAACGAGGCGTTCCGCGACTGGGTCGCCAATGTGGACCGCACGCACTACCTCTTCGGCACCGTCGCGGGACCGCACCCCTTCCCCGCCATGGTCCGCGACTTCCACCGCGTCATCGGCGTCGAGGCCCGCCGCCAGATCCTGGAGCGGACCGGCCGGCTGCCCGACGCCGCCATCGCCTGTGTCGGCGGGGGCTCCAACGCCATCGGGCTCTTCCACGCCTTCATCCCGGACGCCCATGTCCGGCTGATCGGCTGCGAGCCCGCCGGGCACGGGGTGGAGACCGGCGAGCACGCGGCCACCCTGACGGCGGGCGAGCCCGGCATCCTGCACGGCTCGCGCAGCTACGTCCTCCAGGACGACGAGGGCCAGATCACCGAGCCGTACTCCATCTCGGCCGGTCTCGACTACCCGGGCATCGGCCCGGAGCACGCGTACCTCAAGGACATCGGCCGCGGGGAGTACCGGGCGGTCACCGACGACGCCGCGATGCAGTCGCTGCGCCTCCTCTCCCGTACCGAGGGGATCATCCCGGCCATCGAGAGCGCCCACGCGCTGGCCGGGGCCCTGGAGGTCGGGAAGGAGCTCGGCAAGGACGGACTGCTCGTGGTCAATCTGTCCGGCCGCGGCGACAAGGACATGGACACGGCGGCCCGCTACTTCGGGCTGTACGACGGGGCCGACGGGGCCGTCGAGGCCGATGTGGCCGACGGGGAAGAGGAGGTCACCAAGTGAGCGGCAATGTGGAGCTGTTGAGTTCCTCCCTCGCGCGGGCCAAGGCGGAGAACAGGGCCGCGCTCATCGCGTACCTGCCGGCCGGCTTCCCGACCGTCGACGGCGCGATCGCCGCCGTGAAGGCGGTCGTGGCGGGAGGTGCGGACGTCGTCGAGGTGGGGCTGCCGCACAGCGACCCGGTGCTCGACGGACCGGTCATCCAGACCGCCGACGACATCGCCCTGCGGGGCGGCGTGAAGATCGCCGACGTGATGCGCACGGTCCGCGAGGCGTACGAGGCGACCGGCGTCCCGATCCTCGTCATGACGTACTGGAACCCGATCGACCGGTACGGCGTCGAGCGTTTCACCGCCGAGCTCGCCGAGGCGGGTGGCGCCGGATGCATCCTGCCCGACCTGCCGGTCCAGGAGTCCGAGCTGTGGCGCGAGCACGCCGACAAGCACGGTCTCGCGACCGTCTTCGTCGTCGCGCCGAGCAGCAGGGACGAGCGCCTCGCCACCATCACCGCGGCCGGCTCCGGCTTCGTCTACGCGGCCTCGTTGATGGGGGTCACCGGCACCCGTGAGTCGGTCGGCGAGCAGGCACAGGAGCTGGTCGGGCGCACCCGGGCCACCACGTCCCTGCCGGTCTGCGTCGGCCTCGGCGTCTCCAATGCCCGGCAGGCCGCCGAGGTCGCCGGTTTCGCCGACGGGGTGATCGTCGGCTCCGCCTTCGTCAAGAGCATGCTGGACGCTCCCGACGAGGAGAGCGGCCTGGCCGCCGTCCGCTCCCTGGCGGGCGAACTCGCCGAAGGCGTTCGAAAGCGCTGAATCGGGTGTAATCCAAACGGGTGGACCTGGACCGGGGAGGCACGCGCGTGCCTCCCCGGTTCGTTGCTGCGGGTGTGAGCGAGAAGAACGAACAGGGAAAAAGGGCCGCGCGAGACCGGCTCGTCCAGCAGCGTGAGCGCGAGAAGGCGCACGAGCGCCGCAGGCGTGGGCTGATCGTCGGCGGCGCCGTGGTGGGTGTGCTGGCGCTGGCCGCCGTCGTCGGCGTGATCGCCGCGAACACGGGCGGCAAAAAGAGCAGCACGGCGGGCCCCGTCGTCGCGCCGTCCGGTGCGACCGGCAAGGACAGTCTGGCCATCCAGGTCGGCTCGGACAGCGCCCCGTCCACGCTCACCATCTGGGAGGACTTCCGCTGCCCGGTCTGCGCCCAGTTCGAGAACGCGTTCCGGGACACCGCCCGTGAGCTGGAGAGCAGTGGACAGGTCAAGGTCGAGTACCACCTCGCCACGCTCATCGACGGCAATCTCGGCGGCAGCGGCTCGCTCCGGGCGGCCAACGCGGCGGCCTGCGCACAGAGCGCCGGCAAGTTCACCGCCTACCACGACGTCCTCTACCGCAACCAGCCGCCGGAGACCGAGGACGCCTTCGGCGACAACGCCAAGCTGATCGAGCTCTCCGGGAAGGTCCCGGGGCTCGACACCCCCGCCTTCCGCAGCTGTGTGAACGACGGCAAGCACGACAGCTGGGTCCAGAAGTCCAACACGGCGTTCCAGAAAGGCGGATTCCAGGGCACCCCGGCCGCGCTGCTCAACGGAGAGTCGATCTTCCCGAAGAAGGGTGACGAACCGATCACCACGGCGAACCTGAAGAAGTGGGTCGCCGAGGCCAACAAGGGCAAGAAGCCGGGCGCGGTCACACCGGCGCCGTCGCACTCCTGAGCGGTGGGCCGGCAGGGGGAATCCATGACCGGCCTGTTACCCATACGTTGTCGGGTGGGTTGCCGTAGGCCCCACCCGGCAAGGTAGCGTCGACTCTGCCATGGACCTTGCCTACATTCCCAGTCCGTCGACCGGCGTGATCGATCTCGGCCCGATCCCGCTCCGCGGCTACGCGTTCTGCATCATCATCGGCGTCTTCGTCGCCGTCTGGTTCGGCAACAAGCGCTGGATCGCCCGGGGCGGCAGAGCCGGCACCGTTGCCGACATCGCCGTCTGGGCGGTGCCCTTCGGCCTCGTCGGCGGGCGGCTCTACCACGTCATCACCGACTACCAGCTGTACTTCAGCGACGGTGAGAACTGGGTCGACGCCTTCAAGATCTGGCAGGGCGGCCTCGGCATCTGGGGTGCGATCGCGCTCGGCGCCGTCGGTGCCTGGATCGGCTGCCGCCGCCGCGGGATCCCGCTGCCGGCCTGGGCCGACGCGCTCGCCCCCGGTATCGCCCTGGCCCAGGCCTGCGGCCGCTGGGGCAACTGGTTCAACCAGGAGCTCTACGGCAAGCCGACCGACGTGCCGTGGGCGCTGAAGATCAGCGAGGGCCCCAACCGGGTCGCGGGCACGTACCACCCGACGTTCCTGTACGAGTCGCTGTGGTGCATCGGTGTCGCCCTGCTGGTGATCTGGGCGGACCGCCGCTTCAAGCTCGGTCACGGCCGGGCGTTCGCGCTCTACGTCGCCGCGTACTGCGCGGGACGGGGCTGGATCGAGTACATGCGGGTCGACGAGGCCCACCACATCCTGGGCGTACGCCTCAATGTGTGGACCGCGGGGATCGTGTTCCTGCTGGCGGTGGTGTACATGGTGGTCTCGGCGAAGGTGCGTCCGGGGCGCGAGGAGGTCGTGGAGCCGGGCGCGGTGGATGCCGAGGACGGCGAAGGCGCGAAGGACGGCGAAGGAGCCGATGCCGTGAGGGACGGCGAAGGAACCGATGCCGTGAAGGACGGCGACACCTCGGGCGACGCGGACGGAGCGGTCGCGTCCGACGCGGACACGGGTCCTGAGGTCGGCGCCGCCGAGCGCGCCGACGACTCCGATGACAGTGCCGCGAAGACGCCGCAGAAGAACGACGCCGCGGAGGCGGCGAAGAACGGCTGAGCCCTGCGTTCGTCACGTGTGGGGCCCCGAACCGCCTGGTTCGGGGCCCCACACGTGTCCTCGTCGCCGGTCGGGCGGGCCCGCAGCGGATCCCCCGGCTGTCACCCCGCCCGCACGGCCAGCGCCAGCGTGCGGCGGGCCGAGGCCACCACCGCCGCGTCGACGAACCGGCCGTCCGGCAGGGCCAGCGCGCCCTCGTCCGTCACGGCCGCCTCCACGATCTCGGCCGCCGCCTCGACCTCCCGCGCCGTCGGGCGGAACGCGCGCTCGATGACCGGGAGCTGGCGGGGATGGATCGCCGCCCGGCCCAGGAAACCCAGCGCCCGGCCGTGCGTGCAGGACGCCCACAGGCCGTCCAGGTCCCGCACGTCCGTGAACACCGACTGGGCGGGTGGCGCGAGTCCGGCCGCGCGGGCGGCGACCACGACCCGGCTGCGCGACCAGTCGAGCCCGGTGTCGTCCCGTACCCCCAGATCGGCCCGGAGGTCCGCCTCGCCCAGGGAGATGGAGCGCACCTGGGGATGGGCGGCGGCGACCGTGTAGGCGTGCTCGACGCCGAGCGCCGATTCCAGCAGCGGACAGAGCGCGACCCCCGGCGCCACGGCCGCGATGTGGTGGACGGTGGCCGCGTGCGTGATCTTCGGCAGCCGGAACTCCGCGAGACCCGGCAGCCCGGCCAGGGCGAGGACATCCGCCTCGGTGTGGACCCGGACATGGATCGGCACGGCGGTGTCCGCCACCGCTTCGGACAGCAGCTCGGCGGTGGCCGACCGCGCGTACTCCTTGCGGTCCGGTGCGACCGCGTCCTCCAGATCGACGATCACCACGTCCGCGCCCGCGTCGCGTGCCTTGCGCACCACTTCGGGCCGGTCCCCGGGCACGTACAGGAAGGTGAGGGGCACGATCGCCGTCACAGGACGCGCTCCGCCCGCAGCGCGGCGATCTCCCGGCCCGACAGACCCAGGGCGGTGAGGATCTCGTCGGTGTCCGCACCGTGCGGCCGACCCGCCCAGCGGATCGCGCCCGGTGTCGCCGAGAGGCGGAACAGGACGTTCTGCATCCGCAGGGGCCCCAGCTCCGGGTCGTCCACCTCGGTGACGGAGTCCAGGGCCCGGTACTGCGGGTCCTCCATCACGTCCTGGATGCCGTGGACGGGTGCGATGGCCGCCTCCGCCTTCTCGAACGCGCGAACGGCCTCCTCGCGGGTGTGCCGGGCGACCCAGTCGCCGACCGCCTCGTCGAGTTCGTCGGAGTGCTCCGCGCGGGTGGTGCCGGAGCCGAACCAGGGCTCTTCGATCAGTTCGGGCCGGCCGACCAGGCGCATGACCCGTTCGGCGATCGACTGCGCGGAGGTGGAGACGGCGACCCAGTGCCCGTCCGAGGTGCGGTAGGTGTTGCGCGGGGCATTGTTCCGGGAGCGGTTGCCGGTGCGCGGCTGTACGTAACCGAGCTGGTCGTACCAGACCGGCTGCGGGCCGAGCACGGTCAGGATCGGCTCGATGATCGCCATGTCGACGACCTGTCCCTCCCCGGTCCTGTCGCGTCCGGCGAGCGCGGCCATCACGGCGTACGCGGTGGCCAGCGCCGCGATCGAGTCGGCGAGCCCGAACGGCGGGAGCGTGGGCGGTCCGTCCGGTTCCCCGGTGATCGCGGCGAACCCGCTCATCGCCTCGGCCAGAGTGCCGAAGCCGGGACGGTGCGCGTACGGACCGAACTGGCCGAAGCCGGTGACCCTGGCCAGCACCAGCCGCGGATTGACGGCGTGCAGTTCCGCCCAGCCGAGCCCCCAGCGCTCCAGGGTGCCGGGCCGGAAGTTCTCGATGATCACATCCGTCCCGGCGGCCAGCCGGAGCAGGATGTCGCGCCCGCCGGGACTGGACAGGTCGAGGGTCAGATTGCGCTTGTTGCGGCCGAGAAGTTTCCACCACAGGCCGACGCCGTCCTTCGCGGGCCCGTGCCCGCGCGACGGATCGGGCTTGCGCGGATGCTCGACCTTGATCACCTCGGCGCCGAAGTCACCCAGCATGGTGGCGGAGAGAGGGCCCGCGAAGAGCGTGGCGAGGTCGATGACCCGCAGCCCGGTCAGCGGCGCCTGCGCGGTCGTGTTCATGCGGCGTCGATCTCACTGCGGTACGGCATGGAGGTCGAGGCGCCCGGCCGTTGAACGCACAGCGCGGCGGCGGAGGACGCCCAGGCCAGTGACTCGGGTACGGGCCGCCGCTCGCCGAGCGCCACGGCGAGCGTCCCGACGAAGGTGTCCCCGGCCCCGGTGGAGTCCACCGCGGTGACCTCGGGGGCGGGGAAGAGGACGGGCTCGCCGCCCCGGGCCGCGTACAGGCAGCCCTTCGAGCCGAGCGTGACCACGACCGCGGGGACCTGGCCGAGCAGCAGCTGCGCCGCCGCACGGGGGTCCGTGGCGCCGGTGAGCGCGGCCGCCTCGTGCTCGTTGGGGATCAGCAGGTCGACACAGTCGAGGAGTTCGGCGGGCAGCGGCTGTACGGGGGACGGGGTGAGGATGGTCCGTACTCCCTGCGCGTGCGCCACGCGCGCACCCTCCAGCACGGCGGACAGCGGCAGCTCCAACTGGAGCAGCAGCAGATCGGCCCCGGCGACGGCGGCCATCTCGCCGGGGCCGAGGGCGGTGACGGTGCCGTTGGCGCCGGGGATCACCACGATGGAGTGGGAACCCAGGTCGTCGACGACGATGTGCGCGGTGCCGGAGGGGCCCTCGGCCGTGTGCAGCAGATCGGTGTCGACGCCCGCGTGCTCCAGGTTGGAGCGCAGCACGGCGCCGTACTCGTCGTCGCCGACCGCGCCGATCATCGTCACGTCACCGCCCGCGCGGGCGGCGGCGACGGCCTGGTTGGCGCCCTTGCCGCCGGGAACGGTACGGAACTCCCGTCCGGTGACGGTCTCTCCTCGCTCCGGAGCCCGTGCGACGTACGCGACAAGATCCATGTTGGTGCTGCCGAGCACCGCGATGCCGGTCATGGGCGGAGTGCCTCCTTGAGGGTGAGCCGGTGGGTCTGTTCGGCGAGGGCGTCGAAGCCGATGGAGTCGAATCCGGCGACCGACGTGGCCAGACGGTTCTTCAGCGGGACGGTCCAGCGGTCGGGCAGCGCGCCGGGGCTCCCGGCCAGCAGTCCGGCGAGTGAACCGGCGGCCGCGCCGTTGGAGTCGGTGTCCCAGCCGCCCGACACCGCACGGCAGATGGAGTCGGAGTAGTCGCCGTCGGCATGGGTGAGGGCCGCCGCCAGCAGGGCGGCGTTGGGCAGCACATGGACCCAGTGGTACGCGCCGTACTCGGCGTGCAGCCGGTCGGCCACCGCGTCGAAGCCCTTCGCGCCGCGGGCCGCAGCGATGCCGAATCGCACCGCCTGCGCGAACCGCGAACGCGGCGGCACGACGCGCAGCCCGGCGGCCAGACAGCCGTGCACGTCGTGCCCGCCGCCGGCCGCTTCGGCGAGTGCGGCGGCGGCGAACATCGCCCCGTACACCCCGTTGGCGGTGTGGGTGAGGACCGCGTCCCGGTGGGCCTGCTCCGCCGCGGCCGACGGGTCGCCCGGATGCGTCCAGCCGTGCACATCGGCCCGGATCTGCGCACCGATCCACTCCCGGAACGGATTGCGGTACCGGGCGGTGCGCGGGGGCTCGATCCCGTCCAGCAGATTGCGGTACGCGACCCGCTCGGCGGTGAACGTGCGGCCGGCCGGGAGTTCGTCGAGCCAGAGCCGGGCGAGATCGCAGGTGGTGAAGGACGGTCCGTACCGTTGGAGCAGCAGCAGGGTGAGCAGGGGGTGGTCGAGGTCGTCGTCCTCCGGCATGCCGTCGATGTTCTCGGCCAGGGAGGTGGACGCGGAGCGACGGTTCCAGGGGTAGGTGGCGGCCAGCTCGGAGGGCAGCCCCTTGGCGGTGAACCACGTGGTCAGCGGCCAGTTGCCGGTGGCACGGGCCAGTGCGCGGATACCGGCGAGCGGCAGTTTCTCGACGGGTTTGCCGAGCAGACAACCGGCGGCCCGGCCCAGCCAGGCGGCGTGCAGCCGCTCGTGGCTCACCGGCGTCCGGTCCTCGCGGGGGGCCGGCCAGTTCGGACAGGCGGCCCGGACCGCGGCCAGGTCCGTCGGTTCGTCTGCCTCCAACGGCGATTCCAGCAGGGCGAGTTCGTCGAGCAGTCGTTCGGCGAGCGCGCGCAGCTCCGGCGCCGGAGGGGTCGACGCGCCGCCCCGTTCCGGCGCGGGGGCGCCGCCCGCCTCGTACCACCGGCGGGCGACGGTCCTTGCGTCCCGCCCGTCCTCGGCGGCCTGGCGCAGCTCGTGTCCGACCAGGTCCTCGGGCTGCACCCACGTCACCCGGAGGGTCATGGCGTACCCGCCAGCGCGGCGAACGCCGACTCGTGGGCGCGGCGCCGGGCCGTGTCCCGTGCGAACACCTCGCGGGCGACGCCCGCCAGGGCCCGCGCGGGGGCGTGCAGATCGAGCCGGCTGGCCTCGGCGACCGTTCTCACCCAGTCGGCGGGGACCGCCGGTTCGCCGTGGAGCGCGCCCGCGACGGCACCGCTCATGGTGGCGATCGAGTCGCAGTCCCGGCCGTAGTTCACCGAGCCGAGGACCGCGTGCCGGTAGTCGCCGTCCGCGACGAGCAGCATGCCCAGCGCGATCGGGAGTTCCTCGATGGCGTGCAGCCGGGACGGCCGGCGGGCGCCGAGGGAGGGGGCTCGGTAGTCGGGGCCCACGGTGTCGAAGGGTGCGACGGCGGCGCGCAGCGGAGCGAGCGCGGTCTCGAAGTCGTGGTGACGGGCGGCCACTTCGCACACCGCCTCGATGGCGGACCGGGTGCCGTCCTTGGCGAGCGAGAGACAGGTCTCGACGACGCCGGCGGGCGTCGCGTCCGGGGCGCACGCGGCGGCGACCGCCGCGGCGAAGACTCCGGCCGCTTCCCTGCCGTAGGAGGACTGATGGGCGCCGGCGACATCCAGCGCCTCGGCGTACGCGGCCTCCGGGTGGGCGGCGTTGACCAGGCCCACCGGTGCCATGTACATCGCCGCACCGCAGTTGACGATGTTTCCGGAACCCGCCTCGCGCGGATCGACATGACCGTAGTGCAGCCGCGCGACGATCCACTTCTCGGCGAGGAAGATCCGCTGCAGCGGCAGTGCGTCGGCCTCCAGCTCCGGAATCCAGCGGGGGGTGGAGATCAGCTCCGGCACGAGGTGGTCGGCGACCGCGTACGCGTCGAGGTGGTCGCGCACGGCGTCGTACACCCGTACCAGCGCATGGGTCATCAAGGTGTCGTCGGTGACGTGCCCGTCGCCCTTGTGGTACGGGGCGATGGGGCGGGCCGTTCGCCAGTCGTCGCCGTCCCACGGGCCGACGATGCCGCTGATCCGCCCACCGTGGCGGGCCATGATCTGCTCGGGGGGCCGGCCCTCGACCGGACCGCCGAGCGCGTCGCCGACCGCGGCGCCGACGAGTGCTCCCGTGATCCGCTCATCGAGTGTGAGTACCGTGGTTCTCGCCCCGGACCGTACGGGCGTCATGGATGTCATGTCCGAATTGTCCACCCATGGGCTTCGGTTCCGTGGCTGCCAGCAGTCCGGCGAGTTCGATCAGATCGGTCCCCGCGAGACGGGGCAGCGCACACCCCGCCAAGGTGCGGCAGGCGTCGCGCCAGCCGTCCGGGACGGCGCCGATGCCGCAGAGCGCGCCGGTCAGCGCGCCGGCCAGCGCGGGCGCGGAGTCGGCCACCCGTGACAGGCACGCCGCCGCGGGAACGGCCTGGGCGATCCGGCCGCGGGCCGCGGTGGCCAGGGCGAGCGCGACCGGGACGGTCTCGGCGGCGGCGATCCCGTAGCTGTAGACGTGGTCGACGATCTGATGCTCCAGCACCGGCACCAGGGCGAACGCGCCCGCCGCCTCGCCGACGAAGTCACGGGCGATCCGGACGGCATGGGCGGCGTTGCGGGCGATCTCGGTGCCGTCGGGGAGCTGCGCGAGCGCGGCGTTCACCGCCGTGTCCACATCCGCGCCGCCCAGTGCCTCGGCGATCGCCGCCGCCATCGCGCGGGCGCCGTGCACCCCGTCGCCGTCCTGGGTGTAGCGGGCGTCGAACTCGGCGAGGTCGGCTGCGGCCGCCGGGTCGGCGGGGTGGGCGACGGCGAGCACGGCGGCCCGCACGCAGGCCGCGTCGTCGAAGTAGTGCGGGTTGTCGTGGCCGGTGGCGGGCGGGCGCAACCCGGCGGCGAGATTGCCGAGTCCGGCCCGTACCGAGATCCGGGCACGCAGCGGGAGCACCGCGGACTCGACCTCGGGGGCGCGGGCGGCAGCCGCGGCGACCTCGGCCGCCAGCGCGTTCCAGGCGACGTCGATGGCGGCCCGCATCCGGTGGTCGGGGGACAGCCCGTGCAGCGGACCGGCTGTCGAGGCGAGCACGGTCCCGGCGGCGAACGCCGCCCATTCGGCGTCGTCGGACGGCCCGAGCCGCAGGGGCTCGGGCGGCTGGTTGAGGGCGATGGGGACGGGCAGGGTGGTCGTGGCGTTCTGCTCGGCGAAGGTGTCGAGCTCCCGGGTGAGGCGCCGGGTCCACTCGGGCATCCGGGCGGCCCGGTGCCGCGCGGCGGGCCACCCGGCGGCGTCCCCGGCGGCGAGCCCGAGCAACAGCCCCTCGATCCGGGCCCGATGACCGGGGGAGGGGTGGGTGCGGAACCGGGCGGGCGCGGAGGCAGGGGTGCGGGGGGCGGGGCGGTGGGTGTCGTGCGGGGCGTCCCGGTGCGCTTCGCGCGCGGTGGCGGGTGCGACGGGGGCGTTGTGCGACGGTCCGGCCGTGGACGTGTGAGGCGTGCCGCCCGCGTCCGCACGCGGGTCGTCCCGTGCCGGGCCCTCCTGGCCGGTGGCGGACGGGGCGTGCTCGGTGCCTGCGGCGTGCGCCCGTCCGCGCTCGGGCGTACGAGCCCCACCCCGCCCGTGCTCGTCCGCCTCGTCCGCGTCGTCCGGGGTGAGCAACTCCGCGATGTCCAGGACGTGGTAGCCCCGCATCGACGGCAGGCAACTGCCCCGTACCGGGCCGATCGCCTCCCCCCAGTGCCGCGGAATCGCCGACGCCCCGTGCAGGGCGCCGGCCAGGGCCCCCGCCACCGCGGCCGTCGTGTCCGCGTCGCGGCCCATGTTGACCGCGGTCAGCACCGCCGTGCGGAAGTCGCCGCGCGCCGCCGCGAACGCTCCGAAGGCCAGGCCGACCGCCTCGGGGGCCAGGTCCGTCCACGGATAGCCGCCGACGACCACCGCGGAGCGCACCGCGCGTTCCCCGGTGAGCCGGTCGGGGTACGTGCGCTGCGCGGCGGCCACGGCGCGCCGCAGCGAACGTGCCGTCCAGGAGTCCATGGGGACGACGGACAGCGCGGCGGCGATCACCGACGCGACCCCGGCGCCCGCCATCGCGGCGGCCACCCCGGCCGCCACCGCCTGGCCGCCGTAGATGCCCTCCCCGTCGTGGCTGACCCGCCCGTCGACCGCGACCAGGCGCGCCGCCTCGTCCGGCCGGCCCGCCGCGAAGACACCGAACGGCGCCGCCCGCATCGCCAGGCCGTCGCTCCAGGCGTGCCGGTGCTGGGCGGAGATCGGGGCGGCCAGGCCCCGGCGCAGATTCTCCAGCGTCCCCCGCTCGCTGAACCCGGCACCGCGGAACGGCCCTTCGTCCAGGTCGGCGATCCACAGGTGCCACGCCCGCTCCACATGGGTGACCGTCAGCGCCGAACCGTGTCGCGCGAGGAGCAGCCCGGAGAAGATCGCGTACTCCGTGTCGTCCGTGCCCGCGGGGTCGTCGCTCACGAAGCCCTCGATCCGGCCCCAGCGACGGCGGATCTCGGACGGCCGCAGGTTCTCCGCCGGTGCGCCCAGCGCATCACCGACCGCGAGACCGAGCAGTGCGCCCCGGGCCCGGTCGCCCGGGTCCCCGCCGGGCGCGCCGTCCCGTACCGCCGCCCGGCCGCCATGCGTCCGAGACTCCGCCGGATTTCCTGCAACCGACTCCATCGCGTCGACCCTTCGCTCGCACCGGGCCCGTTCTCGTGCCTCCTCGATATGTGCCACGCGGAACCTCGGCAGAGGCCGAAATCGCAACAAAAGGGCCAGTCGGATGATGGCCCGGAAGTGGCAAGGCAGGCCGTACTTACCTGGTCAGAGGGCAGGTAAGTACGGCCTGCCTTGCTGGCGGGGGCTCATTTTCGTGCGTACTTTCGATGGTGCTGAGCGGGGGCGGAGCGCGTGGAACCCGCTGCCGGAGAAGGGGAGAGCTGTGTCCATCATCGAGACCGACGCCGTACTGCACGAGGCGCACCGCGACAACCACACCCACCGTGATGTGAACGGTGGCTGGCTGCGCCCGGCGGTGTTCGGCGCCATGGACGGGCTCGTCTCCAACCTCGCGCTGATGACCGGCGTCGCGGGTGGCGCCGTGTCCCACCAGACGATCGTGATCACCGGCCTGGCGGGCCTGGCTGCCGGTGCCTTCTCCATGGCGGCCGGCGAATACACCTCCGTCGCCTCGCAGCGTGAGCTCGTCGAGGCCGAACTCGACGTCGAGCGACGCGAGTTGCGCAAGCATCCCAAGGACGAGGAGCGGGAGCTCGCCGCGCTCTACGAGTCCCGCGGCGTCGAGCCCCGTCTCGCCCGCGAGGTCGCGCGCCAGCTGTCGCGCGATCCGGAGCAGGCCCTGGAGATCCACGCCCGCGAGGAGCTCGGCATCGATCCCGGCGATCTGCCCTCGCCGCTCGTCGCCGCGGTGTCGTCGTTCGGCGCGTTCGCGCTCGGGGCCCTGTTGCCCGTACTGCCGTATCTGCTCGGGGCGAGCGCGCTGTGGCCGGCCGTGCTGCTGGCCCTGGTCGGGCTCTTCGCCTGCGGTGCGGTGGTGGCCAGGGTGACGGCGCGCAGCTGGCTGTACAGCGGACTGCGGCAGCTGGCGCTCGGCGGGGCCGCCGCGGCGATCACCTACGGTCTGGGCACGCTGTTCGGCGTGGCCGTCGGAGGCTGACCACGCAGACGGGGGCATGACATGGAGCCCGTCCGGCCGGAGGCGTCGTCCTCGCGTGCCGGGCGGGCTTCGTTCCGTGGCGTGTCCGCCATCGGTGTGACGTACGTCTTGGGGGCCGCCTCTGGGCGGACCGGTTCCGCCCGACGTAAAATGAGTCTCTATGCAGGGCTGCACATAAGTAGCCATTACCCGGCGGTTTCATTTCCCTCGTCGCCGGGCAAGAGCCGTAGACACCGCGGGCAACGACGCCTGCTCTCTGCGGTCCCCCCGGGCGCCGATCCTCCGACTGCGACCCACCCCACCGCCTCGGACGGTGTCCGGATGTTGGAACGGGCTATCCGCTTTTTGAGAAGCGCCCCATTATGTAACCTGCACGAAATTTCGCAGAGGGCCAACGTCGTCCCTCGGCACTGCACATGCCACGACGACGACGGGAGAGCCCATGCGTACCGACGCCTGGTCGCCCATGGACGGTCGCCCCGCCCAGCAGGGGCTGTACGACCCCCGTAACGAGCACGACGCCTGTGGTGTCGGGTTCGTGGCCACCCTGACCGGTGTGGCCAGCCATGAGCTGGTCGAGCAGGCGCTGACCGTACTGCGCAACCTCGAACACCGCGGTGCCACCGGATCCGAGCCCGACTCCGGCGACGGAGCCGGAATCCTCCTCCAGGTACCGGACGCCTTCCTCCGCGACGAGGTCGCCTTCGACCTCCCCGAGGCCGGTGCCTACGGCGTCGGAATCGCCTTCCTGCCCGCGGACGACTCCACCGAGGCCGTCCGGAAGCTGGAGAAGATCTCCGCCGAGGAGGGCCTCAGGGTCCTCGGCTGGCGTCAGGTCCCCGTCACCCCGGACATCCTCGGCAAGGGCGCCCGCGCCACCATGCCGGAATTCCGTCAGCTCTTCGTCACGGACGGCGAGAACACCGGCATCGCGCTCGACCGCAAGGCCTTCGTGCTGCGCAAGCGCGCCGAGCGGGAGGCCGGGGTGTACTTCCCCTCGCTCTCCGCCCGCACGATCGTCTACAAGGGCATGCTCACCACGGGGCAGCTGGAGCCGTTCTTCCCGGACCTCTCCGACCGCCGCTTCGCCACCGCCGTGGCGCTGGTGCACTCGCGGTTCTCCACGAACACCTTCCCGAGCTGGCCGCTCGCCCACCCGTACCGCTTCGTCGCGCACAACGGTGAGATCAACACGGTCAAGGGCAACCGCAACTGGATGAAGGCCCGCGAGTCCCAGCTCGCCACCAGCCTCTTCGGGGCCGCGCAGCTGGACCGGATCTTCCCCGTCTGCACCCCGGACGCCTCCGACTCCGCCTCCTTCGACGAGGTCCTGGAGCTGCTCCACCTCGGCGGACGGTCGCTGCCGCACTCGGTGCTGATGATGGTCCCCGAGGCGTGGGAGAGCCCCGAATCCCAGAAGGCCATGGACCCGGCCCGCCGCGCCTTCTACCAGTACCACTCCACGATGATGGAGCCCTGGGACGGCCCGGCCTGCGTCACCTTCACGGACGGCACCCAGGTCGGTGCGGTGCTGGACCGCAACGGGCTGCGCCCCGGCCGCTACTGGGTCACCGACGACGGCCTCGTCGTGCTCTCCTCCGAGGTCGGTGTCCTGGACATCGACCCCGCCAAGGTGGTCCGCAAGGGCCGCCTCCAGCCCGGCAGGATGTTCCTCGTGGACACGGCCGAGGGCCGCATCATCGAGGACGACGAGATCAAGGCGGCCCTCGCAGCCGAGCAGCCGTACCAGGACTGGCTGGAGGCCGGCGAGATCGAGCTGGAGGACCTCCCCGAGCGGGAGCACATCGTGCACACGCACGCCTCCGTCACCCGCCGCCAGCAGACCTTCGGCTACACCGAGGAAGAGCTGCGCGTCATCCTCGCGCCGATGGCCCGCACCGCAGGCGAACCGCTCGGCTCCATGGGCACGGACTCGCCGATCGCCGCCCTGTCCGAGCGCCCCCGGCTGCTCTTCGACTACTTCACCCAGTTGTTCGCGCAGGTCACCAACCCTCCGCTGGACGCCATCCGCGAGGAGCTCGTCACCTCGCTGCGCTCCACGCTCGGCCCGCAGGGCAACCTGCTGGAGCCGACCGCCGCGTCCTGCCGCAGCGTCACGCTGCCGTTCCCGGTGATCGACAACGACGAGCTGGCCAAGCTGATACACATCAACGCCGACGGCGACATGCCGGGGATGAAGGCCGCCACGCTCTCCGGTCTCTACCGGGTCGGCGGCGGCGGAGAGGCCCTCGCCGCGCGGATCGAGCAGATCTGCGCCGAGGTCGACGCCGCGATAGAGGACGGCGCCCGCCTGATCGTCCTGTCCGACCGGCACTCCGACGCCGAGCACGCGCCGATCCCCTCGCTGCTGCTCACCTCCGCCGTCCACCACCACCTCATCCGCACCAAGCAGCGCACCCAGGTCGGTCTGCTGGTCGAGGCCGGGGACGTCCGCGAGGTCCACCACGTCGCGCTGCTCATCGGCTACGGCGCCGCCGCGGTCAACCCGTACCTGGCGATGGAGTCCGTCGAGGACCTGGTCCGCGCCGGAACGTTCATCGAGGGCATCGAGCCCGAGACGGCCATCCGGAACCTGATCCACGCGCTCGGCAAGGGCGTCCTGAAGGTCATGTCCAAGATGGGCATCTCGACGGTCGCCTCCTACCGCGGCGCCCAGGTCTTCGAGGCCGTCGGCCTGAACGAGGACTTCGTCGTGAAGTACTTCAACGGCACCGCCAGCAAGATCGGCGGCGCCGGTCTCGACGTCGTCGCCCAGGAGGTCGCCGCCCGCCACGCCAAGGCGTACCCGGCCTCCGGCATCTCCGCCTCGCACCGCGCGCTGGAGATCGGCGGCGAGTACCAGTGGCGCCGCGAGGGCGAGCCGCACCTGTTCGACCCGGAGACGGTCTTCCGCCTCCAGCACGCCACGCGCACCAAGCGGTACGACATCTTCAAGAAGTACACGGACCGGGTGAACGAGCAGTCCGAGCGCCTGATGACGCTCCGGGGTCTGTTCGCCCTCAAGACACATGAGAACGGCAGGAGCGACCGGGAGCCGGTCTCCATCGACGAGGTCGAGTCCGTCTCCGACATCGTCAAGCGCTTCTCCACCGGCGCGATGTCGTACGGCTCGATCTCCCGCGAGGCGCACGAGACCCTCGCCATCGCCATGAACCGGCTGGGCGGCAAGTCCAACACCGGTGAGGGCGGCGAGGACGCGGACCGGCTCCACGACCCGGCGCGCCGCTCGTCCATCAAGCAGGTCGCCTCCGGCCGCTTCGGTGTGACCAGCGAGTACCTGGTCAACGCGGACGACATCCAGATCAAGATGGCGCAGGGTGCCAAGCCCGGCGAGGGCGGCCAGCTGCCCGGCCACAAGGTCTACCCCTGGGTCGCCAGGACCCGGCACTCCACCCCGGGCGTCGGCCTGATCTCGCCGCCGCCGCACCACGACATCTACTCCATCGAGGACCTGGCCCAGCTGATCCACGACCTCAAGAACGCCAACCCGGCGGCCCGCATCCACGTGAAGCTGGTCTCCGAGGTCGGCGTCGGCACGGTCGCCGCGGGCGTCTCCAAGGCGCACGCGGATGTCGTCCTGATCTCCGGCCACGACGGCGGAACGGGCGCCTCCCCGCTCACCTCGCTGAAGCACGCGGGCGGTCCCTGGGAGCTGGGCCTCGCCGAGACCCAGCAGACCCTGCTGCTCAACGGCCTGCGCGACCGCATCGTCGTGCAGACCGACGGCCAGCTGAAGACCGGCCGCGACGTCGTGATCGCCGCGCTGCTGGGCGCCGAGGAGTTCGGTTTCGCGACCGCGCCGCTCGTCGTCTCCGGCTGCGTGATGATGCGCGTCTGTCACCTGGACACCTGCCCGGTCGGCATCGCCACGCAGAACCCGGTCCTGCGGAGCCGGTTCTCGGGCAAGGCCGAGTACGTCGTCAACTTCTTCGAGTTCATCGCCCAGGAGGTCCGTGAACTCCTCGCCGAGCTGGGCTTCCGTACGATCGAGGAGGCCGTCGGCCACGCCGAGCTGCTCGACACCGACCGTGCGATCACCCACTGGAAGGCGCAGGGCCTGGAGCTGGAGCCCCTGTTCCACGTCCCGGAGCTGCCCGAGGACGCGGTCCGTCACCAGCGGATCGAGCAGGACCACGGTCTCGCCAAGGCGCTCGACAACGAGCTGATCAAGCTCGCCGCCGACGCCCTGAACGCGGAGAGCGCCGAGGCCGCCCAGCCGGTCCGGGCCCAGATCGCGATCCGCAACATCAACCGGACCGTCGGCACCATGCTCGGCCACGAGGTGACGAAGAAGTTCGGCGGCGCCGGTCTGCCGCAGGACACCATCGACATCACGTTCACCGGCTCCGCGGGCCAGTCCTTCGGCGCGTTCGTGCCGAGCGGAGTGACCCTGCGCCTGGAGGGCGACGCCAACGACTACGTCGGCAAGGGCCTCTCCGGCGGTCGCGTCGTCGTCCGCCCGGACCGCGGCGCCGACCACCTCGCCGAGTACTCCACCATCGCGGGCAACACGATCGCCTACGGTGCCACCGGCGGCGAGCTGTTCCTGCGCGGCCGGACCGGGGAGCGCTTCTGCGTCCGCAACTCCGGCGCGACGGTCGTCTCGGAAGGTGTGGGCGACCACGGCTGCGAGTACATGACCGGCGGCCACGCCGTCGTGCTCGGGGAGACCGGACGCAACTTCGCCGCAGGCATGTCGGGCGGCGTCGCGTACGTCATCGACCTGGACCGCGACAACGTCAACTCCGGCAACCTCGGCGCGATCGAGGCCCTCTCCGACACCGATGAGCAGTGGCTGCACGACGTGGTGCGCCGCCACCAGGAGGAGACCGGGTCCACGGTCGCCGAGAAGCTGCTCGCCGAGTGGGACAGCGCCGACGGCGGCGTCTCCCGCTTCAGCAAGATCATTCCGTCCACGTACAAGGCAGTGCTCGCCGCCAAGGACGCCGCTGAGCTCGCCGGTCTCTCCGAACAGGAGACCACCGAGAAGATGATGGAGGCGGCGACCAATGGCTGACCCCAAGGGCTTCCTGACCACCGGGCGCGCGGTCGCCGAGACCCGCCCCGTGGGCGAGCGGGTCAAGGACTGGAACGAGGTCTACGTTCCGGGCTCGCTGCTCCCGATCATCAGCAAGCAGGCCGGCCGCTGCATGGACTGCGGCATCCCGTTCTGCCACAACGGCTGCCCGCTCGGAAACCTCATCCCCGAGTGGAACGACTACGCCTACCGCGAGGACTGGACGGCCGCGTCCGAGCGCCTGCACGCCACGAACAATTTCCCGGAGTTCACCGGGCGGCTCTGCCCGGCCCCGTGCGAGGCGGCGTGCGTGCTCGGCATCAACCAGCCGGCCGTCACCATCAAGAACGTCGAAGTCTCCATCATCGACAAGGCGTGGGACAGCGGCGACGTCACCCCGCAGCCGCCCGAGCGGCTCTCCGGCAAGACCGTCGCCGTCATCGGCTCCGGCCCGGCGGGCCTCGCCGCGGCCCAGCAGCTGACCCGGGCCGGCCACACGGTCGCCGTCTACGAGCGCGCGGACCGCATCGGAGGCCTTCTCCGTTACGGCATCCCCGAGTTCAAGATGGAGAAGTCGCACATCAACCGCCGTATCGAGCAGATGCGCGCGGAAGGCACCAAGTTCCGCACGGAGACGGAGATCGGCAGGGACATCGACGCCGCCAAGCTCCGCCGCCGGTACGACGCGGTCGTCGTCGCCGCCGGTGCCACCGTCTCCCGCGACCTGGCCGTCCCGGGCCGTGAGCTGAACGGTGTGCACTTCGCCATGGAGTACCTGCCGCTCGCCAACAAGGTGCAGGAGGGCGACCTGACGGTCTCCCCGATCACCGCCGAGGGCAAGCACGTCGTCGTCATCGGCGGCGGCGACACCGGCGCCGACTGCGTCGGCACCGCCCACCGCCAGGGCGCGCTCTCCGTCACCCAGCTGGAGATCATGCCCCGGCCGGGCGAGGACCGTAACGCCAACCAGCCCTGGCCGACCTTCCCGATGCTCTACAAGGTCACCTCCGCGCACGAGGAGGGCGGCGAGCGCGTGTACTCCGTCTCCACCACCCACTTCGAGGGCGACGAGGACGGCAACGTCCAGGCGCTGCACCTGGTCGAGGTGGAGTTCAAGGACGGCAGGCTGGAACAGAAGCCCGGCACCGAGCGGAGGATCCCCGCACAGCTGGTCACCCTGGCCATGGGCTTCACCGGCACCGACCAGTCCAACGGCCTGGTCCAGCAGTTCGGCCTGGAGCTCGACGAGCGCGGCAATGTCGCGCGCGACGCGGACTACGCCACCAACGTCGGCGGCGTGTTCGTCGCCGGCGACGCGGGCCGCGGCCAGTCCCTCATCGTGTGGGCCATCGCCGAGGGCCGCTCCGCGGCACGCGGAGTGGACCGCTTCCTGACCGGAGCCAGCACCCTGCCGGCCCCGATCCGCCCGACGGACCGTGCCCTGACGGTCTGAACCACGGCACACAAGGACGTCCCGTACAAAGGCGTACGGAACTGAACGCGGCGCCTGCCCGTCCCCGACCGGACGATCTCGGCAGGCGCCGTGGTGCGTTCCGGGACGGGCGGACCGCTCAGCCCGTCAGCGCGGACGTCTTCAGCACCACCAGCAGCACCAGCACGGCGAGGAGCACCACACCCGCGGCCGCCTGAATCGTCGTCCGCCGCCTCGCCGGGGCGTACGCGTACGCGAGCGTGACGATGCCGCCCGTCAGGAGCCCGCCCAAGTGGCCCTGCCACGAGGTGAATCCGGCCGAGATCAGCATCCAGATGAGGAAGCCGGCCATGAACCGGTTCACCGCCTGCATGTCGCGGCCCAGGCGCCGGTTGATGACGTAGAACGCCGCACCGAGACCGAAGATCGCCCCCGAGGCACCCACGGTGACGTCGAACGGGGCGACGAGATACACCAGGACCGAACCGCCCAGCGCGGACAGCAGATACAGCGTGAGGTAACGGGCCCGGCCCAACTGCTCCTCGACGACCCGGCCCAGATTCCACAGCGCGTACATGTTGAAGAGGATGTGCAGCACGCCGAACGGCAACGCGCCGAAGGACGACCCTCCGGGCGGGAGGTGGAGAAAGGCCCCGGTCAGCAGCCGGTACCACTCGCCGTCCACCACCCCGACCACATCGAAGCCGGGGAAGTCCCCCGCCCGGTAGACGTACTGGCTTCCGTCGGGGCCGTTCAGGCCCGCGCCGAGCATCGCGAACCGGTCGACGATTCCGGGCCGGACCAGCTCGCCCAGATACACCAGGATGTTGAGGCCCATCAGTACGTACGTGACGAGCGGCATCGCGGTCCGGGACACCGCGCCGCCGAACACCGTGCGTGCCTGGCGGATCGAACGCTGCCCCTCCTTCACGCACTCCACACAGTGGTGGCCGACGGCGGCCTCCCGCATGCAGTCGGGGCAGATGAAGCGTTCACAGCGGGTGCAGCTCACATACGTCTCGTACGACGGATGGCGATAACAGGTGGTGACCGCGGCCTCCACGGCGGGCTCCTTCACGGTGGGCGGACACGAGCGGCCGGTGGGGACGGCGGCGATCAAGATAGCGAATGCCGCGGCCCGGGGCATATCCGGGTGCCTTACGCTCGGGGTCCCGAGACGTCGAGGAACGGAGCATCCGCATGGTCGGCTCGTCCGCCGCAACAGGTCCGGCCATCAGCCTCCGCAAGATCGAGGAGACCGCTCCCGCGCTGGTCGACCTCTACAGGAGCGCTGCGGTGTCGCTGACGAAGAGCGGCATGAGCGGCGTGCGGGCCGCGGTCTATCTGGTGCTCGACCACTCCGGCTCCATGAGGGAGTACTACAAGGACGGCAGCGTCCAGGCCCTGGCGGACCGCGTGCTGGGCCTCTCGGCCCATCTGGACGACGACGGCCGCGTACCCGTCGTCATCTTCTCCACGGACGTCGACGCCGTCACCGACGTGGCCCTGGACAACCACCAGGGCCGGATCGACGCGATCGTGGCGGGCCTCGGACACATGGGGAAGACCAGCTACCACCTGGCCATGGACGCCGTCATCGACCACTACCTCGACAGCGGGTCGACCGCCCCCGCACTCGTCGTCTTCCAGACGGACGGCGGCCCGATCAGCAAGCTCGCGGCGGAACGCTATCTGTGCAAGGCGGCGAAACTTCCGCTGTTCTGGCAGTTCATCGGCTTCGGCAACAAGCGGAGTTCGCAGTTCGACTTCCTGCACAGGCTCGACGATCTGGCCGTGCCCGCCAAGCGCCCCGTCGACAACACCGGCTTCTTCCATGCCGGCTCCGACCCGCGCCGGGTCCCGGACGCCGAACTGTACGACCGGCTGGTCGCCGAATTCCCGCAGTGGCTGGCCGCGGCGCGCGCCCAGGGGATCGTCGGATGACGGCCCGAGTGCTGCGGGCGGCCGACCGTACGGCCAGGCCCTGGAAGAACGGTGGGGGAGTCACCCGGGAGATCGCGGCGTTCCCCGAGGGCGCGCCGCTGGACGCCTTCGACTGGCGGGTCAGCCTCGCCGACGTGTCCCTGGACGGGCCGTTCTCCTCCTTCCCCGGCATCGACCGCACGCTGACCGTGGTCGAGGGCGCCGGGATGGACCTCATGGTGGGCGGCGAGCACCACATCGTCGACGAGCCGTACTGGCCGCACGACTTCCCGGGTGATCCCGAGACGGACGGCCGACTGCTCGGCGGCCCGGTCGTGAACGTCAATGTCATGTACCGCCGGGGGCGTACGGCGGCGGAGGTCGCGGTGGTACGCGGCACCGTGAGGCTGTCGGCGCCGGCGGGCGGGGCGGTCCTGGCCCTCGCGCTGGAGGACGGTGCGGTGCTCGACGGCCAGGGCATCGAGCTCGGCCGTTACGACGCGTTGTTGGTACAGGGCGAATCGTCGGGAGTGCTCCGGACCCAGGGGTGGGCACTGCTGGTGACCCTTTCGCACGGATGAGCCGGTGCGGGCCCGGGAATCAGGACAGAAGATGTCGGGTTTCCAGGTTTTCATGGCCGCATGACATCGAGTTCCTGGCAAGCGTTCCACTCGGCCGAACCGGCCTTCGCCGACACCGTCCGGGCCCGTTTCGGGCAGTACAGGCACCACGTCCTGGCGACCCTGCGGAAGGACGGGTCGCCGCGGGTGACCGGCCTGGAGGTGGATTTCCGTCTCGGTGAGCTGTGGCTCGGCATGATGCCCAACTCGCGCAAGGCGCTCGATCTGCTGCGCGACCCGCGCTTCGCGGTGCAGGCCAATCCCGGACCGGACGCCGAGATGACGGACGGCGATGTCCGGGTCTCGGGACGGGCCGTGGAAGTGACCGACGCCGCGCTCCTGGCCCGTTTCGTCGAGGAGGCGAAGCCGCCGGAGCCGTTCCACCTCTTCCGTGCGGAACTCCGGGAAGTGGTCCGTACATCCCTGGACTCCGAGGAGTTGGTGGTGCAGGTGTGGCGGCCCGGCAAGCCGTTGCGCACGATCCGCCGCGCTGCGGACCACAGCGCCCCGTACGAGACCTGACCGCTCTCGCCCTCACCTCGCGGACGGGCCTGTCCGCGCCAGCACCCGCGCGCGGCAGGCCCCCGGCGTTCCCCACGCGTCCCGCAGCGGTCGCGCCTTGCGCAGCCACAGCGACAGATCCAGCTCCTGGGTGTACCCCACCGCACCGTGCAACTGCAGCGCCGTCCGCGCCGCCGCGTATCCCGCCTCGCCCGCCGTCACCTTGGCCGCCGCCACCTCCGCACCGGCGTCCGGCGCCCCCTCGGCGAGCGCGAGCGCCGCCCCGTACAGCAGCGGACGGGCGAACTCCAGCCCGATCAGTGTGTCGGCGAGCCGGTGCTTGACCGCCTGGAAGGACCCGATGGCCGTGCCGAACTGGGCGCGCTGCTTCACGTATCCGACCGTGGCCCGCAGCAGCGCCTCGCCGGTGCCGAGCGCCTGGGCGGCCGTCGCGAACGCCGCCCATCGGGCGGCCCGCGCCGCCGCCTCGGCCACCCGGGGGCCGGATGCCAGCAACTCCCCACCCGGCTCGGGGCGCCACAGCCGACGGGCCGGGTCGGAGGACACGCACAGTGTCCCGGCCCCGGGTGCGAGCCGCAACGCGTCGCCGGTCACCGTGAATACCCCGTCCACGGCATCCGCGTCCAGTGCGTAGGGCCCGTACCCGTCCATCCGGAGCGTCACCGACGCCGCGCCGGACGCCAGCCGCGGCAGCCACTCCTTGGCGACCGCGCCGCCCACACCGTCCAGCAGCACCGCGGCCGCGACGGTCTCCACGACCGGCCCCGGTACCGCATGCCGCCCCAACTCGGTGAAGGCGACAGCGAGTTCGACCGGCAACGGCCCGACCCCCTCGTACTCCTCCGGAATCGCCAGGGCGAACACCCCCGCCTGCGCCAGCCGCTCCCACAGGGCCCGGCCCGGCCCGTGCTCCCCGGTGGTCCAGGCGCGTATCGCCGCGGGGGTGTCCGAGGCCGTCAGCATCGCGTCCAGCGAACGGGCGAACTCCCGCTGCTCGTCGTCCAGGAGGAAACGCATCAGCGCCGTCCCTTCGGCAGGCCGAGCAGCCGCTCGGCGATGATGTCGCGCTGGATCTCGTTCGTACCGGCGTAGATGGGGCCGGCGAGGGAGAAGACGTACCCCTCGGCCCACTCCCCGTCGGCGAGCTCGCCGTCCGCGCCCAGCAGGTCGAGCGCGGTCTCGTGCAACGCGATGTCGTACTCGGACCAGAACACCTTGTTCAGGCTGGACTCCGCGCCGATGGTCGCACCGGCCGCGAAGCGCGACGCGTTCGCGCCGGTGAAGAGCTGATACGCGCGGGCCCCGATCACCGCGTCCGCCACCCGGTCCCGCAGCGCCGTGTCCGACGGGTCGCCGTGGCTGCGCCACAAATCGGCCAGCCGGTCGGCGGAGGCCAGGAAGCGGCCGGGGGAGCGGAGCGTCAGCCCGCGCTCGTTGCCCGTTGTCGACATGGCGATGCGCCAGCCCTGCCCGGGTTCCCCGATGACGTCCTCGTCCGGTACGAACACCTCGTCCAGGAACAGCTCGGCGAAGGCGGGCTTGCCGTCGAGCCGCCCGATCGGCCGGACGGACACCCCCGGCGCCGACAGGTCGAACATCAGATACGTCAGCCCGTGATGCGGCTTCGCCGCCTTTGGATCCGTACGGAAGATGCCGAACGCCCGGTCCGCGAACGCGGCCCGCGAGGACCAGGTCTTCTGTCCCGAGAGCAGCCAGCCGCCCTCCGTGCGCACCGCCCGCGAGCGCAGCGACGCCAGGTCCGAGCCCGACTCGGGCTCGGACCAGGCCTGGGCCCAGATCACCTCGCCGCTCGCCATCGACGGCAGGACCCGGTCCCGCTGCTCGTCCGTGGCGTGGTCGAAGAGCGTCGGGGCGAGGAGGTTGATGCCGTTCTGCGAGACCCGGCCGGGTCCGCCCGCCGCGTAGTACTCCTCCTCGAAGATCAGCCACCGGAAGATGTCGGCACCCCGTCCGCCGTACTCGGGCGGCCAGGAGACGACCGACCAGCGGTCCGCATGGAGCCGTGCCTCCCACTCCCGGTGCGCGGCGAAGCCCTTGGCGGTCTCCAGGGACGGCAGGGGCTCCACGGGAACGTTGGCCCGCAGCCACTGACGCGCCTCGGCCCGGAAGGCCTCCTCCTCGGCCGTGCACGACAGGTCCATCACGTGTCCGCCTTCTTCATCGAGGCGATGTCCATGCCGCCCAGCGGGTCCGCCGCCGTCTCCGCGTTGTGCGCGTGGGCGAGGTGGTGCAGTCCGAAGACCGAGTCCAGGCCGGTGTGCAGTCCCTGAAGGTCCTCGGCCTGGTTGACCGCGCGCTTGGTCAGGGCCAGTCCCAGCCGCGGCATCTGCGCTATCCGCAGCGCCAGTTCATCGGTGCGGTCGGCCAGTTCGCCGCGCTCCACCACCTTGTTCACCATGCCGACCTCGTACGCCCTGCGGGCGCTCATCCGGTCGCCGGTGTACAGGAACTCCTTCGCGATCCGGGGCGGCATCACCCATGGGTGTGCGAAGTACTCGACACCGGGGATGCCCATCCGGACCACCGGATCGGCGAAGAAGGCGTCCTCGCTCGCCACGATCAGGTCGCAGATCCAGGCGAGCATCAGCCCGCCGGCCACACACGCCCCCTGTACCGAGGCGACGACCGGCTTCGGCAGCTCGCGCCAGCGCCTGCACATGCCGAGATAGACCTCCGACTCACGGGCGAAACGGCTCTCCGCGCCGGTCTTGTCGGAGTGGTCCCACCACAGACCGGCCCTGCGCTCGAAGGGCAGATGCGCGTCGCGGCCGGGCGAGCCGATGTCGTGGCCGGCCGAGAAGTGCTCCCCGGCGCCGGCCAGCACGACCACCTTGACCTCGGAGTCCTCGGCAGCCCGGTAGAACGCGGCGTCCAGGGCGTAGGTCATCGCCGAGTTCTGCGCGTTGCGGTAGCGGGGGCGGTTCAGCGTGATGTACGCGACCGGACCCCGGCGCTCGTACAGCACGGGATCGGTCCGGGACCGGTCGGCGGATGTGTCGTGGGCAGTGGGCATCGGCTCCATCCTTCCCTAACAAGTGTTTGGTAGGTTAACGTACCGGCACGACCACCGTCGAGGATCCGCGGGCCGGGATCGAGGAGGCACAGGCATGAGCGCACCGCAGTACGTCCCCGGGCACGGGCTGCTGGCCGGCCGCGGCGCCGTCGTCACCGCGGCCGCGGGCGCCGGAATCGGCGGCGCCACCGCCCGCAAGTTCCTCGAGGAGGGCGCCCGCGTCGTGATCGGCGACGCGCATGCCCGGCGGCTGAAGGAGACCGAGCAGGCGTTCGCCGAGGAGTTCGGCGCCGACCGCGTCGCCGCACTGCCCTGTGACGTCACCGACGAGACCCAGGTCCAGGCGCTCTTCGCGCTCGCCGAAGAGGCCCACGGCGGCCTCGACATCGTCGTCAACAACGCGGGCCTGGGCGGCACCGCCGAGCTGACCGAGATGACCGACGAACAGTGGACCAAGGTCCTCGACGTCACCCTGAACGGCACCTTCCGCTGCACCCGGGCCGCCCTGCGCTCGCTCAAGGCGGCCGGCCGCGGCGGCATCGTCGTCAACAACGCCTCCGTCGTCGGCTGGCGCGCCCAGAGCGGCCAGGCCCACTACGCCGCCGCCAAGGCGGGTGTCATGGCCCTCACCCGGTGCGCCGCCGTCGAGGCCGCCGAGTACGGGGTGCGCGTCAACGCCGTCGCCCCCAGCCTCGCCATGCACCCGCACCTGGTGAAGGTCACCTCCGCGGAACTCCTCGACGAACTGACCGCGAAGGAGGCCTTCGGCCGCTACGCCGAGCCGTGGGAGATCGCCAACGTCATCGTCTTCCTCGCCAGCGGCTACTCCTCGTACATGACGGGCGAGGTCGTCTCCGTCAGCAGCCGGCATGCCTGAGCGGGCGCTCCCCGCGGCGTCCGCGGGGCCGTCCGACAGGCGGAGAATGGGCGGGTGCCTACCAAGAAGAAGCCCCAGGTGACCCCCTCGCCCGAGCGCCGCCGCGAACTGCTCGACACCGCAGCCGAAGTGTTTGCCGCGCAGGGATACAACGCCACCACCGTCCGCAGGATCGCGGACGCGGCCGGGATGCTCGCGGGCAGTCTCTACTACCACTTCGACTCCAAGGAGTCGATGATCGACGAGATCCTCTCGACCTTCCTCACCGAACTCTGGGAGGGGTACGACGCGGTGCTCGCCGCCGGACTCGGACCCCGGGAGACCATCGAGGCCCTCGTCACCGAGTCCTTCCGGGAGATCGACCGGCACCGCGCCGCCGTCGCCATCTACCAGAAGGAGTCCAAGCACCTGGCCGCCCAGCCGCGCTTCCAGTACCTCGTCGACTCCCAGCAGAAGTTCGAGGAGGCCTGGCTCGGCACGCTGGAACGCGGCGTCACCGACAAGACCTTCCGCGCCGACCTCGACATCCGCCTCACCTACCGCTTCGTCCGCGACACCGTCTGGGTCGCGGCGTCCTGGTACCGGCCCGGCGGACAGCACAGCCCCGAGGAGATCGCCCGCCAGTACCTCTCGATGGTCCTGGACGGCATCGCCCTGGACACCTGAACCCACTCAAGGAGCAGCAGTCATGGCCGAGGCATACATAGTCGAAGCGGTACGCACCCCGGTCGGCCGGCGCAAGGGGGGACTCGGCGCGGTCCACCCCGCCGACCTCGGCGCCCACGTCATCAAGGCCCTCGTCGAACGGACGGGGATCGACCCGGCGGCCGTCGAGGACGTGGTCTTCGGCTGCCTCGACACCGTCGGACCACAGGCCGGTGACATCGCCCGCACCTGCTGGCTGGCGGCCGGACTGCCCGAGGAGGTCCCCGGCGTCACCGTCGACCGCCAGTGCGGCTCCTCCCAGCAGGCCGTGCACTTCGCCGCCCAGGGCGTCCTCTCCGGCACCCAGGACCTGGTCGTCGCGGGCGGGACCCAGAACATGACGCAGATCCCGATCGCCTTCGCCTCCCGTCAGGCCGCTGAGCCCCTCGGCCTGACGGACGGCCCGTACGCCGGCAGCGAGGGCTGGCGCGCCCGGTACGGCGACGCGCCGGTCAACCAGTTCCACGGCGCCCAGCTGATCGCCGAGAAGTGGGGCATCAGCCGTCGGGACATGGAGGAGTTCGCCCTGCGCTCCCATCGGCGTGCCGTCCGCGCCATCGACGAGGGCCGCTTCGCGCGCGAGACCGTCGCCTACGGTGACGTCACCACCGACGAGGGGCCGCGCCGCGACACCACCCTGGAGAAGATGGCGGGGCTGAAGCCGGTCCTGGAGGGCGGCACGATCACCGCCGCCTGTTCCTCGCAGGTCTCCGACGGGGCCGCTGCCATGCTCATCGCCTCCGAGCGCGCCGTGGCCGAACACGGCCTCACCCCACGCGCCCGGATCCATCACCTCTCGGTGCGCGGCGAGGACCCGATCCGCATGCTGTCGGCGCCGATCCCGGCCACCGCGTACGCGCTCAAAAAGACCGGAATGACCATCGACGACATCGACCTGGTCGAGATCAACGAGGCATTCGCGCCGGTCGTCCTGGCCTGGCTGAAAGAAACCGGAGCCGACCCGGACAAGGTCAATGTCAACGGCGGCGCCATCGCCCTGGGTCACCCGCTCGGTGCAACCGGTACAAAATTGATGACGACGTTGCTGCACGAACTTGAGCGCACCGGAGGCCGCTACGGCCTGCAGACCATGTGCGAGGGCGGCGGTCAGGCGAACGTGACGATCATCGAACGGCTCTGAACTCCTGGGCGGCCACGACGCGGCCCGGCACGGGCGCCGAGCGGCGACGACACGGCTCGCGGAAGGATTTCGACGGCGTTTCGAGTGCGCCCCGGGCCGGTTGCGCCAAGGGCTCGGCCGGGAATCCGCCGACCGGCGCGCGGCGTGTTCCCACTGACGGTCCGCAGGACGTGCTACGGTTGCCGTGTTGCAGTTTTGGTACCCATGAACTTTATGTGCGCCTGACGGGAATGCTTCCTCAGGCGCATTATTGTTTTCCGGCTTTCTCCGGATGGGGCTCAATGCGGCGACTTGAAATTCGTAAAGTGCGGATTTCCGGCACTGCACCTCTTTTAGGAGAATGACATGGCTACTGGAACCGTGAAGTGGTTCAACTCGGAAAAGGGCTTCGGCTTCATCGAGCAGGACGGCGGCGGCGCCGACGTCTTCGCCCACTACTCCAACATCGCCACCTCGGGCTTCCGTGAGCTCCAGGAGGGCCAGAAGGTCTCCTTCGACGTCACGCAGGGCCAGAAGGGCCCGCAGGCGGAGAACATCGTCCCGGCCTGATCGCCAGGACGCGCACCTCGCAGCCGGGGCCCGCACCGTGAAGGTGCGGGTCCCGGCTTGTGCTGTCCCCGGGACATGGCGCAGAAGAGCGCCGTCCCGCAGAGGTCCCCAAGCAGTCCCAAGCAGTCCCAAGCAGTTCCCAGGAATCCCCAGGACTCCTCAGGAATCCCCCAGGAGGGCAATTCCGTATGACCCGCTCCGAACGCCAGGACCGACCCGCCCGCAACCGCCCGTCGAGGGGGCGCGGCACGGCCCAGGCAAAGGCAAACGCCAAGGGTTCCGGCAAGGGATCCGGCAAGGCGTCGCCCCGTCGCAGGGCCACGCCGCCGCAGGGTGAGTTCGCCCTGCCGGAAACCATGACCCCCGCACTGCCCGCCGTCGAGGCGTTCGCCGAGCTGGACATGCCCGCAGCCCTGCTGAAGACCCTTGCCGCGCAGGGCGTCACCGACCCGTTCCCGATCCAGGGCGCCACCCTGCCGAACTCGCTCGCCGGCCGGGACATCCTCGGCCGCGGCCGTACCGGCTCCGGCAAGACCCTCGCCTTCGGTCTCGCGCTGCTGGCCCGAACCGGCGGACGGCGCGCCGAGCCGCGCGCCCCGCTCGCACTGGTCCTCGTCCCGACCCGCGAGCTCGCCCAGCAGGTCACCGACGCGCTGACGCCGTACGCGACGGCGGTGAACCTGCGCCTGGCCACCGTCGTCGGCGGCATGTCGATCAGCAGGCAGTCCGGCACGCTGCGCCGGGGCGCCGAGGTGCTCGTCGCCACGCCGGGCCGGCTGAAGGACCTCATCGAGCGCGGCGACTGCCGCCTCGACCAGGTCGCCATCACCGTCCTCGACGAGGCCGACCAGATGGCGGACATGGGCTTCATGCCGCAGGTCGTCGCCCTGCTCAAGCAGGTCGAACCGGACGGCCAGCGGATGCTGTTCTCCGCGACGCTCGACAAGAACATCGACCGGCTGGTCAAGATGTTCCTGACCGACCCGGTCGTGCACTCGGTCGACCCGTCCGCGGGCGCCGTCACCACCATGGAGCACCATGTGCTGCACGTGGCCGACGAGACCGACAAGAAGGCCGTCGCCACCCGGATCGCCGCACGTGACGGCCGGGTGATCATGTTCGTGGACACCAAGCGTGCCGCCGACCGCTTCGCCAAGCGGCTGCTGGCCAGCGGTGTACGGGCTGCCGCGCTGCACGGCGGGCGCTCGCAGCCGCAGCGCAACCGGACGCTGGACCAGTTCAAGAACGGCCAGGTCACCGCGCTCGTCGCGACGAACGTGGCGGCGCGCGGCATCCATGTGGACGATCTCGACCTGGTCGTGAACGTGGACCCGCCGACCGACCACAAGGACTATCTCCACCGCGGCGGGCGCACGGCGCGTGCCGGGGAGTCCGGCAGCGTGGTCACTCTGGTGCTGCCCGAGGAGAAGCGGGAGATGACCCGGCTGATGGCCGACGCGGGCATCGCCCCGCGGACCACCCGGATCACGTCCGGTGACGAGGAACTCGCCCGGATCACCGGGGCCCGTGAGCCCTCCGGCGTCGCGGTCGTCATCGAGGTCCCGCAGCCGACCCCGCCGAAGCAGCGCACGAGGTCGGGCGGGGCCGCGGCGGGTGGCCCCGGCATCCGCTCGGGCAGCCGCGGCCGTGGTCGCCGCGGTGGTGCCGGTCAGGGCGGTGGCGAGGGCCGCGCGGCGGGTGGTTCCGCGCGCGGCGCGGGTGCCGGTGCGGGCCGCGGCGGTTCCGTGCGCGGTGCCGGAGCGGGCGCTTCGGGTGGTTCGGCGCGGGGCACGGCCGCCGGTGGCGGCCGTGGCAGCGGTGCCGGGCGCGGTGGTGCGGCGGCGCGTGGCCGCAGGGCCGCATAGCGGCAGGGGCGACGCGTGGTGACGTGGTGACCGGATCCGTTCGGTCACCACTGCGCCCACGCGCCCGGCCGTGCGCTTTCCGGAGCCCCTCCGGCGACGACCTCGCGGATCGGGCCCGATCCGAGGGTGTGCGACCGGCGGTGGTGCGCGAGGTGGAGACACTCATGGGTGAATCGGCTACCTTTCCGCCAAACATTTGTTAGGTGGGAGGCTGCGGCCTGCCCCGCATCGCCGACAGGAGATGTGCGATGACCGTCCCCGGCTCCGCCCCCACCCCGCCCGACCCCTTCGCTCCCGCACGGCTCGGCCCCCTCACCCTCCGCAACCGCGTCATCAAGTCCGCCACCTTCGAAGGCGTGACCCCCGAGGGCCTGGTCACCGACGAGCTGATCGCCTACCACCGCCGACCCGCCGCGGGCGGTGTCGGCATGACCACCGTCGCGTACTGCGCCGTCTCGCCCGAGGGCCGCACCGAGCGCCACCAGATCTGGATGCGTCCCGAGGCCGTGCCGGGACTGCGCAGGCTCACCGATGCCGTGCACCGTGAGGGCGCTGCCGTCAGCGCCCAGATCGGTCACGCGGGCCCGGTCGCCGACGCCCGTTCCAACCGGCTCCCGGCCCTGGCCCCCGGCCGGTTCCTGAGCCCGCTCGGCATGCGGATGACCCGGGCGGCCACCGCCGAGGACATCGCCCGCGTCATCCGTGCCCATGCCGCCGCCGCCCGGATCGCCGTCGAGTCCGGATTCGACGCGGTCGAGATGCACTTCGGCCACAACTACCTGGCCAGTTCGTTCCTCAGCCGCCGCCTCAACCACCGCGACGACGCCTACGGGGGCAGCCTCGCCAACCGTGCCGAGGTCGCCCTCGGTATCGCCCGCGCCGTTCGCGACGAGGTCGGCGACACGATCGCCGTCACCGCCAAACTCAACATGGACGACGGAGTGCCCGGCGGATTCTGGCTCGACGAGAGCCTCCAGGTCGCCCGTCGGCTCCAGGAGGAAGGAACGGTCGACGCCCTCGAACTGACCGCCGGCAGTTCCCTGCTCAACCCGATGTATCTGTTCCGCGGCGAGGCACCGCTCTCCGAGTTCGCCGCTGTCTTCCCCCGGCCGATGCGTCTGGGAATACGTCTCGCCGGCCGCCGGTTCCTGCACGCGTACCCCTACGAAGAGGCGTTCCTGCTGCCCTCGGCCCGTCAGTTCAGGGCCGCGCTGAGCCTTCCGCTGATCCTGCTCGGCGGCATCACCCGCCGGGCGACCGTCGAACGGGCCATGGCGGAGGGCTTCGAGTACGTGGCCATGGCCCGCGCGCTCCTGCGCGAACCGGACCTGGTGAACCGGATGGCGGAGGACCGCGACGTGCGATCGCTGTGCATCCACTGCAACAAGTGCATGCCGACCATCTACACCGGCACCCACTGCCCACTCGTCGGGCCCCTTGCCGGACCGCCCGCCCCGCCCCTCACGGGGGACGGAGGGCGGCCTCGTCCGCACGCTTCCTGAGTGCCGTGCCCGCCCCGTGCCGCACCGGTTCCGCCGCCCGCGCGGTGGTGGTTCAGGTGTCGCAGTCCAGGACCGTCCGGCACAACCCGCACCGGGCCCGCACCCGGCCGCGCACCGGAACGCGGATGCGCTGGTGGCAGGTCGGGCAGCCGAACGAGACCCGCAGTCCCTGCGGGCCGTGCTCGAAGGCGTACGGGGCGCCGGGGCCCCGGGCCGCCTCCGCGCCCGGATGGTCCCGGGCGTACCGCCGGTCCTTGGCGTAACGGTGACGGCCCGCCCAGCCGGCTGCCGTGAGGGGCGGCTGCCGGATGTCGCGGAGGGCCTGGGTGCGGCCCTCCGTGTAGGCCGTGTACGCCTGCGGGCTCGTGAACCACGGGGAGGGGTCCTCGTCGAAGGCGAACGCCCGCTTGGCGAGGACGTATCCGAACTCCTCCGGGGTGAGATAGCCGAGCTTCTGGCTGGAGACCGCGTCCTCGCGGAAGGCGTCCAGCAGCAGCCAGCCCGCGCCCAGGTAGGTCGTCACGGTGTCGGTGAGGATCTCGTTGTCGGGCGTTCCGGGGAACTCCAGGCCGAGGCGGTGCAGCAGCACGTGCGTGACCTCGTGCGAGAGCGCGGCGCCGATGTCCCTGCGATGGGTGCGGAAGCGGTCGTTGAGCTCGATGAAGTACTCGGGCCCCGCGGCGAGTTCGATGCCGGCGGCGTGCTCCATCGCGCGGAAGCCGACGATCATCCGGGCGTCCGGCAGATGCAGATGCCGGACCACGGACCGCGCCACCCGCTGGGCGCCGAGGTACAGATCGTCCTGGTCGGAGAAGGCGACGTCGGCGGGGGCGAGGCTCGTGGCGTAACCGCGTACGCCGTCGTACGACAACCTCCGGTACAGGGCCGTGATCGCCGACCGGACGGTGTCGAGATGCGGGAATCCGTGTACCACCGGACTCGCGCCGCCCCGGCTGTCGTCCGTCACGTTCCCACCCCCGTCCGCGACGCTCGGCCGGTCCCCACTGTAGCCGCACCGGAACAGGCGATCTTGGCTCAAAAGTGAATCTTGTGAGAGCCGTGATCATTTCCCGATAATCCGAATCGTGTCTTTGTCGGGAGCATGACCATCGGATGTCTCCGTCCGTGGCCGGGCGCCGTGCGAGGACACATGTACCCCCCACAAGAACCCCCCACGAAAGAAGGCAGTCCGTTGAAGCAGCTTCTGCGCGCCGTGAAGAGATGCTCCGTCATAGCCGCCGTGGTCCTCGCGGCCGTCAGTCTCCAGCCGGCCGGAGCCTCCGCGGCCCCCGCCCCGGTCGTCGGCGGAACCCGCGCCGCCCAGGGCGAGTTCCCGTTCATGGTCCGGCTCTCGATGGGCTGTGGCGGCGCTCTCTACGCCAAGGACGTCGTCCTCACCGCCGCGCACTGCGTGGACGGCTCGGGCAACAACACGTCCATCACCGCCACCGCCGGCGTCGTCGACCTGCAGTCGTCCAGCGCGACCAAGGTCAAGTCCACCAAGGTCCTCCAGGCCCCCGGCTACAACGGCGCGGGCAAGGACTGGGCGCTGATCAAGCTCGCCAAGCCCATCGACCTGCCCACCCTGAAGATCGCCACCAACACCACGTACAACAACGGCACCTTCACCATCGCGGGCTGGGGCGCGGCCTCCGAGGGCGGCGCCCAGCAGCGCTATCTCCTCAAGGCCACCGTGCCGTTCGTCTCCGACGCCCAATGCCAGGCCGCGTACGGCAGCGATCTCATCCCCGGCGAGGAGATCTGCGCCGGCCTGATCGACACGGGCGGCGTGGACACCTGCCAGGGCGACTCCGGCGGCCCCATGTTCCGCAAGGACAACGCCGGAGCCTGGATCCAGGTGGGCATCGTCAGCTGGGGCCAGGGCTGCGCGGAGCCCGGTTACCCGGGCGTGTACAGCGAGGTCTCGACGTTCGCCGCCGACATCGCGTCCGCGGCGGCCACGCTCTGACCCCGGTCCCGGGTCGGGCGCCCGCCGCGGCCGGTGCCTGACTCACACCCGGACATCCCCGGGGGTGCCCGTCCGGACGGGCACCCCCGGGCCCAGCTCGGCATACGGCGCACCCGCGCCCTCCAGCTCCAGCACCCACACCTCGTTGGCACCCTCCCGCAGCACCGGACCCGGGACGTACAGCGTCCGCTGCGGGCCCGCGGACCAGTAGCGCCCCAGGCAGAAGCCGTTCACCCAGACGAATCCGCGCGTCCAGTCCGGCAGTTCGAGCCCCGCGTGGCCGATGCCGTCCACCGCCGCGACCTCGAACGTCCCCCGGAAGAGCCCGGTACGCCCGGCCTCCCCGCTGCCCGCGACGCTCCCGAAGGCGAGTTCGGCCAGGGCGTCCGGCTCCTCGAACACCTCCAGCCGCAGCGCCCGTGCCCGCACACCGTGCAGGAACTGCCGTTCGTGCAGCACCCCGCCCGTGATCCCCTTGGGCTCACCGAGCCGCGGCCCGTAGTTGACGCGCCCCAGCGACTCCACCCACAGTTCGACCTCCGCGGGCCCGGCCACCGGCTCGTCCAGGGTGCTGTTCTCATCGCTCAGCACCCCCTCCCGGACACCGTTCACGTACACCACGGCCCGGTCCCGGAGCCCCGTGACGCCCAGGGTGTACGGACGGCGCGGACCGGGCACCGCGACCTGATAGCGCACCAGGCCCCGGTCGACACCCAGCTCCTCGAAGGTCGGCGGAACGCCGGACGGCGCCGACTCCTCGTCGCCCAGCGCCTCCAGCACGGCGGCCAGCGTCGCATGGTCCGTCAGCTGCGCCCGCACCGGAACGGCCGGCGGGGCGGGCTCGGGAGGAAGCTCCGGAAGCGGCCCGTCCGCGTACTCGGCGAGCACCTCGCGGAACAGCCAGAACTTCTCCGTGGGGCGGCCGTACTCGTCGATCGGCGCGTCGTAGTCGTACGACGTCACCGTCGGCAGGAAATCCTGGTCCTGCAGCGGACCGGACCGGTTGGCCCCCGCCCATCCGGCGAAGTTCGTTCCGCCGTGCGCCATGTAGATGTTCACCGAGGCCCCGCACTCCAGGATCTCCCGCAGCGCGTCGGCGGCCCCCGCCGGATCCCGCACGACGGGCTCGGCACCCCAGTGCTCGAACCACCCGCACCAGAACTCCATGCACATCAACGGGCCCTTGGGCTGATGGCGGCGCAGCACCTCGAACGCCTCCCGCGCGCCCGATCCGAAGTTCGCCGTGGCGAGCAGCCCCGGCACGGAGCCGCCCGTGAGCATGTGGTCCTCCGGCCCGTCGGAGGTGAACAGCGGCACGGTCACCCCGCGCTCCCGCAGCATCCCGGCCACCCGCCGCAGGTAGACCCGGTCGGTGCCGTAACTCCCGTACTCGTTCTCCGCCTGGACCATGATCACGGGGCCGCCGCGCCCGATCTGCCGCTGTACCACCTGCGGCAGCAGCGCGGTGAACCACCGCTCCACGGCGCCCAGATACGCCTCGTCACGGGTCCGCACCCGTCGGCCGAAGCGACCCGTCACCCAGGCCGGCAGGCCGCCGTTCTCCCACTCGGCACAGATGTACGGTCCCGGGCGCACGATCGCCCACAGCCCGGCCCGCTGCGCCGCGTCCAGGAACCGGCCCAGCGCCGCCACGTCCCGGAACCGGCCGGGCCGCGGCTCATGGAGATTCCACGGCACGTACGTCTCGACACAGTTGAGTCCCATGGCGCGCAGCATCGACAGCCGGTGGTCCCACTGTGCCTCGTGGACCCGGAAATAGTGCAGGGCGCCCGACAGCAGCCGTACGGGCTTCCCGTCGAGCCGGAAGTGGTCGTCCCCCACGGTGAAATCAGCCATCGTGCTCGTACTCTCCTGTGCGTGCGGTCCCCCGGGCCGCGCGCCCCCGGCGGACCGCACGACGGCGCGCACCACGGAGCGGGCGGACCCGGGAGGAATGTTGCAACCCAGCTTCGCCCCCTGGCGTGCGGCCGGTCCATGGACAAAGATCACTGCTGTTTGGACACAATTGTTCGGACCAATGGATGAAAGGGAGGAAGGAAGGCCGATGTACCACACCTGGATGCGCTTCTTCACTCCCAGCCCGCTCCACCACCGGCTGGGCCTGGTCTGTCTGGGCGTGGGACTGCAGCACGGCGCCCTGCCGACGGTCGGCCCGCGCACCCTGGACCACCACGTGGCCGTCGTCATCAACTCCGGCAGCGGCTGGTTCAGCGGCTCCGACGGCCGCCGGGTGCCCGTCGTCGCGCCCAGCCTGATCTGGCTGACGCCCGGCACCCCGCACCACTACGGAGCCGACCCCGGAACCGGCTGGGACGAGAGCTTCGTGGACTTCACCGGCCCGGCCACCGCCACATACACCGAACTCGGCTACATCGAGCCCGACCGGCCGCTCGTCCCGCTCGCCGACACGGCGGGCCCGCGTGCCGCGGTCGGGCGCATGGTGCGGGCGGCGCGGCGCGGCAATCCGCTGCTGGAGGTCGAGACCGGCGCCGCCGTCCATGAACTCCTCGTCGCCCTGCGCCGGGCCCGCGCCGATGTCAGCCACGACGGCGACCCGGTCCTGCAGGCCCTCGCCCGCGACGCCTTCCAGCCGCTGTCGGTCGCCGAGCACGCGGCCCGGCACGGCATGACCCCCGCCGAACTGCGCACGGCGGTGCGCAGGGGCGCCGGCTGCAGCCCCAAGGACTACCTCCTCGGCATCCGGCTCGGCCGCGCCAAGGAACTCCTCGCCGCCACGGACCTGCCGGTCGCCGCGGTCGCCCGACGCGTGGGGTACGACGATCCGGCGTACTTCTCCCGACTGTTCGCCCGCCGGGTCGGCGCCGCCCCGGTCCGCTTCCGCGAACAGCAGGGCCGCAGCGTCCCGGGCGGCTGGAGCGACCAGGTCCCGGACCCGGAGCACCCCCCGACGATCGCCCCCGCGGGTCCGGCCGTCTGAGCCCGGCCGGGCCCACGGCCTCCCGCGCGACCGGGAGCCCGCTCCCCGTCGTGGGGGAGGCCGTAAGCTCGCTGACCATGACCACGAGGGACATCGACGAGTCCGTACGCGCGGAACTGAACCGGCTGCGCGAGAGCATCGACAACATCGACGCCGCTGTTGTCCATATGCTCGCCGAGCGCTTCAAGTGCACCCAGCAGGTCGGCCACCTCAAGGCCGCCCACCACCTGCCCCCGGCCGACCCGGCCCGCGAGAGCCGGCAGATCGCCCGGCTGAGGCAGCTGGCGGAGAGCGCGCATCTGGATCCGGCCTTCGCGGAGAAGCTGCTGAACTTCATCGTGGCGGAGGTCATCCGCCATCACGAGCGGATCGCGGAGGAGTCGGCGACGCACGGCGAGACCCCTTGAGCGCCGTGGGGCGGCTCCGGAGAGTCACCCCTGCCGATCTCGGCCGTCGCGGTCGGCGCACCGCGCGAGGTGTTCGGCCGGTGGTCCCGCGTCACCGGCCGATCAGCGAGGTGTCCGCAGGCCCGTGACCACCATGTGGATCAGCAGGTCGTAGCTCTCGTCCAGTTCCTCCGGCAGTTCGAAGGCGTCCTCGGTCTCCAGAACCGCGAAGCCGTGGACGGCCGCTCGCAGGCAGCGGGCCGCGTGGATGGCCGCGGAGTCGGCCATTCCGTAGGCGCGGAAGGTGGCGAGCATGATGTTGATCAGTCGCGCCCCGGCCTCGGCCGTGTGCGGCTCGGGCGTCTGGACGAGTGCCGAGCAGCGGTGCGGGTGGCGCAGGGCGTAGTGCCGCCAGGCCACCATGAGCGCGCGGATCGCCTCGTCGGCGGAGCGCCCCAGCACGGCCTCGCCGACCTGGTCCGCGATCTCGTTCATGATGCGCGCCGACATGAGGTCGCGCAGTTCGGCCAGGTTGCGCACGTGCTTGTACAGCGACGGGGTGGCGACGCCCGCCCGGTCGGCCACCGCCGACAGGGTCAGCGCGGCGGGGCCCTTCTCGTCGACGGTCAGCAGCGCGACATCGACGACGGCATCCGGGGTGAGTGCTGCCCTAGCCACGCGCGGCCACCTTGAGGAAGGCCAGGACGGCCGCGGCGACCTCGTCCGGGAACTGGACGTGCGCGTAGTGGCCGGCTCCCTCGATCATCACGAGCCGGCCGAGCCCTGCGGGCATCTCAGCCACGATGCCCGCGCCCTCGGCCCCGGGATCGGCCCAGTCGGGGTCGAGCGTGCCCTCGATGACCAGAGCGGGGCACCGGATGTCGCCGAGCCGGGCACCGGCGTCCGTGGGTGCGGACATGCCCATCCTGCTGACGACGGCCATCCGGCCCGGCCTGCGCAGGTCGGTCTCCAGGGCGGCGACATGGTCGGCGTGGCCGACGGGCCTGACGCCCGGGTAGGCGTGGTCGAGGTAGCGCTTCCACAGCCCGACGCTGCGCAGCAGACCGGCGGCCATCAGCAGGCTCATGCCTTTGCGGTAGCGGGCGTGGGACAGCAGGGCGCGCGGGCTGATCTTCTGCGCGCGGGTGAACGGGCTGATCTCGACGACGGCACCGACCAGTTCGGGCTCCTGGGCCGCCGCGATGGTGGCGGCGCCGCCGGCGAAGGAGTGACCCACGATCACGGCGGGGCCGCCCAGGTGCCGGATCACGGCGAGGAGGTCGGCCGCCACGTCGGTGCGGGTGTAGGACGCCCAGCCGACGCTGGACTCACCGTGACCGCGCTGGTCCACGCAGGCGACCCGCCAACCGGCCGCCGCGAACCGGGCGGCCGTTTCCCGGTAGGCCCCTCTGTTGTCGCCCATGCCGTGGGCGAGCACGATCAGCGGGCCCTCGCCGGTCACGTCGTACGCCAGCCGGCCGCCGTCGATCGTCAGGAACTCGGTCATGTCCACCCTCCGGGCTAATGAATGTAGCTCTGAAGCTAATGGCATTAGCCGATCGTGTCAACCAACGCTTCCGTACCGCCCGGAACCCCGAGCGCACCCCGCAGGGCCCCGCCCGTCACCGATCCGCCTCGGCACAACCCGCCTGCGCCCGGCCCACCCCGTACGGCAGCATGGACGCATGTCCGTACTGACGCGCGACGAAGCGCAGACCCGAGCCCAGTTCCTCGACGTACACCGGTACACGATCGACCTCGATCTGACCGCTGGGGAGGAGACCTTCGACTCCCGCACCGTGATCCAGTTCACCGCGACCGCGGCCGGGGACACGTTCGTAGAGCTCAAGCCGGCCGCCCTGCGCTCGATCAGCCTCGACGGACAGCCTCTCGACCCCGCCGACCTCGTCGAGAACCGCTTCCCGCTCACCGCGCTCACCGCGGGCGCCCACGAACTGCGCATCGACGCCGCCATGCGCTACTCCCGCACCGGCGAAGGCATGCACCGCTTCACCGACCCGACCGACAACGAAACGTACGTCTACACCCAGCTGTTCATGGAGGACGTCCAACGCGTCTTCGCCGCGTTCGACCAGCCCGACCTCAAGTCCGTCTTCGAACTCACCGTCACCGCACCCGAAGGCTGGACCGTCCTCGGCAACGGCATCGCCGAACAGCGGGACGACGGCCGCTGGACCCTGGCCGCCACCCCGCCGATCTCCACCTATCTCGTCGCCGTCGCCGCGGGCCCCTGGCACTCCGTGACCACCGAACACGCCGGACTGCCCTTCGGCATCCACTGCCGCCGCTCACTGGCCCCGTACCTCGACGCGGACGCCGACGAGATCCTCGACATCACCCGCGCCTGCTTCGACCGGTTCCACGAGAAGTTCGACGAGCCCTACCCCTTCGACTCCTACGACCAGGCCTTCGTACCCGAGTTCAACGCCGGCGCCATGGAGAACCCCGGACTCGTCACCTTCCGCGACGAGTTCGTCTACCGCTCCGCCGTCACCGACACCGAGCGCCAGACCCGCGGCATGGTCATCGCCCACGAGATGGCCCACATGTGGTTCGGCGACCTCGTCACCCTCGCCTGGTGGGACGACATCTGGCTCAACGAGTCCTTCGCCGAGTACATGGGCTACCAGACCCTCGCCGAAGCCACCCGCTACACCGACACCTGGGTCGACTTCGGCGTCGCCCGCAAGGGCTGGGGCTACGACGCCGACCAGCGCCCCTCCACCCACCCCGTCGCCCCCGACCCGGCCGCCGTCCCCGACACCGCGTCCGCGATGCTCAACTTCGACGGCATCTCCTACGCCAAGGGCGCCTCCGCACTGCGCCAACTCGTCGCCTGGCTCGGGGAGAAGGACTTCCTGGCCGGCATCAACGCACACTTCGCCCGCCACAAGTTCGCCAACGCCACCCTCGCCGACTTCATCGACAACCTCGCATCGGCGACCGACCGCGACGTCCACGCCTGGGCCGACGCCTGGCTGCGCACCGCCGGAGTCGACACCCTCACCCCCCAGGTCGAGGAGTCCGCCGGGACCTGGTCCCTCACCGTCGACCGTACCGGCAGCCGCCCCCACCGCATCGCCGTCGGCGCGTACGACCACGCCCCCGACGCCCACGCCGGCCCCGACCGCCTCGTCCTGCGCGACCGGTTCGAGATCGACGTCCCGCAGAACGGCACGGCCAAGGACCTCCCCGGCCGACGCCCCGCCCTCGTCGTCCTCAACGACGGAGACCTCAGCTACGCCAAGGTCCGCCTCGACGCCGCGTCCTGGGACACCGCCGTACGCGACCTCTCCGGCATCCCCGACGCGCTGACCCGCGCCGTCGTCTGGAACGCCGCCCGCGACATGGTCCGCGACGGCGAACTCGCCCCCACCGCCTACCTCGACGCCGCCCGCGCGCACCTCCCGCACGAGACCGACCTCGCCCTCGCCCAGGGCGTACTCGCCTTCGCCGGCGCCCACATCACCGGCCGCTACCTCGGACCCGACAAGCGCCCCGCCGCCCTCGCCACCCTCACCGCCCTGTGCCGCGACCTCATCCGCCGCACCGAGGACGGCCACAACCCCGGCCTGCGCCTCATCGCCGTGCGCCACCTCATCGACGCCGCCACCCAGCCCGACACCATCCAGGACTGGCTCGGCAACGGCACCGTACCCGGCGGACCCGAACTCGACCCCGAACTGCGCTGGCGCATCCTCACCCGCCTCGCCGTCCTCGGCGCCACCGACGAATCCGTCATCGCCGCGGAACTCGAACAGGACCCCAGCGCCACCGGACAGGAAGGCGCCGCCCGCTGCCGGGCCGCCCTCCCCACCCCCGAGGCCAAGGCCGCCGCCTGGGACGCCCTGTTCAACGACGACACCCTCTCCAACTACCTCTTCACCGCCACCGCCCAGGGCTTCTGGCAGCCCGAACAGGCCGACCTCGTACAGGACTACGTGCCCCGCTACTACCCCGAGGCCACCCGGCTCGCCGCCCGCCGCGGACCCGCCATCGCCGATGCGGCGGGCCGCTACGCCTTCCCCGCGTACGCCGTCGACACCGACAGCCTCCACCTCGGCGAGCAGGCACTCAACGACAAGACCCTCATCCCGGCACTGCGCCGCAAGCTCATCGACCAGATCGACGACCTGCGCCGCGCCCTCGCCGTCCGCGACGCCCACTGACCCGCTTCCGCAGATCCGCACCACCCCCGACCCCGGGGACCGCACCACACCGCCCCCGGGACCGCACCACCCGTGCCCGGCGCCACCCCCACCACACAGGAGGCGCCGGGCACACCCGTATCCGGCGCCACACCCATACCACCGGGACTCCCGACAACAGCCCCCCGACCCATCCACATCCCCCTTTCGAGTTCAGATCACCGAGCTCCACGGCCGCGCACCCGAAAACCCGGACAAGCTGGCATGTCCACCCGTGCGCACCCGAAGGGCCCCGCCGCCATGCCCACCCCGCCCCTCGCCGGCTCGACCACCGGCCCCGCCGCCCTGCGCCCCCTCATCGACACCGTCCTCACCGCACTCCAGGACGGAGCCCACCGACGCGACGGCCCCCTCCCCGCCGGCGGACCCGACGCCGTCACCCCCAGGATGCGCACCGCCACCCACCCCGCCATCCCCGACCACGGAACCGGCGCCCACGACGCCCTGCGCACCCTCGTCGGCGCCCTCACCGAAGGCGCCGCAGACCCCGCGCACCCCCTCTGCGCAGCCCACCTTCACACCCCGCCGCTCGCCCTCGCCACCGCCGCGGACCTCGCAGCCTCCGCCCTCAACCCCTCCATGGACTCCTGGGACCAGGCCCCCGCAGCCTCCGCGCTCGAAGCCGACATCACCGCCGCACTCGCCACCGAGATCTACCCCCACCACCCCTCGCCCGACGCACTCATCACCACCGGCGGCACCGAAGCCAACCAACTCGCCCTGCTCCTCGCCCGCGAACGCAACGGCCCCGTACAGACCATCTGCGCCGCCAACGCCCACCACAGCATCACCCGCGCCGCCTGGCTCCTCGGACTCCCCGAACCCCTCGTCATCCCCGCCCCGGCCGGCGTCATGGACCTCGCCGCACTCGACCAAGCCCTCACCGAACTCCACCGCCCCCTGCTCGTCACCGCCACCGCAGGCACCACCGACACCGGCCGGATCGACCCCCTCGACGACATCGCCGACCTCTGCACCACCCACGGCGCCGAACTCCACATCGACGCCGCCTACGGCGGGCCCCTCCTCTTCAGCCCCACTCACCGCACCAAGGTCCACGGCCTCGACCGCGCCCACAGCGTCACCCTCGACCTGCACAAACTCGGCTGGCAACCCGCACCCGCAGGCATCCTCGCCGTCCCCGACCGCACCCGCCTCGACACACTCCACCACCACGCCCCCTACCTCAACGCCGCCGACGACACCGAAGCCGGCCTCCCCGACCTCCTGGGCCGCTCCCTGCGCACCACCCGCCGCCCCGACGCCCTGAAGATCGCCGTCACCCTCCAGGCCCTCGGCCGCACCGGACTCGCCGACCTCATCGACCGCACCATCACCGCCGCCCACCGACTCGCCGACCTCATCACCACAACCCCCACCCTCGACCTCTACGACCGCCCCACCATCAGCACCGTCCTCTTCCGTCCCACCGACGCCGACGACAACACCGTCGCCACCATCCGCCGCACCCTTCTCACCCGAGGCCACGCCGTCCTCGGCCGCGCCCGCACCGACGACCGCCTCTGGCTCAAAGCCACCCTCCTCAACCCCCACACCACCCCCGACGACCTCCGCACACTCCTCGACCTCGTCGACCGACTCACCCACGACCTCGCGGAAGGCAACACCCCCCGATGACCGACCTGCCCACCCCCGAGAAACGCCGCCCCCACGACCTCGTCGGCATCGGCATCGGCCCCTTCAACCTCTCCCTCGCCGCTCTCGCCCACGGCATCCCCCCCACCCCCCACCCCCTCACCACCGCCTTCTACGAACAACGCCCCTCCTTCCACTGGCACCCCGGCCTCCTCATCGACGGAGCCAGCCTCCAAGTCCCCTTCCTCGCCGACCTCGTCACCCTCGCCGACCCCGCGAGCCCCTGGACCTTCCTCAACTACCTGCGCAGCCGCGACCGGCTCTTCCCCTTCTACTTCGCCGAGCGTTTCCACATCCAACGCGCCGAATACGACGCCTACTGCCGCTGGGTCACCGACCAGCTCCCCGGCCTCCACTTCAGCCACCAGGTCGACGCCATCCGCTGGAACAACCAACGCGGACTCTTCCAAGTCGACTTCACCCAACTCGACAAGGACGGCGAAGCCGAAGCCCTCGGCCGCGCCCACGCCCGCCACATCGCGCTCGGAATCGGCACCGAGCCCTACATCCCCGAACCCCTCAGACCCCTCACCGAAGCCGAATCCGTCCCCGTCATCCACTCCGCCGACTACCTCCGGCACCGGGACGGACTCCTCGACGCCGAACACATCACCGTCATCGGATCCGGACAGTCCGGCGCCGAGATCTTCCTCGACCTCCTGCGCGCCCGCCCCACCGGGCACGAAAAGCTCCACTGGCTCGCCCGCACCCCCGCATTCGCCCCCATGGAGTACTCCAAACTCGGCCTGGAACACTTCACGCCCGACTACAGCCGCTACTTCCACGCGCTGCCCGAATCCGTACGCGACGAACTCGTCCCCCACCAATGGCAGCTCCACAAAGGCATCGACGCCGACACCATCGCAGCCATCCACGACGAGCTCTACCGCCGCACCCTCCACGGCGGCTGGCCCGACGCCACTCTCACCCCCGGGGTCTCCGTACGCACCGCAGGACGCGTCGCCAACACCCGCATCGAACTCCACCTCGAACACACCCAGCAGAACACCCGCTCCCGCCTCACCACCGACGCCGTCGTCCTTGCCACCGGCTACCGGGAACGCCCACTCGACCGCATCCTCAGCGGTCTGGACCCCTACATGCGCCGCGACGCCTCCGCACGCCCCCGCATCGACGACAGCTTCCGCCTCGTCCTCGACCCCGCCGTCACCGGCAAGGTCTACGTACAGAACGCCGAACGCCACACCCACGGCGTCGGAGCCCCCGACCTCGGACTCGCCGCCTGGCGCAGCGCCACCATCCTCAACAACCTCACCGGCACCGACGCCTACCCTCTCCCCGAACGCACCGCCTTCACCACCTTCGGCCTCACACCCCGGGCCTCACACATCCCCACGCCCCAGAGCCCCGACCTCGTCCCCCTCGTCCAGAGCAACTGAAGCCGGCCACACGCACGCAGACAGCAAACGGCCGCCCCCTCCCGAAGGAGAGGACGGCCGTCGGCCACAAAGCGAGTGCCCAGAGAGTCCCTTCCGAATCAGGCCCGGTCCGAACGAAGGACCCCAGGGCCAAACCTCCCGTCCGGATCACGCCGGGCTCGCGTGCCCCGGTGCCGCCCCTCGCCGCGTCGGCGTCGGTTGCCATGGCGCCGCCATGACTCCCTCCTCCGCCTCGCGATCCACGGCACCGGACCCCGCTCGCCGATCCGGCCCGATCCGAACGAAAGACCCTAGAACACCGGCGTACCCTCACGCGTCAGCCGCCAGTCCACCGAGGCGAACTGCGCCGCGTCCACCGAACCCTTCGCCTGCACCCAGGCGATGATCGTGTTACGGATCTCCTCCGAATTCGCCCACAGCTGCTTGGCACCCGCCACGTGCGGGAAGTTGCCACCACCACTGGCCCGGTAGTTGTTCACCGCCAGCACGAACTGAGCCGCCGGATCGATCGGCTTCCCCTCGAACGACAGATTCACGATCCGCGAACCGTTCGGCTTCGCGATGTCGATGTCGTACGTCAGCCCCGACACCGCGTCATAGTTGTAGTCCGGAGTGTTGTCCGCGTTCGTCAGCTTCGACGTGTCCACCGGAGCACCGGCCGCCGTCTGCACGTAGTACCGGGCCGAGAACTCCAGATAGTCCTTCAGCTGCGCCCCGGTCAACAGCCGCGCCTCAAGGGTGTTCTCGAACGGATACAGCCCCGCCGCGTCCTTGATCGTCACATTCCCGGCCGGGATCTGCGCCGTACGCGAGAAACAGGACGCCTGCGAGAGAACGGGAAGCGCCGCGTACGCACCGCCGGCCAGCGCCGCCTTCACCGTCTCCGCCTGGACGACGTTGATCAGATCGATGATCGGCTCGTCCTTCCAGGCCGCCTCCGCCGTCGTCATCGCCGCCGTGGACGTGCCGATGACCTGATTGACGTACGCCACGACCTTCCTGTGCTCGTCCATGAGCAGCTTCGTGATCTTCGGGTCCTCGGCCACGGTGTTGGAGTTCAGCACCTGCGAACCCGCCTTCTCCACCACCCAACGACCCTTCTCCCACACCAGATCGAAGTCGAACAGCGTCAGCCGCTGCCCCCACTTCAACGGCTCGGAGAGCACCACCTTCTTGCCGGTCTGCTTGTTCTCCACGAAGTACTCGGGGATCTCCAGATGCGCGTGCCCGACCAGAATCGCGTCGATACCCGGCACCTGCTCGGCCACCAGACCGGCCGCGTTCTCGACGTACGGGACCTGATCACCGTACGACGACGTACCACTGGTGCCCGAGTGCGCCGAGACGATCACGACATCCGCACCCATGGAACGCAGCCGCGGCACGAACTTCGCCGCCTGCTCCTCCAGACCGGGGAACACCATCTTCCCGCTGACGTTCGCCTTGTCCCAGATGGCGATGCCCGGGTTGGTCAGACCCAGGATCGCGACCTTCACATCCGGACCGTGCGGAGTACGCATCTTCTTGATCACATAAGGGGCGAACGCCGGCCGCAGCGTCTTCGCGTCCAGCGCGTTCGCACCCAGCAACGGGAAGTCGCACTGCTCCTCGAACTTCCGCAGCACCGGGATGCCGTAGTTGAACTCGTGATTGCCGAGCGCCGCGGCGTCGTATCCGATCGCGTTCATCGCCTGCGCCATCGGATGCACCGGACCGCGCTTGGCCGTGATCGGGTCGATCTTGGCGTAGTAGTACGACAACTGGGTGCCCTGGATCGTGTCACCCGCATCGATCATCAAGGTGTTGTGGCGGCCCTTCTCCCGGCGCACCTGGTCCACCAGAGTGGAGATCTTCGCCAGGCCGACGTCATTGTGCGCCTTGTCGTCGAACTCCTGGTCGGTGAAGTAGTCCCAGTTGAAGACATTTCCATGCAAATCGGTCGTGCCCATCACGGTGAACGAATACCGCTTCGACGGACGCCCCTGCCCATGACCCTGCCCCTTGTCGAGGGCCGCGGCAGGTACGGCGGAGCCTCCGGCGATCGCCACACCGGCACCGGCGGCCGCCGATGTGCCCAGGAACGTCCTACGGTTCAGCGGCATTTCTACTCCCACATCTCAGTTCTCGCAGTACACAACGCGCGTAGATAATGACCCAGGAGCAACACCCGGCAACACCCCCTGCGGGTTTCGATCTGATGACCACCCGCTGTCCTACCCGGATGCGACAGTGAACACATGACCGACACCCCGCCGCCCTACGGCACCCCCGAACACCCCCGCGTCGCCGTCCGCGGAGAGGCCCGACTCGAAGTCGACCCCGAGATCGCCCACATCGGCATCACCGTCGGCGCCCGCGGAAAGGACCGCCGCACCGCCCTCGAAGACCTCACCCGCCGCAACAGCCACGTCCTCGAACTCGCCCGGTCCTACGGACCCGCCATCGAAAAACTCGAAACCGGCGCACTCTCCATCACCCCCGAACCCACCAAACACGGCCGCGACGAAAAAATCCGTGCCTACCACGGACGTGTCCACGTCACCGCAGTCCTCAACGACTTCACCGCGCTGGGCGAATTCACCACCCGCGTCGCCGACCTCGACATGACCCGCGTCAACGGCCCCTGGTGGAGCCTGCGCCCCGACTCACCCGCCCACGCGGCCGCCCGCCGCCAAGCCGTGCACGAAGCCGTCCAACGCGCCCGCGAATACGCCGACGCCCTCGGCGCCCGGCTCACCGCCCTCGTCGAACTCGCCGACCTCGGCGCGGAGAACACCGCCCCGGCGGTCCCTATGCCCGCCGCACCCGGCGGCATCCGCGGACGCGCCGCCTACGGCGGAGCGACAACCGAACCGACCGCCCTCGACCTCGAACCACAACGCCAGACCGTCCACGCCCAGGTGAACGCCCGCTTCACCATGTCTCCCCCACAACTCTGAGACGAATGCTCATCCGAGCACCCCGGCGCACAATTCAACACTTGTCAATAACCCTTCATCCAAAGGTCGTTGGGTAGTCACGCGCAGCCAAATCACTACCCGTAGGTAAGGTCTAGGGTCGAACCATGCGCCGAGCAAAAATCGTTTGCACCCTGGGACCCGCCACCGACACATACGAGCAGATCAAGGCATTGGTCGAAGCGGGAATGGACATTGCCCGCCTCAACCTCAGCCACGGCACCTACGCCGAACACGAAGAGCGGTACCGCCACGTACGCAAGGCCTCCGACGAAACCGGACGCAGCGTCGGCATCCTCGCCGACCTTCAAGGCCCGAAGATCCGCCTCGGACGCTTCCGCGAAGGCCCCGTACTCCTTGAACGCGGCGACACCTTCACCATCACCGTCGAACCCATGGAAGGCGACCGCCACACCTGCGGCACCACCTACGACGGCCTCGCCACCGACGTCACCACCGGCGAACGCATCCTCGTCGACGACGGTCGCGTCACCCTCGAAGTCACCGAGGTGGACGGCCCCCGCGTCCACACCACCGTCGTCGAAGGCGGCATGGTCTCCGACCACAAGGGCCTCAACCTCCCCGGCGTCGCCGTCTCCGTCCCCGCCCTCTCCGAGAAGGACATCGAAGACCTCCGCTGGGCCCTGCGCACCGGCGCCGACGTCATCGCCCTGTCCTTCGTGCGCAGCGGCCGCGACATCGAGGACGTCCACCGCATCATGGACGAGGAAGGCCGCCGCCTCCCCGTCATCGCCAAGGTCGAAAAGCCCCAGGCCGTCGAGAACATCGACGGCATCGTCGCCGCCTTCGACGGCATCATGGTCGCCCGCGGCGACCTCGGCGTCGAAATGCCCCTGGAACAGGTGCCGATCGTCCAGAAGCGCGCGATCAAACTCGCCAAGCGCAACGCCAAGCCCGTCATCGTCGCCACTCAGATGCTCGACTCGATGATCGACAACTCCCGTCCCACCCGCGCCGAGGCGTCCGACGTCGCCAACGCGGTCATCGACGGCACGGACGCGGTGATGCTCTCCGGCGAGACCAGCGTGGGCAAGTACCCCGTCGAGACGGTCCGCACGATGTCCCGCATCGTCGAGGCCGCCGAGGAGGACATCCTCGCCAAGGGCCTCCCGCCGCTGAACGACCGCAACAAGCCCCGCACCCAGGGCGGAGCAGTGGCCCGCGCGGCGGCCGAGATGGGCGACTTCCTGGGCGCCAAGTTCCTGGTCGCCTTCACTCAGAGCGGCGACACGGTCAGGCGCCTGTCCCGCTACCGCTCACCCATCCCGCTCCTGGCCTTCACCCCGGCCCCGGCCACCCGCTCCCAGCTGAACCTCACCTGGGGCGTCGAGACCTTCCTCGGCCCGCACGTGGAATCGACGGACGCGATGGTGGCCCAGGTCGACGAGGAGCTGCTGAAGATCGGTCGCTGCGAGAAGGGCGACGTCGTGATCATCACGGCCGGCTCCCCGCCAGGGGTCCCGGGCTCGACGAACCTGGTCCGGGTGCACCGCATCGGCGAGGACGACAGCCCGAAGTAGACCGGTTCTCAGTGCTCAGTACTTCGGCCCGACGTGGGCGTCCATGAGAGTGACGGACGCCCGTCGGGCGACGGAGATGTTGTACTTTTTGCCCGCGCGCGTGCAGTGCTTCCACTCGACGCCCACCTTGTCGAGAGTGTCGGTGTAGAGCTGCCGGATGTCGTCTGAGACGTTGGTGAACCAGTACCTCGGGTACTCGTAGCGCTTGCGCTCGCCACCCACGATGCGGGTGGTCCAGTTCATGTTTCGACACCCGTCGGAATGGATCAGGCCCCGGATGAAGTCCCAGGGGTGTGCGTCGACGATTTCCTGCTGCCAGGGTTCGAGAATGATGGGGCGTTCGTGCTTCTTGCCGGGGCCGTGTTGCGGAAAGAGACACCAAAGGTGTTTCGAGCTCATCTTCACTTCGTGGCAGCCTTTCCGGCGGACTCTGCATACGGAGTTCTCGGGAAAGACTGCGCGCATGGCCTCTTCGCACAGGTCCATGAGGCCAGGCCATGAGTCGGCGCAGGTGACGGACAGGCTGGGCGTCCGCATGGCACGGTTCTGGATTATGTGTCCGTCGCCGAGGTAGAGGCCGAGCAGGTATGTATACGCCGGCTGATCCAGCTTTCCGTCGCATCGCGGGCAGAAGGAACGATGTGCTCCGGGACACTCATCGCGTTTGGCGCGGTCCATGTGCTTCCAGTAGCCGACGGTGCCTGCTGGCACGTTCAGCTTCCGCGCCACGTCCGCGTTCCTTGCGCCGCCTCGGAGAAGAGTGAGCGCCCTCTGCCGTAGTTCTGGTCCGTGGAAGTTCATACGAACACCATGAGCGACCATTCGCTACGGAGTGCAGCAAAAAGCGGATGTTCACGAGAACGTGAACATCCGCTTTGTCTCATATGTGCCGAGTGCGGGATTCGAACCCGCAAGCCCTTTCGGGCAGATGTGTTTGAGACATCCGTGTATGCCATTCCACCAACCCGGCGAGGCTGCTGCCGGAAAGTGTACCGGGTGACACGCCCAGTCCGCTGCTAGGTAGGCTCGTAGGAGCTGTACCTGCCCTTGGAACGAGGAGTCCCCGTGACCGCCCCCGAGTCGCCCCAGCCCGCCGCCGACGACGACAAGTCGCACGTTCCGCCGCTGACGACCCGCGTCGTCATCGCCGAGGACGAGGCGCTGATCCGTCTCGATCTCAAAGAGATGCTGGAGGAAGAGGGCTACGCGGTCGTCGGCGAGGCGGGCGACGGGCAGAAGGCCGTTGAGCTCGCCCGGGAGCACCGGCCGGACCTGGTCATCCTCGATGTGAAGATGCCCATCCTGGACGGGATCTCCGCCGCCGAGAAGATCGCCGAGGAGTCCATCGCGCCCGTCCTGATGCTCACCGCGTTCTCGCAGCGCGATCTTGTCGAGCGGGCGCGTGACGCCGGGGCGATGGCGTATCTCGTGAAGCCGTTCAGCAAGAGCGACGTGGTGCCGGCCATCGAGATGGCGGTGTCGCGGTTCGCGGAGCTGAAGGCGCTGGAGACGGAGGTCGCCGACCTCGCGCAGCGGCTGGAGACGCGGAAGCTGGTGGACCGGGCGAAGAGCATTCTGCAGACGGATTACGGTCTGTCGGAGCCGGCCGCGTTCCGGTGGATCCAGAAGACGTCGATGGACCGTCGGCTGTCGATGCAGCAGCTTGCCGAGGCGTTGATCGAGGATGCCGAGGAGAAGAAGCGGGCGGCGAAGGACGGCGAGTAGGCGTTCGCGTCCGTAAGGAAGAGGCCCGCATTCCGGAGTGATCCGGGATGCGGGCCTCTTTCGTCCGTACGTCGAGTGCGTCAGTCCTCGCCGAGGTAGGCCTTGCGGACGGACTCGTCGTGGAGGAGGTCCGCGCCGGTGCCGGAGAGGACGATCTTGCCGACCTCCATGACGTGTCCCTGGTCCGCGAGGGAGAGCGCGGCCTGGGCGTTCTGCTCGACGAGCAGGATGGTGGTGCCCTGGGCCTTGAGTTCGACGATGGTCTCCATGATCTTCTGCATCATGATCGGGGAGAGGCCCATGGAGGGCTCGTCGAGCATCAGGAGCTTGGGCTGGCACATGAGGGCCCTGCCCATGGCGAGCATCTGCTGTTCCCCGCCGGAGAGGGTTCCGGCGGCCTGCTTCCGGCGTTCCCCGAGGATGGGGAAGAGGTCGTAGGCGCGCTGGATGTCCTTCTCGATGCCCGCCTTGTCGTTGCGGAGGTAGGCGCCGAGCTGGAGGTTCTCGGTGATCGTCAGCCGGGGGAAGATGTGGCGTCCCTCGGGGGAGTGGGCGAGGCCCAGGGAGACGATCTTGTGGGCGGGGATGTTGTTGAGCGGTTTGCCGTCGAAGACGATGCTGCCGCCGACGGGCTTGAGGAGCCCGGAGAGGGTGCGCAGGGTGGTGGTCTTGCCTGCACCGTTGGTGCCGATGAGGGTGACGACCTGGCCGGCTTCGACGGTGAAGGAGATGCCCTTGACGGCTTCGATCTTGCCGTAGGCGACGCGGAGATCCTCGACCTCCAGCAGTGCGGTCATCGGGTGTCCTCCTCCTCGGTGCCGGTGGTGCCGGTGGTGCCGGTGGTGCCGGTGGTGCCGGTAGTGCTAGTGGTGCTGTTGGTGTCGGCGTTGTCGGCCGTCTTCGTGGCGCCTGCTTCGGCGGCTTCGACCTCGGCGACTTCTTCGGCGCCGGGGGCGCCTTCGAAGGGGGTGCCGAGGTAGGCGGCGACGACGCGTTCGTCGCTCTGGACGACGTCGGAGGTGCCCTCGACGAGCTTTTCGCCCTGGACGAGGACGGCGACGCGGTCGCAGAGGTTGAAGATGAAGCGCATGTCGTGCTCGATGACGAGGACGGCGATGCCCTGGTCGCGGATGGCGAAGATGAGTTCTTCGGTGACGCGGGTTTCCTGGGGGTTCATGCCGGCGGTGGGCTCGTCCAGGAGGAGGAGTCCGGGGTCGCTGGCGAGTGCGCGGGCGATCTCCAGCTTGCGCTGGTCTCCGTAGGGGAGGTTGCGCGCGAGGTGGTCGGCCTTGTCCTGGAGGCCGATGAACTCCAGGAGTTCCATGGCGCGTTCGCGGCTGGCGTGCTCGGCCCTGGTGAATCCGGGCAGCCGCAGGAGGGCGGACCAGAGGCCTTCCTTGGTCCTGGTGTGGCGTCCGACGAGGACGTTCTCCAGGACGGTCATGTTGGCGAAGAGCCGGATGTTCTGGAAGGTGCGGGCGATGCCTGCCTGGGTGACGAGGTGGGGCTTGGGCGGCAGGACGGCGCCCTTGTAGCTGACCTGGCCCTCGGTGGGGACGTACAGGCCGGTGAGGCAGTTGAAGAAGGTGGTCTTGCCGGCGCCGTTGGGGCCGATCAGACCGACGATCTCGCCCGTCTTGACGGTGAGGTCGACGTTGCGTACGGCGGTGAGACCGCCGAAGCGCATGGTGACGCCGTTGGCGTCGAGGACGGTGGTGGCGGTTTTCGTGGTGGTGGTCATGGTGGTCACGCCCCCGCCTTGGCGATGCCGGCGCCGGTCTCTTCGGACTGCCGTGGTTCCGGTACGTCGGGCTGGTCGGACTCGTGGAATTCGAGTTGCTTCCTGCGGTCGGCGACCAGTCCTTCGGGACGCAGGCGCATCAGGAGGATGAGTGCGACGCCGAAGAGGAAGAGCTGGTAGTCCTGCATGAACTGCAGCTTGGCCGGGATGAGGTAGAGGAGTGCGGCGCCGACGAGGGGGCCGCTGAGGGTTCCCATGCCGCCGAGGATGACCGCGGCGAGCAGGAAGGCGGAGTTCGGCGGTACGGAGCCGGCGAACTGGTACTGCTCGGGTGTCACCGTGTAGTTGACGTGTGCCTGGACGGTTCCGGCGAGTCCGGCGAGGGTGGCGCCGAGGGCGAAGGCGAGCAGCTTGAGCCGGAAGGCGTTGATGCCCATGGCGGTGGCCGCGGTCTCGTCCTCGCGGATGGCGACCCAGGCGCGGCCGATGCGGGATTCTCCGGAGCGACGGAAGACGAGGACGACGACGGCGGTGAAGACGAGCATCAGCAGGTAGTAGTTGGCGGACCTGCCGAGGGTGAAGCCGAGGATGTCGTGTTTGAGTCCGAAGTCGAATCCGAAGAAATTGAGGTCGGGGATGCTGGGGATGCCCTGGGAGCCGTTGGTGAGGTCGGGTCCGCTGTTGCCGTTGAGGTTGTTCACGGTGAGGCGGAAGATTTCACCGAAGCCGAGGGTGACGATGGCGAGGTAGTCGCCGCGCAGTCGCAGGGTGGGGGCGCCGATGAGGACGCCGAAGACGAGCGAGGCTCCGGCGCCGGTGAGTACGGCGGCCCAGAAGGGGAATTCGACGCCGATGGCCGACATGGTGGAGCCGGAGACCAGGGCGGCGGCGTAGGCGCCGACGCCGAGGAAGGCGACGTATCCGAGGTCGAGGAGGCCTGCGAGGCCGACGACGACGTTGAGGCCGAGTGCCACGGTCGCGAAGATGAGGATGTTGGCGCCGATGAGCGCGTACTCCTCCTTCTGCTGGGTGAACGGGAAGCAGACGGCTGCGACGAGGGCGGCGGCGAGGGTGACGTTGCGGTGTTTCGCGGTCAGCGTGGTGATGCGGGCGACGAGTCCGGCGCGGTGGAGTGCGGTGAACGCGAATCCGACGGTGATGAGGAAGCCGATGAAGAGTTCGGCGTACCTGGTGTCGACGCCGTAGCTGAAGACGTAGAGGAGTGCGCCGAAGGCGACGGCGATGATGAGGATTTCGGCCCAGGCGGGGAGCGGTTCGGCGCGGCCGGCGGCGGGGGCGCCGAGGCTGTTGCGGAAGCGCTGCCAGGCGGTGGGATCCGTGGTCGTGGTGGGGTGGGGCTGGTCGTCGGGGAGTCCGAGTGCGGCGATGGCGGCGATGAGTGCGCCGATGCCGCTGACCCAGGCGCCGGGTTCCAGGTTGACGACGCCGCCGAGGTCGTAGGCGATGGCGCCGATGGTGTAGCCGGTGGTGCCGAGGGTGCCGAGTGCCAGGAGGCGGACGGGGCTGTTGGTGCCGCCGGGGGTGAGCCAGCCGAGGCCTCGGATGCCGTACCCGGAGAGTGTGAGGAGCAGGGTGAGTGCGGCGCTGATGAGGGTGAGGACCTGGAGGCCGCCGGGGTAGCCGGTGACGGTGAGGTCGCCGGGGAATTCGCTGGTCCAGGTCCAGGCGAGGAAGGTGCCGGCGAGTGCGATGGCGGCGCCTGCGAGGGTGCCGATGCGGGCTGCGGCTGCGGGGACCGGGAGGAAGGCGGCGGGTCCGGGCGCGGTGGTGTGGTTGGTGGTCATGCGTATCACGCCCGATCCGCGACGCGTTCGCCGAGCAGGCCCTGGGGGCGGAGCAGCAGGACGATGATGAGGAGGACGAAGGCCCATACGTCCTTCCAGGCACCGCCGCCGAAGAGTTCCATGCCGGGGACGTTGCTCATGTAGCCGGTGGCGAGGGATTCGGCGACGCCCAGTACGACTCCGCCGAGCATGGCGCCGTAGATGTTGCCGATGCCGCCGAGGACTGCTGCGGTGAAGGCTTTGAGGCCCATGATGAAGCCCATTTTGAAGCCGATCTGGCCGTTCTTGAGCCCGTAGGCGACGGCGGCGACGGCGGCGAACGCGGCGCCGATGGCGAAGGCCATGACGATGATGCGGTCGGTGTTGATGCCCATGAGCTTGGCGGTGTCGGGGTCCTGGCTGGTGGCCTGCATGCCGCGGCCGGAGCGGGTCTTGGAGACGAAGAGTCCGAGGGCGAGCATGCAGATGGGTGCCGTGATGAGGACGAAGAGGTCACCGCGTTGGATGTGGGCGCCGAAGATGTCGATCGCTTCGCCCTTGAACTGGGGGAAGGAGCGGTCCTTCTTGGCGTCGGGGTACCACTTCCAGATGGCCTGCTGGAGTGCGAGGGAGAGTCCGATCGCGGTGATGAGCGGGGCCAGTCTGGGTGCGTTGCGCAGGGGCCGGTAGGCGAAGCGTTCGGCGGCGGCGCTGACGGCGACGGAGCATATGACGCCGCCGATGATCATGAGTGGGATGATCGCGAGGAGGGAGACACCGGCCGGCATCCAGAGGTACACGGTGAGAGCTCCGAAGCCTCCGATCATGAAGATCTCGCCGTGGGCGAAGTTGATGAGCTGGATGATTCCGTAGACCATCGTGTAGCCGATCGCGATGAGACCGTACATCGCGCCGAGGATGAGTCCATTGGCCAGCTGTTGCGGCAGTTCGTTCACCGCAGGGCCTCCGTGGAGTGGTTCGGATATGGCACCGCGCGGGAGCGCTGGTGGCGCTCCCGCGCGGTCTGGTGGGTCAGCGAGGTGTGACCGGGAGCTTGGTTACGGCTTGTAGGCCTCGCTGAGCTTGGACGTCCACTTGCCGCCGTCGACCTGGTAGGCGGTCATCATGGTGTTGGTGGTGTCGCCGAATTCGTCGAAGGAGACGGGGCCGGTGACACCGTCGAACTTGACCTTGCTCATGGCGTCGAGGACCTTGGCGCGGAGGTCGTCGGGGACCTTGCCGTTGTTGTCGGCGACGGCGAGCTTGACGGCTTCGATGATCGACCAGGTGGCGTCGTAGGTGCCGCCGCCGTAGGCCTCGTAGGCGTCCTTGTATCCGGCCGTCTTGTAGTCCGCGATGAACTTCTTGGCGGAGTCGAGTTCTTCGACGGGCTTGCCGACGGAGGTGGCGATGTCGCCCTGGGCCTTCTTGTTGAGCTTGATGAAGTCGGCGCTGTACATGCCGTCGCCGCCCATGAGGGGGATCTGGACGCTGTCCTTGAGCTGCTGGCTCAGGGGTGCGCCGGCGGGGTACTCGCCGCCGTAGTAGACGGCCTTGGCGCCGGACTTCTTGACCTTGGTGACGACGGCGTTGAAGTCGCGGTCGTCGGGGTTGACGTGGTCGTTGCCGACGATCTTGCCGCCGAGGGTGGTGAAGGTGTTCTTGAAGGAGGCCGCGAGACCGGCGCCGTAGGGCTTCTGGTCGTCGATGAGGTAGACCTGCTTGATCTTCGCGTTGTTGAAGAGGTACTTCGCGGCGAAGGCGCCCTGGATCTGGTCCGTGGTGGCGGTGCGGAAGTAGGTCTTGTAGGGGCGCTTCTTGTCGCCGGTCTTCCAGTTCTCGCCCTGGGTGAGCTCGGTGCCGGTGTTGGCGGGGGAGACCTGGGTGAGGCCGGCGTCGTTGAGCGGCTTCTGCATCGACTGGGAGACGCCGGAGTTCAGGGGGCCGACGACGCCGACGACGGTGTCGTCGTCGATGAACTTCTGGGCGTTCTGCTGGCCGACGGAGGGCTGGGCCTGGTCGTCGAGCGGCTTGACCTCGAACTTGATGCCGGGGACGGTCTTGTCCTTGTTGGCCGTCTTGGCGGCGAGGTCCGCGGAGTTCTTGATGCCGAGGCCGAGGGCGGACAGGTCGCCGGTGATGGGCGCGTCGACGCCGATGACGACGGTCTGGGTGTCGCCGCTGCTGCTGTTATTGCTGTCGTCGCGCGACCCGCAGGCGGTGAGTGTCAGTGCTCCGGTGGTGAGCACTGTGGTGAGGATGAGCAACGAACGGTGTCGCACGAAAGGTCCTTTCCCTGGCGCGGCCTCCTCTGCTTGAGGTGCCGTGTCGTTCGCCGGGCCGTACTGGTTGGTACAGGGCCGTGCTGCAGACGCGCCCGGCGGCGCGGTGACTGGCGGTGACTCTAGGCGCAGGTGTGGTGGTCCGGGATGGGTCCGCCGCAGGATGTGACTGTCTTGTTATGCCCTTGAGGAAGGCTTGAGGTGGCTGTGCGGACATGTACGGCTTTTTGCCGGTCGGTGAAGTGACCGCATTCTGAGAACGCGCAGCTCTGCTAAGGGGCTTGAGCAGATCTTGGTGCTGTCGCGCGATGTGGGTCGGGGAGAGGTCCGGGTGGGCGCGACGAACTGCCCGGCGTCCGGAGGCCGGGTTCGGAGTGCTGCGTGAAGGTGTGTGTGTGCCAGGCACGCTTGTTACGCAGTGTTACATATGGCGCTGTGTGGCGACGCGGTGTTGCCTGTGCGGAATGCGTCGGCGGTGTGGCCGGAGTGCTGAGTGGGCCACACAACGATCAGTGAGGTCAAGGGAGTTGGCTGAATCGATTGTTCAACTGTGCTCCTTGTGGCGGTGGTTGTGGGTGGAAATGGAGCTGCCCGGACGGAACGGGGTCCGGCCGGGCAGCGGTGTCGGTGGCGTTGCGCGAGGTGTTTCGGCGGGTCAGGCGGCGCCGGCCTGCGGTGCGTCGCGGAGCATGCAGGTGAGGCGGGCGGTGCAGACCCGCTTGTCGTGCTCGTCGGTGATGACGATCTCGTAGGTGGCGGTGGAACGGCCGCGGTGTACGGGGGTGGCGATGCCGGTGACGAGTCCGCTGCGTACCCCTCGGTGATGGGTGCAGTTCAGGTCGACGCCGACGGCGAGCTTGGTCGCGCCGCCGTGCAGCATGGAGCCGATCGAGCCGAGGGTCTCGGCGAGGACGGCGGAGGCGCCGCCGTGGAGCAGTCCGTACGGCTGGGTGTTGCCCTCGACGGGCATGGTGCCGACGACACGGTCCGCGGAGGCTTCGACGATCGTGACTCCCATGCGTTCGCCCAGGTGGCCGGCGGAGAAGAGGGCGGGCAGGTCGACGCCGAGTGCGGCGTACTCGTCGATGATCTCCTGGGGGAATGTGGGTGCGGTGTGCTCGCCCATGGGCCGGCTCCGATCGTCCGATTCATAGCTTTATTGCTGTGTGCATCGTTCTTATCAGACGACTGAGCGAACGCTTAGTGGGTTGTGGGAGCGGATTTCCCCGGACGTTCCGCTCCCGGCCCTTCTACCCCTGGACGTTCTCCCCGCGGGCGTTCGCCGCGTGGGTGTTCTCTTTCCGGGTGTTCTCGAAGCGGACGACCACGGACTTGCTGGCAGGGGTGTTGCTGGTGTCTGCCGTCGAGCCGAGGGGGACCAGCACGTTGGTCTCCGGGTAGTAGGCGGCGGCGCAGCCCCGGGCGGTCGGGTAGTGCACGACGCGGAAGCCGGGGGCGCGGCGTTCCACACCGTCCTTCCATTCGCTGACGAGGTCGGTGTACGCGCCGTCGGCGAGGTCGAGGGCGCGGGCGTCGTCGGGGTTGACCAGGACGACTCGGCGGCCGCCCTTGATGCCGCGGTAGCGGTCGTCGAGGCCGTAGATCGTGGTGTTGTACTGGTCGTGCGAGCGCAGGGTCTGCAACAGCAGCCTGCCTTCGGGTAGTTCGGGGTATTCCACGGGTGCGGCGGTGAAGTTGGCCCTGCCGGTCGCGGTGGGGAAGCGGCGCTCGTCGCGCGGGGCGTGCGGGAGGGTGAAGCCGCCCGGTTCGGCGACGCGGGCGTTGAAGTTCTCGAAGCCGGGGACGACGCGTGAGATGCGGTCGCGGATCGTCGCGTAGTCCCTCTCGAACTCCTCCCAGGGGGTGGCGGATCCGGGGCCGAGGGCGGCGCGGGCGAGGCGGGCGACGATGGCGGGCTCGGAGAGCAGGTGCGGGCTCGCCGGGGTGAGGTTGCCGCGCGAGGCGTGGACCATGCTCATGGAGTCCTCGACCGTGACGAACTGCTTGCCGCTCGCCTGGACGTCCTTGTCGGTACGGCCCAGCGTGGGCAGGATCAGCGCGCGGGTGCCGGTCACGGCGTGCGAGCGGTTGAGCTTGGTGGAGACATGGACGGTGAGGCGGGCGCGGCGCATCGCGGCCTCGGTGACCTCCGTGTCGGGGGTGGCCGCGACGAAGTTGCCGCCCATGGCGAAGAAGACCTTGGCGTCGCCGTCGCGCAGTGCCTGGATGGAGCGGACGACGTCGTAGCCGTGGTGGCGCGGTGAGGTGATCGAGAATTCCTTGTCGAGCGCGTCGAGGAATTCGGGCGAGGGCCGTTCGAAGATGCCCATGGTGCGGTCGCCCTGGACGTTGGAGTGGCCGCGGACGGGGCAGACCCCGGCGCCGGGACGGCCGATGTTGCCGCGCAGCAGCAGGAAGTTGACGACTTCGCGGATGGTCGGCACGGAGTGCTTGTGCTGGGTGAGGCCCATGGCCCAGCACACGATGGTGCGCTTCGAGGCCAGGATCATGGCGAGCGCCTCCTCGACGGCGCCGCGGTCGAGGCCGGTGGCGGCGAGGGTCTGCTCCCAGTCGGCTTCGCGGGCCGCGGCGGCGAACTCCTCGTAGCCGTGGGTGTGCTCCCGCACGAAGGCTTCGTCGACGGCGCCCTGGGTCTGAAGGATCAGTTTGTTGAGAAGTCGGAAGAGGGCCTGGTCGCCGCCGATACGGATCTGCAGGAAGAGGTCGGTGAGCGCGGCGCCCCTGATCATGCCGAGCGGGGTCTGCGGATTCTTGAACCGCCCCAGACCGGCCTCGGGCAGCGGATTCACCGAAATGATCTTCGCGCCCCCGGACTTGGCCTTCTCCAGGGCGGAGAGCATCCGGGGATGGTTGGTACCGGGATTCTGTCCGGCGACGATGATCAGGTCCGCCCGGTGGAGGTCCTCCAGCGAGACGCTGCCCTTGCCGATGCCGATGGTCTGCGTCAGTGCCGAGCCGGAGGACTCGTGGCACATGTTGGAGCAGTCGGGGAGGTTGTTGGTGCCGAATTCGCGGGCGAACAGCTGGAGGAGGAACGCGGCCTCGTTGCTGGTGCGCCCCGAGGTGTAGAAGAGGGCCTCGTCGGGGGAGCCGAGCGCGCCCAGCTCCTCGGCGATGACGCCGAAGGCGCGCTCCCAGGTCACCGCCTCGTACCGCTCGGCGCCCTCGGGGAGGTACATCGGCTGGGTGATCCGGCCCTGCTGGCCCAGCCAGTACCCGCTGCGCGAGGCGAGGTCGGCGACGGGGTGGGCGGCGAAGAAGTCGGGGGTGACCCGGCGCAGCGTCGCCTCCTCGGCGACGGCCTTGGCGCCGTTCTCGCAGAATTCCGCGGTGTGCCGCTTGTCACCCTCGGGCCAGGCGCAGCCGGGGCAGTCGAAGCCGTTCTTCTGGTTGACCTTGAGGAGGGTCTGTGCGGTGCGCCGCACGCCCATCTGCTGCTGGGCGATCAGCAGGCTGTGGGCCACGGCCGGCAGTCCGGCGGCGGCGTGCTGCGCCGGCTCGATCAGCGGCGCGTCCTGGACCGGGTCACCTTCGGGCGGCTTCGTGGCCATGGTGCGCTCCCCTTCGGGCCGACTGCGGACCTGCGCGGTGCGCGTACGCATCGACGCGGTATGTGTTCGTCCTGCGATTTTGTCACGCGGCACCGACAGAGGTGCCGGGTGTCACGTCCGGTCGGGATTGTCAGTGGTCCGTGGCAGGATCGGGGGCGTGGCTGAGACGGCATCGAAGAAGACGGCAGACAACCGACCGCGCCTGCTCCTGATGGACGGGCACTCCCTGGCGTACCGGGCGTTCTTTGCGCTGCCTGCGGAGAATTTCACGACAGGGTCGGGGCAGCCGACGAACGCGGTGTACGGCTTCGCGTCGATGCTGGCGAACACGCTGCGTGATGAGGCGCCGACGCATTTCGCGGTGGCGTTCGACGTCTCCCGCAAGACCTGGCGCTCCGAGGAGTTCCCCGAGTACAAGGCGAACCGCTCGAAGACCCCGGACGAGTTCAAGGGGCAGGTGGAGCTGATCGGCGAGCTGCTCGACGCGATGAACGCCGACCGTTTCGCGGTCGAGGGTTTCGAGGCGGACGATGTCATCGCGACGCTGGCGACCCAGGCCGAGGCGGCCGGTTTCGAGGTGCTGATCGTCACCGGTGACCGCGATTCGTTCCAGCTGATCACGGACAACGTCACCGTGCTGTACCCGACCAAGGGGGTCTCGGAGCTGACGCGCTTCACCCCGGCGAAGGTCGAGGAGAAGTACGGGCTCACGCCGCAGCAGTACCCGGACTTCGCGGCGCTGCGCGGCGACCCGTCGGACAACCTCCCCGGCATCCCCGGCGTCGGCGAGAAGACCGCCGCGAAGTGGATCAACCAGTTCGGTTCGTTCGACGAACTGGTGGAGCGCGCCGAGGAGGTCAAGGGCAAGGCGGGCCAGAATTTCCGGGACCACCTGGACGCGGTGCGGATGAACCGCAGGCTGACCGAGATGGTCCGCGACGTGGAGCTGCCGAAGATCCCGCAGGACCTGGAGCGCGCGCCGTACGACCGCACCGCGGTGACGGGTGTGCTGGACGTCCTGGAGATCCGTAACCCGAGCCTGCGCGAGCGGCTGCTGGCCGTCGACCCGGGCGCGGCCGAGGACGAGGCCCCGGAGCCCGCCGCGGGCGTCGAGCTGGACGGCGCGGTGCTGGGCGCGGGCGAGCTGGCGCCCTGGCTCGCCGAGCACGGCGGGCAGCCGCTCGGCGTGGCCACCGTCGACACATGGGCGGTGGGTGCCGGCACGGTCACCGAGGTCGCGCTCGCCGCGGCCGGCGGCGCGGCGGCCTGGTTCGACCCGGCGGAGCTCGACGAGGGCGACGAGCAGGCGTTCGCCGCCTGGATCGCCGACGCGCGTCGGCCGAAGGTCATGCACAACGCGAAGAGCGCCATGCGGGTCTTCCCGGAGCACGGCTGGCAGGTCGACGGCGTCACGATGGACACCGCGCTGGCCGCCTATCTGGTCAAGCCCGGCCGTCGTTCCTTCGCGCTGGACGCGTTGGCGGTGGAGTACCTCGGCCGGGAGCTGGCCCCCGCGGCGGCGGCCGACGGGCAGCTGGCCTTCGGCGCCGACGACCGGGCCGAGGCCGACGCCCTGATGACGCAGGCCCGCGCGGTCCTGGATCTGGGCGACGCGTTCACCACCCGGCTGGCGGAGGTCGGCGCGACCGACCTGCTGCACGGCATGGAGCTGCCGACGTCCGCTCTGCTGGCCCGTCTGGAGCGGCACGGCATCGCCGCCGACCGGGCCCATCTGGAAGGCATGGAGCAGCAGTTCGCCGGTGCGGTGCAGCAGGCGGTGAAGGAGGCGCACGCCGCGGTCGGCCGCGAGTTCAACCTCGGCTCGCCCAAGCAGCTCCAGGAAGTGCTCTTCGGTGAGCTGGGCCTGCCGAAGACGAAGAAGACGAAGACCGGGTACACGACGGACGCCGACGCCCTGGCCTGGCTCGCCGCGCAGACCGAGCACGAGCTGCCGGTCATCATGCTGCGCCACCGCGAGCAGGCGAAGCTGCGGGTCACCGTCGAGGGCCTGATCAAGACGATCGCGGCCGACGGCCGTATCCACACCACGTTCAACCAGACGGTGGCGGCGACCGGCCGGCTCTCCTCCACCGACCCCAACCTGCAGAACATCCCGGTCCGTACGGACGAGGGCCGGGCCATTCGCCGGGGCTTCGTGGTCGGCGAGGGCTTCGAGACGCTGATGACGGCCGACTACAGCCAGATCGAACTGCGGGTGATGGCTCATCTCTCCGAGGACGCGGGCCTGATCGAGGCATTCACCTCCGGCGAGGACCTGCACACGACGGTCGCCTCGCAGGTCTTCGGCGTCGACAAGTCCGCCGTCGACCCGGAGATGCGCCGCAAGATCAAGGCCATGAGCTACGGACTCGCATACGGGCTCTCCGCGTTCGGCCTGTCCCAGCAGCTGAACATCGAGGCGGGTGAGGCACGCGGGCTGATGGACACCTACTTCGAGCGGTTCGGCGGAGTGCGTGACTATCTGCACCGTGTGGTGGAGGAGGCCAGGGCCACCGGCTACACGGAGACGGTCTTCGGCCGCCGCCGCTATCTCCCCGATCTCAACAGCGACAACCGCCAACGCCGCGAGATGGCCGAGCGGATGGCGCTCAACGCCCCGATCCAGGGCACCGCGGCGGACATCGTCAAGGTCGCCATGCTCCAGGTCGACCGGGCGCTGACCGAGCGGAAGCTGAAGTCCCGCATGCTGCTCCAGGTCCATGACGAAATCGTCCTGGAGATCGCCGAGGGCGAGCGGGCCCAGGTGGAGGAGATTCTCCGCCACGAGATGTCCACGGCCGTGCAGTTGCGTGCCCCGCTGGACGTCTCGGTCGGCGTCGGTACGGACTGGGAGTCCGCCGCGCACTGACCGCGGCGGTACGCCGGACGGGCCGGGCTCCGGACGGGCCCCTGAGGATTCAGGCCCGTCCGGCGACGACCGGGGGAGCGGACGCGCGCGTACGCCGCAGCCGCATCCACACCCCGTACAGCACCAGGCCCACCGCCAACCCCGCCCCCGCGCCGAAGCAGGCGGTCGGGATGATGTCCAGCGGTGTGTCGATGTGCTGGAAATGCGCATACCAGCGTGCGCACCGGTGCACGACGCCGAGCAGTACGCAGACGCCGAGCAGCACGCCCACCGCCCACCGCCCGCGACGGCCCAGCACCGGCACGGACGGCGGGACGGGGTGCGCCCCGGCCCGCCGCAGCCCCGATGCCGTGAACCACGCGAGCACAGCCAGTGCCGCCGCCGAACTGCCGTACTGCACCAGCTGGAACACCGGAAATCCGCCGACGTTCCCGCCGAGCACCGGAACCAGCCGCACACCCCACCGGTCGTGATGCGTGAAGGCGTCCCAGACGACATGGGTGGCGGCCCCGACGACCGCCGACAGCACGAACCACCCGCCGTCCCGGACCCGCCACGTCCTTCGTCGCCCCCGCACGAAGGCATGCACCCGGCCCTGCCAGGCCTGCGGCAGCAGTGCCACCAGCGGTTCGCGCAGCAGCAGCCACAGCGCCACCACCGCCGCCGCGATCAGCACATCGACCGTGCACACGCCGCCCACCGAGTGGGTGACCCGGCCGAACTCCATGGCACCGGGGATCGCGGTGTCCGCGTAGTACGTCATGTCGGGGGCGAACGAACCCGCGACGAGGGCGGAGGCGAGCAGCGGGCCCCGCGCCGTCCCGTTCCGCCGCATCCCCGGCAGCACGGCGGCGGCATGACTGAGTGTGAACGGCATGGCGGTCAGTATGCGTGAGCCCCCGGCCTCCGCCGGGCCACGGCCGTACAACTTGCTGTCGGGAACGTGAAAAACAGGTAAGAACCGGTCAGGGCACAGTGTCCCGGCGGCACAAGTTGCCGTAGGGTCGCCTGAGTCCTGGCGCTGGGGAGCGCGGACAGCCGTCGACGGGGAGGGACCAGGGGTATGGCAGCGCAATTCGGTCGCCGACTTCGCAAGGGGGCGACCACCACCGCCGTGGCCGCCGTCGCCGTGGCGGCGCTCTCGGCCTCAGGAGCCCCCGGTACACCGCTGGTCGGCGACAGCGGCGACCCGCAGGCCACCGGAACAGCGCCTTCGCCCGACAGCGGCGCGGCCACCGGCAATTCGCCGTACTACACGGACCTGCCCCCGCTGAACACGCCCGACAAACCGGGGACCAGCACGAACCTCCCCGTCACCGGCCGAGCGGAATCGGGCATACCGGCTTCGATCCTGGCCGCGTACAAGAAGGCCGAACAGAAGATCGCCGGCAGCGACGCCGCCTGCCGACTGCCATGGCAACTGCTTGCAGCGATCGGCAAGGTCGAGTCCGGTCATGCCCGCGGCGGCAGGGTCGACGCGAACGGCACCACGTTCTCCCCGATCCTCGGTCCGGTCCTCGACGGCCGGGGCTTCGCCATGATCAAGGACACCGACAACGGGGTGTACGACGGGGACTCGACCCACGACCGAGCCGTCGGCCCGATGCAGTTCATCCCGTCCACCTGGGCGACCTGGGGCCAGGACGGCAACGGCGACGGCCGCGAGGACCCCAACAACATCTACGACGCGGCCCTCGCCGCCGGACGCTATCTCTGCGCCGGCTCCCGCGATCTGTCCGTCGCCGCGGATCTCGACCGGGCGGTCCTGAGCTACAACCACTCGGACGTCTACCTCCGTACGGTCCGCTCCTGGTTCGAGTACTACAAGCGCGGCACCCACGAGATCCCCGACGGCACCGGATCGGTCCCGCCCGGCCTCGGCGGCGGTACGGACCCGGGTCCCGGCAGCCCGACTCCGTCCCCTTCGCCGTCCGGAACGACAAAGCCGAAGCCGAAGCCGAAGCCGAAGCCGAGCCCGAACCCTTCGAAGCCGGGCGGCGGCACCACCCCGACCCCGAAGCCCACCCCCGAGCCGTCGCAGACCCTCGCGGGTGTGGAGAACGCCGGCACCGGCCCGCTGACCGCCACGGCGGGCGACGCGTTCGCCGAGCGGATCAAGGTGCGGGCCAGGAACAGTCTCGGCGGCCCGCTCGCCAAGGTGTCCGTGACCTTCACCGTCGCCGGTGACACGGACGCCACCTTCAGCGGCAAGAAGACCGCCGTCACCCTTCTCACCGGAGCCGACGGCACGGTCACCGCCCCGGTGCTGAACGCGGGCGGGACGACAGGGACGTTCACGGTGCGGGCCGTCGCCACCGGCCGCTCGCTGCCGGCCGTCACCTACTCCGCGACCGTCACCGCCCGACGGGCCGACGCGATCGCCAGGACCGACGACAAGGCACTGACCGCCGCGCCCGGCACCGAGTTCGCCGACATCGTCGAGGTCAAGGCCACCTACAAGGGCGCGATCGCCTCCGGGGTCGCCGTCACCGCCACCATGATCACCGACGCCGACGAGCCGGCCGAGAACGACAAGGGCCCGTACTTCAAGGACGAGGACGGCAAGACCGTCCGTACCCTCACGGACCTCGCGACCGACGCCGACGGCATCCTGAAGCTTCCGAAGATCTACGCGGACGACGCCGAGGGCACCTACAAGCTGCGCCTCACCACCGAGGGCGGTGCCACGATCGTCATCGAGCTCGGGATCGAGGCCCCGGCGGCAACTGAGGCCCCGGAGCCCCCCGCCGCCTGACCCGCCCGGCCGCATTGCCACGACAGCCCCTCCGCCACCACGGCAGAGGGGCTGTCCTACGTGTTCTCATCTCACGCCCGCATTGCTACGGTGCCCCAACCCTGACGACCCATCAGATCCGTGCTTCCCGGGAGGATCCGGCATGCGTGCCTTCGTCGCCGCCGCCATCGGGCTGGCCGCAGCCCTCGCGCTCGTCCTCACCATCAGCGCGATCGGCGCCCCGCCCGGGGAAACCTCGCCCAAACCTCTGCTGACCACCGTCCCGGGCCCCAAGAACTAGTCACCGGAAGAAGCAACAGAAGCTGAGGGAGGCACCACCATGCGCCGTCGAGCCAGCCTCGTACTCCTGGCCTTCGCCGTGTTCTTCGCCGCCATGTCGCCCCTGCTGCGCTGGTACGCCTTCCCGAGGCTGGCGAAGATCCCGCCCAGTCAGTACCAGGAAACGGTGCTGGAGGCGAAACCCGCCACCCTCCTCGACTACAACGACAACATGAAGGTCAAGCGGGTCCCCAAGGTCACCATCGTGCAGACCCTCAAGGGCAATGTGGAGGAGTCCGAGAAGATCGAGCGCAGCGCCGGACGCGACGTCGTCGTCTGGGACGCCCTCAGCTACGTGGTCGGTCCGGACGGCAAGATGGTCTCCGAGATCCCCGAGCGCTACATCTTCGACGCGCACAGCCAGGCCCCCGTCCACGCCACGGGCGAAATGGTCGACGGTGATCCGGTCAGGCGCGAGGGCATCGAGTTCAAGTGGCCCTTCCTCACCCAGAAACGCGACTACGAGTACTTCGACGCCCAGGCCCGCACCAGCTCGCCGATCCACTACAAGGGCACCCGCACCTTCCACGGCATGGACGTCTACTACTTCGAGCAGACCATTCCGTGGACCAAGGTCCCGATGCCGAAGAAGATGCCCATCAAGGGCGTCACCCCGGAGCAGATCGCGAAGACGGGCATGACCCGCTGGTACACCACCAAGCGCATGTTCTGGGTGGACCCGGTCACCGGGGCGCCCGTGAACGGCGAGGAGGTCCACAAGGAGGAGCTGCGCAACGCCAAGGCGATGGGTCTGCCGAAGGACACCGTCACCGTGTTCGCCGGGCATGTGAAGATGCGCGAGGACTACGTCGATTCGATCGTCGCCCTGGTCAAGTCCCAGCGCCTGCTGGTCCTGCTGCTCACCTCGTACCTGCCCTGGGGCTTCCTCGCCCTCGGCGCCGGACTGCTCGCACTCGCCCTGTGGCTGGAGGCCCGTTCGCGGCGCCCGGACGGCGAACTGCCCGACGGGGCACCGGCACCCGCCCCGGACCCGCAACCCGCTCCCGCCTGAGCCGGGCCACGGAGGGTCCGGCAGCAGGCTTCGCGGCGTCGCCTACTGCCGGGCCCTCTTCGTGAACCGGGTCGCCTCCACCGTCGTGGGGTCCTGCGGCCACGGGTGCTTCGGATAGCGGCCGCGCAGTTCCGCCCGCACGGCCCGGTAGCCGTCCCGCCAGAACGACGCCAGGTCCGCGGTGACGGCCGCGGGCCGGCCGGCCGGGGACAGCAGATGGACCAGCACCGGCACCCCGGCCACCCTCGGGGTCTCCTGCAGGCCGAACAGCTCCTGGAGCTTCACCGCGAGTACGGGCTGCGCCCCGCCGTACTCCACCCTGATACGGGAGCCGCTCGGCACCTCGATCCGTTCCGGCGCCAGCTCGTCCAGCCGCGCCGCCTCACCGGTCGCCCACGGCAGCAGCCGCCGCAACGCCTGTCCCGCGTCGATCCGTGCGAGGTCGGAGCGCCGCCGCGCCCGGGACAACTCCGGCTCCAGCCACTCCCCGGTGCGGTCCAGCAGGACACCGTCGGACACATCGGGCCAGGGCGCCCCCGACTCCCGGTGCAAGAACGCGAGCCGTTCCCGCAACTGCTCGCTCTCACGCGTCCAGCGCAGCAGCCCGAGCCCTTCGCGCCGCAGTCCCTCGACCAGCGCCTCGCGCACCAGCCCGGGCACCGGCTCCTTCAGCGGGCGCACCGACAGCTCGACGGCACCCAGCCGCTCCACCCTGCGGGCGACCACATCGCCGTCGGCCCAGCGGACCTCCTCACCCGCGAACCGCAGATGCCCGGCAGCCGTCCGCGCCGTGTCCTCGTCGATCACGGCGGCGAGCCGCACCCGCGCGGACGCCGCGTGCGCGGGCCGGTCGGCGACCGCGACCGCCAGCCACGGCGCACCGCGCAGCCCCGAGCCGTCCCGCACCTGCGCACCCGTGCCCGACACCATCAGGAACGCCCCCTCGCCCCGGGCCCGTGCCACCCGCTCCGGGAACGCCAGGGCGGCCACCAGACCGACGGCTCCGTCGTCCGGGCCCGACCCCCCGCCCGCGTCCCGGACCGAGGAGGAGAGCCGCCGGACCTCCTGCCGCCAGCGCGCCGCATACCCGTCCCCGCCACGCCGGGCGGTCCGCAGCGCGGCCGCCAGATCGTCCCCGTACTCCCGCGGCGGCTCCTCGCTCAGCAGCGCCACCACCTCGGCCGCTCTCCGCCCGCCCACCTCGACCGCGCCGTCCAGCAGCGCCCGCGCCAGCCGCGGATGCAGGCCGAGCCGGGACATCCGTACGCCCCGGTCGGTCACCCGCCCGTCGGCATCCACCGCGCCGACGGCCGTCAGCACCTCGCGTGCCGCGCGCATCGCACCCGACGGCGGTGGATCGAGCAGCGCCAGCCCCGACGCGTCCGGATCGCCCCAGCACGCCGCCTGCAACGCGAAAGCCGCCAGATCCGCGACCTCGATCTCCGGGGACGGGAACCGCGCGAGCCGCCCGTCCTCCGCCTGCTCCCAGCACCGGTACACCGCCCCCGGCGCCTCACGCCCGGCCCGGCCCGCCCGCTGCCTCCCCGTCGCCTGCGACGCCCGCACCGTCGTCAGCGCGCTCAACCCCCGCGCGTGATCGGTGCGCGGCTCCCTGGCCAGCCCCGAGTCGACCACGACCCGCACCCCGGGCACCGTCAGGGACGACTCCGCCACCGACGTGGCCAGTACCACCCGCCGACTCCCGGACGACCCGGCCAGCACCGCGTCCTGCACCGCGGCCGGAGCCCGCCCGTGCACCTGGAGCACCTCGGCCCCCACCCCCGCCAGCTGCCCCGCCACCCGCCCGATCTCGCCGACACCGGGCAGGAAGCACAGCACATCGCCGTCCCGCTCGGCGAGTGCCCGGCGCACCGTGGCCGCGACATGCGTCAGCAGCGCCGGATCGACCCTCATCCCGTGCGGCGGCCTCGCCGGGGCGGCGGGCGGCGCCCAGACCACCTCCACCGGATGCGGGACACCCCGGGCCTCCACCACGGGGGCGTCGCCCAGCAGCCGCGCCCAGCCCGCGGCGTCCGTCGTCGCCGACGCGGCCACCAGCCGCAGATCGGGCCGGATCGCCTCCCGCACATCAAGAAGGAACGCGGCGACCGTGTCCGCGTCCAGATGACGCTCATGGCACTCGTCGATGATCACCGCGTCGACCCCGGACAACTCCTGGTCGCGCTGCAGCCGCTGAAGCAGCACCCCGGTGGTCACCACCTCCACCACGGTGTCGCGCCCCACCACCCGCTCCCCGCGGACCGTGAACCCCACCCGCCCGCCGGCCTGCTCCCCGATCAGCCACGCCATCCGCCGCGCCGCCGCCCGGGCCGCGATCCGCCGAGGCTCGGCGACCACCACCCGGCGCACCGGCCCGCCACCGGTCAGACCGGCCAGGACCAGCGGTACGAGGGTCGTCTTGCCGGTGCCGGGCGGCGCGCAGAGCACCGCGACACCGCGGTCGTCGAGCGCCCGCTCCAGGGCGGGCACAGCGGTGCGTACGGGCAACTGGTCCAGGGCGTCGGTACGGATCACGCCCCCAGTCTCGTACGGCGCGCCCCCGCGCCCGTACCCGATACCGCTCCCGGGAGCGGAGGCGGTATCAGCCCCGTCGCCGGTCCCGTTCGCAGACGAAGATCGCCGTGCCCGGGATCAGGTTCCCGCGCAGCGGGGACCAGCCGCCCCACTCCTGGTGGTTCCAGGCGGGCCATTCCGGTTCGACCAGATCGACCAGACGGAAACCGCCGGCCACCACGTCCCGCACCCGGTCGCCCAGCGTCCGGTGGTGCTCGACGTACACGGCGTTTCCCTGCTCGTCCTGCTCGACGTAGGGGGTGCGGTCGAAGTACGAGGCCGCGACCGAGAGCCCCTCGGGTCCGGGCTCGTCCGGGAACGCCCAGCGGATCGGATGCGTCACCGAGAAGACCCAGCGGCCCCCGGGGCGCAGCACCCGGTGCACCTCGCGGAACACCTGCACCGGGTCGGCGACGAACGGCACCGCGCCGTATGCGGAGCACGCCAGGTCGAAGGAGCCGTCCCGGAAGGGCAGCACGCCCGCGTCGGCCTCCACCAGGGGGACCCGGCCGCCGATCCGCAGCGCGTGCTGCAACTGCCGGTGCGAGAGGTCGAGGGCCACCGGACGGGCCCCCCTGGTGGCGAGCCAGCGCGAGCACTGCGCCGCGCCCGCGCCGATCTCCAGGACGTCCAGGCCCTTCAGCGACTCGGCGGGGCCGAGCAGGCCGGCCTCGGCCTCGTCGAGCCCCTCCGGCCCCCAGATGAATCGGTCGTCGCCGAGGAAGGTGCCGTGGTCGCTCTGGTACTCGTCGGCGTTCCGGTCCCACCAGCCGCGACTGGCCCGGGTGCTCTCGGCTTCCGAGGCGTCGCGGCGGGTCGCCTCGGGTTCGGCCGCGTAGATCTCTTGGCTCATCGTGCCCGTCGTTGTAGTTTGCCTTCACCCCGCCGTACGCGGTATGTACCCAGGGACAGCTGCCCGTACGGCTCCGTACCCGCGGATTGTCCCCTGGGGCCGATGTGGCCTCGGGGAACACGAATTGTGCCGGATATGGGCTGTTGCGCCCCGGGTGTGCGCCTTCGCGCATTGACCGTGCCCGGCTGCCCCCGTATGCTACAAGTTGCGCTGCGAGCCTGCGCGCCTCAGACCTAGCAGGCCGCGCTCGCGTCTGTTGTATGTCCCCTCGGCTCACGAGGCGCCTCCCGTTCGGCGGGTGCGGTGCTTCCCGGGCTGTCCGGCTTCAGCGGAGGCGATACGGGCTCCCGGCGTAGCAGTACCTACGACTCACTGTCCGTACCGGAGCCCTTTCCCACATGACGAGCAGCACCGAGACCACCGCCACCACCCCGCAGGTAGCGGTCAACGACATCGGTAACGAGGAAGCCTTCCTCGCCGCGATCGACGAGACGATCAAGTACTTCAACGACGGCGACATCGTCGACGGCGTCATCGTGAAGGTCGACCGGGACGAGGTCCTGCTCGACATCGGTTACAAGACCGAAGGCGTCATCCCCTCCCGCGAGCTTTCGATCAAGCACGACGTCGACCCCAACGAGGTCGTCAAGGTCGGCGACGAGATCGAGGCCCTGGTTCTCCAGAAGGAGGACAAGGAAGGCCGCCTCATCCTGTCCAAGAAGCGCGCTCAGTACGAGCGTGCCTGGGGCACGATCGAGAAGATCAAGGAAGAGGACGGCATCGTCACCGGTACCGTCATCGAGGTCGTCAAGGGTGGTCTCATCCTCGACATCGGCCTCCGTGGCTTCCTGCCGGCCTCCCTGGTCGAGATGCGCCGCGTCCGCGACCTCCAGCCCTACGTGGGCAAGGAGCTCGAAGCCAAGATCATCGAGCTGGACAAGAACCGCAACAACGTGGTCCTGTCCCGCCGTGCCTGGCTGGAGCAGACCCAGAGCGAGGTCCGCCAGACGTTCCTCACGACCCTGCAGAAGGGCCAGGTCCGCTCCGGCGTCGTCTCCTCGATCGTCAACTTCGGTGCGTTCGTGGACCTCGGCGGCGTCGACGGTCTCGTGCACGTCTCCGAGCTGTCCTGGAAGCACATCGACCACCCCTCCGAGGTTGTCGAGGTCGGCCAGGAGGTCACCGTCGAGGTTCTCGACGTCGACATGGACCGCGAGCGCGTCTCGCTGTCGCTCAAGGCGACGCAGGAAGACCCGTGGCAGCAGTTCGCCCGTACGCACCAGATCGGGCAGGTCGTTCCCGGTAAGGTCACCAAGCTCGTTCCGTTCGGTGCGTTCGTGCGTGTCGACGAGGGCATCGAGGGCCTGGTCCACATCTCCGAGCTGGCCGAGCGCCACGTGGAGATCCCGGAGCAGGTCGTCCAGGTCAACGACGAGATCTTCGTCAAGGTCATCGACATCGACCTGGAGCGTCGCCGCATCAGCCTCTCGCTGAAGCAGGCCAACGAGTCCTTCGGTGCCGACCCGGCGTCGGTCGAGTTCGACCCGACCCTGTACGGCATGGCCGCGTCCTACGACGACCAGGGCAACTACATCTACCCCGAGGGCTTCGACCCCGAGACCAACGACTGGCTCGAGGGCTACGAGACCCAGCGCGAGGCGTGGGAGACGCAGTACGCCGAGGCGCAGCAGCGCTTCGAGCAGCACCAGGCCCAGGTCATCAAGTCCCGCGAGGCCGACGAGGCCGCTGCTGCCGAGGGCGCTGCCGCCCCGGCCGGCGGCGCCCCGGCTGCCTCCGGCGGCAGCGGTGGCGGCTCGTACTCCTCGGAGTCCGCGGACAACTCCGGCGCCCTGGCGTCGGACGAGGCCCTGGCTGCCCTGCGCGAGAAGCTGGCGGGCGGCCAGAGCTGACGCTCTGCCCCTCCGGCCGGTGAGTGATCGCCGTAGCTGAAAGTGAGGCCCGTTCCCTTCGGGGAGCGGGCCTCACTCGTGTCCGCGGCCGTCCGGCGAGTCGTTACGGCGTGACGGTGATGTTGGTCAGCCCCTTGCCACCGGTCACCGTGTTGCTGCTGTAGACGGTGGTCGGGCAGCTCGTGCTGTAGTTGGTGACGTTGAACGCGATCTGCTTGTCACCCTTGGAGCCGGACAGGTTCGAGGTGTTGTTGCGGAAGACGGTGCCGCAGCCCCAGCCGCTCTGCTGGGTGTGGGTCTCGTAGCCGTTGTTGGTCGTACGCGTCCCCTTGTTGCCGTCGACCAGGACGTTGTTGCCCTTCACGTCGACCCAGGAGTCGTCGTAGTTGGCGCCGGTCAGCCCGCTGCCGTCGAAGATGTTGCCGATGATCTTCGCGCCGGTGGTCCCTTCCTTGATGTCGACGTTCTCGCCGCCGACCCCCGGCCCGATCGTGTTGTTCAGGATCTGGACCTGGTCGCTCCTGTCGGAGAGGTCGCCCGCTGTGCCGACGTAGACGCCCTCGCCCATGCCGCGGCCGTCGTGCCCGGTGTCGTAGATCCGTGAGTTCTTGATGACGCCGTTCCTGCTGGACTTGCGGAAGTGGACGCCCTCCATGTCCAGGTCGTGCACGGTGACCGAGTCGATCACGACTCCGGTGGCGGTGTCGGCCATGATGCCCTTCTGGCCGCCGGTGACCGTGATGCCCCGGACGGTCCAGTAGGAGGCGCCGTCGAGGTGCAGCCCGTAGCCGCCGCCGGCGGTGAGGACGGCTCCGGCGGATCCGGTGAGGGTGATCCGGGCGGAGGCGGTGCCGGGGACGGTCGCCTTGAAGTTGCCGGTGTACGTGCCATCGGCGAGTCGGATCGTGTCGCCGGGGGACGCGGCGGCGAGGGCGGACTTGAGCTGGGCCGCGGTGTTCACATCGATGACGGCCGCAGCGTTCGCGTCGGTCGCGGAGGTCAGGGCGAGACCACCGGTGGCGAGCACGGTGGCCAGCAGTGCGGGGAACGGCGTACGGATGCGCATGGGGGTGCCTTCCGTCGAAGGAGTTCAAGACGTTCTCGTACATGAATGTGGGGCGAGTGTCTGAACGTGCTGCCCAGTGACGGTAGGGAGGGCGTGTGGGCCTGTCAAGGTATGGACCATTGTTCGTGGGGCATCGGGCGGGCCGAAGAGGGGAAAGCGGCGCGATGCGCCAAGAACTGACGGTTCGTGACAAGCCCGGCCGGGACCCCGGCAACCTCAACATCCCGGGGCGGGCGGGGGCATGACGCATGCTTCGCGCAACTCGCCCGTGGCGCCGGGCACGAGCCGCCGTGCGTTTCCGCCCGAGGCCGGCACCACCGGTGGCGGGGCGCGATGTCCACGGTCGCGGGGCCCTCGGCCTCGCCCTCACCGCTCGGCCGTCCGTGATCCCGCTCCTCCGCTGTCACGAACTCGGCGTTCCGGCCGAGGTGTTCACCGACGTGAATGCCTGGGTCCATGTCTTCCACGAGAAGGCAGGGACGAGGACTCCGGTGCGCCACCGCACCGCCGGGCCGTCGGGTGCGTCCGCTGCGCGGGTGACCGCCTCGGTCACACGGATGCCGGGCGGCACGGCGCGTCCACCTCTGTGCGGAAGGTGGTGACGGCGCTCCGCGTCCGCGTTCTCGCATAGGTTCTGGCATGAACCACCGGGTGAGGGGGCACGGTCCGGGAATGCCCGTGCCCTGCCGGACGTTCTGCTCTAGGAACATGAGGAGGAGCGGTAACCGTGCCTGATCCGCAGAGTTTGTACGAATGGGAGCCGAAGGGGCTGGCCGTCGTCGACATGGCGCTCGCCCAGGAGTCGGCCGGCCTGGTCATGCTCTACCACTTCGACGGATACATCGACGCGGGTGAGACGGGCGAGCAGATCGTCGACGGACTGCTCGAAACGCTGCCGCACCAGGTCGTCGCCAGCTTCGACCACGACCGGCTCGTCGACTACCGCGCGCGGCGCCCACTGCTGACCTTCCGGCGTGACCGCTGGGCGGCCTACGAGACCCCGACGCTCGACGTCCGGGTCGTCCAGGACGCCACCGGCGCGCCCTTCCTGCTGCTTTCCGGGCCCGAACCCGATGTGGAGTGGGAGCGCTTCGCCGCTGCCGTCGAGCAGATCGTCGAGCGCCTCGGTGTCCGCCTGGCGGTGAACTTCCACGGCATCCCGATGGGCGTTCCGCACACGCGCCCGGTCGGCGTGACCCCGCACGGCAACCGCACGGACCTCGTGCCCGGCCACCGCAGCCCGTTCGACGAGGCGCAGGTGCCCGGCTCCGCCGAGGCCCTGGTGGAGTACCGGCTGATGGAGGCCGGACACGACGTCCTGGGCGTCGCCGCCCACGTGCCGCACTACGTCGCCCGCTCCGCCTACCCGGACGCGGCGCTCACCGCCCTGGAGTCGATCACGGCCGCCACCGGCCTGGTCCTGCCGACCGTCGCCCACGCGCTGCGCACGGAGGCCCACCGGACCCAGACCGAGATCGACCGGCAGATCGGCCAGGGGGACGAGGAACTCGTCTCGCTCGTCGAGGGCCTCGAGCACCAGTACGACGCGGTCGCGGGTTCCGAGACCCGGGGCAATCTGGTCGCCGAGCCGGTCGACCTGCCGTCCGCCGACGAGATCGGCCGCGAGTTCGAGCGGTTCCTCGCGGAGCGTGAGGGAGACGCCTGACCGGACGACGATTCCTCGCGGGGCGTGAACAGAACGTCCGACCCGCCGCCCCGGTCCCCCCGATCGCCCTTCGTACTAGGCTTCCCGGCATGCTGAAAGTGGGCCTGACCGGTGGGATCGGCGCCGGCAAGAGTGAAGTGTCGCGGCTGCTCGTCGGATACGGAGCGGTGCTGATCGACGCGGACCGGATCGCCCGGGAGGTCGTCGAGCCGGGGACGCCCGGACTCGCCGCCGTCGTCGAGGCGTTCGGCGAAGCCATCCTGACCGCCGAGGGCACCCTGGACAGGCCGAAGCTCGGCTCGATCGTCTTCTCCGACGCCGACCGGCTCGCCACCCTCAACGCGATTGTCCACCCGCTGGTCGGCGCCCGCTCCGCCGAACTGGAGCGGGCCGCGGGCCCCGACTCGGTCGTCGTCCACGACGTCCCCCTCCTCGCCGAGAACGGCCTCGCGCCGCTCTACGACCTGGTCGTCGTCGTGGACGCACGTCCGCAGACCCAGCTCGACCGGCTCGTACGGCTGCGCGGCATGACGGAGCCCGAGGCCCGCGCCCGGATGGCCGCACAGGCCACCCGGGAGCAGCGGCGGGAGGTGGCCGATCTGATCATCGACAACGACGGATCGCTGGAAGCGCTGGAGCCGCAGGTCCGCAAGGTCTGGTCGGAACTGACTCAGCGGGCCGCGACCGGCTGATCCCCGTGCCGGTCCGGCCCGCTCCGGATCGATCTCCACCGGAATAGTGGAAGCCGCCAGGACGTTGGGGATCCGAGACCGAAGGGAAGGATGCGATCGTGCCCGAGAGGACCCCGGAGACAGATGTCATCGACTTCCGCGCGGCCGAACACCTGCTGGCGGCCCGCGACCCCCGGGGCGCGGTCAAGCTCCTGGACTCGGTGATCGCGGCCCATCCGGAGAACACCGCGGCCCGTCTGCTGCGGGCCCGGGCCTTCTTCGCCGCAGCCCAACTGCGCCCTGCCGAACTCGAATTCGAACTCGTCCTGGAGCGCGAACCGGACAACGCCTTCGCGCACTTCGCGCTCGCCCGCACCTTCGAGCGCTCCGGCCGCTCCGACCGGGCCGCCCGACACTTCCGGCTGGCCGCCGCGCTCGACCCGAACCCCGAGTACCTGAAGGCGGCCCGCTTCCGTACGGAGGACTGACCCCTCCTCGCGAAGGACCGGCCGAGGCCCGCCGGGTACGCGTCCGTGCCCGGCAGCCCTCAGTGCCCGTATCGGCCGCGCCCGCCGTGATCGGGTTCGTACGGCGGGATGTCGCGGCCCGGCTGGTAGTGCGGTCCCTGGTGGATGTGGTGGACGATCACCGCGATGTCCACCAGGACGAGCAGGAGCAGCAGTCCGCAGGCGGCGGCCCAGCCCGGCCGGCCGGTCAGCGTGAAGGCCGCCAGGCCGAAGACGGCCCAGGCCAGCCCCCATAGACTCAGGCCGAGCCGCAGTCGCAGAGGACTGCGGGCAGTCATCGGTTCATTGCCGGTACGCATGGCGATCGCCTCTCCTACCCAGGATGGACCCGCGACGGCGTTTTCGGAGATGGCGATGCCGGATTTCGGATCGAGGGGATCGTGCGTGAACAGCACATCGTGGGGGGACCGCAACGGCCGCAGGGCGAGGGTCCGCGGCTGTCTGCTGGGCGGGGCGATCGGGGACGCCCTGGGAAATCCGGTGGAGTTCCTTTCGCTCGCCGGTATCCGCCGCGCGCACGGTGAACACGGAGTACAGGGGCTTCTCGCGGACGACGAGGGGGTCGTCGGACGTGTCACGGACGACACGCAGATGACCCTGTTCACGGCCGAGGGGCTGATCAGGGCCCATTCCCGGGCGATGTCGAAGGGGACGGGCGGCGCCGAGATCGACACCGTGCGGAACGCCTATCTGCGCTGGCTCGACACCCAGAACCACCCGGCTCCACCGGCCCGCGGCGGCGACAACCCGGTGCGGACGGGCTGGCTGAGGCAGGAGGCCTGGCTCTACGCGCGCCGGGCCCCCGGGAATGCCTGTCTGACCGGGCTGGCGACCGGCCATGTGCCCGAACCCACGGAAAGGCTCGGTGTGCCCGGCCCCGTGAACACCGGGTCCAAGGGCTGCGGCACGGTGATGCGGTCCGCCCCCTTCGGCTTGGTGGGCGAGGACGCCCAGAGGGGCTTCCGGCTCGCCCATTGGTGCGCGCAGATCACCCATGGTCACCCGACCGGTGCGTACGCGGCAGGGGCGTTCGCCGCGATCGTCACCCATCTCCTGGAGGGGGACTCGACGGCGGGCGCGGTCCTGCGGGCCATGGAGTTGTTGGGCCGTCATCCGGGACACGAGGAGACGACGGCGGCTCTGCGCGCGGCCGTGGACCTGGCTGCCGAGGGCGAACCGACCGCCGAGAAGGTGGAGACGCTGGGCGCGGGCTGGGTCGCGGAGGAGGCGCTCGCGATCGCCGTGTACTGCGCCCTGGTGCTGCCGGCCGCCGACCAGGTGGCCCGGTCGCTGCTGCTCTCGGTCAACCACTCGGGCGACAGCGACTCCACGGGCGCGATCTGCGGCAATCTGCTCGGAGCCCGTCACGGGGACGTGCATCTTCCGCCGTCCTGGCTGGTGGCGACCGAAGGGCGAGCGGTGATCACCGAGGTGGCCGACGATCTGTGCCTGGAGTTCGAGCACGCCGTCGCGTGGCCGGCCGACCGCTACCCGGCGTACTGACGAGTGACCCGCACGTCGCGCGCCGACGGTCTGCCGACGTGGCGGACGGGCCGGGTGGACGGACGCGATCCGTCGGCGCGAACCGTGCTGACGTCCCGTCCGTCCGTCGCCCCGTCAGCGCCATGAGGGTGGAGGCGACTGCCGTCGCCCGAGGCCTCGCGGATGCCGTGGCGGGGGCGCAACCGTGCCGAAGCGGCCGCCGAACGAGGGATGTCCGAGGGCCGGGAAACGATGAGTTCCGGACCGCGGACCGGTCTACCTCTTCGTAAGCGACACACTGCGAAGCTTCCCGAGGAGAGATCCGGATGACCGAGTCCACAGCGGCCCACACCAACCTTGCTGCCACCCTTGGCACCCGTGCCGATGCCCGGGCCGGGGAGCGGGGCCGCGGGGCCGTGGCACTGACCGTCGCACGCGTCGTACTCGCCCTGTTCTTCGGCTTCAGCGCGTTCGCCAAGCTGATCGCCCATGAGACGGCGATCGAGTCCTTCGACCGGATGGGCTGGAATCAGGCGGCGATGTACACCATCGGAGGGCTGGAGATGGCGGGAGCCATCGCCCTGTTGATCCCGGTTCTGGCCGGAGTGGCCGCCATGGCCTTCTGCGGACTGATGGCGGGCGCCTCCATCGTCCAGCTGACACTGCTCGACCGGGTGAACGCGATCATGCCGGCCCTGCTCATCGTGCTGCTCGTGCTGATCGCGAGGGAGCGCCGGGACCGTACGGCGGATCTGGTCGCGCTCATCCGGAGACACGCGTAGCGGCACGGCTTTCCCGGGCGCGGTGGTGCGCGACGGTGTGCACGCGGCGGCCGGGGGTTCGGCGGAAGCCGAGTCGATGGCGCCGGCGGTGTCCGACGTCCGGCCTCCGTGCGCGGTCCGTGTCCGGCTCGCCGCACGTTCCGGCATCGGACCCCGCGCGTGGTCCGCGTCCGGGCTCCGCCGGTCAGTGGACCGTGCTGAAGCTGCGCCACGGGAGCGCGCCGGTCCCGTTGACGTCGGTGAATGTGGTCGCGAGGTACGTCGTACCCGGCCCGGTGCAGTCGGGTGTGCGGTACAGGATGATGTCGATCAGGGTGCCGTTCTCCACTTCCTTGGCGCCCGCGGGAGCGAGCCGGTGGCAGCCCTTCACCGAGGGGCTGTTCACCATGATCACGGCGTCTCGCTCGGTGGTGTAGGTGACCGGCCCGACCGCGGTCCGGCCGAGGCCGGAACAGCCTGCGACGGTGAGGGTCAGGAGCGCTGTCCCGGCTGCGAGGCCGAGGTGGCGGCGCCGGTGGTCGATCGCGGGCATGGCAGGTCCTCGTCTGTCTCGTCCGGCTCATCCGTCAGCCCGCCGCGGACCACGCACCGCGTACGCCACGAAGAACGTGCTGACGCTGGTCACCCTGCCTGCTCCCGGGAGCCCCGGCATCCGGTGCACGGCCGGGCGGGCGACAGCCGGGGCGCCGGAGGCCCCAAGCAATGTTCCTATCGGTTGGTAGTGGGCATACCGTGGTAATAGCGACAGATTGATCCTGTATTCAGGTGTTCCCGGCTTTCAGGGGGCCGTCATGGTCCAGGAGCTTGTAATCGCGGCAGTGGCGGGGGCCTCGGCAGGTGCGCTGTACCTGATGGCCGCAGCCAAGATCGTCAAGCAGTACGAGCGGGGCGTCGTGCTGAGGCTCGGCAGGCTCCGTGAAGGCGTGCGAGGGCCCGGCTTCACCATGGTGCTCCCCGGTGTGGAGCGGCTGCGCAAGGTCAATATGCAGATCGTGACGATGCCGGTGCCCGCGCAGGACGGGATCACGCGGGACAACGTGACGGTGCGGGTGGACGCGGTCATCTACTTCAAGGTGGTCGACGCGGCGAGTGCGGTGATCCAGGTGGAGGACTACCGGTTCGCGGTGTCGCAGATGGCGCAGACCTCACTGCGGTCGATCATCGGCAAGAGCGACCTGGACGATCTGCTGTCCAACCGCGAGAAGCTGAATCAGGGCCTCGAGCTGATGATCGACAGCCCGGCGGTCGGTTGGGGCGTGCAGATCGACCGGGTGGAGATCAAGGACGTCTCGCTGCCGGAGACGATGAAACGCTCCATGGCCCGGCAGGCGGAGGCCGACCGTGAGCGGCGGGCCCGGGTCATCAACGCGGACGCCGAGCTCCAGGCGTCGAAGAAACTCGCCGAGGCGGCGAAGGAGATGTCCTCCCAGCCGGCCGCGCTCCAGTTGCGCCTGCTGCAGACGGTGGTGGCGGTCGCTGCCGAGAAGAACTCCACGCTGGTGCTGCCGTTCCCGGTGGAGTTGCTCCGCTTCCTGGAGAGGGCGCAGCAGCCCCCACAGCAGCTGACGGCGCAGCCGCAGCAGGCCGTGCAGCCGCCGCAGCAGCCCGCGCAGCCGCAGCGTCCGGTCCAGGCGCAGCCGCGTCCGCGGCCTCAACCCCGTCGGCCTCAGCCACCGCCGTCGACGGCTCCGGCACCCTCGCCGACGTCCATGCCCGGCGTGTCCCCGGCCGCAACGCCCGCGCCGCCCGCCCGCTCCAAGCCGCTCGCCAGGCACTGACCGCCGAAGCGCACCGAGCCCACGAAGGGCGCCGACGTTCCGCGTAGGGAAGGTCCGTTCTCCGGGCCGACCCGGTCCGCTCCTGAGCCTGCCGGTCCGCTCCCCGGACCGGCAGGCCTCTTCCATATCGTCTTTGACGTGCTGGAACGCAGGGGCACCATCGGTTGTCAGACCCCCCGCCTAGACTCGCAGGAGTCATGAGGATCGAGACGATCAAGAGGATGAGGGCGGGAGGGGAGGGGACCGATGACCACGGCACAACAGCAGTCGGACACGTCGGCCGTCCGCCTTCTGAGCTGCGCGGCCGTCTTCCTTCCCGCCTCGCTGCCGAGAGACGGACGCGTCGCCTTCTGGGATCCCGACGGCGGTCCGCTCCCGCAGCCCGGTGACTTCTCCGGGTACGCCGCGGATCCCGAGGGATCCGTCCCCGACGTGGTCGTGGAGGAGATCACCGTCGTCCGCGGACACGGGCGGGAGAACGGTGTCCGTCGGCGTGCGGTGCCCGCTGTCCTGATGGCCGTGACCGATGCCCTGCCGCTGCTGGTCCGCGCCCGGAATCAGCGGTCCGCCCACCCCGCCACCCGCTGCTGGGGCGCCGCCGCGCTCCAGGCACTCAATCTGGTGGCGCGCGGCAGGCTGCTGCCCGGTCTGACGGGCGAGGACCACGACGCCTGGCGGGCCGGACCGCGCGACGCCGAGGACATCGCTCACCTCCGGGCGATCGCCGCCGCTCTGCCCGCCGAGGGGTACGCGGTCCCGCTGCCGGACCGCACACCGCTCCAGGTCCCCGAGCCGGAGTGGCTGCTCGGGGCGTTCCTCGACGCGGTCGCCGACACCCTGCCCCGTACACCCGCGGCGGCGTACGCGATGGGGGCGCCCTTCGCGGCCCGTGCGGCCCAGCATCTGCCGCAGGCCCGGGACTGGGCCGTCGAGGTCGCGGCCGGGCTCGACGCGGGCGTACGGATCTCGCTGCGCCTCGACCTCTCGGCCCACGAGCTCTTCGACACGGCCGATACGTACGACCGTCCCGACGAGCCGGACGACACCGACGCCGACTCGGGCCGGATGGACGCCCGTCGCGGCGCGGCTCGGCACGCCGCCGCGGCCATCACCCAGGTGCACAGCCTGGCCGACCCGACCTATGTCGTCGACGCCGCCGCGCTGTGGAACGGAGGGGCGGGAGAACCGTTCGGCCCGCGCGCCAGGATCGATGCCGTGCTCGCGCTGCGCCGCGCCGCCCGTGTCTGGGCACCGCTGGAGCGATTGCTCGACCAGCCGGTGCCCGATGTGCTCGCACTCGAGGAGGACGAGCTGTACGAGCTGCTCAGCGATGCCGGAGCCCGGCTGGCGGCGGCCGGGGTCGACGTCCACTGGCCCAGGGAGCTGGCCCGTTCCCTCACCGCCGCAGCCGTCGTGCGGCCCGCCCCCGGTTCGGCCACCGACGGCACCTCGTTCTTCGACGCCGAGCAGCTCTTCTCCTTCAACTGGCAGCTCTCACTGGGTGACGAGCGGCTCACCGAGGCGGAGATGGACGTGCTCGCGGAGGCCCACCGGCCGGTGGTACGACTGCGGGACCAGTGGGTCGTCGTCGATCCCGCGCTCGTGCGCAAGGCACGCAAGCGGGAACTGGGCCTGCTCGATCCGGTGGACGCCCTCGCCGTCGCGCTGACCGGCAGCGCCGAGGTCGACGGCGAGCAGGTCGACGCGGTGCCCGTCGGGGCACTGGCCGCGCTCCGGGCCCGCATCACCTCCGACGACACCATCATCGCCCCGCCGCCCGGACTCGACGCCACGCTCCGCGACTACCAGCTGCGCGGCCTCGCCTGGCTGGACCGGATGACCTCGCTCGGCCTCGGCGGCTGCCTCGCCGACGACATGGGCCTGGGCAAGACGATCACGCTCATCGCCCTCCATCTGCATCGCGCCCACCCCGCGCCCACCCTGGTGATCTGCCCCGCGTCCCTCCTGGGCAACTGGCACCGGGAGATCAACCGCTTCGCCCCCGGTGTCCCGGTACGCCGCTTCCACGGCACCGACCGCACCCTCGCCGAACCCGACGGCGGCTTCGTCCTCACCACGTACGGCACGATGCGTTCGAGCGCGGCGCAGCTCGCCGACCACACCTGGGGGCTGATCGTCGCCGACGAGGCCCAGCACGTGAAGAACCCGCATTCGTCCACGGCGAAGGCGCTGCGCACCATTCCGGCCCCGGCCAGAATCGCCCTCACCGGCACCCCCGTGGAGAACAACCTCTCCGAGCTGTGGGCCCTGCTCGACTGGACCACTCCCGGACTGCTGGGCCCTCTCAAGGCGTTCCGGGCCCGCCACGCCCGCATCGTCGAGAGCACCGGGACGGCTGCCGGCCTCGCCAACGACGAAGCGGTCGAGCGGCTCTCCCGGCTGGTCCGGCCCTTCCTCCTGCGCCGCAAGAAGTCCGACCCGGGCATCGCCCCCGAACTGCCGCCCAAGACGGAGACCGACCACCCCGTCTTCCTGACGCGCGAGCAGGCCACGCTCTACGAGGCGGCCGTCCGCGAGACGATGGCGTTCATCGAAGCCTCGGAAGGCATCGCCCGGCGCGGTCTGATCATGAAGCTGCTGGCCTCGCTGAAGCAGATCTGCAACCACCCCGCGCAATACCTGAAGGAGGAGCCGACCCGACTCGACGGCCGTTCGGGAAAGCTCGCCCTGCTCGACGAACTCCTGGACACGATCCTCGCCGAGGACGGCTCGGTCCTCATCTTCACCCAGTACGTGACGATGGCCCGGCTGCTCTCCGCCCACCTCGCCTCGCGCGCCATCCCCTCCCAGCTCCTGCACGGCGGCACCCCGGTGACCGAACGCGAACGGATGGTGGACCGCTTCCAGTCCGGCGAGGTCCCGGTCTTCCTGCTCTCCCTCAAAGCGGCGGGCACCGGACTGAATCTCACCAGGGCCGCCCACGTCATCCACTACGACCGCTGGTGGAACCCGGCCGTCGAGGAACAGGCCACGGACCGGGCGTACCGCATCGGCCAGACGCAACCCGTGCAGGTGCACCGGCTGATCGCGGAAGGCACGGTCGAGGACCGGATCGACGAGCTGTTGCGGACCAAGCGGGTCCTGGCCGACGCGGTCCTCGGCACGGGGGAGACCGCGCTGACCGAGCTCAGCGACCGTGACCTGGCCGATCTCGTCTCGCTCCGGAGGCCGTCATGAGCCCCCGCCCCCGGTCCCTCGCGCACGACCGTTCCCAGTCCCGGCCGGTCGCCCGGCCACGCCCGGGCCCCGACGATCTGCGGCGCACCTTCGAGGCCGTGCCGCCCCGCACCTCCGACGGCGACGAACCCTTCGCGGACAGCTGGTGGGGCCGCGCCTGGGTGGCCGCCCTGGAGTCCCTGTCGATGGACGAGGGACGCCTCTCCCGCGGTCGTACGTACGCCGACAGCGGCAAGGTCGCCGCGATCACGGTCACCCCCGGACGGGTCGTCGCCTACGTCCACGGAAGCCGCCCCCGCCCCTACCGCGCCGAGCTGCGTCTGCGGCCGCTCGCGGACGCCGACTGGGAGACATTCCTGGACGCGGTCGCCGCCCGTCCCGGTCATCTCGCCGCGCTGCTCGGCAAGGAGATGCCGCACTCGCTCGTCGACACGGCGGCCGAGGCCGGTGTCGCACTGCTGCCCGCCGCGGGCGACCTCGACCCCGGATGTTCCTGCCCCGACCACGGCTGGCCCTGCAAACACGTGGCGGCCCTCTGCTACCAGACGGCCCGACTCCTGGACACCGATCCGTTCGTCCTGCTGCTGCTGCGCGGCCGGGGGGAGCGCGAACTCCTCGAAGACCTGGGCCGTCGCAACGCCGCACACTCCGCCCGGGAACGTCCCTCGGCCCCCGCCACCCCCTCCGTGCCGGCTCGCGAGGCCCTCGCCGACCGCTACCTCCCGCCGCTCCCCGCCCCGCTCCCGCTCCTGCCGCATCCCGGGCAGCCGCCTTCGTACCCGAGTCTTCCCGGCGCCCGTGACCCGCTCGCCCTTGACCACCTCGCCACGGAGGCGGCCGTCCGTGCGCACACGCTTCTCGTCAGCGGCCTCGACCCGATCGCCGGCCTCAGCCCCTGGCAGGACGCGGTACGCCTGGCCGCGTCCCGTCCCACCGCAGGGCTGACCGCGACCACCCGGGCCCTCTACCGCGAGCTGGCGTACGCCACCGGCCGCACACCCACCGACCTGGCCCGAGCCGTCGCGGCCTGGCGGCAGGGCGGCGCCGAGGGGCTGGCCGTCCTCGAAACCCCCTGGGATCCTCCGGCCGGCCCCTTCGACCGGGCCCGGCCCGCACTCGCAGCCGCCGACTTCCCCCGCTTCCACCCCTGGCGCAACCACCTCACCCACCCCGGTGGCACCCTGCAGCTCCGCTTCGGACACGACGGCCGTTGGTACGGCTACGAATCAGAGCCGGGCGAGGACGACTGGTGGCCCCGCGCCACCCCGGACGCCGATCCGGTGGGCGCGCTCATGGAACTGAGCGGAGGCTGACCCCCCGGCCCGTCCTCGGCCGCGGCACCGTGCCCGACCGCTCCGGCAGTCGGCCTCGCCGGGGGAGCGCGGTATCGACGAGCTCGCGGGCGTCGTCCCGTACCCGGCCCGGGCGGTCCGGCGGCCGAGAGCGGCCGGTACCGGGGGTGGCGGTGTCGGCACGGCGGCAGCGGCGCCGACGATCCTCCCGGCGACCGCCGCGGGGTGCACGCGCCGGCACCGGCTCGATCGGCCGCACGGCCGCGAGGCTCGTACAGCCGTGCGGCCGGGGAGTCGGGGCGGCGGGCGATGTCAGAAGTCGGCGGTCGCGGGTTCCTCGATCCGGGCCACCGAGTCCTGGGCGTAAGCCTTCTCGTAGGCGTTCCGGATCCGCTCGATCTGGGCGTCTCGCAGGCGTGCTTCGGACGCAGGGTAGAGCAGGATCAGTTCGTAACTGCGCTCCCGTTCGATCACGCCGTGGGAATCCCGCCACTGTCCCCGGCCGTCCTGGACGGTCAGCCCGTTCGGGAAACGTGGTGTGACCTCCTCGTCGATGAAGGACTGGAATTGACGATCGGTCACACTCGGTCCGCCGTCGGGACGTGCGGTGCCGAAGAACAGCCGGGTCTCGATGTATGCCTTCCCCCGCACGGCGACGGCCGCCGCCGACTGCGAGGTGGTGGAGGCTTGGTCGCCGAGCGTGGCGTAGGCGACGGGCGCGCCCGCGGCCAGTACGGCCAGGACGGCGGTCGCGGTGAGCGCGCTGGGCCGCTTGGAGCCGGTGAGACCCTTCGTTCGGGTGAGGCGGGGGAGACGAGGCACGGCGGGGACCTTTCTGCGGAGTCGGGGAAGGCGGGGGACGGAATGCGGGAGCGCGGGGTCCGCATCGGTCCGTGGCGTGGACAGACGGACGCACCACGGGCCGACGCGGGCGGATGAACGCGCGGACACAACGACGCCCGGACACGCGGCGCCACTGTGACAAGCTGTCCCCGACGAGCGGCGGCAGGACATGGGCGTCCGCTGGAAACCACCCGTACGGATCGGTCGACGGGCTCGCCGAGAACCAGCCGCCCCTCACTCGGCGGGCTGTCGGACTCGCCCGCACGACTGAACGGATCACCCGGATCGATCCGGACCGGCCGCACCCCGCGCCCGGCCGCCACCACATCACCGTGGTGGAAGCGGGACGGACCGCGTACCCGGCGGGGCGGTGCCCGCTCGACCGCTCCGGCACACGGGTGGGTCCGGGGGACCTCGATGCCGGGATCGACCGGGTGGTGGCCGACTCCCTCGCCGCTCAGGCGGCCGTGGGCGCCGAACCGCCCCGGGGCGTCCGATCGGAGATCTACGTGGGCGGTGACGATGTCACGGCCCTGGGAGTCGCCCGGCGCGGGCTCACCGGCTCGGCCGCCGGGCCCGCGTCCACCACCGCGAGCACGCTGCTCGGCGTCAGGCGGTTCGGTTTCCGTGGACAGCTGATCGAGCTCGGCCTCACCGCTGTGCTGCCGGCTGAACGTCCACCCGTGCCGTCCTGTCCGCCGCGGGCGCGGCCGGGAGGGGGTGCTGCATGACGTGGGCGGTCCGCTGGAAGGACCGACTCCGCAAAAATCCTTTGGTTCTGCGGGACTTGACGTTGATAGGTTCCTCGACGTGGCGAAACTCAATCAGATCATCGCAGTGGAGAAGGGCGTCAAGTCCAAGGCTCACCAGGACCTGACGGCGGCGCATCACGGCCTCCAGAAGACCGGTCTGCTGGCCGGGATCTCCCGGACCTATCAGCCCAAGGACGAGGAGGGCGAACAGCTGCCGCCCGAGTCGACCCTGGTGCAGATCAAGGCCGAGGACGTGCTGCGGGAGACCGCGACGACCCTGACCCGGCTCTTCGATGTGACCGCCACGAAGGACTGGGCGAACTGCTCGGCCCGCGCGGACGTGAAGGTCGACGGACGGGTGCTCGTGAGCGAGGTGCCGGTGTCGTACCTGCTCTTCCTGGAGAAGCAATTGACGGACCTCAACACCTTTGTCCGCAAGCTTCCGGTGCTGGACGCCTCCGAGGCCTGGACGCAGGACCCGTCGACGGACTCCTGGAAGACCGAGCCGGTGAAGACCCTTCGTACGAAGAAGGTGCCCCGCAACCATGTGAAGGCGGAGGCCACCGAGAAGCATCCGGCGCAGGTCGAGGTGTACTACGAGGACATTCCGATCGGGTACTGGACGACGGTGAAGTTCTCCGGAGCCCTTCCCGCGCGACGGGTCAATGAACTGCTGGACCGGGTGGAGAAGCTCCAGCAGGCCGTGAAGTTCGCCCGCGAGGAGGCCAACGGCATGGACGTCAGCGACCAGCGGGTGGGTGATGCGGTATTCGGTTACCTCTTCGGGTGACCGACCATGGATTCCCCGGCCGTTCATCACGGCCGGGGTGCGCGAGGAGCGCAAGCTGAAACTGAGGCTTGTCGTGATGACGCGGTTCCAGTGGAGGTTCGAATCCTCCCCCCGGCATTCGGTGCGTTCCGCACACGGACGGGCCGGGGTGGCCCAATCGGCAGAGGCAGACCGCGATCAATCTCAGACTCTTGCTCCAGACTCAGCATTCGCCACCGATCGCCGAATCGATCGGGCCCGTGCCCACGGGCGTCGAGATGCCGGTTCGACTCCGGCCCGCGGAGCTTCGATCTGCGGTCGTCTAAAGGCAGGACGCGACGACATAAACCTGACACGGGTCCTTAAAGGTGTCGGCGTGCCGCATGGGTGGCATCTACAGGGCTCGGGGGCCGGCTACGCCCCCGGGCCCGCTCCCGTTTCCACGGGTGTCCCGCTCACACCCTCCATGGGCAGCGACACCCCGCGCCCCGCGAAGAAACGCTCGAATTCGGGCAGCGCAAGCTCCGCGGTCCGTGTCCCGGCCGTCGTACCGGACGGGTTGTGGAAATGGACGCCGGTACCGTCGGCCGTACGGGACGTCAGCAGCACCAGATGCCCGCCCCGCCCCGGAGCGGGCCGCAGCGGATGGCGGATGCCGTAGTGCACCGAGGCCATGACGGTCCGGCCGCCGTCCAGCAGACCGAGGATCTCCTGCGTCGAGAGATGGCGGTGGACCGTGGCGTCGAGGCCGTGCATCTCCCGTGCGTACTGCGCGAAGGGGGCGTAGATCAGGCCCCGGATCACCCCTTCCGCGTCCTCGGTGTACGCGCCGTACTCGAGCGCCCCGTCGCGCAGTGCGAACAGGGACGGGGCCCCGGAGCCGAGCGCCATGCGCAGACAGGTCATTCCGCACAGATGACCCGACCAGCGCGCGTACTCGGCCGGTGATGTGGCGCCCGACTCCGCCCAGGCCGGGTCGGTGGCCGGATCGAGTCCGCCCTCCACGATCGGGCCGACGAGTTCGGGCGAGGCGAACTGGGTGTGGACGGGAACGCGGCAGGCGGGGCAGGTCACCGGGGGCATCCGATCACTGGCGGTATCCGGTCAGGAAGCGGCCGATGCGGCTGATCGCCGCGTCGAGATCGTCAGCGTACGGGAGCGTCAGGATCCGGAAGTGGTCGGGACGCGGCCAGTTGAAGCCCGTGCCCTGCACGACCTGGATCTTCTCCCGCAACAGCAGATCCAGCACGAACTTCTCGTCGTCGACGATCCGATGCACCTTCGGGTCGATGCGCGGGAACGCGTACAGCGCGCCCTTCGGCTTCACGCACGACACGCCGGGGATCTCGTTCAGCTTCTCCCAGGCCCGGTTGCGCTGCTCGTAGAGCCTGCCGCCGGGCGCCACCAATTCCCCGATCGACTGCCGGCCGCCGAGCGCCGCCTGAATGGCGTACTGCGCGGGCGCGTTGGGGCACAGGCGCATGGAGGCGAGTGTGGTCAGCCCCTCCAGATAGCTGCGGGCGTGCTGCTGCGGGCCGGAGATCACCAGCCAGCCGGAGCGGAAACCCGCCACGCGGTACGTCTTCGACAGGCCGCTGAAGGTGAGGCAGACGAGGTCGGGAGCGAGGGCCGCCACGCTGTGGTGCTCGGCGTCGTCGTAGAGGATCTGGTCGTAGATCTCGTCGGCGAACACCATCAGGCCGTGCCTGCGCGCCAGATCGAGGATTCCTTCGAGGACCTCGCGCGGATAGACCGCGCCGGTCGGGTTGTTCGGATTGATGATCACGACGGCCTTGGTGCGGTCGGTGATCTTCGAGGCCATGTCGGCGAGATCGGGGTTCCAGTCCGAGGCCTCGTCACAGGTGTAGTGCACGGCCTTGCCGCCCGCGAGGGTGATCACCGCGGTCCACAACGGATAGTCGGGGGAAGGGACGAGCACCTCGTCGCCGTCCTCCAACAGCGCCTGGACGGCCATGGAGATCAGCTCGGAGACGCCGTTGCCGAGGAAGATGTCGTCGACCCCGACGTCCGCCAGCCCCATGGCCTGGTAGCGCTGCGCCACTGCCCGGCGGGCGGACAGGATGCCGCGCGAATCGGTGTAGCCGTGGGCCTGCGGAAGCATCCGGATCATGTCCTGGACGACCTCCTCCGGCGCCTCGAAGCCGAAGAGTGCCGGGTTGCCCGTGTTGAGGCGAAGGACGCTGTGGCCCGCCTCCTCCAGGGCGTTGGCGTGCTCGATGACCGGGCCCCGGATCTCGTAACAGACCTCGTCGAGCTTGCTGGACTGCCGGAATTCCATGCGGTGGCCTCCCCGACCTGATTGCGATACTTGGTTTTACCAAGCTCGGGCTTGGAAAGTCCAACAACATGTCTAGACTGCGTCGCATGCCTCGTCAGCCACAGTCCCCGACCCGCCCGGCCCGCCGCCGGAGTTACGACCAGTTCTGCGCCACCGCGCGCTCCCTCGACTCCGTGGGCGACCGGTGGACCCTGCTGATCGTCCGTGAACTGCTGGCGGGCCCCCGCCGCTACACCGACCTCCACGCCGACCTGCCCGGTGTCAGCACGGACGTCCTCGCCTCCCGGCTCAAGGACATGGAGCAGAGCGGACTGGCCACCCGTCGACGGCTTCCGCCGCCCGCCGCGGCCTCGGTGTACGAGTTGACGGAGCGCGGCCGCGGGCTGCTGCCCGTGCTCGCCGCACTCGCCGAGTGGGGCGCGCCCGCGCTCACCGACCGGCGGCCCACGGACGCGGTGCGGGCGCACTGGTTCGCGCTTCTGCTGCTGCGCGCGCTGGACGGACTGACGCATTCGGGAGTCGTCGAAGTCCAGCTGGACGAGGGCGAGTTCCATGTGCGCGCGGGCGGCGCCGAGGCCGGTGCCGCTGTGTACGGGGACGGTCCGGCCGCCCACGCCGATGTCCGGATCGCGCTCGACGTGGAGGTCTGCCTGGCGCTGGGACGGGGTGAGCTGACGTTCGCCGGGGCCGTCGAGGAGGGGCGTGTCGAGGTGTCGGGCGACGGACCGCTCGCCACCGAACTGCGTGGCGGGTGATCGCCGGATCGCCGAGGGTTCCGTGGATCAACTCATGGGTAGCGTCGGGGCATTTGGAAGGTCCCGGATGCTTCCGGGGACGCTGAGGCGGAGGAGTCGCACATGAGGGTCGGCGGACAGCGGGGGAGCAGAGGACCGCGGATGAGGCAGGGGCGACTCGCCAAGTCCCTGGTCGTGGGCGGCTGTGTGGCCGCGCTCGGCTTCGTGCCGTCGGCGGCCGTCGCCACACCCGGCAGCGGTGTGAGCGGCACCGTGCTCGCGCAGGGCACCTCGGCGGGGAAACTGAAGGTGAAGACGCCGAACGGCCGTACGGATGTGACCTTTCGGACCATCACCGTCGAACCGGGCGGCTCCACCGGCTGGCACACCCACGGCGGACAGCTGATCGCCGTCGTCAAGTCCGGGACGCTGACGCGCACTCTGGACGACTGCTCGGTCGAGGTGACACCGGAGGGCTCGTCCTTCATCGAGCCGTCCGGCACCGGTCACCGCCACATCGGACGCAATCTGGGGACCGAGCCCGTCGTGCTCTGGGTGACGTATCTGCTGCCCGAGGGCAGTGCGCTCTCCGACGACGCCGACGCCGTGGACTGCGGCGCGAAGAAGCGGTGAGTACGGGGCCGACGGGAGCGCACGGGCGTGGACGCACCGAGCCCGAAGGACGACGCGAAGGTCGTGGATGATCTGGACCCGGCGCGACGCGACGCGTTCGCGCAGGCGTTGTCGCATGCGCTCGCCGCTCACTGCCCCGGCTCGCGCGCGGAGCCGAAGGGCTCGCTCGCCCGTGGAACGGCCGATGCGTACAGCGACATCGACCTCGTCCGGACGGTGCCGGACGACCGGTTCGACGCCTGTGTCGCCGCCGCCGGGAAGGTGCTCGAAGCGGTCCGCCCCCTCCGACTCCCCGCGTACGGAACCCGAGTTGCGGAACTCCCGTGAGAGGCGGCTGCTCTTCGTCGCCTTCCATGGGCTTCCGCTCTTCCGGCGCATGGACCTGGGGATCGGGGCGGCAGCGGTCGCCCGGCCCGCCGACGACGACCGGGACGACCCCATGGCGGGGCCGGTGAGGAAGGACGCGGTCGGGGGACGGCCGCAGCCGGCGCGCGGGGCAGGGGTGATGATGGTCGCGTGCGATGGGAAGCGATCACCTGGGAGCGGCTGACCGACGAGTTCGCCGCGCACGCCGACGGTCTGGGACCGGCCGACGCGAGCCCGTGGCTGAAGGTCGCCGTGGACGGCGCTCCGGCGGCCCGTACCGGCGAACTGGCCGGACAGCTCGCGCAGGCGCTGCGGGTCCGGGGACGCGCGGTGCTCGTCGTGTCCACCGAGGGGTTCCTGCGACCCGCGAGCCTGCGGTACGAGTACGGCAAACAGGACCCCGACTCCTACTACGACAGCTGGTTCGACACGGGCGCGCTGTGGCGTGAGGTGTTCGGGCCGCTGGAGGCGGGCGGGAGCGGGCGGGTGCTGCCCGATCTCTGGGACCCGGTGACGGACCGTGCCACGCGCAGTCCGTATCGAGTCCTGCCCGAGGGCGGTGTGCTGGTGGTGCACGGCCCGCTGCTGCTGGGGCACTGGTTCCCGTTCGACCTGAGCGTCCATCTGCGGTTGTCGCCGGGCGCACTGCGGCGGCGCACCGAGGAGAGCGAGCGGTGGACCCTGCCCGCCTTCGCGCGGTACGAGGACGAGGTGGCGCCCGGCGGCCGCGCGGCCGCGGTCGTACGGGCCGACGACCCGCTGCACCCCGCCTGGACCGGGTGGCGGCGGGAGGAGTAGGGGCCGGGAGCCGTGGTGCGCCGGGCACGTCACGGGCCGGGGCGGCCCCCCACGGTGGCGACCGCCTCCGCTCCCGACCGGCAGCCCGCCGCCACGGCCGAGGCGTCGTCCGCCCCGGACAGCCGGGCCGCGAGGAATCCGCCGGTGAACGCGTCGCCCGCCCCCGTCGAGTCGACGGCGCGCCGCATCCGAACAGCCGGGATGCGCCGGGTCACCGCGCCCGCGGCGGCCAGCAGGGCGCCGTGGGCGCCGAGTGTGACGACCACTCGGGGCACTTGAAGGCTCAGCTCGGCGGCGGCCTGCGCCGGTTCGGGGAGTCCGGTGAGCAGCCGGGCCTCGTCCGCGTTGGGCAGCAGCAGATCCACGCCCTCCACCGAGGCCAGGAACCGGTCGACGCCCAGCTCGGCGAGGAAGCCGGCCGAAGCCGGGTCGACGCTCACCGTGATCCGCCGCCGACGGGCCTCCCGCAGGGCGAGCAGGGCCGTGGCCCGACTCGTCGTGGCGAAGAGCAGGTACCCGGAGAGATGGAGATGGGCGATGCCGTCGAGCATCGACGGCGACCAGTCGTCGGGGGAGAGCCGGAGCACGGCACCGCTGTCGGTGAGGAAGGTGCGCTCGGCGGCGGAATCGACGAGGGCGACGACGGTGGCGGTCGGTACGTCCTCGTCCACGGCCAGCAGGGGACGGACCCCTGCCCTTCGCAGTGCGTCCTGGTGCCAGGCCGCGCTGTCGGCGCCGACCCGGGCCAGCAGCCGTACATCGCGGCAGCCCGAACGTGCCGCCCAGCAGGCGACGTTGGCGCCCGCCCCGCCGGGGAGGGTACGGATCCGTGCCGCGGTGTCCGTGCCGTGGATCAGCGCGGTCCCGTGGCGGGCCACCACGTCGGTGACCACGTCGCCGACGACGAGGAGGCCGCCGTCGGTCATCGGCCGTCCGCCGGGCGGCGGAGCGATGTGGAATCCTGCGTGTTCCGGTGTGCCGTCGTGTCCCGCGCGTCCGGGTGCGTCGCCGGGTCCCGGACGGTGACGGTCCACGCCCCGGAGATCCGCGCGGCGAGCGACACGTTCCCGCGCACGGCCGCCAGATTGGCCTCCAGCGATGCGCCTTCGGTGCCTCGCATCAACCGGTCCAGCAGGAACGGCGTGACGGCCTGGCCCACGATGCCGCGCTCCCGGCACGCGGCGAGTGCCTCGGCCAGCACACGGTCGTGGAGTGCGGGATCCAACTGGTCCTGGACGGATACGGGGTTGGCGACGATCAGCGCCGAGCCGGGGCCTTCGAGCGCGTCCTGGGCGCGCATCACCTCCGCGACCTCCTCGGGCGTCCGCACCGTCCAGTCGACCGGTTCGCCCGAACTGTTCAGATAGAAGCCGGGGAAGCGGTCGGTGCCGTATCCGAGCACCCCGACGCCGAGTGTTTCCAGGCGCTGCAGCGTGGCGGGCACGTCCAGGATCGACTTCACCCCCGCGCACACCACGGTGATGCCGGTCCGCGCGAGGAGCCGGAGGTCCGCGGACTCGTCCTGGGTCCGCGTCCATTCCCGGTGCACACCGCCGAGACCGCCGGTCGCGAAGACGCGCAGGCCCGCGTGTGCGGCCAGGAACGCCGTCGCGGACACGGTCGTCGCTCCGCTCGCTCCCGCCGCCAGGGCCGGTGCGAGGTCCCGGTGGCCAAGCTTCCGCATCGCCGGGTCGGCGGCGACCCGCTCCAACTGGTCCCTGTCCAGACCGATGTGGGCCCGGCCGTCGAGCACGGCGATCGTGGCGGGCACCGCGCCCTCGGACCGTACGAGCTCTTCGAGCTCTTCGGCGACCCGCAGATTGCGGGGGCGCGGCAGGCCGTGGGCGATGATCGTCGACTCCAGGGCCACGACGGGGTGGTGCGTGGCGAGGGCGGCCCGGACCTCGGTGGAGAGGACGGGGGCGTAGGAGGACCGCACGTCGTGCGACGCATTGAATGACATGTCCACATCCCTGTCGCGGGTGCGCCGGCCTCAAACGTGCGGCCGGGACACCGGCCGGAAAGTCCACCCTCCGGCAGGGTTTCCCGGTCCTGCTGCCGAGCGACCTCGAAGCGGTCGCTAGGGTGACCGGCCATGACCACATTTGATCAAGCTCCTGCCTCGTTTGCCGTCCACATTCCCGACGCCGAACTCGAACCGGAACCGCTCGACCCGGCACAGATCGTCTCGGGCGAGCCCGTGGTGACCGGCAAGGTGCTCTGGGAGTCGCCCGACGGCAAGCAGGTGCGCGGAATCTGGCAGATCACGCCCGGCGTGGTCACCGACACGGAGGCCAATGAGCTGTTCGTGGTCGTGAGCGGGCGTGCGACCGTGGTGGTCGAGGGCGGAGCGACGCTGGAGATCGGGCCGGGGGACGCCTGCGTGCTGCGCGAGGGCGACCGCACGACGTGGACCGTGCACGAGACGCTGCGCAAGGCGTATCACATCAGCCTCTGAGGCCTCAGGGTTCGGTGGGCGCAGTCGCTGACGTCGATGTGACGGGATCGGCGGGCGCAGCCGGTGCGGCCGAGCGGGTGAGCACCCGGCGCAGTGCGAGTGCCGCCATCGGAAGAAGCAGGCATGCCGCGACCACGTTCAGCCAGCCGTAGCTCGCCCGGGCGACGATCACCCCGGCGATCGCGCCGCCAAGGCCCGCCGCCGTGTTCATGGTCAGGTCCGACAGACCCTGCACGGCGGCACGGGCGGGCTGCGGTACGGAGTCGGTGAGCAGTGCCGAGCCGGCGACCAGCCCGGCCGACCAGCCGAGCCCGAGCAGGAACAGGCCTGCCGCGGTCCGGCCGTGGCTCGGACCCGCGGTGCCGGCCAGAAGCGCGGCACAGGAGAGCAGTCCGACCGCCAGCCCGATCACCGTGAGCCGGCCGAAGCGGTCGGACAGCCAGCCCATCACCGGTGAGAACGCGTACATACCCGCGATGTGGCCGCTGATGACCAGGCCGATGAGCTGGAGACCGGCGCCATGATGGCCCAGATCGACCGGGGTCATCACCATGATCGAGACCATCGCGGTGTGCGAGACGGCCACCGTGACCAGGGCGAGCCGTGCCGACGCGGACGCCCGGACCGCCGCGATGCCGGCCCGCAGTGAACGGCCCGAGGAGGACGCGTCGTCCTGCGGTGCCAGCGCTCGTGCCGTGAGCAGCGGGTCCGGCCTCAGCAGCACCCCGACCACCACGGCGGCCAGCAGGAAGATCCCGGCAGCGAAGAAGAAGGGACCGGCCTTCTCGGATATCGCGGTGCCGCGGAAGACATGTCCCACCGGCGCCGCGATGTTCGGCCCCAGAACCGAACCGATCGTCGTGGCCCAGATGACGGTGGAGATCGCCCGGCCGCGCCGGTCGGGCTCGACCAGATCCGCTGCGGCGAACCGGGCCTGCAGATTGGCCGAGGACCCGGCGCCGAACCCGGCCATGCCGAGCAGCAGCAGCGGGAAATTCTCGACGAGGGTGGACAGGACCACGAGCCCCGCGCCGAGCGCACCGATCAGATATGCCAGCACGAGACCGGGGCGTCGGCCGCGCGAGGTCATCAGTGCCGCCAGCGGCAGCGAAAGCAGCGCGGTACCCGTCACCGACGCGGTCGGGGCCAGGCCGGACAGTGCCTCGGAACCGCTCACCTCCGTGGCCAGGACCGGGGCCAGGGCGATTCCGACGGGCACGCCGAGGCCGCCGAGTATCTGGCTGGCGATGAGTACCGCGGACGTTCTGCGCCGCAGTCGGGGCAGCTCGGCCGCCGTGACCCGGCCGGGTCCGGCGGCGGTGTCAGGTGCGTCGGGGGTGTTGGTCACCGACGCAGTGTGCCAGCCCGTACGCGGGCACGAAACCGGGGCAGGGCCGCCCGGTACGGAGGACAGGAGCGACGGGTTCGCCGGAGCCCGGATCGGAACGGTGACGGGGCGCCGGGGCCCGGACCGGGCAGCGGCAGGTCGCCGGGGTCCGGATCAGTACAGCGCCCTGGCCAGGAAGCGGCCGGGTCAGAAGAGCGGCTGGGGAAGCACGCCCTCCAGCGCCAGCAGCTTCCGTTTGGTTTCGCGACCACCGCCGAACCCGCCGAGGCCGCCGTCGCTCTCCACCACGCGATGGCACGGCACCACCACCGGCAGGGGATTGGATCCCATCGCGGCCCCGACCGCCTGCGCCGCCCCCGGCTGCCCCACGCGCTCGGCGAGATCGCCGTACCCGACGACCGTCCCGTACGGCACCCCCGCCGCCAGCTCGCGCAGCACCTGGCGGTTGAAGCCGGACGTCAGTGACCAGTCCAGATCGAGCGAGAACTCCCGCGACGTGCCCGCGAAGTACTCCGCGAGCTGGCGTATCGGCTCGGCGAGCCGTGCGGAGCCGGGGCTCTCCTCCGGCTCCGCACCGAGTCGCGTCCGCAGCTGCTCGACCGCTCTCCTCCGCACCTCGGGGCGGGCGTGGAACACCACACTCACCAGGCCCGCGCCGGTCGCGGCGAGCAGGAGCGGGCCGATGTCGCTCTCGACGACGGCCCACTCGACGACCCCGTTGCTGTTCATGGGGACCACCGTACGACCGGCCACTGACAATGCGCCGTGGCGACGGGGGCGGTGGCGCTGTCAGCCCGTGGCCCCGCGCACCACGTCAGGGGTGTTGGTGATGATCCCGTCGACACCGAAGCCCGCCACCCTGGTCGCGTTCGCCGCGTCGTTGACCGTCCAGGTGTTGACCTGCAGCTTCTTTCCGTGTGCGCCCTTCAGCGCGTGCACCGCCTTTACGTAGTCGGCGGAGATCGACGTGTACGAGGGGTTGATCTGATCGGTGAACGCCGCGTACGAAGGCAGATCGGCCACCGCGGGAGTGCCGAGGAAACCGGTCGTGACGTCCGGACGCCGCTGGTGCACCTTCTTCACGCTGTCCGCGCCGAAACTCTGGATGACGAGCCTGTTCCTGACGTGGTCGCGGTCGAGCCACCCCTTCTGGCCCAGCACCCGCAGGGTCTCCTTCTCGATGCCCGGGTAGAGCTCCGGGCTCTTGATCTCCAGCAGCAGCTTCTGGTGATTGCGTTCGATCCGGTCCAGGTACTGCTTGAGGGTGGGCACCCGGGTTCCGGCGAACTGCGGACCGAACCAGCTGCCCGCGTCCAGCCGGGCGATCTCGGCGGCCGTGAAGTCCTTGACCGCCCACGGCGCGCGGTCCGGGAAGACCTCCTCGACATCGGTGGTCCGCCTCAGATCGGTGTCGTGCACGACCACCAGCACACCGTCCTTGGTGAACTGGACGTCGTTCTCCACCCAGTCGAAGCCCAGGGCGTCGGCCTTGTCGACGGCGGCCAGGGTGTTCTCCGGCGCGTAGGCCGAGGCGCCCCGGTGGGCGACGACGACCGGGGCGGCCCGCTCCTCGTCCGTGGCCCGGGCGCTGACGGTCCGGATGCCCGTGACCGTGCCCGTGTGCCCGGCTGTGGGCCGGCCCGTCGACTGCGTGTCGGTGGTCGACATCAGCAGCGCGCCGGCACCCATGAGGGCGGCGGCTGCGACGGCGGCGGTGGCGGTGCGTGCGTACACGTGTACTCCTCGCGTCAGAGTTACGGACGGGCCGAGAGTGGCAGTCACCGCCCAACGAGGGACAGGCGAAGGATGGCCACAACGTGAACGCCGCTGTTGAGACCGGGTCACGGGCCGATTTCCTTGTCGATAAAATGCGGTTCATCTGTTTGTCTGCCGGGCCGCGCGCCTTAGGGTCACCCCGAACCCGGGCTTCCGCGAAGGGCGTACGAGCATGCAGGGCACGATCGACGGTTTCAGCTATGGAGCGGTGACGCCCGTCGCGGCCTTCCTCATGGCCTGTCTCGGCGCGGCCCTGGGGCTGCGCTGCACGATCCGTTCGGTGCGCACCGGACGCTCCTTCAGGGCCGGCTGGCTGGCCCTCGGCGCGACCTCCATCGGCTCCGGCATATGGACGATGCACTTCATCGCGATGATGGGCTTCTCCATCGAGGGGCTCACCATCGGCTACGACAAGCCGATCACCTTCGCCAGTCTCGCGGTCGCGATCGGCATGGTCGCCATCGGCATCTTCATCGTCGGGTACCGGGGCGCCACCCGTATGGCGCTGGTGACGGGTGGCACGATCACCGGGCTGGGGGTGGCCACCATGCACTACCTGGGCATGGCCGGAATGCGCCTTGAAGGACAGTTCGAGTACGACACCGTCACCGTGGCCCTCTCCGTCGTCATCGCCGTGGTGGCCGCCACGACCGCGCTCTGGGCAGCCGTCTCCATCCACGGCTTCCTGTCCAGCCTCGGCGCCGCGGTCGTGATGGGTGTCGCGGTGAGCGGCATGCACTACACGGCCATGGCCGGGCTCAGCGTCCATCTGCACCCCGGCGCCCTCGCCGGCGCCGCTTCGACCGAGGGGCGCGGCGCCTCCCTCGTCCCCCTGCTGATCGGCCCCGGTTGCTTCCTGTTCCTGGCCGCGGTGGTCGTGATGTTCGACCCCCTGATGGTGATGGGCACCCCGGACCGGGACGACCTCGCAGCCGCGCACGGGGCCGGACGCCCCCTCGGGATCCCGGCGCAGCGGCACGTCCCGCGGTTCGGTACGCACGCCGATCCGGCGTCGTTCCACTCCCGGCCGCACGATCCCGCGCCGCCGTCGGAACGGTGACCCCGCCCCGGCACGACGGCCGACCCGGCCCGGTTGTCAGTGGGGGGTCGTACGGTGGTTGCATGCGGCCCGTTTCGAAGATCGAACGTTCGGTGGCGCCTTTCGAGGTCGTCAGTCCCTACCAGCCCAGCGGCGACCAGCCCGCGGCCATCGCCGAGCTGGAGCGACGCATCCGCGCGGACGAGAAGGACGTCGTCCTGCTCGGTGCGACCGGCACCGGCAAGTCGGCGACCACCGCCTGGATGATCGAGAAGCTGCAGCGCCCCACCCTCGTCATGGCGCCGAACAAGACGCTCGCGGCCCAGCTGGCGAACGAGTTCCGCGAGCTGCTCCCCAACAATGCCGTCGAGTACTTCGTCTCGTACTACGACTACTACCAGCCCGAGGCGTACGTCCCGCAGTCGGACACCTACATCGAGAAGGACTCCTCGATCAACGAGGAGGTCGAGCGGTTGCGTCACTCCGCGACGAACTCGCTGCTCACCCGGCGCGATGTCGTCGTGGTCGCCTCCGTCTCCTGCATCTACGGCCTGGGTACGCCCCAGGAGTACGCGGACCGGATGGTCCAGCTCAAGGTCGGCGACGAGATCGACCGCGACCAGCTGCTGCGCCGCTTCGTCGAGATCCAGTACACCCGCAACGACCTCGCGTTCACCCGCGGCACCTTCCGGGTGCGCGGCGACACCATCGAGATCTTCCCGGTCTACGAGGAGCTCGCCGTCCGCATCGAGATGTTCGGTGACGAGATCGAGGCGCTCTCCACCCTCCACCCGCTCACCGGCGAGGTCATCAGCGAGGACCAGTCCCTCCACGTCTTCCCCGCCAGCCACTACGTCGCGGGCCCCGAGCGCATGGAGAAGGCGGTCAACGGCATCGAGCGGGAGCTGGAACAGCGCCTCGCCGAGCTGGAGAAGCAGGGCAAGATGCTGGAGGCCCAGCGGCTGCGGATGCGGACCACGTACGACATCGAGATGCTCCGGCAGATCGGCACCTGCTCCGGTGTCGAGAACTACTCGATGCACTTCGACGGCCGCTCGCCCGGCACCGCCCCCAACACCCTCCTCGACTACTTCCCCGAGGACTTCCTTCTCGTCCTCGACGAGTCGCACGTCACCGTGCCGCAGATCGGCGCGATGTACGAGGGCGACGCCTCCCGCAAGCGCACCCTCGTCGACCACGGCTTCCGGCTCCCCTCCGCGCTCGACAACCGTCCGCTGAAATGGGAGGAGTTCCTCGGCCGGATCGGCCAGACCGTCTATCTCTCCGCAACGCCGGGAAAGTACGAGCTGTCCAGGGGCGACGGCTTCGTGGAGCAGATCATCCGTCCCACCGGTCTCGTCGACCCGGAGGTCGTGGTCAAGCCCACCGAGGGCCAGATCGACGATCTGGTGCACGAGATCCGCAAGCGCGCGGAGAAGGACGAGCGGGTCCTGGTCACCACTCTCACCAAGAAGATGGCCGAGGATCTCACCGACTACTTCCTGGAGCTCGGCATCCAGGTCCGCTATCTGCACAGCGACGTCGACACGCTGCGCCGCATCGAGCTGCTGCGGGAGCTGCGCTCCGGCGAGTACGACGTACTGGTCGGCATCAACCTCCTGCGCGAGGGCCTGGACCTGCCCGAGGTGTCGCTCGTCGCCATCCTCGACGCGGACAAGCAGGGCTTCCTGCGCTCCGGGACGTCTCTGATCCAGACCATCGGACGCGCCGCCCGAAACGTGTCGGGGCAGGTCCACATGTACGCGGACAAGATCACCCCGGCGATGGCACAGGCCATCGACGAGACCAATCGCCGTCGCGAGAAGCAGATCGCCTACAACACCGAGCGCGGCCTCGATCCGCAGCCGCTGCGCAAGAAGATCAACGACATCGTCGCGACGATCGCCCGCGAGGAGGTCGACACCGAGCAACTGCTCGGCACCGGCTACCGCCAGGGGAAGGGTGCCAAGGCCCCCGTACCCACGCTGGGCGCGAAGACGGCAGCAACCAAGAAGGCCAGGGCTGCCGGCGCCGTGGTCACCGACCGTCCCGCCACCGAACTCGCCGGGATCATCGAGGAGATGACCGACCGGATGCGAGCGGCCGCCGCGGACCTGCAGTTCGAGGTGGCGGCCCGACTGCGCGACGAGGTCGGTGAGTTGAAGAAGGAGCTGCGTCAGATGCGCGAGGCGGGCCTCGCCTGACTCTGTCGAGTCCTGTGTGTTGCAGGACCGACACAAAAACGTCCTGCGCGGCCGTGTTTCCGGCACGACTGCGTAGGGTTCTGGAAAGCCGCGCACGGACGGGCGCGGGGAAAGCGGAGAGGGGACAGCGCGTGACGGTCAATATGACCAAGGGTCAGGCCATCAGCCTGCAGAAGAACGACGGGGGGACCCTGACCGCGGTACGGATGGGGCTCGGCTGGCAGGCGGCGCCGCGCCGGGGTCTGTTCGGTTCGCGTACGCGGGAGATCGACCTCGACGCATCGGCGGTGCTGTTCGCCGACAAGCAGCCGGTCGACGTGGTCTTCTTCCGTCACCTGGTCAGTGACGACGGCTCGGTCAAGCACACCGGTGACAACCTGGTCGGTGGCGCCGGTTCGGGCGGGGACGACGAGGCGATCCTCGTCGACCTGCAGCGGGTGCCGGTCCACATCGACCAGATCGTCTTCACGGTGAACTCCTTCACCGGCCAGACGTTCCAGGAGGTGCAGAACGCCTTCTGCCGCATCGTCGACGAGACCAACGGCCAGGAGCTCGCCCGCTACACGCTGGACGGCGGCGGGCAGTACACCGCCCAGATCATGGCGAAGGTGCACCGCTCGGGGAACGGCTGGCAGATGACCGCCCTCGGCAACCCGGCCAACGGCCGCACCTTCCAGGACCTGATGCCGGCGATCCTGCCGCACCTGTAGACACGGCCGGACCGACCGGTCGACATCGGTACGCGCAGCTCCCGGAGGCATCGGCCGCCGGGAGCTGCATCACATGGCACCACGCCTCACCGCACCGCGCGGCGGCGACTCATCGAGGGGACAGAGCAATGACGGCCGAGCTGGTCCGAGGGCAGAACCACACCTTGCCCCAGACCCGTCTGGAGATCCGGGTATCGGCCGGCACGCCCGTCGTGGCCGGTGCCACGCTCGGCGACGAGAACGGCACCGTGCACGGCACCGAGTGGATCGCGCACCCGGGGTCGCCCCAGTTGCCCGGGCTCGAAGTGTCCAGGCAGGCCGCAGCGGACCACCGGCTCGCCGTGGACCTCGACGCCCTGTCCGCCTCGGTGCACCGGGTCACCGTGCTGCTGGCCCTGCCCACGGGCGTCGGCGGCCCGGCCCGCTTCGGCGCGGTCTCCGCGCCGTTCGTCGCCGTCACCGGCCTCGAAGGCACCGAGATCGCCACCTTCACCCTCACCGGCCTGGACACCGAATCCGCGGTCGCCGCACTGGAGCTCTATCGCCGCCAGGGCGCCTGGAAGGTCCGCGCCGTCGGTCAGGGCTACGCGGGCGGTCTCGCCGCCATGCTCGCCGACCAGGGCCTGGCCCAGGCGGCCGAGCTGGCCCGCTCGATCCAGGACGCGGTCGCCCGGGGGATGGCCCGCTCGGTCGCTCCGCCTCCGCCGCGCACCCCGGGCGCAGACAGGGTCGGCCACGGCACGGGCTCCGTGCCGTCCTCGGACGGCCACAGGCCGCCCGTCCCACCGCCGCCGGCCGCGCAGCCCTCCGAGCCCACCACCCCGCTGCCCACGGCCGGCACCGGCGGCCCCATCGACTACACGCACCCGCGCCGCCGGACCTCCGCTCCCCCGCCGCCCCCGCCCACCGCGCCGCCCGCCGAGCCGGGCCGCCCCGCCCGGCCCGTCGCCGGAGACGCGACCGGCTGGTCCATGGAGGAGCGCCTCTACAACCAGATCTGGGGCATGTTCGAAGACCTGGCCCGTACCACCGCCGCGTACCGCAGCGCCGTGGACTTCGCCGAGTCCCGCATGGACCAGGAGCTCGACCGGACCCTGTCCGATCCGCGCAACCGGATCGGCGGCGCAGGCGACCGGGCCCGCGAGCAGGCCCGCGCCAAGCGCGACGAGCTGACGGCCCGGGCCCGCGAGGTCCTCGACCGGGACCTCGCCCAGCTCGCGGCCGAGTCCGCCGTGGTCGAACCCGCACTGCCCGCCGCGTTCGCGGGTTGGGACAACCCCGTCTGGCACGCCTACCGCGTCCCGATGGAGATCCCCATGGCGCTGCGCATCGGCGACCTCCATCTGCCCGAGAACACCGGGCTGCGCATCCCGTTGCTGGTCCGGCTCCCTCTGGAGCGCGGCCTGTGGATCGACAGCAGCCGTACGGCGTCCGAGGCCGCGTCCCTCATGGACACCGCCCGACTGCACCACCTGGCCATGGAGAACGCGGTCGCGCACGCGGCCCGGCTGCTGGCCGTGTACCCGGCCGGCGAGTTCTCCGTCCATGTCATCGACCCCGCGGGCTCGGCGGCCGGAGCCCTCGCGCCCCTGGTCGGATCGGGGGCCCTCGCCGGGCCGCCGGCCACCGGAGCCGGGGGAGTGGCCCCGGTCCTGGCCCAGCTCACCCGGCGCGTCGACCTGGTGCAGATGGCGATCCGGGCCGGCGCGTCCGATTCGCTGCCACCGGACCTGGACCTGGGCCAGCAACTGCTGATCGTCAACGACTTCCCGCACGGATTCGACGACCGGTCCGTCACCCAGCTGCGCTACCTGGCCGACGAGGGGCCCTCGGTCGGCGTCCATCTCCTGATGGTCGCGGACCGCGCGGACGCCAGTGCGTACGGGCCGGTGCTCGACCCGCTGTGGCGCTCGCTGCTCCGGATCACGCCGGTCGCCGACGACCACCTGGCCGATCCCTGGGTGGGCCACGCCTGGACGTACGAGCCGCTGAGGATGCCGCCCGGCAGCCGGGTCCTCGAACAGGTGCTTGCCAAGGTGGCCGCGGCCCGGCGTTCCTGAGCGTGGCTGCTACGCCTCGTTGCCTCTGACCTGCCCTTTTGAAAGATCTTTACCTTTTTCTTTACCTTCCCTTGGTTTTCCCTGTACTGTTCTTTGGGCGGAGGGGAGTATTCCCATACGCGGCGTGCCCGTCAGTACGGACTGTGACCGGTCCCGGGGCGCCGGCCCGTGGCGCGCAGTCCGTGCGCGCCCGGGTGGAAGAGACCTCCGGCAGCGACGACGCTGATCAGTAGCCGTAGCGAACTGCCGGAGGCGCAGTGGACGTTTCATGGACCCTTTGGGTGCTGACCATTCTCGGTCTGTCAGCACTTGTCGCCGTCGACTTCTTCATCGGGCGCAAGCCCCATGACGTGACGACGAAGGAAGCCGGAATCTGGACGGTCATCTGGATCGCGCTGGCCGTGATCTTCGGACTCGGTCTGCTGGTGTTCGGCGAGAGCCAGGCCTCGGGCGAGTTCTTCGCCGGCTTCATCACCGAGAAGTCGCTCAGCGTCGACAACCTCTTCGTCTTCGTCCTGATCATGGCGAAGTTCTCGGTCCCCTCCCACCTCCAGCAACGGGTGCTGCTCGTCGGTGTGCTGATCGCGCTGGTGCTGCGAGCGGTCTTCATCGCCGCCGGCGCGGCCGTCATCGCCAACTTCTCGTGGGTCTTCTACATCTTCGGCGCGTTCCTGATCTACACCGCCTGGAAGCTCATCCAGGAGGCGCGGGCCGACGAGGACGAGGAGGAGTTCGAGGAGAACCGCCTTCTCAAGACGATCGAGCGCCGCTTCGGCGTCGCCGACCGCTACCACGGCACCAAGCTCTTCATCCGTAACAACGGCAAGCGCGTCCTGACGCCGCTGATGGTCGTCATGCTCGCCATAGGAACGACCGATGTGCTGTTCGCCCTGGACTCCATCCCGGCGATCTTCGGCCTGACCCAGGACCCGTACATCGTCTTCACCGCCAACGCCTTCGCCCTGATGGGGCTGCGGCAGCTGTACTTCCTGATCGGCGGTCTGCTGAAGAAGCTGGTCCACCTCAGCTACGGCCTCTCGGTCATCCTCGGCTTCATCGGCGTGAAGCTGGTGCTGCACGCACTGCACGAGTCCGGAGTGCACGTTCCCGAGATCTCCATCCCGGTCTCGCTGGGCGTCATCTGCGGTGTGCTGGTGATCACCACGATCACCAGCCTCGTCGCCAACAGGAAGCGGGAGCGGGCCGAGGCGGCCGCGGAAGCGGACGAGCCCGCGGACCGGGGTTCCGGCATCGGCGCCTGAGCGGGGCGGACGGCCCGGTTCCCGTCCGGCCGGACGGGAACCGGGCACCGGCCGGGGCGGCGACCACGCGTCACCTGCCCCGGCCGGTGCCCGTGCGGGTGGAGAGCCCCGGTCCGGGGGCGGCGGTCCTTCGGCGGCGCTCAACTCCCGCGCGGGCCGGATGGCCGCGGTGCGGCCGCCGTCACCAGCCGCGGGCGCGTCACTGCGGCAGCTGCGGACGCTCGTCGCCGAGCGTGGTGTCGTGACCGTGGCCCGGATAGACCCGGGTCTCGTCCGGCAGCTGGTCGAAGAGCTTGGTCTCCACGTCGTGGAGCAGGTTCGCGAAGGCCAGCCTCCACCGGCCCCGGCCGGGGTCATTCCCGACACGTTCATCGCCGTCCTGCGCCACCAATGGGTGCCGAACATGCCCGCCCCGCTACGGCGCTGCCGGTTCGTCGCCGCCCTGTACGCCGCCCACCGCCTGGCCGACCCGTCCGGGGCCCTGCGCGACAGCGGCGGCCGCCCCGTCCCCGTGGGCGCCATCGCGTACGCCTCCGCCACCAGCGAGACGACTGCCACCCGCTACCTCGCCGCGGCCATCGCTGCCGGCGTCCTCACCGAACGGCGCCCGGGCCTCTTCGCCCTGGCGCCTGGCGCCGTCCCTGACTGGCAGGCCGCGGCCGCCGTCATCGACCACCACCGCATCCCCGCCGGGAGCTCCGCGTGACCTCCGTCCCTTACGCCCGTGCCACCACCGCACGGGTCCGGTGCTGGCTCTGCGGCACCACCAAGACCCCGTTGCGGTCCGACGTCCACGTGAACGGCCACCTGTGCCCGCCTTGCTGGGCCGTCCAGCCGCGCGGTTACAACGCCTGGGTACGCGCCGCGTCCGCCCTCGCTCTCCGCCTGGGGCTCGGCCGCCACTGGACCGACAACGGGCTGCGCCAAGGATGGCTCCGGGATGTCGCCGGCCGGTACCGCATCACCGCATGGCACGACGCCCCCGCCGGGACGCCCGACGCGCCTACCTGACCGGCTTCGCCCTGGGCCGGATGCGCAGGGTCGCGATCCTCGCCGCCGCCGGGCACAGCTACCACCTCATCGCCCGTGGCCTCTCCGTGACGCCCGAGACGGCCCACCAGTGGGCCAAGGCCGGCGCTCTCCTGCGAACGCCCCTGGAGGCCGTCCGATGCCGTCTCAGCCCCTCACCACCCGCGTCCCGCCGGGCGTCCATGACCGCCTCCGGGAGATGTCCGTACGGCGCGGGACGTCCCTCGCGGCGACGGCCGCCGACCTACTGAGCGCCGCCGTGGCGGAGGGCAGCGAGGGTGCCGTCCCGCAGCCGGACGGCACCCTCGTCGGTGCGGTCCGTTCCCTCCTGGCCGACGTGACCGCGCCTCAAGCCGTGGTGCACCGAGAGTTGGCCGTCCGCCCGGCTCGCACCGTCGAGCGTGGGGAACGCGGGGCCGTCGCCGCCGCCGACCTGATGACGGACGTCGTAGACAAGGCGCTGCGGGCGCAGCACCAAGAGGACAACCCCAACGCCGGTGACTCGTTGGACTCCATCCTCTCCAGCCTCCAGTTCTAGGCCGGCCGATCCAGGCATGTACGTCAACGCAACCGTTCAACACCGCGAGCCCCAGCGTGAGGCCCGCCGACAAATTGTCAGCATCCGAGTGTGAGTAGTTGGCGTACAGAAAGGTCCGTTGAGATTGATCTCGCTGGCTAGCGCACCGACCGGGGGCGCGGTTGGGGTTCGGGAAAGCCCGCCGGGCGGGCCTGGGCGCTGGCTACGCGATCTGCTGCCTCTTGGCAACGATCAGGTCCTGCGGCGTGGGCTGATCCTGGGCTGCGGGCACTGCCCCATTCCACGACCCGGCCAGCAGCGCGGTGTCGATCTCCGCCTCCACCGCCTTCTTGCGGCCCGTCAACTCCGGCAGCGACAGGAAGGCCCGCAGCACCGGCGCGCCCTCGGCGGTCGCGTCGAGGTCCACCACCTCCACCAGCAGCTTCAAGAACGGCCGCACCGTGGAGAACCGGCTGACCAGCATCCGCCGCCACGCCTCGTTTGCGTCCGAGTCCAGCGGCGGCGCCAGCTCGACCATTGCGGCCACCGCCGAGGTGAGCTCGCCCCGCGGGCCGGGCATGCCGTCAGGGGCGGGATGCCCGGCCCGCGGACACGGGAACGGCTGATCAGCTGGTCCAGAGGACCGGGCTGTCGCTGTACGCGTCACCCTCCTCGAACGAGGCAACCGCGATGGGATCGGTTTTCGTGGCGCTGAGCGAGCAGGTCTCGTACGACGCGCCCTTGGTGGTGAAGTCGCGGGGTGCCGTCTTGCTGTCGCACTTGCCGGGGAGGTCGCCGATCAGAACGACGCCCGTGGGGCCTCCGCCTTCCAGATTGCCGCGCAGCCTCAGCGACGCGTACGACAGGTCGGTGCCGCCGACGTTCTCCACCTTCATCCGGATGTAGTAGGGCGTCATGCCCTTCGCCTTGTCACCGAAGGAGGCCATGTCGGCCTCGGTGCCCTTCTCGATCGCCGTGACGGTCACGGCCACGGTGCCCTTCTTGTCGGTCCCGTACTTGAACGGCAGGACCGCTCGGTCACCGATCTTGAACTTCGTGCCCGGTGCGGCGACGTCACCACCGGCCGGAGCGGCAGCGTCATCGCTGGGGTCCGCGGACGGGCTCTTGCTGCCCGGGTCGGACGACGCCGGGGCGGAGGCCGGCGGCGAGTCCTGCGCCGATGCCGCGTCCTCGCCGTCGTTGCAGGCCGTGAGCCCGAGCCCCAGGGTGGTGAGGGCAACTGCGGAGACGATACGTACCTTATTTATCATTTTGGCCTAACTGGCAGTGAGGGCTGCCCATGCGGCAGCCGGAACGTTCAACTGGGCGAAGCGCCCGGCCATGTGACCGGACGCGCCGACGCGGCACGACGACGGCGGTGCGTCAACCAGGCGCGCCGCGAAGCCATCTCAGACTGAGGCGGGAATGACACAGGCGCGGCACAGGCGCGGCACAGGCACGGCACAGGGCGCGCGGCGGGCTCCACCGTCTCCGTCGCCGCGATGCGCCGACGTCTCGCGCGGGGTGAAAGGGGATGATCCCGCTAACCTCCGCCGAGACGCCCTTCGGCGCGTTCTGCAGCGGCGGAGGGCCGCACGGCCGTCCCCGCGTCCCGCGAGACGATGGCGGAGTGGGTGCGGCACCTGACCGTCACCCCCCCGGCAGCGGACCAAGGCGCCGGCCGGGCCGTCGACCATCGAGCGGGCTATGTCCGCCGTGACCTCCTGGCACGAGGAGCAGGGGCACCCGAAGCCGACCATGCGCGGCGCCCGGGCCGTCCTCAACGCCTACAAGGACCGGCTTGCGGAGGCGAAGGCGGCGGCCGCTCAGCCGAAGCAGGCCGCCGCGGCCCTGCCCGCGCAGATCCGTGCCATGCTCGCCGGGGCTGACCGGACCACTCTCTCGGGGAAGCGGAACGCCGCCCTCGTACTGGTCGGCTTCGCCACGGCGGCCCGCGTCTCCGAGCTGGTCGCGCTGGACCTCGACACCGTTGTGGAGACGGACCACGGCTACGACGTGACCGTGTACCGCAAGAAGGTCCGCAAACACACTGCGAACGCGATCTTGTACGGCACCGACCCGGCCACCTGTCCCGTCCGCGCGCTGCGCGCCTACTTCGCCGCCCTCGCGAACGCCGGACGCACCGAGGGCCCACTGTTCGTCCGCGTCGACCGGTGGGACCGCCTGGCTCCGCCGACGACCCGGGGTGGCCGCACGGTCGGGGACCCGGCCGGGCGGATGACGGCGGAGGCCGCCGCCGAGGTCGTCGAGCGCCTGGCGGTCGCCGCCGGCCTTTCCGGCGACTGGTCCGGGCACTCCCTGCGCCGCGGCTTCGCCACCGCCGCCCGGGCCGCCGGACACGACCCGCTGGAGATCGCTCGCGCGGGCGGATGGGTCGACGGCTCCCGCGTTCTCGCCCGGTACATGGACGACGTCGACCGCGTGAAGAACTCCCCGCTGGTCGGGATCGGCCTGTAACCGCCTGGGCCGATCGAAGCCGCCGGGCGTGGCTTTAGCTCGTCGGTGGCGTCAACGCTACCGTTCAACGCACCCGCAGTACCGCCGCAGAACCGGTGCGGGAACACCAAAGCGGGGAGACTCCTTGCGGGGAGATCGAGAGACCCACAGGGCCCGGGAGCTTTGCGGCTAGGGACGATGCCGGCACGCAGAGCGGCGAGCGGACGACGCCCTTGGGTGCTGTCGTGGCGCGCCGCTCGCCGTTCATGTGGGGCGGTTACTCCACGTGGAGGCAGAGCCGTCCCTCGACCCGAGACGGGAGGCTCGCGATGCCGGTCACGAAGTAGGGATCCGGGATGCCGGGGGGAATCTGGCAGCGTACGGTTCCGCCGTCGAAGATGCCCTCGATGCGGAACGCGCCGTAGATGGGGCCTCGCTCGGGCGCCCCGTTGAGGGCCGTACAGTCTTCGCCCTCTGCGCGGGGATTGCCCGCAGTTGACCACACCACCGCGCACCGGTAGGTGGGCTCTTCCTGTGCCTGAGCGGCTGTTGCGGTTGCCAGTGCTGTTCCGGCCAGTGTCACCGCTGCTGCGGTGGCTGCTGCCCATCGGCGTGCTGTCATCCGGCTTCTCCGTGTCGTCATTCGGCCTTCCATCCGGGGGTGCCGAGGTTGCCGGGGTGCGCCCGCCTGCAGGCATGCCAGTAGGCGGGTGAAATTCGGGTTGAGTGAACCAAGGTTTGCTGCGGCGGGCCGTGGCTGCCGGGAAAGCGTCACTCGTCGGATGCCCTCAAACCGCTCGCGTGGGTGAAGCCCCGGCGCACGCCCCGGCCTCCTCAAGCTGGTCCGAAGGCCGCGGCGGCGCCCGCGGCGAAAGTCCGAAGGCCACGGAGTCTCGCCTTGTCCGGCTTCTCCAGGATCACGTTGAGTGTCAAGGATGTTCCCACTAAGGGGTGATCATCTGGTTCGTCCGGGCGTGTCGGTGGCGATCGCCGGAAGCATGTGACATTGCCGGATCGGTTGGCGCGTGGGCCCAACAGCACGGCTTCGGCGTGAAGTTCCGAGTGAAAGGACTCGATACATGGCGAACGAGTTGCACTACGGAGACCGGTTCCACCTGCTCAACCTCTACAACGGTGACGGGGGATACCTCGACGTCAACGGTGGCGCCAGCGCAGGCGGGGCGAAGTACCAGGTGGCAACCGCAACGGTCGCCAACCGCCAGAGCGACAGCGGTACGTGGGAGATCGTTTCCGGGTCCTGCGCGGCCACCGGCGCGTCGGTCAAGAGCGGCGACATCGTCTACTTGCGCAACCTCTACCAGGGCAACGGCGGCTTCCTCGACGCCGGCGGCAGCCCCACCGCCGTCCAGCAGCAAAAGGGCGGCCTGTACGACGTCACCACCGCGTGGGGCAAGGACCGCGACGGCAACAGCAGCCGCTGGCAGATCTTCGACCAGACCGGCTCCCCGTTCGACGGCCTCGTCCGCTTCAACGACACCGTCCAGCTGTGGAGCACCTACGCCAACCGCGGCGGTTTCCTGGAAGTCAGCGAGGCCAGCACCCTCACCGGCGCCCGGAACGACGTCGACACCAACGCCTATGCCAACCCCGGCAACGCCAACGTCACCTTCTGGAAGATCCTGCCCGCCACCTGACCGACCCGGTTGAGGGCATCGGTTCCTCGGTCTCTGCAGGCCGCTCACGGCATGTTTCTGCGGGCTATGGGGTCCACAGACACCTTCCCTGGTCCCTCGCGTCGTCATCGGCAACGCGGAGGACCAGGGCACATCGGCCGGCCAGTTGCCCGCCGACACCAGTTTCCTTGGCCAGGGTGCAGCAACCGCCCTGGCCCTACGGCGGTACAGGTTCAGCCCGCGATCGCAGCGATGATCTTGCCCATGAACGCACGCGCAGTACGCCGCGGAACCGGCACGGGTTCGGGAACACCAAAGCGGGGCCAGCCCTTTTCAGGGCGGCCCCGCTTGTACGAGGTTCCGGTTCACCAGCCTCGGGCTCTCCACTCCGCCAGGTGCGGGCGCTCTGCACCGAGCGTGGTGTCATGGCCGTGGCCCGGGTAGACCCACGTCTCGTCTGGCAGCGGATCGAAGATCTTGGCCGCTGACCCTCGCGCCCGATGCAGCCCCGAGCATCACTCAGCGCTACATGTCCGTTTGCCGTAGCTATACGAGAACAGGGCCAAGTCCGGAGAACACCTTCCGGGTGCCGCTGCGGTGACGAGCCGTTGTTCCGCGGGTACTTCACCGAAGTGGCCGGGCTCCGGGCTCCGGTAGGTCTACGCGGGCGGCTCGATCGTTACCGGTTCGCCCAGATCGTAGAAGCGCTGTGTGGTCGTGGTCATCTCGCCGCCTGCTCTGGATTCGGCCTGCCCGCCGTAAGGCGTGAAGTCGTCCCCGAACCAAAGGATGTGCTCCCGCACGTCCGCGCCCAGGAACGTGTACGGCTTCTTGTTCACGATCCGCCACGCCTCGACGTCCTCCCCATTGTCCAGGGAGATCACGGGCCGTTCCCGCTCCACGGTCCACTCCGGCGCCGACGCGATCATCTGGGCTGTCACCGCCGGATCAGCGAGCGCGCGATAGAGCTTCCCCGTGGCGGCCACCACCCGCTCCTGCGGGTCGGTGCTGCTCTCGTCCCCCTTGACCCACTTGCCGAGCCCCGGGGTCTTGATCCACTCGTCGTCGCCCTTGAAGACGTATGCGTTCTCCCCCTCCGGTCCCGTCATCGAGCCGGACAGCGAGGGCTCGTCCCCGAAGACGAACTGCGAAGTCCCCGACTCGTCCCCCGACTGCACGGACTCCGTACCCGATCCGTACGCCTTCAACGCGGCCACCAGACACTTCGACAGGGCCGAACCGGCGAAGGTCGCGTCGCCCCTGAGCTGGAGCCCGCCGCACTCGGCCGGGGTGGTGAACGCCGGGGACGACGCCTTCGGGCTGCTGCTCTCGTGCGCGGGCCGGCCGGACGACGATTCTGTCCGCGTCGGCTCGGCCGACCCGTCCGACGAGGAGCATCCGGCCAGGGGGCCGACAGCGAGGAGGGTTCCTATGCACACATACCGGCGCAGGCGTCTGGGTCTCATGTTGTTCGAACTCCACTGGTCACGGATGACCTGCGGCCGCAGGCCTCCTTGGGCTCTCACAGGTGAATCCGTCGCCCGCGCACCCAGTGGCAAAGGTGTTTGCCCCACGGGCCGCAGCCGCGGACGCTCGTATGCTAACGGCCGGGGGCGTCCGCTCCCTCCTGCTTGTCGGACCGTCAGCCGTGCGGGCAGGCACGGTGGCCGCACCTCGGAATCCTTGCGACGAGCAAGCGGTCCTCAGGTCGATGCCAGAAACACGGTCGAGCGCCGCCCGGCCCGCGGGGCCCAGGTCGACTTCCCGCCGGGCACGGCCCAAAGAGCGGCCATCGGTCTGGTGAGTGTCCGGCTGCGGTCAGTCGTCGTCCTCGTCGAGCCCAAGTGTGTCCGGGTTTTGCAGTGGCCTGAGGCCGCCGCCGACCGGGGTGGACGCGGTGAAGCTGTAGCGGCCGAGTACCGATGTTCCCCGAGGCCGTGCGAGGTACCGACTTACCAGCCTCGGGCTCCCCACTCCGCCAGGTGCGGGCGTTCCGCACCGAGCGTGGTGTCGTGACCGTGGCCCGGGTAGACCCACGTCTCGTCCGGCAGCCGGCCGAAGAGCTTGGTCTCGATGCCGTTCATCAACGACTCGAAGTCCTTCGGAAGCGTTGTCCTCCCAGGACCGCCCGGGAACAGGGCCGGGGCAGAGCAGGTCACGGGAACGCGCCGTTGGCACCACGCATCCTTACAACTGCACCAAGAGGTGTGAGCCATGCAGCCCTCGACAGAGAAGTGAGCACGACCATGAGCGCGTCCCCGGCCATCGCCTCAGTGCCCGATACGAGCGGAAGGGCCTGGGCCTACGCAACGGCGTCGGCATTCGCCGGAGGACTCCTTCTCGGCGTCCTGACCAATCTGGTCCAGGGCTGGCTTCCGGGTGCGTGGAATCAGATCGCCAACTCCGGTGCGGTCTGGTCCGTCGCCGCGTTCGTCGCAGGCGCACTGCCGGCCCGGAAGGTCGGCTTGCCCGCGGCCGCCGTTGCGGGCCTGTTCGCCGAGTCCGGTCTCGTCGTCGGCTACTACGGCTATGCGGAGGTCGCGCGCGACGGCATGGGCTCTCTGTTCGCTCCCCTCGTCTGGCTCGGCATGGCGTTCATCGCCGGCCCCCTCTTCGGGGTGGCGGGCTTTGGGTGGCGAGGCATCAGCCCGCGCCACCGCGTCATCGGCCTTGCCGCCCTGGCGGGCGTTTTCGGCACGGAAGCCATCCACTACGCCTGGGTTCTGCACTACGCCTCCCAGGCATGGACCTGCCTCGCCGTTCTGGTTCTCGTGCCCCTGCTCATGGGCCGCACCCACAGAGAACGCGCGCTGACCCTCCTGACCGCCATTCCCTTTTCACTACTGGCCTACCTCGTCTTCTACAAACTGATCCTGACGACACTCCTCGGCTGAGAGTGCATGGGCGAGGGGAGTGGCAGCAGCGCGGGCGCCCGAAGCCGTAAGAGGTGGCTCCGGGCCTCGGCATGAGCCCTACGACGTGCTGGCGCCGGGCGCCGGGCCTGGTGGTTCATGGACCGCGTCCTGCCGCTCACGTACGGCCGCCCCCTCGGCCCGCTGCCCCCGCAGGGAGGAACCCGAGCCTGCCCCCGTGGCCGCCCCTGGCTCCCCACCCCGGACGGTCCCCGCGACCGGCCGATGAGGTCGCGGACCGTCCACCGCGACGGCGAGGACTTCCCCGACCCGGAGGCCCCGAAACCGCTCGACATGGCCGCGCTCCCGGAGGCCATCGAAGCGCCGTGGGACGACCAGGACGACGACTCGGAGGGCCTGGACGGTGGCGGACCGGCTGAGCCCGCCACAAGCCCCGTCCTCCGGGGTGGGGAACACATCAAGCTCCCAGAGCGCTGGCTCGCCTGAACGCAGCGACCGCCCTCGCTTCACTTCGAGCGGGGGCGGTCGTCGTTGGTAGGGTCACCAGCCTCGTGCGCGCCACTCCGCGAGGTGGGGTCGCTCCTCGCCGAGGGTGGTGTCGTTGCCGTGGCCGGGGTAGATCCAGGTCTCGTCCGGCAGGACGTCGAACAGCTTGGTCTCCAGGTCGTCCATGAGGGAGTTGAACTCTTCCGGACGTGTTGTCCGACCAGGGCCGCCCGGGAAGAGGCAGTCCCCGGTGAACAGGTGCGGAGCGCCGTGCGGGTCGTCATAGACCAGCGCGATGGAGCCCGGGGTGTGGCCGGCCAGGTGACGGGCGGTCAGGCGGACCCGGCCCACCTGGATCGTGTCGTCGTCGTCGACCAGGACATCGGTCGGGACCGGGATGCCCTCCGCGTCGTACCGTCCGGCGTACGTACGCGCGCCGGTGCCGGCCACCACCTCGCCGAGCGCCTGCCAGTGGTCGCCGTGCCGGTGGGTGGTGACGACGGAGGCGATGCCGTCGTCACCGATCAGCCGCAGCAGGGTCCCGGCCTCGTTGGCCGCGTCGATCAGGAGCTGCTCGCCGGTGGCCCGGCAGCGCAGCAGATAGGCGTTGTTGTCCATCGGGCCGACGGCGACCTTCGAGATCATCAGATCCGTCAACTCGTGTACATCCGCACGACCGCCGACCTTGACCGCTCCGCTGTACGTCATGCGTCTCAGCCTATAGCGGGGGCAGTGCGGGGAGGGGGCCGCCTTCGACGGTCAGCGCCGCCCCGTCGCGACGCCCGCAGAGCCAGCCCAGCAGCTCGGGGGCCGTACCGCGGACCGAGACGGGACCGCCCTGTGCGCCGCCGCCCGTCGTCCACACCCGGCCCTCGTCGTCGGCCACGGCCGTGGACACGACATCGGGGTGACCGCCGAACCGTTCGGCGAGGAAGTCGATCTCCCGGGCGACGAACTCGTCGGAAAGATCCTCCAGCTCGTAACCGATTCCCAGGTCGACATGGTGCAGTTCGACCTCGACGCGGCGGCGGAAGGGGACCCGGGAGGCCGAGTCGGTCACGCCGTTGCGCAGCGTGACCGTGCGGGACCAGTCGGCCGGGGCCGAGGCGGCTGCCGCGAACCGGGCCGCGCTCTCGGCCAGGTCGGCCAGCTGTCCGGCTCTCGGCCGGGTCGCGTCGCGCTCGATGTCGCGGTCGCGGGTTTCGCTGTCTGCGTACATGGGCCGGCCCTGGAGAACATTTACGAGCGCGTCGGCGTTACGAGAGAGATGCGCAACGACATGGCCCCTGCTCCAGCCCGGCAGACGCGAGGGCCGCGCGAGCGAGGCGTCGTCCAATTTCCCTGTGGCGCTGAGCAGTCGATCAGTCGCTTCACGTAGGGCTTCCAGGTCGTGCGCGTGATCAATCATGAGGCTGAGCCTAGCCTCGCCACTCATTCGGGTGAAGGAGTCCATGGGCGTCCGTAAATCGAATGTGCGTGCTATACGCTCGGAGTCGAAAGCTTCGTACATCGCTGTGGCGCCCCCCATACCCTGGGACAGGGGCTCAGTTCCCCCATTTCTCTCTAGAAAGGTGCGGACCGGCGTGGCCGACCGTCTCATCGTCCGTGGCGCTCGCGAGCACAACCTCAAGAACGTCTCGCTCGACCTTCCCCGCGACTCCCTCATCGTCTTCACCGGGCTTTCCGGGTCGGGCAAGTCGTCTCTCGCGTTCGACACGATCTTCGCCGAGGGCCAGCGGCGCTACGTGGAGTCCCTCTCCTCGTACGCCCGCCAGTTCCTCGGTCAGATGGACAAGCCGGACGTCGACTTCATCGAGGGCCTCTCGCCCGCCGTCTCCATCGACCAGAAGTCGACCTCGCGCAACCCGCGCTCGACGGTCGGCACCATCACCGAGGTCTACGACTACCTCCGGCTGCTCTTCGCCCGGATCGGCAAGCCGCACTGTCCCGAGTGCGGGCGGCCGATCTCGCGCCAGTCGCCGCAGGCCATCGTCGACAAGGTGCTCGGCCTGCCCGAGGGCAGTCGCTTCCAGGTGCTCTCGCCACTGGTGCGCGAACGCAAGGGCGAGTTCGTCGATCTCTTCGCCGATCTCCAGACCAAGGGCTACAGCCGGGCCCGGGTCGACGGCGAGACCATCCAGCTCTCCGAGCCGCCCAGGCTGAAGAAGCAGGAGAAGCACACCATCGAGGTGGTCATCGACCGTCTCACGGTGAAGGACAGTGCCAAGCGCCGGCTGACCGACTCGGTCGAGACCGCGCTCGGGCTCTCCGGCGGCATGGTCGTGCTCGACTTCGTCGACCTCCCCGAGGACGACCCCGAGCGCGAGCGGATGTACTCCGAGCACCTCTACTGCCCGTACGACGACCTCTCCTTCGAGGAGCTGGAGCCGCGCTCCTTCTCCTTCAACTCACCCTTCGGCGCCTGCCCCGACTGCACGGGCATCGGCACGCGGATGGAGGTCGACCCGGAGCTGATCGTCCCCGACGAGGAGAGGTCGCTCGACGAGGGTGCGATCCACCCCTGGTCGCACGGCCACACCAAGGAGTACTTCGGCCGGCTGATCGGCGCGCTCGCCGAGGCGCTCGGATTCCGCACGGACATCCCCTGGGCGGGGCTTCCGCAGCGTGCCAAGAAGGCCCTGCTCTTCGGCCACAAGATCCAGACCGAGGTCCGCTACCGCAACCGCTACGGGCGCGAGCGCGCCTACACCACCCCCGCCTTCGAGGGCGCGGTCCAGTTCGTCAAGCGGCGGCACTCCGAGGCGGAGAGCGACTCCAGCCGGGAGCGCTTCGAGGGCTATATGCGGGAGGTGCCCTGCCCGACCTGTGAAGGCACCAGGCTCAAGCCCATCGTCCTCGCGGTGACGGTGATGGAGAAGTCCATCGCCGAGGTCTCCGCGATGTCGATCAGCGAGTGCGCCGAATTCCTCGGCCGGATGAAGCTGAACGCCCGCGACAAGAAGATCGCCGAGCGGGTCCTGAAGGAGGTCAACGAGCGGCTGAGGTTCCTGGTCGACGTCGGCCTCGACTACCTCTCGCTGAACCGTGCGGCAGGCACCCTGTCCGGCGGCGAGGCCCAGCGCATCCGGCTGGCCACCCAGATCGGCTCCGGCCTCGTCGGTGTGCTGTACGTGCTGGACGAACCGTCCATCGGCCTGCACCAGCGGGACAACCACCGGTTGATCGAGACCCTGGTCCGGCTCCGCGACATGGGCAACACGCTCATCGTCGTCGAGCACGACGAGGACACCATCAAGGTCGCCGACTGGGTCGTCGACATCGGCCCCGGCGCCGGTGAGCACGGCGGGAAGGTGGTCCACTCCGGATCGCTCAAGGAGCTGCTGGGCAACGACGATTCGATCACCGGCCAGTACCTGAACGGCAAGAAGTCGATCGCGATGCCCGACATCCGGCGCCCCGTCGACCCGGCGCGCAGGCTCACGGTGCACGGTGCCCGCGAGAACAACCTCCAGGACATCGACGTCTCCTTCCCGCTCGGTGTGCTCACGGCCGTCACGGGTGTCTCGGGTTCGGGAAAGTCGACGCTGGTCAACGACATCCTCTACACCCACCTGGCCCGCGAGCTGAACGGCGCGAAGTCGGTTCCCGGGCGGCACACCCGGGTCGACGGGGACGACCAGGTCGACAAGGTGGTCCACGTCGACCAGTCGCCCATCGGCCGTACGCCCCGGTCCAACCCGGCCACGTACACCGGTGTCTTCGACCACGTCCGCAAGCTGTTCGCGGAGACGATGGAGGCGAAGGTGCGCGGCTATCTGCCGGGCCGCTTCTCCTTCAACGTCAAGGGCGGCCGCTGCGAGAACTGCTCAGGCGACGGCACGATCAAGATCGAGATGAACTTCCTGCCGGATGTGTACGTCCCGTGCGAGGTCTGCCACGGAGCGCGCTACAACCGCGAGACCCTGGAGGTCCACTACAAGGGCAAGTCCATCGCCGAGGTGCTGGACATGCCGATCGAGGAGGGCCTGGAGTTCTTCGAGGCCGTCCCGACGATCGCCCGCCACCTCCGTACGCTCCACGAGGTCGGCCTCGGATACGTCAGGCTCGGCCAGTCCGCGCCGACGCTCTCCGGTGGTGAGGCACAGCGCGTGAAGCTCGCGAGCGAGCTGCAGAAGCGCTCCACCGGCCGCACGGTCTACGTACTGGACGAGCCGACCACGGGTCTGCACTTCGAGGACATCAGCAAGCTCATCAAGGTGCTCTCCGGGCTGGTCGACAAGGGGAACTCGGTGATCGTCATCGAGCACAACCTCGATGTGATCAAGACCGCGGACTGGGTCATCGACATGGGCCCCGAAGGAGGCAACGGCGGCGGTCTGGTCGTTGCCGAGGGGACACCGGAGCAGGTCGCCGGGGTTCCGGCCAGCCACACCGGCAAGTTCCTCCAGGACATCCTGGACCCGGATCGGGTGAGCGAAGCCGCGGTGCCCGCGGCCCGCAAGCCGGTGCGGAACGTGGTGGCGAAGAAGGCCGTCGCCGCGAAGTCGGCCCCGGCCAGGAAGACGGCCACGGCCAGGACGAGCGCGGGGCAGGCCGCCAAGTCCGCCACTGCCAGGACCGCCAAGACGGCAGCGGCGAAGAAGCCCGCGGCGAAGAAGACGACACGCACGCGCAAGGCCTGAGGCCCGCGTACGGGCGGCGGCCCCGGAATCCGGGGCCGCCGCCTTCGTCGGCACGGGGGTGCCCCGCCGGTGCCCGTCGTTGCGGCCGAACGCCCCACACACTCCGATCCGTGGCACGTGCACCCTCCTGACCAGGGACGACTCGTCCGGGGTGGCCCGGCCGACAGGACCCTGGTCCCCGCCGGTATCGTCGGTTCTGTCACCGATGGCTCTGATACCCGCGGTACCTCCGGTATTGGCGTGCCTCAGTCGCCCGCGGTAACTCTCTGCACCCTGCACCCTCTGACCAGTGGAGACCGCATGCCCGGCCAGCCCGCCGCCCGCCGTACCGTGCTGAAGGGTGCCGCGCTCGCCGGCGCCGCCGGGCTGGGAGTGGCGGCCTGCTCGACCGAGTCGAAGCTCGGCCACGCCGTGACGCCGACGCCGACCGCGCCCGTCGAACTCGGCGCTCCGGAAGAGGTTCCGGTCGGCGGATCGAAGCTGTACCGGGACCAGCGGGTCATCGTCAACTGCCCGGCCAAGGGCCAGTACAAGGCCTTCAGCGCCCAGTGCACCCACGCGGGCTGCCTGCTGAACAAGATCGAGGACAACGTGGGGGAGTGCCCCTGCCACGGCAGCCACTTCGACACGACCACCGGCAAGGCGCTGCACGGGCCGGCGACCGCGCCGCTGCCCGAGGTGCCGGTCCGGCTGGAGAGCGGAAAGCTCATCGCGGGCCCCGAGGCCTGACCTCCGCCGCGAACGGATTCACTCCCCGTCCCGGTCGATGCCGACGAGGCCGGGCCGTACATCCTGCTCCACCAGGTGAACGGTCCGGTGTCGGCCGGTGAGAGCGAGATCCGTACGGGCACCGCGCGGTGCGCCCGCCGAGACCTGGGCGAGGCTCCGGCACCGCACCGGCAGCGCGGCCTCGTCGAATCCCACCTGCAGCACGTACTGTCCGAAGCCGAAGCCGAAGCCGAAGCCGAAGCCGAAGCCGAAGCCGAAGCCGCGATCGTACTCGCCGCACGGCCCTCCCACGGCGTCGTCGAAGCCGTGGCCCAAGAGGTACGTGACACCCGCCCTCGGCCGGGTGTCGAAGAACAGCTCCGCGGCGATCACCGCCGTTCCCCGGTCCCAGTGAACCCGCCCTGTCCTGCAGTTCTCCCGGGCCGGCGCCTCCCCCCGCGCCGGATCGCAACCCGGACCGCCCCGGTGGACGGCGAGACGGTGGTCGATGCCGGCGTGGTGCGCGCGCACCACATGCTGCGATACCCGCCGGACGCCTCCTCGGGGAACGGTACGCACGCGGGCCGGAACGGCAGCCCGCGCGCCGCGAGTGCGGTGCGCGGCGCCGGCCCCGTGACCGACGACCGCACCTCCTGACCCGTGCTCCGGGGGCGCGTTCCCGGTCCGCGCCCCGGAGCACGGCTCCACCGCCGACAGGCAGCACTGTCACTGCCCGCAAGTAGGGTGGGACACATGGCAGACCCCTCCAGCTACCGCCCCAAGCCGGGACAGATCCCCGACTCCCCGGGGGTCTACAAATTCCGAGACGAACACCGCCGGGTGATCTACGTCGGCAAGGCCAAGAACCTGCGTCAGCGCCTGGCCAACTACTTCCAGGACCTGGCCGCGCTCCACCCGCGTACGCGCACGATGGTCACCACGGCCGCCTCGGTGGAGTGGACGGTCGTCTCCACGGAGGTCGAGGCGCTCCAGCTGGAGTACTCCTGGATCAAGGAGTTCGACCCCCGGTTCAACGTCAAGTACCGCGACGACAAGAGCTATCCGTATCTCGCGGTCACGCTCAACGAGGAATTCCCGCGGGTCCAGGTCATGCGCGGGGCCAAGAAGAAGGGCGTGCGCTACTTCGGCCCCTACGGGCACGCCTGGGCGATCCGCGAGACGGTCGACCTGATGCTCCGGGTCTTCCCGGTGCGCACATGTTCCGCAGGGGTCTTCAAGAACGCCGCCAGGACCGGCCGCCCGTGCCTCCTCGGCTACATCGGCAAGTGCTCGGCCCCCTGCGTGGGCCGGGTCACCCCCGAGGAGCACCGCGAACTCGCCGTCGACTTCTGCGACTTCATGGCCGGCCGCACCGGTACGTACATCCGCCGCCTGGAGAAGGACATGATGGCGGCGGCCGAGGAGATGGAGTACGAGCGGGCGGCCCGGCTCCGCGACGACGTGGAGGCCCTCAAGCGGGCCATGGAGAAGAGCGCCGTCGTCCTCGCCGACGCCACCGACGCCGACCTGATCGCGGTCGCCGAGGACGAACTCGAAGCCGCCGTCCAGATCTTCCATGTGCGCGGCGGGCGGGTGCGCGGCCAGCGCGGCTGGGTCACCGACAAGGTCGAGAACGTCGACACCTCGGGCCTGGTCGAGCACGCCCTGCAACAGCTGTACGGCGAGGAGACGGGCGACTCCGTCCCCAAGGAGGTGCTCGTCCCGGCCCTCCCCGAGGACCCCGACTCGATCTCCCAGTGGCTCGCCGACCGCCGGGGCTCCCACGTCAGCCTGCGCATCCCGCAGCGCGGTGACAAGAAGGACCTGATGGCGACGGTCCAGCGCAACGCCCAGCAGGCCCTGGGGCTGCACAAGACCAAGCGCGCCTCGGACCTGACGACCCGCTCCCGCGCCCTGGAGGAGATCGCCGAGGCGCTCGGCCTCGACACGGCCCCGCTGCGCATCGAATGTTTCGACATCTCCCACCTCCAGGGCGACGACGTGGTCGCGTCCATGGTCGTCTTCGAGGACGGACTGGCCCGCAAGGGCGAGTACCGCCGTTTCCAGATCAAGGGCTTCGAGGGCCAGGACGACGTCCGGTCGATGCACGAGGTGATCGGCCGCCGTTTCAAGCGCTACCTCCAGGAGAAGGAGCGGACGGGGGAGTGGGAGGAGACCCCCGCTCCGACCGGTCCCGTCCCGGCCGCGGACGGCGACACGGTCGCTCCCACGGGGGCCGCAGGGGGTACGGGCACGGCTCTCCTCCCGGCTGTCGCCCCCCGCACCAACACCTCTCCCGGTCCGGAGACCGCGCTCACCGGGGAGACCGTGACCGGACCGGGTGCCGACCCTGTCCCGGACAGCGCCCCGGACCCGGACACGGAGCCCCGTGAGGACGACGGCCGGCCCAAGCGGTTCGCCTATCCGCCGCAGCTCGTCGTGGTCGACGGCGGTCAGCCGCAGGTCGCCGCGGCCAAGCGGGCCCTCGACGAGCTGGGGATCGACGACATCGCCGTCTGCGGCCTCGCCAAGCGCCTGGAAGAGGTCTGGCTGCCCGATGACGACGACCCCGTCGTCCTGCCCCGCTCCAGCGAGGGCCTCTATCTCCTCCAGCGCGTCCGTGACGAGGCCCACCGCTTCGCGATCACGTATCAGCGCGCCAAGCGTGCCAAGCGCATCCGTTCCAGCCCCCTGGACGCGGTCGTAGGCCTCGGAGAGACCCGGAAACAGGCGTTGATCAAGCATTTCGGCTCCGTGAAGAAGCTGAAGCAGGCGACAATCGACGAGATTTGCGAGGTTCCGGGGATAGGCCGCAGAACGGCGGAATCAGTGGCTGTCGCCCTGGCCTCGGCCGCCCCGGCCACGCCCGCCGTGAACACGGCGACAGGAGAGATCATTGAAGAGGACGACGGGGGCAGCACGACATGACTGAGCACGAGAACGAACACGAGCACGAACACGACGTCGAGCAGGACCGCGATGTCGAGCACGACAGCACCGACCGAACAGACGGAGCAGGACACGTGAGTACGGGCACCACCATCGACACGGGCGACGGGAACGCGGCCATCCCCGAGCTGGTGATCATCTCGGGGATGTCGGGCGCCGGACGCAGCACGGCGGCCAAGTGTCTGGAGGACCTCGGCTGGTTCGTCGTCGACAACCTGCCACCCGCCCTGATCCCCACCATGGTCGAGCTCGGCGCCCGCTCGCAGGGCAACGTGGCCCGTATCGCCGTCGTCGTCGACGTGCGTGGCCGCCGCTTCTTCGACAACCTCCGTGACTCCCTCGCCGACCTGGAGGCCAAGCACGTCACCCGGCGGATCGTCTTCCTGGAGTCCTCCGATGACGCCCTGGTCCGCCGCTTCGAATCGGTCCGCCGCCCGCACCCGCTCCAGGGCGACGGCCGGATCGTCGACGGCATCGCCGCCGAGCGCGACCTGCTGCGCGAGCTGCGCGGCGACGCCGACCTGGTGATCGACACCTCCAGCCTCAACGTGCACGAACTGCGTGCCAAGATGGATGCCCAGTTCGCCGGAGACGAGGAGCCGGAGCTGCGTGCCACGGTGATGTCCTTCGGCTACAAGTACGGCCTGCCGGTCGACGCCGACCTGGTGGTCGACTGCCGCTTCCTGCCCAACCCGCACTGGGTTCCCGAGCTGCGGCCGTTCACCGGGCTCAACGAAGAGGTCTCCGCCTACGTCTTCGACCAGCCCGGCGCCAAGGAGTTCCTCAACCAGTACACGGAACTGCTCCAGCTCATCGCCACCGGGTACCGCCGCGAGGGCAAGCGCTACGTGACGATCGCCGTCGGCTGCACGGGCGGCAAGCACCGCTCGGTGGCCATGTCGGAGAAGCTCGCGGCCAGGCTCGCGACCGAAGGCATCGAGACCGTCCTCGTCCACCGGGACATGGGGCGCGAGTGACCAGCCGTAATCTGCGCCTGCGGCGGCTGCGCAGAGCCACCGCTGCGCTGCCCGGCCGCAAGCGCGGCGCGCAGCCCAAGGTCGTCGCGCTCGGCGGCGGCATGGGTCTGTCCGCGTCACTCGCCGCGCTCCGCCGGATCACCGGCGATCTCACGGCCGTGGTCACCGTCGCCGACGACGGAGGTTCCAGCGGCCGGCTCCGCGAGGAGCTCGGCGTCCTGCCGCCCGGCGACCTGCGCAAGGCGCTCGCCGCCCTGTGCGGTGACGACGACTGGGGCCAGACCTGGGCCCGGGTCATCCAGCACCGTTTCCAGTCCAAGGGCGATCTGCACGAGCACGCGGTCGGCAATCTGCTGATCGTCGCCCTGTGGGAGCAGCTCGGTGACCATGTCCAGGCCCTGGACCTGGTCGGCAAGCTCCTCGGGGCGCACGGCCGGGTGCTGCCCATGTCCGCCGTGCCGCTGGAGCTCCAGGCGCTCGTACGGGGCCACGACCCGGATCGCCCGGACGACGTGGACACGGTACGCGGCCAGGCCACCGTGGCGCTCACCCCGGGCGAGGTGCAGTCCGTCCATCTCGTCCCGCACGACCCGCCGGCCGTTCCCGAGGCCGTCGCCGCGGTCCTGGACGCCGACTGGGTCGTGCTCGGTCCGGGGTCCTGGTTCTCCTCCGTGATCCCGCATCTGCTCGTCCCGGAACTGCTCGACGCGCTCGTCGAGACCAAGGCCCGCAAGGTTCTCTCGCTCAATCTCGCACCGCAACCCGGCGAAACTGATGGCTTCTCTCCGCAGCGTCATTTGGAGGTTTTGGGACGACACGCCCCTAAACTCGCCATGGACGTGGTGCTGGCCGACGAAGCCGCCGTGCCCGATCGTGAGTCCCTCGCCGACGCCGCCAAGCGGCTCGGCGCCGCGGTCGAGCTGGCGCCGGTGGCCTCACCCGACGGCGTTCCGATCCATGATCCGGAGCTGTTGGCCGCCGCGTACGACCGTATTTTTCGGATGCATGGAAGGATCGGCCCATGGCGATGACGCCGGCGGTGAAGGACGAAATCTCTCGGCTTCCCGTGACCCGGACCTGCTGCAGGAAGGCAGAAGTCTCGGCGATCCTCCGGTTCGCCGGCGGGCTGCACCTGGTGAGCGGTCGGATCGTGATCGAGGCGGAGCTGGACACCGCGATGGCTGCGCGCCGGCTGAAGCGGGACATCCTCGAAATCTTCGGGCACAGCTCGGAGCTGATCGTGATGGCTCCCGGCGGGCTGCGGCGCGGCTCCCGCTATGTCGTCCGGGTGGTGGCGGGAGGCGACCAGCTGGCCCGCCAGACCGGCCTGGTGGACGGTCGCGGCCGTCCCATCCGCGGTCTGCCGCCGCAGGTGGTCTCGGGGGCCACCTGCGATGCCGAGGCCGCCTGGCGCGGGGCCTTCCTGGCCCACGGCTCGCTCACCGAACCCGGCCGCTCCTCCTCGCTGGAGGTGACCTGCCCGGGTCCGGAGGCGGCACTCGCACTGGTCGGCGCGGCCCGCAGGCTCTCCATCGCGGCGAAGGCCCGCGAGGTGCGGGGGGTGGACCGGGTCGTCGTCCGCGACGGCGACGCGATCGGTGCGCTGCTCACCCGGCTCGGCGCCCATGAGTCGGTGCTGGCCTGGGAGGAGCGGCGGATGCGTCGTGAGGTCCGCGCCACGGCCAACCGGCTCGCCAACTTCGACGACGCCAATCTGCGCCGTTCCGCGCGGGCTGCGGTCGCCGCGGGCGCCCGGGTGGGGCGCGCGCTGGAGATCCTCGGCGAGGAGGTGCCCGAGCACCTCGCGGCGGCCGGACGGCTGCGCATGGAGCACAAGCAGGCATCCCTGGAGGAGCTGGGCGCGCTCGCCGACCCACCGCTGACGAAGGACGCGGTCGCCGGCCGGATCCGCCGACTCCTGGCGATGGCCGACAAGCGGGCCCAGGACCTGGGTATCCCGGGGACGGAGTCGACCCTCAGCGAGGAGCTCGCCGACGGACTGGTGGGGTGACCCGCGAAGGCTGTGAAATCAGCCGAATTCAGAACGCCCGGAAATCCCCGGGGCGTTGACGCTCCGTAGTTGTGACTGCGTGTCCGGCAGGGCATCGGGAGCCCGTACTCCTACCAAGGAGTACGGGCCTCGGCGCTTCTTACGGCCCCGCTCGATGTCACCCCGGGGCCCTCGGAGAGGTAGGGTCGGAGGCGGTCGGGGACATCTCATACAACTCGCCGGGGTGAAAACCCCGCGTACCTAACGAGGAGATCGGTTCGTGACGATCCGCGTAGGCATCAACGGCTTTGGCCGCATCGGTCGTAACTACTTCCGCGCGCTGCTGGAGCAGGGTGCGGACATCGAGATCGTGGCTGTCAACGACCTGGGTGACACCGCGACCACGGCCCACCTGCTGAAGTACGACACCATTCTGGGACGTCTGAAGGCAGAGGTCAGCCACACCGCCGACACCATCACCGTCGATGGTCACACGATCAAGGTGCTCTCCGAGCGCAACCCGGCCGACATCCCCTGGGGTGAGCTGGGCGTCGACATCGTCATCGAGTCGACCGGCATCTTCACGAAGAAGGCCGACGCCGAGAAGCACATCGCAGGCGGCGCCAAGAAGGTCCTCATCTCGGCTCCGGCCAAGGGCGAGGACATCACCATCGTGATGGGCGTCAACCAGGAGAAGTACGACGCGGCCAACCACCACGTCATCTCCAACGCCTCCTGCACCACCAACTGTGTCGCGCCGATGGCCAAGGTCCTGGACGAGAACTTCGGCATCGTCAAGGGCCTGATGACGACGGTCCACGCCTACACGAACGACCAGCGCATCCTGGACTTCCCGCACTCGGACCTGCGTCGCGCCCGCGCCGCCGCCGAGAACATCATCCCGACCACCACCGGCGCGGCCAAGGCCACCGCCCTGGTGCTCCCGCAGCTGAAGGGCAAGCTGGACGGCATCGCCATGCGCGTCCCGGTCCCGACCGGCTCGGCCACCGACCTGGTCGTGGAACTGCAGCGCGAGGTCACCAAGGACGAGGTCAACGCCGCGTTCAAGAAGGCCGCCGACGACGGCGACCTCAAGGGCATCCTCTACTACACCGAGGACCCGATCGTGTCCTCGGACATCGTCGGCGACCCGGCGTCCTGCACCTTCGACTCCTCGCTGACGATGGTTCAGGAGGGCAAGTCGGTCAAGATCCTGGGCTGGTACGACAACGAGTGGGGCTACTCCAACCGTCTTGTCGACCTGACCGTCTTCGTCGGCAACCAGCTCTGACCTCCGGGTCGGCAGGCACCTCGATGTGAGCACGGGGCTCGAACAGCGCAACGCCGCGCCGTTCGAGCCCCGTTGCATGCTCCCTCGTCCTTCCAAGGAGTCCAGCAAGATGAAGACGATCGACGAACTTCTCGCCGAAGGGGTCACCGGCAAGCGCGTATTCGTCCGCGCCGACCTCAACGTGCCGCTGAGCGGCACCACCATCACCGACGACGGCCGCATCCGCGCCGTCCAGCCGACCGTGGAGAAGCTCGCCGCGGCCGGGGCGCGGGTCATCGTCGCCTCGCACCTGGGTCGTCCCAAGGGGACCCCGGACCCCGCCTTCTCCCTGGCGCCCGCCGCCGCCCGCCTCGGCGAGCTCCTCGGTGCCGACGTGGCCTTCGCGACCGACACGGTCGGCGAGTCCGCCCGCGCCACGGTCGCCGCGCTCACCGACGGCCGGGTCGCCGTCATCGAGAACCTCCGCTTCAACCCCGGTGAGACCTCCAAGGACGACGCCGAGCGCGGCGCGTTCGCCGACCGGCTCGCCGAGCTCGCCGACGTGTACGTGGGCGACGGCTTCGGGGCCGTGCACCGCAAGCACGCCTCGGTCTTCGACCTCCCGGCCCGGCTGCCGCACGCCGCCGGTGACCTGATCGCCACCGAGGTCGGAGTCCTGAAGAAGCTCACCGAGAACGTCGAGCGCCCCTACGCCGTCGTGCTCGGCGGCTCCAAGGTCTCGGACAAGCTCGGTGTCATCGACCACCTGCTGGAGCGCGCCGACCGCATTCTCATCGGCGGCGGCATGGCGTACACCTTCCTCAAGGCCCAGGGACACGAGGTCGGCAGCTCCCTTCTCCAGGAGGACCAGATCCCGGCGGTGCTGGAGTACCTCAAGCGCGCCGAGGAGAAGGGCGTGGAGTTCGTGCTCCCCGTCGACGTCGTGGTCTCCGAGCAGTTCCCGGACCTCGGGGCCAAGGCCCCGACGCAGCACCGCACCGTGCCCGCGGACGCCATTCCGGCCGGTTTCATGGGGCTGGACAACGGTCCCGAGACCAACAAGCTGTACGCCTCGAAGCTCGCCGACGCCGTCACCGTCTTCTGGAACGGTCCGATGGGCGTCTTCGAGCACCCCGACTACGCCGAGGGCACCCGGGCCGTCGCCCAGGCCCTCGCCGACTCCTCGGGCTTCAGCGTCGTCGGCGGTGGTGACTCCGCCGCCGCCGTCCGCATCCTGGGCTTCGACGAAAACGCATTCGGACACATCTCGACCGGTGGCGGCGCCAGCCTCGAATACCTTGAGGGCAAGACGCTTCCCGGCCTCGCCGCACTGGAGGACTGACCTTTCATGACCACTCGCACCCCGCTGATGGCGGGCAACTGGAAGATGAACCTCAACCACCTCGAGGCCATCGCACACGTCCAGAAGCTCGCCTTCGCCCTGGCCGACAAGGACTACGAAGCCGTCGAGGTCGCCGTCCTGCCGCCCTTCACCGACCTGCGCTCCGTGCAGACGCTGGTCGACGGCGACAAGCTGAAGATCAAGTACGGCGCCCAGGACATCTCGGCGCACGACTCCGGCGCGTACACCGGTGAGATCTCCGGCCCGATGCTCGCCAAGCTGAAGTGCACCTACGTCGCCGTCGGCCACAGTGAGCGCCGCCAGTACCACGGCGAGACCGACGAGATCTGCAACAGCAAGGTGAAGGCCGCCTACAAGCACGGCCTGACCCCGATCCTCTGCGTCGGCGAGGAGCTGGAGGTCCGTGACGCGGGCAACCACGTCGCGCACACGCTCGCGCAGGTCGACGGCGGTCTGCAGGACATCCCGGCCGAGCAGGCCGAGTCGATCGTGATCGCGTACGAGCCGGTCTGGGCGATCGGGACCGGCAAGGTCTGCGGCGCCGACGACGCCCAGGAGGTCTGCGCGGCGATCCGCAGCCGCCTCGCCGAGCTGTACTCCCAGGAGCTGGCCGACAAGGTCCGCATCCAGTACGGCGGCTCCGTGAAGTCGGGGAACGTCGCCGAGATCATGTCGAAGCCGGACGTGGACGGCGCCCTCGTCGGCGGCGCTGCGCTGGACGCCGACGAGTTCGTCAAGATCGTCCGCTTCCGCGACCAGTGAGTATGCGGTAGCGCGGATCCGTCGTACCCTTGCGGGGGCCGGGGGAGGTGTAGCCTCCCGGCCCCCGTTGTTCGTACATGCAGTCCAGAGAAATTCCGGAAAGTAGGGACCAGCCGTGATTTTGGCGTTCGAGATCGCCCTGATCGTCTTCAGCCTGCTGCTGATGCTGCTGGTGCTGATGCACAAGGGGAAGGGCGGCGGTCTCTCCGACATGTTCGGTGGCGGCATGCAGTCGTCCGTGGGCGGCTCCTCGGTCGCCGAGCGGAACCTCGACCGGATCACCGTGTTCATCGGTCTGGCCTGGTTCGCGTGCATTGTTGTGCTTGGTCTGCTGATCAAGCTGGACAACTGACCCGTCGTACGCGATTCCCGGTGAGGGTGTAACTCCTTTCACTGGACGCGCGTTGGGCCTTACGTAGACTGGGGCATCTTCGAGCACCATCACGCAGGGAGTTACGACCGTGGCAAGTGGCAACGCGATCCGGGGAAGCCGGGTCGGAGCGGGGCCGATGGGGGAGGCCGAGCGTGGCGAGTCCGCGCCACGTCTCCGCATCTCCTTCTGGTGCTCGAACGGGCACGAGACGCAGCCGAGCTTCGCCAGTGACGCGCAGGTACCGGAGACTTGGGACTGTCCGCGCTGTGGTTTCCCGGCCGGCCAGGACCGGGACAGCCCGCCGGACCCGCCGCGCACCGAGCCGTACAAGACACACCTCGCGTACGTACGTGAGCGGCGGAGCGACGCGGACGGCGAGGCCATCCTCGCCGAGGCTCTGGCGAAACTCCGGGGCGAGATCTAGCGCCGCTCCCGGCACCAGCGCCGCGCACCGGAAGTTCACCGGCCGGGCACCCACAGGGTGCCCGGCCGGACTGCTTTTGTCGTGCCACGGCTTCCCGTCGTCTCGTCAACCCCTCTGATCAATTAAGTTGGAGAGGCAGCGGGGCATCTGCAGGCACGAGAAGAAGTGGGCTGATATCCGGGATGAATACACCTAGCCGAACCAGGCTCAACCAGACACCCGAATGGAACGCTCTGGGCAAGCACCGCGAGCAGCTCGGGACGACACATCTGCGGCAGCTCTTCGCGGACGATCCGCAGCGCGGTACCGGATACACCCTCCGGGTCGGCGATCTGTATGTCGACTACTCCAAGCACCTGGTCACCGACGAGACGCTCCGGCTGCTGCGCGAACTGGCCGCGGCCACCGGGGTGGCACAGCTGCGGGACGCGATGTTCCGCGGCGAGAAGATCAACACCACCGAGGACCGCGCCGTCCTGCACACCGCACTGCGTGCCCCGCGCGATGCGGTGATCGAGGTCGACGGCGAGAACGTGGTGCCCGGTGTGCACGCCGTGCTCGACAAGATGGCGTCCTTCTCCGACCGCATCAGGTCGGGGGAGTGGACCGGTCACACCGGCAAGCGCATCAAGAACGTCGTCAACATCGGCATCGGCGGCTCCGACCTCGGACCCGCCATGGCGTACGAGGTGCTGCGTTCCTTCACGGACCGCTCGCTCACCGTCCGCTTCGTGTCGAACGTCGACGGTGCCGACCTCCACGAGGCCGTGCGCGACCTCGACCCGGCCGAGACGCTCTTCGTCATCGCGTCGAAGACCTTCACCACCATCGAGACCATCACCAACGCCACCTCCGCCCGCGACTGGCTGCTGACCGGTCTGAGGGCCGGTCAGGAAGCGGTCGCCAAGCACTTCGTGGCACTGTCGACGAACGCCGGGAAGGTCGCGGACTTCGGCATCGACACCGCCAACATGTTCGAGTTCTGGGACTGGGTCGGCGGCCGCTACTCGTACGACTCCGCCATCGGTCTCTCGCTGATGATCGCCATCGGCCCGGACCGGTTCCGCGAGATGCTCGACGGCTTCCACCTCGTCGACGAGCACTTCCGCACCGCCCCCGCCGAGGAGAACGTCCCGCTGCTGCTGGGCCTGTTGGGCGTCTGGTACGGGGCGTTCTTCGACGCCCAGTCGCACGCGGTGCTGCCGTACAGCCACTATCTGTCCAAGTTCACCGCGTACTTGCAGCAGCTGGACATGGAGTCCAACGGCAAGTCCGTGGACCGCGACGGCGAGCCGGTCGACTGGCAGACCGGACCGGTCGTCTGGGGCACCCCCGGCACCAACGGGCAGCACGCGTACTACCAGCTGATCCACCAGGGCACCAAGGTGATCCCGGCCGACTTCATCGGCTTCGCCGAGCCGGTCGCGGACCTGCTGCCCGGCCTGGTCGCCCAGCACGATCTGCTGATGGCCAACTTCTTCGCCCAGACGCAGGCGCTGGCCTTCGGCAAGACGCCGGACGAGGTCCGTGCCGAGGGGGTCGCCGAGGAACTGGTGCCGCACAAGACCTTCAAGGGCAACCACCCGACGACGACGATCCTGGCCGACCGCCTGACCCCGTCCGTCCTCGGGCAGCTGATCGCGCTGTACGAGCACAAGGTCTTCGTCCAGGGCGCCGTCTGGAACATCGACTCCTTCGACCAGTGGGGCGTCGAACTGGGCAAGGTGCTCGCCAAGAGGATCGAGCCGGTGCTGACCGAAGGCCGGGGAGGCGAGGGGCTGGACAGCTCGACCGCCGCGCTCGTCGAGGCGTACCGCGCCCGCAGGGGGCGCTGAGCCGATGGCCACGGGGGAGCGGACGGTGCGGCTGAGGCCGCCGAAGAACACCCTGGACCCGAGGGCCGTCGGTTGGTGGCGGGCCCAGTGGCTGCTGCTGACCGCGGCACCGGTGGTCGTCCTGGTCGTACTGGGCGTGCTCATCGAGCCCGCCCGGTTCTGGCTGCTGCTGCCCGCCGCGGTCCTCGCGGTCCTCGGCGGCGGCTGCGCCGTCCTCTTCCCCCTCTGGTGGTTCCGCACCCACCGCTGGGAGGTCACCGACGAAGCGGTGTACGTCAGAACCGGCGTGCTGCGTCAGGAGTGGCGGATCGCCCCGATGTCGCGGATCCAGACCGTGGACACCGTGCGTGGCCCGCTCGAACAGCTCTACCGGCTCGCCACGGTCACCGTGACCACCGCGTCGTCCAGGGGCGCGGTGCGGATCGAGGGGCTGGGTCATGAGGTGGCGGCCGAGCTGGCCGAGCGGCTGACCCGGATAACCCGGGAGACCCCCGGGGACGCCACATGAGCGTCGGGACGACCGTCTTCCCGGAGGCCGACGACGACAGCCCCGGTGCCGCTGCCGACTGGCGGCGGCTGGACCGGCGTACGGTCCTCGTCAGCGCACTCGTCACGGCCGGGGTGGTGGCCGGCGCGGCCGTCCCCACCACGCTGGGGCTCTCCGGGCGGTTCGGGCTCGGCCATGCGGTCGCCTGGGTGCTGACCGGTGCCGTCCTGCTGATCGCGGGCGCCGCGGCCGGCGACCACGTGCGATGGCGCCGCACCCGCTACCGCATCGGCGCCGAACGGGTCGAGCTCCACTCCGGGCTGTTCCTGGTCAAGAAGCGCTCACTGGCCCGGACACGCATCCGCAGCGTCGACCTCACCGCCCACCTGCTGCAACGGGTCCTGGGCCTGGTCACCGTCCGCATCGGCACCGGCGAGCACTCCGGCAACGAATCCACCCTGGAACTGGACCCGGTCCCCAGGGCCGAGGGCGAACGGCTCCGCCGCGAACTGCTGGAACGTGCGGCCACCGGAGCCCCGGGCACCCATCGCGAGGGCGAGCTCGTCGCCCTCGACCCGCGCTGGATCCGCTACGCACCGGTCTCGTTCGTCGCCCCCGCGCTCGGCGGCGCGGCGGCCGGCGGGGTGATGCAGGTCAGCGACTGGTTCGGGGCGCAGGGACAGGTGATCGACTGGATCGGTGACCGGTTCCGGGACACCTCGCTGATCACCATGATCGTGATCCTCGTCGTCGCCGCGGTCGCCGCCGGGGTCGTCGGCGCGCTCGGCCTGTGGGTCGAGATGTGGTGGAGCTACCGGCTGGAGCGCGAACCCGGCGGCACCCTGCGCGTCCGGCGCGGACTGCTGACCTCCCGCTCCGTCTCCATCGAGGAGCGGCGGCTGCGCGGTGTCGACCTCGTCGAACCGCTCGGCGTCCGGCTGTTCGGTGCCGCCAGGGTGGACGCGATCACCACCGGGCTCGCCAAGGACGACGAGGAGCAGCACGGCGACCACAACACCCTGCTGCCCGCCGCGCCGCGCCGCGTCGCCGACGCGGTGGCCGCCGACGTCCTGCGCGAGGTCACGTCCCCGACGGGCGCCCCGCTGACCGGGCACCCCCGCGCGGCCCGGGGCAGGCGGTTGCGCCGGGCGTGCGGGGCCGTCCTCGCCCCCGTCGCCGTCCTCGTCCTCCTGGGGGTGCTGCTGACACCCGTCCTGCTCTGGATCGCGCTCGCCTGCGCGGTCGTCGGGCTGCCCGTCGGGGTGCTCCTCGCCCGGGACGCGTACCGCGGCCTGGGACACACCGTCGACGGCGACTACCTGGTGGTCCGGTCCGGCACGCTGCGCCGCTCGACCGCCGCCCTGGAGCGGGCCGGCGTCATCGGCTGGACGGTCGGGCAGACGTACTTCCAGCGGCGGGCCGGGGTGCTGAGCCTCACGGCGACGACGGCTGCCGGAGCGGGCGCGTACACGGCGTACGACGCGGATGCGAGCGAGGGACTGGACTTCGCCTCCAAGGCCGTTCCCGGCCTGCTGGAGCCCTTTCTGGAGCGCACTCCGCCCGCCGGGTGACCGGGGTGCCCGGCCGTGCGTCGGGTCGGCGAGCAGAGCCCGTCCGACGCTCTCGGCACGTGCGGTGCGTGCCGGAGCGGGCTCGGCCCCTCCTGAATCCTGCCGCGCCCGTCACCGCAGTGGCAGCCGGGCCGTGCCCGGCACGCCGCAGGCCCGGTTCGCTCCGAGGAGCGAACCGGGCCTGCGCACAACGGCACTGACGACTGTTCAGGAAGAGGCCGGCGGATACAGCGCGCGCGGCAGCCGCGAGGCCGCCGCCGCGTCCAGCAGCCACAGAGTGCGGCTGCGTCCGTACGCACCGGCCGCCGGGGCCTGGATCTCCCCGGCGCCCGAGAGCGCGATCTCCGCGGCCTCCGCCTTGTCCTCGCCCGCGGCGAGCAGCCACACCTCGCGTGCCGCCCGGATCGCGGGCAGCGTGAGCGAGACGCGGGTGGGCGGCGGTTTGGGGGCGCCGTGCACACCGACGACGGTGCGCTCGGTCTCCCGTACCGCCGGCAGCTCCGGGAAGAGCGAGGCGACATGCGTGTCCGGGCCGACGCCCAGCATCAGGACGTCGAACGTCGGCACCGGACCGTGGTCCTCGGGGCCGGCCGCGGCGGCCAGTTCAGCGGCGTACGAGGCCGCCGCCGCGTCGGCGTCGCTGCCGTACGGACCGTCCGAGGCAGGCATCGCGTGCACCCGTGACGGGGTCAGCGGCACCGAGTCCAGCAGGGCCGCGCGGGCCTGCGTGACATTGCGCTCCGGATCGCCCTCCGGCAGGAACCGCTCGTCGCCCCACCACAGGTCGAGCCGCGACCAGTCGATCGCGTCCCGGGCGGGCGCTTCGGCGAGGGCGGCCAGCAGGCCGTTGCCGTTGCGCCCGCCGGTGAGGACCACCGAGGCGTAGCCGCGTGCGGCCTGGGCGTCCACGATCCTCGTGATCAGCCTGGCCGCGGCGGCCTGTGCCATCAGCTCCTTGTCGCGGTGCACGACGAGCTGAGGAGCACTCACTTCGCCGCCGCCTTCTTCGCCGCGGTCTTCTTCGCGGCGGCCGGGGCGGCGGCGGGAGCGGGCTCCGACGGCTTCTGCTCCGGCCCGGCGAGCTTCTCCACGCCGAACTTCACCGTTGCCGCATAGGTGTTGTCCGGGTCCAGGCGCCGCAGTTCCTCGGCGAGCAGCTCGGCCGTTTCCCGCCGCTTGAGCGCCACCGCACGGTCCGGCTGCCCCTGCATCGAGAGTGTGGCCAGCGAACCGTCCGGCCGGTCCAGGACGATGACGCCGTTCTTGGTCTCCATCCGCACGGCCGTCAGCCCGGGACCGTCGGACAGGGTGCGTGCCACCGGTACCTGGAGCCGGTCGGCGAGCCACATGGCGAGCAGCTCGCAGCTCGGGTTCTCCGACTCGCCCTCGACCGTCGCCGAGACCACCTCGACCTGCTGCTGGTCGAGCGCGGCCGCCAGCATCGAGCGCCACGGCGTGATGCGGGTCCAGGCCAGATCGGTGTCGCCCGGGGTGTACGACCGGGCGCGCACCGCGAGTTCGTCACCCGGGCGCTCCGATGCGTACGCGTCGGTGATCCGGCGCTGGGCGAGTGCGCCCAGCGGGTCCTTCGCCGGATCGGCGGGCGCGTCCTCGGGCCACCAGACCACGACCGGGGCGTCCGGCAGCAGCAGCGGCAGGACCACGGACTGGGCGTGGTTGGCCAGCTCGCCGTGGAGGCGCAGGACGACGGTCTCGCCGGTGCCCGCGTCGGAGCCGACCCGCACCTCGGCGTCGAGCCGGGCGTCCCGGCGGCTGCGCGGCGAGCGGCTGACCCGCTTGATCACCGCGATGATCCGCGAGGGGTGCTCGCGCGAGGCGTCACCGGCCGACTTGAGCGCGTCGTACGCGTTCTCCTCGTCGGTGACGATGACCAGGGTGAGCACCATGCCGATGGCCGGGGTGCCGATGGCGCGGCGGGCCGACACCAGCGCCTGGTTGATCTTGCTGGAAGTGGTTTCCGTGAGATCGATCTTCATGGCCGGCGCCAGCTCCGTCCGTCTCGTGCAAGCATCTCGTCCGCCTCGGCCGGGCCCCAGGTGCCCGCCGGGTACTGCGCGGGCTTGCCGTGCTTGTCCCAGTACTCCTCGATCGGGTCGAGGATGTTCCAGGAGAGTTCGACCTCCTGGTGCCGCGGGAAGAGGTTGGCGTCGCCGAGCAGCACATCGAGGATGAGCCGCTCGTACGCCTCCGGGCTGGACTCCGTGAAGGACTCGCCGTACGCGAAGTCCATCGTGACGTCCCGCACCTCCATCGAGGTGCCGGGCACCTTGGAGCCGAACCGCACGGTCACGCCCTCGTCCGGCTGGACCCGGATGACCAGGGCGTTGCCGCCCAGCTCCTCCGTCGCGCCGGACTCGAAGGGCAGATACGGGGCGCGCTTGAAGACGACCGCGATCTCCGTGACCCGGCGGCCGAGCCGCTTTCCGGTCCGGAGGTAGAACGGCACGCCCGCCCAGCGGCGGTTGTTGATCGTCAGTTTGATCGCGGCGAAGGTGTCGGTCGTCGACTTGGGGTCGATGCCGTCCTCCTCCAGATAGCCGAGGACCTCCTCGCCGCCCTGCCACGCGTGCGCGTACTGACCGCGCACCGTGTGCTTGCCCAGGTCCTCCGGCAGCTCCACCGCCGTGAGCACCTTGAGCTTCTCGGCGACCAGGGCCTTCGGGTGGAAGGAGCCGGGCTCCTCCATCGCCGTCAGCGCCAGCAGCTGGAGCAGGTGGTTCTGGATGACGTCACGGGCGGCGCCGATGCCGTCGTAGTAGCCGGCCCGGCCACCGATGCCGATGTCCTCGGCCATCGTGATCTGGACGTGGTCGACGTACGACCTGTTCCAGATCGGCTCGAACATCGTGTTGGCGAATCGCAGCGCCAGGATGTTCTGGACCGTCTCCTTGCCCAGGTAGTGGTCGATCCGGAAGACCTCGTTGGGCGGGAACACGTCATGGACGATCTGGTTGAGCTCCTGTGCGCTCTTCAGATCGTGGCCGAACGGCTTCTCGATGACGGCACGCCGCCAGGAACCCTCCTTCTGGTCGGCGAGCCCGTGCTTCTTGAGCTGCTGGACGACCTTGGGGAAGAACTTCGGCGGCACGGAGAGGTAGAAGGCGAAGTTGCCGCCCGTGCCCTGTGCCTTGTCGAGGTCCTGGATCGTGGCCTTCAGAGTCTCGAAGGCGTCGTCGTCGTCGAAGTTGCCCTGGACGAAGCGCATCCCCTGGATGAGCTGCTGCCAGACCTCTTCGCGGAACGGCGTACGCGCGTGCTGCTTGACGGCGTCGTGGACCTCCTGTGCGAAGTCCTCGTCGTGCCACTCGCGGCGCGCGAAGCCGATGAGTGAGAAGCCCGGCGGCAACAGGCCGCGGTTGGCCAGGTCGTAGACGGCGGGCATCAGCTTTTTACGGGACAAATCGCCCGTGACGCCAAAGATCACCAGACCCGACGGTCCCGCGATGCGCGGGAGCCGTCGGTCCTGGGGGTCACGAAGCGGGTTGGCTCCGGGAACACCAGACAATGTGGTCAGCCCTCCGAAGGGGCGAGGCGCTTGAGCTCCGCCTCGGTCGAGTTGAGCAGGTCGATCCAGGACGCCTCGAACTTCTCGACGCCCTCGTCCTCGAGAAGCTGGACGACGTCGTCGTAGGAGATCCCGAGCTTCGCGACCGCGTCGAGCTCGGCACGGGCCTGCTCGTAGGTGCCGGCGATGGTGTTGCCGGTGATCTGCCCGTGGTCCGCCGTGGCGTCCAGAGTGGCCTCGGGCATGGTGTTCACCGTGCCGGGGGCGACCAGGTCGACGACGTACAGGGTGTCCTTGTACGCGGGGTCCTTGACGCCGGTCGAGGCCCACAGCGGACGCTGCTTGTTGGCCTGCGCCTTGTCCAGGGCGGCCCAGCGCTCCGAGCCGAAGACCTCCTCGTACGCCTGGTAGGCGAGCCTGGCGTTGGCGAGTGCCGCCTTGCCCTTGAGGGCCTTGGCCTCATCGGTGCCGATCGCGTCGAGACGCTTGTCGATCTCGGAGTCCACGCGGGACACGAAGAAGGAGGCCACCGAGTGGATCTTGGAGAGGTCCAGGCCCGCGGCCTTCGCCTTCTCCAGACCCGCCAGGTAGGCGTCCATGACCTCGCGGTAGCGCTCCAGCGAGAAGATCAGCGTGACGTTGACGCTGATGCCCTTGCCGATGACCTCGGTGATCGCCGGGAGACCGGCCTTCGTCGCCGGGATCTTGATGAGCGTGTTGGGCCGGTCCACCAGCCACGCCAGCTGCTTGGCCTCGGCGACGGTGGCGGCGGTGCGGTGCGCCAGACGCGGGTCGACCTCGATGGAGACCCGGCCGTCCTGGCCGTCCGTGGCGTCGAAGACCGGACGCAGGATGTCCGCCGCGTCCCGTACGTCGGCCGTCGTGATCATGCGGATGGCCTCGTCGACGGTGACCTTGCGGGTGGCGAGGTCGGTGAGCTGCTGCTCGTAGCCGTCGCCGTGCGAGATCGCCTTCTGGAAGATCGACGGGTTGGTGGTGACGCCCACGACGTGCTGCTCGTCGATCAGCTCGGCGAGGTTGCCCGAGGTGATCCGCTTGCGCGACAGGTCATCGAGCCAGATCGCCACGCCCTCGTCGGAGAGGCGCTTGAGTGCGTCTGTCATGAGAATTGCATCTCCTACTAGTCGTATAACGGCGTCAGCGCGTGGCGGCGGCGAGAGATTCCCGCGCTGCGGCGGCGACGTGCTCGCCGGTGAAGCCGAACTCACGGAAGAGGACCTTGGCGTCGGCCGAGGCACCGAAGTGCTCCAGCGAGACGATCCGGCCGACGTCTCCCACGTAACGGTGCCAGGTCAGACCGATACCGGCCTCGACCGCCACCCGGGCCTTCACGGACGGCGGCAGAACGCTGTCCTTGTAGGCCTGGTCCTGCTCCTCGAACCACTCGACCGACGGCATCGACACCACCCGGGTCGGGATGCCGGCCGCCTGCAGTTCCTCGCGCGCCTCGACGGCGAGGTGCACCTCGGAGCCCGTACCGATCAGGAGGACCTGGGGCGCCGCGTTCTGCCCATCGGGCCCTTCGGCCTCGAAGAGCACGTAGCCGCCCTTGGCCGCGTCCTCGTTCGCCTCGTAGGTCGGCACGCCCTGTCGGGTCAGCGCCAGACCGTGCGGGGCCCCCTTGCCGAACACCTTGGTGTAACGGCGCAGGATCTCGCGCCAGGCGATGGAGGTCTCGTTGGCGTCGGCCGGGCGGACGATGTTCAGGCCCGGGATGGCGCGCAGCGAGGCCAGGTGCTCCACCGGCTGGTGGGTCGGGCCGTCCTCGCCGAGACCGATCGAGTCGTGCGTCCACACGTACGTCACCGGCAGGTGCATCAGCGCGGACAGCCGAACGGCGTTGCGCATGTAGTCGGAGAAGACCAGGAACGTGCCGCCGTAGATGCGGGTGTGGCCGTGCAGCGCGATGCCGTTCATGGCCGCGGCCATGGCGTGCTCGCGGATACCGAAGTGGATCGTGCGGCCGTAGGGGTCGGCACCGGGCAGCGGGTTGCCCACCGGGAGGAACGACGACGTCTTGTCGATCGTCGTGTTGTTCGAGCCCGCGAGGTCGGCGGAGCCGCCCCACAGCTCGGGGATGACCTCGCCGAGCGACTGGAGAACCTTGCCGGAGGCGGCACGGGTCGCGACGCTCTTGCCCGGCTCGAAGACCGGAAGCCTGTCCTCCCAGCCCGTGGGCAGTTCGCCCGCGGAGATCCGGTCGAACTCGGCGGCGCGCTCCGGGTTGGCGGTGCGCCAGGCGGCGAGGGACTTCTCCCACTCGGCCTTGGCCTCACGGCCGCGGTCCAGCGCCTCACGGGTGTGGGAGATGACCTCGTCGGAGACCTCGAAGGACTTCTCCGGGTCGAAGCCGAGGACCTTCTTCGTCGCGGCGACCTCTTCGGCCCCGAGCGCCGAGCCGTGCGAGGCCTCGGTGTTCTGGGCGTTCGGGGCGGGCCAGGCGATGATCGAGCGGGCCGCGATGAACGAGGGGCGCTCGGTCTCGGCCTTGGCGGCCTGCAGCGCCTCGTACAGACCCGCCGGGTCCAGGTCGCCGCTGGGCAGCTGGTCGACGCGCTGGACGTGCCAGCCGTACGCCTCGTAACGCTTCAGGGTGTCCTCGGAGACCGCGGTCTCCGTGTCGCCCTCGATGGAGATGTGGTTGTCGTCCCACAGCAGGACCAGGTTGCCGAGCTTCTGGTGGCCGGCCAGCGAGGACGCCTCCGCGGAGATGCCCTCCTGGAGGCAGCCGTCACCGGCGACGACCCAGACCATGTGGTCGAACGGGGAGGTGCCGGGGGCCGCCTCCGGGTCGAACAGGCCGCGCTCGTAACGGGCGGCCATCGCCATGCCGACGGCGTTGGCGACACCCTGGCCCAGCGGGCCCGTGGTCGTCTCGACGCCGGTGGTGTGGCCGTACTCCGGGTGACCGGGGGTCTTCGAGCCCCAGGTGCGGAAAGCCTTGAGGTCATCGAGCTCCAGGCCGTAGCCGGCCAGGTAGAGCTGGATGTAGAGGGTCAGGCTGCTGTGACCCGCGGAGAGCACGAACCGGTCGCGTCCGGTCCACTCCGCGTCGGCGGGGTCGTGCCGCATCACCTTCTGGAAGAGGGTGTACGCGGCGGGAGCCAGGCTCATCGCCGTGCCCGGGTGGCCGTTTCCGACCTTCTGTACGGCGTCGGCGGCAAGGACGCGGACAGTGTCCACGGCCCGCTGGTCCAATTCGGTCCACTGGAGATCTGTGGTGGTCGGCTTGGTGCTCACCCTGAGTCAGGGCTCCTCTCCACTGTTTGAAAACCGGTGACTGTGACCGCACCGGGCGTTGTCGAGCCTACCCCCGTCGGAACAAGCATTTTCCGGCTGCTTTCCAGGGTGCAGGCGGCCTGCGGAGTTCGCCTCCCGTATGAGCGCAACGGCTCACTTCTGGGCCCTCCGATGAGCGCGCCCTGTAACCGATGCGCCCTCCGATGAGCGCATCCTCCTACTGATGCGCATCGACCGGCTTGTCCTCTTATCGGTGTCCTCCGCGTGCCGTCTCCCGGCTCCCCCGTCGCTCCGGCCGGCGCGGGCACGCCTCTGCTCCCCCGGCACTCCGAGGGGCCGGACGCCGTGCCTCCGCGCCACTTCAACACGACCCCACCCCCGCGAAGGGTGGCCTGTCCGCCAACGTCTACAGTGGTCTGGTTCGCGCAAGTCTTTACCGGGCTCTCACGCCCGGAGCTTGCTGGGATTTCTCTGTCAGGGGTGTGCGTGACGGCCGTCGAGTCCCGACCCGCAGGGGTCGCCTTGACTCCCAGCCCGGGGGGCCACCGCCCGTTCGGGGCCCGTGTCAAGGCATTCGTGGCGCTGACCAAGCCTCGGATCATCGAGCTGTTGCTGATCACCACTGTTCCGGTGATGTTCCTGGCCGCTCAGGGTGTGCCCGATCTGTGGCTCGTTCTCACCACCACCATCGGGGGATATCTCTCCGCTGGTGGTGCCAACGCGCTGAACATGTACATCGACCGCGACATCGACGCGCTGATGGACCGTACCTCGCAGCGCCCGCTGGTCACCGGCATGGTGAGCCCGCGTGAGTGCCTGGCCTTCGGTATCACCCTCGCGGTGATCTCCACGGTCTGGTTCGGACTGCTCGTCAACTGGCTGTCGGCCGCGCTCGCGCTCGGCGCGCTGCTGTTCTACGTCGTCGGCTACACGATGCTGCTCAAGCGCCGCACCTCGCAGAACATCGTCTGGGGCGGCATCGCCGGCTGCATGCCGGTCCTCATCGGCTGGTCCGCCGTGACCAACTCGATGTCCTGGGCCGCGGTCGTCCTCTTCGCTGTCATCTTCTTCTGGACGCCGCCGCACTACTGGCCGCTGTCGATGAAGGTCAAGGACGACTACGCCAGGGTCGGCGTGCCGATGCTCCCGGTCATCGCCTCCAACCGGGTGGTGGCCCGCCAGATCGTCCTCTACAGCTGGGTGATGGTCGCCGTCTCGCTGCTGCTGACCCCGCTCGGTTACACCGGCTGGTTCTACACGGTGGTGGCGCTGCTGACCGGCGGTTTCTGGCTCTGGGAGGCGCACGGCCTGCAGAACCGGGCCAAGGCCGGGGTGAGCGGCGCGAAGCTCAAGGAGATGCGGCTGTTCCACTGGTCGATCACCTACGTGTCGCTGCTCTTCGTCGCCGTGGCGGTCGACCCCTTCCTGAGGTAGTCGCACTTCTTCGACTCCTGCCGACGGGCGGGGTACGTGGTCCATGCCACGTGCCCCGCCCGTCGCACGTCGTTCTACCCATCGGTAGCATCCTGACCATGGCAGAGACGGCAGAGACCCAGGTGGAGAGCGGCAAGCAGGCGGCCCGCGCGGAGCGCAGGGCGGCCAGGCTCGCCAAGCAGATCGGTGCCTTCGCCAAGGCGCACGGCGGCGCGGAGGGCCAGCTCGCCTACATCGGGCAGATGGGCACCCGCATCGTTCTCGTGGGCGAGGACGGTGGCTGGGGCGATCTGGTGGCCCCGTCGTACGCGGTCGCCGAGAGCGCCGCGCAGAAGGCCGGGATCACGATGCACGAGTCCTTCGACGGGGAGTTCGCCGCGAAGGTGCGTACCGGCCCGTACGAGTGGACGCGAATGGCGGGCATCCAGGTGGGCGGCCCCTCCGACAAGGCCTGACCGGACGGACCCTCGTACGCCGATCGCCGGACGGACCCGCGTACAGGTCCGTCCGGCGATCGACGTGTGAGGAGGGCGTCCGGGCGCCCGGAGCTCAGCCCGCAGCGGCGGGCTGAGGCTGCTCGACTGCGGGGCCGGACACCGGGGCGACGGCCACCGGGCGCTCACGCAGCGACAGCAGCACCCGCACGACCGCGATCCACACCAGGCACGAGCCGAACATGTGCAGGCCGACGAGGATCTCGGGGGTGTCGGTGAAGTACTGGACGTAACCGATGACGCCCTGCCCCATCAGCACCAGGAAGAGGTCACGGGCACGGTGGAGCGGGCCGATGGGCGCGTCCACGGCCTTCAGCACGAACCAGAGGGCCACGGTGAGCGCCACCACGGCCCAGGCCAGATCGGCGTGCAGCTGCGTGATCATCTTCCAGTCGATCGGGATGCGGTGGACGTCGCTGGAGTCACCCGCGTGCCGTCCGGCGCCGGTGACGACCGTGCCGACCGCGATCAGCAGCCCCGCCACGACCGCGAGCAGCCAGGCCAGCTGCGACACCGCCTTGCCCACCAGCGGACGCGGCGCGGAGTCACCCTCGCGGACCCGCTGCCAGGTCACCATCGCGACGGTGAGCAGCGCCGTGGACAGCAGGAAGTGCGCCGCGACGGTGTACGGGTTGAGGCCGACCAGCACCACGATGCCGCCGAGCACCGCGTTGCCCATGACCACCCAGAACTGCGTCCAGCCGAGCCGGGTGAGGCTGTGCCGCCAGGGCTTCGCGGACCGGGCGGCGATGATCGCCCACCCGACGGCCGCGCACAGGACGTACGTCAGCATCCGGTTGCCGAACTCGATGACGCCGTGGAGGCCCATCTCGCTGGTCGCCGTGAGGCTCTCGTCGGTGCACTTGGGCCAGGTCGGACAGCCGAGGCCGGAGCCGGTCAGCCGCACCGCGCCGCCGGTCACGACGATGAGCACGGCCATGACGACGGCCGACATGGCCGCACGGCGCACCGTACGGGGGGACGGAGTCCATCGCTCGGCGATGAAGAGAAGCGGGTTCCGCGCGGCTTGAGCGACTTCGGCTCGGGTCAGCTTGGGCACGTGCACCATCGTAGGCGGCGGCTTGTGCAAGCTTTCACGAGGGGGACGAGTTACCCCGAACCGGCTCCGCGGCGCGCCGCGGGCTCACTCCCAGCGGAAGAACCTGGCCGCCGCGCCCAGCCCGAGCACAGCCCACACCACGAGGACGCCGAGGTCGCCCCACGGCATCGACGCGCCGTGCTGGAGCACGTCGCGCAGCCCGTCCGACAGGGCCGCGATCGGCAGCAGGCCCAGCGCCGACTGCACGGCGTCCGGGAACTTGTCGAGGGGCACGACGATCCCGCCGCCGACCAGCAGCAGCAGAAAGACCAGATTGGCCGCGGCGAGCGTCGCCTCCGCCTTCAGCGTCCCGGCCATCAGCAGACCGAGCCCGGAGAAGGCCGCGGTGCCGAGCACGAGCAGCAGCAGGACGGCGAAGGGGTTGCCGTGGGGCGACCAGCCCAGCGCGAACGCGATCACCGTGAGCAGCACCACCTGCAACACCTCGGTGACGAGCACCGCGAGCGTCTTGGCGGCCATCAGCGCCCAACGGGGCAGCGGCGAGGCGGCCAGCCGCTTGAGCACCCCGTACCGCCGCTCGAAACCGGTGGCGATGGCCTGGCCGGTGAAGGCCGTGGACATCACGGCGAGCGCGAGGATGCCGGGTGTCAGGAAGTCGACCGACCTGCCCTCGCCCGTGTCCACGATGTCGACCGCGCTGAACAGCACCAGCAGCAGCGTCGGGATGATCACGGTCAGCAGCAGCTGCTCCCCGTTGCGCAGCAGCATCCGCGTCTCCAGCGCGGTCTGCGTGGCGATCATGCGGGAGAGCGGGGCGGCGCCCGGCCGCGGGGTGTACGTACCGGCGCTCATGCGCGCAGCTCCTTGCCGGTCAGTTCCAGGAAGACGTCCTCCAGGGTGTGCCGCTCGACGGAGATGCCGGACGGCATCACTCCGCGCTGCGCGCACCAAGAGGTGACGGTGGCCAGCAGCTGGGGGTCGACGTCGCCGGTGATGCGGTACGTGCCCGGGGTGAGCTCCGCCGCCTCCGAGCCGTCGGGCAGTGCTTTCAGGAGGGAACCCAGGTCGAGACCGGGCCGGCCGGTGAAGCGCAGGGTGTTCTCGGCGCCGCCGCGGCAGAGCGTCTCGGGGCTGCCCTGGGCGATGACCTTGCCCGCGTCGATGACGGCGACGTCGTCGGCGAGCTCCTCGGCCTCGTCCATGAAGTGGGTGGTCAGGACGGTCGACACACCGTCGGCGCGCAGCTCGCGCACGAGGTCCCAGGTGGAGCGGCGGGCCTGCGGATCGAGGCCGGCGGTCGGCTCGTCCAGGAAGACCAGCTCGGGGCGGCCGACGACGGCCATCGCCAGGGCGAGTCGTTGCTGCTGGCCGCCGGAGAGCCGGCGGTAGGTCGTCCGGCCGCAGCTGCCGAGGCCCAGGCGCTCGATCAGCGCGTCGACGTCCAGCGGATGGGCGTGGAGCTTCGCCATGTGCCGGAGCATCTCGTCGGCGCGGGCACCGGAGTAGACACCGCCCGACTGGAGCATCACACCGATCCGGGGGCGCAGCTCCGCGGCGTCGGCGACCGGGTCGAGGCCGAGGACCTTCACCGTTCCGCCGTCCGGACGGCGGTACCCCTCGCAGGTTTCGATGGTGGTGGTCTTGCCGGCGCCGTTGGGGCCGAGGACGGCGGTGACGGTGCCGGTGCGTACACACAGGTCGAGGCCGTCCACAGCGGTCTTGGGGCCGTACCGCTTCACCAGGTTCCTGACCTGTACGACGGACTCGCTCTTCATGGCCGGTAAGTGTAGGCAGGGGCGGAACGACGCCGGGTCGCGGGGCCGAATTAGGTAACCCTAAGTGATGAACCGCACCGTAGATCGTTTCGGACCGTGGTTGTCAGGGCCCGGCGAATTACGCAACAATGGCGTTGTGAAAAACGTTGGCGAGGCTCCGCAGGAGGAACTCGCGACCGGCGAGCGCTCGACGCGCAACCGGGTCGCGCGCTCCATCCTGGACCACGGCCCGTCCACGGTCGCCGATCTGGCGAAGCGCCTCGGCCTGACCCAGGCCGCCGTCCGCCGCCATCTCGACGCCCTTGTCTCCGACGGGGTCGTCGAGGCCCGTGAGCAGCGGGTGTACGGGGCGCGGACCCGGGGCCGGCCGGCCAAGGTGTTCGCGCTGACGGACTGCGGGCGCGACGCCTTCGACCAGTCCTACGACAAGCTCGCGGCGGACGCCCTGCGGTGGATCGCCGAGACCTCGGGCGACGAAGCGGTCGTCGCTTTCGCGCGGGCCAGGATCGCGGCCCAGTCCGAGGCCTACCGCTCGGCGATCGAGGCCGCCGACCCCGAGGCGCGCACGGAGGCGTTGGCCAAGGCCTTGTCCGCCGACGGGTACGCTGCTACGGCGCGTAGCGCGCCCGGCCCGCAGCAGGGTGAACAGCTGTGCCAGCACCACTGCCCGGTCGCTCATGTCGCCGAGCAGTATCCGCAGCTGTGCGAGGCGGAGACGGAGTTCTTCTCCAGCCTCCTCGGGACACATGTACAGCGTCTGGCCACCATCGCCCACGGCGACGGTGTGTGTACGACGTACATTCCGCGCAGCGGCCACTCAGCACCACAGACCATCAATTCAGCATCTGCAAGCACGGCCGGGAGGAACCCCGCATGACGCTCCCTACGGAGACTGCCCACCCTGAGCTCGAGGGTCTGGGCACGTACGAATTCGGCTGGGCCGACTCCGACGCGGCAGGCGCCGCAGCCAAGCGCGGGCTCTCCGAGGAGGTCGTCCGCGACATCTCGGCGAAGAAGAACGAGCCCGAGTGGATGCTGAAGCTGCGCCTCAAGGGCCTCAGGCTCTTCGACAAGAAGCCCATGCCGAACTGGGGCTCCGACCTGTCGGGCATCGACTTCGACAACATCAAGTACTTCGTGCGGTCCACGGAGAAGCAGGCGGAGTCCTGGGAGGACCTGCCCGAGGACATCAAGAACACCTACGACAAGCTCGGCATCCCGGAGGCGGAGAAGCAGCGCCTGGTCGCCGGTGTCGCCGCGCAGTACGAGTCCGAGGTCGTCTACCACCAGATCCGCGAGGACCTGGAGGAGCAGGGCGTCATCTTCCTGGACACCGACACCGCGCTGAAGGAGCACCCGGAGCTCTTCAAGGAGTACTTCGGCACCGTCATCCCGGTCGGCGACAACAAGTTCGCCTCGCTGAACTCGGCCGTGTGGTCCGGCGGCTCGTTCATCTACGTGCCCAAGGGTGTCCACGTCGACATCCCGCTGCAGGCCTACTTCCGTATCAACACGGAGAACATGGGCCAGTTCGAGCGGACGCTGATCATCGTCGACGAGGACGCCTACGTCCACTACGTCGAGGGCTGCACCGCCCCGATCTACTCCTCCGACTCGCTGCACTCCGCGGTCGTCGAGATCATCGTGAAGAAGGGCGGCCGCTGCCGCTACACGACGATCCAGAACTGGTCGAACAACGTCTACAACCTGGTCACCAAGCGCGCCGTGGCCTACGAGGGCGCGACCATGGAGTGGGTCGACGGCAACATCGGCTCCAAGGTCACCATGAAGTACCCGGCCGTCTACCTGATGGGCGAGCACGCCAAGGGCGAGACCCTGTCCATCGCCTTCGCGGGCGAGGGCCAGCACCAGGACGCCGGCGCCAAGATGGTCCACATGGCGCCGAACACCTCCTCCAACATCGTCTCCAAGTCGGTGGCGCGAGGCGGCGGCCGTACGTCCTACCGCGGTCTGATCGAGATCGGCGAAGGCGCGCCGGGCGCGAAGTCCAACGTCCTGTGCGACGCCCTGCTGGTCGACACCATCTCGCGCTCCGACACCTACCCGTACGTCGACGTCCGCGAGGACGACGTGTCGATGGGGCACGAGGCCACCGTCTCCAAGGTCTCCGAGGACCAGCTCTTCTACCTGATGAGCCGTGGCCTGACGGAGTTCGAGGCGATGGCGATGATCGTGCGCGGCTTCGTCGAACCGATCGCGAAGGAGCTGCCGATGGAGTACGCCCTCGAGCTCAACCGGCTGATCGAGCTGCAGATGGAGGGTTCGGTCGGCTAGCACGGCCCGACACCGAACCCCCCGACTTTTGACAGAGAAAGCGAGCACTACGACAGCCATGGCTGAGGCCCAGAACTCCCCCACTCTCGGCTCCGTTCGAGCGGGGGGACCCCCTCCGGCGGGTTCCACCACCACCGGATCCATCGCGGTGGCCGCCGAGTCGACCGTCGCCACGCGCATGAGCGCGCCCCCGTCCTTCGACGTCGCGGACTTCCCCGTCCCGCACGGTCGTGAGGAGGAGTGGCGGTTCACGCCGCTGGAGCGGCTGCGCGGACTGCACGACGGCACGGCCGTCGCCACCGGCGGCGCCGTGAAGGTCGCGATCGAGGCCCCCGAGGGCGTCACGGTCGAGACCGTCGGCCGCGACGACTCCCGGCTCGGGAAGGCCGGCACCCCGGTGGACCGCGTCGCCGCCCAGGCGTACACGTCCTTCGAGCAGGCGTCCGTCGTCACGGTCGCCAAGGAGGCCGTGCTCACCGAGCCGATCCGCATCGCGGTGCACGGCGAGGGCGGTGTGGCCTACGGTCACCAGGTCGTCGAGCTGGGCGCCTTCGCCGAGGCCGTCGTCGTCATCGACCACACCGGTGACGCGGTGCTCGCCGCCAACGTGGACTACGTCCTCGGCGACGGCGCGAAGCTCACCGTCGTCTCCGTGCAGGACTGGGACGAGAACGCGGTCCACGTCGGTCAGCACAACGCGCTGGTCGGCCGGGACGCCTCGTTCAAGTCGATCGTCGTCACCTTCGGCGGTGACCTCGTCCGTCTCCACCCGCGCGTCAGCTACGCGGGCACCGGCGGCGAGGCCGAGCTCTTCGGCCTGTACTTCACCGACAGGGGCCAGCACCAGGAGCACCGTCTCCTGGTCGACCACAACACCCCGCACTGCAAGTCCAACGCCGCCTACAAGGGCGCGCTCCAGGGCGACGACGCGCACGCGGTGTGGATCGGTGACGTCCTCATCCGGGCCAGTGCCGAGGGCACCGACACCTACGAGATGAACCGCAACCTCGTCCTCACCGACGGCGCGCGGGTCGACTCGGTGCCGAACCTGGAGATCGAGACCGGCGAGATCGTGGGCGCCGGCCACGCCTCCGCGACCGGCCGCTTCGACGACGAGCAGCTCTTCTACCTGATGTCCCGCGGCATCCCGGCCGAGGAGGCCCGTCGGCTGGTCGTGCGCGGCTTCTTCGCCGAACTGGTCCAGCAGATCGGGCTGCCGGACGTCGAGGCGCGGCTGCTCGACAAGATCGAGGCCGAGCTGAAGGCGTCCGTCTGATGGCCTTTGTCAAAGCCTGTGCGCTGAGCGAGCTGGAGGACGACACCCCGAAGCGGGTGGAGCTCGACGGCATTCCGGTGTCCGTCGTCCGCACCGAGGGCGAGGTGTTCGCGATCAACGACATCTGCTCGCACGCGAACGTCTCACTGTCCGAGGGAGAGGTCGAGGACTGCATGATCGAGTGCTGGCTGCACGGCTCCAGCTTCGACCTCCGCACCGGCAAGCCGTCCGGTCTTCCCGCGACGCGCCCCGTCCCCGTATACCCCGTCAAGATCGAAGGGGACGATGTGCTCGTCTCCGTCACCCAGGAGTCCTGAGTCACCCATGGCAACGCTTGAAATCCGCGACCTGCACGTCTCCGTCGAGGCCGACAACGCCACGAAGGAGATCCTCAAGGGCGTCGACCTGACCGTGAAGCAGGGCGAGACCCACGCCATCATGGGCCCCAACGGGTCCGGCAAGTCCACCCTCGCGTACTCCCTCGCGGGTCACCCCAAGTACACGATCACCAGCGGTTCGGTGACCCTGGACGGCGAGGACGTCCTGGAGATGACCGTCGACGAGCGGGCCCGCGCCGGTCTGTTCCTCGCGATGCAGTACCCGGTCGAGATCCCCGGTGTCTCGGTCTCCAACTTCCTGCGCACCTCCGCCACCGCCGTCCGCGGCGAGGCGCCCAAGCTGCGTACCTGGGTGAAGGAGGTCAAGGAGACGATGGGCCGGCTCCAGATGGACCCGGCGTTCGCCGAGCGCAACGTGAACGAAGGCTTCTCCGGCGGTGAGAAGAAGCGCCACGAGATCCTTCAGCTGGAGCTCCTCAAGCCGAAGGTCGCGATCCTCGACGAGACCGACTCCGGCCTGGACGTCGACGCCCTGCGCATCGTTTCCGAGGGCGTCAACCGGGTTCGCGAGACCGGCGAGGTCGGCACCCTGCTGATCACGCACTACACGCGGATCCTCCGCTACATCAAGCCCGACTTCGTGCACGTCTTCGCCAACGGCCGTATTGCCGAGTCCGGCGGCGCCGAGCTCGCCGACAAGCTGGAGAACGAGGGCTACGAGGCATATGTGAAGGGTGGCGCTTCCGCGTGACACAGCTGCCGGGCCTCCTCGACACCGAGGCGATCCGCAAGGACTTCCCCCTGCTGGATCGTACGGTCCACGACGGAAAGAAGGTCGTCTACCTGGACAGTGCGGCGACCTCGCAGAAGCCGCGCCAGGTGCTCGACGCCCTCAACGAGTACTACGAGCGGCACAACGCCAATGTGCACCGCGGCGTGTACACGATCGCGGAGGAGGCCACGGCGCTGTACGAAGGCGCCCGTGACAAGGTCGCCGCGTTCATCAACGCGCCCAGCCGCAACGAGGTGATCTTCACCAAGAACGCCTCCGAGTCGCTGAACCTCGTGGCCAACATGCTCGGCTGGGCCGACGAGCCCTACCGGGTCGACCACGACACCGAGATCGTCACCACGGAGATGGAGCACCACTCCAACATCGTGCCGTGGCAGCTGCTCTCGCAGCGCACCGGCGCGAAGCTGAAGTGGTTCGGCATCACCGACGACGGCCGGCTCGACCTGTCCAACATCGACGAGATCATCACGGAGAAGACGAAGATCGTCTCCTTCACCCTGGTCTCCAACATCATGGGCACGATCAACCCGGTCGAGAAGATCATCCGCCGTGCCCAGCAGGTCGGCGCGCTGGTCTGCATCGACGCCTCGCAGGCCGCCCCGCACATGGTGCTGGACGTGCAGGCGCTGCAGGCCGACTTCGTGGCCTTCACCGGCCACAAGATGGTCGGCCCGACCGGCATCGGTGTGCTCTGGGGACGGCAGGAGCTCCTGGAGGACCTGCCGCCGTTCCTCGGCGGTGGCGAGATGATCGAGACCGTGTCGATGCACTCGTCGACCTACGCCCCCGCGCCGCACAAGTTCGAGGCCGGTACGCCCCCGATCGCCCAGGCCGTCGGCCTCGGCGCGGCCGTGGACTACCTCTCGGCGATCGGCATGGAGAACATCTACCGGCACGAGCACGCGATCACCGAGTACGCGGTGAAGCGGCTGCTGGAGGTGCCGGACCTCAGGATCATCGGTCCTGCGACGGCCGAGGACCGCGGCGCCACGATCTCCTTCACGCTCGGCGACATCCACCCCCACGACGTGGGTCAGGTGCTCGACGAGCAGGGCATCGCGGTCCGGGTCGGACACCACTGCGCGCGGCCGGTCTGCCTGAGGTACGGAATTCCTGCGACGACGCGAGCGTCGTTCTATCTGTACTCCACGCCCGCCGAGGTCGACGCCCTGGTGGACGGTCTGGAGCACGTACGGAACTTTTTCGGGTAATTGGCAGAGCGGCTGAGGGTTGACTGGTGAAGCTTGATTCCATGTACCAGGAAGTGATCCTGGACCACTACAAGCACCCCCACGGGCGCGGCCTGCGGGACGGCGACGCCGAGGTGCACCACGTCAACCCGACGTGCGGCGACGAGATCACTCTCCGGGTGAAGTACGACGGCGAGACCATCACCGATGTGTCGTACGAGGGTCAGGGCTGCTCCATCAGCCAGGCCAGTGCATCCGTGCTGAACGATCTGTTGGTCGGCAAGGAGCTGGGCGAGGCGCAGAAGATCCAGGAGACCTTCCTGGAGCTGATGCAGTCGAAGGGCCAGCTGGAGCCGGACGACGCGATGGAGGAGGTACTGGAGGACGCGGTCGCGTTCGCCGGTGTCTCGAAGTACCCGGCCCGGGTCAAATGCGCGCTGCTGAGCTGGATGGCGTGGAAGGACGCGACGGCGAAAGCGCTGTCCGAAGGGAAGACGGCATGAGCGAGAACACGGTGACATCCAACGAGGGTCCGACGACCAAGCCGGCCTCCGAGGAGGAGGTCCGCGAGGCCCTGTACGACGTCGTCGACCCCGAGCTGGGCATCGACGTCGTCAACCTGGGCCTCATCTACGGCATCCACATCGACGACGCCAACATCGCCACCCTCGACATGACCCTGACGTCCGCGGCGTGCCCGCTGACCGACGTCATCGAGGACCAGGCGAAGTCCGCGACCGACGGCATCGTCAACGAGCTGCGGATCAACTGGGTCTGGATGCCGCCGTGGGGCCCGGACAAGATCACGGACGACGGACGCGAGCAGCTGCGCGCGCTCGGCTTCAACGTCTGAGCCCTCGGCGTCCGCGAACGGCCCCCGGCAACCGCCGGGGGCCGTTCGTCGTTGTTCGTCCGCCGTACGCGTGATGTGTGTGCGCCGTTGGCGAGGGAACGGGAGTCTGAACGCGAACCCACGCCGACGAGAGGCACGCTGTGTCGCATCAGCTTTCGCTCCACAACCGCCGGGCGGCCATCGCCGTGAGCGGAGTTCTCGTACTGGCCGCCCTGGGGGTCGACGCCCCCGCACACGCCGCGAGTTACGGCACGCCGACGATCGGGCTCTCGGTCTCCTATCTCTCCGGCGCCGTCGGCGCGACCGGTGACCCGGTGGTGACCGTCACCGTCGCGCAGAGCGGTGCCGATGCCGCCGCGCTCGGGGTGGCGGCGTCCGCCAGCTCCAAGCCGTCCGTCGCCGGAACCGCCGATGTGACCGTGACCGGGACCGGCGCCACCCGGCAGCTCGCGGTCGCCGCGCACGGGCGTGGCTACACGGACCTCACGATCAAGGTCACCGGACTCGGCGGCAGGACCGCCACCCGGACGCTGCACTACGCCGCGTCCGCCGCCGTGCAGAACGCCGCCGACACGCGCTACCTCACCGGCTCGTCGGACGCCTCGGCCGCCGTCGACGCGGGCGACGGGTACGTGGTCGTCGCCGACGACGAGTCCAACACGCTGCGCCTGTACGACCGTTCGGTGTCCGGTGGGCCCGTGCGGAGCTGGGACGTCGGCTCGAAGCTCGGGGTGTCGAAGGAGATCGACATCGAGGCCGGGGCCCGGGTCGGGAACACCATCTACTGGACCGGATCGCTCGGCAACAACAAGGACGGTGTGTACAAGGCCGATCGCAACACCGTCTTCACCACGACGGTGACCGGCTCGGGGGCCGCCACCCGGTTGACGGTGGGCGGTTCGTACAAGAAGCTCCGTGACGACCTCGTCGCCTGGGACAAGGCGAACGGCAACCGGTACGGCTTCGCCGCGGGGACGGCGGACGGTGAAGCACCCAAGCAGATCGACGGATTCAACATCGAGGGCCTGGAGTTCGCGCCCGGGTCGACGACCACCGCGTACCTCGGTTTCCGGGCGCCGCTCGTACCGCCGAACGCGGGCGGCAAGGCGCTCGTCGTGCCCGTCACCAACTTCGACAAGGTGGCCGGCAGCGGGGCGAAGGCGGTCATCGGTACGCCGATCGAGCTGGATCTCGGCGGACTCAGCATCCGGGACATCCGTAAGAACGCGGCCGACCAGTATCTGATCGTGGCCGGTTCCTGGGCGGCCGACGACAACTCCGACCCGTACGCCCTCTACAGCTGGGACGGGGTCGCCGCGCACGCGCCGGTCAAGCGGGCCGATCTGCCGACCGCCGACCCGGGCGGCTGGGAGGCCGTCGTCGACGTTCCGGACCTGACAGTTCCGGGCGCGCGGGCGCAGCTGATCACGGATGCCGGATCGGCCGATCTGTACGGGGACGGCAAGGAGGCCAAGGATCTCGACCACGCCGAGTGGAAGAAGTCCCGGGCCACCTGGTTCACCGTCGGCAGCTGACGGACCGGCAACCCTCACGATTCGGGACGGACAACGGCCATGCCCGCCAGGCAGACTGGCGGGCATGGCCGTTTCATTCCACAGCATCGTCGTCGACACCCACGATCTTCCGTCGCTCGCCCGCTTCTGGTGCCAGGTGCTCGACTGGAGGGTGGTCTTCGAGGCCGACGACGAGATCGTCATCGGCGCCGACAGGTCGGCGCTTCCCGGGATCTGCTTCGTCCCCGTGCCGGAGCGGAAGGTGCGCAAGAACCGTCTCCACATCGACCTCGCCCCCGACGACCAGGCCGCCGAGGTCGAGCGCATCATCGGGCTCGGGGCTCGGCGGGTGGACATCGGGCAGCAGGCGGAGGTGGGTTGGGTGGTGCTTCAGGACCCGGAGGAGAACGAGTTCTGTGTGCTGAGTCCGAAGAACTCGCTCATCGACTGAGGAGCCCCGCGGTCTCTCGTCCGGATCGGGTCGGATCGGTGAGCGGGGCCCGATCCGAACGGGGGAGCCCGGTCACAGCACTAAGTGCCGTACGGGGACGGCGGTACGGCCGCGGCCTCGGCGAGGACCGGGCCCAGGTTCTCCGTGCGCATGCGCCGGTCGACGTAGAGAAGTCCGGTCACCAACTGCGGAAACGTCGCCGAGAGGAGCTGGCCGATGAGCTGCCCCAGCAGGACGATCACCAGGTAGCCGCTCATGGCCAAGACGATCGACGCGGGGTTCGGGTCCTCGTCCAGGGTCGAGCCGCCGACGGCGCCGGAGAACATGCCGAGGAACGAGAACGGGATCTGGATGACGTAGTTCGCCACGGCCGCCATCACGAAGGCCAGCAGACTGATCCCGAAGACCCGCCACCAGTCGCCGCGCACCAACTGCGAGGAACGGCGCAGCGCCGCCACCGGGCTCTGCCGCTCGAAGACCGCGGCCGGGGCGGCCAGGCTGAACTTCACCCAGAGCCAGGCCGCCAGGGGAGCGGTGGCCAGGGCGCCGAGAAGGCCGAGCGCGGCCCACAACGCGGCGCCGGACCCGTGGGCCAGGGTGATCGCACCGATCATGAGGGCACAGAAACCGACCATCATGAGCACCATCGGGATCATCGCGATCAGGGAGGACAGAATCACTGTGCCGATCACCGCCGGCACGCGTGCCCAGGCCCGTCGCCAGATGACGGAGAAGGTGGTGGGCCTGCCCAGCACCGCCTCCTGCAGGATCGTGGGAACGGCCGCGTACATCACGGCCGTACAGAGCATGAGGGCGACCATGGCGACCAGCCAGATGGCGCCGAAGGCGATCAGTACCGGCGCGAGGTCGTCCGACGAGGGGTCCTGATCGGCGCTGAGCGCGATGATCCGCCGCAGATGGTCATGGGTCGCGGAATACGCGATCGCCGCCGCCGCCCCCACGACGACCAGCGCCACGCCGTACACGGTCACGCCGACGCCGAGGAGTTGCTTCCAGTAGCGCCCGATCGTGCTGAAGGCGCCGCCGAGTATGTCCCCGAGCCTCAGGGGCACCAGCGGTATCACCCCGGGCTTCGGCGGTGGCATCCAGCCACCCCATCCCGGTGGCCCTCCGTACGGCGCTCCTCCGTACGGCGCACCGCCGCCCCACCCTGCATCCTGCGTCACTGCAGCTCCGTTGTGTCGTCGTCCTGTGTGCCGGTCGGGACACCGTAGCGTCCCGAGTGGCGTGAATCCGTCGTACCGGAGTGCGAGCGGCGATGCGTACACTCGTACACATGGGATATGGACTGCTTGCCGCGGCGATCGCGGCGGAGGTGGCCGGCACGACGGCCATGAAGTACAGCGAGGGCTTCACCCGGCTCTGGCCCTCGCTGATCACCGTCGCGGGCTATCTCATAGCCTTCACCCTGCTCGCCCAGACGTTGAAGACGCTGTCCATGGGCACCGCCTATGCCATCTGGGCCGGGATCGGCACCGCCGCCGTCGCCGCCATCGGCATCCTCTTCATGGGGGAGTCCGGCAACCCGGTCAAGCTGGCGGGCATAGTGCTGGTCATCGCCGGAGTGGTGGTGCTGAATCTGGGAGGGGCCCACTGATGACACGTCGTTACGATCCCGAGCGGCGCGCACGCATCATCGACGCCGCGATCCGGGTCGTCGGCGCCAAGGGCATCGCGGGGCTCAGCCACCGCTCCGTCGCGGCCGAGGCGGACGTGCCGCTCGGCTCGACGACGTATCACTTCGCCTCGCTGGACGAGCTGTTGATCGCCGCGCTCCGTCGGTCGAACGAGAATTTCGCCGAGGTCATGCGGGAGAGCGAGGCCCTGGCCGACCCGGCGGCCGACCTCGCCGAGGAGCTGGCCCGGCTGCTGGGGGAGTACTTCTCCGGCGGGCGCGGGCGGGCCGAGCTGGAGTACGAGCTGTACCTCGCCGCGCTCCGCAGGCCCGCGCTGCGGCCCGTCGCCGCCGAGTGGACCGACGGCACGGCCGAGTTGCTGTCCCGGCGGACCGATCCGGCCACGGCGCGGGCGCTGATCGCGCTCATGGACGGTATCTGCCTGCAGGTACTGCTCACCGGCGGCGACTACGACGAGGCGTACGCCCGGGAGATGATGAGCCGGGTCGTCGGCTGACCGCTCCGGTCCCGGCCGCCCGGCCGCTCGTGACCCTCACTCGACGGACGGGCCCGCATCCCGGACCGCGGCCAGGGCCGCCCGGACGCTCGCCTCGATGTCCGTGACCGGGTACAGCGCCTCGCGGATCGTCCGGTCCCGGTCCACCACCAGTGTCAGCCGCTTCAATCTGCTCGTTCCCGCCGCGCGGAAGGTCGGCAGCCGCAGGGCCGCCGCCAGGTCCAGCTCCGCGTCGGACAGCAGCGGGAAACGCAGCCGTTCCGCCTCGGCGAACGCCCGCTGCTCGTCCGGTCGTTGGGTCGAGACCCCGTGCACGGTCGCTCCCGCGGCCGTGAACTCGGCCAACTGGTCGCGGTACGTGCAGGATTCGAGGGTGCAGCCGCTCGCGCCGGGGATCTCGCCCCAGCCCGGCGGGTAGGCGTCCCGGCGGGCATAGGCGCCGGGGAAGCAGTACAGGACGGTGTGCGGGGTGTCGGCGACCGGGTCGCGCGACGCGCCGTCATGGTCCAGCAGACGCAGCTCGGGCAGGCGGGTGCCCACCAGGGCGTGCACCCGGGCCGCCTCCTTCGACGCCTCCGCCGCCGTCGCCATCGTTTCCCCTTCCCCCAACACCCAGGTGTCGCCCCAGTCCTGGAGCGCGATCAGTACGGGCAGCAGCGCGCGTCCGCGCCGGGTGAGCCGGTACTCGTACCGGGGCGGCCGGTCCTGGTACGGCTCCCGCGACAGCACTCCCGCGTCGACCAGCAGCCGAAGCCGCTCGGTCAGCACCTTGCGGGAGACGCCCAGCTCTTCCTGGAGCGCGTCGAAGCGGTGCACCCCGCGCGCCGTGTCCCGCACGATCAGCAGGGTCCACCAGTCGCCGACGACATCGAGTGCCTGGGCGATGGCGCAGTCGGCGTCGGCCAGGCTGGTGCGCTGGGGCATGGGTCCTCCTTCGGGCTCCCGCGGCCGTATCCCACCGGATTGACCCGCAGGAAAGCATGATGCCATAGTCCGTTCCCAAGAGAGACTCACTCGGGGAGGGTGTCGCGGATGGGGTTCTTCGGGATGGTGCGGGACGTACCGCGCACAGTACGGCTGCTGGCCCTCGGCTCCTTCCTCAACGGGGTCGTCAGCTTCACCTTCGTCTATCTCTTCGTCTATCTGACCGGCCCGCGCGGACTGACCGTCCCCCAGGCCGGCGTGATCGCGGGCATCGGCGGCATCGGCCTGGTCGCGGGGAACTTCACCGGCGGCTGGTTCGGCGATCACCACGGTCACCGCCGGATGCTCCTGATCGGTGCGCTGGTCGGCGGTGCGGCGCTCGCCACCCTCCCGGTCCTGCCCGTCGCGGCCATGTACGGGGTGTTGCCGCTCGCGCAGTACGCGGCGGGCGTCGTGCGCGCCGCCAACGCCGCCCTCGTGGCCGTCTGGGTCCCCGAGGGCGGCCGGCGTCAGAGCTTCGCCCTCGTGCGGGCCGGGGGCAACGCGGCCTTCGCCGTCGGCCCGCCGCTCGGCGCGCTGGTCGCCGCCCGCTTCTCGTACGACTGGCTGTTCGTCGCCGACGGTCTCGGGACGCTGCTCTTCGCGGGATACGCGGCGATGGTGCTGCCGGCGCACGGCGCCGCGCACAGCCGGCCGGTCCGCGAGCCCGGCGCACCCGGGCTCGGGCGGGAGCTGCGGGCCAGGCCCGCGGTGCTGGTCCTGCTCGCCGCGATCCTCTGCGTCGACCTGGTCTACCGCCAGCAGTACTCGACCCTGCCCGTCTTCCTGTCCGAGCACGGCCACGGCGCCCAGTTCTACGGCTGGCTGCTCGCGATCAACGGCGGCCTCATCCTCCTGCTGGAGCTTCCCGCGGCGCACGCGCTGCGCCGCCGGGAGCCGCTGGGCATCGTGGGCACCGGGCTGTTGCTCGTGGGACTGGGCTACGCGGTGCTCGTCCCGGGGGCCGGGGCACTGTTCGCCGTCACCATGATGGCGGCCCTGACCGCGGGCGAGATCCTGTACAAGACCACCGCGACGGCGTACGTCGCCGACCGGGCTCCCGATCATGCGCAGGGCCGCTTCCAGAGCCTGTAGGCGGGTGCCTCCATCAGCGGCCAGGTGCTGGCGCCACTGCTCGGCGGCGCCCTCTACGCCGCCGCGCCCGGCCTGCTCTGGCCGGCCTGTGCCGTCCTGGCCGGCGGCGCGGGGGCGGCGGTGCTGGTGGCCCGGCGGCTGCGGGTGCCGGGACCGGGGCCGGTGCGTCCACCGGCGCGCGAGGAGGCCCGCGCACCGGCGCTCGAACGGCAGGCGCGGTCCGGCTGACCGGGTGGTCAGGGGGTCCGGGCGACCACCCGCCGAGACCGGTTGGCTCCGACGGCGCCCCGCCGGTTAGGTTTCCTGTCATGACCGACACGACTCCTGCTCGCACCACCGGCGCCGTCGCCGCCGGCCTCGCCACCATCGCCGGCGACGGTTCCGTTCTCGACACCTGGTTCCCCGCCCCCGAGCTCACCGCCGCCCCGGGCCCGGCCGGAACCGAACGGCTCACCCCCGACCGGGCCGTCGACCTCCTGGGCACGGGTGCCGCCAAGGCCATCGGGGTGGACGCCCGCCGCGGTGTCGAGATCGTCGCCGTCCGTACGGTCATCGCCTCGCTCGACGACAAGCCGCTCGACGCCCACGACGCGTACCTGCGTCTGCACCTCCTCTCGCACCGCCTCGTGCGACCGCACGGCCAGAACCTGGACGGCCTCTTCGGCCTCCTCGCCAACGTCGCCTGGACCTCGCTCGGCCCGGTCGCCGTGGACGACGTGGAGAAGGTCCGGCTGAACGCCCGCGCCGAGGGCCTGCACCTGCAGGTCACCTCGGTCGACAAGTTCCCCCGGATGACGGACTACGTCGCGCCCAAGGGTGTGCGGATCGCCGACGCCGACCGGGTCAGGCTCGGCGCGCACCTCGCCTCCGGCACCACCGTCATGCACGAGGGCTTCGTCAACTTCAACGCGGGCACCCTCGGCACGTCGATGGTCGAGGGCCGGATCTCCGCGGGTGTCGTCGTCGGCAACGGCTCCGACATCGGTGGTGGCGCCTCCACCATGGGCACCCTCTCCGGCGGTGGCAAGGAACGCATCGTCATCGGCGAGCGCTGCCTGATCGGCGCCGAGGCCGGTGTCGGGATCGCGCTCGGCGACGAGTGCGTCGTCGAGGCCGGGCTCTACATCACGGCCGGCAGCCGGATCACGCTGCCGGACGGACAGATCGTCAAGGCCCGTGAGCTCTCCGGCGCCTCGAACATCCTCTTCCGTCGCAACTCGGTCACCGGAGCCGTGGAGGCGCGGCCGAACAACGCGGTCTGGGACGGCCTCAACGACGTCCTGCACAGCCACAACTAGGTTCATTCGTTCGGGCCGGGCCGGAACGGCCAGCAGGGCTCGCGAGCCCGGCCCGGACGAGGGGCCTCAGCGGGTGGCGACGAGAAGTTCCTCGTACACCCTCCGCAGCCCGTCGGTCGCCTCGCGCCCGGCGGGCTGCAGTGGTTCCCGGACCGGTCCGGCGTCGAGCAGTGCCTTCGCCGTGACCGTGCCGGGCAGCCCGGACGCCATCATCAGCTCGGCGAGCGGGACCGTCAGCGCGTTGAGCCGGGCGGCCTCGGCGGTGTCCCCGGCGTCGAAGGCGTCCAGGACCGCCCTCAGCTGCCGGGGCGCCACATTGGCGACCGTGCTGACATAGCCCGCCGCGCCCACCGCGTACAACGGCAGATTCAGCTCCTCGCAGCCCGAGTAGTACGCCAGCGAGGTCGCGCCGATCACCTTCGTGGAGCCGAGCAGGTCGTACGCGCAGTCCTTCACGGCCACGACGCGCGGGTGCTCCGCGAGCCGCAGCAGGGTCTCCGGCTCGATGCGGGTACCGGTGCGGCCGGGGATGTCGTACAGCATCAGCGGCAGGCCGGTGGCGTCGGCGACGCGCCGGAAGTGCGCCTCGACTGCGGCCTGCGGCGGCCTGCTGTAGTAGGGCGTCACCACCAACAGGCCGTCGGCACCCGCCTGTTCGGCCTGCTGGGCAAGAGCCACGGTGTGCCGGGTGTCCGGCCCGCCGACCCCGGCGACGATCGGCACGCCGTCGCCGACCGCCGCCCTGACCGCGCGCAGCAGTGCGATCTTCTCGGCGTCGGTCGTGGTCGGGGACTCGCCCGTGGTGCCGCTGAGCACCAGACCGTCGCAGCCGTCGGCGACCAGTGAGGCGGCATGCTTCCCGGCCGCGTCCGGGTCCAGTGTGCCGGAGGCGGTGAACGGCGTGATCATCGCGCAGAGCGCGCGGCCGAAAGGTGCTGAAGATGCTGTCATACCCGAAGTGTCAGCCGACCGGACCGTGAAGGTCCACTTAGTTCTGCTTGGGATGAAAGGCAAGAATCACTCAACAGTCGCGAGGAAGAGGGCGTGCGCTCTGGCATGATCGAACGTCTATGCGTAAGGCCGACGTGGGGGCGGGAGCATGAGCGTGCGGGATCGGACAGGGGCGGGGACCGGGCCCGGAGCGGGGAGACGCGGAGCGGTGGTGGCCGTGCTCATGACCGGAGCGCTGGGCCTGTCGCTCTCGGGCTGCGCCGGGTTCCTCGTGCCGGCGGGCGAGGGCGAGCCGGAACCGACACCGAGTGCCCCGTACGGGGTGCACGCCGACAAGCTGCCGACCCCGTTCCCGACCGTCTCGGCCCCCCTCCCCGACCGGCCGCCGCCTTCGGCGCAGGGGCCCGGCCCCACACCCTCCGCCGGCCGGCCCGGCTGCCCGTCCTCCGGGGTGGTCGTCGACATGGGCGAGGTGCAGGCCGCGCTGGGCCATCGGGCCGTCGGTCTCACCCTCACCAACTGCGGCAGCGAGCCGTACCGCGTCAAGGGTTATCCGTCCGTCCGGGCCCTGGACGACGCCGGCGACCCCCTGCCGGTCCCGGTGAATCCGGGCTCCTCCTACATGGGGAGCGACGCGGGCCCGGAGGAGGTCGTGCTGGAGCCGGGAGGGACGATGCGGTCGCTTCTCGCCTGGGTCTCCACCCCGACCGGCGGTGACCTCGTCGAGGGCGACGCGCTGGAGATCGCACCGGCTCCCGGCCTGGAGGCGCGTACCTTCCCGTTGAAGGGGAGCGATGTACGGCTGCTCGACGAGCTGAACATGACCGCCTGGCGGACCGAACCGGCGTGACAGCGCCGCGACGAGCCGGATCAGAGGGCGAGCTTGAAGCCCTCGTGGCTGCGGGCGAAACCCAGCGACTCGTAGAACCGGTGCGCGTCGGTGCGCCGCTTGCTGCTGGTCAGCTGCATCAGTCCGCACCCCCGCAGCCGGGCCCGGTCGGCGGCCTGCTTCATCAGCTCCCGGCCCAGCCCGCCGCCCCGTCGGTCGGCCCTGATGCGCACCGCCTCGATCAGGGCCCGCTCCTCGCCGTGCCTGCCGAGCCCCGGTATGTACGTCGCCTGCAGGCAGCCCACCACGGTGTCCCCCTCCACCAGGACGAGCATCTCGTTGCGGGGGTCGCTCTCGATGGCGGCGAAGGCCCTCTCGTACATCTCGTCGACCACGACCGAGGCCGGGTCGACGACCCGCTCCTCGTCCGCGAGCAGGGCGAGGACGGCAGGCAGGTCGGCACGGGTGGCGGTGCGAAGGAGCATGCCCGGGAGTCTGGCACGGACGCCCGAGCGCTCGGTGTCCGGGCACGGGCGCGGCCGCGTGACCGATCACGGGATGCCGACCGGGGCCGATGCGTGGCGCACCCCGGCGCCGGGCCCGTTGCCCGGCGCCGCCGTGGTCAGCGACGTGCCATGTAGAGCGCGAAGGCCTGGTGCAGCACCTTGTTGATCGGATAGTCCCACTCGCCGACGTATTCGGCGGCCCGGCCGCCGGTGCCGACCTTGAAGCGGAGCAGGCCCAGGAGATGGTTGCCCTCGTCCAGGGTGTCGGTGATGCCGCGCAGGTCGTACACGGCCGCGCCCCGCTGGTGCGCGTCGCTCATCATGCGCCACTGGATGGCGTTGTTGGGCTGGACCTCGCGCTTGCGGCCGGTCGAGGCGCCGTAGGAGTACCAGACGTGGTTCCCGACGGTCAGCATCGTCGCCGCGGCGAGCGTCTCGCCGTCGTGGTGGGCGAGGTAGAGCCGCATCCGGTCCGGGTCCTCGGCCCGCAGCGCGGTCCACATGCGCTCGAAGTAGTCGAGCGGGCGGGGGATGAAGCGGTCGCGCCCCGCCGTCTCGCGGTACAGCTCGTAGAAGGCGGGAAGGTCCTCGTAGCCGCCCTCGACGACCTTGACGCCCGCCTTCTCCGCCTTCTTGATGTTGCGTCGCCACTGCTGGTTCAGATTGTTCCGGATCTGCTCCAGCGGCAGCCCGGCGAACGGCACCTGGAACACGTACCGGGGCTGCCCGGCACCGAAACCGCCCCCGCCGTCCTCCGCGCCCTGCCGCCAGCCCAGGGCGCGCAACTGTTCCACGACCTCTGCCGCCTGCGGCTCGTTCGCATCCGCGGCCACGTCGCGCAGTCGCCCGGCGGACGGTTCGGCGATGGCGTCCTTGACGGTCTCGGCGTCCCAGCGCCGGGCGACCACCGGCGGGCCCATGCGTACCGAGAAGGCCCCCTGTGCCTTCAGATGCGCCAGCATCGGCTCCAGCCACCGCCGCAGGGCGGTGTCGTGCCAGTCGATGACGGGGCCCTCCGGCAGATAGGCCAGGGTGCGTTTCGTCCGGGGGATCGGCCGGTGGAGAACGAGCCCGGCGCCCACGATCCGTTCCCGGCCGGTGGAGTCCCGGTCGAACCAGCCGATGCTCTCCGCGCGCCAGTCGGGCTTCACATCGCCCCACGACGGAACCTGCATATGGCTCACGGCGGGCCGGCTCGCGACGAACGCCAGATGTTCCTCGCGGGTGATCGCCCTGACATGCAGATCCATGAGGTGCTCCGTTCGTGGTTCTGTCGAGTCGATGTTCTTTCGAGGGACCTGACGGCGTCGACACGGGAGTGGTGTTGACCTCAAGCGCACTTGACGTACCAGTGTGGTCGGCAGTGGCGCACCGCAGGGGTGCACCGGTCAGGAGGGCTCGTCATGAGCGTCCGGTTCCAGTCCCGTCCCGATCTTGCCCGCAACGACGTCGGACTGGTCAAGGCAAGCACCTGGGACGTCGGCACGCCCGAGCGGCAGCGGCGGACGATCGAGGCCGTCCGCAAGGCGTGGGACAGCCGGGAGTGGCCGCACGCGGGGCTGCTCTCGTACACCGTCCATGCGGGTGAGGACGGGAAGACGTTGTTCCACTACAGCCAGTGGAGTGGGGAGCAGGCCTATCAGGACTTCTTCCGGCACGGCCGGGACGAGCGCAACGCGGACATCGACGCCGCCGTGCCGGGCATCCGGAGGCTCGGTCTGCGCACCCTCGAGCCGTACCGCTCCATGCTGCCGGGGGCGGGGGACGCGCGGGAGCCGGGGTGCGTCGTGATCGTCGACGTCGAGTTCGACGGTGCGGACAAGGCGCGGCAGCGGGACTGGGTGGACACCGTGTTCGAGGCCCTGGGAACCGATCCGGCGCCTCCCCCCGGAGGCATCTCCGGGCACCCATGTGAGCGTCGACGGAACGCGCGTGCTCAATTACGCCGAATGGGAGAGCGCGCAGGCCCATGTCGACGCGCTGGCCGCGCCCGGTGACGGGGTCGGATCGAGGACGTCGCAGTGGGAGCGGGTGCGGTCCTACCCGGGTGTGACCGGCGGCGGCGTGCACCGCTACGCGCCCGCGCTCAGCATGAGGCCGGGGGCGGGCGCGTAGGGGCGCGACGGGCTACGGGCGGAAGCGGAGCACCTGCGGGTCGTGATCGCTGTTCTGCGCGGCGAACTCGGCGTTGATGTGCACGCTGTCGTACTCGAAGTCGTCGATCGACGGGCTGGTCAGGATCTGGTCGAGCACCTGGGTGTTGCCCTGATAGACGTACGAGTACCGCTCGGCGCGCGGCAGGGACTTCACCGCCGGGTGGAGCACGCCACCGGCCGTGAGCGCCTCGGTCGTGCCGGAGAACTCGAAGTCGTTGATGTCACCGAGGACCAGCACGTCCGCGTTCTTCTGCACCCCCAGCAGCTTCTTGACGAAGGTGTTGACCGCCGCACCCTGTGCGTGCCGCTGGACCTCCGACGAGCGGGTCGGCGGCTGGTGCTGCGACACGATGGACTCGTCGCCGCCCTTGGACGCGAAATGGTTGGCGACGACGAAGACCGTGCGGCCCCGGAAGGCGAACTCGCCGACGAGGGGCTTGCGACTGTTCGTCCACGCCGCGTTCGCCGGGTCGATCCGGCCGGGGGAGTGGGTCAGCGCCGCCCGGCCCTGCTGCCGTACGACATCGGTCGCGGTCGTCGCGTCGCCGCCCGCGCGGTCGGTGAACGACACCCGTGCGGGGTTGAAGAGGAACACCTGGCGGATGTTGCCGCCGGGCTCGCCGCCGTCCTTCTTGTCCTCCGGGTCGATGGAACGCCACTGGTACGCCGGGCCGCCCGCGGCCACGATCGCGTCGGTGAACATCTTGACCGTCCGGTCGGCGGAGACCGTGCCGTCGTCCTTCGCGCCGTTGTCGTCCTGGATCTCCTCCAGCGCGACGATGTCGGGCGAGGCGAGGTTGTCGACCACCGCGGCGGCCAGCGCGTCGAACTTCTGCTGCGGATCGGTGGGGTCGAGGTTCTCGACGTTGTACGTCGCCACCGCGAGCTCGCCGCTGCGCTGCTTGCGGGTCGTCTCCCGCCGCAGGCCCTTGCCGGAGACCGTGCCCAGGGTGCGGGCGGCCAGCGTGTAGCCGCCGTACTGGTTGAAGTCGAGCGGGCCCTCGGTCGTGCCGGAGAGCACGTCACCGACGTCGGCGGTCGGGAAGGGCTGCTGGGCGAGCGGCACGAGCGACTGGATCTGGAGCCGGCCGGTGTTCTGCGCGGTGTACGAGCCGTAGACCGTACCGCCGCGGCGGCTCGCGTTCTCGTGCGGCTTCACCGTCACCCAGAGCTCGGCGTGCGGGTCGGTGGCGCCGACCACCCGCGAGGTGCCGATGCGGACGTTCATGCCCTCCAGGGACTCGTAGTGGTCCAGGGCGTAGCGGGACGGTTCGAGGGGGAGCGCGTTGATGGAGCCGCCCGCCGCGGGGTCGCCCGCCGGGGCGTACCGGGACGGGACGGAGCGCTCCGAGATCGTCACCGGCGCGGGCAGGGCGTTGCCGGAGGACAGCACCGCGACGGTGGGCCTGCTGATCTGGGTGAGCGACTGATTGCCGGAGGCGGCCCCGCCCGGGACGTACTCGGTGACCGTGCCGGAGACCGTCACCGCGTCACCGACCGCGACGGTCGGCGCGGAGCTGGTGAAGACGAAGATGCCCTCGCTGGTGGCGGGGTCGGCGTCGGGCTCCGGGTCCTGGAACCAGAAGCCCTTCGAACCGTAGGTCCGCACACCGGTGACGATGCCCGTGACCCCGCTGACCTGCCGGCCGTCGAGCGGGGATATCCGGGTGGTGCCCTGGATGTCGTGGATCCGGACCCGGTCGTCGGCGGACGAGGAGGGGGAGGGGGCCGGGGAGGCGGAAGCGGAGGTGGTGGCTGCGCCGGTCAGCAGGCCTGCGGCGAGTGCGGCGGCGACTACGGCGGACACGGCGGTCGTTCTGGACGATGCGGCGGGCATCACGGACTCCGGGGGAATCGAGGGTGGGGTGGAGGTCTACGCGCGTCAATCTCTTGTGTGCGCAAGGGGGTTGTCAAGGTCCTCACGGTGGACTGCGGCCGTCCGTTGCATGAACCGGGCGGCATGGGGCGAAATGCGTCTACGCTTGGGCCGCCCGACCCCGTACGCCCCGTACGTCCCGAGGAGAACCACCTGATGTCCGCAGAGCGCTCCACCCTGCCGCCCGTACGGCTGCACTCCGAGGCCGAGCTGGCACGGGACGCGCTCGCCGCGCCGCTGCTCGCCCGTGCCGTCCGGCTCGCCCGCTGGGCGGGTCCCGGGACCCGGGTCGGTGCCGGTGGCGAGCTCGTCGACGCACAACTGCCCGCGGCGGCCGAACACCTCGGCCTCACGGCGGACGAGGACGGCGCGGCGGAGGCGAGCGAGGCGTGGCGGCTCGCGGTCGACGCGGGGCTCGTGGACGTCGAGGATCCGCAGGAGCAGGCGGGGGAGGCCGCGGAGGGGACTGCCGCCGCCGGTGAGAACCTGGCGCTGATCACCGGCGGTTCACCGCAGGACGTCCTCTCGATCTGGCTCGACGGACTGGAGGCCGTGTTCGCCGACGCCACCGCTCCCGTCTTCGAGGACTTCGCCGATCTCATCGGCGAGGACGGCTCGGTCGACTTCGAATCCCTGGACTGGGACCCGGAGGTGGAGGCGGAGTTCCTCGACGGGGTCCTCGCCAATCTGTATCTGCTCACCGTCGGCGACGGCGGCGAAGACACGGATCTCGTACCGCTGCCCGCACTCGCCGCGTCCGTGATCGTGCCCGACGACATGAGCGAGCCCACCGACGACATTCTTGAGCAGGTGTCGGAGGCGATGATGCGCCTCGACGACCAGTTCCGGGTCCTCGAACCCATCGGGATCGTCGAGTACCGCCCGGTGGACGAGGCGTTGCTGGTCGAGGAGGGCGAGGACACCGCACCGCCGTCCGACGAGGAGGACATCACCCGGTACGGAATGGTGAAACTGACCCCTCTCGGCCTCTACGGCATCCGGGCCCGGATGCTGGAGGCCGGAGTGGACGCCCCCATGGTCGGCGACCTCGCGGAGAAGGGCGCCGACGCACTTCTTGGCGGCATCGCCCACTACCCCGAGACGGCGGCCCGCGACGAGTTCGGGCTGTGGCTCGCCCGTCGCGGTGCGGACGACGCCGCGGCCGAACTCCTGGCGGCGGCCCGCGGAACGGACGGGCAGGCGCCGCTGCGCCGGCTCCACTGCCAGCAGGCGCTCGCGCTGGTCGGAGCGGAGGCGGAGCCCGCGGTGCGCGCGGTGCTGGACGACCCCGAGCTGGGCGGGCTGGCACGGGTCTGGCTCGCGGAGCTGGGCGCGGCGGACGTTCCCGCGCCGCCCGAGCCGATGATCTTCTGGCTCGCCATCGACACGATCGCGGCCCAGTTGGCGGCCGAGGGCGATCTGGATGAGCTCCAGGGCCTGGTGGAGGGGCTCGCGGGCCAGCACGGCGGCTTCTTCGACGAGGCGTGGCGGGTGGAGCACCCGGCGACGGCGGACGTCCTCGAAGCGATGGGGCGGCTGCACAGCGACAAGAAGAAGGCCAAGGAGGCCCGCAAGGCGGCGTTCAAGGCACGGTCGCGGACGGGGGCCTGAGGCCGGACGGGCGCGCGGACCGCGAGCGCGGGCGGCGCGCGGCGGTCCGTGGCGGGCAGTGTGGAGCGGGCGCGGCCGGTCGCATCCGGCCGACCGCATTCGGCCAACTGCACAGGAAGGATGCCCCTCTACGTCTCCCGTGGTTCAACTGGTGTTGGCGCAGGGGCGCGACTGTGGGCGCGCCAACAACCCGCCCAGTCGCTCCAGGAGTACGTGATGCCCTTCACGCGCAGGGAATTCACCAGACAGTCCGCTCTCACCGGTGCCGGCATCGCCCTGACCGGCACTGTCGCCGCGCTGGCCACGGCGCCCGGTGCCCTGGCCGCAGAGGACTCGAAGCACGGACACGACCACGGTCACGGTCACCACGACGAGCCCGGATACGGGCCGCTGGTCACCGACCCCGAGGGCCTTCTCTCGCTGCCGGCCGGATTCTCGTACAAGGTCATCACCCACAGTGGTGTCACCAAGCTGGAGACCGGGGAGTACACCCCCTCCAACCACGACGGGACGGCCACCTTCGAGGGCCCGCGCGGCGTCACGCTGCTCGTCAACAACCACGAGCTGAGCGGCACCCGCGCCGGCTGGGAGCACCCGGTGCCGCTCGCCGAGGGCCTCGTGTACGACCCGGTCGCGGCGGGCGGCTGCACCGTCGTGGAGACCCGCCGCGACGGCCGTACCGCCGAGTGGGTCGGCATCGCCGGTACGTCCACCAACTGCGCCGGTGGTGCCTCCCCGTGGGGCACCTGGCTCACCTGCGAGGAGACCGAGGACAAGGCGGGCAAGAACGGCCTGCTCAAGGACCACGGCTACGTCTTCGAGGTCGACCCGTACGACAGGCGCGCCAACCGCGACCCGCGCCCGATCAAGGCGCTCGGCCGGTACGCCCACGAGGCCGTCGTCATCGACCCCAAGCAGGGGCACGCCTATCTGACCGAGGACGCCGCGGGCCCCAACGGGCTGCTGTACCGCTGGGTCCCGCCGCACGGCTTCCGTCACGGCCGCGGCAAGCTGCGCACGCTCGCCGACGACGCGGGTGTCCTCCAGGCCGCCAAGTGCTTCGACAGCGGCGGCACGTTCGTCGACGACCTGTCCCGCGCCACGAAGATCGGCACCGTGTACGGCGTGGACTGGACCGATGTGCCCGACCGTGACGCGAAGACCGTCTCGGTGCGCAAGCAGTTCACGGACGGCCAGGTCACCCGGGCCCGTAAGCTCGAAGGCATGTGGTGGGGCGACGGCGGCGCCTACATCGTCTCCTCGTTCGCCCGCGCCGAGAGCCCCGTCCAGCACGACGGCCAGGTCTGGTTCTACGACCCGAAGCGCCGCACGCTGACGCTGAAGGTGCTCCTGGGTGTGAACGCCGACCCGTCGAAGGACGGTGCTTTCGACGGCCCGGACAACATCACCGTCTCGCCGTACGGCGGTCTGGTCATCGCCGAGGACGGCAACGGCATCCAGCACCTCTTCGGGGCGACCGAGAGCGGTCGCACGTACCCGATCGCGCGCAACGAGCTGAACATCGGCAGCGAAGAGGAGCCGGAGTACAGCGAGTTCACCGGTGTCACCTTCTCGCCCGATGGCAAGACGCTGTACGCGAACATCCAGACGCCGGGCATCATGCTCGCCATCACCGGTCCGTGGAAGCGCCAGCCGAACCGCCACTGACGGCCGGTGGCGTCGGAAGTCCCGGGTGGGCATTGCGCGCTTAATTCCCTCGCGCGCGCCGGAGTCCCCCTCTAGAGTCCTGTCTGTGCCCAGGTGCGCAGGCAGGACCTACTTCCACTGATAATGGGGATGTCGCGGGTTCGAGTCCCGCCACCGGAACTCGTTCCGGTGTAGCTCAGTCGGCAGAGCACCTTCGTCGGTTCCGCCGACCCTGATCTCTGGGCACATCGACAATTTCATCAGCAAGAAATGCACGCACCTCCCGGTGCGCAGGCAGCGGTTACTTCTTGAAACGAAAACGCCGTCGCCGACTCTGATCTCGGGAGGCACAGACGCCGGGAGTGCCCGGTGCGCAGGTGACGGCTACTTCTCGGATCCGATGGTTGCGGGTTCAAGTCCCGCCCGGCCACGGTCGGTAGCTCAAGGCGGTAGAGCATCGGGCAAGCCCGTCACCGACTCCTGATCTCGGGCACTCTCTCCCTTTGTGCCTTCTCCCAATGAATTCGGGGGAATTCACATGGCACGCTTCAACACCCGCGCCGCACGCCCTCGCGTCACCTCGCCCGTGAAGTCGTCCGGGCAGACGGCGCCGACCCATCAGGGCGGCCGAGGACATCTCCGCGACAATCGCTCCGAACTCTTTCTGCTCGCGGTCGCCAATTTCGTTTCGCAGCAGACCTTCTACGAGGACGGCGAGCAGCGCGACGACCGGTTCGCCCAGTTGGTGCGGGTACTCGCCGTCGGCGACCCCGAGTGGACCGCCGGCCTGCTCCACTGGCTGCGCCGCGACGGTCTGATGCGTACCGCCTCGATCGTCGGCGCCGCCGAGTACGTGAAGGCGCGGCTCGACGCGGGCGCCGAGGACGGTCCGTCCAACCGGCAGGTCGTCGACTCCGTCCTGCTGCGCGCCGACGAACCCGGGGAACTCCTCGGCTACTGGACCTCGCGCTACGGCCGTGCCGTGCCCAAGCCCGTCAAGCGCGGCATCGCCGATGCCGTACGCCGTCTCTACCACGGCAAGTCGTTGCTGAAGTACGACACCGCGTCCAAGGGCTACCGCTTCGGCGACATCCTGAACATCGTGCACGCCTCGCCGGACCCCGAGAAGTCGTGGCAGGGCGAGCTGTTCCGGTACGCCCTCGACCGTCGCCACCACCCGGAGGCGGCCGTGGTGCCGGCCTCCGACCGCACCCTCACCGCCCACCGCGCGCTGATGGAACTGCCGGTCGAGGAGCGCCGGGCCGTCGTCACCGGCGAGGACGGCGCGGACCGGCTGGCTGCCGCGGGCATGACCTGGGAGGCGCTGGCCGGGTGGTTGCAGGGGCCCATGGACGCCGCGGCCTGGGAAGCGGTCATTCCGTCGATGGGCGCGATGGCGCTCCTGCGTAATCTGCGCAACTTCGACGAGGCGGGCGTCTCGGACGAGGTCGCCGCGCGGGTGGCAGCGAAGATCTGCGACCCGGACGTGGTCGCCGCGTCGCGACAGTTCCCGTTCCGCTATCTCGCCGCCTATCGGCACGCGCCCTCACTGCGTTGGGCCCACCCGCTGGAGAAGGCGCTCGGCCACTCCGTGCGCAATGTGCCCGCGCTGCCGGGGCGGACGCTGATCCTGGTCGACCGCTCGGGCTCGATGTGGTCGCCGCTCTCGGACCGTTCGGAGCTCAACCGGGCCGACGCCGCCGCGATCTTCGGTACGGCACTGGCGCTGCGGGCGTCCGATGCCGATCTGGTGCAGTTCGGAACGAGCAGCGCACCGGTGACATACCGGCGTGGCGAGTCCGTGCTCAAGGTGCTGGAGCGTTTCGGTGACCTCGGCGGCACCAACACCGCGGAGGCGGTGCGTCTGCACTACCGGGGCCACGACCGCGTACTGATCGTCACGGACGAGCAGGCGGCGTTCTCGCGCGCCGCGGACGCCACCGCGGCCGTACCGTCCACCGTGCCCGTGTACACCTGGAACCTCGCCGGATACCGGGTGGGGCACGCTCCGTCGGGGGGTGCGAACCGTCATACCTTCGGGGGGCTTTCGGACGCGGCGTTCCGTATGGTGCCGCTGCTGGAGGCCGGTCGGGACGCGGACTGGCCCTGGAACGGCTGATGTCGGATCCGGCGCCGGTACGCCCCAGGAGGTGACGGGCATGGCGTCGGGCCTTTCCAGGGCGCATACTCAAGGTAATGAAACAGTCAGCCGGATCCCGGCGCCACCTGCCCTCCAGTCCCTTCAACCGCCCGGCCCAGGCGGCCCCACCGGTCGAATTGTTCGATGTGGGCGACAGGGTGTCGCACGATCAGTTCGGACTCGGCCGCGTCCTTGCCGTCGAGGGCGACAACGACGCGGTGCTCATCGACTTCTCGGGGCGACAGGGGAGGATCCTGAGCCCGTACTCCAAGCTGACCAAGCTCTGAGCGAGCCGGCGAGCGCGGCTTCCGCGTCCCGCCGGACTCCGAGGTCCTCAGGGGCACCTGGCATCCGCAGGTGCCCCTGAAGCCGCGTCGCGGGCCTTCGCGGCATCAGAGCGCCTGGGCTGCGGGCTTCACCATGCCGCGGACGGTGCGCGACTTCACGAAGTCACCCATGGCCGTCATCTCCCACTCGCCGGAGAACTGCTTGATCAGCTTGGCCATCATCACGCCGGTCTGCGGCTCCGCGCCGGTCAGGTCGAAGCGGACCAGCTCCTCGTCGGTGGTGGCGTCGACCAGTCGGCAGTAGGCCTTGGCGACCTCGGTGAACTTCTGGCCGGTGAAGGAGTTGACCGTGAAGACCAGACCGGTCGCCTCCGCCGGGATCCGGCCCAGGTCGACGACGATCACCTCGTCGTCACCCGCGCCCTCACCCGTGAGGTTGTCGCCGGAGTGCTTGATCGCGCCGTTCAGGATGGAGAGCTTGCCGAAGTAGCAGCTGTCCAGGTGGTTCCGGTCGGGGCCGTAGGCGATGACCGAGGCGTCCAGGTCGATGTCCTTGCCCCGGAACGCGGGCTCCCACCCGAGGCCCATCCTGACCTGGGAGAGCAGCGGTCGGCCGGCCTTGACCAGTGAGACCGTCTGGTTCTTCTGGAGGCTGACCCGGCCCTTGTCGAGGTTGATCTTGCCGGAGGCGGCGGGCGCGGGCGGGGCGGCGGGAGCCGGAGGGGCGGCGGGGGCCGGAGGCGCGGCGATCCGCGGGTCCACGGGCGGTGCGGCGGGCATCGGCGGTGCGGCGGGCACGGGTGCGGCGGCGGGCTCCTCCTCGACCGAGACGCCGAAGTCCGTGGCGATGCCGGCCAGACCGTTCGCGTAGCCCTGGCCGACCGCGCGGGCCTTCCAGGCGCCGTTGCGGAGGTAGACCTCGATGACCACGAGAGCCGTCTCGGTGCCGAGCCGCGGCGGGGTGAACGTGGCGATCACACTGCCGTCGTCGGCATTGCGCACCGTCGCGGTGGGCTCGATTCCCTGGAAGGTCTGGCCCGCCGCGTCCGGGCTCGCCGTGACCACGATCTTCTCGATGCCGGGCGGGACCGCGGTGGTGTCCACCAGGATCGCGTCCGGCGCGGTCCCGCCGCCGGAGCGGTAGGTCACCCCGGGGCCGGCGGGCTGGTTGTAGAAGATGAAGTCGTCGTCGGAACGCACCTTGCCGTCGACGGTGAGCAGCAGGCCCGAGACGTCGAGCCGCACCGGGGCGGAGACGTCCACTGCCACGCGGGCGGCGGAGAGAGGGATGTTCGAGCCGGGGGTCATTGCGGTCATGCACGGGGTAACGAACGACCGGGCTTTGCCGTTCCCTTACCTTCACCCGCCTTGGCGCACTCTTGACACGACCACCCGGACCGCCCCGGCCGCCCCGAGCGGTGCGCCGTGCGGCCGGCCCCGCCGGTGCGTAGGACGCCCCGGGCGGTCGCTGCCGCCGGTGTCGTGGCCGGGGGAGGGCGCTCCGGCCACGGCATCAGTGCGGCCAGATGGGCGGGTTGGTGCAGAAGTGGCCGCCGAGGTGGGCGTGGTCGGGGTTGTCCGGGTCCAGCTCCCCCTGCTCGGCGACGAGTGCGGCCGCGTACGGCTCCGAGTCGTCCTTCGGCTCGTACCCGAGCGAACGGGCCGTCGTCAGGTCCCACCACAGCCGGGTGTTGTCCGAGGAGCCGTGGACGACGGTGTGCCGCACGTTCTCGGCGGTGAGCGCGGCGTGGAAGAGCCGGGCGCCGTCCTCGGGGCTCATCCAGACCGAGAGCATCCGTACGGACGTCGGTTGCGGGAAGCAGGAGCCGATGCGTACGGAGACGGTCTCCATGCCGTGCCGGTCCCAGTACAGCTGGGCGAGGTCCTCGCCGAAGGACTTGGACAGACCGTAGAAGGTGTCGGGGCGGCGCGGCGTCTCGACGGGGATGAGCGGATCGCCGGGCAGTGGACGGGGCGTGTAGCCGACGACGTGGTTCGAGGAGGCGAACACGATGCGCCCGACGCCCTCTTCGCGCGCGGCCTCGTAGAGGTTGTACGTCCCCTCGATGTTCGCCTTGAGGATCTTGTCGAACGAGGCTTCCAGGGAGATGCCCGCGAGGTGGACGATCGCGTCGACGCCCCGCACGGCCTCGCGCAGCGCCGCTCTGTCGCCGAGGTCGGCCGTGATCGCGTCCGGTTCGCCCTCGACGGGGACGAGGTCGAGGAGGCGGAGCTCGTAGCCGTACGCGGGCAGCAGTCCGCGCATCAGGGTGCCGAGGCCGCCGGCGGCGCCGGTGAGCAGGACGGTGCGGGGAGCGGGCATACGCGGATCTCCTCGGTGCATAGGCCCACGCACGCGGCCCGCGCGCGTGGACGACCCCGGCGGTACCTGCGGCACGGCGGCACGGGGCATCAAATCCATGGACGACATTCATATGCATGGACAAGCTAAAAAGCCACCGCTTTCCACGTCAAGTGGCGGGGCCTTCTTGGTGGCGCTGCTTGCGGAGTCGACGGCTCCGGGTCTGCGACCGGGCGGGCCGCGCGCTCTCGTCTTGACCTGCGCCGGGAGGCTGCCTTAGCGTGAGGGCGTTCATGAATATGTACGCCGATCAGAATTGTGCACGTCTGGACCCGCTCAGGGAGCGCCCGTGACCTCAGCCCCCCTTGCCGCCCGACTCAGCCGCGTCGCCGGGCCGCTCTTCTTCCCCGTCACCGCGTACGGACCGGACGGCTCCGTCGACCTCGACGTCTTCCGGGCGCATGTGCGCACCGGTGTCGAAGCCGGTGCGGCGGCCGTCTTCGCCTGCTGCGGCACCGGGGAGTTCCATGCGCTGACGCCGGAGGAGTTCCGTCTCGTCGTCGCCGCGGCCGTCGAGGAGACCGCCGGAGAGGTGCCCGTCGTCGCGGGGGCCGGATACGGCACGGCGCTCGCGATCCGGTACGCGCGGCTGGCGGAGGAGGCGGGCGCGGACGGGCTCCTCGCCATGCCCCCGTACCTCGTCGTCGCCGACCAGGCGGGGCTGCTGAGCCACTACGCGGCACTGGCCGCGGCCACCGGTCTGGAGACCATCGTCTACCAGCGCGACAACGCCGTCTTCACCCCGGAGACCGTCGTCGCCCTGGCCGAGACGCCCGGCGTCATCGGCCTCAAGGACGGCCACGGCGACCTCGATCTGATGCAGCGCATCGTCAGCGCCGTCCGCACCGGGCTGCCCGGCCGCGACTTCCTGTACTTCAACGGGCTGCCCACCGCCGAACTCACCGGGCTCGCCTACCGGGGCATCGGCGTGACGCTCTACTCCTCCGCCGTCTTCGCCTTCGCGCCCGACATCGCGCTGGCCTTCTACCGGGCGCTGGACTCCGGCGACGACGACCTGGCGGGTGCGCTCCTGGACCACTTCTACCGGCCGCTCGTCGAACTGCGCGCCAAGGGCCGCGGCTACGCAGTCTCACTCGTCAAGGCCGCGGTCCGGCTGGGCGGTCTGGACGTGGGCGAGGTCCGGACCCCGCTCACCGAGCCGCCCGCCGCCCACGTCGAGGAACTCGCCGGGATCATCGCGCGCGGCCGAGCCCTGCTGGAGAAGTACGGACAGGAGCGGCGCGGATGAGGACCTCCGCCTTCCTCTACCCCTGGGACGTCGTCGGCGACCCGGACGCGGCCGCCCGCGTCGCGGACCTGGGTGTCCAGCAGGTGACGCTGGCCGCCGCCTACCACTCCACGCGGGCGCTCACCCCGCGCCACCCCGGCCGTCGCATCGTCACCGCCGAGCATGCCGCGGTGCTCTACCCGCCGGATGCCGCACGGTGGGCCGGGCGCGCACTGCGTCCGTACGAGCAGTCCTGGGTGGCCTCGGACGATCCGTACGGCGAGGCCGCGCAGGCCCTCGTCGACGCCGGTCTTCAGGTGCACACCTGGGTGGTCCTCGCGCACAACTCCCGGATGGGCGCCGAGCATCCGGAGACCTCCGTGGTCAACGCGTACGGCGACCGCTGTCCCTGGGCGCCCTGCATCGCGCAGCCCGCGGTCCGCGCCCATCTGGTGGACCTGGCGGCGGAGGCGGCGGTGCGCGGCGGTGCGTACGGCACCGAGCTGGAGTCCTGCGGCTGGTACGGCTTCGCGCATCTGCACGCCCACGACAAGATCGCGGGCGTCGGTCTGGGGGACGCGGCGCAGTATCTGATGTCGCTCTGCTTCTGCCCCGACTGCCGGACCGGCTACGCCGGACACGGCCTGGAAGCCGCCGAGTTGGCCGCCACGATACGCCGGGCACTGGAGCCGGCCTGGTCCGGCTCGGGCTCTTCGGAGGCCGGGTGGACCGGCGTCGAGAAGCTCCTCGGCGCCGACCTCGCCGCCACCACCCTCCAGTGGCGCAGCCGGGTCGCCCGTACGCTCCAGGAGTCCGCGGTCGCCGCCGTGCGGGCGGCGGCGGGGCCGGACTTCCAGGTGCTGCTGCACGCCGACCCCGCGCCGTACCGCTCCGGTGCGAACGTCGGAGTCGACCCGGAGCACATCCTGTCGGTGGCGGACGGTGTGGTGCTGCCCTGTACCGGCGACGACGCGGCGCGCGAGACGGTGCTCGGCCCGTTCGCCGGGCGCGAGGGCGTGCTCGCGGCCAACTTCACCGTGGTCTCCGGGATGGGGGGCAGCCCCGCCACGCTGGAGCGGGACGCGGCGCACGCGGCCTCGCTCGGCGCGAACCAACTGCGCCTCTACCACGCCGGGCTCGCCTCCGACCCGGACCTTCGGGCCGTCGCCGGAGCGCTGTCACGCCTCGGTCGATGAGGGGACCGGGCCGGTCGGGCGTCCGTCGGTCGTCGCGGGTCCTCAAGCCCGTTCGAGCAGGGAAGACCTCGTTCGCCGGCCCGTGACCAGCAGGACCGCGGTCAGCAGCGCCGCCGCGCCGACCACCGGCAGCAGCACCCGGACGTCCACCAGCGCGATCAGCCCCGCGCCGAGCGCCAGCGCCACCGCGTTCGGCACCATCATCAGCGTGTTGGCGGTCGCGGTGGTGCTGCCCAGCGCGGCGTCCGGGGTCTCCCGCTGCACCGCCGTCATCGCGGCGATCAGCACACACGGCAGCCCGAACCCGATGGCCGCGCTCGCCACCAGCGCCACCGCGTCGTACGGCAGAGCCCGCGACGCCAGCGCCACCGCGAACAGCGCGACCCCGGCCGCCGTGAACACCCGCTCGGGCAGCCGCCGCAGCAGCGGCCCGGCCAGCAGCCCGACGGCGACCGACCCGACTCCCTGCACCGCGTACAACACCCCCGCGTACGTGGGGGAGTGCCCGAGACCGTCGTCGACCACGGCATAGATCGCGGCCCCGTTGAGCCCCGCGCAGAGCATCGTCACCGCACCCGTCAGCACCAGGGGCCGCAGTACCGGCGACGTCCACACCAACCGTATGCCGGCGGCGAGTTCGCCCCGTCGGGCGGCCGGAGCGGTCCCGGCGGGCTCCCGCACCGGCAGCATCGCGCAGACCCCGGCCGCCAGCGCGAACGACACCGCGTCGAGCAGCGCCACGGTGCCGCCCCCGAAGCGGGCGTACAGTCCGGCGCCGGCCAGCGGCGCCAGCAGCTTCATGCCCTCGCTCGCCGTCATCCGCAGCCCGTTGAAATCACCCAGCAGCCGGCTGTCGACGGCCCCGGCGATCAGTGCCGACTCGGCCGCGCCCATCAGTACGAAACTCGCTCCGTACAGGACGAGCACGGTGAACAGGATCCAGATCCGCCCTGCCGAATCGACGAGGACCAGCGAGGCCAGCAGCCCGGCCATGACGAGGTTGGACCACACGAGGAGCGGCTTTCTGGGGAGCCGGTCGGCGATCGTCCCGAGCGCGGGCCCGAGGAGCACCGGCAGCCACATGGCGAAGACGGCGAGCGCCGCCAGACTGTCCGACCCGGTGAGCGACTTGACCCAGACCCCGGCCGCCAGCCACATCGCCGACGTCCCGAAACCGGAGACGACGACCGCCACCAGAAACAGCCCCGCCGTACGGTCCCGCAGCACCCGTACCGTCGCCGACCCCGACATCGCACCCATCACAGCCCTCCCGACCCGCGCTTTCGTCACGGCATCAGGCTGGCGACTAAGGACGCCCTGCGGCATCGGGCGGATGTCCTACCCCGGCCCGCCCCGGCCGGCCGTCCTCCCGTCGGCCCTACGGCGCATGCCGGACGACGGCGAAGTTCACCGCGTCTCGCGCTCGCCGACCCGAATCGCGGCTGAACCGCCTCATTCCCGCGTCCGCCGAACCACCCGTCCCGTACGCCTCGTACGCGTGCCGACCACCCTGATCCCCCGTCGTGCGCGCGCCGCCCCCCGGGCATCGCCGCCCACGGGGCCGGGGGTGGGGCCGACGAGGGGGTGGGGCCGACGAGGGGGTGGGGCCGACGAGGGGGTGGGGCGGGCGCGGGGGCGGGGGGCCGGGCCGCCGGCGGGCCCGGCCGAG